>NZ_QNUH01000007.1 GCF_003385495.1 Chryseobacterium elymi | reverse complement strand
CGATAAAATCCCCGAAACTAAAGAAACAGATCGCATAAAATATACTTTCATACTATGTAAGAGTGGTGTTGAAGTGTTTGATAGATACGAAAAAGAGGGTGTAGAAGAGAAACAATTTAAAGTTTTCTATGAAGAAGATGACCCTAAAAAAAGCAACTTTTTTGGTACTGCCTGTCGGGTAAAAATGGGAAAAGATGCCAAAAACTTCTTTAACAGAATTTATAGTAATAATCAAAATATCACGTATGTAACTCCAACAGAATCAATAACAATAAGTGGGTTTGACAATCTTGTTAGAGAGCTTGCAGATGATAAAAAGATAAACGAAACTCTTTTAAAGGGTGCAATCTATCTGGAAATTGCTGAACAAAGTAAACTAAATGAAGTCTATAAAAAGGTATTCTCATTAAACAATCAGTTGGCAGACTGGATGAGAGGAGGCATAGAAACCATTGAGAAATGGAAGTTTACAGAGGAAAATTACGATTACATCAAATATTATGTAAACCCGATGTACAGCACTTATCAAAATAAAATAGGAACAATTGGTTTTTCAAAAAGGGAAGTGAAATATAAACCGATTATTCCTGTTCCCATTGCTGCTCAAGAATATAAGACCATGCAAAACGCTTCTGAAGTTGCAGCATCAGGATTTAGCAGGTTTAAAGAGTTTGCAAATTATTTTGAAGAAGTTTCTTTGGCAATAGTCACAACCGTAGTAAAGGCAACACCTACTATTACGGATGATATTTTCTTTGCTGTTGTTTTCTATTTAAAAAATTTCATTGAAGATAATATCCCTGAAAGTATAAAAAATGTCTATAACAAGCTCAAAGTTTTTTTTAATGAAATATTGGAAGTTTTTTCAGGTATTGGTGCAATTATCGTGGAGAAAGTCAATCGAGAAGTTGCAAAAATTAACGCTTTTTTATGTGGTCTGCTCAATGGCTTAATTTCTTTAGCACAAACCGTTATTATGCTGTTAGCAATGGTTACGGATAAAATTCCGTTTTTGGAGATGGAAAAAATGAGTCCGTTAGAGTTGGCAAAACATCAAGAGAAATTAGAATTCATAGAAGATTTTGTAGATTTATTTACCAAAAATTCTAAAGAATTTCTTGCAGGTATTAAAAGCCTGTTCAGTGAAGGTAAGATATGGAAAGAACTATCAAAAGTTATTGATGTACTAAAAAAGAAGTTTTCTTCAATAAAAGATTATAATGAGTATTTTTGGGCATACTTCATTGGTGCTGTTGCATTTGAACTTATCTTAGATGCTATTATTGCATATTTTACAGGAGGAAGCTCTTTAGTGGCAGACCTGTCAGCTAAAATCAGCAGAATAACAGCTAAAGCAGAAGAGTTAGGAGCGAAGGGAATACAGCTCTCTAAAAATTTAGGTGGGAAAATTGCTAATTCTGCACAAGACTTTTACAAATGGTTGGAGAAAGAGTTTCTTGAAATGCTGGAAGCTATAAAAAGTGGTAAAGTTGCGGAATGGATTAGAAAGAAAATTGAGGCTATATTTGGAAGTGGTAATAGAATTCATGATGAAGTAGTTGAGGATATTGAAGAGCTTTTCAGAAAAATTGATGATAGTTTTGGATTAGATGGAGGAAGATTGTTAACTTTAAAAGAGTTGAAAAAGCTCCGAAAGTTGCTAAAGGAATTATATGATGTAGATTTGAAAATTGTAGATAAGGACTTTGGGATGAAACAAAAACTTAAAGATTGGAATGCAAGAGGTGTAGTAGGTTCTTTCAATCCAAGACTTAAAACTATGTTTTTACGTTCAGAAGTTTCAGAATTGACGGTTTTTCATGAAATGGTTCATATGAAAACTTGGAAAAGGCTATCCCCTGAAGAGTATGCAAAATTACCTCTTTGGGAAGATGAAACAATGGTCTGGGATGCTATCTGGAAAACAAAAGAAAAATGGACTAAAAGAGAGTTAGTTGATTCTTATGAATACTTAAACGATAAGATTAGAATACCAATGGGACAACCAAAGTTAGTAATTGAAGAAATGGATGAATTGGTAAAATTAAGAAAATTAGGAATATTAAAATAAATTGATATGAAGCATACAAAAGAACAAATTGAGAAAATTGCTAAAGAGGTTTTAGATAAAACAAATTTTACATATGATACCAAAGAAAAAATGATTGTTCGTGAAAATGAAGATTTTTATCTGGATGGAGAAAAAATTAATTCTTGGAATGTATCTGTATTTTTTGGAGAAGAAGATTGGGGAAAAAATCAACTAGCTGGACTTGTAATTAATGACGAGAATGGTCATCCTGTTTATTTACAACATAGTTTTAATAGTTTTATTTATTATAAAATTCATGATAATGGAAATATTTCAACAGAAGTAAGGCAGGGTAGTAAATAATTAAAAAATGTCAAGAATATTTCGAAGGTCTAACTAATTCTATTTAAAAGAAATTTATTGATTTTATAGATTTTTTAGTCAAATAATACTTATTATAAAATTTTGGCTATCGCCACTTTTAAGTTACATTTGTGTATTCAAATGTAACTTTTTATTTATGGAAATAAATATTGCAAAATTGCTTAGAGAAGCTCGTGAGAAGCATAATCTTACACAAGAACAACTCGCTCAAAAAGTAGGAAAAAAGAGAAGTTATATTTCAAGAATTGAAAGTGAAGAAGGTAATAATATAAAAATCAAAACCCTTGCTGAAATTGTTGAAAAGGGATTTGGTGGAAATATTAAAATTGAATTTTAATTATATGAGTGTAAATATTTTACAATACGAATCCGATATTTGGAAAACAGCGGATTATCTTAGAGGAGCAGGAGTTAAGGAAAGTGATTTTCCCAAATACATGATGCCATTTTTTGCCCTACTTATGGTAGAGAGTAGACTAATAAGAGAAGCAGGAAGACTTGAAAATGAACTTAGTAGAGAAGATATAGATGATTTTGTAGAGGTTTTTCAATTAGAAGGTTTAGGTTATAACGATTATGTTATCAGGCAAAATAAGACACTAAAATCTATTAGCCAAAATGACAAAAATTTTAATTTAGATTTCCAATTATATTTGCGAGCCTTTGATGGTGAAACCAAAAGTTTGTTAGGTGTAGAGCGTGGTACGGAAGAGGAGAAGTACCTGGATATTTCAGGTGTAAGTAGTCTACTCAACAAAAAACGTATTTTGTTTGATTATGTAAAAACTTGGAGTGAGATTGATTTAACGCCTTTTAGTAATTCCGAGATTACAACACTTGAGGAGCATATCAAAAGAAAATGGGCAGATATATCTGCGGAAACTGCCGGAGAACAATATACGCCTGATGATATTATTTCTTTAATTTCTGATATTATTGTTTCTAAAATAGAGGATAACGGGAAGTTTCTGACAATTTATGATCCAACCTGTGGAGGTGGAAACTTGCTTTTTGGAGTAGAAGATAGAATTAGAGAAACCTTCAGGAATAGACCTACTGCAACTTTTGGAGAAGACTGGAATGATGCTCTATACGCTTTAGCAAAAATTGAAAGTCGATTTAGAATAGATTCTACCATTAGGCACGGTAATACACTTACGGAGATTAAATTTATTGAAAAACGTTTTGATGTTGTAGTCGCCAATCCTCCTTATGGTGTGGATTGGAAGGGTTATCAAAAAGATATTCAGAATGATAAAACTGAGCGTTTTATTGATTTACCATCTATTTCGGATGGGCAGTTTCTGTTTACCCAACATATTTTGTATCAGTTGGCAGATGATGGTATTTCTATTGTGGTACATAATGGCTCTACACTTTTTAGTGGAGATGCCGGAAGCGGTGAAAGTAATATTCGGAAATACTTCTTTGACCAAGATTGGGTAGAAGGCATTATCCAAATGCCTACTGATGAGTTTTTCAATACGGGAATTTATACTTATTTGTGGATTTTCAATAAAAATAAACCCGCAGAACGGAAAGATAAAGTTATTCTTATCAATGCCAGTGAGCTTTATGAACCCCTGAAAAAAAGTAGAGGTAAAAAACGTAAGCAGATGAATTTTGAAAATAGAAAAGATATTGTTACAATATTTACTGATTTTTCTAACAATAATTTTGCAAAAGTTTTTGACAAATGGGAATTTTATTACAATAAGCAATCAATAATGCTAACTAACGTTGATGAAAATGGAAAGTCAATAGAAATGCCATTAAAAATCAATCGTTCAGGAGAAACGGTAGAAGAAAAATCTATTAAATTGAATCCGGTAAACATACAGTGGTTGGCAGATGATGAAACGCAAAGTTGGACGGAATTTGAAATTTCTGAATTCAACAAGCAAAATTACAATTCACTGGAACAGTATTTTGAAAATGAAGTGAAACCGTTATTGTCTGGTATTGATTATAAGGAAGGTGGATTAAAAGTTCATGCTAATGATGTAATTTACTACTTTGATAACGATAAGGAAACCATAATAGAAAACAGAAATGGAAGCCTGTCAGAGCTGGGTTGCGGAAAAATAATGATAAAGCCAGTACTTAAAAAAGCAACTAAAACCAAAGATGCGGTTATCAGTATTTCATTAGAACTAACAAAAGATTTACAGAAAGATTATGAAATAATTTCTTATGACCCTGATGAAAACGAAAACCAAAAAGGAATAGATACATTTATGGCAAAATATGTAACCAAACCTTTTGAATATATAGATAATGTAGTGGGAGTTGAAATTAACTTCAATAAAGTTTTTTACCAGCCGGAACAATTACGGGAGCTTATAGAGATAACCCAAGATTTAAAAATGCTAGAAGATGAATTGGTAGATCTTGAAAAGGATTTGGGAATATGAAGAGATATGGTAAATATAAAGACAGTGGTATAAGTTGGTTGGAAGAAATTCCTGAAAACTGGGAGATAAAAAGAGTGAAGGATGCTATTGTAAAAATAGGTAGTGGAGTTACTCCTAAGGGAGGAAGTGAGGTTTATGTTAATTCAGGAATACCACTATTAAGAAGTCAAAACGTATATGATGATGGTTTAAGAATTGATAACGTTTCCTACATAGATGAAACGACTTATAACAAAATGAAAAGTTCACAATTGAAGCCCAATGATATTTTGATAAATATTACTGGAGCATCAATAGGCAGAACTTGTATAGTTCCTCAATCTATTCCTAAAGCAAACATTAATCAACATATCATTTTTTTAAGATTAAATATAAAATTAGTGCCTTTTATTGCAGCGTATTTCAAAACGAATGCTGTAAAGGAGTATATCAATCTAATTCAGGCTGGAACTTCAAAGGAAGCTTTGAATATGGGACAAACGTTGAATATCCCAATATTAATTCCACCCATCACAGAACAAAATCAAATTGCTGAATACCTCAATATCAAAACCCAAACGATTGAAAAAAAAATAAAACTTTTAGAACAAAAAATACAATATTACAGAGAGCTACGAAAAAGCACTATCAACAAAGCGGTAACTAAAGGTTTGGATGATAAAGTTGAACTGAAAGAAAGCGGAATAAATTATATTAATCATATTCCTTCTCATTGGAAAACTGAAAGAATCAAAGATATTTTCAATATAGGTAGAGGACGAGTTATTGGTCAATCAGAACTAATCGAAAATGGGAAATATCCTGTTTACTCATCACAAACCGAAAATGATGGTTGTTTAGGATATATAGAAACATACGATTTTGAAGGGGATTTATTAACATGGACAACAGATGGAGTAAATGCAGGTACAGTATTTAGAAGAAGGGGTAAATTTAATTGTACGAATGTATGTGGTACTTTAAAACCTAAAAGAAGAAATGTAAATTTAAATTATACGGTGTATGCTTTGCAGGAAAGTGCCACTCACAATAAGAGAATTGATACGAATGGTGCAAAAATAATGAATAATGAAATGGGAGTAATTCATATTGCATTTCCTCCTCTTTCAGAGCAAGCCAAGATTGCTCAATATTTAGATGAGAGAACCACTACAATAGACAGAATAGTAAAAAATATTGAAACACAGATTACTACACTCAAAGAACTTCGCAAAACACTTATTAATGATGTGGTGACCGGAAAAGTAAAAGTAATAAACGATTAGACCAATGCACGAATTAGATTTACAAGATAAATATCTTATCCATTTCCTTTGTGAGCGAACAGATGGTTTGCAATATAAAGAAGCCAAAGCTAATACAGTTTCCACACATTTTTTTATATTGGAAGACCTCAAAGCATTTTTATCGGAAACTACTCTCAACAAAGATAATTACAAAAAACTGTTGAGAAAATTTGATAATGAAGATGAACTTTTGGAAACGTTCAGTAATCTTCTGGATGAACGTATAAAATCTTCAATGAATATGGCCTTGTTTATTAACAATAACAAAACGGTGGAATTTGAAGGTGTGAAATTGCATCTGTTCTATCCGAGTGGAAGTGAATTTTATGAGGATAAGTTATTTAATGAAAATATATTTTCCGTAGTTCAAGAATTACCCTATACATTTAAGTTTGAAGGAAAAAATCGTTTTTCGTTTCGTCCTGACTTGTCTTTTTTTGTCAATGGGATTTATTTAGGCTATAGTGAGTTAAAAAGTAATTGGAATAATCAGAACGCCAAGAAAAATGGAGTTAAAAAAGTGGCAAAAGATTATCTCTCCGCTGTTCAGGAGTATCTTATAATATCAGATAAGAATGATTCATCTCAAAACATCCGGAAAGATTTTTTGAAGATTTTTGAAAAGGCTATTCATATTACTTCCACTGATATTAACGAAACTTATATACTGAGAAATATATCCAATCATTTTGAAGAGATAAAATCTGCAAAAGATGATAGCTATGACTTTGATAAATATTATTTGAGCCTTGAAAAAGACTTCAAAGTTTATCCGCTTCGCAACTCGGAAGCAAGTAAAACACAACGTTTTGAGGAGGTTTTCAAAACACTTTATGACAAGAAGAATATCGAAAAAGAAATTTTGTATTATAATTTCATTGAACGTGAATTAATCAAGAAAGAAGGGGGTAGAACAAAGGAAAACAAACATAATGACGGGAGGCTTATTAATCCAAGACCCAAGCAAAAATTCGGAACGGATAAAATCTTAGATAAAATTGATGAGTTTCTTGAACACGAGACAGAACCGGAATATTTTATCAGGAAATTAGAAACAGAATTAAAGGAAATTGGAGCTGGTGAAGACCGTATTAAAGAACTGATTGCCAAAAGACAGAAATATCAGAATAATAAAAATGTTTATTCTTTGCTCCTACAATATTCAGCTGGATTTGGGAAAAGTAATATCATTGGTTGGACAGCCTTACAACTAAAAGATTTGAGAAAAGACGGGACATACGTTTTTGATAAAATAATGTTGGTAGTAGACAGATTGCAGTTAAGAGACCAACTTGATTCAATGTTACATAATATGAACATTCAGAAAGGGATGTTTGTAGAAGCCTTTGATAAGAAAACTTTTATCAATGCATTGAGCACTGATAAAAAAATTGTAGTGGTGAATCTGCAAAAATTTTCTACCATTAATGATGTTTTAGATTCTTCTATCATCAAAAAGCTTTCTACGCTTCGTATTGCTTTTCTAATTGATGAAATTCATCGAAGTAATAGTGGAACGCAACATGAAGAAATGATCAGTCTTTTTGATGAGCTGCAAAGCAGTTTCGATAATAATGAAACGTACCAAGAAAATCGGACAAAAAAAAATCTAATAATTGGTTTTACCGCAACGCCAAGTGATCATACGTTGGCAAGGTTTGGAGAATTTAATAAATATGCGGAATCAGAAAAAATTTGGGTTCCGTTTGATAGTTATACTATGAAAGAAGCCATTGAAGATGGCTATATTCTGAATCCAATAAAAAATATTGTTCCGGTTTCTGCCAAAATGTATTTTGAAATTCCGGATAATGAGTTGGAAGGATTTGAAGATGATTTAGGTTATTTTAAAGAAGCTATTCCTGAAAATACAGATACAGGAATTGACGAATATGGAAAGAAATATGCTATCCGAAAAAAGAAAATTTATGCTAATACAGATCGTATAGATGCTATTTCAAAATTCATTGTAGAACGATTGGTAACAGCTGTCTATACCAAAATTAGAGGAACAGCAAAAGCAATGTTGGCAGTTTCATCTATTCCAATAGCTATAAAATATAAAAAGAGAATAGAAAAATATTTTGAAGCAATAACAGCAGATAAAAAGTACGAAAAATATAAGGACGCTCCTGTTTATATCGTGTATTCTGATAGCCAATACCAACCAAATAGTAACACACTTAATAGTGGACTGAGCGAAAAATCTGTTTTACAAAATTTCAAACTGGCTAAAAATGGAATTATTATAGTTGTAGATAAACTGCAGACAGGATATGATGAGCCAAAGCTTCATACTCTATTTTTAGACAAAGAAATCAGAGGTATTAATGCTATTCAAACTATTTCCAGAGTAAATAGAACTACAAAAAACAAAATTGATTGTAAAATAGTTGATTTTTCTTACAAAAATATCAATGTAAAAAATATTAAGGAGGCATTTGAGTACTTTAGCAATGTTGTTGTATCTGACTTTGATCCGATTGGTGATGAAGGGAAACTAAATGTTTTTTATAACGAGCTTTGTCAGAATAGTCTATACACAAACCATTTTTCAAGCTTTGTAAAGTATAAAAATGATGATTTAGGAATTGATACGATTTTAGATATTGAGGAAGGATTTGAAATTTATATATTAAAATCTTCGACAGAGGCAAAACTGCTTCAGGAAAGGATAAATAAATATTTCAAAATTCTTAATACTATTGAGTTTGTAATTGAATTTGATCAACGTTTCAAAGAACCATTCTTCTTAGAATTTTGGAGAAAATTTAATACTATTTTCAGGCAAATAAATAAACCTGATGAAATTATTGATGATGTTGAAATATATTTTGATAATAAAATTGGGATTATTGCTCCGAAGGATTACATCCAAAAACCTACTAAGGATATTGTAGCTGAGCCTAAAGGAGATTCAAACATAAATAAATACAAATACAACATATTAAAGGTTATTGAAAAACGTAATCAGGAAGAAGAAGAGATTGCAGAACTGATTGAAAAATTTCAGAAGCAAATTGATATTTTCTTTGATTATATTAAAGGTGATAATATGGGAATGCGTTTGATTGCCAAGATAAACGATGATGGATTAGCATTTTCTCAAGAAGAAATCTATAATGATTTTGCTAAAATCTATCGTAAATATACAGTTTTAAATAAAGGACTGGATGATTTCTTCAAAAGAGAGACAAAAGATATTTTACCTCAGATTTGTGATGATTTTGAAAAAACTTTGAAAAATAAATAATTAGATATGGCGGTTCCAGATTTTCAAACAATAATGTACCCATTCTTGGAAGTTATTAAAGATGGTCAAATATATTCATTAGACCAAATGGTTGAGATGTTATCGGTTCACTTTAGCCTCAATTCAGATGATTTGAGAGAGAGAATTCCGAGTGGAAAACAACCGCTTTTTAGAAACAGGGTAGGTTGGAGCCGTAGTTATTTGGATAAAGCGGGATTAATTATTACCCCATCAAGAGGACATTATCAAATAACAGAATTAGGTAAACAGGCATTGAATGATGCTACTTTAAGCTATATAAATATTGCTTTTCTACGTAGATTTGAGGCATTCCAACAATGGGAATCAACTTTCAATAGTGAAGGTTCTAATGATTTGACAGGTAGTACTGTTATTGAAGAAATACAAGCAGAAACACCAGATGTAATAATAGGTAAAGCGACAGAAAATTTACATAAGTCTTTAAAATATGAGCTTTTACAACTACTCAAAAGTAAAACGCCTGATTTCTTTGAACGTTTTGTTGTTGAATTGTTAGCAAAAATGGGATATGGAGGGGTGGATGCATCTAATTTTGAAGTAGTGGGACAATCTAATGATGGTGGTATAGACGGAATAATTTATCAGGATCATCTTAGAATTGAAAAAATTTATGTTCAAGCTAAAAAATGGGACAGTACTAAGGTATCTCCAAAAGATATAAGAGATTTCATTGGTGCACTAAATTTGAAAGGCACTACGAAAGGAGTATTTATTACCACTTCTACTTTTACTAATGAAGCTTTGAATGCAGCTAATCAAAATCCACACAATAAAATTGTGTTAATTGATTCAGATAGACTCTTGGAACTTGCAATTCAGTTTAACGTTGGAATTCAAACAAAGAAGATTATTGAAATCAAAGAAATTGACAACGATTTTTTTGAAGATTAATTCACTCTGTACAATCTTTAAAATAAACTTTATCAACAGAAACAGGCTTGTTTTGAGCCTGTTTCTGTTTTCCATAACAACACCCTCCTTTTCAAACAAAAGAAGCAAATTCAAGGTGCTTCCGTGCCTGAGAGCGATAGAATATTTTCGAACCAATTTCAAGAAACAAGAAGATGACGAAAGGAAAGAAGATTTTCGAAATCAAAAAAGATTTTCGAAATTCGCCTTGTACAAAGCGTGTACGAGAGTTCTTTTAAAATTCGTGGAGATTCCGTTGACTTTTGGAATAAAAAAATCCCTGAACCTTTTATTGATCAGGGATTGAAGGGTGTAGTTTAGTAGCCTATAGGGGAATCGAACCCCTGTTGCAAGAATGAAAATCTTGAGTCCTAACCACTAGACGAATAGGCCAAATTTTGAGGTTGCAAAAGTAATGATTAACTTTTTAACTTCAAAATTATTTTTTACGTTATTTAAAAACTTTTTGGATAATAGTATTCTTGATTCCCTTGGATTCAAGGTCTTTTTGAAGCTTTACAGCATCCTCTAAAGTATATACTTTACCATAGGTGTAATAAAACACTCCATTGTCTTTATTTCTCTCTACATCTTTTAATGTCTGAAGAATAAACGAATTGCCATTCAATTTGTCGCCTGTATAGACCTCTATGGTATAATACCCCGTCAGCAGTTTTTGATTAGGCATAAATCCTACAGCATAAGCATTTCTGAACCCTGCATCCTTGGCTGTTTTAAGGTTGATATCTCTAATCGAAGCCATATTTGTAACCCCGTAGTAATATTTGTACTGTCCGTTGTCCTTAATAGGGAGAATATAGTTTAAGCCCTTTAAAGCCGGGTCTCCGTCATTGTATTTAACAGGAGAGCTGAGAAGTAAAATCCTGAAATCATTTTTTAAAGGAGATTCAGCAGGTTTTTCAGGTTCAGGTTTTTTGGTAGTAATAGAAGATCCGCCTGTTTTTCTATCAATTGCTTTTTTATAATCGATGATGGCATTATAGATACTTTCCGCAATTTCGGTTTGTCCCTTATCAGAAGCAAGATAATGGCTTTCTTCAGGATGGTTAATGAAACCGGTTTCTATCAGTACAGAAGGCATCGCATTCATACGAAGTACGTGAAGGTTTTTCTGGAAAACACCTCTTGAAAATCTTTTATCCTTATTGACAAAATTACCTTCCACCAGTCCGCCAAGCAGCAAACTTGATTCAAGGTATTTGCTCTGCTGAAGTTTCAGTGCAATAAGAGATTCCGGAGAGCTTGGATTATAAGATCCGAAGGTCTGCCTGTCTTTTTCATCAAGAAAGATCACATCATTCTCTCTTTTTGCCACTTCCAGATTCTCATCATTCTGGTTAGGTCCTTGTACATAAGTTTCAGTTCCGTAGGCTGTAGGTCTTTGTGAAGAATTACAGTGAATGGATACAAAAAGATCAGCTTTACTTCTGTTGGCCAGATTGGTTCTGTCCGAAAGAGAAGGGTATTCATCAAATTTACGGGTATATATAACTTTGAAATCTCTGTTTTTTTCCAACATGGCCCCAACTTTGAGAGTAACGGCAAGTGTAACGTCTTTTTCTGCAATCCTTCCGATATCTGCATAAGTCCTGTTCGCTCCGTGGTCACTTCCCCCATGACCAGCGTCCAAAACGATCGTAAATTTCTTTTGTGAAAAAATTAAAATGTTGGAAAGAAGAAGGAGAAATGATAAAATTATTTTAAATTTTTGTTTGTACATCTTACAGTTTTAAAAATTATACTAATTTTGAGCCTTAATTAAAGAATAAAATTGGCCAAAACCGTCCTCAAAAATATATTACAAATTTTAATTATCCTAATTTTTAACAATTTTTTAGCACAGAAAACCCCTGAAAAATTGCCTAAAAATGTGGTTAATGATACTATTTCCAAAAAGGATACCATTGTTGTAAAAAAGGAAGCCTTAGATGATGTTCTCCGTACAAAAGCGGATGACCAGCGTAGAGATGTTCCGAAAAAAATGACATTTCTGAATAAAAATGCCCAGGTAAAATATCAGGACATGCAGATTGATGCAGATTATATCTCTATTGATGACAACAAAAATCTGATCTACGCCCGTGGAAAACAGGATTCTTTAGGTAAGATCATTGAACCAGTAATTACTACTCAGGCTGGTAAAAAATATGAAACCAATGAATTCAGCTACAACACAAAAACCAAACAGGCCATAGCTTATAATGCAAGGACAGAAGAAAGCGAAGGAGTAATTACAGCACAGAAAACCAAAAAGTATAATGATTCTGTTTTTGCTATGAGAAATGCAGATTATACTACAGATGAGTATTATATCAAGAAAAAAGATACTGCGGCAGATTACTTTATGCGTGCATCCAATATCAAACTGATTAAGACTAAAGATAAATCACAGATTGTTACAGGTCCTATTCAGATGTATATCGAAAGGGTACCTACACCTCTTATTCTTCCGTTTGCCATTCTTCCGTTTTCAGAAAAGAGGGCAGCCGGTATCCTGATCCCGAGTTTTGGAGAAAGGGAAGATGTAGGCTTCTTTCTTAACGGATTGGGGTATTATCAGCCGATAGGAGAGCATTTTGATCTTAAAATACTGGCAGATATCTATACCAAAGGAAGCTGGAACTTAAGGCCGCAGATGAATTATCTGAAGAAATACAGGTATTCAGGAACTTTTACAGCAGATGTGGGAACCATGGTGAGAGGAATTAAAGGTTTGGATGATTATACCAAAAACAGCACATATAGAATTGCATGGACACACACTCAGGATACAAAGGCAAATCCTTTCCTCACCTTTAGTGCTTCTGTGGATATCGTAAGTACTAAGTTTTACAACAATCCGCTTAATAACAACTATATTTTCAACCAGAATGTCCTGAATACACAGCAGAGTTCAGCGGTAACAGTCACAAAAAGATTCCTAAAGCTGCCTGCAACTATTACCGGGACAGCATCATATTCTCAAAATTTTGCAACCGGACTTGCAGATCTTCGTCTTCCTCAGATGAATGTGGCGATCAATCAGTTTTATCTGTTTGGTTCGAAAACAGGAGTGAGACAGGGGCTTCTTGAAAATATTACGGTGAACACAGGTTTTAATTTGACGAACTTTGTAAGTACACAGGAAAATGAGCTTTTTACAAAAGCAATGTGGGATAAGATGCAGACAGGACTGAAAAATAATATTGCATTGGGAACCAACACAACGGTAGCCAAATATTTTACATTCAGTTTGAGTGCCAATATTGATAATGCTTTAACGACCAAGACACTTAAAAAATATTATGATCCTGTAAAGAATGCGGATGTAGACGAAATTCAGAAAAATATTGCCGGATATTCCACGTTCTCTTCATCTGCCAGTCTGCAAACCACTCTTTATGGAATGCTGAAGTTTAAAAAAGGTTCTGCGGTAGAAGCAGTAAGACATATGATGACACCAAGTCTTAGCTTTACTTATTCACCGGATTTCTCGAGTCCTGGTTTCGGATATTATAAAAATTATTATAATGCAGAAGGTGCTTTGACTCCTTATTCTGTTTTTGAGAAAGGAATTGTGGGAAGTCCTTCAAGTGGAGTGGTAGGAGCCTTAGGTTTTAATATTGGAAACAATATCGAAATGAAAGTAAAGTCTAAAACTGATTCTACCGGCGTAAAGAAAATAAAAATCTTTGAATCTCTTAACCTTTCAGGGAACTACAACTTTGCAGCGAAAGATCATCCATGGTCTGTATTCAGCATCAACGGGCAGTCTTCTTTCTTCAATAATAAATTAAATGTGAATACCAGTCTTTCACTGGATCCTTATAAAATTGTTTTTGCTCCGGGTGCAACCCAGGGAGTGAGAACGGAACAGTTTGGACATTTCAGTGTACAGGGCTTCAACGTGCAGCTTTCATATCCTTTAAGCAGCGAACTCTTTGGCGAGAAAACAGATTATGCTAAAAAGTATCCGGCAAAAGGAGAAATAAGGAATGAAAATTATTACTTTGATGATGATAATTATGCGCATTTCGATCAGGCATGGACTTTGAATATCAATGCCAACTATGCCTATTCAAAAGGATTGTCGGCACTTGGTACTAAGATTGCTTCTGTAGGTCTGGACGGCAGCATCAAGCTTACTCCGTACTGGAATATCAACGGAAGTACGCACTTTGATCTTGTGACAAAAGATCTTGCCTATACAAGAATCGGGTTTACCAGAGATCAGCGAAGTTTTACGATCAACTTCAATTGGGTTCCTTTCGGACAGTATAAGGTATATGACTTCTTTATCGGTATCAAAGCTAATATCTTAAGCGATGCGTTAAAATACAAAGACAGAAGTTTTACGCAGCCTGGTGCACCTTTCTAATATCACATTGACAATTGTAAATATAAATTTTATATTTGCAACCAAAATAAATTCTAATGAGATCACTGTCATCCAAATTTCTTAACAAACAAATGCAGATGATGGTAATGAGATTATGACCTTTGAAAAAAATAAATATCCACATATGAAACAAATAATCAACACAGTTAACGCACCTGCAGCAATCGGGCCTTATTCACAAGCTAATATGGCCAACGGGGTTTTATATATTTCCGGCCAAATTCCTGTAGATCCTGCAACTGGTAAACTGGTAGAGGGAATTGAGAAGGAAACGCACCAAGTAATGAAAAACCTTGAAGCCATCCTTACTGAGGTGGGAATGACCTTTAAAAATGTAGTAAAAGCTACCATTTTCCTTAAAAGTATGGACGATTTTGCAGTAATGAATGATATTTATGCTTCATATCTTGATGCAGACAGCTATCCGGCCCGTGAAACGGTACAGGTTTCTTGCCTGCCTAAGAATGTTGATATTGAAATTTCTATGATTGCACATCAGGATTAATGAATTTTATAAGAAATACAATTGCGGTTCTTGTAGGTCTTGGAATAGCCGGGCTTATTATTACTCTTGGTATAAGGGTTTTTCCGCAATGGATCACCTTCGAAGCTTTTGCTCCTTTTGAGCACTGGCAGAGATTTCTTTACAGTATGAGAGACGATAATGCATTTTTCGGTTTTCTGCTGTTTATTTCAGGGCTGGGAACAACGATAGGAGGAGTGGCTACTGCACTTATTGTAAAGTATGCCAAAGTAGCGTATGCTATTCTTATCGGCTTCATTATGCTTTTCATAGCTATGCTGGATGTTATTATATTTCCATACCATCCTACATTTTATAAAATCTCTATTTTCCTTACATTTTTCCCGTTTTCGTGGATTGGAGGTAAGATTGTAGAGATTATTTATGAACGGAATAAAAAAAAGAAGATCGCTGATAAAATGAACAAAACCAAATAGAAAAAACGCTGCAAACCTGCAGCGTTTTTTGTTGATATAAAAAGACTATTGTCTGTATTCATTAAGGCATTTTGAATCCTTTTGTATAGATTCTTCCGTAGTCATCCACAAATTTCACCTGTACATTGCCCTGGTATTTATCCAGGATCTTTTCTATATCTTTCTGTGAATTGACAGGCTTACCGTTGATCTCTATAATGATATAGTTGTCCACGATTCCGATTTTGGCCATCTCACTTCCCTCACTTACATTTTTAGCAACAACGCCGCTGTTTAGTCCGTATTCTGTTTTGAATCTTTCATTAAGCGGATCAAAATCAGCTCCTATTTTTTCAGTTACACTCAAGTCAGCTTTAGTTCTTGTGGAGGTTCCTCCTTTCTGGTCTTTCAGCGTTACTGTAGTGGTGTTTACCTTACCATTTCTTAGATAAGTCACCTGAACTTTATCACCAGGACGCTTACTTCCGATAGACATGGAAAGATCCGCGAAGTCTGTGATATCATAGGCATCTATTTTGGTAATCACGTCACCTTTTTTCAGACCTGCATCCTCTGCACCGCTGTTATCTCCAAATCCTGTCACATATACTCCTGAACCTGCTTTAATGTCGGTTTTATACTGCTTATTGTATGCCATTACCTGCTGATCGTTAGAAAGGTCTAATGACGAAACACCTAAGAATCCTCTCTGTACGATTCCGAATTTCTTGATATCTTCAACAATTTTTCTCGCTAAATTAGCAGGAACAGCAAATCCGTATCCCTGATAATATCCTGTGGTAGATTGGATTGCAGAGTTGATTCCTATTAGATCACCATTTACGTTAACCAATGCGCCTCCCGAGTTACCCGGATTAATTGCGGCATCAGTCTGGATAAAGCTTTCAATAGGATTAGCAGCTTTGCCCTGGCCTCCCAGGATCCCAATTCCCCTGCCTTTAGCAGAGACAATACCTGCCGTTACTGTGGAATTTAATCCAAGTGGGTTTCCTACTGCAAGTACCCATTGTCCTACTTCAATATTGTCTGAATTGGCAAAATTTAAGTAAGGAAGCCCTTTCTCTTCAATCTTAAGTAAAGAAATATCCGTGTTTGGATCAGTTCCCACAAGGGTTGCAATGTAAGATTTCTTATTACTTAGAACAACTTCCAGTTTATTCGCTCCTGCAACAACATGGTTATTGGAGATGATATATCCGTCCGGTGAAATAATCACCCCGGATCCCATTCCTGATGGCATATTGTCCGGAATCTGCTGCTTCTGTCTCTGCTGGCCTCTGCCTCCGAAAGGATCTCCGAAGAAGAAATCAAACAGATCCTGCTCTGAAGCTCTGCTCGTCGATCTGCTCTGGTAATTTTTGATGGTAACAACAGCCGGAACTGTAGTTTTTGAAGCTTTTACAAAATCATCGCCTACAGTTCCGGTATTCATTCCTACAAATGAGGCGTTGGGAGCTGCTGCGGTGAAGTAAGATTGGTCACCATTATTTGAATGCTGACCGAAATATTGTAGTGTCCCAACGGTAGTAGCTCCTGAGACAACTCCCACTACTGCAAATGGTAATAGTTTTTTTAAAGTACTCTTCATTGTATATCTTTCTTTTTATTTATTATTGATTTTGGTTTTCTCGCAAACAAATTTAATGCTAAATAAGTAAGCAATTAACATGCTATGTTTCAATTTTAACTAAAATTTAACGGCTATTGTGTCATTTTATACATTATGTCATAATTTTAAAAGGTGTATTAACAAAACTTAAAAAATTATTAAAGAAAAAATGTCACATTTCCTACAAGGAGTGAAATGAAATTATGCTTTAAGTTACAACAATTAATCCAAAATCAGCATAATATTCTAAGGCTCTTTATTACTCATTCACAGATATTTTATTCAAATGAAAAATGATTATATTTGCAAAAATATTTTTCTCACTTAAAACGTTTATAGCATGCAACTGTATAACACCTTAAGCGCAGAAGAAAGAGCTCAACTTATTGATGAAGCTGGTAAGGAACGCCTTACGTTGTCTTTCTATGCGTATGCCAAAATTGAAGATCCCCAAAAATTTCGCGACGAATTGTTTATAGCCTGGAATGCACTCGATGCTCTCGGCCGTATTTATGTTGCCCATGAGGGTATCAATGCTCAGATGAGTGTTCCTGCGGATCAGTTTGAGGCTTTTCGCAATACGCTGGAAGTTTACGATTTTATGAAAGGAATTCGTTTAAATGTAGCGGTTGAGCAGGATGATTACTCTTTTTTAAAACTAACCATAAAAGTAAGGCATAAAATTGTTGCCGACGGTTTAAATGACGATTCTTTTGATGTTACCAATAAAGGAATTCACTTAAAGGCTCAGGAATTTAATAATTTGCTTGAAGATCCGAATACAATTGTTGTTGATTTTAGAAATCACTACGAAAGTGAAGTAGGTCACTTTGAAGGGGCTATTACTCCTGATGTGGAAAATTTCAGAGAAAGTTTACCGATTATCAACGAACAGTTACAGGATTTCAAAGAAGATAAAAACCTGTTAATGTACTGTACAGGCGGAATTCGTTGTGAAAAAGCCAGTGCCTATTTCAAACATCAGGGTTTTAAAAACGTTTTTCAATTAGAAGGAGGAATTATTGAATATACGCGTCAGATTAAAGAAGAAGGAATAAAAAGTAAATTTATCGGAAAGAATTTTGTGTTTGACCATAGGTTAGGCGAGAGAATTACAGATGATATTATTGCGCAGTGCCACCAATGTGGAAAGCCTTGTGACAACCATACCAACTGTGCGAATGATGCCTGTCATTTATTATTTATTCAATGTGACGAATGTAAAGCTGCGATGGAAAACTGCTGTTCCACAGACTGCTTGGAAATCATACATTTGCCCTTGGAAGAGCAGTTGAAATTAAGAAAAGGATTGCAGGTTGGTAATAAAGTTTTCAGAAAAGGAAAATCTGATGCGCTGAAATTTAAGAAATCAGGAGACCTTCCTAATAAGCCTTTAGCAAAAGCTGAAATAAAGAATATCCGTCAAAAAATAGGCATCAAAAAAGTATTGGTCGGTAAGGCAGAACATTATTATACAAAATCAAAAATCGGACAGTTTTTAATTGAAAACAAAGAGCTTTCAGTGGGGGATAAAGTATTGATTTCAGGCCCGACCACTGGTGAGCAGGAATTTACTATTACTGAACTTTTCGCAAACGGAGGTCCTTGTGAAACAGCAAAAAAAGGAGATCAGATTACTTTTGAACTTCCTTTCAGAGTTCGGTTATCAGATAAAATATATAAAATTCTTTAAGCTTCAAAAACGCCTGATAAAGATGTTAAAAGCAGAACTTAGAAAAAAATATATGGATAAAAGAAAAGCCTTGTCAACTGATGAGGCTTTCTTGTTATCCGAAAAGATTTTTGAAAATTTTGTTGATTTTTTTAAACCAGTTTCAGGTCAGAAAGTTCACATTTTCATTCCAATCGAAAAGTTTAAGGAAATTGATACTCAAATATGCATTAATTATTTTTTAAGCCGGAGTATCAAAGTTTTTGTGCCTAAGATTGTTGATGCAAAATTAATTTCCGTAGAGATTTTTAATGATACAAAATTCGAAATTAATAATTGGGGTATTTCTGAGCCTGTTTCTAATGAAGATTCTGGCTTTTTAGGTTTTAATTATGTTATTACGCCTTTATTGTATTGTGATAAAAAAGGAAACAGAGTAGGCTACGGAAAAGGATTCTATGATGATTTTTTTAAAATGATTCCCTCTGAAACAAAGAAAATCGGAGTTAATTACTTTAACCCCGATGAAAATATCGATGATGTCTGGGAAAATGATATTCCACTTGACTATTTGGTAACACCTACTGATGTACTGTCTTTCTTTAACGGGGTAGAGTAGAAATCTAAGAAATAGAATTTAAACTCTTTTTTTATCATTGGGGTAGAAAGCAGAATATATTGGGCGTTTTTCTCAAAAGTTCCCAGGGATTTATTTTTTGAATCAAAATATTCCAGATTAAATTTTGCATAATCTAAAGTATCCTTTTTATAAAATTCTTTGTAAACATTCAGATTATTTACTTTTACCGATTTTACTTTAAGGCTGTCCAGTTCATGGAATAGTTTTTTGAATGTAGTAGAGTCGGGCTTATGAAAATAACTTTCCATTTGTGAATAGATCACCGTGTCAATCTCTGTATTCCTATTTCCAGACAAGTATAATGTAGAAAGATCAAGAAGTTCCTGTACTTTTTGCTTGGTGATGGAATTAATCGCCTGCATGCTGTCCATCTGTACGACAGGGTAGCTTTTTATGTTGGTGCTGTTTCTTAATTTATCCAGGTCACTTACTTCCGTCTTTTTGTTGTTACATGAAATAAATGCTAAAAAAAGTACTGCGAAAATTAAAAACTTATTTATTTTCTTCATCTGTGGATGCTATTTTAAATTTAATAGATACTATTTTTCCTTTACTGTCTTTTTTCATCTCTATAACATTAAGGTTTTTCAGAGATGTGGTAGGTGTTGTTACGAGTGTAATGTATTTTTGCTTGTCAAGCCTTTCTATACCATACGTTTTATTATCGTACACCTGATAAATAACCGCATTGTTGCTGATCAGGTTTTCCAGTTGGTTTCTTTTCTGTTTAATCAGGGCTACCTGTTCTTCCGGATTACCTCCTTTTACATCTTTAATGGAGAAATAATAGGCAGCCATCTTGTAATCATCCGGTTTCAGCTCAATCATTTCTTCATCCGGAGCATTTTCCAGATTCCTGTTGACTTCCAGATATTCATAGAAAGGAGCACTAATCTGCATTTTGATATTTTTATCCTTAGTAGAATAATAAAAACATTCTCCGGGCTTCAATTTATAGAGAAGCGGAGATTCATTTTCTTTAATCACTCTTATTTCAAGAGTGTTGATTACCGAAACACCACGGTCTTTATCCGTGAAACAGTATTTATATGTTTTCGAAAATATTTGATCTTTAAATCCAAGAACTCCGGTAATGGCAATTAGAATTGAGGTAATGATAGCCCACGCATTTTTTTTAAGCAAATTTTTTCTTACAGCAGAAGGTTGTTTTGGGGTCTGGGTAAGTGTAGACGTATTTTCTTTAAATGTCTGGTTTTCAGTGATTGATTTTTGTAAATCAATATTTTCCTGAGGCTGATATTCTGTTTTTTGAGGTTGAACCTCAGTTTTAGGTAATTCAGGAGCAGAAGAGACCGTTTTTTCTAATTCTATAATTTCTTCTTGTTCAAGATCTTCATTTTCCTGAAGTAATTCTCCTGCAAAAAGATGCTGTTTCTTGAAGTCATACCATGAGTCGTATCCTGCATAAATACTCAATAAATTGAGCATGTCAATCCTAGGTAATTTGGTGACCGGCGAAGTTTTGAAATAGGTATAAAATGACTTTTCACTGATATTGCCTTTAGCTTTTTTGCGAAGGTCTTCCTGGAAATATATAATATCTATCCCTTTCCATTTTGAAATATCATCATGGGAAGAGTTGGATTCTTTTAAAAATTCAGTCTGAACATCTTTTTTTAGCTGTTCAAAATGTAATAGATCTAAATCTGTCAATTTTATTAAATAATTAAATTGTTGATTATCAGTATTGTTTTTTTGTAAAACTATTTTACAAAGGTATTACAATTATTTTTCATAAACAACTTTTGTATCTGCTCTACCTTTGTCTTGTTCAAATAACAGAACAGAAGAAATTTATAAAAACAATATTAACAAAATTAAATTTAATTAATTATGAAAAAGTCGTTATTCGTAGCTGCTATCGCTGCAATCTCTCTAGTTGCTTGTAAAAAAACTGATGCTACTTCTACTGAAGGTGCAACTGATTCTGCTGCTGCTAACGTAGCTGATTCTGCTGCTATAGTTACTGATTCTGCTGCTAAAGTAATTGATTCAGCTGCTAACGTTGCTGTTGACGCTACTAAAGATGCTGCTGCTGCTACAACTGCTGCTGGTGCTGATGCTGCTAAAGCTACAACTGAAGCTGCTGCTGACGCTGCTAAAGGTGCTGCTGATGCTGCTAAAGGTGCTGCTAAAGACGTTAAAGACGCTGTTAAGAAGTAATTCTAGCATAAGCTTAACAATAAAAGAACCGTTTCACCTAGTGAGACGGTTTTTTTATACCTTAAATCTTATACCTTAACCACGTTCACAGTAAGCCAAAGCAAAGCAATATCATTGGCTAAATAACAACGTCAGGATTTTATCCCTTCTTTTGTCTCAAAGATTCATAGCAGGTAATGGCTACTGCATTGCTCAGATTCAAAGAGTCAATACTTCCCGACATAGGAATCAGCGTATTTTTTCCTTTTCCAATCCAAAAATCACTTAATCCGGAATGTTCCGTTCCGAATAAAACGGCAGAACGCTGCCTGAAATCTCTTCTATAAAGATCTTCAGCGGTCTCATCCATAAAAGTCGTATAAATATTGAAACTGTTTTTTTGTAAGAATTCAAGCGTTTCTTCATTTTCAGCATCATAAATTTCCATACCAAAAAGGCAGCCGACGCTTGACCGGATTACATTTGGGTTATAAAAGTCAGCTTTTCCGTCCGCTACAATCAGAGCATCAATTCCGAAAGCTTCGCAGCTTCTCAGGATAGCACCAAGATTACCGGGCTTTTCTACTCCTTCCACAATGATGATGGTCGAATTTTCTTTGGGAATAAATGATGAAAGGATGTTATCTTTAGTTTTATAAATTCCAATAATTCCTTCGGAGCTTCCTCTGTAGGCTATTTTATCATATACTTTTTCACTTGTAAAGTGGATTTTACCTTCCGGGAGTTTTCCCTTAAAGATATTTTCACAGATAAAAAATTCGGCAGGCTCAAAATTATACTGTAAAGCCCTTTCATTTTCCTGTTGTCCTTCAACCACAAAAACTTTTGATTTTTTACGGAACCTGTTGTCAGCCAGAAGTTTGGTGACATTTTTTATTTTATCGTTTTGAAAACTTTCTATCAGCATGCTGCAAAATTATGTAAAATTTGTGATTACGTCTGCCTGGTTTTAATGAAAAGGTTTTTTCCAGTAATTTGAAATGGTATTTTATTCCTGCGTTTATTGTAGATAACCAGAGCTATGATGAGCAAAATGGATAAAACTTTAAATAAATTTCCATACATATTGCCTGAAACACTGTCTGAAACATTAAATATTTCCCAGTAGAGATTCATAAAAAGATGAAGAAAAATTGCTGTCCAAAGATTAAAATCAGTTTCAAAATAAACCCATGAAAAGAAGACTGAACCTAAAAAGGTAATGAGAAATATTTCAGTAAGCTCTGTGAAGCTGCTGCCCTGATATAAATGCACCTGGGCAAACAATAATGATCCGAATAAAGCAGAAGTAATAAATCCCAGCCTGGTAAATCTGTATAGAATCCCTATAAGAAATGCCCTGAAAATAAGTTCTTCAAAAAAGGGGGATGAAATGCTGTTAATGAATAGGGATTGAAAACTAATACTTTGTACCAGCTTAAAATAGATAAAATAGCCGGCTAGCATGGGAAGTGTGCCCATAAAAGCTATGGAAAAACCTTTTAGAATGGGTTTGTTGATTGAAAAAAGGGTGGTAATATTCTTCTCCGGGAATATGATTTTTAAAGTAATGATAAGTGGGAGCATTGTGATACAGTATGCTGCAACATGAGCGACAGCTTTACTTCCGGATAATCCTTTAATGAAAATTTGAATACTTTTAAAATAAAAAAGATCAACGAAATAGTAGACAGAAAACCCCAGAATAAAAAAAAAGAAGAAGGAAATAGTTTTGTTCATTGCTTATAATTTTGAACAAAAATGAAGATTACAGTAATGCTGGTCAAATGAAAGTGATGAATGACAAAAAAATGTGACGATCAGCAAATATCAGACTTTTAATGATCTTATTTTTGGAATAATCAACGAAATAAAGCTTCTTGAAACGGGGATTGCAAAGTCAATATCAGAAAGAAAAAGTCTGTAGCCCTGTGCATTTCCTTTAAGACTTTTGACCTGGCTTAAATTAACAATATAAGAACGGTGACATTTTTTTATAGAATCTGTCTGAACCTGATTCAAAAGGTTTGAGAGGCTTATTCTGACCACAAGTTTTCTCACCTGCCCATTTTCCGAAAAATAAATTGAACAGTAGTTTTCCATAGACTGTGCACAGATAAAGTTTTCTTCAGGAATCTGCAAATCTGTATTATTTGCAGAAATATCTAATGTTTTACTGAGTGTGGCAACAATTAGGCTATGATGATCTGCAAGCTGTTGGGAAACCTCTTCTGCGGTTTTTTCGTGGGTTCTTTTTAAATAGATATATCTCGACAATATATAAATAGTTGAAATTGGGATTCCCAGAGCCAGACAATACAGAAACATATAGAGATAGTTGCTAAAGCTCAGTGTAACATGACTTATGAACAAAGTATTGTAGAAATAGGATAGGATAGAGGCTGAAAAAAGAATACCTGCCACCTTCAGCAATTCGGAGCAGATGTTCCAGTCTCTGAAACGAATAATACTAAGTTCTGCAGCAAAAAAAACTGATCCAAAGATAACAGAATAGGGAAAAAGCAATAGGTATTTATATTGATGCCGGAAACTTTCTGTCCCAAAAGGTTGAAAAACAATCAGAAATATATAGATTAAAAGGCCGGCAGTAATCGATGAAAGCAGAATCTCTTTATATGAATCAGATTTGGGATATGGATAGGCTACAAAGGAAAACATACAATAATTTTTAGAGTTTAATTTTTCAAACCCGTCTGAGAATCCGGTCTGGAACGCAGGAGAAGCAAACTTCCGACAAACATGGTGGCACAGCTCGCCAGCCACAGGTAATATCCAGGTCCGTAGGAAGTAATAGCAGATTTATGTCCTGCTTCATTGACGGTTATTTCGGTTTCCGTAAAATAATAAAGTGCTGTACCTACAGAAAGCAAACCTAAAAAAGCTGCAATTTTAGGCTGTTTGACCAAAAGGAAAATCCACGAGAACAAAAGAATAGGATTCGCTAGCCATGAAGTTCCGTCTCCGGAAAGATCAGCCCACCCAAGCAGAAAAAGAGCCAAACCATACATTTCATTATCCTTTCCTGTAAACACCGCGGGCAAAGCCAAAGAAATTACGAATAGGAGAATACTGATTACTAAAATGATGTGACTTTTTTTCATGAGATTAATTTTCTGTTTCTAAAAAATTACCATTATCAATAAGACTTTGCGGTAAATCTTTTTTGTTTTTAATACCCAGAGATTTCAGTTTCTGAGTCTGGATAACAAGATTGTCATTTCCGGTATAAAGTTGTTTGTAAGCATCGTTGTATACGTTTTTAGCCTGGTCGAGATTTTTCCCGACTTTCTCAAGGTTTTCCACAAACCCAACGAATTTATCATACAGCTTTGCTCCGCGATCGGCAATTTCCATAGAGTTCCTGTTCTGGTACTCACGTTTCCATAGATCTGCAATAAGCTTTAAGGAAGTAATCAGGTTGCTCGGGTTCAGCAGAAGGATTCTTCTTTCATAAGCAAAGTTCCAAAGGTTCTGGTCCGCCTGCATGGCGGCAATATAAGCCGGTTCACTTGGAATAAACATCATAACGAAATCCAAAGATTTTCCATAATCATCATAAGCTTTCTGACTCAGCTGAAGAATATGATTTTTGATGGATCCCAAATGTTGGTTAAGCTTCATCGCATAAACATCCTGATCATTCTCATCTACCAATTCCGTAAAAGCAGTAAGAGATACTTTAGAATCAATAATCACATTTCTCTCATCCGGATATTTTACAACCGCATCAGGGCGCATTTTTTTGCCGGAGAATTCGGAGAACAATGCTTTATTATCTTCATCGCGAAGTTCATGCTCGAGGAAATATTCCCTTCCTTTTACAAGTCCGGATTTTTCAAGAATGCTTTCAAGGATCATTTCTCCCCAGTTTCCCTGGGTTTTGCTTTCTCCTTTTAAAGCTCTTGTCAGCTTTTTCGCGTCTTCTGATATCTGCTGATTCAGTTCAGCAAGCTCTTTTACTTTTTCTGCCAGAGAGAAACGCTCCTTATTTTCCTTTTCATAAGCTTCGTTTACCCTATTTTTAAGGTCAGTGATCTTTTCCTGAAAAGGTTCAAGAATGTTTTTTAAATTATTCTGATTTAAGGTGGTAAACTTTTCTGTTTTCTCCTCTAAAATTCTATTGGCAAGGTTTTCAAACTGCAGCTTTGATTCTTCCTGAATTTTAATGATCTCTTCCTTTTGATTATCAAGAGACTGCTGCAGGCTGTCGTTTTTAGCGGTAAGTTCTGAATTTTTAGCAAAAATATGCTGCTTCTCAGAGATAAGATTCTCTATTTGGGAAATTTGTTTTGAATTAAGCTGTTTCTGTTCTAAAAATTGGGAATTTAAAGAAGCATGTTCTGCCGAAATTTTTGCATATTCATTTTTCAGATCGTTTAAGAGATCGGCCTGCTGTTGGTTTAGTTCCTTTTCACTGTTTATATTTTGGCTCAGTTCCTGGACTTTCAGATTAAGATTTTCCAGGTCTGAATTGTTTTTGATATGCAGATTATTCAGCTCATCATAAGAACTTCTTGAAACCGTAGACGATTTTAAGGCAAAATACAAAATAACAGCTCCCAGAACTCCACCGGCAATACATCCGATAATTAAATAGGTCATCTCCATGTTTCAAAATTACAAAAAGAAAAATTGATTCTTTTTACGGAAACCCATCAAAATTTCATCATATGATTCTATATTAAATATTTTTCGTTCCGGATAATATTTCAATATTCTTCACCACATCAGTGCTCTCACATTTTTTCAATTCTTTAGTCAGAGCCGGAGTCAGTATTTTAGGATTTAGGATCTGAGAGGCCACTTTTGCTGCGGCATAATCTACAATATGGATGACAGGTTCTCTTAAGAAGTTGGGCGTGTTGGATGCAATAATTGCTGTGGCCCAGGAGGTTTCTCTTGCTTTGGAAATGGCGAAATCCAGAATGGCGTTATCTTTTCCGTTGGAAATTTTATCAATGAGATTGACAGGGTAACATATGGTATTCAAAGAGTCCTGGACCTGTTGATTGATCGACGCTATGACCGTATTGATGTTTTCAAAATCTTTTTTAAGCGGATTTATTTTGCGGTAGGGCATCACCGTAGCTGCAGAAATCCCTAGGTCCAGATTAATATGGGCATTCATTCCCAGGAAAATATGCTGTAAAATCAAAAGATTTTTATTTTTTGCGGCTTCGAAAGCTATGTACCATGATTGGGTGCATTTTTCCCCTTTGCTGTAATTTTTCCAGGCTTCCAAATATCTTTGCGCAAAAGCGATGTCGAGCAGGATCATTCTCGGATTGTCTTCAAATTTCTTCTGTTGAATTCCTTTTAACACCTGCGCGGTCATAATACGGTATGTGCATGCGAAATATCCGGCCGGGCTTTGGTTTTCTTTGCTCCAGATGATGATTTCATCCAGTTTTTTCAGTACTTCTTCAATGGTTTTCATGGCGCGGGTTTTGTTTATTTAAAGATAATAAAAAACCTCTAATCAGTGGTGTATTGCTTTGAAAACGAGTAGGGTGATCTTTTTAATGACGAAAAAGTGAGCCGGAAAGCTCACTTTATTTTTGTTGATCAGATTATGGAGTGATGGTGATCGGATCTGGAAAAGGCTCAAGAACCAATGGTTTGCATATTGCGGCTACTTCGCATCTTCCACCCATGCATATAAAATTCGTCATAGTGGTTGAACCGTCAGGACATCTGATCATGGCTTCACCAGGGCATCCTCCCGGGCATTGTGCCGGATATAAATACCCTCCGAATATTTCTTTCAGTTCTGTTCTCGATAGTTTGGATAGGTTCGTTTTTTTCATGGAATTAATTTTTTGATGGTTTTAATTTGTATATTTCTGAAAATGAAGCTCTAAGGTACTAAAAAAATAAATCACTATGAAGTTATATAATGATTTATTTTAAGTTGATATTTTTAAGGAAGATGTTTTATGGATTTTCCTTAGATATTTCCCCATGGTATTTTAAATACAAAGGCAGTGCAGCAGATCCATACCAAGGTAAGATTTCATAGCCGAAGATCCCGGCCTGTACGGCAGGGTCAGTTTTTACCCATTGTTCAGCTTCCTCTTTGGATTTTGTGTTGAAAATAAACATACCGCGATAGTTTTCTTTGTTTTGTTCCATAAAAGGTCCGGCCACCACAATTTTTCCTTCATCAGCCAGCTTTCCGATGTTTGTCATATGTCCCTTCATCAGTTCCCCCATCTTGGCTTTGTCATCAACTTTTGTAGTGCCGGTAGTGAGCATTACGATTGTGTAGGGTTTCATTCCGTATTTATCAGCACCGAGAGATGTTGCCAATTCCTGGTTGAATGTTGGTTTTTCTGTTTTCTTTTCCTGGGCAAAAGATAAAACTGCCACTAAAAGAGTGAGGGATAAATAAATTTTTAATTTCATAGCAATGGTTTATGATGAGTCTGTTATCTGAAATCTGACGTCTGATATCTAGAATTTAATCTAATCTAATCTTTTATTCTTAAAAATTCCTTAGCCAATTCAATCATTTTCGGATCACCGGTGTATTTTCCGTGTTCGTCGGAAAGTTTTACCGTTGGAATCCATTCCTTATTCGGTGCCTGTACTCCGATCAGTTTCATGACGATATTCATTGGTTTTAACCCGACGTCATTGGTAAGGTTGGTCCCGATCCCGAAAGAGACCCCGATCTTTCCTCTGCAGTAATTGGTGATTTCCTCTACCTTTTCAAGATTCAGAGCATCAGAGAAGATAATGTATTTAAATAAAGGATTGATTCCGTTATTAATGTAGTGGGCTATTGTTTTATCTGCAAATTCCAATGGATCACCGCTGTCATGACGAACGCCGTCAAACAGCTTGGCAAATTTCTTGTCAAACTGCTGGAAGAAAACGTCTGTGGTATACGTGTCTGAAAGGGCAACTCCAAGGTCGCCTCTGTAAACATCCACCCAATGCTCAAGGGCCATTTCATTGGCCATTTTGAATCCATATTCAGCGGCATGGAACATAAACCATTCATGCGCGTGGGTGCCAATCGGTTTCACTCCGTATTTCATGGCAAAATGAACATTAGAACTTCCGATAAAAGTTGATTCTTTACTATGTGTTAAAGCTTCCATTACCAGATTCTGTACCTTATAAGAATGTCTTCTTCTGGTTCCGAATTCTGCGAAATTTACCCCTAATCTCGCCAGTGAATCTGCTTTTTCCAGTGTTCTGTTCATAACGATCTCATTGGAATCTCTTTCCATATGATTCATTTCGTAATGAAGCTCGCTGATTAAAGCAAGAAGGGGAACTTCCCAAAGAATGGTTCTGTACCAAAGTCCTTCAACGGTTACGGAAAGCTCACTGCCTTCCTGGCGTATTTTTACTTCAGACGGATCATAATGATAACCTTCCAAGAAATCCAGATAGGGGAGGTCTATATATGGACAGGTTCTTGCCATGAATTTTTTTTCCTCCTTGGTCAGCTTTAATTCTGCCATTTTATTGACCGCTTCTTTTAAGGCAACATCAAAACCTTCCGGAAACTGATGCTTTCCCCTGTTGATGAATTCATATTTTACAATGGAGCTTGGAAATAATTTTACCACTGCATTTTGCATCGTTATTTTATAGAAATCGTTATCCAGAATAGAGTTTAATCGAACGTCGTGCATAATATGTGTAATTTTAACGCAAATATAGTTATTTAAAATAAAAATCGCCTAAATGTAAGACGATTTTTTTAATCAGTTGATTTTTTAGGTTACTTCCCTAAATAGGAATTGTACATCCATACTTCTTTTTCCTGTTCAGTAATGTAGTCGCTCATTTGGGAATTGGTTCCTTCATCTCCTGCAGCATCTGTAATGTCCAGAAGTTCTCTCTGCAGATCGATTACTACTTTGAAAGAATTCAGAATAAGCTCAACACTTTTGTTAGCATCTGTTACTTCCTTGCTTTCTTTAATGGTAGCTACTTTTAAATAGTCTGAGTAGTTGTGGGCTGGCGTGGCACCTAGTGTAAGGATTCGTTCTGCGATTTCGTCGATCTTCAATACAAGGCTGTTGTACAGTTCCTCAAACTTAGGATGGAGGGTGAAAAACTGATCTCCTTTGATATTCCAGTGTGAACCTCTTGTGTTTTGATAAAATATTGAATAATTGGCTAAAAGAATATTTAATTTTTCTGAAATATTCTTGCAGTCAGCTTCTTTCAGGCCGATAATGCTTGCATTTTTCATAGGTTTATTTTTTATACTAACAAATTTAGAAAATATTATGCCGAAAACACAGGTTTACGATTGATGATACTTATCTTTGATATTTTTATAATTGATCTTAAAAATGCAGTCATTCCGAAATATAGGACTAAGAAGTTTTTTTATGTCATTTGCTGTCTTTTTTACGGTGTGTTTATCATACTATATAAACTCGGTTTCAAAAACAGGAGGTCATTATGTTTATCTTTTGGATGATGCCTATATTCATTTAGCAGTGGCGAAAAATTTTGCGCTCCACAATGTCTGGGGAATTACAGAATATAAGTTTTCTTCCGCCTCTTCTTCGCCATTATTTACATTTATCATCAGTGTTTTAATTAAAGTGATTGGGAATAATGATCAGATTCCGCTGTATTTTAATGCTGTTTTCAGTGTCGGGATTATTTATTTTCTTACCCAATATTATGAAGACATTTTTAATGATGTAAAAAAAACATTTTTTTCGGTAACCTTCACGTTATTTTTTGCAGTTCTTCATTTACAACTGCTTGCCGGGATGGAACATATCTTTCAGGTGTTTCTTTTTGTGGTTAATATCTTTTGTTTTTTCCGGTGGAATAAAAATAAATGGGCACTTGTTGGTTTTTATAGTACCATTCTATTGATGGGACTTACGCGCTTTGAAAGTATGTTTTATTTTACAGTAATGGCTTTTGTTCTGATCTTACTTAAAAAATGGAAGGACGCAGTTGGAGTGCTGCTGGCTGGCTTTATCCCGATTCTTATTTTTTGTTATTTTAATAATCAGCAGTCTGGTTACTTTTTCCCCAATTCTGTGGTGGTAAAAGGAACAAAACTGAGTTTCGATTCACATTTTCTGATTCAGCTTAAAACCATTGTATTCGATAACTTTTTATTGAATATCAGCTTTTATAAAATAGGTCTGTTTCCTCTTTTATTGTGTACCATCTTTATAGGTAGAGATTTAAAAAGCAAAACGTTCCGGGAGGCTGTTGAGAATAATTTTTTTCTTATTATATTTTCTTTAACGACGATCTGTCATTCCATGTTTGCGGATTTTAAAGGCCTTTTTCGCTATGAGGCTTATCTTCTTGTAGGATTTTCAATGGCGCTTATACCAAAAGTTAAAGATCTTTTTTCGGATTTTAAAAAGTATGGCAGAACAGAAATTCTTATCAGTGTACTGATTGCCCTGAATGTTCTCCTTTTGATTTATAGAGGCTGGATCGCTCATAAAGTAATTGATAACGGAGGAAAAAATATTTATGAACAGCAGATACAGTCTGCGAGGTTTTTACATACTTATTATAACAACTCCAAAGTAGTGGCTAATGATATTGGAGCGATTAGCTATTATACCGATATTCAATTGTTGGATATTGTTGGATTAGGCTCTGAGGAAACCATTATCTTTAATGAGAATAGAAAAACTTTTGATGATAAGTTTGAAGATTTTCTTACCCGTTACTGTCTGAAAAACAAATACGATATAGCAGTAGTATATGATGGGTGGTTTCATGGGCATGTCCCGGGAAATTGGAAAAAAGCAGCCGTACTAAAGATTAAAAATAAGGTAACTGTTGCCAGGCTGGAGGTATCTATATATTCTATTAATAGAGATAATTTTCAGCTGCTACAACAAAATATCAGGAATTTTAACTGGGATAAAAATGTAACCGTCATATTGATGGATTAAACGTAACTAGCTGTTAATTAATTTTTAGTAAGAAATGTTATTTACACCTAAGTGTTTGTTAATTAAAAAAATATTCCTATTTTTGCACCCTAAAATAAAAAGCAATTAAATGCCTACTATTCAACAATTAGTAAGAAAAGGAAGAGCCACGCTTGCCAAGAAGAGCAAATCGGCTGCCCTTGATTCTTGTCCACAAAGACGAGGTGTATGTACGAGAGTATATACTACCACTCCTAAGAAACCTAACTCTGCACTTAGAAAAGTTGCAAGGGTAAGACTTTCTAACGGGAAAGAAGTCAACGCCTACATCCCGGGCGAAGGACATAATCTTCAAGAGCACTCGATAGTATTGGTAAGAGGCGGAAGGGTGAAAGACCTACCGGGAGTACGTTACCACATCGTAAGAGGTGCATTAGACACTGCAGGTGTAAATGGAAGAACACAGAGAAGATCGAAGTATGGAGCTAAGAGACCTAAGCCAGGTCAGGCAGCTGCTGCACCAGCAAAAGGAAAGAAAAAATAATCATTAAATAAGGTACAGAAGCAATGAGAAAGACAAAAGCGAAAAAAAGACCGTTGTTACCAGATCCGAAGTTTAATGATCAATTGGTAACTAGATTCGTAAACAACCTGATGCTTGACGGTAAAAAGTCAATCGCATTCAAAATTTTCTATGATGCATTAGATATCGTAGAAACTAAAAAAGGAGATAACGAAAAAACTGCACTTGAAATCTGGAAAGATGCACTTACTAATGTAATGCCTCACGTAGAAGTACGTTCTAGAAGAGTAGGTGGAGCTAACTTCCAAATCCCTATGCCAATCAGAGCTGATAGAAAAATTTCTATGGCAATGAAATGGTTAATCAAATATTCAAAAGCTAGAAATGATAAGTCTATGGCTTTGAAATTAGCTAATGAAGTAGTAGCTGCTTCCAGAGAAGAAGGTGCTGCTTACAAAAAGAAATCTGATACTCACAAAATGGCGGAAGCTAACAAGGCTTTCTCACACTTTAAATTCTAATTAGAAATGAGTAGAGATCTTAAATTTACAAGAAATATTGGTATTGCCGCACACATTGATGCTGGTAAAACTACCACTACAGAAAGGATTTTATTCTATACAGGAGTAAACCACAAAATTGGTGAAGTTCACGATGGTGCTTCTACAATGGACTGGATGGAGCAGGAAGCAGAAAGAGGTATTACTATTACTTCTGCTGCAACTACTTGTTCTTGGAACTTTCCAACTGATCAAGGGAAGCCTGTAGCTGAAACTAAACCTTACCACTTCAACATCATCGATACACCGGGACACGTTGACTTCACTGTAGAAGTAAACAGATCTTTGAGAGTATTGGATGGATTGGTATTCTTATTCTCTGCAGTAGATGGAGTAGAGCCTCAGTCTGAAACAAACTGGAGACTTGCTGACAACTACAAAGTAGCGAGAATGGGATTCGTAAACAAAATGGACAGACAGGGTGCTGACTTCTTGAACGTTGTAAAACAAGTAAAAGAAATGTTAGGATCTAATGCAGTTCCAATCGTTTTACCAATCGGTGCTGAAGAAGATTTCAAAGGTGTTGTAGACTTAATTAAAAACAGAGCGATCATCTGGGATGAAGCTGGACAAGGTGCTACTTTCGAGGTAGTTCCAATTCCTGACGACATGAAAGATGAAGTTCTTGAATACAGAGAGAAATTAGTAGAAGCTGTTGCTGACTACGATGAGACTTTGATGGAGAAATTCTTCGAAGATCCGGATTCAATCTCTGAAGACGAAATCAACGAAGCTCTAAGAAAAGCTACTATTGATTTATCTATTATCCCAATGACTTGTGGTTCTTCATTCAAAAATAAAGGAGTACAGTTTATGCTGGATGCAGTATGTAAATATTTGCCTTCACCATTGGATAAAGATGATATCAAAGGTACTGACCCTAGAACTGACGCTGAAATTACAAGAAAACCAGACGTAAACGAGCCTTTCTCGGCTCTAGCATTTAAGATTGCTACTGACCCGTTCGTGGGAAGATTAGCATTCTTCAGAGCATACTCTGGAAGACTAGATGCAGGTTCTTATATCTTGAACACCCGTTCAGGTGATAAAGAAAGAATCTCAAGAATCTATCAGATGCACGCTAACAAGCAAAATCCTGTAGAATATATTGAGGCAGGAGATATTGGTGCAGCGGTAGGTTTCAAATCTATCAAAACAGGTGATACAATGTGTGACGAGAAAAACCCAATCGTTCTAGAATCGATGGTTTTCCCTGATCCGGTAATTGGTATCGCTGTTGAGCCTAAAACTAAAGCTGACCAGGATAAAATGGGTAACGCTCTAGCTAAATTAGCTGAAGAAGATCCAACATTTACGGTTAGAACAGACGAGGCTTCAGGACAAACGATTATCTCTGGTATGGGTGAGCTTCACTTGGATATCATTGTAGATCGTATGAGAAGAGAGTTCAAAGTAGAAGTAAACCAAGGTCAGCCGCAGGTAGAATACAAAGAAAATCTTACAAAAGTTGCTCAGCACAGAGAAGTTTACAAAAAACAATCTGGTGGTAAAGGTAAATTTGCGGATATCGTATTCGAACTTGGACCAGCTGACGAAGGTAAAATAGGTTTAGAATTTATTAACGAGATCAAAGGTGGTAACGTTCCTAGAGAATTTGTTCCTGCTATTGAAAAAGGCTTTAAAGCTGCAATGAAAAACGGTCCTTTGGCTGGTTTCGAAGTTGAAGGTATTAAAGTAGTTCTTAAAGACGGATCTTTCCACGCAGTGGATTCTGATGCACTTTCTTTTGAAATGGCTGCTAAATTAGGATTTAAAGAAGCGGGACGTGCTGCTAAGCCAGTAATCATGGAGCCTATTATGAAACTGGAGGTTGTAACTCCGGAAGAATATATGGGTAATATCATTGGTGACCTTAACAAGAGAAGAGGTACCATCAGTGGTCAGGAAGAGAAAAACGGAGCTGTTGTAATCAAAGGTTCTGTTCCACTTTCTGAAATGTTTGGATATGTAACCACTCTAAGAACACTTTCATCAGGAAGAGCTACTTCTTCTATGGAATTAGAGAAATACCAGGCTACTCCACAAAACGTTGCTGAAGAAATCATTGCTAAAGCAAAAGGTTAATTTTTTAAACTAAAGAAATGTCACAAAGAATCAGAATAAAACTAAAATCTTACGATTACAACTTGGTAGACAAGTCTGCTGAGAAAATCGTAAAAACGGTAAAGGCTACTGGTGCTGTTGTAAACGGACCAATTCCATTGCCAACAAATAAGAGAATCTTCACGGTGTTGAGATCTCCACACGTAAACAAGAAAGCTAGAGAGCAGTTCCAATTATCAGCTCACAAGAGACTGATGGATATCTACTCTTCTTCTTCTAAAACTGTTGATGCTCTAATGAAATTAGAGTTACCAAGCGGGGTAGACGTTGAAATTAAAGTGTGATAATTAATTTGTCATGATTATATAATCCCTTTTCGAAAGAAAAGGGATTTTTTTAATTGATTAGCCAACTATACCCTCATCTTACAGGCTACATTATTCGGTATACTATTCTGAATGTATGAATAACCCCAATCCTTATCGGTTATCTCTTCATCTTGTAGATGACGAACCTTTCTTTTTTAAGTCCTTTTTTTACGCCAAACACCTTATTTTTTACGTCTACGACCTTATCTTTAGAGTTTAAAACCTTATTTTTAGGTCTATAGCCCCAATCTTTTAGGTTCAGAACCTAAACGTTGCACTTTCAACCTAAACGGAGGGTGTAGCAGATTAATTTTTTTTATTTTTAACACGAATTTTGCATTTTCGGATTGATAAAATATTAATTTCATAAAGACACTTGAATTTCCTTACACATTTATCATTACATTTGCATAAAACATAACAACAATGATGAAAAACAAGTACATGCATCGTACTTATAAAAGCAAGATTTTTCTTCTCTCTTTTCTGATGTTCTGTACAGTAATTATTTCAGGACAAAGTAGTTCTAAAATTTCTGAACAAAAAAAATTAAATGATTTATTTCACAAAGCGGAATTAATATCTAATAACCAACCAGATGAAGCTTTAAAAATTTGTTTCCAAATACAAAAGGAGGTTGGAGAACAATCTTCTAAAACTTCGGCTCATACTTTTAGCTTAATAGGACAAATTTATTCACAGAAAGGAGATCATGAGAAAGCAATTCAATATGGTAAGAAAGCGAAAGAAGAATTTCATGAGTTGAAAATGGGTGAATATGAAGCTGATGCACTAAGATTAATTGCCAGTGAATACAACTTTTTAGGATTAACAGACGAAGCCAATAAAAAAATTGATGAAGCTATAAATATTGCCAAAGAAAACCCAAAAGCGGAATTTTATAATGGATCTTTGGGTAATTTATATTCTGTAAAAGCATCTTTTTATAGTAAACAGGATTCAATGTTGAAGTATGATAAGCTATCACTGCTTCATTTCCAAAAGACAGAATTGAATGCAGAAAATTCTCGTTATTTAGTACAGGCTTATGTAAATTTAGCTACAGATTATTTGGTTTATGTAGAAAATCCGGATTTGAATAAACCAGATTCGGCAATTGTTCTTCTTACCAAAGCTTTGGAGGTAAATCAGAAACATGGAAATGAGAAAAGAATAGAAACGTACATTATCTTTAATAGAGCAAAGGCCTACTACTACAAAAAAGAATATGAGAAAGCTGAAAAGGACTATCTCCTGACTCTATCTTCTGCAAAAAAATTAGGAGAAAGCTATTTGATAAAAGACACTTATCTTAGATTGAAAGAAATGTATCAGGCAAAAGGCGACGAAGCCAACCAGCTTATTTTTCAGGAAAAGTATAATAGAATTAATGATAGTTTGGTTTCAATAGAGAAAAAATCTTTAAACAAAGAAGTAAAAGATATACAGGAAACTCAGCAAAAATCATTCTTTAAAACCAAAAGAAATTTAGTTATCATTATATCAGCAATCGTTCTTTTGCTCTTTATTTCAATTTTTATTACAGTCAAAAACCACAGAAAATCAAAAAAAGAATACGCCAATTACCAAAAAATCATCGAAAAATTACAAAACCAAGAATCGCCGATTTCTGTACCTGTTGTTTCTAATTCTGTCACTGAAAAAACAACATTTTCTGTTCCATCAGATAAAGAAGTCGAGATTTTGAAAAAACTTGATAAATTTGAAAAATCGGAAGGTTTCAAAAATAAAAACCTTTCTCTTTCTTCTATGGCAGAATTGCTCGGCACCAATACGGCCTACCTTTCTACGGTCATCAATGCCAGCAAAAATAAAAACTTCAACCAGTACATCAATGAGCTAAGGATTGATTATATCATTTACAAACTCAGAAACGATCCACAGTACCTGAAATACAAAATCAGTCATCTGGCAGAAGAATGCGGTTTCTCTTCCCACAATACTTTCACGATTGCTTTCTCCAATTTTGCAGGGGTTTCGCCTTCCAATTTTATAAAATTCCTCTCCCAAGAAAAGGTGACTTTTCCGAATTGATCTTTAAAATTCAAAAATATTATATGCCACCAATGCATTAATATTTTTTTCAAAATAACACGGCAGTAATCACTCGTACATTGATTTCCCGGTTCGCTTTGCTCGTGTTGTGGCAACACAAACATTATTTAGAGGTCACAAGATAATTACATGATTAAAATTTGTTTGTAGAACGAATATTCAGCCTTTTTGTCATTCCGTAGAAATCTAAACAATTTTATAGACCGTTTTGGAGAGATTCCTACGGAATGACAAACCGTTCTGCAAAACCTTACGTTTATGCTGCTTTTTAGATTGCTTCTCTTTTGCGGTAAAAATAAAATAATGCCACGAAATTGAAGATTAGAGAAGATCAATGCACTAATATTTTTGCAGGATACAAGTCAACAATTATTCTTTTGTATAGTTTTTCTTTTTTGATAATAATGCTTTTGTGGCTGAAAATCATAACCCTTTAAGGTTTTCCTTACGAAATATATTCTCTGCCAAAATTATCAATTTACAATTTAGAACCTATGATTATCAATAATATAGGTGTGCTAGTGGTATGTCGGAGTTATTAATTTCGGGAACACCTTTCTTTTTTTTGCCCCTCCTTTTTTTGACTTTTGTGCTTTGAAAAAAATTAGAAAATAGACAAACAAATGAAAAATGTGAATGTAATGAAAAAAGGATTTTATTTAGGGGCAGTTTTTGCCGCCAATTTTATTTTCGGGCAGATGGGAATTAATAACTCGGACCCCAAAGCAACTTTGGATGTAACCGCAAAAACAACAGACGGCACAAAACCTGAGGGGATCATCGCTCCAAGATTAACGGGAGAGGAAATCAAAGGAAAAGACGCAAAGTATCTCGCAGAACAAAAAGGAACCATCATCTATGCAACCAGCGCAAGTTCGGATGCAGGAATGGCTGGTAAAAAAACCATCAATATTGCAGCAGAAGGTTACTATTATTTTGACGGATTAATCTGGCAAAAATTCAATAGTGGAACAGCCGCTGCTGCCGGAACAGAACCTTGGTATGACGTAGCTACTAACACCGGAGCAACTGCCAATACTCAGAACATCTACCAGAGAGGCAGCGTAGGTATCGGGGATACAACTCCAGCTGGTGCACTTAGTGTAGGTAGTGATGATGGATCTTTTTCAGGGCAAGTTATTATTAACCCACAAAGTACAGCTGATGAAGGAGGTGAACTAATTTTAGCTGCTTCTCCAACTTCAACAAGAAGATGGGTGTTGGATCAGCACAAAGGAGCGGGTGGAGAAGTTTTGAGACTCTGGTCTCAGCATAAAACTACATTTAATGCAGATGGGACAGATTTTGTATTTAGAGATATGGGCACTACTACTCATCCCCAATTGGGTATCAATGTAGCAAATCCCGCTGATATGCTACACCTTCGTGCGCACATGCCAACTTCAGGAACACCCACTGTTGGTGGTATTCTCATAGATAATACCGTGACATCATCCTATACCAAAATGCAACAAGGCTATATAAATTTAAACAGGTACGAACCAACACTTGCCTCACAAGTTGGCGGATATATAGATTTTAGCGGAACAGATGGCCCCAACAATCGGGGTACGGTATTCCGTATTGCTAAAACCCATGTCGGAGGCGTTTTTAGAGCTTTAACAATGAATATAGAAGATTCGAACACTCCAATATACAATCTTCCTTTCTATCTCCACTATGACGGCCTAATTTCCATAGGAGGCGATACACGTAGACCGGATTTTGCTCTTACAGTAAACGGAGGAGGAATCGCAGCTATAGGATTTGGTGTAAGAAACGGCGGGGTTACCGGAGGCTGGACCGGAAACAAATTTAACATAGGCTGGAACGGAACACAATCAGGGCTGAATATTGATAATACCTTTCTTGGTTATTTTACACTTACGAGTGACTATCGTTTGAAAAGGAATGTAAACACCATCACTACCAATGCAATCGACCGCGTGATGCAGTTGCGTCCTGTAACCTACGAGTACAAAGATATTGCAAACGATATATTCAAAGCTGACAATAAGGTACACGAAGGTTTCATCGCTCACGAGTTACAAGCGGTAATACCTGCTGCCGTGAATGGTGATAAAGACGCACTTACCAGCGAAGGTAAAATACAGCCCCAAACATTGAACGCCATACCTGTTATTTCAGTTTTGACCAAAGCTATACAGGAACAGCAGACACAAATAGCAGAATTGAAACAGCGTATTGAGCAGCTGGAAAGACGCTAATTGGCGATTATCAATTATAATTTTCAGTTCTGGTGGTAATTAACCCGCACAAATTAATTGTAATAGAACCGCAAGAACAGAAAAGGTTTTACAATTAATTAAAATACCAAATATCACATGGATAATCTACATTATTTGGCATGCTCTATTTCTTCCTTAGAAAAATAAAAGTCTAAACAGGTTTATTAAAAAAAATGAGAATAATTGATACAAATACAAAGCCGGATTATAACCGTATTTATCAGGATATTCTGGATAGTAAATATCCTCATAAAAAAGAAGAATGCCGGACATTACTTGAAAAAAAAGAACTGTCTTTACTGGATATTATCCAGCTAAATGATACAATTTTTGGAACAAAAAATATGGAAACCGAGGCATTTAACCAACAGCACCGTTCTTATGACCGCCAAACGATTTTTGAAATACTGGATTATCAGAAAAAAAACAAACTGAGCAACAGCCAGTTGGCACGCCATTTCAAACTGAGTAGGAATACGGTCGCAAAATGGAAGAAGATGTACTTTTGATAGAAAGAGATTAATAGCAATATAAAATCGAATTCCCATAACGGAAATTTAGAAGAAGATGATTATTATTTTGATGAAAAAATATATAAAAGAAGATTTAAAATAGAGAAAACCAATGCTTAGTTAGATAGTTTCAAGTCACTGCTAATAGGTTTTGAAACATTGAATATATCATGGGTGAGTTTACATTATTTGGCTTTCTCTATTTTATTCCTTAAAAAACAAAAGTTTAAACATGCTTATAAACAGAAACTCCAATTTTAGTGGAGTTTTTGTCTATATTTAGGATAAAATATAAAAATGATAAATTCAGATAAAACTATTTTTGAGAAATTTTCAGATTGGGCAACCAGATTTACAGGAAGTTCATATGCATTTATCGGAGCCGTACTTGTCGTTGTGGTATGGGCAGCTTCAGGACCGGTTTTTGATTATTCTGAAACCTGGCAGCTGGTCATTAATACCGGAACTACCATTATTACATTCTTAATGGTCTTTTTGATTCAGAAAGCCCAAAACAAAGATTCCAAAGCCATACAAATCAAGCTTAATGAGCTTCTTGCGGCTAATGAAAAAGCCAGCAACAGAATTGTAGATATTGAAGACCTGACAGAAAAAGAACTGGACCAGCTTCACTGCTATTATGAAAAGTTAGCCGATTTTGCGGAAGAAGATAACGATATCCATACATCGCATTCCATAGATGCGGCCCTAAGAAATCAGAATTACAAACACGAATTCTTCAAGAAAAAACATGAAGAGTGGCTTCAAAAACAGCAAGAAAAAAAGGAATCATTATGATTCCTTTTTCTTTTTTGTATATGTTAAATATTATCTTTTCAGGAAATACCCGAAGTAGCTGCAGCTTCCTGCAAGTCCTTTCATGGTTTCCGAATCTGCATATTGGGACTTCAACTGTGCAAAATATGTTCTGTATTTCTGGTTTCTGATATTATCAAGTTCAGCCTGGTGCGCTTGTTCCTTTTCAGAATACTGAGGATCCGAGTAGCTTATTTTTGCTGCATTTTTTGCCTCATACTGATAATACTTTCCTTGCTCCGCGCTGGCCATCTGGAAAAGGACTCTTGCTCTCTGTTCTTTGTCTTTTGATAGTTTCAGGGTCTTTTGGTAATAATTGATCGCGAGGTCAAAATTATCCGGCTCCACATAAGTGGTATAAAGGAAGTTCTTATAATAATATTTATAAGGATTCTTTCTGTCCGTATTCCAGAAATCGTACTTTCCACCGTTGGTATTGTCAATGTCCATCACAAACAGCTGACGGTAATATCCTAAGCTGGAAGTGTTGTACAGTAGGTTTCCGATAAGCTGGCTGGCTTTCGCCGCCTTTTCATCTGTTCCGTTACCGATTTTTTTAAGCTGGATCAGCGCATCTGCCAGTTCCAGTTTATTCATGCTGGCTTTAATGAAAGGAAATGCAGAATAATCTTCGGCCTCCATACTTTCAGTTTCAGGACTTCCAAAACTTTCCCATACATTGTGTCCGAAAACAAGATTCGAAATATCCCTGAATCCATTATATTCGCCGGCTGCATACTGCTTCGGAGTAATTTTCTCACCTTTATCCGTCCAGTTGTAATTCATTCTTGGAATTCCAGCAAATCCCTGGGCTTTTTCATAATAAGATTTAGCCTTTTCAAAATCTGCCTGCTTCATGGCTCTGTCACCATAGATCATACTAAAGAAAGCATCTATATTGCCTACATTGTCCATATTCTTGGCGATGATCTGCTGTTCAAACTGAGTCTTATTCGGTTTTTTGTAAAAGTCTTCAACACTTTTTACCAGACTGGAATTCGGGTTATACTGAAGATCCGAAAGCTTATTGCTCATCAGGAACGATTTTCCGTCTTCTCCCTGCAGGAAATAGCGGTTGGCAAGAACATCTTTAAGGAAATCTGCCGTAGATGGAGTTTCTCCATAATAATCATAATCAGATACGGCAGTACTGTCTTTTTTCACTTCTTTCTTTACAAAATAATCAGCATAGTCTTTCATCAGGTGATCTTCGAATTCCGCATCGATCTTAGGATGCGAAACAATATCATTCAGAACCTTCATTCTTTTTATTTCCTCAAGATATTCCGGGTTTGTTGTTTTGATATCCTCCAGAATCTCCGAGCTTCCTTTGTAATCTTTTTTCAAAAACTTAAGATAAGCATCTGCGATCTGCCAGTATTCATCCTTAGATACTTTTTTAGTTTTCTCTGTGAATTTTTCCAGGTCGTCCAGGTAATCTTTCGTCTTTTCGTCATATCCGTAACCTGTTTTTGTATAGAAAGGAATTCTGTCCGGGTTGTTCAGCAGTTCATCATCGCTCTGATCATTCTTTTCTCCAGCCACGCTGTCAGACTTTGATCCTCCGAAAAGGTTTTTGAAGAATCTTACGATCTTCTGCCAGAACGAAAGCTTTTCTTCTTTTTTTACTTCAGCAGGCTCAGCCTTTGTATCCTTGAAAGTTGTGTCGTGGTCATCAGCATTTCCTTTCTGCATGTACACATTGTCGGAAGCATCCGAAGTATAATAATAGATTGGCAGATAACTTCTTTCCAGCTCGTTGATACTTCTTGCCGCCATTACTTTAAGGATCTCAGAATCCGGATTAATGTCATACATCTTTTCCATGATAGGAATGGGATTCGTAAAGCCTTCGTAGCCCAATAAGAAGTAAGCCATATTCTTTTCATCATTGGTACCCGCCCTCTTCATAATATTACTGAAAGAAGCCGTATCAGAAAGTTTCATCGAGACAAAAGCAGATTCCTTACGGTCTTTGCTGTTCATGAAAACCTGGAAGAAGTTCCAGTTCGCATCAGCGTTCATTTCCTTTCCTCTCTGGGCACCGGCAAGCTGGTCAAGGGCCATAAAATATACCGTACCTTTCTGCTTGATCGGTTCTATATACGTTTTGAAAGCCTCCAGCGCAGCATCATAGTTTCTGGTATAATGATTGAAACGTACCAGCTGATATCCGTAACGCTGCTTGATCTCCGGATTTCTTGCTGCATTGTATAAAGAAGTCAGTGCATTGACTGTTTTGGCATAATCAATGGATGTAGCATTTTGCTTTTTTGAAGGACCATAGCTGTAAAATGAGTCAGGACTTTCAACATAATTAATGCTCATATAAGGTTCCAGATACTTGGCTTCAATTAAATAATCGATGCCTTCTCTATACTTTTGGTAGAATCCTGTTCCCAGTTTCTGCAGCAAAGGATTTGTTGGTGCTCCGTTTTTCAAAGCATTAAGATCGCTCATGCTGATCTTGTATACCAGGTTTTCCGTTTCTGCGTAGTTCAGTTGGTTGTTGAAAAACTTTTTCCACGTTTCAATATTGTCGTCAGGAATCGGGTTGCCTTTGTAGTCTCCGTAAAACCTGTTAGAATAAGTGAGCAGGAAGGGCAGATAGGATTTATCCTTTATAATGCTTTGTGTAAAAAGATTGAAATATTCATAATCCGGGTCTGACCACGCGCAGGCGTCAGATTTGGTGTAAAACAGCGATAGAACCGCCATTGAAAGAATATACTTTTTCATATAGTTGATAGGTGTTTTTATTTTGTAATTCAGTTTCAACAGGTTTAAAGCTTCATGATCTGCTCAATCAGCAGAACCATAAATTTAAAAATTCCTGTTACTTACAAATTTACTATCTAATTGATAATAAATTATATTAAAATCATGTATTTTTTTCTCCAGAAAACGGGTAACATCCTGAAGCTGGTCATCTGATATTTCTTCAACCTTTATCCTGAATCCTTTACTTAGAAAGCTTCCGAAATAGAAACCGTCTCTGGTGATTTCAACTTCGTTATCCGAGATCTTTTTAAATCCGGGGTTTTCAAGGTCTTTTCTGGATAAAGCATTAATGAGCTTATGCTTTTCAAGATGATTGGTAACGATTCCCCAGGAGTAAATCGGCAGTGCAACTTCAATTTTTTTAACAGGATAATCTTCCAGTTTGGAAAGATAGCTTTTTAAAACCGTCACATCCAGAATAGAATTCTTATTGGAGTTTTCAAGCGGTGACGAAGTAGAGTAGCACATCAGATATACTTTCTCTACAGGCGGAATTCCGGTCTCACTTTTATCTTTTACCTGGTGAAGGCGTAGCGTACAAGTGATCTCTTTTCCGGAAACTCTTTTCAGTTCCTTTAGAAATTTAAAATAGTCATCTCTGGTTCCGGCCGTCCAGTCACAATCAATCTGAATTTCATTATTGATTTTTAAATTATAGTCATGGGCTTTTTTCTGAACCAGATCATGAATCTTTTTTGCAAGAAACCGAATCTCTTCCGCAGAAATATGATACATGGACTGGTTCGTGATAAAAACAGTCGGTACAATTTGCTTATCCGTCTGAAAACTCTTGTCTTTGGTGATTACAGCAACCGGCTGAAATTTACCAACGGACTTATCTATATCGAAAAACCGGGTATACAGATAAGGAACTGAAGCTTTGTCTAAAGCTTTTTTCTCTTCCTGATCCAGCTTAAGACGGGTCTTCCAGTAATAAAAAGTATAAGGATGGTTCTTTTTCCCACTACATGAAACAATGAGGAGAAGGAGAAGCAGGAACTTTAATGCTTTCATCGCTTATACAGTTCGCTTTCGCAGGTACAGATATCCTGTGTTCCGCTTTCCATGCTGGAGCAGCAGTCTTCAGATTTCTTAATGTTTCCTTCTTTATCCGTCAGGTAGATGTTATCCTTATCAAATTTCACATAAAAGTTTTCACCGTATGTTTTGAAATCTACCTTCATTACTTTTGGATTGTATTTTCCGGCATTTACTTCCTCGGTGGTTTCAGTGCTGTCCGCCTGATTTACCTGAACAAATCCGAAATAAACATCGCCGTTTTTCTTTACATCCAGATAATAGGAAGGTGTTCCCGATCCGCTGAACCCTTCAATGATATTAAAGCTTCTGTAGCCTACAAATGGTGCTTTTGTCTGCGCAAAGGATAAAATGCTGATGCACAGGATTACTAAGCTTAAAATCTTTTTCATATATTTTTTTTCAAAAGTAAAAATATTTAAGCAAAAATTAAACCGTAAAAACCCGGAGATTGGCTATTGGAGGTAATTATAGAGATTTTTAACCACAAAAGCCACAAAAAATTCTTGATGAATAAGATCACATAAAGAAAATCTGAGATTTTCGTAAAGCTTAAGTACTTATATTCACAAAGCTTGTTGATTAAAATAACTTAAGTGTTTAAATAACTTTTGTGACCATTGTGGTTAAATATTTAATCAGTTAAAAACAGAAAAACCACTCCAAATAGGAATGGTTTTTATCATTAATTTAAAAATTATATTAGAAAACAGTTGCTGCCAGCTGAATTCTTGCGTATTTATTGGAAGGATTCCACATCGCCATCATAGAAACCGGCAGACTGTAGTGTTCCGTAATTTTAATGGTCTTGCCTGCTTTTACTCCTACATTAACGATATCAAAACTGTTTTTGCCATTTCCATAAAGAAAATATCGGTCGTTCAGGGCAAATCCAGCACCCACAAAAGCATCCAGGTTAACTTTCTGTCCGGCAATGACCGGATAGCTTGCCTGAATGTAGGTAGAATACTTATTCTTTTTATAGCTCCCATCAGATTCCAAAACCACTTCGCCCGCATTGGCTCCTCCGTACAGCATGATATCCGCTTCAATATTCAATGGGAATGATGGTCCGAAAGTATAATTGGTCCTAAGGTCAATGATGTGCGCAGTTCTTCTCTGTGAATAACTGAAAATGTCGTCTGCAGCTACAGCAGTATTAATGTTTCTGGAGTTGTACAAATCCCACAATCCAATATAAAAACGGTTATGGGAATATTGGATGTAGTAGTTGATCTCCTTGTAATGGGTACCGTCTTTATCGTCAGCTAATGCCGAGGCTCCCCAAATACCAATCTTCCATCTCTTTTCAGAATCCAAAGCGTAAGAAAGATTTCCCATCACTACAGGTTTATCTGTGATAATCAATCCTCTCCACAAATGGTTGTTTTGAATATTGGCTGTAAAATCCAGCCTGCTGCTTTCTTTGGGTTCTTCGTTCTCCTGAGAGAATAGCTTTCCTGTGCCCAAAATAATCAGGCATGCAATTTTTAAAATTTTCATCGGGTATTTTTTAATGTATTATTCCAAAAAGAACGGCAGCAATAACAGCGCCCAGGATGGGTCCGGCAACCGGGATCCATGCGTATCCCCAGTCACTGCTGCCTTTTACTGGAAGTACAGCATGCATAATCCTTGGTGCTAAATCTCTTGCAGGATTGATGGCATAACCGGTTGTTCCACCCAGTGATAAGCCAATGGCCCAAACCACTAAGGTAACTGGAAGGGCTCCTACAGAACCGAGTCCTACTTTAGCGGTCGGATCTGCATTCAGAGAAATGCTCGGGTCCGAAAAATGAAAGATGACAAATACCAGAACAAACGTTCCGATGATCTCGCTGACTAAATTGGAAAATGTGTTCCTGATTGCAGGTCCTGTACTGAAACAGGCAAGTTTAGCGCCTTCATCTTCCGTAATGGCAAAATGGTCTTTGTTGAAAAGCCAGACCAGGAAAGCACCAAGCATTCCACCGAGCATCTGTGCAGCAATATAAGAAGGAACCAGGTCCCACGAGAATTTTCCGGCAACAGCCAGCCCGATCGTTACAGCTGGATTCAGGTGGGCCCCACTTGCGGGACCTGCAACGGTGACACCTACAAAAACTGCCAGTGCCCAGGCTGTCGTAATGACGATCCATCCTGAATTATTTCCTTTAGTATCCTTTAAGACAACATTGGCTACAACGCCGTTGCCTAATAATATAAGAAGCATTGTTCCTATAAGTTCTGCGGTAAATGGAGTCATGAGTAGTTTTTTAACGTTAAGGATTTAATCTTCGATCCAGCTTTGGGAACGTTTTACAGCTTTGTTCCAGAAATGAATCATGTTATCTGCTTTTTCTTTATCCACTTTTGGATGGAAATCCTCGTCTACAACCCATTGAGATTGTATTTCATTAATATCCTTCCAATATCCTACTGCTAAACCTGCAAGATAGGCTGCTCCTAAAGCTGTGGTCTCAAGTGTTTTTGGTCTTGTGATCTTAAAACCGAAAAGGTCAGACTGTATCTGCATCAGAAGATCACTGGCAGAAGCTCCTCCGTCTACTCTAAGTTCAAGACTTGGTCTTCCTGAGTCTGCTTCCATGGATTTTACAATATCGTAAACCTGAAATGCTATTCCTTCTAAAGTGGCTCTTGCGATATGTCCGTTGGTTGTTCCCCGGGTTACCCCTACAATAGTTCCTCTGGCATACTGGTCCCAGTACGGTGCTCCTAATCCGGTAAGTGCAGGCACAAAGTAAACACCTCCGTTATCTTCAACACTTGCTGCCAGATCATTCACTTCTTCTGCGGAACGGATAAGTTTCAGCCCGTCTCTCAGCCACTGTATCGCTGCTCCGCCTACAAATACACTTCCTTCAAGGGCATAATTTACTTCTCCATTGATCTTCCATGCCACTGTTGTTAACAGGTTGTTTTTAGAAGAAACAGCTTCTGTTCCTGTATTCATTAATAGGAAGCATCCTGTTCCATACGTATTCTTTACCATTCCGGGAGTAATACACATCTGTCCGAATAAGGCGGCCTGCTGGTCTCCCGCAATCCCTGCAATTGGTATTTTTGTAGAAAATAAAGTGGTTGCAGTTTCTCCATAGATCTCACTGCTCTGTTTTACTTCAGGAAGAACAGATTTTGGAATATCAAACAGATCCAGAAGATCCTGATCCCATTCTAGAGTATGAATATTCAGAAGCATGGTTCTGCTGGCATTGGAAACATCGGTGATGAACATTTTTCCGCGCGTAAGCTTCCAGATAAGCCATGTGTCAACGGTTCCGAAACATAATTTTCCTTCTGCTGCTTTTTCCCTTGCTCCTTCTACGTGATCCAGGATCCATTTTAGTTTGGTTGCTGAAAAATAGGCATCCAGGACAAGTCCGGTTTTCTCTTTGATGATTTCGGCATGCCCTTGCTCTTTTAATTCATCACAATACTTAGAAGTTCTTCTGTCCTGCCAGACAATAGCATTGTAAATAGGTTCACCGGTTTCTTTATCCCAGACAACGGTTGTTTCACGTTGGTTGGTGATCCCGATGGCAGCTACTTCCAGCCCGGAAATGCCTGCCTTGGCGATAACTTCTGCGGCAACGGATATCTGGGATGACCATATTTCGTTCGGATCATGCTCTACCCATCCCGGAGTAGGGTAAATTTGTTCAAAATTTTTCTGGGAGATATATTCGATAGCTCCGCTGTGATTGAATAAGATGGCTCTAGAAGAAGTTGTACCCTGGTCTAAAGCGAGAATCAATTTTTCCTTCATACTGCAAAGTTTTAATTATGAGTAATAGTTTTGGGAGAGTAAGGGGCTAATAAATACCCTTGTGCTAATTCAATAAATTCTTTTTCCTGTTCAGTGGCCCATTCCTGGGAATATCCTTTTTCTTTGGCAATAAGCTGTGCAATAGTATGTGCACTGTCGATCGCAGCTCTTGCATCTAAAAATAAAAGACGGACTCTTCTGGCGAGAATATCTTCTATAGTTTCTGCCATTTCGTGTCTTATGGCCCAGACTGCTTCTGCAATAGTAAAAGCATGGTCAGGATGGATTTTTTGAGAATATTGAGGATCACTGCTCTGCAATGATTTTATGGCTGGAATATCGGATCCGTAAACATACAGATGACTGGTGCGGTCTACGAGTTCTGCTTTCATATTACCATGAATAGACATATTTTCTGTTTGAGAAGGGCCTGCGTTTAAATGAAGGATCTCTACAGCTTTATCAATAGTATCTTCCGCCATTTTACGGTAAGTGGTCCATTTTCCGCCGATGATGGAAACCAATCCTGTATCGGAAGCAATGACTTTGTGGCTGCGGGAAACTTCCTTGGTGCTTTTGCCTCCTTCTTTTGGAGCGGCAAGAGGCCTTAATCCGGCGAACATCGATTTTACATCTTCTCTGGTTGGCTTCTTCGCTAAATATTGTCTGGCTGTATTTAAAACGAAATTAATTTCGGATTCTAACGCGTGCGGCTCAAAGCTTGGGCTTTCCAGAAGGGTATCTGTAGTTCCTACCAATGCTCTGTCGTGCCATGGGACAACAAAAAGAACTCTGCCGTCTGATGTTTTTGGAATCATAATCGCATCGTCACTTTTCAGGAAAGATTTATCCAATACTAAATGGATACCTTGGCTTGGAACTACAAATTTACCATGCTTAGGATTGTTCATATTCAGAATGTCATTAGTGAATACCCCTGTTGCATTAATAACTGCTTTCGCACGAAGTTCGTACTGCTGGTTGGTAAACTGATCTTCTGCTTTAACTCCGTTTATTTTTCCGGAATCATTTTTCAGAAGACCGGTTACTTTCATATAATTAACGGCACTTCCTCCTTTTTCGATCAGAGTCTGGGTTAAATTGATTGCTAATCTTGCATCATCAAACTGCCCGTCTTGATATACCACGCCACTTGCAAGGTTATGCTGTTCAATGGTTGGTAATTTTTCAACCGTTTTGGATTTGCTGATGTATTTTGTTTTTCCAAGACTAAGCTTTCCGGCAAGGAAATCATAAATAGATAATCCTATTTTATAATAAATACCTCCCCACCATGTATAATTGGGAATAATAAATGACTGGTTTTTTACTACGTGTGCTGCGTTTTGGGCCAGAAGTCCTCTTTCTTTCAGAGCTTCTTTTACAAGTCCTATATCTCCCTGTGCAAGATATCTTACGCCACCATGTACCAGTTTGGTGCTTCGGCTGGATGTTGCTTTGGCAAAATCATGGGATTCAAGGAGTAGAGTTTTAAATCCTCTGCTGGTTGCATCCAATGCTGAACCCAGGCCGCTTGCTCCACCTCCAATGATGATGAAGTCCCATTCCTGAACACTGGATAATTTATTAATTTCTTCGTTTCGTTTCATAAATGCTTCGTTTATGTTTCGTTTTCAAATGTATAAATTAAAAATGAAACTAAAAAGAAAATAAATGAAATTTTATCGGTCTCGAAAAAAAATGGTATTTTTGATGAAAGAATCAGAATGGAAAAGTTAATACCAAGGCACAATGATATACTAAAGGAACTGGATGAAAAGGGGCATGTTCTTGTACAGGATCTGTGTGAGAAGTTCAATGTTTCGTCGGTTACGGTCCGAAAGGATCTGAATTATCTCGAAAGCCTGGGATTGCTTTTCCGAAACCATGGTGGGGCAAGTAAGCATGTAAGATATGCTTATGAAAGAAATGTAGACGAAAAGGAAAACATCAATGTAGAAGCTAAGCAGAATATTGCGAAAGCAGCTTTAAAGCTTATCCAGGAGAATGACTGTATTATTTTAGCTTCAGGGACTACGATGCATTATTTAGCAAGAATGCTGGTGAACTTTGGACCTCTTACGGTTTTAACCTCCTCTTTAAGGGTGGCTATTGAGCTATGTAATAATCCTAATATTAATATAATACAATTGGGTGGCGAAGTCCGAAAAAGTTCGACTTCCATTGTAGGTTCCATTTCTGAAGGAATTCTCAAGCAGTTTTCCTGTAATAAACTTTTTCTGGGAGTGGATGGGATTGACATTGATTTTGGAATTAGTACTTCAAATGCTGCAGAAGCCCATCTGAATCAGCTTATGATAGAATGCTCCGAAAAAGTGGTCATTCTTGGTGATTCTTCAAAACTGAATAAAAAAGGGTTTGGCAAAATTGCTCCTCTGGATAAAGTTGATTATCTGATTACAGATAACGGTATTTGTGCCGAAGATAAAGTGGCATTAGAAGAAATAGGGGTTACGGTTATTGTAAAATAAGCTTCTTTTAAATTATTTAAAAAAATCCAAAATAATTTCACTGAAAATCCATCCGGATTTTTTCAAAATTACCTAATTGATTAAAAATCAAAATATTTTACTCTAAATATTTGTCAGTTATAAAAATATTCATAAATTTGCACACTCCATTTTAGGGGCGTAGTATGCCTATATCAAAAGTAGAAATTACTTCAGACCTCCTAAAAATGTGGAAATTAGAAAGATAAATTTTATTTAATATAAACAATGTCAGGTATTATTGGTAAAAAAATCGGTATGACGTCTTTGTTTAACGAAGAAGGAAAGAATATTCCTTGTACAGTTATTCAGGCTGGTCCATGCTCGGTTTTACAGGTCAGAACCATAGAAAAGGACGGCTACAAGTCAGTTCAGTTAGGTTTCGATGACAAGAGTGAAAAGAACGTAGGTAAAGCGTTAGCTGGCCATTTCAAAAAGGCTGGTTCTGCTCCAAAAGCTAAGTTGGTAGAATTCTACAGAGAATTCGTAGACGAAGTAAAAGTAGGAGAAGAAGTAAAAGTTGATTTATTCTCTGAAGGAGAGTATGTTGACGTAACAGGAACTTCAAAAGGTAAAGGTTTCCAGGGTGTTGTTAAAAGACATGGCTTTGGAGGTGTAATGCAAGCTACTCATGGTCAGCACAACAGACTTAGAGCTCCAGGTTCTATCGGTGCTGGATCGGATCCTTCAAGAGTATTCAAAGGAATGAGAATGGCGGGTAGAATGGGAGGTAAGCAGGTAACTGTACAAAACCTTCAAGTATTAAAAGTGGATCAAGAACAAAATCTTTTAGTAGTAAAAGGTGCTGTTCCGGGAGCTAAAAATTCTTATGTAATTATCAGAAAATGGAACTAGTAGTATTAAATACATCAGGAAAAGAGACCGGAAGAAAAGTAACTCTAGACGAATCAGTATTCGGAATTGAGCCAAATCAGCACGCGGTTTACTTAGAAGTTAAACAGTACCTTGCAGCACAGAGACAAGGGACTCATAAATCAAAGGAAAGAAGCGAAATTACTGCTTCTACTAAAAAACTTAAGAAGCAAAAAGGATCTGGTTCTGCTAGATATGGTGATATCAAATCTCCAACTTTCAGAGGTGGAGGTAGAGTATTCGGACCAAAACCAAGAGACTACAGATTCAAATTGAACAAAGCTCTTAAGAGATTAGCTAAAAAATCTGTTTTATCTCAGAAAATGAGAGACAATAGCATCAGAGTAATGGAAGATATGAGCTTAAACGCTCCTAAAACTAAAGATTTCATCACGATCCTAAATGCATTGGCATTGAACGATAAGAAGTCTCTATTTGTTCTTCCTGAAGCTAACAAGAATGTGTATTTATCTTCAAGAAACTTACCTAAAACTAAAGTAATGAACTTCAACGAAATTAGTTCATATGACTTAATGAATGCAGGTGAGATCGTATTCTTAGAAGGTGCAGTTGAAAAATTCCAGGAAAATTTAAAGAAATAAATCATGTCACTTATTATTAAACCAGTTATCTCAGAAAAGGCTAATTACCTTACAGATTTAAGAGGTTCTTATTCTTTCTTAGTAGACCCTAAGGCTAATAAGATCCAGATTAAAAAAGCTGTTGAAGCAGCTTACGGTGTAAAAGTAGCAGACGTTAACACAATGATTTATGCTCCGAAGGTTTCTTCAAAATACACTAAAAAAGGTCTTCAAGTAGGAAAGACAAACAAATTGAAAAAGGCGGTAATCAAGCTTGTTGAAGGTGAAGTTATCGATATTTTTGCTGTAAATTAATTATTAATTATAAATAATAGTAATGTCTGTTAGAAAATTAAAACCTATCACCCCAGGACAGAGATTCAGAATTGTAAACAATTTTGAGGAAATTACTACCAACAAACCAGAGAAATCTCTAACAGTTGGTATTAGTAAGTCAGGTGGACGTAACCAAACTGGTAAAATGACCATGCGTTACACCGGAGGTGGACACAAAAAGAAATACAGAATTATCGACTTCAAAAGAAACAAGCATGATGTTGAAGCAACGGTAAAAACTGTAGAATATGATCCAAACAGAACTGCATTTATCGCTTTATTAGAGTACGCAGATGGAGAGAAGAGATACATCATCGCTCCAAACGGTATCAAAGTAGATCAGAAAGTAGTTTCAGGAGAAAGCGTTGAACCAAACGTAGGTAACGCAATGAAATTGAAAAATATTCCATTGGGTACTGTAATTTCTTGTGTTGAAATGAAGCCTGGACAAGGTGCTATTTTAGCAAGAAGTGCTGGTTCTTCAGCTCAATTAACTTCAAGAGACGGAAAATATGCAATCATCAAATTGCCTTCAGGAGAATCCAGAATGATCCTTACTGAATGTTATGCAATGATTGGATCTGTTTCTAACTCTGATCATCAGTTAACTGTTTCAGGTAAGGCTGGTAGAAGCAGATGGTTAGGTAGAAGACCTAGAACTAGACCGGTAGTAATGAACCCTGTAGATCACCCAATGGGAGGTGGTGAAGGACGTTCTTCTGGAGGTCACCCAAGATCTAGAAACGGTATGCCGGCTAAAGGTTACAAAACCAGAAAGAAAAACAAAGCGTCTAACCGTCATATCATATCTAAAAGAAAATAATTATGGCAAGATCACTTAAAAAAGGACCATTCATTCATCATACTTTAGATAAGAAGGTTCAGACAAACATAGAGTCTGGTAAGAAGACAGTTATTAAAACTTGGTCTAGAGCATCGATGATCTCTCCAGACTTCGTAGGACAAACTATTGCAGTACACAACGGGAAATCTTTTATCCCTGTTTATGTTACAGAAAACATGGTAGGTCACAAGTTAGGCGAATTTTCTCCAACAAGATCTTTCAGAGGTCATGGTGGTAACAAAAATAAAGGAAGCAGATAATCATGGGATCAAGAAAACAAGATAGTTCAATCGCAAGAAAAGAAGCTAACAAAGACGTTGTAAAAGCTTCATTAAATGACTGCCCATCATCTCCAAGAAAAATGAGATTAGTTGCTGATATCATTAGAGGAGAGCAGGTAGATAAAGCTCTTTATATCCTAAAATATTCTAAAAAAGAAGCCTCTAACAAATTAGAGAAATTACTTCTTTCTGCTATGGCAAACTGGCAGACTAAAAATGAAGGTGCTGATATTGAAGAAGCAAACCTTATCATTAAAGAAATCTTCGTGGATAGTGCAAGACAATTGAAGAGACTAAGACCAGCTCCGCAAGGTAGAGGGTATAGAATCAGAAAAAGATCTAACCACGTTACATTAATCTTAGGTAATAAAGAAAATTAATCAAGGTATGGGACAGAAGACAAATCCAATTGGTAACAGATTAGGTATCATCAGAGGATGGGATTCTAACTGGTTTGGCGGAAACGATTATGGAGACAGAATCGCGGAAGACTACAAAATCAGAAGATACCTTGAGGCTAGATTATCTAAAGGTGGTATTTCAAAAATTTATATTGAAAGAACACTAAAATTAGTAACAGTGACGATCACTACTGCTAGACCGGGACTTATCATCGGTAAAGGAGGTCAGGAAGTTGATAAATTGAAAGAAGAATTGAAGAAACTTACAGGTAAGGATATTCAAATCAACATTTTCGAAATCAAAAGACCTGAACTTGACGCAGTATTAGTGGCTGACAGCATCTCTAAGCAGATTGAAAACAGAATTTCTTACAGAAGAGCTGTTAAAATGGCAATGGCTAGTACAATGAGAATGGGTGCTGAAGGTATCAAAGTTCAAATCTCTGGTAGATTGAACGGTGCTGAAATGGCAAGAAGCGAATCTTTCAAAGAAGGAAGAATTCCTTTGTCTACTTTCAGAGCTGATATCGATTATCACTGGGCTGAAGCTCACACTACTTACGGTAGATTAGGAGTGAAAGTTTGGATCATGAAAGGGGAAGTTTACGGTAAAAGAGAACTTTCTCCATTAGTGGGACAACAGAAAAAAGGAGGTCCTTCAGGAGGCGGAAACAGAGGAGACAGAGACAACAGAAGACCTAGAAAAAATAACAATAATAACAATAATAATTAAAAATTTTAGGTTAGAAATTTTGAATTTTAAATTACCGTTACTTTTTTAAAATATAAAAAATCTAAAATCTAAAATCTAAAATCTAAAATTTAGAAATTATGTTACAACCAAAAAGAACCAAATTCCGTAGAGTTCACAAGATGAAGATGAAGGGGATTGCTCAAAGAGGTAATCAACTGGCTTACGGAACATTTGGAATCAAAGCTATAGAAGGTGCTTGGATCACTGCAAGACAAATCGAAGCTGCTCGTATCGCTGCGACAAGATATATGAAGAGAGAAGGTCAGCTATGGATCAAAATCTTCCCGGATAAGCCTATTACTAAAAAACCAGCCGAAGTTCGTATGGGTAAAGGTAAAGGTGCTGTGGAATATTGGGTAGCTGTAGTAAAACCAGGTAAAATTATGTTCGAAATCGGAGGAGTATCTTACGAAATCGCTAAGGAAGCTTTAAGACTTGCTGCACAGAAATTACCGGTAGTTACTAAATTCGTAGTTGCTAACGATTTTGTTAAACCTCTATAATCTTTGATACAATGAAACAAGCTGATATTAAAAATTTAAGCGCGGGTGATATTCAAGCAAAACTTGCTGAATTGAAAACTCAATATTCAAAACTGAAATTGGCTCACAAGATCAGTCCAATTGAAAACCCGATTCAAATCAGAGATTTGAGAAGATCGATCGCTAGACTAAACACTGAGTTAACCACTAAACAACAATAAGATTTTCATACATTATGGAAAGAAACTTAAGAAAAGAAAGAATCGGAATAGTTTCCAGCAATAAAATGGAAAAGACCATTGTTGTAAGTGAGACTACGAGAGTGAAACACCCGATGTACGGTAAATTCGTTTTGAAAACGAAAAAATATACTGCACACGACGAAAACAACGAATGCACAGAAGGTGATACAGTTCTTATCCAGGAAACTAGACCTTTGAGCAAGAGCAAGAGATGGAGATTAGTAAGAATCATTGAAAAAGCTAAGTAATAATGTTACAAACAGAATCAAGATTAAAAGTTGCTGATAACACAGGTGCAAAAGAAGTACTAGTTATCAGAGTTCTGGGAGGAACCAGAAGAAGATATGCTTCAGTTGGTGATAAAATCGTTGTTACTATCAAGGATTCTACACCATCAGGAAACGCTAAAAAAGGTCAGGTATCTAAAGCTGTAGTAGTAAGAACTAAAAAAGCAGTTAGAAGAAAAGATGGTTCATACATCAAATTCGAAGACAATGCTTGTGTATTACTAAACGCAGCAGGAGAAATGAGAGGAACACGTGTTTTCGGACCGGTTGCTCGTGAGTTGAGAGACAAAGAATATATGAAAATCATTTCATTAGCTCCTGAAGTACTTTAATTTTAAAAATTTTTAAAAGAAAATGTCAAAGTTAAAAATAAAAAGAGGAGATAACGTAATCATTACTACTGGTAAGAAAGATATCAAAGGTAAGACTGGTGAAGTTATTGAAGTGATCAAAAAAGAAGGAAAAGACCCTAGAGTAATCGTTGCAGGACTTAACATCGTTAAAAAACACGTTAAGCCTTCAGCTTCTAACCCTCAAGGTGGAATCACTGAAAAGGAAGCTTCTATCCATATCTCAAACGTAGCTCTAGTTGGTAAAGACGGAAAAGCTATCAAAATCGGGTATAAAATCGATGGAGATAAGAAAGTAAGAATCGATAGAAAAACGGGTGAAACTTTATAATTTGAATTAACACATGGAATTTATAGCAAGACCCAAAAATATATACAGAGAGAAAATTGTTCCTGCAATGATGGAAGAATTTGGGTACAAATCTGTAATGCAGGTACCTAAATTAGAAAAAATCATCCTATCTCAAGGATTAGGTGATGCCACTGCAGACAAGAAAATCATTGATTATGCTGTAGAAGAATTAACAATGATTACTGGCCAGAAAGCAGTAGGTACTATCTCTAAGAAAGATGAAGCAGCTTTCAAATTGAGAAAAGGTATGCCTGTAGGTGCTAAAGTAACATTGAGAGCTCATAAAATGTATGAATTCTTAGACAGACTTACTTCTTCTGCTTTACCACGTATCAGAGATTTCTCTGGTATCAAGGCAGACGGGTTCGATGGTAGAGGTAACTACAACTTAGGTATTACTGAGCAGATTATCTTCCCTGAAATCGTAATTGACAAAGTGAAAAAAATCCAGGGGATGGACATCACTTTCGTAACAACTGCGAAAACAGATAAAGAAGCGAAAGCTTTATTAACTCACTTCGGTTTACCATTTAAAAAGAACTAAGAAATGGCTAAAGAATCAATGAAAGCGCGTGAGCGCAAAAGAGAAGCACTAGTTGCTAAATACGCTGACAAAAGAAAAGCTTTAAAAGAAGCTGGTGATTATGAAGGACTTCAGAAATTGCCTAAAAATGCTTCTCCTGTAAGATTGCACAACAGATGTAAGCTAACAGGTAGACCTAGAGGATACATGAGAACGTTTGGTATTTCCAGAGTAACTTTCAGAGAAATGGCAAACAACGGTCTTATCCCGGGAGTAAGAAAAGCCAGTTGGTAATAATTACTAATTAATCGGGACAATTAAGTTGTCTGGATACTAAAGAATAAAAATATCAGACCCAAGATTTTCTGAAGTCTGATATTTTAATCTTCAAGTCCTTTCAATACTGATTGTCTTTAACCAATAATTTAAAATAGAAAAATGGTAACAGATCCAATTTCAGATTTCCTAACAAGAGTAAGGAACGCACAAAGCGCAGGCCACAAAGTGGTGGAAATTCCTGCATCGAAAATCAAAAAGGAGATTACTAAGATCTTATTTGACCAAGGGTATATCTTAAACTACAAGTTTGAAGATAACGCTGTTCAAGGAGTGATCAAAATCGCTTTAAAGTATGACAAGCAAACTAACAAACCGGCTATTAAGTCTATTCAGAGAGCTTCTAGACCAGGTTTAAGACAGTACAAAGGTTCTACTGAACTTCCAAGAGTACTGAACGGTTTGGGTATAGCTGTTATCTCTACTTCTAAAGGAGTAATGACTGACAAGAAAGCTAGAGAAGAAAAAGTAGGCGGTGAAGTAATCTGCTATGTTTATTAATTTTTAATCAGAGGAAAATGTCAAGAATTGGTAAAGCAATTATAACAATTCCAGCTGGAGTTACTGTCACTGAAAATAACGGTGTTGTAACAGTTAAAGGTCCTAAAGGAGAACTTTCTCAGGAGCTTACAGCAGGAATTACTTTAGAACAGAAAGATGGTGAACTTAACGTTAACAGACCATCTGAATCTAAACAACACAAAGCACTTCACGGTCTATACAGAGCGTTGATCAACAACATGATCACTGGTGTTAATACAGGTTTCGAAAAGAAACTGGAACTAGTAGGGGTAGGATACAGAGCTTCACACACAGGTCAAAAACTTGAGTTAGCTTTAGGATTCTCTCACGGTATCGTATTAGAACTTCCAAGCGAAGTAAAAGTAGATACATTGACTGAAAAAGGTAAAAACCCAATTATTACTTTAGCGTCTCATGACAACCAACTTCTAGGAATGGTAGCTGCAAAGATCCGTTCTTTCAGAAAGCCTGAACCTTACAAAGGAAAAGGTGTAAGATTCCTTGGAGAAATTGTTAGACGTAAAGCTGGTAAATCTGCTTAATAAATTATAAGTATTATGGCATTAAGTAAATTAGAAAAAAGAATAAGAATCAAAAGAAGAGTAAGAGGAAAAATCTCTGGATCTTCTGAATTGCCAAGATTATCTGTATATAAAAGTAATAAGGAAATTTACGCTCAGTTAATCGATGATAAAAATGGTACAACTTTAGTTTCCGCTTCTTCAAGAGAGAAAGGTGTTGACGCTAATGGTACTAAGACTGAAGTTTCTGTTGCTGTTGGTAAAGCTATCGCTGCCAAAGCTATCGCTGCAGGAATCGAAAGTATTGTATTTGACAGAAACGGTTTCGTTTACCACGGAAGAGTGAAAGCTCTTGCTGATGGAGCGAGAGAAGGAGGACTTAAATTCTAATCATAAAAATTTCGGAAAATATGTTAGGACTAGATAATATAGAAAGAGTAAAACCGGGAGGATTAGAATTAAAAGATCGTCTCGTAGCTGTTAACAGAGTAACAAAAGTAACCAAAGGAGGTAGAGCTTTCGGATTTTCTGCTATCGTTGTAGTAGGTAATGAAGACGGAGTGATCGGTCACGGTCTTGGAAAATCTAAAGAAGTAGCTTCTGCAATTGCTAAAGCTGTTGAAGATGCTAAGAAAAACCTTGTGAAAGTTCCTGTAATGAACCACACAATTCCTCACCAGACTACTGCCAGATACGGTGGTGCAGATATCTTTTTAAGACCTGCTTCTCACGGTACAGGACTTATCGCCGGTGGTGCAGTAAGAGCAGTGCTTGAGTCTGCTGGTATTCACGATATCCTTTCAAAATCTAAAGGATCTTCTAACCCTCACAACGTGGTGAAAGCTACTTTCAAAGCGTTATTGGATATCAGAAGACCTGAAGAGATCGCTAGAATGAGAGGAGTTTCTCTAAGTAAAGTGTTTAACGGTTAATATTAGAACAATGGCAACAATCAAAGTAAAGCAAGTAAGAAGCGCTATTGGAAGAACAAAAACCCAAAAGAGAACGCTTGAAGCATTAGGATTTAAGAAACTTCACCAAGTTGTAGAACACGAAGCTACTCCTTCTATCTTAGGAATGATAGCTGCAGTTAGTCATTTACTTGAAGTTCAAAAATAATTTTTAACAAAAGAAATTAAAATGAATTTAAATAACATAAAACCTGCTGCAGGATCTACTTTCAATTCAAAAAGAATTGGTAGAGGTCAGGGTACAGGAAAAGGAGGTACTGCTACGAAAGGTCATAAAGGTCAGAAAGCTAGAGCTGGTTATTCTCAGAAAATCGGTTTCGAAGGTGGACAGATGCCTTTACAAAGGAGATTACCTAAATTCGGTTTCAAAAATGTAAACAGAAAAGAGTTTAGAGGAGTAAACCTTGATACTATCCAAATTTTAATCGAAAACAAATCCATCACTGGAGATATCACGAAAGAAGTTTTAGTAGAAAACGGTTTAGTTTCTAAAAACGAATTAGTGAAAATTATGGGTAGAGGAGAATTGAAATCTGCGGTTTCAATCTCTGCTGACAAGTTCACTAAATCTGCTGAAGAGCTTATTGCTAAAGCAGGTGGAAAAGCAATTACCTTATAATACTTACTAATGAAAGAATTTATACAAACCCTTAAAAATATTTGGAGCCTAAAGGAATTAAGAGATAAAATTCTCTTTACGTTAGGTATTATCCTTGTGTATAGATTCGCATCTTTTATCTCACTTCCCGCAATTAACCTTGCAGAAGTGGGAGATCTCTTAGAGCATTATAAAAATCAAGGCGGTAACAAGCAAGGAGCAGGTCTCCTTGGCTTGCTTTCGTCGTTTACGGGGGGAGCTTTCAGCCACGCTTCCGTAATGGCGTTGGGAATCATGCCTTATATTTCTGCTTCTATTATTGTTCAGTTGATGGGGATGGCTATTCCTTATCTTCAGAAACTTCAGAAGGATGGAGAGTCTGGTAGAAATACATTGAATCAAATTACTAGATGGTTAACTATTGGTGTTTGTCTTGTACAGGCCCCTTCTTATTTAACTTCTATTACTCAATTATTCTTACCGTATGCTCAGTTCCAGTCTGCATATTATGTAGAGCCAAATTCCATCATGTTCTGGTTACCAAGTATTGTAATCTTGGTTGCCGGTTCAGTGTTCGCAATGTGGTTAGGTGAGAAAATCACCGACAAAGGTATCGGAAACGGTATTTCCATCCTTATTATGGTGGGAATCCTTTCAAGATTACCTGAAGCATTCGTACAGGAAATGGCCGTGCAGAACGGAAAAGGAGGAATGGGATCTATTATGATCCTTATAGAAGTAATATTCTGGATGCTGGTAGTTCTTTTAGCAGTAGTATTATCTGTTGCTGTCAGAAAAATTCCAATTCAGTATGTAAGCAGAGCTCAAGCAAGAGGAGGTGTAAACAGAAATCTTATGCAGGGAGCAAGACAGTGGATCCCATTGAAAGTAAATGCTGCTGGTGTAATGCCGATTATCTTTGCTCAGGCATTGATGTTCGTACCAGGATTATTAACTAAATTTGATGAGTCCAATACTTTTCTTGCGGGTTTCAAGAATGTTTTTAGCTGGCAGTACAACGTATTGTTCGCGCTATTAATTATTATCTTCTCATTCTTCTATACTGCAATTACAATTCCGGTAAACCAAATGGCTGATGATTTGAAGAGAAATGGAGGTTTAGTACCGAAAGTAAGACCCGGTAAAGAAACAGCTGATTATTTAGATGATATTTTATCAAAAATTACCTTGCCAGGTGCAATATTTTTATCTATCTTTGCAGTCCTTCCAGCAATAGTGCATGGAAGCTTTGTTCAGACAGATGCGTTCGCCCTATTTTTCGGGGGAACATCACTATTGATTATGGTTGGAGTTATTTTAGATACCGTTCAACAGATTAATACCTATCTGCTGAATCATCACTATGATGGCTTAATGCAGTCTAAATTATCAAGAACGACTGGATATTAATTTATGGCGAAACAAAAACATATTGAACAAGATGGCGTTATCACGGAAGCACTTTCGAACGCCCAGTTCCGTGTAGAGCTGGAGAATGGGCATATACTTATCGCTCATATTTCCGGTAAAATGAGAATGCATTATATTAAACTTTTACCTGGAGACAAGGTAAAACTAGAAATGTCTCCCTATGATTTATCGAAAGGGAGAATCACATTTAGATATTAAAACAAATGCCAAATGGAATGCATGTTCCATTTGGCTCTTGTTGAAAAATAATACTATCAAAATGAAATCGTAAGATTCCGTTTGCCAGTAAAAAAAATAAATATTTCAAATGAAAGTTAGAGCATCAATTAAAAAAAGAAGCGCTGATTGCAAGATTGTACGCAGAAAAGGTGTACTATTCGTAATCAACAAGAAGAACCCAAAATTTAAACAAAGACAAGGCTAACATTAAATTATGGCGAGAATTGCAGGTATTGATTTACCAAAAAACAAAAGAGGTGTTATCGGTTTAACTTACATCTACGGAGTTGGAAGAAGTACTTCTTCCGAAATCCTTAAAGCTGCCGGTATCAGCGAAGACAAGAAAGTCAACGAATGGAATGACGATGAATTGGCTGCAATCAGAACATATATCTCTGACAACGTAAAAGTAGAAGGAGAATTAAGATCTGAAGTGCAATTGAACATCAAGAGATTGATGGACATAGGATGCCAACGAGGAATACGTCACAGACTAGGACTACCTTTAAGAGGCCAGAGAACGAAAAACAACTCTAGAACCCGTAAAGGAAAGAGAAAAACTGTTGCTAACAAGAAAAAGGCAAGTAAATAATCGTTAGGAATTATGGCAAAACAAACTAAAGTAGTTAAAAAAAGAAAAGTAAAAGTTGAAGCTATTGGTGAAGCACACATTCAGGCTTCTTTCAATAACATCATCATTTCTTTAACAAATAAAAGCGGAGAAGTTATCTCTTGGGCTTCTGCCGGTAAAATGGGTTTCAGAGGTTCTAAAAAGAATACTCCATTTGCTGCTCAAATGGCGGCTGAAAATTGCTCTAATGTTGCTCACGAAGCTGGATTAAGAAGAGTAAAGGTGTATGTGAAAGGTCCTGGTGCAGGTAGAGAATCTGCAATCAGAACAATCCACAATTCAGGTATTGAAGTTAGCGAAATCATTGATGTGACTCCTATGCCGCACAATGGATGTAGACCACCGAAAAGAAGAAGAGTTTAATTTTTAGAATTTACCCATTATGGCAAGATATATTGGACCTAAAACTAAGATTGCTAGAAAGTTTGGTGCTGCAATCTACGGAGATGACAAAAACTTCGAAAGAAGAAAAAACCAACCGCCAGGACAACACGGTCCTAACAAAAGAAGAGGTGCTAAAAAATCTGAATATGCAATTCAGCTGGCTGAAAAGCAAAAAGCTAAATATACTTACGGTATTTTAGAAAAGCAGTTTGCTAACTTATTTGAAAAAGCACACAGAAGTAAAGGTGTAACAGGTGAAGTTCTATTACAGCTTTGTGAATCAAGATTGGATAACGTAGTATTCAGATTAGGTTTTGCTAAAACAAGATCTGCTGCTAGACAGTTAACTTCTCACAGACACATCACTGTGAATGGGGAGATCCTTAACATTCCTTCTTATTTAGTAAAAGCAGGTGATGTGATCGCTGTAAGAGAGAAATCTAAATCTCTTGAGGTTGTTACTGATTCATTAGCTTCTAAAGCTAATTATGAGTGGTTACAATTCAACGATGAGAAGAAAGAAGGTACTTTCGTTTCTGCTCCTGAAAGAATCCAGATTCCGGAGGACATCAAGGAACAGCTTATCGTCGAACTTTACTCTAAATAATTTTTTAATCAAATTTTTGCTCAACCCAATAATATGGCAATTTTACAATTCATAAAACCCGATAAAGTAATTTTACTTAACTCTGATGAATTTAAAGGTCAATTCGAATTCAGACCATTAGAACCAGGTTTCGGGCTTACAATCGGTAATGCTTTGAGAAGAGTGTTGCTTTCTTCTCTGGAAGGATATGCTATTTCATCTATCAAAATAGAAGGTGTAGAGCACGAATTTTCAACTATTCCAGGAGTAATCGAAGACGTTACCGAAATTATTCTTAACCTTAAGCAGGTAAGATTAAAAGCTTCAGCAGAAGGCCAGGCCAACGAGCAGGTAATTGCTAAAGTTTCAGGTCAAACAGTTATTACTGCTGGTGATTTAGGGAAGTCTATCAACGGATTTGAGGTGCTGAACCCGGATCTTTTGATCTGCAACCTAAACAGTGATGTAACTTTCGAAATTACTTTCAATATAGAAAAAGGAAGAGGGTATGTTCCTTCAGAACAGAATAAGTCAAACAATGCACCGGTAGGTACTATTGCTATTGACTCTATTTTCACGCCAATTAAGAAAGTACAATACAGCATTGAAAATTATCGTGTAGAGCAAAAAACAGACTACGAAAAACTTGTATTAGATATAGAAACTGATGGTTCCATCAGTCCTCAAAATGCTTTAACTGAAGCTTCTAAGATATTAATTTATCACTTCATGTTGTTCTCTGATGAGAGAATAACTCTTGAAACAGAAGCTGTAAAAGCATCTATCCAATATGATGAAGAAACACTTCATACAAGACAATTACTTAAGTCTAAATTAGCAGATATGGATCTTTCTGTAAGAGCCCTTAACTGTCTGAAAGCTGCTGAAGTAGAAACTCTTGGAGAACTGGTTTCTTACAGTAAGTCTGATTTGATGAAATTCAGAAATTTTGGTAAAAAATCTTTGACAGAACTAGAAGAATTAGTGCATTCAAAAGGTCTTAACTTCGGTTTCGACGTTGCAAAATATAAGTTAGACGCTGATAAATAATTAATAATGAGACACGGTAAAAAATTCAATCACTTAGGAAGAACAGCTTCTCATAGAAGTGCTTTACTTTCTAATATGGCTTGTTCTCTAATTGAGCATAAAAGAATCAACACTACTGTAGCTAAAGCTAAGGCTTTAAGAGTATATGTTGAACCTCTATTAACAAAGGCAAAAGAAGATACTACACACAATAGAAGAATTGTTTTTTCATATCTTCAAAGTAAAGAAGCGGTTGCTGAACTTTTCAGATCAGTAGCTCCTAAAATCGCAGAAAGAAACGGCGGGTATACAAGAATCATCAAGACTGGTTTCAGACAAGGTGATGCTGCTGACATGGCTCTTATCGAGCTGGTTGATTTCAACGAACTTTACAATCCTAATGCTGAGGAGAAAAAAGCTACAAGAAGAAGCAGAAGATCTGCAACTGCAAAAAAAGCTGAAGCTCCAAAAGCAGAAGAGAAAGTTGAAGAGCCTAAGGCTGAAGCAGCTGACTCTGCAGAAGAGAAAACTGAAGAATAATATTCATTCAGATATAAATAGAAAACCATCCGGACTCCGGATGGTTTTTTTATTTTATGAAATTTGATAGTGCATATCCCGAAACCCGGATTGCAATTTAGATCTTCGTTCTTTTCAGTTCAATAATATTATTGCCCTGCTCAAGGTGGAGGCTGTCTCCTTTTACCCTGACTGTCATATCATCTTTTTTATAGATGGTTTCAGCGTCTTTGGTTTCCGTTTTAGGTAACGTGAATGTTTTTTTATTGCTGGTAATAGCTACGGTATTTTCTTTCGGATCATTTTTGAAAACTACTTTTACCAATGTTCCATCTGTTGCTTTATAAACAAAATCGGTTTTCTCCGTTTTCTGGCCATTCACTTCCATTGTTGAGGAACTTTCGGTTACAGAATCAATTTTTCCGTTATTGTCTCTGACCACAGTTTCCGAGCTGTCGATCTTGATCACACTTTTGTTTCCGCTTTCATTTTTTTTGCAGCTGGTTAATAATAATGCCATAGCTGCAGTTGATATTAAAAGGCTTTTTCTCATGATATTTATTTTTTAATGGATAGAGTATTAATTGTTTTTCTATTGTAACAGAAATTTAAGTAAATTTAGTAGAAACAAAAAACAAACCAATAACCCTGAACTCAAGTCTCAAAATTACACAAAAGTGTAATTGATTCCGCCTTGTTTTCTTACGAAATTTGTCTTAAACAAAAAAACAATGAGTATTTCCATCGCCATAGTAGAAGACGAAAAGAACTACAACAATGCGTTGAAGAAAGTCATCAATTACCAGGATGACATGAAGGTGGTCGCCCAGTTCTTTGACGGGAATGACGCCCTGAAAAATCTCCCGGATATTGCTCCGGATGTGGTGATGATGGATATCCAGCTGCAGGATATGCTCGGCATTGAAATCATCGAAAAGCTCAGAAAAGAAATGCCTGAAACGCAGTTCATCATGTGTACCAGTTTTGAAGATGATGAGAAGATTTTCAATTCTTTAAAAGTCGGTGCGATGGGCTATCTCATCAAAGGAGAAAGCATGGATAAAATCTTATCCTCTATCCGCGATGTCTACAATGGTGGTGCACCTATGAGCCTTTCTATTGCCCGAAGAGTTTTGAGCCACTTCGAAAAGAAACTTCCCGAAACTAAAGAACTTGATGATCTCACCGAGCGTGAAAAAGAAATTCTTGAGCTTCTTTCACAGGGACTGTTGTACAAAGAAATCGCTGACCAGAAGTTCATCAGCATTGATACCGTAAAAAAACACGTAGGAAGCATCTACCGAAAGCTGCATGTCAGTAATAAGGTGGAAGCAATAAATAAATTTAACCATTTTAAAAACTAAAAAACTAAAAGCTATGGAAACATTAGAAGAAGATTTCAATTGCTCAGTGGAAGCATTTATCATTTCTTTAGAAAAATCTGGAGGAATAGAAGATTTAATTAATAACGAACCTCTAACAGAAAACGAGGTTCGTGCGAAAAAGTATATTATGAGTAATAATATGCTGTATACTGTTACAGATCCTATAAAAGACGCTAAATTTACTATGGACAGAGCGAATTTTATTAGTCTTTTACCAAGAATACAGTCTCCATTATCTGTTAACTTTAATATTTTTGAAACGCTTGTTACAGATCATTTAGGCGCAGGCTATGTCGATATGAAAATATCTTTTATGGAACTACCTTCATTAGAAATCACTAAAATTTTGGAAGCAGCACCACAGGAAAGCGAAGCTTTAGCAAGCCGTGAAGGGCATCTGTATGCAGTAGTTTCTTTTATAGCTGATGCTTCGTCTGATCTGCTGGGTGCCACATATGCTGTGTTTAATTTGCAGCAGGCTTATCATATCACCTCAGCTGATTTGTGGATCTATTGTCAGAATTTTCAAGGTAGTGCTTTGGGAAGCAGAATTAGAAATGCTTCTACGAACAATTATGTTCCATGCTGCCAAAAATATGATCTCCGTAAGGTGAAAAAGTATACCGACAGAATAAGACAATATCTAGGAGGCTGTAAAGAAAAGACTGTAGAAAATATTGATTTTGAATTGTGTTTTGGAGAGAGAAAACATGTTACACGTGGAACGATACAATCTTTTTATTTGGCTTCAATACCTTCAGATAACTCCAAGGCGCAGTTGACAGCCCATTTTCCTTACTATGATCAGGGCAGCCTGGAACCATAAAAATGTTGATAACTATTTACTATATTATCTCTTTTATTGTTTTAATAAAAGCAGCCATAGTTTTGGGGAGAAAAAAGTTTTCTTCCCAAGACTATTTCTTTTTTTTCCTGCTTATTAATTTTGGAGTGGATTTTTTTTCGGAACTGAATATTATTAGTTCCAAATCCATCCAGTATAATTATTTGAATTTATTCAATATTCTTTACCTTATCCGTTTTTATTATTTGAATGTGAAAAGCAGAAAAATGGTTATCGGAATGATTACCATTACTTTGATTGGAATACTTTTTAATCCCGGACTATTTTATTTAGATAAATATAGCTTAAGTTTTGCCATTCTTTATTGCATTACCAATATAATACAGGTGCTCTATTGGTATGGTTATAAATTAAACAATATCAACGAATCTAAAATTACAGATGATCCGGTTTTCTGGATATCATCTTCTATACTTTTATGGAGCTGTTTTTTTATTTTTAGAACTACACCGATGTATCTGCTGAATGAAATAGATAAACCATTTCTGCATTTACTGAAACAGCTGCTGAATGTAATTAATATCATCAGCAGCATATTATTTTATATAGCTTTACACAAATACAACATGATGAATAAAAAATGAAATCTTTACCATCCGAAATAAAACTTATTTTTTTAATTGCATTGCTTTTGGTGATACTTTTGGCTGCTTTTACAATTTTTGTAGTCTTAATGTACAATAGAAAGCAACTTTTATATTTTAAAGAACAACAGCTCAAAGAAGCAGAATACCAAAACCAGCTCCTCCAGAAAGAGCTCGAAAAACAAAAATCAATAGAACAGGAACGCGAACGCATCTCGCACGACATGCATGACGACCTTGGAGCCGGCATTTCAGCACTAAAACTCCAGGCCGAGTTCTTAAAACAGAAAGCCGATAATGATGATCTGCAAAATGATATAGACGAACTTCTGAAAACCTCGGAAGAAATGAACCTTTCCATGCGCGAAATGCTGTGGAGCCTAAACTCGGGAAACGATACCCTGGGAAGTTTTATAGATTATGCCATACAATATACCGCGAACTTTCTGAAAAGAACAAAAATAGAATTCTGGTCAGAAAGCGAAGATATTATAGCAGAAACCCCAATTTCTACGGAACTGAGACGGAACATGTTTTTATGCTTAAAAGAATCTCTGAATAATGCTTACAAACACAGCCAGTCTAGTCAGTTGAAGCTTTCATTTACTCAGAAAGATAAAGAATTTGTAATGAGAGTTTCAGATAATGGAATAGGAGTCAATAGTGAAAAACCGGAAGGAAATGGCCTCCGGAACATGAAGCGGCGTATGCAGGAGCAGAACGGCGAATGTCATATTTTATCTGAAGGGTCAGGAACGGAAGTTGTTTTCCGGATTTTACTATAGAAAAAGAAAATATTATAGAGCCAGCATCACTTTTCAGTGGTGCTTTTTTGTTTCTATAATCACCCTTTTGTGTAATTGACATGCTTCTTTTTAAAGCTGAAATTTGAATCATAAAACTAATAGCCATGAAAACTAAAAAAGATCAATTAGCAAGAATTATAAATACACAGGCCCAACTGCTCAATTTCAAAATTATGGAACTGCAGATGAGTAGTGCTTTATCTGCTGCACAGGAGAACGACAGCAGATATGTTGCCGCTAAAAATTTAAGACTTCCCTCTGATGAATCTCTGGTCACTGTCTCAATTTATTTTGGAGGAGAGGGACAAGGTGGAACTTCGACTTTTAAAATATTGAGAACCAATCAGCCTAGTAAATCTATTAAAGTATCAACAGATAATATTTTAATAGGAACGTGTAATGAACTGATCGGGAATGTCCTGAGCATAGAATCCATGATACAGGATCTAAGCACAGATAGTGATAAAACGATTCTGACTGTAAAGATCAGACAAAATGGAACAATTATTTATAATGACACGCACACTTCTGAAGTGAAGAATCAAGGGGGAGTTTCATCATATACACATCATATTACCTTCTATTAAAAAAACATCATGAAAACACTAAAATTGAGTTTTGTATTAATACTTTTGGTATTTTATCATTTTTGTTCCGCACAGGAAGAAAAAGGAATTGATCTGGATGTATTAAGAGCTCAGGCATCTCCGGGAGCTAACCTTTTAGGAATTGCCAATTCTGATATTGAAAAGCCTACAGATCTGAAAAGCATTATGGTTTCCTTAAGAGAAGGGACAAGTAATTTTTCCAGTCTGCCTACTTCATTTGCGATTGACCTGGCCCCCTTTAAACTGGGTGGGAAATACCAGGATTTAAGAACCGATTCCAACTTTTTTACCACTTTTAAACAAACATTTGTTACATCCCTTGCTTTTAAAGGGATAGCAGAAGATGAAGAAAAGAATATTGAAGAAAAATCGAGGCTGGGATTTGGGATAAAGTTCTCTATTAAAAGAGGGAAGTATAGTGATGAGACGATAAAGGAACTGGATAAAATTCATTCGGTTCATCAATTCATCGAAGAGCAAAGAATTATTAGGCGTGAAACCAGTGAAACTCTAATAGAGCTTGATAGGACCAATAAATCTCTTTTGCAAAAGCAAAGACTTTTGGAAGATACTGGTAAAAAAGACAGCCCGGAATATAAATATTTAGAAAAACAGATTGAAGAAATCAGGATCAAGACTGAGAACTATTTAAAAATACCTGATACCAAAGAAGAAGAGGAGACGAAAATACAGGAAATTACAAAAATAGCTCAGGGTATAAAGCTGGAGCGCTATGGTTATTTTCTGGATATGTCAATGGGAACGGTTCTGGATTTTAGAAATAATAAATTTAATAATACACAGATTACCAAAGTGGGAGCATGGCTTACCGGCGGCTATAACTGGGAGAAGCATCCTTCAACCCTGATTTTCATGGCAAGATATTTATACAATCCTGAAACGCCGTTAGCAAACCCTGAACTGAAAAAGGAAAATCTGCATACTTTAGATATGGGGTCCAGACTTGTATTTAAACTGTTTGATGAAAAATTTCTTTTGAGTGGAGAATGTATCTACAGAAGTATCTTAAATAAATCCGATTTTGAATCATCCTGGAAATACCTCCTTAATTTTGAATACGAACTGGCGAAAAACCAAAGACTCACTTTCTTGTTCGGAAGGAATTTTGAGGGAGAATATGAGAAAAAAGGAAATCTCATCATTGCACTCAATTTATTGGTGGGATTAGGTAAATTTAAATTGTAACACAGACAGGTAATTAAATATATTTCCAGATTCTCCAAATTATAAAAAACTTTGGAGAATTTTTGAATTATTACCAAATATTAAAGCCCACTTTTTTCATCAGGTTAGTTTTTTCATTAAATTTGTGATCAAGTATAATTTTAATAATAAACAACTTGAAGCTTTTGCGGATGGTTTAAAACTAAACAATATGAGTGCAATTTCTTTCATAGAAGCGAGACAAATTTTGGATTCCAGAGGTAATCCTACCATTGAAGTAGATGTATTTACAGAAAGCGGGGCCATGGGGCGTGCTGCCGTACCTTCAGGAGCATCTACAGGTGAACATGAAGCAGTGGAATTACGTGACGGTGGTTCAGATTATATGGGTAAAGGAGTCCTGAAAGCTGTTGAAAATGTAAAAGAAGTAATTGCAGAAAACTTAATAGGACAACCGGTTTTTGAGCAAAACTTTATAGATCAGATCATGATTGATCTTGATGGAACTCCAAACAAGGGAAATCTTGGGGCTAATGCAATCTTAGGAGTTTCTTTAGCTGTAGCCAAAGCTGCTGCCGCTGAGTTGAGAATGCCTTTATACAAATATGTAGGCGGTGTTAACGCCAACACTCTTCCTGTTCCTATGATGAACGTAATCAATGGAGGTTCACACTCTGATGCACCTATCGCATTCCAGGAATTTATGGTGATGCCGGTAAAAGCTGATTCTTTCTCTCACGCATTGAGAAAAGGAACTGAAATTTTCCATAACCTTAAATCTATCCTTCATTCAAGAGGTTTATCTACAGCAGTAGGTGATGAAGGTGGTTTTGCACCTACTTTCAAAGGAACTGAAGATGCTTTGGATACATTGCTTCAGGCTATTGAAAAAGCAGGCTATAAGCCGGGTGACGACATTATGTTAGCGCTTGACTGTGCTGCGTCAGAATTCTACAAAGACGGAATCTACGATTACAGAAAATTCCAGACTCCGGATGCCGCTCAGTTCTCCAGCAGCGAGCAGGTTTCTTACCTTGCTGAATTAGCAGCTAAATACCCAATCATCTCTATCGAAGACGGGATGCAGGAAAACGACTGGGAAGGATGGAAAATGCTTACTGATAAAATTGGAGACAGAGTACAATTGGTAGGTGACGATTTATTCGTAACCAATGTAGAAAGATTATCAAGAGGAGTAAAAGAAGGAATTGCTAACTCAATTCTTGTAAAAGTAAACCAGATTGGTTCTCTTTCCGAAACAATGGATGCGGTACAAATGGCTCAGAATAACAAGTTTACTTCAGTAATGTCTCACAGATCCGGAGAAACTGAAGATGCTACGATTGCAGATCTGGCAGTAGCAATGAACTGCGGACAGATCAAAACAGGATCGGCTTCAAGATCAGACAGAATGGCGAAATATAACCAGCTGTTGAGAATCGAAGAGGCTTTAGGTGAAACAGCAATTTTCCCAGGATTAGAGGCTTTTAAAATCAAAAGATAATTGAATTTATAAATAACGGCAAGCGATAATTTTTGTTTGCCGTATTTTATGGAAAGTGGTATATTTAAAAAAAATAAATAAATAATGTCAGACAACAAAGTAATATTGAATTACGACGGTAATTCATATGAATATCCTATCGTGGATAGTACTATCGGAGACAGAGGGATTGATATTTCAAAATTAAGAGACCAGACAGGTTTAATCACTCTGGATTTAGGTTACAAAAATACAGGAGCTACTATTAGCGACATCACTTACTTAGACGGAGATAAAGGAGAATTATTCTACAGAGGTTATCCAATCGAGCAGATTGCTGAGAAATCAAACTTCACAGAAGTAATGTATCTTTTATTGCATGGAGAATTACCTACTAAGGATCAATTTACTTCTTTCGACAATAATATTAAAAAATATAACTTTATAGCAGATGAAATGAAAAAGATCATTGATGTTTTTCCTCGTTCTGCTCACCCTATGGGAGTTTTATCTTCTTTGACTTCCGCTTTAACCGCTTTCAATCCAAAAGCCGTTAACGTAAACTCCAAAGAAGAAATGGACCACGCTGCAGAATTGATGATTGCTAAATTCTCTCACCTTTGCGCTTGGACCTACAGAAAAACTCAGGGTCTTCCGCTTAACCACGGAGATAATAGCCTGAGCTATGTAGAAAACTTCTACAAAATGGCATTCAGATTACCTAACGAGGAATTTGAAGTAAATCCGGTAATTGTTGATGCGCTTGATAAATTACTAATCCTTCACGCTGACCACGAGCAAAACTGCTCAACTTCTACAGTAAGAATGGTAGGTTCTGCTCATACAGGTCTTTTCGCTTCTATTTCTGCAGGAGTTTCCGCACTTTGGGGGCCTCTTCACGGAGGTGCTAACCAAGCGGTGATTGAAATGCTTGAGCTGATCGACAAAGATGGAGGGGATGTTAATAAATGGGTAGCGAAAGCAAAAGATAAAAATGACAACTTCCGTCTAATGGGCTTTGGACACAGAGTGTATAAAAACTTTGATCCAAGAGCGAAGATCATTAAAAAAGCTGCTGACGATATCCTTAATGCATTAGGTATTCAGGATAAAGCTCTTGACATTGCAATGCAGTTAGAAAAAGTAGCTCTTGAAGATGAGTACTTCGTAGAAAGAAAGCTATATCCAAATGTAGATTTCTATTCAGGTATTATCTACAGAGCGCTAGGAATTCCTACAGAAATGTTCACGGTAATGTTTGCTCTGGGACGACTTCCGGGATGGATTTCTCAGTGGAAAGAAATGAGAATGAAAGGAGACCCTATCGGAAGACCAAGACAGGTTTATCAGGGTGCTCATAAAAGAGACTATATCGATATTACAAACAGATAATTTCTGTTTCTATTATAAAAACAATCCCAAAGCTTGCTTTGGGATTGTTTTATTTAAATCATTTTAGAAATTAAATCTATTAGTTCTGCCTAAATACCTTAAGCTGTAGAAAGCAGATGATATCTAAAAAAGAAAACCTGCTTGACATAAGCAGGTTTATTGTTTCTGATTATGGGCAAACACAGTTACCACACGTCCAAATCGTACAGTTTCCGTTGTCATCCCACTCGCAGCAGTATCTAGGTCTGTTTATCCCTCCTCCTGTGATTAATTTCTGCTCGTTTCTTCCTAATTTTTGTGCATTTTTAAGCACTGGATTTTTCTTGTTCATGATTTTGATTTTTTGATGTTAATAGTAAAGTTTAATTTTATAATTCAGCTGAAATTATATCACTAATATAGGAATTTATTTTTAATTCTAGTCAAATATTATGTTTGTATGTAGATGGAAAATAGGAGGTTGTAGATAAATTCCGGAATTTTTTTTGTTGGAAATGTTAAAAGAAATAAACCCTGCTTGTAAAAACAGAGTTTATTTCTTGATGATGAGATCAAGCTAGAGACTCATTTAAAATGTCTGAAGAGTGATCTGGTAGGTCATATGCGATCCTGAGCTGATTGCCTTAAGTCGTATTCTGGCTCCTATTATCGTCTGATCTATTTCATTCCCACTATTGGCAGATATGATCTGCGCAGTGTTGAAGGTATGCACCCTTGAAATAAGATACCCATTCTGATAAGCCGTCCATACCACTTTTAAATGAAAAAGCTCATATGTCTGGAATGCACTTGAAGTAGGAGGCAAAAGATAAGCAGTCGTGCTTCCGTTGGCAATATGTTTGCTTTCAAGAACAGGAGTAGTTTGGGTATAGCTGTTTGGAGGAGAAATAATGTAAGTGTGTCGATCATAATCGGCCTCTACTTTTATAGAGTGTGGCGGGAAGCTGTTAAGACTTGCTTCCCCGATATATTTGACACTAAAAGAGCTTTGTGCAAATAAACAGGTTACGGATACCACTGTCAATAAAACAGTTAATAAAAAGGTAAGGTTTTTCTTCATAATAATAAGATTTAAAATTAATTAATACTGCTAATGTAGTGGTCACCAGAAAGTAAAACCAGTTATATTAAGTAAGCGCGTACACTTTAGCAATAAGCGCGTGCAGCCAAATTATAAGTGAGTATCACATGGTGGTATTTTCTGTATTTCTTGTATTATGTGGATAAAATAACTGTAAATAAAACCTTCCTTAGAGTAACCGGAATATCGGATAAAATTATATGGATAAAGCAATTCAAAAGTTTTCCAGATAAAGACCTTTACTTATATTTGTAGTATTGCATAAATCTTTATGAGACTAAATATTAAAAACGAAACGGGCAGGCTGAAATCAGTTGTTCTAGGACAGCCTAATTCAATGGGAGCTGTTCCCACACTGGAGGAGAGCTATGACGCCAAGTCATATTACTCCATTGAACATAATATATATCCTAAAGAAGAGGATATTATCAATGAAATGAATGCTTTTGAAGCCATATTGAAGAAGTATGATGTAGAAGTTCTTCGCCCAAGCATTATCAAAGATTATAATCAGGTTTTCGCAAGAGATGTGGCTTTTGTGATTGACGATAAAATGATCATCTCAAACGTGATCGCCGACAGAGCTGACGAGCAGGATGCTTATAAGAAAGTTTTTGAAAAAGTAGCGTGGAGGAAGATCATCAATCTTCCGGAAACAGCACATATTGAAGGTGGTGATGTCATTGTATGGAATGATTTTCTTTTTATAGGAACATGCTTTAGCGAAGATTACAGAAACTATAAAACAGCGAGAACCAACGAATACGCTATTGAAATTCTAAAAGAATATTTTCCGAAGAAAAGAATTATCGACCTGGAATTAAAGAAAAATGATAAAGTTCCCTTTGAAGGCATTCTGCACCTTGACTGTACATTCAATCCGGTAGGAAAGGATAAATGCCTCATCTATAAAAACGGATTCGTGGATGAAAGTGATTACCGCCTGATCATCGATATCTTTGGGGAAGAGAACTGCTTCCACCTTAATGATGAAGAAATGTTTGAAATGTTCCCGAATATTTTTTCTATTTCTCCCGAAGTTATTGTATCAGATAAAACATTTACAAGAATGAACGATCACCTGAGAAACGAGTGGGGAATGACTATAGAAGAAATCCCTTACAGGGAGATCTCCAAAATGGGTGGACTGCTGAGATGTTCTACAATGCCGCTGGTGAGAGAGTAGATTACTGTGAAGATGAGATGATAGGTAATTCTGAATCGTTTAATCTTTTAATTTTTAAATTTAAAACAATGCAAACAACAGATACAGTATTAATGATAGAGCCGATTGCATTCGGTTACAATCCGGAAACCGCAGAAAACAATTACTTTCAGGTAGAACAGAAAGGGGCTGATATTCAGTCTAAAGCTTTGGCAGAATTCAACACTTTTGTTGGAAAACTGAGAAGCAAACGGGTGAATGTGATTACTATAAAAGATACATTGGATCCACATACTCCCGATTCTATTTTCCCGAATAACTGGGTAAGCTTTCATAAAGATGGGAAAGTTGTTCTATATCCGATGTTCGCTTCAAACAGAAGAGTGGAAAGGAGGGAAGATATTATTGAAAGTATCAAAAATCAAGGCTTTGAAGTTGCTGAAATAGACGACTGGTCATTGCCTGAAACTCAGGGTCACTTCCTGGAGGGGACAGGAAGCATGATCTTTGATCACGATAATAAGATAGCTTATGGCTCGGTTTCTCTAAGACTTGACGAAAATTTATTCAGAGAATTTTGTGAAAAGTATGGATTTACACCTGTCGTTTTTCATTCCTACCAGACTGTAGGCACAGAGAGGCTTCCAATTTACCATACCAATGTTATGATGTGTGTGGCAGATAAATTTGTAGTAATATGTCTTGACTGCATCGATAATGAGCTGGAAAGAGAAAAAGTGATTGAAACCATCAAGAACTCAGGAAAAGAGATTGTCGAAATTTCAGAAGAGCAGATGCAGCAGTTTGCCGGGAACATGCTTCAGGTTCAGAATAGAGACGGACAGAAGTTTTTGGTGATGAGCCAGACGGCCTATCAATCCTTAACACCTGAACAGGTAGCTGCCATAGAAAAATACTGTGAGATCATTTACTCAGATCTGAATACCATTGAAGTGAATGGAGGAGGAAGTGCGAGATGTATGCTTGCTGAGGTTTTCCTTCCGAAAAAATAATAATTTAATAACAATGGATTTAAATATTCTTCCGGCCTTGTTTCAATGCCGGAATTCTTTTGATTGGTTTCATTTCTTCAAATTGAGACAAAAGACAAAAAAGTTACCTAAATTTGTTCTTTAAGGAAAAAACTATGAAGATACAGCAGTACTTTTTATCATTCGCTGTTCTGTTGGGAATATTCGTTGGTGCCCAGCAGAAAACATTCTGTAACCCGATTAACATTGATTACGGCTATACACCGTTCGAAGCTTTTTCAAAACAGGGAAAGCACCGTGCTACCGCTGATCCGGTGATTGTTAATTTTAAAAATAAGCTATTCCTTTTTTCTACCAATCAGGAAGGATACTGGTACAGCGATGACATGCTGGACTGGAAGTTTGTGAAAAGAAAATTTCTGAGAGATAATAAATATATCCACGATCTGAACGCGCCCGCTGTTTGGAAAATGAAAGATACTTTATATGTTTACGGATCTACATGGGAACAGGATTTCCCCATATGGAAAAGTACCAATCCTACCAAAGACGACTGGAAAATTGCAGTGGATACTTTAAAAGTTGGGGCATGGGATCCTGCATTCCACTACGATGAGGACAAAAATAAGCTGTACCTCTATTGGGGCTCCAGTAATGAATGGCCGCTTTTGGGAACCGAAGTAAAGGTGAAAAACCTACAGTCAGAAGGCTTTGTGAAACCTATTATAAAACTAAAACCTGAAGATCACGGTTGGGAAAGGTTCGGGGAATATAATGACAATGTGTTCCTTCAGCCGTTTGTAGAAGGTGCATGGATGACCAAACACAACGGGAAATATTATATGCAGTATGGTGCTCCGGCTACCGAATTCAGTGGATATTCCGATGGAGTTTATGTCAGCAAAAACCCTTTGGAAGGCTTTGAGTACCAGCAGCACAATCCTTTTTCCTATAAACCCGGAGGTTTTGCAAGAGGAGCAGGCCACGGAGCCACTTTTGAAGACAATTACAAAAACTGGTGGCATGTCTCAACGATCTTTATTTCCACTAAAAATAACTTTGAAAGAAGACTTGGGATCTGGCCGGCAGGATTTGACAAGGATGATGTAATGTACACCAATACCGCTTACGGAGATTATCCTACTTATCTTCCGCAATATTCACAGGGAAAGGATTTTTCAAAAGGTCTTTTTGCTGGCTGGATGCTGCTGAATTATAACAAGCCTGTTCAGGTTTCCTCTACTTTAGGAGGCTATCAGCCGAATTTAGCGGTAGATGAAGATATCAAGACCTATTGGAGTGCGAAAACAGGCTATTCCGGAGAGTGGTTTCAGACAGATCTTGGCGAAATATCGACCATCAATGCGATCCAGATTAATTACGCAGATCAGGATGTTGAATTTTTGGGTAAAACACAGGGTAAGATGCATCAATATAAGATCTATGGCTCAAACGATGGAAAGAAGTGGAATGTTGTCGTGGATAAGAGTAAAAATCCCAAAGATGTTCCCCACGATTATATAGAGCTCGAAAAACCTGTCAAGACAAGGTTCCTGAAGATGGAAAATCTGAAAATGCCTACCGGAAAATTTGCTTTAAGCGGCTTCAGAGTCTTCGGAAGAGGTGCAGGAGAAAAACCAAAGAAAGTAGAAGGATTTGTTCCTTTAAGAGCCGACCCTAAAAAATATGGTGAAAGAAGAAGCATCTGGATGAAATGGCAGCAGAACCAGGATGCAGACGGATATGTAATCTATTGGGGAAAATCTCCGGATAAATTGTATGGAAGCATTATGGTGTATGGAAAGAATGAATATTTCTTCACCGGAGCCGACCGGACTGATTCTTATTATTTCCAGATCGAAGCCTTCAATTCGAATGGAATTTCGGAAAGAACAGAGATTGTAAAATCTGAATAGAAAGTAAAACGCTTTGAGAATTTCAAAGCGTTTATTTTTTATCAGTTTGATTAAGGAAAACGGCAATTTTATCAATCAGAAATGCATCATTTGGAGCCTTGTCCCAGTCCAGATGTCCACCACTGAATTCATAGGTTTCATGCTTTACTTTATTCTGAACCAAAGCAGAATCTAATTTTATCTTTTGAGATAAAGGAACGACCTGATCCCTGTTTCCATAAAAGGAAATAGTAGGCGGAGATGTTTTATTGATCCAAAAAATAGGATTCGGAATATCGAGATGGGTAATATCTGTTGGAGTTGGCTTTGATAGATCCATCATATGTTTTTCAACGAAATAATAGTCATAATAATTTTTGAAATCAGCACTATTTAAATCTGCAGGCCCTACAATATTTACAATTGCTCTAACTTTTGTTCTATGTTTATGGTCGAAAATCCTATTATATCCGTATAACATTGATAGGTGTGCGCCTGCGCTGTTTCCAAGCAAAATAAATTCAGGTGTAAACTTCATTTCCACAGATTTTTTAACTAAAAAATCCAAAGCATTATCAATGTCTCTTGTTTGACCGGGAAGAATAAAGGAATCATTATCTGCCAATGTGTAATTCATATTGGCAAAAGCATAATCAGGAAATTTCTGCATCATAGAAAGGGTAAAGAATGTAAGTTGGGACTTATCTCCACTTCGCCAGCCACCTCCATGAATAATAATAAAAACACCTTTTATTGAGTCCTTATTTTTAGGAATATAAAGATCTAATTTTTCTCCGGAACCATCTCCATACCGGATATTTTTTTCTTTTTCAAAAATGATATTCTTATCCAGTGTTATTGTATTCTCTTTGCAGCCGGTCCAGAAAAGACATACAGAAAGAAAATACAGAATGATCAGACAACTTTTATGCATAATCATAAAGATAGAAAACCCGCCGGAATTCCGGCGGGTCTTACCACAAAATAATTGATATGAAGAAATGATAATTCTATCTTGTTCTGCTTTTAATGGCGTCAGAAGCTCCTTCGATGTCTCTTACCTTTTTCACTTTCTGGTTTCCGAAATTATAAGTAAGGCTCACAGTTACACTTCTTCTGTACTGATCATTTCTGATGTAGTTATAATTTTCATTGGCCTGAAAATCTTCAATTTCCACAACGTTTGTTCTCAGTACATCATTAAGATTCACGGCAAAAGTCCAGTTGTTCCAGTTTTTTTTGATGCTCAGATCCAGGCTCATCAGATTTTTTAGCATTCCCAGTTCAATTTGCTGTTTGTCAACAAAGAAATAATTAACACCCAGGAACCAGGTTTTCTTTTTATCCAGACGGAGCGTGTTATTACTGGTAATAATTAAACTTGTTGATTTTACATTATTAGTATATACCAGTGCATTTCCGTCTTTATCTACAAATGTATCACCTGTTGTCGGGTCTTCAGCAAGGGAGCCGTTGTTAATATTATGCTGGATTCCTGCATTGAAGTTCAACGTTAAATACTGTTTGAAGAACGTCTTTTGAATTCCAACCATCGCAGACATTTCCTGCTTGTCCCCAAAATTGGTTCTGATGTAGCGCAGTACACTTTGTTCACTCACTTTGCCCCCAGCTGTTTTAGTATACCCCTGTAAAGGAACCTGAGTAATCTGATCTTTGAAATATGAGTGATTCAGAATCAGGAAATATGAATTTTTATACATATACGTCAGCTCCTGGTTGTAAGTGGACGATGCCTTTACAAAAGGATTGTTTTGTGTATAATTATATTCTGTGATATAATTTCTTACCGGATTAAGCTCCCAGAAGCTTGGTCTTCTCATTCTGCTTGAGAATGAATAGGATATATTATTTTTATCATTAATGGCATAATTGAAGCTTAAATACGGCAAAAAATTGTTGTAATCTCTTTCAATGACCTGATGCCTTTGTGGTTCCACAGGATCTTTAGGATTGTAGCTGTCTGCTGTTCCTAAACTGTTGGTGATCTCGTATCTTGCCCCTACCTTTCCGGAAAATTTATCCGAGAATTTTTTTTCAAAGGTTAAATAAAGTCCGTAAATATTTTCATCATAGATAAAGTGATTAAGCTCGGGAGTGGTTTCTATTTTGGCCAGTTCTCCGTTAGCTTTATATATATAATCGTAGGTAAGGTTCTTTGTATCGTTATCAGTTTTTGTTTTATTAAAATTCCCTCCGGCAGAGAATGTGAAGTCATTTTTTAACTTTTGGATATAATCTACAGTTCCCGAAAAATTATTGATGATCTGTGGGATATCCTGAACAATTGTTTTTTTCGTCCTTGAAAAATCTTCCCAATTGGTTATTCCCGGAAGCAACGTGTTGTTTTTTGAAAACTGAAATCTTTTGTAAATGAGATAGGCTGCATTTACATTCAGCTTACTTCCCAATGAATCAAGTTTTAATTCATAATTTAAATTAACTGAGTTATTATAATTTCGGGCATCTTCTCTGTTTTTTGTTCTTGTATAAGAAGTTTCGATTATACCCTTATCGTTTGGCTGAATCAGCGTATTAAAAAGGTCGATCGTTGAATTATAGCTTCTATTGGCCCATGAGTTCCATGATAAAGCCAGATTGTTGTTTTCATTAAGCTGATAGTCAATATTTAGATAGCCGCCGATGTTTTTGTTTGGATCATCAATATCACCTACAGATTCATTTTTCAGTTGGCCGGTTCCGTTTCTTAGGATATAGGATTGAGGTGAGATATTTTCCCCGCCGTTCAGGTTACCGCTTATCCCCAGCTTATCCTTACGATAGTTCACTGAGAAACTTGCCTGGCTCGCATTATATTTATTTTGAGTATTAGACATCCGCATATTGCCGTTGGTGCCGTCACTTATCTTTTTCTTCATGACAATATTGATGATACCGTCTGAAGATTCTACCTGATATTCGCTGCCAGGAACGGTAATTACCTCAATTTTCAGGATATTTTCTGCGGGCGTGTTTTTGAGAAGCTGTACCAAAGATTCCGCATCCATATTTGTTTTTCTTCCGTTGATATAGATCAGAGCATTATTTTTTCCTGCGATCTTTAATGTTTTATCATCCGTTGAGGACAGAAGCGGAGTTTGTTTCAATAAATCAAAAGTGGTATTTCCTTTGGCAACGGGAGATGCTGCAACATCATATACAAAACGGTCGCTCTGTTTCTTAAAAACCTGTTTTGTAAGAGTAATTCCTTCTATAGATTTCGTTTTTACCGTGTCGGATTTTTTTTCTTGGGCAAAAACTACGCTTCCTGAGATAGCCGCTGCCAGTACAATGATCTTTTTCATGATTCTTCTTATTTAAATGCCGTTGTGAGACGGAGTGGTTGTGGAGGTTGTAATTTTTATAAAACTTAAGTTCTTGATTTTATAGCATCATTGGCGGATTTCATTTCTCTTGCTTTTTTCAGTTTCTGGTTTCCGAAATTGTAGGTTACCCCAATGTTTAGGATTCTTGGATATTCGAAATTGACAACATTATTATAACTTCCGTTAGGCTGTATTCCCTGTATGCTGTTATAGTTTTGGTTAAATACATCATACACTTCCGCTACAAAGGTCCAGTTGCCCATAATCTTTTTTAAGCTTACATCAAAGCTCTGTCTTACACCCAATGTTCCGCTTTCAATTTTTACTTTGCTACCATAGTAATAATTAACTCCTAAAAACCAGTCCTTATTCGAAGAAAGACGGACAGTATTATTGATATTACCGGATATGTTGAAGTTTTTGAAATTGATAATATAAGGTTCAACAACTTCTGTCTGGCCTGCAACAGGAACCGAGGTAGGATCTTCCGTTACCGAGCCTTTATAGATATTATACCCCAGGTTTACCGAATAATTGGTTGTCCAGATTTCCTTGAACCAGGATTTGTTCATTCCTAAAGTCAGTCCAAACTGCTTGTTGTCACCATAGTTTGTTCTTATATATCTTAAAAATCTTTTGGTGGCAATTATCGTGTTTCCATTTTCATCCTTTTCCGGCCCGGTTACAGTGCCCTGCAGAGGTATTTGGTTTGAAGCATCTTTTACATAATTGAAGCTCAGGTTGGCAAAAAAAGCACTCTTGTACATATAGCTGAGTTCCTGATTGTAAAACTTAGAAGCCAGTACGAAAGGATTGTTCTGTGTATAGTTATTAGGTGTGAAATACGTTCTTGAAGGATTCAATTCCCAGAATCTGGGTCTTCTGATTCTGCTCGAAAAGCTATAGGTAAGATTATGATCTGAGCTAATGGCATAATTTAAATTAAGATAGGGAAGCAGATTGTTATAATTTCTGTCGAAGCTTGTTTTACCAAGAATCTCGCCGCTGCTTCTGGTCATTTCATAACGGGTTCCTATTTTTCCTGACAATTTCTCGCTTAGCTTTCTTTCATAGGTAATATAAGCACCCAGGATTCTTTCCTTATAGATGAAGTGATTGGTCTGATTCTCATTATTAATGATCACCCCATTTTCAATATCATCCTGTCTCGTATCATTATCCGTATTGGTGTGGTTGTAGCTTACTCCCATCAGCCATGTGCTGCCTTTAGCTGTCTTTTTCAGATAATCAATGTTCGCGGCATAATTATTAATAATTTGAGGAACGGATTGCTGCAGCGCACTGTATATATTTTTCTTATCACTATTGAGCGGAAAACTTTCATTCATGCTCATTTTATCCCTGTTGAACCATAAATAAGAAACATTAGAAGTAAGCTTACTTCCGATAGAATCTGTTTTGATTTCATAATTCAGATTGAAAGAATGATTTCTTGTTTGTGCGTTCTCATTGTTGACGGTTCTGTTCACAAGTGCGCCGTTTTGCCAGTTCGTTACATCAAGAATTGAATTGAAACTCTTATTATACCTCATGTTATAGGTAAACCCTAAACTGTGGTTCTTATTGATCTCGTAATCAATATTCACGCTTCCACCCACATTCTTGTTTGGATCATCATTATATCCGAAAGATTCATTTCTGAAAGTAGAATCTCCGTTCGATAAAGTATATCTTTCACGGTCTGTCCAGCTTCCCGTATTGAAATTTGAATTCACAGACCATTTGCTTTTTCTGAAATTAAATGAAGCTCCCGCAGAAGGATTGTTGTAGTAAGCCTGTTCATTATTCATCTTCAAAGTTCCGTTGTAGCCATCACTTTTCTTCTTTTTCATCACAATATTGATTACTCCTTCATTGGACTCTACCTGAAATTCACTTCCTGGCGTTGTGATCACTTCAATTTTCTGGATATCTTCAGATGGAGTTCCCTTCAGCATTTCGATCAGTGCCTCAGCATCCATATTGGACTTTTTATTGTTGATATAGATCACTACATCAGATTTTCCCATGATTTTCAAAGATTTTCCGTCTACGCTTGAGAGCATCGGAGTCTGCTTCAGAAGATTGAAAGTATTGGTTCCTTTCGCAATAGGTGAGGATGCTACATCATATATGAAACGGTCGCTTTGTTTTTTGAAAACCTGCTTCTTGATATTTACAGCTTCAATATTTTTTACTTTCAGGGTATCTTTTGACTGCTGGGCAGCTGCCAGCCCGCTGAAAAATAGTGCGGCAATTAGAATCTGAGTTTTCATGGTCATTATTTTTTTGTGGTTTAATAGCTTGTATCTGTTATTATTTAACATAGCAAAGATATATAATAAAAACAGTATTATGCAATACAAAGTACTTAAAATATTTATATTATTAATTTAACATTCTGATTTACAGGGTTAAAAGTTTTAAATTAAAATTCAAATACTTTTGAGTTTCTACACAATAAGACAACTGTAACAAGAATTTTGTTACAGTAAAATGTAAATTTTATGGAAAAAAAATATTATTCCCGGTCGAATCGGGCCAGCTTTTTATCTATCCAGATGGTAGCAAAAGGGAAAAACGCGGAAATTAATGCAAAGACACTGTCTTCATCATCCCACGTGTATATTTTTCTTATCGCAGGTAGAAAGATCAGGTAAAGTGTAAAAAATAATCCGTGAATGCTGCCGATAGTACTGATATACACAATAGGAAAAACGCCTTCCGGATCAATGCGTATCCAGGTCATTGCGGTGAATAGGAAAAACCACGAAACAGCTTCAGCCAAACAGATTTGCTTAAACCACTTAATGACTTTTTCCTGAGGATATTTTGAGAAAAATTTTTCGATGAATTCCATGCCTTGAGTTAAGTTGAAAGATGATAATAGCAATTTTAAAACGATCAGTTTCTAACTTCTGATATCTAGTTTCTAATATCTATTTGTAAAATTACTTATAAAAACTGCTTCCGTCCAAATATTCAAAGACTTCCGGAGGAAGCATCGGACGTACATTTTTTCCTTCCTTGATCATATTTCTGATCTCCGTGGCGGAAAGTTCAATAACCGGAGCCTTAATAACAGAAATGTTTTCATGCTGCAGGTATTCGGAATCTTTCTTTTCTCCTTCAAAAACCCTTGGATAGACAATAATATGATGATTTTTAATCAACAGATCAGAATTTTTCCATTTATGAAGACTGTCCAGGTTATCTTCCCCCATAATCAGGCTGAAGGAATAGTTAGGATACTTTTCATGAAGATAGGTAAGCGTATCTATGGTATAACTTGGCTTAGGAAGTGAAAACTCTACATTCGAAGCTCTCATTTTCGGATAGCTTTTTACAGCAAGCTGTACCATATCCAGCCTGTTGTGATCTTTCAGAAGAGATTTTTTATCTTTAAAAGGGTTTTGGGGGCTTACAACAAACCACAGTTCATCCATGTCAGAATTTTCCAGGATATAATTAGCCAGAATTAAATGTCCGATATGGATCGGGTTAAAAGAACCGAAAAATAAGCCGATTTTTTTCATGTGTCAGGGCTTAGGTTTAAGAGATTAGGGATTAGGGTTGGATTGTAATTTTGTGATAATAGCGTTAAGCATTTTTGCTATTTCAGATGTTGCTTCACTTAGCTTTTGAAAATTTTCAAGGCTTAAGTAATTCAGATTTCTTGAAATAATGAGCTGCGTTTCCAGCTCTGCACAGCTTCCCCGGGCAATTTTTAAAAATTGAATGTAACCTAAGGTTGATCTTCGTGAATGCCCTTCTGCAATATTGGACGGAATAGAAACTGCAGAGCGCCGGATCTGATTGGTAAGAGCATAAATTTCTTCTTTTAGGAAATTTTTGGTATAGGTATAAATTTCAGTTACAAAATGTACTGACTTTTGCCATACCAATAATTCTTTATAATTCCCCATAAGCCCTAATCCCTAATCCCTGAATTTCACATCCTTTATATTCAAATAATGCGTTACATTTCCTTTCCAGTGATTTTCTTCTAAGGTAAAGGCAAGATCAAACTTTTTATTTTTAAAATCTTCTACATACTGCCCAAGTTTAAAGCCTACACATTCTATATTTCTACCCGTAGATTCCTGCTTGATGTAAAATTTCAGGTGATTGTTATCTTTCCCCATTGTTTTTACATATCCGGACAGTTTTTGGTCAGTCAGGGTAAGAATAGGTTTCATATTATGAGGGCCGAATGGAGCCAGCTTTCTATGGAAGTTGATGAATTCCCTGTTAATCTCATCCACTTTGATCTCAGAATCTATCGTGATAGAAGGTTCCTGCTGGTGTTCCTGAATCTTTTCAGAAACTATTTTCTCAAATTTTATTTTGAAAGCCTCAAATTTATCCTTTTCCATCGAAAGTCCTGCAGCGGCATGATGTCCACCGAATTTCAGGAAATATTCAGAACACATATCAAGCGCTTCATGAACGTCAAAATCAGAAACCGATCTCGCAGAAGCCACCATTTCCCCATTATTGCCGTCAGTAAATACTAAAGTAGGCTTGTAATAAGTCTCAATAAGTCTTGATGCCACAATGCCAATAACTCCTTTGTTCCATTCAGGATGATAAACAATGGTAGAATACTTCGTTTGCTGCTGAGATTCAACAATTTGGTTCAGAGCAGAAAGCGTGGAATTCATATCCAGTTCACGCCTTTCATCATTAAGATCCATAATATCACTTACGATCTGGTTGGCATGTTTCAGATTGTCAGAAACCATAAGTTCTACTGCCGCTTTTCCCTGTGAAATTCTTCCCGCTGCATTAATTTTTGGAGCAATTTCAAAAACAATATTTGAAATTTCAAAGTGAGAAAGTTTATCTTCCGGAATTAATAATCTTAATCCAAGGTTTCTTGTTTTTCTGAGGACTTTTAATCCCATTTTGGCCAATACCCTGTTTTCTCCGGTCATTGAGACAATATCTGCCGCTATGGAAATGGCCAAAAGATCGGTCAGTTCGAACAATTCGGCTTCAGGGATCTTATAGATGGTATTCAATCCCTGGCAAAGCTTAAAGCCCACTCCACATCCTGAAAGTTCTTTAAAAGGATATCTGCAGTCGTTTCTTTTCGGATCCAGAACAGCTACTGCGTTCGGAATCTCTTCACCCGGAAGGTGATGGTCGCAGATAATAAAATCAATCCCCTTGTCCTGTGCATATTTTACCATGTCAGTAGCTTTGATACCGCAGTCCAGAGCAATGATCAGGGAGAAACCGTTCTCTTTGGCAAAATCAATACCTTCGGTAGAAATTCCGTATCCTTCAGAATTCCTGTCAGGGATATAATAATCTAAATATTTCTTCTCAACAATTTTGCTGAGGTAAAGATACATTAAGGCAACAGCCGTAGTTCCGTCTACATCGTAATCTCCATAAACCAGTATTTTTTCGCCATTTTCAATTGCAGTTGCGATACGTTCTACAGCTTTCTGCATATCTGCCATTAAAAACGGACTGTGTATATCGTTGAGGTTGGGTTTAAAAAATTCTCTGGCCTTTTGATAATTGTCAATTCCTCTTAGAACGAGGAGCTTAGATTCAAAAGTACCAAAACCAAGTGACGAACTTAATCTGTCCACAACTTCCTCATCGGGCTCGGGCTTGTAAATCCATTTCTGACTCATTTCACAAAAATAAGGAAAAAAAATAGCATTTTGAAATGATTAATGTTGAACTTGATTTACTGATTGTTGAAAAAAATATCTATCTTCGCGGTCCAAATTAAAAATAATCATGAAAAAAATTACACTCTGCCTTTTATTCTTAGGCGCTATAAATGCTGTATCGGCACAGAAAATTAATCTTGGAAAAGCGGCAGGCGTTGTTTCAAAAGGAGCAAAAGCCCTTACCTTTACCAATGAAGACGCAGTGAAACTGTCAAAAGAATCTGTTGACTGGATGGACAAGAACAATCCGGTTGCAGGACCTAAAGATCCTTATACACTAAGACTTAACAAGCTTTTCGGAAAACACAAATCTCAGGACGGGCTTACTTTGAACTATAAAGTTTACAAAGTAAAGGATATTAATGCTTTTGCATGTGCAGACGGAAGTGTTCGCGTATTTTCTTCATTAATGGATATCATGACGGATGATGAATTATTAGCAGTAATCGGACACGAGATCGGACATGTAAAGAATCAGGACACCAAAGATGCCATTAAATCTGCTTACTTAAAAGCAGCAGCACTGGATGCTGCATCATCAGCATCAGGGACTGTAGCAACATTATCTGATAGTCAGGTAGGGCAGATGGCCAATGCTTTTCTGGATGCTTCACACAGCAAGAAACAGGAATCCGAGGCAGATACTTACTCTTATGATTTTATGAAAGCTAATAATTATAATGTAGTAGGGGCGTACTCTGCATTTAAAAAGTTGGCTTTGCTTTCAGAGGGGAGCACTCAGACCGGTTTTGAGAAAATGTTCAATTCTCATCCTGACAGTGAAAAAAGAGCACAGGCGATCAAGAAGAGGGCAGAGAAAGACGGTTTATGGAAAGATCCCGGAACGATTGCTATTCCTAAGACGAAGCTTACCAAATAATTCAATCTTCATTTAAAATAGAAAAATTCCTCAAAGTTGTCTTTGAGGAATTTTCTTTATCGTGAATTTAATGTGATCTTAAAAAATTAAGAATACATTTTTTCTCTAAGTTCTTTTACTTTTTTGTCAGCAAGATATTCATCGTAAGTCATTTCTCTGTCGATGATTCCTGAAGGAGTCAGCTCAATAATCCTGTTACAGACAGTCTGAAGCATTTCGTGGTCATGAGATGCTAATAAAAGATTTCCTTTGAAGTTAGACAGTGAATTGTTCAACGTTGTGATACTTTCAAGGTCTAAGTGGTTGGTAGGTTCGTCCAACAAAAGAACGTTTGCTTTCTGAAGCATCATTCTGCTGAACATACATCTCATTTTTTCACCTCCGGAAAGTACTTTACAGGATTTTAAAGCTTCATCACCTGAGAAAAGCATTCTTCCCAAGAATCCTCTTACGAATTCCTCGTGACGCTCTTCGTCGTTTTTAGTGAATTGTCTCAACCAGTCAACCAGGCTTACATCTTCCTGGAAGAAATTGGTATTATCTAAAGGCATATGAGACTGGTTTGTGGTAACTCCCCAAGCCACTGTTCCTTTATCTGCCTGAACATTTCCTGCCAGAATCTCAAAAAATTCTGTGATCGCTAGAGAGTTTTTAGACAACACAGCAACTTTATCACCTTTTTTAAGATTTAAATCAATGTTTGAGAATAAAAGTTCCCCGTCTTTTGTTTTTTCAAGACCTTTTACATCTAGAATCTGATCTCCGGCCTCTCTTTCCATTTCGAAAATAATAGCAGGATATCTTCTTGAAGAAGGTTTAATATCGTCGATGTTCAGCTTGTCGATCATTTTCTTTCTGGCAGTAGCCTGTTTTGCTTTTGCAACGTTAGAGCTGAATCTTGCGATGAAATCCTGAAGTTCTTTCTTCTTTTCCTCCGCTTTTTTATTAGCCTGAGCTCTCTGTCTTGTTGCCAGCTGAGAAGCCTGGTACCAGAAAGTATAGTTACCTGTGTAAAGGTTAAGTTTGGCATAGTCTAAATCTCCAATGTGCGTACAAACCGTATCCAGGAAGTGACGGTCGTGAGAAACAACAATTACCGTGTTTTCATAGTCAGCAAGGAAATCTTCCAACCAAGAAATCGTATCAATATCAAGGTCATTCGTAGGTTCATCCAGGATCAGCACATCAGGATTCCCAAAAAGAGCCTGAGCCAAAAGAACCTTTACCTTGTCCTTGTTCTCAAGTTCGCTCATCATCTGCCAGTGCATATCATCTTTAATCCCAACATTTGAAAGCATTGTCTGAGCATCAGATTCTGCAGTCCATCCTCCCATTTCATCATAGATCACACCAAGCTCACCTGCTTTGATCCCGTCTTCATCAGAAAAGTCTTCTTTAGCATATAAAGAATCCATTTCTTCTTTTATTTCGTATAATTTCTTATTTCCTCTTAAAACAGCCTCAAGAACGGTAAACTGATCATAAGCAAAGTGATCCTGCTCCAAAACTGACATTCTTTTCCCCGGCTCCAAAGATACATGCCCTGTAGTAGGATCCTGCTTTCCTGTTAATATTTTAAGGAATGTAGATTTCCCCGCACCGTTTGCTCCGATAATCCCGTAGCAGTTTCCTTTGGTAAACATAATATTTACCTCGTCAAAAAGAACTCTTTTCCCGAATTGTAAAGATAAGTTAGATACTGTTAACATATAGTTTTGTAAATTTGGCGCAAAATTACGAAAAGAATTTGGGTATTTCGTAATAATGTAATAGTCAAGTTTTTAAATATGGGGTATTTTTTCTATATTTCATTAATAAAATAAATAGAGCGAAGTCCCAAAGAGGCGGTTTAATGAAGATTGAACGTAACCCAATCAGTATAATCACGAATTTTTTACAATGAAGATCGAAAAAACAGTAAGTATATTAAACAGAAGAGCCCGTTTTGAATATGAAATCCTTGAAGAATTTGAAGCAGGGATGGTTTTGACGGGTACAGAAATAAAATCTTTACGCTCGTCCAAAGCATCTATTACAGAATCCTTCTGTCAGTTTATTGATGGGGAGTTATACATTATTAATATGATGATTGATGAGTATAAATTGGGAACTTTTTACAATCACAAAACAAAAAGGGAACGGAAATTGCTGTTGCACAAAAAAGAATTGCAGAAACTTGAAAAAAAGTTAAAGGATGCTGGTAACACAATTATACCTCTTAAACTATATATCACGGACAAGGGTAAAGCAAAGGTGCTCATTGCGCTTGGTAGAGGGAAAAAACTCTTTGATAAAAGGGAGGCGATAAAAGATAGAGAAAATAAACGTAACCTGGACAGAATATTAAAGAAAAGTTAAAAATCATTCAAAAAACTTTGTATATAAAGAAAAATTATATTTATTTTGCATTATCAATTATTTAATCATTTAATTCTATGAAAAATCTAAAATTAGGAATTTCAGCATTGGCGCTTACTGTTGCCTCTACTGTCTTTGCGCAGACTACCAATAATCCGTGGTTGATCGGAGTTGGTGCTCATGCGGAAAACCACAAGGCAGCGCAGACAAAATTCAGTAACACGTTCTCTGCTAATAATTTAACGAAGACGATGTTCAACATGAACAACTTCTCTATTACACCTCCATTATCTAAATTAACAGTTGCTAGAAACATCGGTAAAGGTTTAGTTATTGACTGGCAGACTTCCGTAGGTAATGTTGATAATCAGAGATTTAACATGGGAAAAGAATTTTTCCTAATGACAGGTCTTGGTTTCCAGGCTAAAGCAGCTGGTCTTCTATGGAATGAAGAATCTTGGTTCGATCCATATTTGAGAGTTGGTGCTAACTATCTAAGACATGACTACACTGCTCTTACTTTCCCAAGAAACGATTACAAAGGTGAATCTGTTTCTAATGGAGATGGTGGTAACGAAAATGGTAAAGCTAATCACTTTGCACTTGCTACAGGTGCTGGTGCTAACTTCTGGGTAACTAAGAACTTCGGTCTTGGTGTTCAGGGAGATTATGTATCAACTCCAGGTGACAAATCTACAGTGGCTAACTTCTGGCAAGCTTCTGCATCGATCTTATTCAGATTTGGTAACAGAGATAGAGATAAGGATGGTATCCTAGATAAAGATGATCTTTGTCCAGATACTCCTGGTTTACCAGAATTCCAAGGATGTCCTGATACTGACGGTGACGGAGTTCCAGATAAAGACGATCAGTGTCCAGATGTAGCTGGTCCAGTTGAAAACAACGGTTGTCCTTGGCCAGATACAGATGGTGACGGTGTTATCGACAAAGATGATGCTTGTCCTACAGTTGCAGGTCCTGCTGAAAACAACGGTTGTCCTTGGCCAGATACAGACGGTGACGGAATCTTAGATAAAGATGACGCTTGTCCTACAGTTCCAGGTCTTCCAGAATACAACGGATGTCCTAAGCCTAAGAAACAAACTGCTATTGAAACTACAGAGGCACTTAAAGGTATCTTCTTTGACTTCAATAAAGCGACTATCAGACCAGAATCTAGTGCAAAACTAGACAACGCTGCTAAAATCATCAAAACTGATGGAGGTAACTATTTAGTTGAAGGTCAAACTGATGCTAAAGGTGCTGCTGAGTACAACTTGAAACTTTCTAGACAAAGAGCTGCTTCAGTAGTATCTGCTCTAGAAGCTAGAGGTGTTGATGCTAGTTCTCTTAAATCAATCGGAGTTGGTGAAACTAAAGCTACAGTTTCTGAAAAAGCTTCTGATGCTGAAAGACAAGCTGATAGAAAAGTTATCGTAACTGCTGTTGAAGATGCTAACGAGTGGAACGCAATCAAGAAAAAAGATTACGAAGATGCTCCAGTGAAAAAAGCTACTAAAAAATCTACAGCTAAGAAAAAAGTAGTTAAAAAGAGAAAATAATTAATTTTTCTAAATAATTAATACCTCCAATTTTTTGGGGGTATTTTTTTTTTGTTGACTTTTAGTTAATTTTGTTGAAAATTTAAAAATTAAAATGGGAAGAGCATTTGAATATAGAAAAGCTTCTAAAATGGCCAGATGGGATAAAATGGCCAAAACATTCTCTAAGATCGGTAAAGATATTGCGCTGGCAGTGAAAGCAGGAGGTACAGATCCTGAAGCCAATCCTGCTTTAAGAAGATGTATCCAGAATGCCAAAGGTGCAAATATGCCCAAAGACAATGTGGAAAGAGCGATCAAAAAAGCAAGTGGTGCTGATGCGGAAAACTACGAAGAAGTTACTTATGAAGGATACGGACAGGGTGGTGTTGCCTTCTTTGTTGAATGTACGACTAATAATACTACCAGAACCGTTGCCAATGTAAGAGCCATTTTCAACAAGTTTGATGGTAACCTTGGTAAGAATGGCGAATTAGCTTTCATTTTCGACAGAAAAGGAATTTTCAGTCTGGATCTGGCTCAGATTAAGATGGATTGGGACGATTTTGAAATGGAAATGATTGATGGGGGTGCTGAAGATGTGGAAAAAGATGAGGATGAAGTAATGATTACTACGGCTTTTGAAGATTTCGGTTCACTGTCACATAAATTAGACGAATTAGGAATTGAGGCAAAGAGCGCAGAACTTCAGAGAATTCCGAACAACACCAAAGAAGTAAATGAAGAGCAGTTCAAAGCCAATATGAAAATGCTTGAGCGTTTCGAAGACGATGATGATGTGCAAAATGTTTATCATAATATGGAAATAACAGATGAGCTGATGAACTTACTGTAAAAAATAACATAGCATTCATATATAGTTAACTTTCAATTAGTTTCTTTGTATAAAACTATGAAAAGAAACGTTGAGTTAGTTGTTATATCGGATGTTCATTTGGGAACTTATGGATGTAAGGCTAAGGAACTGTTACGGTATCTCAATTCTATCCAGCCTAAAACGTTAGTTTTGAATGGTGATATTATTGATATCTGGCAGTTTAAAAAGTCTTACTTCCCTAAACCTCATTTGAAAGTGATCAAAAAGATACTTTCATTAGCTACTAAAAATACACAGGTCTATTATATTACAGGCAACCACGATGAAATGTTCCGGAAGTTTACGGATTTTGAATTAGGAAAACTAAAAGTCTGCAATAAGATCTGTCTTGATATTGATCAAAAGAAAACATGGATATTTCATGGAGATGTTTTCGACGCGTCCGTTCAGCATTCCAAATGGATCGCAAAACTTGGCGGGAAAGGCTATGACCTGCTGATTGTCATCAATAATGTTGTCAATTGGTTTTTAGAGAAAATGGGCAAAGAAAAATATTCGTTTTCCAAGAAGATCAAAAATAATGTAAAAAAGGCTGTTAAATATATCGGCGACTTTGAATTGACTGCTTCCGAACTGGCCATTGACAATCATTATGATTATGTAATCTGTGGGCATATCCACCAGCCTCAGATCCGCGAAGTCATCACTAAAAAAGGATCCTGTACCTATTTAAACTCAGGAGACTGGATCGAAAACCTCTCGGCTCTTGAATATCATGATAAAGCATGGAAGATATTTTATTATGATGACCACAAAGATTCACTTAAAGACGACGAAGTAGAAGAGATCCAGGATATGGACAGTTCCGAGCTTCTGAAAATGGTAACTAATTTTTCTTAAATGAAAGTACTGTATGCATTTCAAGGCACGGGCAACGGGCATGTTGCCAGAGCGCAGGAAATAATTCCCATCCTTAAAAAATATGCTTCGGTTGACACATTAATCAGTGGTCATCAATCGCAGTTAAAGGCTGATTTTGACATTAATTTCCAATATAGAGGTATTTCTCTTCTTTATAATAAAACAGGCGGTTTATCCTATCGCAAAACGTTTACCGAAAATAAATTTCTTGAAGCTGTAAAAACAATACGGGAACTGGACCTTTCACAGTATGGTCTGATCATTAATGATTATGAGCCTTTAACTGGCTGGGCCAGTAAGCTGAAGAAGCTTCCAATGATTGAACTGAGCCATCAGGCTTCCATGAGTTTTGCGGAAACACCAAAACCAGAAAAGAAAGATTTACTGGGTGAACTGATCCTTAAATATTATGTTCCCAGTGAAAGAAAAATTGGTTTTCATTTTGAAAATTACCATCCTCAGATCAAAAAACCGGTAATCAGGCATAAAATCCGGAACCTCAACCCGGATAAAAAAGGATATTATCTTGTTTATCTTCCCAGCTTTGCAGATGAGAATATCATCAAAGTTCTAAAACAGATTCCTGTACAGTGGAAAGTGTTTTCCAAGCACAGCAAAGCACAGGTTAAAGTTAAGAATGTAGAAGTTTTCCCGATTGATGAGGTTCAGTATCTGAAATATTTCGAGAGCTGTGACGGCATTTTATGCAATGCAGGTTTTGAGACTCCCGCAGAAGCTCTTTTTCTGGATAAGAAACTGTTTGTGATCCCTATTCATAACCAGTATGAGCAGGAATGTAACGCTAGTGCTTTAAATCTTATGGGTGTCTCAAATTCTAAAGTGCTAAATCTTCAGGAAATCATGGAATGGGTGGCTTCAGACCATCATTTAAAAGTAGATTATCCGGATGATATTGAGGAAATTCTGATAAATGAAGTTTTAGTTCTTTAGAAAAATATCATCTACATCACTCATTCTTGTCATCACGGCTCTTGCGTAAGAACAGTGAGGATATACTTTCCAGTTATTTTCCCGGGCAAATTTTATAGCTTCTTCAACCAAATATTTTCCCATTCCGCGACCTTCAAATTCCGGATGTACCAGTACAAAAGAAATAATAAACTTATTTTCTTCCGGAAAAATAGTATAGGTAAGTCTTCCGACTTCTTTTATTTCATTGTTCAATGTTAGAACACCGCCGTTTCCTGATTTATTGTTTTCAAATCTCATAATTCAAAGCTTTGTTTTAAAGATGCAAAAATTGCACCGACAGGATGATTTTAATGATAAATTATCAATTGTGAATTTGCTTCGCAGTCAATTTTTTAACTTTATTAAGTACAGAAAGTATTTTTTTAACATTACTAATTGAACGATTCACTTGCGAAGCAAAATTGACCATTGAAATATCAGTTGTCTTTCCCTGTATAGTAATTATAATCCTTAATCACCACATTGATAAACTGTCTCTCCGTCATCTTCCTGGGATCTATTTCCAGTTTTAAAATGCTTTTGATCTTATCAGAAAGCCGGCTGATGATCTGGCGGTCGCCTACTTTCAGAGCTTTGGTGTAATTATCTTTGATGATCCGCATATCGTTATCACTTAATGCAATAACCTGGGGAAATGAAGGAACATAGTCTTCATGAATATTTTCTAAGATGGTATGGGAAATATTAATATTATTCTTTAAAGAGATCACCGCAGTACCGGAAGCAATATCGCCCAGCCGCTGGTTATTTTTAGAAACAATCATGGAGATCAGGCCGACAACACCGGCTGCTGAAGTATCGATCAGTCTGAAAACCCAGCGGATCAGATAATCACCAAACCCAGCCTGGTAACCATCAATTTTTACAACCCGGATTTTCATCAGCTTTTTCCCGGGAGTCTGTCCTTCCATCAGACTTTCTAAAACAACGGGATAAATATAAACAGGAAATGTAAGAACAATATAAACCGCCATGACAGACCATTGATCTAGTCCTGCCAATAAATATCCGAGATCAAAAATATTGAAGAAAAGATAAAATATAATGACCGTATAAGCAACCTTTATCAAAAGATCGATAATGAAGGCAAGCATTCTTTCCCCAACACTGGCAATATTAAATTTAATATTTACATTTTGTGAGGTATTTATCGCAATTTGAGACATAATTTTTATTATTTTAGCCTTACAATTATGAGAGAGGTTTATTTCATTAAACAAAATAAAGAAAAATGGTTGGGAATTGAACAGGTTATTCAAGGTAAAATTAAAAAAAATCCTGATGACCTGTCTTCGCTGTATATCAACCTGATCAATGACCTTTCATTTGCACAGACCTATTATCCTAAAAGCAATACGACAGTATATCTGAATCACCTGTCTTCACAGATATACCAGAAGATCTATAAAACCAAAAGAGTAGAAGAGAACAGGTTCATCTATTTCTTCAGTACAGAAGTTCCCCTGCTGGTACATCAATACAGAAGATACCTTGTGTACGCCTTTCTGTTTTTCATTTTATTTACCTCAATTGGTGTACTTTCCGGAGCTTATGATAAAGACTTTGCGAATATCATTCTTGGAGAAGACTATGTTAATGAGACCATAGAAAACATTAAAAAAGGTAATGCTGTAGGAATTTATCAAAGCGGTTCTACCTGGGGAAGCACAATTGGGATCATTTTCAACAACATTGGAGTAGGGACGAAATTATATATCTATGGGATTATGGGAGGAGTAGGGACATTGTTTGCCCTGCTTTCCAACAGTGTTATGCTGGGATCCTTTCAGTATTTTTTCTATGATTATGGTGCTCTGAAAGACAGTGCAAGAGGAATCTGGCTTCACGGTGTTTTCGAGATCTTTGCAATGGTGGTAGAAGCCATGTGTGGTCTGATTTTGGGAGCAAGCATTCTGTTTCCAAGAACGTTTTCAAGATTCAATTCCTTTAAAAAAGGATTTAAGGACTCATTTAAGATATTCCTCAGTACCATTCCGTTTACCATTTGTGCAGGGATTATCGAAGGCTATGTGACCAGACATGCTTTGAAAATGCCGTTGATGCTAAATTTGGCTATAATAATCAGTTCACTTGCCATTATAGGATTTTACTACTTTGTTTATCCTTCATTGGTTTATAAAAAAAATAATAACCACAACCATCATGATGCAGTTTTATAAAAAAAGAGAATTTGGAGCTTTCATCAGTGACAGCTTTAATTTTTTCAAATTATATGGGAAGAACTATTTTAAAAACTATATTCTGATCAACGGACTGCTGTTAATCTTAACAGTTGCTGTAGTTGTTTTTGGCTTTAAAGAAATTTTCGGACAGCTTATCGGTTCCAATACCAGTGGAGAAATCTATTATTTTGAAAGGTATTTCTCAGAAAATGCAGGAATGCTGATCGTTGCCGGAATACTGGTTTTTGTACTCTTTGTCCTTTTGGGAATAGTCAATTATCTCTATCCGGTTTTCTATCTGAAAAGGATTACTGAAGGAGCTCAAAAGATCAAGGCAGATGAGATTCTGGGTGATTTTAAACGAAATGCCGGAAGAATTGCTAAAATGTGTATAGGGATGCTGTTTATCGTGCTTCCCATAATGATGATCCTGGTGGGGTTTTCTTATGTATTGATGCTGATTATTATTGGTTTCTTCCTGATGCTGCTTGTTTATCCTACAGCATTCAATGTTTCAGCATTTCTGATGTATGATTATTTTAATACAAAAAGAGGATTTATAGAAAGCCTGAGTTATTCCATAAGATCCCAGTTTTCTTATCCTAACGGGAACGAAAAATCTCCATACTGGAAATATTGGGGAGCATCTATTATCATGTTTGTTATTATGTACATGATTACTTCTGTATTTACATTTATTCCTTTGTTCTTTGTATATGGATCACTTCTTACATCTGCACCAAATGGGAGTTTTGAAGAGAACCCTTTTACAGGAATAGCTGGAATCATTTTGTTTATATTCTATGGATTTTCAATGCTTGCTTCATTATTACTTTCCAATTTGATGTATATCAATGCGGGACTGATGTATTATGACAGCAGGACGGATCTTCACCAGAAAGTTGAACTTGAAGAAATAGAAACCATAGGTATTAATGAATAAACTTCTTTTTTTTCTGCTGTTTTTTTTCTCCATTGGTCCTGTTCATGCACAGGGCAACGATGTGCCTGCAACGGTAGAAGACTATATTGTAGATTCTCTGGGAACGACGGGACATTACAGAAATATGCTCCGGGCAGATTCTGTACTGATCAGAAAACCGGTTTCAGAAAGTCAGATTTACCCAAAGAAGTTTAAAGAGAATATTCAGTCAAGATATAAAGGAAATGAATTTGATTATTCAGTTTCGAAGCCGAAAGAATCTTTTTTCCGGAAACTGATGAGGAAAATAGATAAGATATTGCAAAGTATTTTTGGAGAAGCCGTCTTTACCAATTCTGCAAAAATAACCACTATTCTTATTCGTCTCTTTGCAATTATTCTGGTAGGATTTCTTCTTTATTTTATTATTAAATATCTAATGGGGAAAGATGGAAATCTTTTCTTCGGCAAGAAAAATAAAAAAGTGGATATCAATGCAGAAGAGCTTCATGAAAATATCCACGAGATCAATTTTCCGGAAAGCATTGCAAAATTTGAGCGACAAGGCGATTACCGTTCTGCGGTCCGTTACCAGTTTCTGTTTGTTCTGAAAAAACTGAGTGATAAAAAGCAGATCAATTGGAATCCTGAAAAGACGAATAAGGATTATGTGTTGGAACTTAAAGCAGAACATCTGAAAAATGAATTTTCCGGGCTGTCCTATATTTTCGATTATGTTTGGTACGGAGAATTCACCATTGATGAACAGAATTACCTGAAATTTAAAGACCAATACCTGGCATTTAAGCCGTAATTAAACAATTAACCATGAAAAAAACCTTCAAAATATATGCTGTGATATTCATCGTTGTGATGCTTATTCTGGCGTTGCTTGAAGTCAATAAAAAAGAAACTACAGACTGGCGTAAAAATTTTAATATCAACGAAAAGTCACCGTTTGGTCTGTTTGTTTTTAATAATGAAGCCAAAGATCTTTTTAAAAATAATCTGAAAAAAACAGAAGAAACCCCTTACGACTATTATGGACAGAGAAAAAAAAGCCCACATAATATCCTCGTTATAGAAAAAAATCTGGATAAAGAATCCTGGAAAAAAATTCTGGACCAGGTATCAAACGGTTCAGATGCGATGATTCTGGTGAGCAGGGTTTCTAAAGATATTGCAGACAGTATTGGCTACCATAGCTCAGATATTTCTTTTGAAGAGGAAAATGTACTGAAACTTACGGATAAAGAATACCAGAACGATTTTATTAAACTGGATAAATTTCCCTCAGGCAGAGGATTCTCATACATTAAACCTAAAGTGGAAGTACTGGGAAGGACGGTGGAAAAAAATAATTCTGACCAGGCAAATTTTATTAAAACCAAGTTTGGAAAAGGAACGATCTATGTACACTGTGAACCCCTTTTCCTTACCAATTATTATCTTTTAAAACCTGGGAGTTTGAAATATACACAGGATGTTTTTTCGTATCTTCAGGATAGGGAAACCATCTGGTTTGTGGAAAATGACACCAAAGTTTCACGTTTCTTCATGAGGTTTGTTCTGTCCAATCCCGCATTGAAGTATGCCTGGTGGGTGTTTTTAGGCGGGCTTGTACTGTTCATTTTCTTTGATGCGAAAAGAAAACAGCGGATAGTTCCTGTTTTGGAACCGTTGAGAAATACTTCGGTGGATTTTGTAAAAAGCATTGGAAATCTTTATCTTCAGGAAGGAAATTTTCATGATATGATGGCCAAAAAAGCCCAGTATTTTCTGAATAAGATAAGAATGGACCTGCTTATAGATACTCAGAATCTGGATGCAGAATTTGCTAAGAAGCTTCATTTAAAAACGGGAAAACCAATAGAAATGATAGATGAAGCCATAGCTTTGATGAGAAAAGGACAGGATCCTTATGCCGGTGTCATGAAAGAAGACCTTGAGAGAATGAATAAACTTCTTGACGAAATACTCAAATAATATAGCAATCTAGTAATGTAACAATGTACCAATAGAGGATGAGCAGAAATATTGGCTGACGATAAAACTACTGACTGTTAAGTCGTTACATTGTTGTTGAAAAAAAATACTTATGGAAAACCTTGAAAATCAGAATGTAGAGAATCAAAGTTCTATCAATTTAAATAAAAACGAGGAACAGTTTCAATCGAGAATTGATATGATTGAGTTGCGTGCCAGTTTAGATAAAGTAAAATCCGAAATAGCCAAGGTTATTGTTGGGCAGGAAAGCATGGTCGAGCATCTTATTGCAGCCCTTTTATCAAACGGGCATGTGTTGATTGAAGGTGTTCCCGGGGTGGCGAAAACCATTACAGCCAAGCTTCTGGCAAAAACTATTGATGCAGGCTTCAGCAGGATCCAGTTTACACCGGATCTTATGCCTTCCGATATTCTGGGAACCTCTGTTTTCAGTGTAAAAAACTCTGAGTTTGAATTTAAAAAAGGGCCTATCTTTTCCAGCTTCATATTAATTGATGAGATCAACAGATCTCCTGCAAAAACCCAGGCAGCATTGTTTGAGGTAATGGAAGAAAGACAGATCACCATGGACGGAATCCGCTACATCATGGATGAGCCATTCCTGGTAGTAGCTACCCAAAATCCGATAGAGCACGAAGGAACTTACAGGCTTCCTGAAGCGCAGCTGGACCGTTTTCTCTTCAAAATCAATGTAGGATATCCGAATCTTGAACAGGAAATCGCCATCATCAGAAACCAGCACGAAAGCAAAAAAGAAGATAAAACTGAGGGCGTCAACCGTGTCATTACTGCCGAACAGCTGAAAAGCTATCAGCATTTGGTAAAAGAGATCATCGTAGAATCTCAGCTTATGGAATATATTGCTAAAATTATAGTCAATACAAGAGAGAACCAGTTTTTATATCTGGGTGCTTCTCCAAGAGCTTCATTAGCCCTGCTTACAGCTTCCAAATCTTTCGCAGCGCTTAGGGGAAGAGACTTTGTGACCCCTGAAGATATCAAGGAGGCAAGCTACGCGGTATTAAGACACAGAGTGATCGTTTCTCCGGAAAGAGAGATGGAAGGCCTTACAGCAGATGAAATTATACGCCAGATCTTAGAGGGAATAGAGATTCCGAGGTAGATCGTAGGAATTAGGATTTAGAGATTAGGGGATGAACATATTTGTTTCATCGCAATTTAGCCTCTAGTCTCTAAATCCTAAACCCTAATCCCTGAAAAAATGAAAAACCTATACATCAATACACGATTTTTCTTTTCGCTCATCGGAGTGGGGATACTGTATGTTCTCACATTTTTCTTTCCGGTTCTGATGTTGGCGGCCCATATTTTATTGCTGTTATGCTTTTTTGCGGTAATGGTAGATTATCTTTTACTGTTTAATCAAAAGAATGCCGTGCTTGCCCAAAGAATATTGCCGGAAAAACTGTCCAATGGGGATGAAAATTTTGTAAAAATCGATATTAAAAATAATTACGGTTTTAAGATCAGTACGAAAATCATTGATGAAATTCCGTTCCAGTTCCAGAAAAGAGACTTTCTGATTACAAAAAGTATTGAATCGGGCAGAAATACCTACTTCCAGTACAGCCTGGAGCCAAAAGAAAGAGGAGAGTACAGCTTTGGAAGCCTGAATATATATGCCACTTCACCATTAGGCTTTGTGGCCAGAAGGTTTAATTTCCAGAAAGATGCGATGCTGCCCGCCTACCCGTCTTTTGTTCATCTCAGAAAATATGAGCTGATGGCGCTGCAGAGCGAATTTATGCTGGGAGGGATCAAAAAGATCAGAAAACTGGGACATACCATGGAATTTGAGCAGATCAAAGAATATGTTCCCGGCGATGATATCAGAACAATCAACTGGAAAGCCACCTCTAAAACGAACCGGTTGATGGTTAATCAGTTTCAGGATGAAAAATCACAGCGTATCTTTATCCTGATTGATAAAGGAAGAACGATGAAAATGCCTTTCAATGGATTGAGTCTGCTTGATTACTCCATCAATGCAGCTATGGCTCTTTCCCATATTATCCTGAAGAAAGGTGACCGTGCAGGAATGATGACCTTCTCAAAAAAGACCGAAAATAAAATCGCGGCTGAAAACAAATCCGGACAGCTGAAAAAGATCTCGGAAGCACTGTACAATATTAAAACTGATTTTTTTGAAAGTGATTTTAACCGTCTGTACCAGGATGTAAAATATTCTCTGAACCAGAGAAGCCTTGTGTTGCTTTTTACCAATTTTGAAACCCTTGACGGATTAAACCGGCAACTGAAATACCTCCGTGGTATTGCCAAAAACCATCTGCTGGTTGTCGTGTTTTTTAAAAATTCAGAGCTGCATACTCTTATCCATAAAAATCCTGAAAGTATGCAGGAAATCTATGATGAGATTATCGCTGAAAAATTTGAGTTTGAAAAGAAGCTGATCATTCAGGAACTTCGGAAATATGGGATCTACACTGTATATACTCTTCCTGAAAATTTAAATATTGACGTTATCAATAAATATCTTGAGATAAAAGCGAGAGGAATTTTATAAAAACAGTTTAAAGACAAATAAAAAAATAATGGAACTAAAGCCGAGAGAAAGAGCAGGTGCGCTGTTAAAAATAGCAGCATTAAATGAGGGTGCAAAAGACTATATTCTTAACAGTCCTGAGCTCTTTAAATTGCTGTTGAAAGCAGCTAAAAGATACATCGGAGGTGAGAAGATAGAAGAAGCTATAGCAACTGCTAAAAGAATTAACGAGAAAGGGCTTCCTACTTCACTAGAGTTTATGGGAGAAAGCACCCGTTCAGTGGAAGAGTCAGAATCGGTAACTCAACATTTCCTTAACTTGATCAACAAAGTGAAAGAAGAGAACATTGATTCTATCATTTCTTTGGATTTATCACATATTGGGCTTGCCATTGATAAGGATCTGGCTTATAGTAATTTGGTATCACTAGCAGAATCAGCTCACAAAAAGGATATTGAAGTGGTGATTAGCGCAGAAGGAGTGGAAAGAACAGATGATATTATTAACACCTTTTGTAAAATATCTCCTGATTTTTCAAATGTGGGAATTACTCTTCAGGCTTATTTAAACCGTACTCCAAAAGACCTTGAACGAATATTAAATGAAACACAAGGGAAAATAAGAATTGTAAAAGGTGCTTTTGCTGTTCCTCCCGGACATGCTGTAGAGAGAGGAGAACACTTAGATGATCTATACATTAAATATATTGAAACTCTTTTCCTTAAAAATAGAAAATGTTCTATTGCTACCCATCATAATAAAATTCAAAATAGAGTTAAAGAACTCATTGGAAAATATGACGTTCCAAAATCTAAGTATGAATTTGAAATGTTATTGGGAATACAGGAAGGCCTATTGGATGAAATCCATAGAGAAGGTTACCCATGCAGACAATATATTGTGTATGGTGATGAATGGTATTTGTATATGTGTAACCGAATTGCAGAAAATCCGGATAATCTTTTTCAGGCTATAGTTGATATCATGTCTTAACCTAGGATTTAATGCATAAAGTTTTTTATATTTGAATAAGCATATTGAAAAATACTGAAATATAAATCCGTACAATGAAAATAACACTCAATAGGATAAACGACGATTTTTTATTTGAATGTACCAATTCCCAGGGAAATTCAATCCTTTTGGATAATACTTCACAACCGGGAGCCAAAGGCGTTTCCCCTATGGAAAGTGTACTCATGGCTGTAGCCGGATGCAGTGGAATAGATGTAGTAGCTATCCTCAAAAAACAACGTCAGGAAATCACAGGTTTCCAGGCAGAAGTAGAAGGAGAAAGGGTTCCTGTAGAAGATGCAAAACCATTCAAATCTATCAAAGTAAAATTTCTTTTAGAAGGCAACATAGATCCTAAAAAGGCATTAAAAGCAGCCCAGCTGTCTTTTGAAAAATACTGTTCCGTATCAAAAACTCTGGAGCCGAATGTAGAAATCGGATATGAAGTTCTTGTGAACGGAGAGAAAGTTTAGATATTTTTTAATTGATTATAAAGCTGCCGACCCATTTGGGCCGGCAGCTGCATTTTATACTGTCAATCTAGGTTTCATAAGCTTGGCTACCGTTGCCGTCCATCCTGTCTGATGGGAAGCTCCTACACCACGGCCATTATCTCCATGGAAATATTCAAAGAATGTAATATAATCTTTAAAATGTTCATCATAATTAAACTTGGCATTACCTCCGTTAAACGGTCTCTGCCCGTCTTCATCCTTTAAAAACAGCGAACATAATCTTTTGCTGATATTCTGTGCCACTTCATCCAGGTTTTTCTTCTCACCACTTCCGGTAGGGAATTCTACTTTTAAGCTGTTGCCATAATAAAAATGAAAACGCTGTAAACTTTCCACGATCAGGAAATTGATTGGAAACCAGATAGGTCCTCTCCAGTTACTATTGCCCCCGAACATTCGGCTGTCGCTTTCTGCAGGCGTATAATACACTACATTTTCCGTCCCGTGAACTGAGAATACAAATGGGTTTTCCTCATATACTTTTGACATGGCGCGGATCCCGTAAGAGCTCAGAAATTCATTCTCATCGAGCATTCTTTTCAAAACCTTTGTCAGCCTGTTCTTACGCAAAATGCTCATTAGGTGTTTTCTTCCTTGTCCTTCCTCATCCCAATGGGAAACCAGCTTCGTAAGTTCAGGTTTGTTTTTTAATACCCAGTCCATTCTTGCCTGGAAATTAGGCATTTTCTCTAGTAATTTATGGTCTACAATTTCCACGGCAAACATCGGGATCAATCCTACAATACTTCTTAACTTCAAGGAGACACTGTCGCCGTTACCGAGTTGCAGCACGTCATAGAAAAATCCGTCATCCTCATTCCATAAGCCATCCTTGCCGTCACCCAGGTTTTCCATGGCTTCAGCGATATACAGATAGTGTTCAAAAAATTTGATTGCCATATCCTCATATACTTGGTAGTACTGAGCAAGTTCCATAGCAATCCGCATCATATTAAGCGCGTACATGGCCATCCAGCTTGTTCCATCAGCCTGTTCAAGATGTTGCCCATCCTTCAGTTCCATATTACGGTCAAAAGCCCCGATATTATCCAGACCAAGGAAACCGCCACCAAAAATGTTCTTACCGTTTTTATCCTTTCTATTCACCCACCATGTAAAGTTCAGGAGAAGTTTCTGGAAAACTTTTTCAAGAAATAAAAGGTCAGGCTTACCGTTTTGTTTTTCATCAATTTTGAAAACACGGAAGCAGGACCATGCATGCACCGGTGGATTTACATCGCTCAGGTTCCATTCATAAGCAGGAAGCTGCCCATTCGGATGCATATACCATTCCTTGGTTAAAAGCAGAAGCTGTCCTTTTGCAAATTCGCCGTCAATAATAGAAAAAGGAACGCAGTGAAATGCCAGATCCCAGGTTGCATACCATGGATACTCCCATTTATCAGGCATGGAAATAATATCCTTATTATGAAGATGGTTCCATTCCGTATTTCTTACATACTCGTTGAAATTTCTGGGAGCCTCATGGTTCGGGTCCCCTTTCAGCCATTTCCCTACATTATAATGATAGAACTGCTTATTCCAGAGAAGTCCCGCAAAAGCCTGTCGCTGAACATTCCTTTCGTCTTCAGTTGTTGTTTCACTCTGGATATCATTGTAAAACTCATCGGCTTCGGCAGTTCTTGTACTGAAAATTTCGTCGAACTTATCGAAAGGTTCATCAGTTTCATCAGGACACAACCTGAAATCAAAAGTTTTGGATTGTCCCGCACCAATCATTTCATCAATAATGAAAGATGCTTTGGTTCCTCTCTTTTCCGGATTTACCGTGTTGCTGCCATAAATAATATGATCATTTATTCCATCCTTAAAATAGGTATTTCCCGGATAAGGTGCTCCGTATAATTTGGGAGTATTCGTTTCATTTTCACAGAAAGCACTTTTAGCGGCCAGATTTCTTGAATAGAACTTTTTAATCGAAATGCTGTCGTGGTTAATATCAATACATCCGTCGTATGAAGCATTCATCTGGGCTTTATATGTATTGTAGCCCCATTTCCAGTTGTTTCGGAACCAGGCAGTCGGAGCTATAACGATGGGAGCATCCTGCCGGCTTCTGTTGTGAACCGTTACCCTTGCGAGAATATCATTGTGGTCTGCCTTACAGTATTCAATGAAAATATCGAAATATTCATCGTCATTAAAAATTCCGGTATCAAATATCTCGTATTCAGGTTCCTTTTTGCTTCGTCTGCCGTTTTCGGCAACAAGATCATCATACGGAAAGGCATTGATAGGATATTTATACACCATTTTCATATAGCTGTGGGTAGGTGTATTATCTAAGTAATAAAAGAGTTCTTTGATATCCTCTCCGTGGTTACCCTGAGGATTGCTTAAACCAAAAAACCGCTCTTTTACAATTTTATCTTTTTTGTTCCAAAAGGAAAAGGCAAAACAGAAAATCTGCTTTACATCGGAGATTCCAGCGATCCCTTCTTCGCCCCATCGGTAGGCATAACTTTCTGCATTATTATGGTTGGCGTAATGCCAGGCATTTCCGTTCGGGCTGTAGTCTTCACGTACATTTCCCCATTGCCGGTTGCTGACGTATGGACCCCAGTTTTTCCATTTAGAATCTTGTAATCTTTCTTTTTCAACAGTCATATTTCATCAATTTCAAGTACGAAGTTAGTTTTTTTGAAAAATAATTCCAATTCCTTCCACCTGAAGAATTATTAACATAGCCTTGAAACACTTATTATTACACGGTTTTTTAATATTAAATATTTTTTCTTTTAAAATCTAAAAGAAAAGACTTATCTTTGCCGAGCGTTCATTCAAATATTGAAAATGTTATCAAGAAAGGTTGAGGGATTAGACCCTATGAAACCTTAGCAACCCTTTGTGCAAGCAGAGAAGGTGCTACGTTCTACCAATTTATTTTGGACAGATAACTTACTGAAGTTCTTTTCAGCCATTCCTGTGGCATTTTCAATTGTATTAAAATAATAGAATTGAAAACAGAACTAAACTATATTAATCTTTCGTATCGTACCTATTCCCAGAAGGAATACCATATCCCGTTGACTTATCAGATCTTCGGGAAAGACTTGTTTACAGCACCTGTTATATTGGTCAATCATGCTTTAACCGGAAATTCAAATGTTTCCGGTGAAAAAGGATGGTGGAAAAAGCTGATCGGTGAAAATCAGGTTATTGATACGACTCAATATACCGTTCTGTGTTTCAATATTCCCGGAAACGGATATGATCATTTTTTAATTGACGAATACGAAGACTTCACACCTTCAGATATTGCAGAAATATTCCTGAAAGGCCTTGAAGCTTTACATATCAAAAACCTATATGCCATTATCGGAGGTTCACTCGGAGGAGGGATTGCATGGGAAATGCTTGCCAAGCAACCACAGTTGGCAGAAATCTTTATTCCTATTGCCTGCGATTTTAAAACCCATGACTGGCTTCATGCACAATGCCTGGTTCAGAAATTTCTGCTCAACGGAAATGATGAGCCCCTGCAGAAAGCGAGAATCCATGCTATGCTGTGTTACAGAACACCTCAGTCCTTAAATGACAGATTCCAAAATAGATACGATCAAAAAAAACAGCGGTTAGAGTCCGAAGATTGGTTGGTTTATCACGGAAATTCATTAAACGAAAGGTTTAGTTTAAAATCCTATAAGCTGATGAATCACTTGCTGATGAATATGAACACTGAAGAAGAGCAGTTAACAAAAATCAGTGCCCGAATGCACTTAATTGCAGTAGACACAGATTTATTTTTCCCCGCTTCAGAAATTCGAATGTGCTTTGAGCAGCTGAAAGAGAAAAAGAAAGAGGTTTTCTATCATGAAATACAGTCAATTCACGGGCATGATGCCTTCCTAATGGAATATGAACAATTAAATACTATCATAAAAAATATTTTGTAGAATGAGAAATGCTAACGAGATAAAGTTTTTAAAAAACAGATCAATCATCAAGTTTGAAGGAGAAGATTTCCTGGGTGAGATCGGAATCGACGGAAGAATTTTTAAAGCGCTTACTTTGGCGCGCATCAGTGTAGGAGTGATCTCCCAGCAGGCCATCGAAAACGGAATATCTATTCTCGTAAATGAAGCTGATGCAGAAAAAGCAGTGACCTGCCTGATCGATGAGTTTGAAGCAGAAAGAAAATCAGGAAAAGTTTCACAGATTTACAGCATCAATAATGTTTCTGTACTCGGATTTGTAGCGGAAGATTTCAATAAAGTTCTTGCAGAGCTGGCCAGAAACAATGTCTTTCCACTTCTTCTCAATCAGGTGGCAGCCGAAAAGAGAGTGAATATTGTTGTTACCTCTTCCCAGGATGAGAAAACGAAAAATATCATTGAATCCGAAATTTTCAAAAAGCCTAAAACCGTTCATCTGGCAATCATTGGCCACGGTAACGTCGGGAAAACATTAATAGAACAGGTTTTACGATCGTCTGAAGAAATAAGGAGACGTAAAAAGATAGACCTTAAAGTCGTTGCAGTAGCCAATTCAAGAAAAATAGCTTTCAATAAAAAGGGTTTCAATGCAGACTGGAATGATGAGGTTTTAACAGCAGAACATTCGTCAAATGTAGAAGAGCTTATCAATTTTTCAAAAGAAAATCAGTTGGAAAACCTGATCGTGGTAGATAATACGGCAAGCAAAGATTTTGTAAAAAATTACCATGCGCTGGCTGAAAACGGTTTTGACCTGGTTTCATCCAACAAAATTTTCAATACTCTTCCCATAGAAGAATATCGTAAACTAAGATATACGTTGAGCAAAAATAACAGACGTTATCTTTATGAAACCAATGTAGGAGCAGGCCTTCCATTGATTGATACCATAAAACTATTACATCTTTCAGGAGAAAATATTACCAGAATAAAAGGAGTATTCTCCGGATCGTTGAGCTATATTTTTAATAATTTCTCTGTGAGAAACGATAAATTCTCAACCATTATCGGGGAAGCAATGGAAAAAGGGTATACAGAACCTGATCCGCGTGAAGACCTTTCCGGAAACGATGTAGCAAGGAAACTTCTGATTCTGGCAAGAGAATTAGATCTGATCAATGAATTCCAGGATATCAACATTCAAAATTTAATTCATGAAGATCTTCTGTCCGTAGATAAAAATGAATTTATCTCAAGACTGGATGAACTGGATGAAGAATACCAGAAAACCAAAGAAGGGCAGGAGCCTGGACATGTGCTTCGTTATGTTGGCGATCTTCACGGTGACCTTCAGAAAGACAAAGGTCAGCTTGATGTGAAATTGGTTTCCGTGCCTGGTAGTTCTGCTTTAGGTCAGCTGAAAGGTTCAGACTCTATTTTTGAGATCTATACAGAAAGTTATGGCGAAAACCCAATCGTGATCATGGGAGCCGGAGCCGGAGCTCAGGTAACGGCAAGAGGAGTTTTTGGAGATATTTTAAGAGTAAGTGAAACGAAATAATATTAATAATGTAACAATATAGCAATGTAACAGTCTAGCAATCATTGATACATTGTTATATTGATTCATTGGTACATTGATAATTAAACTATATGGAAAATTTTGAAACATCAGCAATAAGAACCCAGACTGAAAGAACCCAGTTTGATGAACATACAACACCATTATATCTTACATCCAGTTTTATATTTCAGGATGCAGAAGATATGAGAGCAAGCTTCGCTGAAGAAAAACCTAAAAACCTGTACAGCCGTTTTTCAAACCCGAATGTGACAGAGTTCACTGATAAGATTGCAATAATGGAAGGCGCAGAAGCCGGGTATGCATTTGCAACGGGAATGGCTGCCATTTATTCAACATTTGCGGCTTTATTGAATGCCGGTGATCATATTGTCAGCTGCCAGTCGGTGTTCGGATCTACCCATACCTTGTTTACCAAGTATTTCCCGAAATGGAATATCGAAACCACTTATTTTAAAGCTGGAGATGCAGAAAATGTAGAGCAGTATATTAAGCCTAATACAAAAATTTTGTATCTCGAAACTCCAACCAATCCGGCTATTGAGATTCTGGATCTTGAATTTTTTGGGCAGATTGCAAAAAAACATAACCTAATCTTCATTGTAGATAACTGCTTTGCAACGCCTTATCTGCAACAGCCCATTAAATACGGTGCAGATGTTGTTGTACATTCTGCAACAAAACTTATTGACGGCCAGGGAAGAGTATTAGGTGGAGTAGCTGTAGGAAAAGCCGACCTTATAAGAGAGATTTATCTTTTTGCAAGAAATACCGGACCGGCGATGTCACCTTTCAACGCATGGGTATTGTCAAAAAGCCTTGAAACACTAGCTATCCGTGTTGAAAAACATTGTGAGAATGCTTTGAAGGTGGCTGAGTTTTTAGAGAGCCATCCCAATGTAGAACTGGTAAAATATCCTTTCCTAAAATCTCATCCAAGTTATGAAATTGCTAAAAAACAGATGAAGTTGGGTGGAAATATCGTAGCTTTTGAAATTAAAGGCGGAATAGAAGGGGGAAGAAACTTCCTGGATAAAATAAAATTGTGCTCGCTTTCTGCCAATTTAGGAGATACAAGAACGATTGTAACCCATCCGGCATCAACTACCCATTCAAAACTGACCGATGAGGAAAGAAACGAAGTAGGTATTACCGCAGGTCTGGTACGCTGTTCGGTAGGTCTTGAGCATGTGGATGATATCATAGCAGATTTAAAGCAGGCCCTGGATTAATTCAATATATGTTTAATGAAATAACTTAAATGGCTTCAGCCGAAATTTATACAATGAAAAATTCAGAACAACTATACCAGGCAATATCCGAGAGAATATTAATTCTTGACGGCGCCATGGGAACCATGCTTCAGCGTTATAAGTTTGAAGAAGAAGATTATCGTGGCGAACGTTTCAAAGACTGGGAACATCCGGTAAAAGGAAATAACGATTTGCTTTCTTTGACCCAGCCTCAGGCAATCGAAGAAGTTCACAAAAAATATCTGGAAGCAGGAGCTGATATTATCGAAACCAACACTTTCTCAGGAACGACAATCGCTATGGCAGATTATCACATGGAAGAATTGGTTTACGAACTGAATTATGAATCAGCAAAAATCGCAAGAAAAGCCTGTGATGAGTTTACCGCTAAAAATCCCGATAAGCCAAGATTTGTTGCAGGCTCCATAGGACCTACCAACAGAACAGCAAGCTTAAGTCCGGATGTGAATGATCCAGGGTACAGAGCTATTACTTTTGAAGAGCTGAGGGTTGCTTACAAACAGCAGTGTGAAGCTTTGCTGGATGGCGGTTCAGATATTCTTCTGGTAGAAACCATCTTCGATACCCTGAATGCAAAAGCAGCTCTTTTCGCGATTGATGAGATTCAGGAAGAAAGGAATATAAAAATTCCAATCATGGTTTCTGGTACCATTACAGATGCTTCAGGAAGAACTTTGAGTGGACAGACGGCAGAAGCATTCCTGATCTCAGTATCACATTTAAATTTACTGAGTGTCGGTTTCAACTGTGCCCTTGGTGCTGATCAGCTGACGCCGTATCTGGAAACATTAGCCCATAATTCAGAATTTTATGTTTCAGCCTATCCGAATGCCGGACTTCCGAATGCTTTCGGAAAATATGATGAGACACCGGAAGATATGGCAAGACAGATTAAAGAATATGTAGAGAAGGGATTGATCAATATTATAGGCGGATGCTGCGGAACCACGCCGGACCACATCAAAGCCATTGCAGATCTGGTAGCAGAATATTCTCCAAGAAAATTGAAAAAATTTGTCTGATTTAATAGATTTTTTTAATTAAATATGGAGTAAGTGCTTGAGTATAAATGTTATCTTTAAATAAGTCACAAAATTTAACATTATGGAAAAGCCAGGTTACTTGAAAAATTCAGAGGATATAAGACTTTTTAATGAACTAAGAAATAAAGTGAATCAGCGGTTAGAACAAATTCCGGAGAACAGAGATGTTTATATACAGATCAAAGCGATTATCCTGCCTTTGGTCTATTTTGCGTTGTATTTCTTTGCTTTATTTAATGCTGACAAATCCTGGATATATATCGGAAGCTTTGTTTTAATGGGGATTTCTTTGGTGTTGATTTATTTAAACCTGATCCATGAAGCTGCTCACAATAACATTTATAAAAGTAAAAGACTGAACTCGCTCGTGCTGCGTATTTTTGACCTTGTAGGAGCTAATTCATACATCTGGAAGAAAAGACATATTGCCAGCCATCACGCCTACCCGAATGTGGATGGATGGGATACGGATATAGAGCAGAGTGGCCTGCTTTTAATTGTTCCATGGGTTAAAGCAAAAGGAATTCAGAAATATCAACATAGGTTTTTCTTTCTGGTATATCCTCTTTACCTGTTCAATTGGATGTTTATCAGGGATTTCAGGGATTTTTTTGATAAAGAAAGAGTAATTTTAAAGACTCAGGGTTCAATTCCTTTCATTGAAAAAATAAAAATGGTGATTTATAAGCTGTTCTATTTCTTTTATCAGATTATAGTGCCTATCCTGTTCTTTAAAGTATCCATAGGCTTAGCTTTGGGAGCGTGGGGCCTTCAGATCATTGCGGCGAGTATTTTTGCGCTGTTTGTATTACTGCCATTGCATCCGCTTCCTGATAATGCTTTTCCAAAATTAGATACAAAAAATGGACTTCCTTTCAGTTGGCTCCGTCACCAGTTTGAGGTAACCAATGATTTAAAAGAAAATAACTGGCTGGTGAGAAATATTTTGGGGAATTTTAATTTTCATGTGGCCCATCATCTTTTTCCGAATTACAGCTATATGTACTATAACGAGATCACAGAAGAGATCGAAGAATTTGCAAAAGAACACAACTTAGCTTATAAAAGATTTCCAATTTTTACTGCTTTAGGCAAGCATGTAGACCTGCTGCGGCAGAATGCAAACAACGCCTATTATATTTTAGAAGAATAAAAATTAATGAAATATTTAAGATTGTCGGGCCTTGAGCCTCTTATTATAACGCCGGAAAGTAATTTCATCAATGTTGGTGAGAGAACCAATGTTGCCGGCTCCAAAAAATTTTTAAGACTGATCAAAGAGGAGAAATTCTCTGAAGCACTCGATATTGCCCGCCATCAGGTAGAAGGCGGTGCACAGATCCTTGATGTCAATTTCGATGACGGTTTGATCGATGGAAAAGCTTCCATGATTAAATTTCTGAATTTAATAGCGTCAGAACCAGATATATCGAGAATTCCCATCATGATTGACTCTTCCAAATGGGAGATCCTGGAAGCCGGCCTTCAGGTGGCACAAGGTAAATGTGTCGTCAATTCCATCAGTCTCAAGGGTGGTGAAGAAGAATTTATCAAGCAGGCCAAAGCCGTAAAAAGATACGGTGCTGCAGTCATTGTAATGGCATTTGATGAATCAGGACAGGCAGACAATTATGATCGCAGACTTGAGATTTCAAAACGGTCGTATGATATTTTGGTTAATCAGGTAGGTTTCCCGGCTGAAGATATTATTTTCGACCTGAATATTTTCCCTGTGGCAACAGGAATGGAAGAACATAGAAGAAACGCTATCGATTTCATTGAAGCCACCAGATGGGTAAGACAGAATCTTCCCTATGCCTCCGTGAGTGGTGGTGTGAGTAATGTTTCGTTTTCGTTCCGTGGAAATGATACCGTAAGAGAAGCCATGCACTCCGTATTCCTTTACCATGCCATTCAGGCCGGGATGAATATTGGTATTGTGAACCCTTCTATGCTGGAAGTATATGATGAGATCAATAAAGAACTTCTGGAGCTTGTAGAAGATGTGATTCTTGACAAAAGAGAAGATGCTACAGAAAGACTTCTGGAGTATTCCGAAAAAAATAAATCCGTCAAAAAAGAAATCGTTGAAGATCTCGAATGGCGAACAAGGCCTTTACAGGATAGAATTACCCATGCTTTGGTAAAAGGAATCGACCGTTTTATCGAAGAAGATGTAGAAGAGGCCAGAAAACAGGCCGCAAAACCATTGCATGTTATTGAAGTTAATCTTATGACCGGAATGGGCGTTGTGGGAGACCTTTTCGGAAGTGGGAAAATGTTCCTTCCACAGGTGGTAAAATCGGCAAGGGTAATGAAAAGAGCAGTGGCTTATCTGCAGCCTTTTATTGAAGCCGAAAAAGACGGCACAAGGCCAGCTAACGGAAAAATTCTGATGGCGACGGTAAAAGGTGATGTTCATGATATTGGAAAAAACATCGTAAGTGTGGTATTGGGCTGTAACAATTATGAAATTGTGGACCTTGGAGTTATGGTGCCTGCAGAGAAAATTATTCAGACGGCTATTGAACAGAAAGTTGATGTTATCGGATTAAGCGGATTGATCACACCAAGTCTTGATGAGATGGTATATATCGCTTCTGAATTGGAAAGACAAAACCTTAATTTTCCTCTGTTGATTGGCGGTGCAACCACATCAAAAGCCCACACCGCTGTGAAAATCGATTTGAAATATAAAAATGCAGTAGTTCACGTTAATGATGCCTCAAGGGCAGTAAACGTAGTGAGCTCCTTGTTAGGCGACAGAAACAAAGATTATGTTTCAGACCTGAAAGACGAATACTCTGATTTCCGTGAGAAGTTTCTGAACAGGCAAATTGATAAAGACTATGCTTCCATTGAAGAAGCCAGAAAAAATCATTTCAGTATCGATTGGGAAAATGAAGAAATTTTTACACCGAATAATTTAGGGGTAACCGTCATAGAAGACCAGGATCTGAACGAATTGCTTCCGTTTGTTGACTGGTCGCCATTCTTCAGAAGCTGGGACCTTCACGGGAAGTACCCGAATATTTTAGAAGATGAGGTGGTAGGAGCCCAGGCTAAAGAATTGTTTAAAGATGCCCAGGTTATTTTAAAAAGAATCCTTGATGAAAAACTGCTGAAAGCAAAAGCCATCTTCGGAATTTTCAAGGCCAACTCCAATGATACCGATGATATCTTAATCTTTGACGAAAATAATGAAGAACAGGCCAGATTCTTAACCTTAAGACAACAGGCCCAGCGTTCAAAAGGGAAAGAATATTTAGCATTAAGTGACTTTATTGCTCCTCAGGCTTCCGGTAAAACAGATTATGTAGGAGCTTTCTGTGTAACTACAGGTTTTGGTACAGACGAACTTGCAGAAGAATATGAAAAAGCCAATGATGATTACAATGCCATCATGGTAAAAGCTTTGGCTGACAGATTCGCAGAAGCTTTTGCAGAATTTTTACATAAAAAAGTAAGAACAGAATATTGGGGCTATGCCAACCAGGAAAATTTAAGCAATGAAGAACTGATCGCAGAAAAATACAAAGGAGTCCGTCCTGCACCCGGATATCCCGCATGTCCGGACCACCTGGAAAAGAAGACCATCTGGGATCTTTTAAAAGTAGAAGAGAACACCGGAGTTTTCCTTACCGAAAGTCTGGCAATGTTCCCAACGGCCTCCGTTTCCGGATATTATTTCGGAAGCCCGCATGCTAAATATTTTGGACTTGGAAAAATAACCGAAGACCAGCTAAAAGATTATGCAGAAAGAAGAGGCTGTAGCATTCAGGAAGCAAGAAAGTGGTTGTCACCCAATTTAGCAGATTAAAAAATATCAACAGGCACTTCCTTACAAGCTAAAAATATAACTAAACTATAAAATGAAGATCACTGAACACATAAAAAATGCAAATGGCAAAACCTTATTCTCTTTAGAAGTGGTTCCGCCCCAAAAGGGGATCGGAATTGAAGATCTGTATACCAATATAGATCCGCTTATGGAGTTTAAGCCCCCTTTTATTGATGTAACCACTTCCAGGGAAGAATATATTTACATTGATAAAGGAAATGGCCTGATGGAACGCCGGATTACCAGAATGCGTCCCGGAACCTTAGGTATTTGTGCCGCCATCCAGCATAAATATAATGTAGATACCGTTCCCCATCTCCTTTGCGGAGGCTTCACCAAAGAAGAAACCGAATACCTTCTGGTAGACTGTATGTACCTGGGAATAGACAATATAATGGCCCTGAGAGGTGATGCCATGAAAGGACATCAGTATTTTGAACCTACACCTGGAGGCCATGCCAGTGCCATGGATCTCGTTCATCAGATTAATGATCTGGGAAGAGGGAAATACCTTCACAATGATGAAAAAGCCTGTGATGAACTCAATAAATTCTGCATAGGAGTAGCCGGTTATCCGGAAAAGCATATGGAAGCACCCTCCATGAATTACGACCTGAAATGGCTGAAAGAAAAAGTGGATGCAGGAGCAGATTATATCGTTACTCAAATGTTTTTTGACAACAAAAGATTTATTGAATTTGTGACGAAAGCCAGAGAAATGGGAATTACCGTTCCTATTATCCCGGGAATTAAACCCATTGCCACCAAAAAACACCTGAAAATCCTTCCGCAGGTCTTCAAAATAGACCTTCCTGAAGAGCTGATCAATGAAGTGGAAAATGCTAAAAACAATGAAGCGGTAAAACAGATTGGAGTAGAGTGGGCTATCGCCCAATGCAGGGAATTGCTTGATTTTGGAGTTCCTGTGCTGCACTTTTACTCTATGGGAAAAAGTGACAATATTAAAAAAGTAGCCGGAGAGTTATTCTAATAAAATTCAAAATGAGAGGAGCCCTGCCATTATTAATAGCAGGGTTTTTTATTTAAAGGATAGGATGTCTTTCAAACTCCTTATTGCGGTCAAATAAATATCGGTATGTAGCCAGTTTTCTGGTCACAGTCGTGTCAAGACTCTCAGCTATTTTTATCATTTTAGGATTAAAATCTCCGATCCACTGGAGCTCCGTAGTTTTAAAATCCGTATGCTTTCTCAGGTGCTGCGTTCCTTCCCAGATCATATAGCCGTCAATACCTTTCTTCTGCCATTCCGGAACAACACCAAATACCAGTCCCACCATTTTTTCATTCTTTTTGAATTGCTTTATCCACAAAAGTTTAAGCTTTTCAACAATCCCGAATTTACCGTTCAGATATTTGAACCATTGGTTCACATCCGGAAGATTCATCCACATGGCAATAGGTTTTTCATTTTCATACACAAACCAGGAAATATGCTCATTGATGATAGGCTTCATGGTTTTGAACATTTTGAGGACCTTTGCTTCTTCCAGCTGCTTGCCTTCGCCATGGGCTGCCCATGCCTGATTATATATTTCTGTAAAATCTTTTGCAAACTTATGCAGATCATTCTTTTTCATCGGTCTTGCAGAGATGGCCGGGTTTCTGCTGTGCTTGGTATGCATTAGGGTAAAGATCCTTGAAACCTCCGCAAAAATCGGTCTTGAAAAACAGAGCTGTTCAAAATATACTTTGAAGCCATAATTTTCAAACAGGTCTTTGTAATATGGAAAATTGTAATTCATTCCGAAAAGCGGTTCAGCGAAGCCTTCAGTCAGAAGTCCCCAGAACTTATCCCGTTCCCCGAAATTAATCGGACCGTCCATAGCTTCCATGCCTCTTTTTTGAAGCCAGTTTTTACAATGATCAAAAATAAAATCTGCTGTTTTCTGATCATTGATACAGTCAAAAAAACCAATTCCTCCGGTAGGTTGTTTCTGCTCATAAAGAGTAGAGATGAACACAGCTACTTTTCCAACCGTTTCATTCTCTTTATTTTTAAATAAGAATCTGGCACACTCCCCATCCAGGAAAGATTTATTCTTTTCAGGATCAAAAATCTCTTCAATATCCTGATTTCTGGGTCTTATATAGCTTTTGTCATGCCGGTAAAGTTGGGCAGGAAATTCTAAAAATTTCTTTTTCTGGTTGTCACTCTGTACTTCTTCGACAATAATCATAAGGCTAAGTTGAGAAAGGATAATGTTTTTCGTCCAAAATGAAATTGATGAACAGATTTTATCCGTATTTTTGTTGCAAATTAAATAAAAATGGTTGATTTTACCGATAACGACGATGATATTTTCACAGGAAAAGAACATACGCCTATTAGGAAAGATGCTTTTGATAAATCGCCACAGGAAAAAATAGAAAAAATTACCGAACTTTTCGGTGAGATTATGGAAACACTGGGGATGGATATGACGGATGATTCTTTAAAAGATTCACCAAAGCGTGTTGCCAAAATGTATGTGAATGAAATTTTTGGAGGGCTTCTTCCTGAAAATAAGCCGGGAATTTCCACGTTCTCCAATAAATATAAATACCGCCAGATGCTGGTGGAGAAAGATATCACGGTATATTCTTTCTGCGAACACCACTTTCTGCCCATCATCGGAAGAGCGCACGTTGCCTATATTTCAAACGGCGAAGTGATTGGCCTTTCCAAGATCAACAGAATTGTGGATTATTATGCAAAAAGGCCACAGGTTCAGGAAAGACTGACCATGCAGATCGTAGATGCTTTGAAAGAGGCACTTGGTACCAAAGATGTAGCCTGTATTATCGATGCCAAGCATTTATGCGTCAACTGCAGAGGAATAAAAGATACGGCAAGTTCTACCATTACGGCGGAATTGAGTGGTATTTTCAGAACCAACCCTATCACCAGACAGGAATTTCTGCATTATGTGGGAAGTCATGCTAAACTTGATTATTAGTAAATAAATGGACTATCAGGTTTTAAGAAATATTGTTGATGCCGAACTTCAGAGATTTGAAACAATTTCAGAAGAAGAATGGTCCTATAAAATTTCACCGGAAAAGTGGTCCAAAAAAGAAATTTTAGGCCATCTTTGCGATAGTGCTCTTACCAATATCAGAAGATTTGTGGTAACACAATACAAAGAAAATGATACTATTGTATATGATCAGGATTTTTGGGTAAAAGCGCAGAATTATCAGAATATTCCGGTTTCGGAAGTGATCAGCCTTTGGAAGTCTTTGAATTTTCAGATTGTTCATACTGTGGGAAATATTCCTGACGAAGCTTTGAAAAGAACTTGTGATACAACAAAAGCAGTTCCTCAAACCTTTACTTTGGAATACATTATTCAGGATTATATTGATCATCTGCAATATCACTTGAAAGCAATTTAATAATGGTAATATTTAAAAAAGTTTCAAATAAAATTTTTCTCACAACAATTATCTGTTGTGGTTAGAATTATTTTAACTAATTTTTAAATCCTTTAATCATTGAATCTTTTAACTTAAAAAAATGCAATTAAAACTATATAACTCCCTTACAGGAGAAAAAGAAATATTTAAACCCATTTTAGAAGGAAACGTCGGAATGTATGTCTGCGGACCTACCGTGTACAGCAATGTGCATTTGGGAAATGTAAGAACATTTCTTTCCTTTGATTTTATATACCGTACCCTGATGCATTTGGGGTACAAAGTAAGATATGTCAGGAATATTACAGATGCAGGCCATCTTACAGACGATGGGAACGTAGATAACGACAGATTCGTAAAACAGACGCGTCTTGAAAAGTTGGAACCCATGGAAATCGTACAGAAATATACGGTCGATTTTCACAAAGTGTTGGAAATGTTCAACCTATTGCCTCCCAATATTGAGCCGACAGCGACAGGCCACATCGTGGAGCAGATCGAATTGACCCAGAAACTTATTGAAAGAGGTTTTGCCTATGAAAGCAACGGTTCCGTATATTTTGATGTTCTGGAATACAATAAAAGAGGCTTGAATTACGGTGAACTTTCAAAACGTAATATTGAAGAGCTTTTTGCCAATACCCGTGATCTTGACGGCCAGGGCGAAAAGAAGAATCCGCAAGATTTTGCACTATGGAAAAAAGCATCTCCTGCTCACATTATGAGATGGAATTCCCCTTGGGGTGAAGGTTTCCCGGGTTGGCACCTTGAATGTACTGCCATGAGCACGAAGTATTTAGGTGAAAAATTCGATATCCATGGCGGCGGAATGGACTTGAAATTCCCGCACCATGAATGCGAAATCGCACAGGGGAAGGCATGCAATGATACAGCTCCGGTTAATTACTGGATGCACGCCAACATGCTGACGATGAATTCTCAGCGTATGAGTAAATCTACAGGAAATTACATTTTGCCGATGCAGCTGGTTACAGGAGAAAATGATTTCTTCGAAAAACCTTTTCATCCGTCTATCGTCCGTTTTTGTTTCCTGCAGGCACATTACAGAAGCGTATTGGATATTTCCAATGATGCAATGATTGCCAGTGAAAAGGGTTTCATCAGGTTAATGGAGGCTCTTAAAGCATTAAACTCTGTCACTCCGGATAATGAAAAACAATCTGAATTCAATCTTCAGGAATGGAAAAATAAATGTTACGATGCTTTAAATGATGATTTCAATTCTCCGATCCTGATCGCTCATTTATTTGAAGCTGTGAAATATATTTTTGCTTTAAATGATGGTAAGGAAACAATTTCTGCTGAGGATCTTGAAGATTTAAAGTCAACACTACATGCCTTTATATTTGATGTTTTAGGACTTCAGAATATAGAAGAAAATAATAACGAAAAGCTCGATCAGACTTTAAAAGTTTTAATAGAACTGAGAAACCAGGCAAGAAAATCAAAAAACTTCGACCTTTCAGATCAGATCAGAGATAAGCTGCTTGCTGAAGGCATTGAATTAAAAGACGGAAGAGACGGAACAACTTACGTTCTGAATTAATCCAAAACACATAAGGACAGCTCCCGCTGATGACGTGGATTCTGCAGGTAAAATCTGTTGCAGTCCGTGTGATCAGCGGGAGTTCTTTTTTTGATGAGGTACAGGCAAATCTACCTTTACGGTTAACTTGCTATAATTATCCCGCAGATTTTTTTGTTTCTATTCCCTTAATTCTTTTGAACTCGGCAGCTCTACTCATGTCGGCAGAGCCAACGATCTTTGGTCATTTAAATTAATTCAGCTTAATGATCAGCCTTGAATTAAAAAAAACATAAATATCATTAATCTTTGCTATGCCACGAATATTACTGTCATGCAGTAGTATTATTTGTGAAAACATTTGTGCAATTTGTGTTTAAGAAAAATGTTGATTTATCAAAACCTTAGTGTTTAGATTAAATGATTATAAATATTATGTAAATAATAATATTTTTTTGTGATTCAATTTGTAAATTATGTAACTTAGTTATAACTAAAATGATCACGAATCTAAATTCTACATTGTATGAAAAAACATTTATTCCCTCTTTTCCTGCTTGTGTTCGGTGCAAATGTTCAGGCACAGCAGGATCTTCTTGCTATTGCCGGAAAAGATAACTCCGGTATAGTTTTTAGTGATTTCCGTGCCATGGATGCAGCAAGTGGAGCTTCCGGAGAAAAATTGTTTTCGGCAGATACTGTGGCAAAAATATTTTCTCAGGACAGAAAAGGCATTGTATCAGAAGATAAAAATTCTTATAATCATTCCCAAGCGGTTACTATGGCAGCTCTGGCTTACGATTCATCCAACAACAATCTGGTGTATATGCCGATGTTTTCCTCTAATGTTTATGTTTTAAATGCTAAAACTAAAGAAATTACTTTGGTGGAGAATACTGTGGCAAGAGTAACTTCCTGTGATATCAATTCCCACATCACAAGAATGGCTACAGGGTATGACGGAAATATTTATGCTCTTAATAATGCAGGAACACAATTGCTTCAGATCAGCAGAAAAGGAAGTCAGTATACAGTCAGTGACCTTGGGATTATTAAGGATGATATTTCCAATGGGAAAAATTCATTTACGGCGATGGAAACCGGTTTTGGTGGAGATATGATAGCAGATGCTGAAAATAATTTTTATGTTTTTTCTGCATCAGGAAATGTTTTTAAGGTAACTACAAAAGAACTGAAGGCAAAATTTGTAGGCAAGATCTCCGGTATTCCTGAAAATTATTCAGTGAACGGATCTGCTGTCAATGCTAAAGGAAAAGTAGTTATTGCAAGTGCAAAAGGAGACAGTTTATATGAAGTAGATTTGTTAACCCTGCAAGCGAAGGTTCTTCCCGGTGGAGAAAAACCTCATATTTATGATCTTGCGAGCAGATATTTTGCCAATGACAGAAATTCTTCAGTAAATACACCGGCTAATATTGATATTTATCCGACCAGAGTAGATGAACATTTTATCAACGTTAATATAAATGATAAAACTGTAAAAGGGAATTTAAAGCTTAGTGTTTTTGATATTTCCGGTAAAAATGTGATGGAACAGAATCTGTCTGTAAAAGATGGCTCGCTCAATCAGCAGGTGTATCTCAAAAATTTAGTCAATGGGGCTTATATTGTAAGCATTACAAATGAATCCGGAAAATCAATATTAAGTAAAAAAATTATTGTTACAGAATAACAGGTTAGATTATTAATATAAATTCCTTTAACTCTAATAAAATATAAAGCCTTTTCAAGTTATTTTGGAAAGGTTTTTTTAATGATTATTTGATCTTCAATAAGTTTTGTTTTTCGATATTAAAATGTATTTTTATAAAAAAAATATAGATGAAGCTATACTTTAATGTAGGATATAATGCAAGGGCCGGACAGAATCTGCAGCTCGTGATTGTGGATGAAGAAGGTGCTGATGTCCAGGCTTATATCCTGTTTTATGCAGAAAATGGCATCTGGAAATGTGAAGTGGATTATTTCTCAAAATCAATCTCATATAAATATCAGCTTACCGATGAAAAAGGCAATCTTCTTAGAGAGGAATTTGTGCTGCACCGTCTTAATTTCCCTCATAACTACAAAGAGTTTATTATTTTCGATGAATGGAATAATAAGAATTTTCCGGAGAATTATTTAAACAATAAAATCCTTCATAATAAGCTTAACCAGTTTGTTCCCGAAAAAGCAGCTGTTTTAAAAAAGCATACCCATTTATTCAGAATTGAAGCACCTGTTTACAATCCCGACTGGGAAATTGCCCTCTTCGGAAGTACAGCTTCTCTGGGAAACTGGAATTATGATAAAGCGATCCGTCTTTCTCAGACAGATTTTGGAATCTGGGAAACCTCTGTTGAAATTCCTGAGAATGAATTTATCCAATTTAAATATTGTCTCTACAGCAAAAAAGAAGGAAAAATTATTGATGTTGAAACCGGTGAAAACAGATTTACGGTTGCTAATCAGTTGAAAGATGTGCTGCAGATTGTTTCCAATCATTATTTTAAATTCAAGTCTTACCAGATGTATCATGATGCCGGTGTGGCAGTTCCTGTATTTTCTTTAAGAAGTGAGAACGGTTTTGGAGTCGGAGAATTTTCCGATCTTAAAAAGCTGGCCGACTGGACGAAGGAAACTAACCTGGGGATTATCCAGATCCTTCCGATTAATGATACTACAGCCAATTATTCCTGGACAGATTCTTATCCTTACGCAGCTGTTTCTGTTTATGCATTACATCCGCAGTATATTTCCTTAGAAAATCTTGATTTCGCTTTACCGGAAGAATTAGTTTCTGAATATCAGTCTGAAAAAGAAGAATTAAACGCTCTTGACCTGATTGATTATGAAAAAATGATCAAAGGCAAATGGAAATTTTTAAAAGCGGTTTTCAATGCGGAGAAAGAGAAAATCTATAAAGACAGGAACTTTAAAAAATTTATAAAAGATAATGATTACTGGCTGACTCCTTACGCCGCATTCTGTGTCCTTAGAGACAAATATAAAACCCCGAATTTCAACGACTGGAAAACTCATAAAAAATATATCGCAGGAAAAATTTCACAGTTTTTCACTACAAAAAGTAAAGATTATGATGCTTCCATGCTTCATGCCTGGGTGCAATATCAGCTTCATTTACAGTTGAAAGATGCCGTAGATTATACCCACAGCTTAGGAGTATCCTTGAAAGGAGATCTTCCGATAGGTATTTACAGACATTCTGTGGAAGCATGGACAGAACCTGAGCTTTTCGGAATGGATTTCCAGGCCGGAGCACCACCGGATCAGTTTACAGAGCTGGGGCAGAACTGGGAATTCCCGACATACAATTGGGAAGCGATGAAGGAAGATGATTACCGTTGGTGGAAAAACAGGTTTAAAGCACTCGAACAGTATTTCGATGCTATGAGAATAGACCATATCTTAGGGTTTTTCAGGATCTGGAGGATGCCAATTTCTGCTACACAAGGGATTTTAGGCTACTTTTATCCTGCGGTTCCAATTGTTCTGGATGAATTTAAAGCAAGGCATATTCCTTTTGACTTCAACAGATATTGTAAGCCTTTCATCAATGAACGAATTTTGTGGGAATATTTCGGGGAAGACAGCAGTAAGGTTTTTGAATTTATTAACAGCAATGATGACGGAACATATTCATTCAAAGAAGAATTTGATACCCAGAGAAAGCTGGCAGAATTTTTCAAAAAGAACCCAAAAGGCTCCGTAGAAGAAAAACTTATCTCTTTATGTGCCAATGTTTTGTTCCTTACTGAAGAAAGAAATGGCGAAACAGTATATCATCCAAGATTTAATGTGTTTAATACCCACTCCTATACATATCTTTCAGAATGGGAAAGGAAGGCGATTTATGAGCTGTATCATGATTATTTCTTCAGAAGACAGGATCATCTCTGGTACGAGAAAGCGATGGAGAAACTTCCGGTTATTCTTAATGCAACAAAAATGCTGATTTGTGGTGAGGACCTGGGAATGGTTCCTGCCTGCGTGCCTGTTGTGATGGATGAATTGGCGATTATTGCTTTAAAAGTACAGAGAATGCCTTCGGATAATATTCCGTTTTACAATCCTAAAAAAGCCGATTATATGAATGTCGTAACGGCTTCTTCGCATGACAGCTCAACACTGAGACAATGGTGGAAGGAAGATCCTGCACTCACACAGAAATACTTTAACCAACAGTTGGTTCAATATGGAAAAGCTCCGGAAGAAATGGATTCTCATCTTGCAGAGATTATTATGAAGCAGCATCTTTACACAGAGGCGATGCTGGCTGTTTTTCCGATCCAGGAATTTCTGGCAACGGATCCTGAGCTGACCAATCCGAACATGGATAATGAAAGGATCAATAATCCTGCAGTGTTTCCGCATTACTGGCGCTACAGGATGCATTTAAAGCTGGAGGATTTAAAAGCTAAGAAATCTTTCAATGAAAAAATAACCTATTGGATAAAAGATAGCGGAAGATCATAAATTTAACATTTGATTATCAATTGTTTAACTATAAATTAAAAGAAGTTTGATCTTAGGATTTAACTTCTTTTTTTTATTTACATCCAAAAGATAGAATAGAGATATTCTGCTATATACTAACCAATTAACGATTAGAGATGAAAAAAATACTTTTGGGATTTGCCTTGGGACTGGCAGCTTTGTCTTCCGCCCAGCAGTATCCAAATAACGGATGGGGGGATAACGGATATTATCAGAATGGAGATGGCTATTATAATGATGAAGATGACAGAAATTATTTCCCGGACGATTATTACTATAACTATCCTCAGGATTATTATCCAAGCGATTATTACCAGGGATACTATAATGACTACAGAAACAGTGTTGTAAATATCAACTGGAATGTATTCTTCAGAGATAACAGGCTGAACCGATGGCAGATTGATCAGATCTTAAGTCTTAATAACCTGTATGTGAATTTTTCTACCTGGAATAATTTTTACAGATACAATCCTGACAGATGGTATTATGACAGATTCTATGCATTGGAAAGAATTTTAGGACCAAGAGTATTTGTTGTTTTCCAGAACAATTATTACCGTGGAGCAAGCCCGATTGTTTACTTTCAGAATTACAGAAGAACCTATTATGCACCGAGATATGCAGTAATGCCGAGATACAGGAATGTAAGTATCAATGTGTACAGGGTAGATAGAGCGAAGTTCCGAAGAATGGACAACCCGACTTTTAATGTAATCAGAAGCAGCAGATCTGATAATGGATTCAGAGGATCCAGAGATAATAATAATTACGGAGGTTTCCGTAAGCCGGCTGATCAAAACAACGGTTTCCGCAATGAAAATAATGGGGTAAGAAATAACGGAGGATTCAGAGGGAATTCAGAAAATAACGGAACACGTGGAGGATTTGGAAATAATGGTGGTAACGGAGGTTTCAGAGGAAATAATGAAGTAAATAGAGAAAGAGCTCCAAAAAGAGAAAATAGTGGAGGGTTTAGAGGAAACAGTGGAGGTTCCAGATCTGAAAATTCACCGAGACCACAGAACGACCGCGGCAGTGAAAACAAAGGGGGTGGTTTCAGAGGCAGATTGGTAAACAGATAATTATATAATTTTCATATATTATATTTAAGTGGTGTGAAGGGCAGATTTTAGGATCTGTCCTTTTTTTATTTTATGTATTATTATTTTAATATTAAAATTTAACATTTTTTATGAATATTTCGGTTTAACTTATCTTTTAACTAATAATCAAAAAGATGTATAACAATTAATTAAATATTTTTTAAGATGAAAAAATTAATTTTAGCAATAGCATGTATCGGAATAGGAAGTTTTGCAATGGCACAACAAACAACAACTCCACAGGATAAGCAAGCCAGAAAAGCAGAGAGGCATCAAAAAATGCAGCAGAAGCATCAGGAGCACCTTGATCAGATGCAGAAAGATCTTAATCTGAACGACTCTCAGGTAGCACAGATTAAAAGTCTTCATGAAAAAAGAAAGTCTGAAATGAAAGCTGATTTTGACAAGAATAAAGATGCAAGACAGGCTAAAATGGAAGAAATGAAAGCTAAAAGAGCTCAGATGGATGCTGATATGAAAAAAATCCTGACTCCTGATCAATATGATAAATGGCAGGCTGACAGAAAAGCAAAAATGGAGCAAAGAAGGATGGCAATGAAGGATAGAAAAGTGATGAAAAAGACTATGAATACTGCTGCTCCGAAAGCAAAATAACAGCTCATAATTTTGATTTTTTAATGTGTGAAGGACGGGTTTTTTACCGTCCTTTTTGTATTAATTTTCATTAAAACTTTTGATTTCGGGCTTTTATTGCGTATTTTTGAATATAAATTTATACTTATGATCAGCGAAAAAATTGCAACGTTAATTAACGAACAGATAGCTCACGAACAATATGCCGCACAATATTACCTTTCAATGTCTGCCTGGTTTTCAGGAAAAGATCTTGACGGAATTGCAAACTACTTCAGAGTTCAGAGCAAAGAAGAATTGATGCATGCAGATAAAATGTTTGATTTTTTAAATGACGTAGGCGGTGAAATCATCATCGGAGAAATTGCCAAACCTCCACATGAGTTCGAAAATGCTACGGATATTTTCGAAAAAGCATTGGAACACGAGAAAAAAGTAACCAGAAGTATTTTCAACATTGTAAAAAATGCCAATGATGAAGGTGATTTTGCAACAACATCTTTTATGCAGTGGTTCATCAATGAACAGGTGGAAGAAGAGGCTAATGCTTCACAGTATGTTACAAAAATCAAGATGGTATGTGACAATCCATCTGCACTCTATCTTTTTGATCAGGAATTGTCTCAGAGAGTTTTTGTACCGGCTACAACAGCTTAAATACATTATATTGTAGAAGCCGCCCCGGCGTTCGGAGAACGCCGGGGCGGCTTTATTTTATTATCAGGTTATCCACAAACATTTGTAATATTTCTTTCTGATTATTGACAAATATGCTCTTTGAATTTTATGATATGTTTTTGTTAATCAGTTTATTGTTAAGATATTTTAAAGTTATTAACATTGTATTGTGGAAAACATTGTGGAAAAAGATAATCGATTCCGGCTATAAATAAATCAGCTGAGTCTTTAATACCTTTCTTCCCAGACTTTCCAGAATATGTTTATAATTCTCAATTTGTCGCTCATTCTTTTCCGTTTCTTCACCCGTTTTAAAATCCACAATTACATAGCCTTCTTCATTTTTCAGAATACGGTCAGGCCTGAAAATATGACTTTGTCCTCTTTCTGAGATCATAATATCTTTTTCATTGATCACTTCCCATTTCTCGTCAAAAAATTCAGCGTATTTTCTGATGATCTGAACTAAAGTTTTCTGGATATCATCTTTCTCTTCCAATGTGATCTGTCCGTCCAGAACATAGCTTTCCAGGACTTTGGCTGTATCTTTCTCCGTATTGATTTTCGAAAGTAATTCATGGACAAAAAGCCCGATCCTTACCTTTTCGTTCCGCACCTGGTAATTTTTGGAGGGAGTTGCAATCTTGATGGACGCTCTATTTTCATTGATATTTTTAAGGTTCTGAATATCCTTGGTCTTAAATAATGATGTTTTATCTTTAGAATGCTTTTTCAGCATTTCCGGATGTACCTCATACAGATCGAATTCATCAGACTCTTCCGTATTTTTTCCGTTGAAGAATTCCAGTAGTTCAAGATTATTGGATGTTTTATTCGCTTTCTGAAGATAGAAAAACAGCTGCTCAACAGGGCGGGTAGTCGCTACATACTGAAGACATAATCTGTCAATAAGGTTCTTATAAGAATTTTTCTTATTAAATGCCTCTATTTCTTCATCATAAACCTCAAGGTTTTTGCTGAACTGATTGATGTTGACTGATTTCAAAGCATCATCATTATTGGTATCAAACCAGTTCGTAAATTCACTGTCCCGGTTCTTGTTCATCATCGGGATAAATACGATTGGGAATTCCAGTCCTTTAGATTTATGGATTGTCATGATCTGTACGGCATCAATATTTTCCGAAGCCTGGATTGTATAAGCAGAAGCCTCTTCATCCCAATATTTCAAAAATTCTTTCGTGCTGGCTCCAGCATTCTGTGTAAAGTTGAAAAGCATTTCAAGGAAATTCAGGAGAAAATCTGTTTCCTTGTGTTCCACAGCAAATTCATTGATGTAATATTCCACAAAATTATACAGATTGAACCTCGGAAAATTTTCCTGTTTCAGTTTCAGGGAATAGGTATTCTGAATAAACTGAAGAATTTCCTCATGCGTTTCTATCTCCAGGATTTTGTTCATTTCCAATGTGAAATCTGCCATCTGAATTCTTCCCAAAGCATTCAGATAATACATCATCATGATCAGATTGGGTTTGTTTTTAGGATTGATTTCCCATCGAAGAAATTCAATAACTGCCTTTAAAGTATTGGAAAGTTCAAGTGTCAGGCCTTTGTCAGAAATTGTTTTAATATTCGTTTCTTCTCCATGGTAGTTCACTTTCAGATTTCCCAGTTTTTGAGAATAGCTGAAAATATCAAAATTACCACGGCATAAGATCGTAATATCCGAAAATTTGAAGCCATTATCCAGGCTTTCCTGAATGTCCTTCCGCATTCTTTCCGAAGTGTCATTATAAAAATCCTCATTCGTAAGATTTTCGATCAGGCTGACTTTTACACGGCCTTCAATCTGGGATTTCGAGCTTTGTTCAGCATCTTCCCCGAAAATATTCCGGTGTTCCTCCTCCAGACCTTCAGAATGATACCGGTACAGCTCATTATTGAACTGTACAATATTTTTAGCACTTCGCCAGTTGTCCTTTAAGACAAGAAGAGTTGCTTCCTTTGGTGAAAATTCTTTTTTGTTGATAATATCCAGCATCAGCTTACTTTCTCCACCCCGGAATCTGTAAATACTCTGTTTAGGATCTCCCACAAGAGTAAAAGAAGTATTTTCTGTAGAAACACTGTGATCACGTAACGGAATAAAATTCTGCCACTGCAGTTCCGAAGTATCCTGAAATTCATCAAAGAAATAATGCTGAAACTGTGATCCTACCTTTTCATAAATAAAGGCCGATGGCTCATTCTTAAGATTTTCATTGATCAGGATATTAAATTTTGAGAGCAGGACAAGATCATTTTCTTCCTCAATTTTTTTTAATTCATCCTGAATGTCTTTATTCACCTTTAACGGAAGAAGGGCAGATAGGATCTTTTCCTTCTTTTGGGTTTCAATGTATAAAAGGATCAGCTGCATTCTGTTGTCAAGAAGCTGGTCCAGAATCTCGAAGATCTCGGGTTCCTTATTTTTGGATTTCGAAGAAGCTCCCTTCCTGTAATTGTTGACTACAGATTCTTCCTGCGTTGTGGGAAATGGAAATCCCGGTCTTTTCTGATTGTAAAAATCCTGAACCTTAGTGAAAAATCCTCCGAGTCCGTTTTTTCCCTGTGCAAAATCTTCTATATCAATATTTCTGGACCGGAAAATCTCAATAGATTGGGCCGCAAGCTCGGCGGACCGTTTTTTATTCTGGACGATTTCTTTTCTAAGCGTATTTTTTATATTCTCGTAATTCGTGTCATCAAAGCTTTTGTTGCTTTTCAGATGTTCATAGTGAATATCCTTTACAAACTCTTTTGCAGAATCATAAAGATTTTTATTAAGATTGATCCTTTCATTATTTTCCAGACTGTAATCCACATAATCCATGAAAGAATTGGAAATGTTTTCATTCTCACCGATTTGGTCCAGCATTTTATCCACGGCTTCGATCAGAAACGGTTCAGCTTCAATTTCAAGATTAAAGTTTTTGGCTAAACCCAATTCGTAGGAAAAGCTTCTTACCAGTCTTGAATTAAAACGGTCAATTGTTCCGATGCTCAGCGTTGAATAATTATGAAGCACATAATCCAGCAGTTTCTTGGAACGGTTATGGAGCTCATCAATCGTTATTTTCAGCCCATCCGCCTCAAATGCTTTCTGAATGTTCTTCAGATCACTGTTTTGTGCAAAATTATCCGCTGAAAAGTTTCCCAGCCAGGATAAAATTCTTTCCTTCATCTCATTGGCCGCTTTGTTGGTAAACGTAAGCGCGAGAATATTCCGGATCGACTGCTGCTGATTGGGATAGCGGAGACAGATCATCAAAAGCCTCTGGACAAGGGCATATGTTTTCCCCGACCCGGCTGAAGCATTGATCACTGTATAAGAATTTTGCATTGCTGAATTTAGAATTGAGACTGCAAGTTAGCTAATTTTTAAGTGAAATTTTAACAATTCAGAGGAGTGATTTAACAGTTTGCTGAGCAAAAATCAAAAAGAAATCCTAAAACACGTTAACTGTGGTTAAACTTATCATTTACTTTAAAAATAATTTTAGATTTGCTCTATAAAAAACTTGTCCGTGAAATTTAAACTACTCTTTTTTTTAACCATCCTTTTTTTCGTTAATACCCAAGCCCAGAATTATATTTTTGGGAAAGTGACTTCTGAAGACAGCTCGGAAATTCCGGATGTAACTGTAATTAATATCAGAACGGATGAAAGAACAACGACCAACCGGGACGGACATTTTATGGTTTCGGGAAGGGCGGGGGATGAGCTTCGCTTTGTAAAATCAGGCTATGATCGTCTCGTTAAAAAAATTTCCAGAGAAAATATAGAATCTCCTATTAATGCCACTTTGGAAAGAACTACCATATTGATTCCCGAAGTAGAAATCAGGCAGGGAATTACCGAGGACCTTAAGATTGATGCAAAAAACCTTAACAGACCCAAAAAGGTAGAGAAACTGGTAAAAGATATAGATAATTATATTTCACAGAAATCAGATCCAAGAATACTGGCTGCAAAACCCGGAGAATTTGTACAGCCGAAAGGGCAGGGCTTTTCTATTGGAAAAGTCAAAAACAAATGGGATGATATTGATTTGGGTAGCTATCTGAAAACAGCGCTTGGTGAGGAATACTTCACGGATTTAAAAATTGAAAAGTCCCAGATAGATCATTTCATCAGCTATGTTCTCGCAGGTGGTTTTGAAAGGAAAACGATTCTGAAATATGGTTTCTGCAGCGATGCTGATCTCTACAGGTTTCAGCGTTTTGTACTGACGAGAATTTCCTCTTACCGCGCTCCACAGACTCAAAGATAAAAGGAGATGAGAACTTATATTAAACGAATCTTTTACACCATTCCTTTTTTTGTTTCGGCAGGATTTTTTTCTCAGCAGCAGATAACCGGAACAGTGACAGAGAACAGCAAAAAAAATATAACCCCGGTTTTAATTATCAATGTTTCTAACAGGAAAAGCACATTGAGTGATACTTTAGGAAACTTTACGATAGAAGTATCGGAAAATGATGAACTTAGATTTGTAAAAGAAGGATATTACCGTTTTGATAAAAAAATAAAACAGGAAGATTTTAGATTTCCCCTGATGATAAGTCTTGACAAAACTGAAATAGAAATCCCTGAAGTAAAGATTACTTATAAGCCCACGGGTAACCTGGAAAGAGACAACAGGCATCTTAATGAATCCAGAAAAGTAGTTTCTTTAAGATCAGAGTTGGATGAATATATGAAAAGTCCGCTGAATGAAGCTTTACCGGATAATACAGTTTCAAAGACCTTTAAGCCGGATTATAATGCCGGACATGTAAGTATTTTAGGCGTTTTGGATGCTGCTGTAGGTTTGTTCAAAAAAGCGACAGAACTTAAAATTACCAAAGCCAATTATACAGAAACACAGGATTTTATCAAAAAAGTAAAGGAAGAAATAGACTTAGAGTTTCTGAGAAAGTATGGCATGAATGAAGAACAGATAGATCATTTTTTAATCTATGCCAATGATATCCGTATGATGGCGAAAAAATACAGAAAAAATTTTAAGGCAGATACTGTAGAATATGAATTAAAGATAGCTTTTTCCGAATACAGAAAAATCCGTAAACTGGACAATCTTTAATTTTAATGATTAAGTATATGAACTTTGTAGGTGGAAATACAGGCATTGATACCTGGAAGAAAGTTTCGTTTCTCCTTGTTTTTGTGTTTAATAATTTTTTTTCACAGCAGACAGTTACAGGTCGTATTACCGATGACAGTGGCGAGAGTCTAAGTTCAGTGACCATTATTAATATGTCTACCGATCAAAAAACGTATTCCAATTCTATGGGGATGTTTTTTATTGAAGCGGTTCCAAATGATGAATTGAGATTTGTAAAAGCAGATTTCAGGAGAGTTTCAGCCATAGTTCCGGCTAATGGATTCAGTGCCCAGCTTTTGGTTGTTTTGATTCCGATTCCAAAAGAAATTGAGGAAATAAAAGTCGTTAAAAAACCGACCGGAGACCTTGCAACGGATTCCAGACTTGCATCAAAAGTAGATAAAGGTGAGATTGTACAGCAGGCAGTAGGTTTACCCCAACCTGTTGGAAAAATGAGAGAAAAACCGGCAGAAGTGAAGCAGGTACTTATTCCGATACTTTTAGGAAGCCTGGATGTACAGGGAGCTTATGATCTGATAAGCGGAAAAGCAAGACGCCAGAAAAGACAATACAGGTACGATGATCTGCAGGAACATATTGCATGGGTAAGAAACAGAGTGGATAATGAATATTTTACTAAAGCAGGAATTCCAGAAGAAAGAATTTCAGAGTTTATACAATATTCTTTTGAAGCTAAACCCCAGGTCCGCACCTACGTAAAAGCAAAAAACTTATCCGGAGTATTATTGAGATTGGAAGAAGTCATGCCTGTTTATCTGGAAAGATTAAAGCAGAAAAAATAAAGGAATAATGTTAACGAATTCTTAAAATTCGGAATAGAAATTGATGTACTATTATTTAAAATTAATCCATCACAATTTCTATGAATAAAAATATTATTGCGGTAGCAGTCGGAGCACTTGGATTTGTCCTTGGGCTTGGCTTTTTAGGAAATGCCATTAAAAACAGAAATAAATCTGAAAATACTATTTCCGTTACAGGATTGGGTACCAAACAGTTTACTTCCGATCTGATTACGTGGTCCGGAAGTTTTTCCAAAAATAATTCTGATCTGAAAGCAGCGTATGATGAGCTGGCCATCGACAGAAAGGTGATCAATGATTATCTTGTTTCAAAAGGAATCAAGCAGAACGAAATCGTGTTTTCTTCTGTAGATATTCAAAAACAGTTCAGAAGCTATAATGATTCTAACGGAAACTATGTTCAGGGTGAATTCTCCGGCTACAACCTTACCCAAAAAGTCTCTATTGAAAGCAAAGAGGTTGTAAAGATTGAGAATCTGTCCAGAAATATTACAGAGATCATTAACCGGGGAATCGAGTTTACTTCTTCGGCGCCCTCTTATTTTTATACCAAACTGGCAACAGTAAAACAGGAAATGATTGCCAGTGCAACCAAAGATGCCAAAGAGAGAGCTGAGAAAATTGCGGAAAATTCGGGAAGTAGCCTGGGAAACCTTAAAAAAGCTACGATGGGTGTGATCCAAATTACAGAGCCAAATTCCAATGAAGACTATTCCTACGGCGGGACATTCAATACTTCCTCCAAAGAGAAAGAAGCCAATATTACCATAAAACTGGAATACGAAGTCAATTAAAAATCTCTGTAAATAACCGTCTATCTATTCCCCTCCTCCGGAGGAGGGGTGGCAGATCGAAGATCTGACGGGATGGTCAAAAAATAAACCGCCGGACAATTGCCGGCGGTTTTTATATTTTAATGATACACGACATCATAAATTTCGTCTTTTACACGTTTCAGATCTTCAGGAAAATAGTTGGCCAGCAGCCAAAGATCCAGGGATTTTTTCCCTTCTCCATAACTCGGCTGTACATACATTTCATCGATCAGGGTAAATCCGTTTTTCTGATAAAAAGAATAGCGTCTTTTCGCATCGTCACCCAAATGATCAGGTTCTATTTCCAGGATAATTTTGGGATAATTTTTAAACAGATATCTCGTAATATGCGATCCCAGTTTCTGACTTCTGAATGCCTCGAAAACTTCAAAATGCTCTACAAAAACATAAGAACTCAGTTCCCAGATAATAAGATAGCCAATAGCCTGGGATTCATGAAGTACTGAAATTACTTTCACATGAGGGTTTGAAAATAAGGCGGTAAATTGTTTCCAGTCCCTTTGCTCATCCGTAGGAAAAGTGCTGGAGTAAGACGTATAAATGTCCTGGACTCTATAGTCTTCGGCAGAAGTAATCGGTAAAAATTCCATAATTATAAATCAAAAACACTAGGTCTTCTTGTAATAAAAATATCTTTGATCCAAAGCGTGAATGCCAGCCCCAGATAGATTAAAAAGAAAAAACCGGCAGTTGCAAAAGTAGAATAGATGAAGAAGACCCTTAATTTGGATACAGGGATTCCCAGTTTAGCTCCCATTCTTGTAAGGACACCAAACCATTCTCTTTCCATTTTGTGGCGGATATTATCAAACATTTGAAGATTCTTTTAAAAGTTTAAATCCAATACTGCAATTTAAGCAATTTTTTTCTTCACACGAGGTTTTATGATGAAAAATAAGGCTCTGGCTTTCCAGTGCATTTTTAACCTTTAGCCCAAGCTTTCTCCATCCGGAGGTTACAGAATTTTTTTCAGCGGTCAAGTTTCTGTACAGCTCCAGTATCTCATCCGCAATTTCTTCATTATGGTATTTGTGATAAGTATATTTTAAGGGAAGTACAGTATTTAGGATCACCAGTTGAATGAAATCTCTGCTCAATGTTTTAGGCTGGAATTTTGAAATGGTTCCAAAATTAAAATGAAAATCCCAATATTCCGAAGCTTTTACCGGTTCAAAAACTTCGTAAAGTTTATCTATATTATCAGCTTTAATGATCTTTGAAAACAGATTCTGATGTCTGTAATAAAGATTTGCCAGCTGGGAGAGACGGATCGTAGGGAAGTTGGGCGGGCGGAGCCTTAAAAACTTCGGATGTAATGTGAGATCCGGTATGCTAAACTTTTTCCTGATGAATTCAAATTCCCTTTTCCACATTGTCATTTTTTCATCTTTTGGATGATTTAGCCATCCTGAAATACCAAATAATAAGGCTTCCAGCTGTGATTCATTCTGGCGGATTTTGTTGATGACACTGAAATCTATGGACTCAGCAATCTGTCTGAACATATGGGCATTTACTTTTAATCCGAAAGAGTAGGCAAGGCTGTGAAAAAGTACCGCTTCAAAATTGTTCTTATACTTTTCTAAGCTTTTTTCCAGTTCCTGAGACTTTTCATCCAGCTTTTTAAGAACATTGGTTTCATGAAAACTAAGAGGAATTTTATTGGGATCAAAAATATTTTCGCAGGGAATAAACTGAGTCCCATTGATCATTTTTTCGTATTTCCAGAGAATATCCTTGTCAATATGGTCTTTCAGTTCCAGTGTAGGAACGTTTTTAGAGATAAGGTCATCGATCTCAGCATCATTCTGGTAAACAACGTGGAGGATAATATTTTGGTAATTGGGGTCTTGGGAATGGTTATGGAAGACCCAGTCAGAGGCTCGAAGGTGCAATTCGATATTTCCGGCAATAACCAGATCTTTTGTTTTAATTTTTGCATCGAGGAAATCCGGACCCGCATTCGTGTTCCACTTTCCAAAGCTAATGATCTCAACGGAATGCCCTTCAATATCCTTGAAGTCGAAATGTTTGAAAACCTTATAGTTCCAAAGATATTGAAGCAGTTTTTCCGTCATAGTGACGATAAATATAATAGAAATATTATACTTTCGCCGGCTCTTTTTTGAAATTTTCTATAGTCGTTCTATACATTTCCTCATATATAGGAAGAATGTTTTTCAAATCGAATTTTATAGCCTGATCTTTCGCATTTTTCTTCATTTTGGCTAAAAGTTCATCATTGCTTAGCAGCTTGATGGTGTAATTGCTCATAGCCTCTACATTTCCAATTTCAGCTAAGAATCCTGTTTCTCCCTGAATATTCACTTCAGGAATTCCACCCGCATTGGAGCTGATCACCGGAGTGTATGCTGCCATCGCCTCAAGAGCCGCCAGACCGAAACTTTCCTGCTCGGATGGAAGTAGAAATACATCAGACAGCTGCAGGATCTTATACAGATCATTTACTTTTCCTAAAAGACGGATTTTTGAAATAAGCTCAGGATTTTCTTCTAAAAACTGATTCACTTTTTCCATATCCGGTCCTTCACCGATGATGATCAGTTTTGATTTTACCTTTTTTTCAACGCTCTTGAATATCTGCAATACTTCCTCTACACGCTTTACAGGACGAAGGTTGGAAACATGGATCAGAATTTTTTCGTCAGGATTGGCAAACTGTGTTCTCTGGCATTCCGTACAGTCATCAAATTCAGAATTATCAATAAAATTGGTAATCACCTGTATTTCTTTTTTGATATTGAAAAACTGCAGGGTATCTTTTTTCAGACTTTCGGAAACCGAAGTAATGGCGTCCGACTGGTTGATCGAAAATTCTACAGCATGTTTATAGCTCGGATGCTGTCCTACAAGAGTAATGTCTGTTCCGTGCAGCGTAGTCACCAACGGAATGTCATTATTATCCTCTTTCAGCATTTGTTTGGCTGTAAATGCAGCGTAGGCATAGGGTATGGCATAATGAGCGTGTAGCAGATCAAGCTTATAAAGATTCACTACACGATAAATCATCGAGCTTAATGCAATATCATAAGGCTGATACTGGAAAAGCGGATAGGTCTGTACATTCACCCTGTGAAAAAAAATATTCGGGTTGGTAATGTCTAGTCTTGCGGGGAGCGCTGAACTTATAAAATGGACTTCATAGCCCTTATTGGCCAGGGACATTCCCAGTTCTGTTGCTACGATTCCGCTTCCGCCGTATGTTGGATAGCAAAGTATGCCTATTTTCATTAGATTATTGTTGTTTTGGTGTTGTAAAAACTGTTGTATTCATATTTGAAGCAGAAGCCGGAATACTGTCGATTCCCATACCTGCTTTCAGCTGATCATTGACCAGAACGGGCAGTCTGCCCCATATCTTTGTTTTTCCGTTCAGAGCATTGGCTGCTGCCGTCATAGAATCATCATTATTTTCATAAGCGACAAGGACAGTAGATACTTTTGTAATATCAATGTCTTTTAAAGCATAAGCACTTCCGAAAACATTTAAAATAACGTTTTGGTTTTTAGTAAGATCAGCGAGAACTTTCTTAGATTCTGCCGAAATCTTATAAGGCTTATAGGCTGTTGAATTATCTTTGTGGAATCCTACGATTACGGTAGAACCTGCAGGAATTGTATTAATCTCATTTGCTTTTTTGATCATAATATTTTGTCCCAGCTGATTGGCGAAAGTCTGATAAGGTGCTTCTTCCAGCGGAACATAATAAATCTGTTTTCCAGTAACAGGAAGCAGTTTTTGATCATCTTTTAATAAAGTCAGTGCATTAGCATAAAGATTCTGTACCAATATTTTATGAGAATCATTGTTCAGGTCGTTGTTGATATTTACGGGATTTTTCGGAGTGTATTGATTAAGCCCCAAAAAATATTTTGTAAGTAAAATTTTCTTTACGCTTTCTTCCACTCTTGATTGTGGAATTTCACCATTTTCAATCGCTTTCTGAATTAATTTTTTCCCTGCCGAAACTCCCTGGGAGAAAAGCATAATATCATTTCCGGCCTTAAAAGCAAGGGCATCCAGTTGGCCCGGCTTATATTTATTGGCTACAGCACCCATATTCAGTGCATCAGTAATGATTAACCCCTTGTAACCCAGTTTTTCTTTTAAAACGCCTGTAATAATATTTTTAGAAACCGAAGCAGGAATTCCTTTGCCGGATTCAAGGCTCGGGACATATAAGTGGGCTACCATCACACCGCCGATCCCTTTATCCATTAAAGCTTTAAAAGGTGCCAATTCAACGGTATTCAATCTTTCTAAACTATGTGAAACCACCGGCAGGTCCAAATGAGAATCTGTACTGGTATCACCGTGTCCAGGAAAATGCTTGATGGCGGCAAGAATCGTATGATCCTGAAGACCGTTGGAATAAGACAAAGCAGAACTGATCACATTATCAACTTCTGAACCGAAGCTCCTGTTTCCGATAATAGGATTATCCGGATTGGTATTTACATCCACAACCGGTGCAAAATCCCAGTTGATCCCCATTCTATGGCAATCTTCCGCGATTTTGGCGGCCATCTGGTAAATAAGGTTCTTATCCTGGATCGCTCCAAGGGTCATGGCCCATGGAAATTTATGAGCTGTGGCAATTCTTTGGAACAAACCCCATTCTGCATCCATCCCGATCATCATCGGAATTTTTGATTTCTGCTGAAATTCGTTGACCAGGTTGATTTCTCTGGCGGCATCGTCCTGCATTAAGATTAATCCTCCGATCTTATCATTAATCACAATATTTCTGATCTGATTAATATAGTCTTCCCCTTTATTTGTGTAAAGTGCTACAATAAACAGCTGCCCCAACTTTTCATCCTGAGAAAGTGACCTGTAGGTTTTGTTCACCCAGTGATGAGCCTTTTTCAGGTCTTCTTCGGAAATGTTTTTGGGCTGATACTGAGCTTTGGCTGTAAAGCTTATTAATGAAAAAATAAAGAGGGAAGTATATAACAATTTCTTCATGATCTTTTGAATAAGAACAAAAATACAATTAAAAAAATGATGAAAACAAAGTTTTTGCAATTTTTGGTATATGATTTGAATACGCTTTATAAATAATAACTAAACTTTTCTAAAAATGAAAAAAATACTTCTCTTTTTATTTCTGGGTGCTGTAGGTTTTACTGCTTATAGCTGTGACAATGATGATGATGTTGTTGTACAGAATCCAGTGGACTACGATACCTATTCAACAGCTTATGATATTAGCCCTAGCTTTACCAGAGTAAATGATAACCTTTACAGATTTAGTGATGATTTCAACAGTCCGCTAGTAGAATCTGATGTAGTGCTTATTTATATGCAAAATGGTACTGATGGCGGCGCACCGGTTTGGAAGCTGCTTCCGTACACTTATCATGTAGGAAATTTAGCTAACGATGCTGTGGATTACTTATTTGATTTCAGCAAATTTGGAATTACGATTAACATAAACTCTACAACTGCTTTTAGCTTAACAGCTAATCCTAGTTATTACCAAGGTAAAAACTTCAGAGTAGTAGTGGTTCCTGCAAAAACAGGGAAAAGTGCAAAAGCAGCAGTTAACTATGAAGATTACAACAGCGTGATTAAATATTACAATATTGACGAGTCTAAAATTCAGACTAAAGTCACTAAATAAGAAATATCTTTTCAGTTTTTTATAATTATTAAAAAGCTCCGGGAGAAATTCCGGAGCTTTTGTTGTATTTTAACCCGAGTTCAGGGTAAAGTGATTTTTTTAATGTTGTTAAGAAGTAAGCCTGAAGTATGAAATTGTTGAAGAGAAAACATAATATAGAATAGTTGTATTATTTAAACTACCTCGAGTTCGGGAAAGTATCCTTGTCAAGGTTTTAAACCTTGACAAGGATCTCGCATTACTCTTCATCTATCAGTCGTATTATTAATTTTCTTAACCAAAGGAATTTGTGACTAGTTATGAAAAAAGCTCCAGAATTATCTGAAGCTTTTTATTTAGTTATCATTGTCATCCAGAAGATGTCCAAAGAAGTCTTTTTTTGTCTTTAAATAGCCTTTACTCGTCTCATTGGCCGGAATCTGTAAAGGAACCCTGGAGTTGAGGTTAATATTGCTGTTTAGCACATATTTTACCTTTTCAGGGTTATTGGTCAGAAGATTGATATCTTTTACCTCTAAAAGGTTAAGAATTTCGATAGCAACTCCAAAGTTTCTGTCATCTGCGGGAAGTCCAAGCTCTAAATTGGCCTGTACGGTATCAAAACCTTTTTCCTGAAGCGAATAGGCTTTCAGCTTATTGATGATCCCGATATTTCTTCCTTCCTGACGGAGATAAACAATAATCCCTCCGTGGTCATGGGTATATTTCATTGCGGCATCCAGTTGCTGCCCGCATTCACATTTTTTTGAATGGAAAACTTCTCCGGTAATGCATTCGGAATGGAAACGTACGTTCACCGGTTTTGAAAAATCTGTATTTTCTGCTACGATGGCCATATGCGGCATCCAGTCGTTTTCGTTTTCAGAGAAAGCGATCATTCGGAAAGAGCCGTGCTCCGTAGGAACATTAGCTTCTGCCTGAATTTTAATCATTAATAATGGTTCGTTTTTTAATTTCCTTTTAAAGAATCTTCGATTACAGAAATATTGGTTTTTAGACGGACTAGATATCTGTTAAGAACTTCATCGTCATCTTTGTCAAGCTGCTGTCTGAGTTTCTGAATTTTCTTGTATGATTTTTCAAAGCTTTTAATGGCTCTGCTCTTTCCCGGCGAATTGTTGGCATCAATGGCATATAAATAATTCTGAAGGCTGTATTTCAAGCTTGTTATTTCATCATTCAAACTGTTATTCTTAAACTTTGGAAAAGTAGAAATCAGATTTGAAATTTCAGAAGCGTTTACATTTTCTTTGATATTGATATCAAAGCCTTTTTTTGCCCCTCTGTCGGAATCAGAACCCTTAGTTTCGCTATAAAAATTATTTGACAACGGGGAAAGATTAAGCTTTTCCGTTGCGCAGGAAGTTATGATTAATAGTAGTACTCCAAAAAAAAATAGTTTTCTCATTTCTGTTGCCCCTTTTGATAAAGGATCGGGTTAAGACTATCATCGTTATACATTTTCATTTGTTTGTATACTTTCATCTTAACATTACCGCATTCAATATCAGTAAGCAACTGATTAATAGAAGTTGACAGGTCTTCTTTCTGAGTAAGCAGTACATCCAGTTTAGCCTGGCAGTTGGCACGGTGCTCTTCAGAAGCGGATTCCCTATTGGCCTCTAATGACATATGATAAACCTTTAATGCAAGAATTGATAATCTGTCTACAGCCCAAGCGGGTGTTTCTGTATTGATTTTTGCATCAGGTTTGGGAGTTATATTTTCAAACTTTGTAAGGAACCAGCTGTCGATAAATTCTACCAGATCTGTTCTTTTCTGGTTGGATGCATCTATTGTTCTCTTCAGTTGAAGAGCTTCAGCAGGATCAATATTTTCATCTCTAATAATATCTTCCAAATGCCATTGAACGGTATCAATCCAGTTCTTTGCATACAAAATCCGTTCCAAACTGTCTTTTTCGAAAGGGTTATTAATTAGAGTGTTAACGTCATCGGACACGTGATAATCTTCAATAGATTGATTGAAGACTTTCCATGCAGTCTCAGTAAAATTCATTATTGCTGAAGAATTTTAGTTGCTGGGAGTATTATTGTTGGTAGAAGAGGTTTTGTTTTCAGAACCTGGTTTGTCTTCTTCCTTCACCGCATCTTTAAATTCTTTGATTCCTGAACCAACTCCTCTCATTAATTCCGGAATTTTCTTTCCTCCAAACAGCAATACCAAAAGTATAGCTACGATAAGGATGTGCTGCCAAGATAAGGCAAGTATTGTTAGTGTGTTCATCTCTTAAGATTTTTGCAAAGTTACGCTTTTTTTAATATGAAATCCAACCTAATGGATCAACTGGCGTATTTCCGTTCCATACCTGAAAGTCAAGGGTATAAGAACCGTCGAAATCCTGAGCTACCGTACCTACAGGAGTGCCGGAAGAAACCTGCTGTCCTTTGGATACACTTACGCTTCCCAAGTTGGAGTAGATTGTAAAATAGTTTCCGTGTTTTACCATTACAGTTTTGGTTCCGTCACTATTTGCCAATACTGAAGAGACTGATCCCGGATATACAGATTTTGCACGGGTGCCGGATGGAACTGATATTTTAATCCCTGTATTTTCCTCAACAATATTTTTGAAAACCGGGTGTGGCTGTCTTCCGAATCGGTGGGTAACCTGTCCCGCTCTGTCTGCAGGATATCCAAGTCTTCCTCTGCTGTCTGCAAAACTGCTTCCCGGAGTTGTAGTCACTCCATAGCTGGTCATTGCTTTAGTTTCAGCGGCCTTTTTCTCTTCTTCTTTTTTCTTGTTCAGTGCGGCTTCTGCAGCTCTTGCGGCAACAAGTTTATCTGTGGCTTCTTTTGCTCTTGCGTTAGCTTCATCAGATGCTTTCTTAGCGGCCACTCTTCTGGCTTCATCTTTTGCACTGGCTTCTGCTCTTGCAGCCTCTTCATTACGTTTTTTCTCTTCTTCAGCTCTTTTAGCGGCTAGATCTGCGGCTTTTTTGGCTTCAATTTCTGCCAGTTTTCTTTCTCTTTCCAGTGCTTCTGCTCTGGCTTTTGCTTCAGCTTCAATTCTGGCTTTTTCTCTTTCTGCAATCAATTTAGCCATACGGATTTTTTCTGCTTCCGCTTTTTTTCTGGCTTCTTCTTCCGCTTTTGCTATTCTGATTTCTTCTGCAATGATGGCTCTGATCTGTCCTTCTAAGGCTTTAGACTGTACCTGCTTCTGCTTAAGTTCTACGGTAAGCTTAGCTTCGTTTTTCTTGAAATCTGCCAGCAACTGTTCTTTCTGTGCTCTTTCTGCATTAATGGTTGCCAGATCTTTCTGCTGGTTGGCCAGAAGATTTTCTTTCTCTCTTGCAGAGTTCTGTTTCTGTGCGATTGATTTTTTGATCTGGGCCGCAGCGTTGCTTATCTCTGTGGCTTTTTTATCCTGATAGTCAGCGTACTGTTTCAGGTACTGAACTCTTCTGATGGCTTCCCCCAAATTTTTGGACGAAAGAATGAAGGTTACTTTATTCTGTACCCCTTTGTTTTTGTATGCATTGACAAGAACTTCAGCATAATTTTTTCTGAGAACTGCCAGTTCTTTGTTTTGACGGTTTATTTCCAGTTGGCGCAGATAGATCTCATCTTCAATAAGCCTTTTTTCCTTCTGAGTATTGGTATATACCTTTTCTCTTAAAGTTAATTTTTTATTGACATTATTAAGATAGGCTACTGAAAGCTTGGATTCAGTTCTGGTTTTCGCCAGGTCTGTATTTATCTGTACAATTTGTTTTTTAAGATCGGCATTCTGTTTCTGAAGCTGTTCCTTGTTCTGCTGTCCATAATGAAGGCCGAACAGTAGAATACCTATTAAAAAGCTAAATTTTTTAATCATTTAATCTCAATTTTCTTATAACTGGATGGTACAGAATAAGCTGTTTCCATCCTCGAAAAGTCAAATTTCGTGTTTTCCAGTAAAATTTGGCTAGATTTTGAACCTTTTATAATTATTTTAACATTTTTTGGGAGGCGGATTTCATTGTATTCATCCCAGTTGCTATATGAGATTTCCAGTTCATCAGGAGATAAAACATCCTTTAATTTCACATTCAGAAGATCATAATTGGTATCATACTGAAGCTCAATTTTGTACTCTCTGGTTTTTTGGTCAGTGGTAATTTTCTGACTGGTATTGGAAACCATCTTAAAGCCCTGCATATTTTTGGTGAGGGTAAACTGGGAATCACTGATTTTCACAAAGGTTCTCCCCATAAGTATTTTTTCCAGCGATTTGTAATCGATGAAATTTACATTCAACAAGTTATTTAAATATTCAAAATCTGAATCAATGTAAGTCTTGCTGGTTTTGTCCTGCCCTTTGATTCCTTCAGGGGTAGCAATACCTCTTGCTACAGTAAATAAAAACGCCTGAAGATTCATCCATACTTTTTTATCATTCTCAATATAAATGACAGCGTCAAGGGTTGGGATAAAGTTTCCGGTTTCCACATTTACTTTACTGTTGATTTTGATCTGATCAAATTTCGGTGGAAGAAGCACATGCTCGTAGAAGGTAAGTTTGTCTTTCACCGGTTCATTGACATCTTTAGGATTTCTATAGTCTTCTGCTATGGCGGTACTATCCTGATTGCTGCCATTGTTTTTAGCTGCATTTCTTGTTTTACAGGATGATAAGGTAAGCAACAGGAGAAGTATCGGGATCCAGTTTTTCATGTATTTTGTCTTTCTATTAAAAAAAATACGCTGCAATATTAACGCCAAACCACACAACAAATGTTATGTGGCTTGGGTGTATCTTATTTTATATTAATTATTTCTGATCTTATTTAGATAAAAAATCTAAAACTGAGTAGTCACCCAAAGAGATCTCTCTGGAAACTCCAAAGTACTGTGCAGAATTTCCAATCATTGAATTGGAAAGGTTCCCGTGGTTGATTCTTGTATTTTCCTGGATCAGGGAATTTTCAATGTTAGAATTGACGATGATCGTATTGTTTCCCAGTGAAACGCCAGGGCCAATCTTTGAGTTGGAAATTTGTACGTTTTCACCGATAAAGCAAGGCTGAATAATCAATGAGTTCTCAATAACTGCTGATACCGGATGAGTAAGCATTGCTTCTCTTTCATACTCAAGAATTTTACTGTTGGTTTCTACGGTGGCATTTTTGTTTCCGCAGTCCATCCAGTCATTCACTTTTCCTAAAGTGAATTTTGCTCCTTTTGCTCTAAGGTTTTCCAAAGCTGTTGTCAACTGGTATTCGCCACCGTTTTTTATATTATTATCCATAATATAGTTGATCTCGTTCATCAGTTTTTCAGCACTGTTGAAATAATAAATCCCGATGATGGCAAGATCTGAAACAAAAGTCTGAGGTTTTTCAACGAAGTCGGTAATAAAACCGTAGTTGTCTAATTTTACTACCCCGAAAGCTGATGGATCTTCAACGCTTTTTACCCAGATCACCCCGTCTGAATTTTTATCCAGCTGGAAATCTGCACGGAAAAGGGTATCTGCAAAAGCAATTACCACATCTCCCTGCATGGAGTCTTCCGCACATTTAATGGCATGTGCTGTTCCAAGCGGATCGTTCTGGTAGTATATACTGCCTTTTGCCCCCAGTTTTTCGGCTATCTGAAGGAGAGATTTTTCAATCTCCGGTCCGAAATCTCCAATAATAAATGCTACTTCTTCAATTTTTTCACCTGCTACTTTAGCAATATCTTCTACTAGTCTCTGTACAATAGGTTTCCCTGCAATCGGGATAAGAGGTTTTGGAACTGTCAGTGTATGTGGACGTAATCTGGAACCACGTCCAGCCATAGGAACAATTATTTTCATAAATAATATGACAATGTTTATTTGTTAGTTTGATTAGGTTAAAGGTAATAATTAAAATCATTGCTGATCATAATATTTATCATCTTTATAAACCCATGTTTAATTTTTTAAAGAACTCAATAGTATCAAATTAGAGGCCATATTCTAAGATCTCTTCATTATTTTAGATAAAATAGGCTTCTCTTTATAGGCTACCAGAGCAATAAAAAGGAGTAGAAGTAAATTTCCTACCACATAATTAGTTCTGAAAAAATAAAAGGATACAAGTGAGCATGTGATAGTAAAGATCAGATAAAGAGCAATTTTCCCTGTATTATAATGAATAGGATATTGCTTCTGTCCCCAGACGTATGAAATGACCATCATTGACATAAAAGTGATCAGCGCAGCCATAGCACTTGCCCAGTACCCATATTCCGGAATAAAAAAGAAATTAATGAAAACGGTAATACAGGCACCTATTACTGAAATATATAAGCCGACTCTTGTTTGGTCGGATAATTTATACCAGATGGAAAGATTAAGGTAAATCCCCAGGAACAAAGCACCCAGCATCACAAACGGTATGATTTCAATACCTTCATAATAAAGAGGGTTGTTCAGGTATTTTTCTGAGATCCACTGAAGATTCACCATCAATCCCATATAAATAATACAGCTGCATATCACAAAAACATCCATTAATACAGCATAGGTTTTATGTGAATCTTTATTCTTAAAACTTGAAAAGAAATAAGGTTCAATACCCAGCTGGTAGGCCTGCCGGAAAACTGTGATAAAGGTTGCTATTTTATAAACAGCACCATATACTCCGATCTGGTGACGTGCTTCGTCAGGAGGAAGCAGATATTTCAAAAACTGCCTGTCAAGAGTCTGGTTAACAATTCCTGCCAGCCCTGCGATCATCACAGGCCAAGAATAGCTCATGATTCTTTTCCATAATTTAAAATCGAATTTAGAAATACTGAAACTGAAAAATTCTTTTCCTACAATAAGTAATGTAATAATACTCTGGACCAGATTGGCGATAAATACGTAGCCTACCCCCAATTGAGGATCATATTTTAAACCGAGAATTCCTTCCGGATATTTTGGAAGCCATTGGATGAAAAATATAACCAATAGAAAGTAAACCACAGATCCTGCTACTTTGGAAAACATATACTTGAAAGCTTTTCCCTGTAACCTTAATATGGCCGAAGGAATTGTAGAAAAGGCATCTAAAGAGAGTATGAATAAAAATATGACTAGATAATTGACTTGATCCGGAGTTTCAAAAGCTACTGCTAATTCGTTCCGGAAGACATATCCTAAGCCAAGATAAATCAGGGCAATGCTTATAATGCTTACTGAGCATGTTGAAATCAAGGTTTTCTTGTCAATACTTTCTTCCTGTGCAAACCGGAAAAAAGAGGTTTCCATACCATGGGTAAGGAGTACTGTAATCACTCCCGCGATGGAATACCAGTCTACAAAAGGCGATGAAGCAGCAGGCCCGAAAGCCTTTGTCACGATAGGGGCAATGATGAACGGGAAAATACGGACTAATACTGAACTAAGCCCATATATGGCGGTTTGGCCGAATAACTTCTTATACAAACTCGAAAATTTTATGCAAATGTAAATATTTAGAAATTGATTTATAATCAGCGACATTAAAATTCATTCATAAACCTTAATTTTGTTTTTTTAATAGAAGTTAGAAACTAGATGTTAGAAGTTAGTGATAGCATTTTATGGATCACTGATGATTTTTAACTCGAAGCTTTTTCTAACTTCTAATTTCTAACATCTAATTTCTAAAGTAAAAATGAAGACCCTAATCAAGAATGTAAAGATTGTGAACGAAGGTAAGATCTTCGAAAGCGATATCTTAATAGAAAATGACCTTATCTCTACAATAAGCCCCAATATTTCTGAGCAAGCAGATCAAATTATTGATGGTTCCGGAAAATATCTTCTGCCGGGTGTAATAGACGACCAGGTGCATTTCAGGGATCCGGGACTGACGCACAAAGGAGATATTGAAACTGAGTCCAGAGCCGCGATTGCAGGAGGTGTTACAAGTTTTATAGATCAGCCCAATACAGTTCCTAATGCCGTTACCCAAGAATTATTGGCCGATAAATATGAAGTAGGGGCTCAAAAAGCATACGCGAACTATGGTTTTATGATGGGCGGAACAAACGATAATCTGGAGGAAGTTTTAAAAACAAATCCCAGAAATGTTCCGGGAATTAAATTATTCTTAGGGTCTTCTACCGGAAATATGTTGGTAGATAATCCTGAAACACTGGAGAATATCTTTGGCAGCACAAAAATGCTGATTGCTGTTCACTGTGAAGATGAAGCAACAATCAAAGCCAATACCCAGAAATATATTGACGAATACGGGGAGGATATTCCTGTGAAGTTCCACCATCTGATCAGAAGTGAGGAGGCCTGTTATAAATCTTCTTCCAAAGCAATTGAACTGGCGGAAAAAACAGGAGCAAGACTTCACGTATTCCATCTTTCAACAGCAAAAGAGATGGACCTGTTCAGAAATGATATTCCTTTAAAAGATAAAAAAATTACAGCTGAAGTATGTGTCCATCATCTGACGTTTACCAATGATGATTACGAAACTAAAGGCTCTCTGATCAAATGGAATCCTGCCGTAAAAACACAGAAAGATAAGGATGCACTTTGGGAAGCTCTTCTGGATGACAGAATTGATGTAATTGCTACGGATCATGCACCACACACGGCCGAAGAAAAACTGAATCCATATACAAAATGCCCTTCCGGTGCGCCTTTGGTACAGCATTCGTTACCCGTAATGCTGGAAAATTATCACTCCGGAAAAATTTCCTTGGAAAAAATCGTTGAAAAGATGTGTCACAATCCTGCGATACTTTTCAGAATTGAGAAAAGAGGTTTTGTAAGAGAAGGGTATAAAGCAGATCTTGTTTTGATTGATTTAAATGCAGACTGGACTGTTGCTAAAGACAATCTTCTTTACAAATGTGGTTGGAGCCCGCTGGAAGGAATGAGTTTACATTCTAAAGTGACCCAGACTTTTGTGAATGGACATCTTGTGTATGATTATGGAAAGATCACGGAAGAAAAGTTCGGGGAGCGATTGCTTTTTGAAGTTCAGGAATAAATTGAAATAAAATTTTCACAACAATTATAAATAGGAACGGGCTTTAGCCCGTTTTTTTAATTTGAAAAGTCAAAGTGGCTTTAGCCAAAACTTATTCATAAAAAGACTGCAAATCAGCAGTCTTTTTATGTTTTTTCTCTCGCAGATAAAGTAGATCTCTTAATGTAATCATCTGCTGAATTCGTTCTATCTGTGAGAGTTTATTCCTTGAAATTAAATTTAATTAAAAGATTGTCGGAATTCCAAAGGCGACATTTTGGTTTTCTTTTTAAAAAGTGTACTAAAAGATTGAGAATGTTCAAAACCTAAAATATAAGCAATCTCACTTACAGAAAGATCGGTGTTTGAAAGCTTTTCTTTTGCTTTATTAATCAGCTTTTCATGAATATGCTGCTGTGTATTCTGTCCGGTATGAATTCTCAGAAAATCACTCAGATAATTGGGAGAAAGATTCATTGATTCTGCAATCTGATGTACGGTTAAAAGTCCCTCTTCTGCTGATTGTTCATCATCAAAATAATTATTCAGAAAACGCTCAAATTTTACCAATAACTGATGATTATTGTTTTTCCGGGTGATAAACTGTCGCTCGTAAAAACGGTTGGAATAGCTGAGAAGCAGCTCAATTTGAGATAAAATAATTTCCTGTGTATGTCTGTCGATATACTGACATTCTTCATCGATTTTCTGTAAAATTTCGATCAAATTATTTTCTTCATCTTCAGATAAATGTAAGGCTTCATTCACAGCATAAGAGAAAAAGCCGAAACCTGAAATTGTATTTGCCAAAGGATGTTTCAGTAAAAAATCTTCATGGAAAATTAATAAGTATCCAGAACCGCATTCCATATTCTGCAAATCTAAATATTGGACTTGATTGGGCGCTGTAAAGCTTAAAACTCCCTTGTCATAATCATAATGCTGCTGTCCGTATCTTATTTTTCCTTTCACTTCTCTTTTTAAAGCCACACAATAAAATCTGTTAACAAAACCCTTCCAGACTTCATCTTCCAAAAAAATACTTTCGGATAAATTGATGACACTTACTAAAGGGTGCTTTGGTTCGGGCAACGAAAGTAACCGGTGAAATGCTGAAATCGAAGAAATTGTATTCATCAGTGTAAATGATAGTTTAATAATCTAAAAGTCCCATACTGAATTCGTCATAAGGAGCACCCGTATCTGTTCCTAAAGGTACGATGTTTTCTATTCTTTGAAGTTCGGCTTCACTTAAAACAATTGTACCGGCTTCAATATTTTGCTCAAGATATTTTCTGCGCTTAGTTCCCGGAATCGGTACAATCCCTTTGCTGATGATCCATGCCAATGCCAATTGTGTTGATGTAATATTCTTTTCTTTCGCAAGGTTTTCAATGGCTTCCACCAATTCAAGATTTTTATGAAAATGTTGCTCCTGAAAACGGGGAATTCCTCTACGGAAATCATTTTCAGGTAAATCATCAATAGAACGGATCTGTCCGGATAAAAAACCTCGTCCCAAAGGCGAATATGCCACAAAACCGATGGCCAATTCATTTAAAGTTTTGATCACACCTTTTTCTTCTACTGTTCTTTCAAATAAAGAAAATTCACTCTGTACAGCAGTAATCGGATGAACTGCATGCGCTTTTTTTACCGTTTCTGAAGATACTTCCGACAAACCGATATAGCCAACTTTTCCTTCTTTCACAAGATCACTCATTGCCCCCACTGTTTCCTCGATCGGAGTATTTTTATCCAAACGGTGCATGTAATAAAGATCTATATAATCTGTTTTAAGATTTTTAAGTGATCGCTCGACTGCTTTTTTTACATAATTTTTGCTTCCGTTGATCGCCCAGGTCACCTTATCATTATCATCGATTTCCCAGCCAAATTTTGTGGCAATGATATATTTGTTACGATCTGTTCCAATGGCTTTTGCAATAAGCTGTTCATTTTTAAACGGGCCATACAAATCAGCCGTGTCCAGAAAATTCCCACCCAATTCCAAAGAACGGTGAATGGTTGCAATTGCTTCCTTTTCATCGGCCTTACCATACATATTGGCATCTTCAAAACCTGTCATGCCCATACATCCCAAACCGATATTCGGAACGTGTAATCCTTGATTTCCTAATTTTATTTTGTTCATATTCTGTTGATTTTTAACAGGACAAAATTCAGCAGAAATTAGCAGGCCGATGTATGCAAAATGATGATTATCGTATGCAAATTACGGATTACACTTTTATTAATCCTTCTAAAGGTTCAAAACTTTGCAAGGATTATTTTCTAGCCTTAGCACTCATATAAAAACTCAACTTTCCACCATTCATAATTTCAGAATGTTTCAGTGTGAAGTTTTTTATTTCTTTGCCATTGAGCAGAATTTTTTCAACATACACGTTTTTCGAACTCTGATTAACGGCTTCAATTTCAAATGTTTTTCCGTTTTCCAAATTCAGAACTGCATGGTCCACAGCCGGACTTCCAATAGCATAATCTTCAGAACCGGGTGCTACAGGATAAAATCCGAGCGAGCTTAAAATATACCAAGCACTCATTTGTCCCGCATCATCGTTTCCACCGAGCCCATCTGGTGTAGCTTTATACTGCATTTCCAGAATACGGCGGATCTGCGCCTGGGTTTTCCAGGGCTGTCCTGCCCAGTTGTAAAAATAGGCAACGTGATGAGCCGGTTCGTTTCCGTGAACATAACCGCCGATAATTCCTTCTCTTGTAATATCTTCTGTGTCTGCGAAAAACTCGTCGGGAAGATGCATTGTGAACAGTTCATCTAATTTTGAAGCGAAATTTTTCTTTCCGCCCATCATTTTCATTAATTCATCCGGATTTTGAGGAACAAAAAAGCTGTAGTTCCAGGAATTTCCTTCAATGAAGCCCTGTCCATGAGTACTCAACGCATTAAAATCTTTTTTGAAGCTGCCGTCCGCTAGCCGGGGACGCATGAAACCTGCTTTAGGGTCGAAATTATTTTTCCAGTTTTCAGAACGTTTGATGAATTGATTATAAATTTCTGTTTCGCCTACATGTTTTGCGAGTTGGGCAATCGCCCAGTCATCATAAGCATATTCCAGGGTATTGGAAACTGAAGTTCCGTTTTTTTCAGCAGGAATATACCCCATATCTATATAATATCCAATGCCTTCATAATCTCTTTTATTAGCTGTTGCAATGCATGCTTTCAATACTTCTTTGGGATCGTCGTTATAATTTCCTTTGATCACCGCATCGGCTGCTACACTTACACTGTGATAGCCACTCATACACCAGTTGTCGTTGGCATAATGGGACCATATCGGAAGCATTTTCATGGAGAACTGATCGTAATGGGCCATCATGGATTTCACCATATCATTATTCCGTTTTGGCTGAATGACATTAAAGAAGGGATGAAGGGCGCGGTACGTATCCCAGATGGAGAAAGTGGTATAGTTGGTAAAACCTTCTGCCTTGTGGATATTTTGATCTAAACCTTTATATTCCCCATTGATATCCATATAAGTGGTAGGGCTGATAAAAGTGTGATACATTGCCGTATAAAAGTTCATTTTTTCTGTTTCAGAACCTTTGATAACGATTTTATTGAGTTCTTTATTCCAGTTTTCCTGGGCTTTCGCCTTTACCTGATCAAATGACAGGTTTCCGGTTTCTTTTTCAAGGTTTTCTAATGCATTGGTCTGGCTTACGGGAGAAATGGCCAGCTTTACTTCGACAGCTTCGTTCTCTTGAGTATCGAAATCAAAATACATTTTCAGGTTTTTGCCGGCAATCTCAGGAAAGTTTTTATTCTGATCGAATTTTCTCCAGAAGCCTTTGTACACCTGTGGTCCGTCAAAGTTTTTCTGACCGTATGATTTAAAAGGTTTTGAAAATTTCATCGCAAAATAAACGGTTCTGGTTCTTGCCCAGCCATTGGTTTGGCGGTAGCCCGTCACCGTACCGTTATTTTCTACACGTACGTAAGTCCATACATTTTTACCTTCATAATTATAGATTCCTGCAGTCAGGTCTAAAATAATATGCGCCTGATCAGATTTTGGGAAAGTATATCGGTGCACTCCGGTTCTTGTTGAAGCTGTCAGTTCTGCAAGAATATTATGGTCGTCGAGCTTTACTTTATAATATCCGGCTTCAGCCTTTTCGTTTTGATGGGAGAATCTACTTCGGTAGCCGTTTTCAGGATGTGAGGCTGTTCCCGGATTCAGTTGTAGTTTCCCTACCGTTGGCATAATCAGAAAATCTCCGAGGTCAGAATGTCCGGTTCCGCTGAAATGGGTTGAGCTGAAACCTACAATGGTTTTGTCTTCATAGCGATATCCCGCACAGTATTTATACACTTCACCGTTGTATTTTCCATTGAGTTCATACGAAATGGTATCAGTTTCCGGGCTCAGCTGTATAGCTCCGAAGGGAACGGTAGCACCAGGATAGGTATGGCCCATTTTTTCAGTTCCTATTAACGGATTTACATATTGATAGAGTTTTTCGAATTGTTGAGCTTTAAAATTTAAACTAAATAATAAAAATAGTAGAAAAACAGAAGTTCCCGAATTTTTCATGAATAAGTAAATTTTCGAATGATAAAAGTAATCAAAATCAAAGAATAATTTACAAATCTTTGTATGCTTTGCGTTTAATTATCACAAGGATAGACCAATATTTTTGGAAAGCAATCTGTTAATTAAAGATAAATAAAGGCACTTGGTTTACATAGGTAAGACAAATGATATTTAATTTATTTTTCAGAAAGGCGGAACCCAATTCCGTGTAGATTTTCAATGATTATATTGTGTTCGTCAGCAAATACCTTTCGTAATCTGGAAATAAATACATCCAGACTTCGACCCATAAAATAGTCATCATCTCCCCAGATTGCTTTCAGTATGTCCTGTCTTTTGACAACTGTATTTTTGTGAAGGATAAAATATAAGAGCAGATCAGATTCTCTTTGGGTAAGGGTAATGGTATTTCCTGTATCCTGCAGAGTGTAGTTCTTAGGGTCAAAATAATATTTTCCCACCTTGTGTTTTAGCGGAGAAATATCAGCTTTTCTGCTGCGTTTCAGGAAAACTTCAATCTTTAAAATTAATTCTTCTATACTGAACGGTTTTACCAGATAATCATCAGCGCCTATCTTGAGCCCTTTGATTCTATCCTCTTTCAGGGCTTTTGCAGAAATAAAAATAATAGGAATTTCAGAGTTGTTAGTACGAATGTGCTGTGCCAGCTCAAATCCGTTGAGCTCGGGCATCATAATATCCAACAGGCAAATGTCAAAACTTTGGCTGTTGAAAGCTTCAAGAGCAGATTGCCCATCCGGGTAATGATTTATATCATAATAGCTTTCCAGGCTATCCTGTATGAGGAAAGCTATAGTTGTATCGTCTTCTGCATATAGAATTTTAGATTTTTCCATTGCTTACATTATTAAATTTTAAACGGAAAAAACAGAGTGACGGTAATTCCCTTATCCGGATTATTTTCAACCGAAATTTTCCATTGATGCTGCTGGACAATTTTTTTTACATAAAATAGGCCTAGCCCAAAACCATTGACTTCATCACTTTTCTTTGTACTGACCCTGTAAAACTTGTCATAAATATGAGGGATATTTTTAGCAGGAATTCCCATTCCGTTATCTTTAAACTTTAAATATAAACCTTTTGAATCTTTATTCGATGAAATAGTAATATCAGGCTTTGTATCACAATATTTAACAGAGTTATCCAAAATATTGTAAATGATATTGGTAAAGTGAAATTCGTCAGCAATAATTGAGAGATCGTCTTCAATATCTATATGGAGCGTAAGGCTTTCATTCTTTTGACGTAAGGTATCTGCAATTTCCTGAATAAATGGGAGTAATATAATTTTCTGAGGCTTTAATGACAACCCTGAAGCGTCATTTTTCGCAATATTCAATATTTTTTCAATGTGGTTATTGAGCTTGTAGCTTTGATTGATAATGATGGAGGTATAGGCTTCCAGTTTGGAATTCTCCTGAATTACATTTTGTTTATTAAGAGCTTCTGATGCTAAAAGTATTGAAGATAAAGGGGTTTTGAACTCGTGGGTCATATTATTGATAAAATCCTTCTGCAGTTCTGAGAATTTTTTTTGCTGGATAATCGTGTATAAAAACCGTAATGAACTTATCAGGTAGGTCGTTTTATCGGGAAAACGTATGGAAAAATAATAGATCAGATTTTTATGTTTTGGAAAATTAATAACCTTATCACTAGGGGCTTCTTGGTTTTTTAGCAGTTTTGGCATTTTCTCCGTTTTATGCCAGTGTATTTCCTGTTGAAAACAATTCAGTAGTAAAAATGATTGCTGATGCTGTTAAATGGAAATCAGAATCTATAGACGTAGGAACTATTCCTCAGGGAAAACCTAAGCTGATCAGATTTGAATTCACCAATACCTCTTCAAAGCCGATCGTTATTGAAAATGTAGCTCCTTCATGCGGATGCACAACAGCAGATTATACTAAAACACCAATTCTTCCTGGGAAAAAAGGATTTGTAGAAGCAAGTTATAATGCAGCGAGCAAAGGGGCATTCATGAAAACAGTGAGTGTTACCACAAGCGATAGCAAAACCCCGAAAACACTTTCGTTCAAAGGAGTAGTTTCATAATAAAAGTTTTACGAACAGACCCTTATAAAAAATAACCTTGTATCTGTTACAGGGTTGTTTTTTTTGATTTTAAACACAGTAGGAGAATAACTATTTATAACATTATTATTTATCTCATGATTTTAAATGGCATCCATTCAATATTTAGTATTTTTAGGAAAAAATAAGATCATATGAATTTATATACACAGCCAATGTTGCGCGAAGGTGCATTACAGGATAAAGTAGCAATTGTTACAGGAGGCGGGAGCGGCCTTGGAAAAGCAATGACCAAATATTTTCTGGAGCTGGGAGCAAAAGTGGTGATCACTTCCCGAAATCTGGAGAAATTACAGGGAACGGCAAAAGAACTGGAAGAGGAGACTGGCGGAAAAGTCCTGTGTGTTGCCTGTGACGTGAGAAACTGGGATGAAGTGGAAGCTATGAAAGAAGCTGCCCTGAAAGAATTCGGAAGAATTGATATTCTGTTGAACAATGCAGCCGGAAACTTCATTTCTCCAACGGAAAGACTGACACATTCAGCTTTTGATTCTATTTTGGATATTGTTTTAAAAGGAACGAAGAACTGTACTCTTTCTATCGGAAAACATTGGATCGATTCCAAAAGTCCGGGGACTGTTTTAAATATTGTAACAACCTATGCATGGACCGGATCTGCTTATGTAGTTCCTTCAGCGTGTGCCAAAGCAGGAGTTCTGGCAATGACCAGATCTTTAGCGGTAGAGTGGGCAAAATATGGGATCCGCTTCAATGCAATTGCGCCAGGACCTTTCCCTACTAAAGGGGCTTGGGACAGACTGCTTCCGGGAGATCTTCAGGAAAAATTCGATATGAGGAAAAAAGTTCCTTTGAGAAGAGTAGGAGAGCATCAGGAGTTGGCTAACCTTGCCGCTTACCTGGTTTCAGATTACTCTGCTTATATGAACGGGGAAGTAGTGACTATAGACGGTGGCGAATGGCTTCAGGGAGCTGGGGAATTCAATATGCTTGAAGATATTCCAAAAGAAATGTGGGATGCACTGGAAGCGATGATTAAAGCTAAAAAGACAAATTAATTAAAAAATTTTATAAAGATGCCCGGACTTGTAACGATTCCGGGTTTTTTTATTACTTATCACAGAAATAATATAACTTATTCCAATGAATAAACTTCCAAGCCTTATCGCAGCAGCGGCAGTATTCCTGTTTTCAGGATCTGCTTTAGCGCAGGATACTCCGAAATACAGTTATGTGGAGGCATTCAAGCCTTTCTTTTATCCCCAGACCGGCACAGAAACCCGTTCTGCAAGCGGACAGCCGGGACATGCTTACTGGCAGAACTCGGCAGATTATGATTTGAATGTAAGTCTTAACGATGCAAAAAATGAAATTACAGGGACTGCTGAAATTACTTATACGAATAACAGCCCTGACCGGTTAAGTTTTTTATGGCTGCAGCTTGACCAGAATTTATTCGCAAAAGATTCCCGTGGTAATGCAGTTGTTCCGCCATCAGGAAGTAGAAACGGAGCTCACGGTGAAGAACTGGATGGAGGCTATAAAATTAAATCTGTAAAGCTTGATGGTAAAGATGTAAAATACACGATTAGCGATACCAGAATGCAAATAGATCTTCCTAAAGAACTGAAATCTAAAGGCGGTATTGCTAAAATAAAAATTGAATATTCATTTACTTCTCCAGAATATGGATCGGACAGAATGGGAGTTGAAAAAACGAAGAACGGTAAAATATTTACAGTCGCCCAATGGTATCCAAGGATGTGTGTATACGATGATGTAATGGGCTGGAATACTCTTCCTTATATTGGGGCATCAGAATTTTATCTGGAATACGGTCGTATTTCCGCCAATATTACGGTTCCGGCTAATCATTATGTAGTAGCATCCGGAGAGCTTCTGAATTATAAAGAAGTGTACAGTAAAGAAGAGAATAACCGTTGGGAACAGGCAAGAAACAGTGATAAAACAGTTATGATCCGTCCGGAATCTGAAATCGGTAAAAACCAGGCTTCAGGGACAAAAACATGGAAATTTAAAATTGACCAAACCCGTGATTTTGCATGGGCTTCATCATCTGCATTTATTCTGGACGCCGCAAAAATAAATCTTCCGAGTGGTAAAAAATCTGTAGCTATATCTGCTTATCCTGTAGAAAGTGCAGGCGAAAAAGCATGGGGAAGATCTACAGAATATACAAAAGCTGCTATCGAGCATTATTCCCATAAATGGTATGAATACACGTATCCGGCAGCAACCAATGTGGCAGGAAATGAGGGTGGAATGGAATATCCCGGAATTGTGTTCTGTCATATGAATGCTGCAGGTGAAGGCCTTTGGGGAGTAACGGATCACGAATTCGGACACAACTGGTTCCCAATGATTGTAGGTTCCAATGAAAGGCTGTTTGCATGGATGGATGAAGGCTTCAATACCTTTATCAATGAGTTGTCCACAAAAGCTTTTAACAACGGAGAATATTATAAGAAGCAAGATATCGCCAAGAGTGGAGGCTTTATGATGGGGGATAATATCGAGCCCGTTATGGTTGGTCCGGACAATATGAAGGAGAGGAGCATAGGAGTTCTGGCTTACTTTAAGCCGGGAATGGGACTGCAGATCTTAAGAGAGACCATTTTAGGCCCTGAAAAATTTGATAAAGCGTTCAAAACCTATATTGAGCGATGGGCTTTCAAGCATCCCACCCCTTGGGATTTTTTCCATACGATGGAAAATGTTTCCGGAGAAGAACTGAACTGGTTCTGGAGAGGATGGTTTATGAATAAATGGAAGATCGATCAGTCTGTAAAAGATGTACAATACATTAACGGGGATTTTAAAAACGGTGCCCAGATCACTGTTGAAAATCTTGGTCAGCTTCCGATGCCTACAACAGTTCAGGTGAAATTTAAAGATGGTGCCAAACAGGTTGTAAAAATTCCTGTTGAGGTTTGGAAACGCAATACAGAATGGCTGTTCAACATCAATTCAAATAAAGAAATTAGTGAGGTAATGCTTGATCCGGATTCTGTGGTTCCTGATGTTAATCCGAAAAATAATATCTGGCCTTCAGCGCAGACAAAGCCCGTTGAAAAGATTAATACAAAAGATTTTGCAGGAACATATGGAATTGCAAGCGACCCGATCAAACTGGTGTTTAGTGATAAAAACGGTCAGCTTTATCTTAAAGCAGGAAACCAGCCGGAATTTCCCCTGGAATATACAGGAAGCAATCAGTTTACTTTTAACGAAGCCGGAATATCATTGATATTTAGCAAAGATAAAAAGGATCTTGTTTTTAAACAGGCCGGAAGAGAATATAAATTTACCAAAGAATAAATGGTATATTGACCTTATAAAAACCGAAACTTCAGATTTATGAAGTTTCGGTTTTTTTGTTTGGAAAAGAACTGGAAGGAAGAGAAAAGTCTGAAGATGGAAGCTCTATTGGTTCTTCATCGAGAATTAGGTTCATTGATAAGCATGATTAAATTTAAATAGGTATAAAACAACCTTTAATTACTTCTTTCGGCTACATGGACTTCCATCCTCCCTCTTCCTGCTTCCATCCAAAAATTAACAATAATGTATCCCTCCATCTTCATTGTCTCTCAAAAAGATATTCTATTTTTGTTATTCTAAATTAAATAGGATTATGAATTTCAGATTTTCAATTGTATCCCTTTTGTTCTTTGTACTGGGATTTTCGCAGGACCTTAAAGTAATGAGTTTCAATATCAGGCTGCAGGTTACATCAGATAAGGAGAATGCCTGGACGGAAAGAAAACAGGATGCAGTGGATCTGCTAAATTATTATCATCCCGATTACTTCGGAGTTCAGGAAGCGCTTCCCGAGCAGATGAAAGACATTAAGGACGGCCTTATGAATTATGATTATATAGGAGTAGGAAGAGATGACGGAAAGGAAAAAGGAGAGTTCTCAGCTATTTTTTATGATACAAGCAAGCTTCATGTGGTGAAGTCCGGGACATTCTGGCTTTCGGAAACACCGGAAAAGCCTTCCAGAGGATGGGATGCAGCTCTTAACAGAATCTGTACCTATGCTGTTTTTAAAGATAAGAAATCCAAAAAAGAATTTTTGGCCATGAATCTTCACTTTGATCATGTCGGGAATGTGGCGAGAGTGAAATCCTCAGAGCTTATTCTGAAAAAAATCAAGGAAATGAATCCTAAAAACCTTCCTGTAATCTTAAGTGGTGATTTTAATTTAACGGAAGATTCGGAGCCTATAAAAATACTTTCCCAGAATCTTAATGACAGCTTTTATCATTCCGAAAAAAAACCTTACGGACCTAAAGGAACCTTTACGGCTTTCAATGTGAATGAAATTCCTAAAGACAGAATCGATTATATTTTCGTAAAAAGATTCAAAATAAAATCCCAGAGGCATATCAATGACAGAAGAGAAAATTTGTTGTATCCATCGGATCACTTTCCGGTATTGGCAGAGCTTTCTTATTAATTCGGGGGGTCAGCTTACCGGGAAATCAACTTCAAATCCAATTCCTCTCAGGAATTGGATTTTGATTGTTAGTGGGATTAGTAATTTAAAACGGGTGGATCTTGAATGATTGAAAGTTATGCATTAGCTAAATTATAAGTGGTTTTAATATTTCTGTCTTTGTACCATCTTCATTTCTTATAAAGTAAAAAACTAATATCCATAAAACATTATTATAAGAGAAATTTCTTTTCTGTGTGACATTTTCGCTAATTTTGACATTTATTTTTAAAAATTAGAGATATGAAGCAATTTCTTTATGCTCTGGTAGTTACTGTTTCAATGCAGCATATTGCTGCCCAGGAGCTGTATATGCCGAGAAATATTAAAAAGGCCTATGAAAAAGGAACCCGTGATGTTTCCGGGGCTCCGGGCAAAAACTATTGGCAGAATAAAGGAATTTATAATGTTGACGTAAAAGTGGATGCTGTGACCAAAACGGTTTTGGGAAAAGAAACAATCACCTACACTAACAACAGTCCGGATGAACTTCAGGAGCTGGCTATTAGATTTGTTAATAACCTTCATAAGCCGCAGTCACCGAGATCGGGTTTCGTAGCCAAGGATTTTCTGTCTTCAGGGCTTTATATCAAATCATTGATCATCAATGGTGAAAATTATACGGTAAACAGTGATGATTGGGGAACGGTAGAAAAAGTAAAGCTGAATAAAGCGATTAAAGCCGGAGCTAAGGCTGACGTGAAAATAGAATGGGAATATCCGCTTTCCGTACAGAGCGGAAGGGAAGGGCAGATAGATACTGAAACTTTTTATGTTGCTTATTCTTTCCCGAGGATTTCCGTATATGATGATTATAATGGTTGGGATATGCTTCCCCATTCTGATAGACAGGAGTTCTATAATGATTTTAATGATTACATTTTTACCATTTCTGCCCCCAAGAATTTTGTAGTATGGGCTACCGGTGATTTTCTGAATCCTGAAGCAGTACTTCAGCAGGAATATTTAAAAAGATATAAAGCTTCTCTTAAAAGTGACAAGGTGATCCGTATTGCTTCTGAGCAGGAAATGAGATCCGGGAAAGTGACCAAGCAGAACAAATGGAATGTCTGGAAATTCAAAGCTAATCATATTACGGATTTTTGCTTTGCATTAAGCAGTCATTATGTTTGGGATGCAGCAAGCGTTCAGTTAAAAACAAAAAGAGCAAGTGTCCAGGCCGGATATAAAGCCGGAGCAAAAGACTTTGAGCAATATGTAGACTGGATGCGTTATAATCTGGATTGGTTCTCAAAGAAATGGCCGGGCGTGGAATATCCTTATAATGTGATGACCGCGATTCAGGGATATGCGGATATGGAATACCCAATGATGATTAATGACACCAGTATTACTGATGATCTTCGCGATGCAAGGCTTACCGCAGATCATGAGATTGCTCATACCTATTTCCCTTTTTATATGGGAATCAATGAAACACGTTATGCTTTTATGGATGAAGGCTGGGCAACTACGCTTGAATATCTGATCGGGATTGATGAAAACGGTGAAGCTGCAGCAAAGGAATTCTATAAAAATTTCCGTGTCAAAAAATGGATCAATGACCCATCTGCGGAGCAGGACCAACCTATTATTACAATGAGCACACAGGTAAGTGGCGCTGGATATGGAAACAATTCCTACGTAAAAGCATCCCTGTCTTATCTTGCCTTGAAAGATTATTTAGGAGACGAGGTGTTTAAGAAAGCTCTTCTTCATTATATGGACAACTGGAATGGAAAACATCCTGTACCTTGGGATTATTTTAATTCAATGAATACCGGTTCCGGAAAAAATCTGAACTGGTTTTTTCAAAACTGGTTCTATACCAATAATTATATTGATCTGAAAATAACTGATATTTCACAGCTCAACGATCTCCTTACAGTCAATGTTGATAATGTTGGGGGTTTTGCAATTCCTTTCGACGCTGTTCTAAATTATGAAGACGGTTCTGTTGAAAGACTTCATTTTTCACCTTCCCTATGGGAAAAGAACCAGAAGCAGGCAGATCTTGCTGTTCCCATCAAAAAGAAAGTAAAATCTGTGACACTGGATGGAGATATTTTTATGGATTATACACCAGATAATAATACGAGATCCCTATAAAAGAAAAGCCTGAATAGAAAATTCAGGCTTTTATTGAAATCGATTTAAACTTAATAAAGTCTTAATCCGGATCTTGCTCCTGAAGAAGCAACTACAGATTGCATTCTGGTTTTTTGTCCGGAAGAGAACATGAACATTGCTGCATCATCCACATAATCCATATAATTCATGAACATAACGGATCTTTGAACTCCACTACAAGTGTTATATAATGGATAAGTTGGTTTTCCGTAATTAGCAGTTGTTTGTGTAGGAGTATCTGCTACCAAATCATTTCCACAATTAGCATCTCCCCAAATGTGTCTAAGATTCAAATAATGTCCTACTTCATGAGTAGCAGTTCTTCCTAGGTTATAAGGTGCAGACGATGTATTTCCGAAATATTTAGCTGCAACTACTACCCCGTCATTCCAAAGTCCTGAAGATTCTGGAAATGTAGCATAGCCAAGTATTCCTCCCATATCACTAACTACCCATATATTAAAATAATGTGTAGGATCGGTAGCGTCTATTCCTTTAGTTGATGATTTTTTCATCGCATCATTTGTTCTCCAGCTTCTTACAGTTGTGGATTTTCTGTTAACCGTTACCAATCGGAATTTAATACCGGTATTACCTGATGCGGTAGAAGCGAATTCTGCCGGAATTTTGTTAATATCACTATTAGTAGCAGAGAAATCTGCATTTAATGTATTGATTTGAGATTGAATCTGAGCATCAGAAATATTTTCTGTAGAAGTTCTATACAATACATTAACAATAACAGGGATTTCTATGGTTCCGTCTGCCAGAACTTTTCCCATTTTTAAATCGTTGGCAAATTTTTCGGTATTTGCTTCCAGTTTAACGAATCTTTGTCTGAGTTCCGCGTTGTTTTTTAATGCTTCCTGTCTTACTTCTTCAGAGGCACAACCTCTTTTGAACATATTAGCTGAAGATATGTCTTCCTTTGCAGGGTTTTCGCTTTGGTTTGACATGTTATCGCTGTTACAAGCTGACATGAAGCTTAATACAATTGCTCCAAATAATAATTTTTTCATAAGCAGTTATTTTCTATATTTTCTGATGGTGAATTTATATTATTTGAAATTACTATGCAACATATTTTTGATATTTTATTAGAAATATATCAGTATTTAGTTTTAATCGTTATGTATTTCATATTATATTTTATGAAGTATTGATTTATTTGTAATTGTTAAAATGCTAAATTAATCGAATTATTTTTTTTAAAATACAACGTAATTTTAATTTGTGCCTATTTTGAATAAATTATTTTATTTATTGTTGGGCTATTAATAAAATATACAATGAGGTGGCTTTAACCCATGGGCTATTTTGGAAACGTTTTGTTCTGATCAATACGCAATATTATAAAAAACAGCTAGCCTGAATTAAATTTTAATTCAGGCTAGTTTATTTAAGTTTATTAGATATTTATTGTCTTAGTCCTGCTCTTGGACCAGCTGCAGCTACTACTGCCTGCATTCTTGTTTTTTGGTTTGCAGAGAACATGAACATAGCTTTATCATCTACATAATCCATATAATTCATGAACATTTGAGAACGGCTAACTCCTCCACAAACTCTGTTTAAAGGATATGATGGCGTTCCGTAGTTAGGTCCTGGAGAAGCAGGAGTGTCATTGGAGTAATCAGTCTGACAACCTGTATTGGATGATCCCCAAAGGTGAGGCAGATTTAAATAATGACCTACTTCATGCGTAACTGTTCTTCCTAAATTGAATGGAGCAGAGGCGCCTGTCTTTCCTATGTATTGATATCCTATTACAAGACCGTCGTACCAAAGACCGGCAGATTCAGGATAATAAGCATATCCTAATGTCCCGGGCTGACTATTCTCATCGAGGATAGAATTAACCACCCAGATATTCATGTTTTTGGTTGGGTCAGTTGCGTTAATACCTCCTGTAGTTGATTTTTTCATTTCTTCCAGATCAGATCTCCATCCTGTTTTTGTGCTTTGTTTACGGTTTGTTGCTACCAGCTTAAAACTGATTTTTACATTCCCGGCAGCTGAAGGCTGAAATGCTGAAGGTATTTTAGTGATATCAGAATTAGTAGCAGCGTAATCTGCATTTAATACTGCAATTTGCTCTGCGATTCTTGCATCAGAAATATTTTGGGTAGAAGTGTTATAAATTACATTAAAAACAACCGGGATTTCTACCGTTCCGTCCGGAAGCACTTTACCCATCATAATGTCTCTTGAAAATTTTTCTGACTGTAATTCATTAGCCTCAAATCTTGCTCTTAATGCCGGATCACTTTTCAGTGCTTTTTCTCTGATGATGTCAGAAGGACACGTTCTTTTTGATGCTATTGCATTTGAAAGATTTCCCGGATCCTGAGATACATCCTCCTGGTTGGAAATATTATCACTGGTACAAGCTGACATGAAGCCCAGAACGAGAGCTCCGAATAGTAGTTTTTTCATAATATATTTTAAAATGGTTTGCTCTCCAAATTTATATTATAAAAAATTAATATACAAAATATTTTCACCAATAATTGAATAATTTATATTGGATGCCAGTGTTTGTTGGGTATTTCTTTGGTTTTATTGATATTGATTGAATTTAAACTATACTGATTGTTTTTATTCAATTTTTTTCAATTTATAGTTCTTTAAATTAATATTATTTACTCGAATTATTTAAAATGAATATATTTTTAAGTTTGTTTCTTTTTTTTAATCAGCTGGCAAAGCCATTTTTAATAGCAAAAACGGCAAGCCCTACCCGGGTTTTAAGATCTAATTTGTCGCATAACTGATCACGGTAGCTTTCTACGGTTCTTGGGCTGCAGCACATTCTGTCTGCAATTTCCTTATAGCTCAGCTCGGTGACGGTGTATTTCAGGAATTCTCTTTCGCGGTCCGAAATTCTTACGGCATTCTCTGCTTCCTTATCTTTGTTCAGGTTGGAAAATATAATTTTTGAAGCCCATTCCGGATAGAAAAAACCGTCAGAATTTAATTTTGTTAATGCAGTTTCCAGATCCTTAGGATGTGTGTTTTTTAATAAGTAGCCTTTTGCTCCGTTTTTGATCATTTTAATAACACTGTTATCATCGCCCTGCATGCTCAGTGCCATTACTTTAATCTCAGGATGATTCTGTGTAAGCCAGGCAGCAGTCTCGAAACCGTCCATAATCGGCATGCTGATGTCCAGAAGGATAATGTCCGGTATTTTACCGTTGTCTACAAGCTTCTGGATCAGGTCTTTGCCATTCTCACAAACATAAATAACTTCAAAATCATTAAAATTATCAATAATCCCCTCCAGTGCTTTGGCGATTAATACGTGATCATCAACAATTACTATAGTTTTTTTCATGGCTGTTTTTTTAAAATAATTTTGAGTGTAGTTCCTGTATTTTTCTGACTTTCAAGACTGAAATCTGCACCTATGATGGCTGCTCTGTTCTTCATGTTGGTCAGCCCAATACCGTTGGACTTTATCTCCGTATTGTCGAATCCAATACCGTCATCCCTGAGATTAAGCTCCCAGAGTATGTCTTCGGAAGTATTCAGGTTTATAAAAATATTTTTACAGTTTGCATGCTTGATGCTGTTTTGAATAAATTCCTGTATGATCCTGAGAAGTACATTTTTGTGGACAAACCCAAGATCAAGCTGCTTAAAATTATGTTCAAAACTCACATGGCATCTTTTGAAAGCATTGGTATTGTCTACTTCTTCCTGAATCAAAGTTACAATTTCCTTTTGGTTTATATTATCGTCTGTCAGTGTTTTTGAAAGGTTCCTGAGGTCTTGTAACGACTGATTTATAATTTGGGAAACCTGGTCAATTCTTTCACTTACTTCAGGAACCCGATTTTCATAAAGTAGTTGTTGGGTATAGAGACTCACAAGCGTCAGTTTCTGGCCAATATTATCATGAAGCTCACGCCCTATCTGCTGCATGGTGGCTTGCTGGATCTCAAGCTGTGTGGCCAGAAGTTCCCGTTTGTGGATTTCATTTTTTATTTCAATTTCATTCATGTATTCTCTTTTTCGCTGCTTGTATTTTCTGATATATACCATCACAGCAGCTACAAACAACACAAAGAAGATGTTGAATAGAATAATCGTTATTAAGAGCTCCGTTTTCCCCATACGAATGAAATTGAAAATAAAAGATACATTGTAATTCCGGATATCAGAAAATAATTGAAATACATATCCCACAATTCTTTATACTTGGCCAGAAGACTGAAAAACGTCCAGAATGGCAGGGTTCCAATATAGAACAGTGTAACGCCAAGATTAATATAGAACATTTTATTTCTGCTGAAGTTTAAAATTTCCGAAGAGTTAATCTGTTTGTAATACTCCATAATAACCAGTACCATTAACATAAGGCATCCAAATGTATAGTTGAAAGAGAAAATTATTTTTTTCGTGGTAAAGAAAATCTCGCTTGGTAAAAATGATAGTAAATAGAGGAGTGATAGGGTATAAAAAAGTTTTGGTCTTGCCAGTGATTTGGCGGCATAGAGCCAGTAAAAAAAAAGAAACTCGATAGGAATTACAAAGTAATTAAAAAACTTCGGCTTGTTATATTCTATAAGCAGATGTCCCCATTTGCCTATTACTTCACACAAAAACATAAGAATAAGATAAAAAGAAAAATATTTCCAATATGTGTCTGTATTGCCACGATTATAGTAAATTATGGATATTATGGCAGCAAGTCCTTCTACCCAGATTAAAGACCCCTGAAGTATATTCTGAAAATCAGTCATGTTTATTGTGGGATAAAATAAATATTGAATTAAGGAAATTGTTCAATTTTTGTATCGTGTGGTGGTGAAAGTGTTCCGTGATTTTCTGCAAGAGTTTCAGTGCCGGCTGGCTTTCCTGTTTTTGAGGCCATAGCTAATATTGATCCTGAATCAGACGGGCAAAAATCATAATTAAGCAATTCTCCGGTTTCATCTGCTTTTTTCATGGTCGGGATCATTACTAAAGTATGCCTTTCTGCATATTCTTTTTCTACAGGATGGCTTTCCATAATGGCCCAGTCTTCAGCTTTTGGATAAGCAGCATAATAGAATCTGATGCCTAAATCCTCTTCAGTAACGCCAGGATTTGCTTTTGTTGCTTCATTCTCTACACATGCTATAAACTTTTTCAATTTAGGAAGATCAAACCATATCGCATGAGAATCGGTAATCCCCAATTCTTTATTAACAGCCTGCATCTGATTGTTTCTGTAGTTGCCTATTAATTGCTGGACAAGCTCTGAAGTCATGGTGTTTGTGCCTGAAACAGTCTCAAGTATTCCGGCTTCTGAAGTAGGTTTTGTTTTCATAACGTTAGTTTTATAAAAGAATGTTAGTTAGTAATGCAAATCTCGTAAAAATTTCAAGGTAAATGGATGGGTTTTTTCCTGTTTATTTTCCGTGTTTTTACGGATGCTGTATAAGCTGTAAAATAATAAGGCCCCCAAATCATTTGGGGGCCTGTATTTTTATAAAGATTGTGTTTTATAATATCCTCAACCCGGCTCTTGGTCCGTTAGCTGAAATAGATGCCTGCATTCTGTCGTTCTGGTTTTTTGTAAACATGAATAAAGTAGTTTCGTCAGAATAATCCATGTAATTCATGAACATCACAGATCGTGACACCCCTCCACATGTTTCCATTTTAGGATAAGAAGGAACTCCTCTGTGAAGCGTGATCTGTTGTGGAGTGTCATCAACGAAATCGTTTCCACAGTTAGCATCACCCCAGATATGTCTCAGGTTCAGGTAGTGTCCTACTTCGTGTACTGTTACTCTTCCTTTGTTGTGAGTAGCGATAGGTCCCCCTGCACCTACGTATTCATCCATCATTACTACACCGTCATTCCAAAGACCTGCAGATTCAGGGAAAGTAGCATAGCCTAATACATATCCGGTTTGGTAAGGCATATAATCTACCACCCAGATGTTTAAGTATTTGGAGGGATCAGTAGCGTCTACTCCTCCGGACGTTGCTTTTTTCATTTTATCGTCAGGAGCCCATCTGGATTTGGTTGTAGATTTCCTGTTGATCTGTGCAAGTCTGAATTTGATTTTTGTATCTCCGGCGTTCACTGTCTGAAATGCTGTAGGAATATTGGAAACATCGGCGTGTGTCGAAGCAAAAGCTTTGTTCAGTACATCAATCTGCGAGTTAATTCTTGCATCTGATATATTGTTACTTGTATTGGTGTAAAGCACATTAAAGATTACGGGGATTTCAACACTTCCGTCGGCGAGAACTTTCCCCATCTTTTTTTGTTCAATAAACTCAGCTGTGCTGTTTTCAATTTTGAACATACGCTGTGCCGCGTCAGGGTTTTCTGAAAGAAATTTTTGTCTCACAACATCAGAGCCGCAAATTGCTCCTTTATCCGCCATTGCAGGTTGGTCTGTGTTTGCATTTTCAGTGTTGAGATTTTCTGTTTCATTAGCACACGAAACAAAAAGAGTAATCAATACTCCTAAAACTGTTTTTTTCATAAATTTATCTTTTGTAGTTTGAATGTGTGGCAAATGTATAAAAAATCTGTATTATCTGATTATTATTTAAAATTTTAACACTTTTTATTGTTGATATTGTATTTTTATGGTTGTTTATATTATTCGTTAATTTATATATTTTATTGAAATATTTTAATTGTTTTATTAATATATAAAATTGATAGACTATATCTTTTAAATTACTCGAAAAATATTAAGTATGATTAAAGCAAAAAAAAGCCGGAGTAAAAATCTCCGGCTTATAACTAAATCTACATACAGGGATATCTTTTGGGATCTCTGCAGATATATCCTGTTGAACAACAAAGTCCCGTAGGGCAGTTCATATCGATATCGCATTCTGTGAGACTAGTCGATACGCCACCACTGATTCTCTTCAGATCATTTCTTCTTAACTTTTTCATACCATCGTTTTTAGAGGTTAGTCAATAAGTGAAGGCCTGCATTCAGCCTGTCCGCAATTGATGTTGATCTGTGAGCATCTTTCCGTAGCACACGTTCCGCTCGTAGAGCCATCAGGGTAAATCAATATATTGCAACGGCAATCAATTTTTCCCCCTAAAATAATTTTCAATGAACTTCTTTTTAACTTTTTCATACTGATTTTGTTTTAGTTAGTGATTTATTTTGAATGATAAATATACTGATATTTCACATGATTTTGATAAAAATACAGTAAAAAAAAATAAGTGATGCAGATTGGGCTGCACCACTTACTTACAAAAATAATATATATGAAAAAAACTACTTACTGATCTGTCGGTCTGAAAACCAATCCTGTTTCCTCAAAATAATCTAAAGTGATTCTGTCTCCGTCGTTTACTTTGCCGGCGAGGATCTCTCTTGATAATTTATTTAATACTTCCTGCTGAATTACTCTTTTCAGCGGTCTTGCCCCAAAAGAAGGATCGTATCCTTTATTCATCAGATAATCTACCGCATCCTGAGTCGCTGTCATGATGATGTTTCGTTTGCCTAGCATCTCATTGAAGCCTCTCAGCTGATACTGAACAATTTTTCCGATTTCTTTTTTATTTAGAGGCTGGAACAGTACTACCTCATCAATTCTGTTCAGGAATTCAGGACGTAATGTCTGTTTCAGAAGATCAAAAACTTCATCTTTTGTCTTGTCAACGATCTCATCCTGATTATCCTCAGTGATATTTTCAAAATTCTCCTGAATAAGATGTGAACCCAAATTGGAGGTCATGATAATGATTGAATTTTTAAAGTTAACCACACGTCCTTTATTATCTGTCAGACGTCCATCATCCAATACCTGCAGCAGTGTGTTGAAAACATCAGGATGCGCTTTTTCAATTTCATCCAGAAGAACCACAGAATAAGGTCTTCTTCTTACCGCTTCAGTCAGCTGTCCGCCTTCATCATAGCCTACATATCCCGGAGGAGCACCTACCAGTCTGGAAACACTGTGTCTTTCCTGGTATTCACTCATGTCGATCCTTGTCATATTATTTTCATCATCAAACAGGAATTCTGCTAATGCTTTGGCCAGTTCAGTTTTACCGACGCCGGTAGTTCCTAAAAATAAAAAGGATCCGATCGGCTTTTTATCATCACTTAATCCAGCTCTGTTTCTCCTGATGGCATCCGCCACTGCTCCTATTGCCTCATCCTGACCTACCACCCGGTGATGAAGTTCAGTTTCAAGGTTCAGAAGTTTTTCTCTTTCAGACTGAAGCAACTTGGTAACAGGAATTCCCGTCCATTTGGCAATCACTTCAGAGATGTTTTCAGATGTAACTTCCTCTTTAATGAGTTCATTCTGATGATTCTGCATCTCTAATTCGAGTTTCTGCAAAGCATCTTCCTTTTCCTTGATTTTCCCGTACTGGATTTCTGCTACTTTTGCATAGTCTCCTGCTCTTGAAGCTTTTTCAGCTTCCAGTTTCAGAGATTCAATATCTTTTTTAATCTGCGTTAAATCCTCAGATTTTTGTTTTTCTTTCAGCCACTTGGCATTGATTTCATTCCTTTCCTCAGAAATCTTTGAAATATCTTCTTTTAAATGGTCAATTTTAGTCTGGTTGCCTTCTCTCGAAATAGCGGCCAGCTCAATTTCCAGCTGCATTAATTTTCTGTCTAAAACATCCAGTTCTTCCGGTTTTGAATTGATTTCCATTCTCAATTTAGCTGAAGCTTCATCAATAAGGTCAATCGCTTTATCCGGTAAAAAACGGTCTGAAATATATCTCTGAGACATTTCCACCGCAGCAATAATTGCTTCATCTTTAATTCTTACTTTATGGTGAGCCTCATATTTATCTTTAATCCCACGAAGAATAGAAATTGCAGATTCCGTATCCGGTTCTTCTACCATTACTTTCTGAAAACGTCTTTCCAATGCCTTATCTTTCTCAAAATATTTTTGGTATTCATTTAAAGTAGTAGCACCGATCGCTCTTAATTCTCCTCTTGCTAAAGCAGGTTTCAGGATATTGGCTGCATCCATAGCGCCTTCACCGCCTCCGGCTCCTACCAGTGTGTGGATCTCATCGATGAAAAGAATGATCTGTCCTTCAGACTTGATCACTTCATTCACCACAGATTTCAAACGCTCCTCAAATTCACCTTTGTATTTAGCTCCGGCAATTAGTGCACCCATATCTAAAGAATACAATGTTTTGTCCATCAGGTTTTCAGGGATATCTCCTGAAATAATACGGTGGGCAATACCTTCAGCAATGGCTGTTTTACCTACACCCGGTTCTCCGATAAGGATAGGATTGTTTTTTGTTCTTCTTGAAAGGATCTGCAATACTCTTCTTATTTCTTCATCACGTCCGATTACCGGATCCAGTTTTCCTTCCGCTGCTAATTCGTTAAAGTTTTTAGCATATTTATTTAGGGACTGATAAGTTTCTTCCGAACTGGCAGAAGTAGCTTTGCTTCCTTTTCTTAATTCTTTAATGGCACCTTCCAACAGACTTTTCGTTACCCCCATATCCTTAAGCATTTTGGATACTTCAGAACTGGTTTCCAGTAATGAAAGCCATAGATGCTCAATCGTTACATATTCGTCACCCATTTTTTTGGCAACATTCGGGGCGTCCAGCAAAACTTTGTTGGCTGATTGCGAAAGGTAAATATTTCCTCCCTGAACTTTTGGAAGCTTCTCTATATTTTCCCTGTTCCGTTCCCTTACCAGATTGGCATCTGCTTCAGATTTTTTTAGCAGGAAAGGCGAAATATTTTCATCTACCTGAAAAATACCTTCAAGTATATGTTGTGGTTCAATACTCTGATTACCAAACTCCATAGCAGTCTGCTGGGCTGCCTGGATGGCTTCTTGTGACTTTACAGTATATTGGTTTAAGTTCATATTTTTTATGTTTTTGGTAATAATTTGTTTTGGTTCAGTTTTAAAAAGACACCAAGAAACCAAATTTTCAGGCCCGGTTTCTTAATGCCATCAAGTTATTTAATCATTTAATCGATCAGTTTACCTCAAAAACTATTCAATTATTAAATTTACAAAAAATATGGACAAAATTTCCGAATTATCTATTTTTAACGTTAAATTAACTTGACAAAATTTCCGATTCTTTTATTTAAGCTTTAAAATAATGGAATAACCGTCACATTAAAGAAATATTTAAAATTAAAAGAAAGCGAATTTTAGTATATAACAGCTTCTTTGTATTAATTTACCGGAATTCCCCGCTTCTGTGTTTTAAAATGATAGCTTTAAATTAACATATTAACCTCAAAATAATTACTTTTGCATTTTACCAGATGGAGCTTAAAGAAAAACAAAGGAAAATTTTAGACGTAGCAGTGGAGCTTTTCAAAGAGAAAGGGTATATGGGCAGCTCTGTGAGAGATCTTGCCACAAAGCTTAATATCAAAGCTGCGTCACTCTATGCTCATATTCGTTCAAAAGAAGAGATTCTGGAATGGATATGTTTCGGGATAGCACAGGAATTTTTTGATGAGCTGCAGGAAGTAAAAAGTACCGACATCGCTCCAAAAGATAAGCTTAACTTATTTCTGGATAAACATCTCTCTGTTGTTTTGCAAAACCGTGATGTCACACATATCTATTCCAACGAATGGAGACATCTTGAAGAAAGGCTCCCTGAATTCATAGAACTGAGAAAGAACTATCAGGATGAGGTAGAACAGTTAATCTCTGAGATCTATAAAGCAGAAAACTGGGAGCTGAAATCACCGACCTTTACGACGAGATTCATTCTGCACACGCTCAATAATTCCTATTTCTGGTTTAAAAGGAACACAGAATCTACTTCTGAAATTACCGATGAAATCCGGGCTAAACTTTTGTATGGGTTATTAGGTAACCATGAATAAGTTTTCCTCTATAAAAAGTTGCAAAAGATTAAATTAAAACTAAAGTCTTATTGTTGAGAAGCTTCTTATATGCTTAATATTTTCTATAGTCAACTTATTATTTAGAATCATTCAGAAAGTGACAAAAATCATAAAAATTTGGTCAGGATAGAAATTCTTTTTAAATTTACGCCTAACAAATGTTAGTTAGTAGGATATGGATTTTTCAGTTGAATATGTAAAGCTAGACCAGTTGAGACGGCTTCAGTCTGACCGGTTGACGGAATTGGTTGGCTACCTTGGAGAGAGATCAGAATTTTATAGAGGGAAATTTAATGAATCAGGAATAGCTCCACAGGATATAAGGTCGATTGAAGATATCACGAAACTTCCGATTACCTACAAACAGGACTTGAGGGATAATTATCCGTTTGGACTTTTTACCGTTCCGAAAAATGAGCTGCAGAGAATTCACTGTTCCAGCGGAACTACAGGAAAACCTACAGTAGTGGGCTACACAAAAGAAGATGTTGATCTTTTCAGTGAAGTAGTTGCCAGATCATTATATGCAGCAGGAGCAAGACCGGGAATGCAGTTGCATAATGCTTATGGATACGGGATTTTTACCGGAGGACTGGGACTTCATTACGGAGCAGAAAAATTAGGAATGAGTGTTCTTCCGATTTCAGGAGGAATGACGGCCAGACAGGTAGATCTGATTTTGGATTTCAAACCTGAAGTGATCTGCTGTTCGCCTTCTTATGCATTAACGATTGCTGATGAATTTGCCAACAGAGGGATTGCTGGAGATCAGATCAGTCTGAAATATGCTGTTTTAGGCTCTGAGCCATGGACGGAAATTATCAGAAGCCATATTGAGGAAAGATTGGGACTTCATGCGACTAATATCTACGGATTAAGCGAGATCATCGGCCCCGGAGTATCCATGGAGGATTTTGAAGAAAAAGGAGGATCTTACATCTGGGAAGATCATTTTTATCCCGAAATTTTAGATCCGCTGACGAAACAGCCGGTTCCGTTCGGAGAAGAAGGAGTTTTGGTGATTACTACTTTAACGAAAAAGGCCATGCCGCTTTTACGGTATTGGACCAATGATATCACCAGCCTTTACTATGATGAAAACGCCAAAAGAACCATGGTGAAAATGAGACCCATCAAAGGAAGAGCAGACGATATGCTGATCGTAAGAGGGGTCAATGTTTATCCAAGCCAGATTGAAGAAGCATTTTCACACGTAAAAGGAGTGGTTCCGAACTATTATCTTACCCCGGTTGAAAAAGAGCAGATGTGTGTAGCATTGGATATTGATGTAGAAATTGATGATGAGCTGGTGAAACTTCAAAAAATAGATGCTCATACCGATGATTATTTTAATTTTGTCGGCAGCTTTGGAAAAAATATAGAAAACGAAATAAAAAAGAGGGTAGGAATTACTACAAAAGTAAAAATTCATGCCCAGGACAGCCTGCCGAAATGCGAAGGCGGAAAAATTAATAGAATACTTAAAAAATAATGAATTCATTTTATAAACTTAAAACGGTAAAGGTTCAGAAAGATACTCCTGATGCGGTAAACGTAGCAGTGGAAGTTCCTGAGGAGCTGAAGGATAAATTCAGGTTCAAGCAGGGGCAGTATCTTAATTTCCGTATGATGATCAATGGGAATGAAGAAAGACGTTCTTATTCTATCTGCAACGCTCCGAGCGAAAAAAGCAATACACTGGAAGTGCTGGTGAAGCTTTTGGAAGGCGGAAAGGTTTCAGGATATTTCAATGAGCATCTTCATATGGATGAGCTGCTGGAAGTAATGCCTCCGATGGGTGGTTTCAATACTTCTTATCACCCTACCAATGTGAAAACCTACGTAGGTCTAGCGGCAGGAAGCGGTATCAGCCCTGTTTTATCAAACATTAAGGAAAGTCTTTATCAGGAGCCGAACAGCTGCGCTTATCTTTTCTACAGCAACAGGAGCATGAATCATGTGATGAAAAAAGGTGAGATCGATAAATTGGTGGAACATTTCAACGGAAGACTGAAAGTTATTTACTTGGTAAGCCGCGAAAAGCATGAAGATCCAGTATTTGAAGGAAGAATTTCTGCCGAAAAATTGGAGCAGTTATTTGAAAGATATACAGATATTGATGTAAAAGAAGCCACTTATTTTATCTGTGGTCCTGCAGAAATGATTAAAGGGATTTCCGATTATTTAAAGAAAGATAAAAAAGTACCTGCCATTCAGGTTTTATTTGAATATTTCACTGCTCCTGATGATGAAAATTCTGAGGAGATGAGCGATGAATTTAAGGCTATTGCTAATATAGAAAGTATGGTGACGGTGATCATTGATGATGATGAATATTCGTTCCACCTTAATTCTAAAAAAGAGAGTATCTTAGATAAAGCATTAAAAGACAATCTTCCTGTACCTTTTGCTTGCAAGGGAGGAGTTTGTTGTACGTGTAAAGCGCAGGTTCTGGAAGGAGAAGTTTTCATGGAGAAAAATTTCGCGCTTACCGAAGACGAAGTAGCCAGAGGCTACGTTCTGACATGTCAATGTCACCCGACTACGAATGTGGTGATGCTTAATTATGACGTTTAAATTGTATTAATGACTTAATGTAAGATGTATTCATGAATACATTAATACTTTTTACATTTTACAAAAACAAAAGAAATGGATTTAGAAAAATTTGTTCAATACGTTCACGACGAGAATAAAGTAGAACCAAAAGATGTAATGCCCGATGATTACAGAAAACTATTGGTTCGCCAGATTTCACAGCATGCCCATTCTGAGATTGTCGGAATGTTGCCGGAAGCCAACTGGATTTCAAGAGCACCTTCACTGAGAAGAAAAATGGCTCTTTTAGCAAAAGTTCAGGATGAGGCAGGCCACGGTTTATATCTTTATTCTGCAACTGAAACTTTAGGAAACGGAACCATAAGAGCGGACAGAGATGCCACTTACGAAGATATGTTGGAAGGTAAAGCGAAATACTCAAGTATTTTCAACTATCCGACATTAAGCTGGGCAGATATTGGCGCGATCGGTTGGTTGGTTGATGGTGCTGCAATCATGAATCAGGTAATGTTGATGGGTAATTCTTATGGGCCTTATTCAAGAGCGATGGTGAAAATCTGTAAAGAAGAATCTTTCCACCAAAGACAGGGCTACGAAATTCTGATGGCGCTTTGCCGTGGTACAAAACAGCAGAAAGAAATGGCTCAGGCTTCGCTAAACCGTTTCTGGTGGCCGGCTCTAATGATGTTCGGTCCAAATGACGACAGCTCGCCCAACTCTAAAATCTCAATGAATTACAGAGTAAAAAGAGAAAGTAACGACAGCCTTCGTCAGAGATTTATCGACGTTACCGTTTCTCAGGCTGAATTTTTAGGATTAACCATTCCGGATAAAGATCTGAAGTGGAATGAGGAAAGACAGCATTACGACTTCGGAGAACTTCCTTGGGATGAATTCATGGAAATCCTAAAAGGAAACGGTCCTTGTAACAAGAAAAGATTACAGACCAAAGTAAAAGCACAGCAGGAAAACCTTTGGGTGAAAGAAGCAGCGATTGCTTTTGCAGAAAAACAGGGAAAAATTTCAATGTAACAATATACCAATGTAAAAATGTAACAATCATTGTCATTCTCAGTAAAGCGAAGAATCTCATTGGTAAACTGGTACATTGATACATTGTTAAATTAATTTTAATTATGGCAAATTTAGATATGTGGGAAGTGTTTATTCAGACTAAACCGGGATTATCTCACAAACACGTAGGAATAGTGCAGGCACCAACAGCAGAAATGGCTTTGCAGAACGCAAGAGACGTTTACACAAGAAGAAAAGAAGGGACCTCTGTATGGGTAGTTCCAAGTAAATATATTGTGACTTCAGAAGGAGTAGACAAGGAAGCTTTCTTTGATCCGGCAGATGACAAACTTTACCGTCACCCGACATTCTACAATATTCCTAATGATGTAAAAAACATGTAATTTTCTGTAAAAGGTAGGCTGTAAAAAGTACAAAGTACAACCGACATTTTACGTTTTACAAAAAAAATAAAACAATGAATCCACTATATAATTATTTATTAAAGTTTGCTGATGACAGCTTCATCATGGGGCAAAGACTGTCTGCATGGTGTGGGGAAGGGCCTTATTTAGAGGAAGATATTGCATTGACAAACATTGCATTAGACGAACTTGGCCAGGCCAATAACTTTTATGTGTATGCATCAAGAGTTATTGATAACGGTAAAAGTGAAGATGATTTAGCCTTCTTAAGATACGAGCATGAATATGTGAACGCCCATTGGGTTGAGCTTCCGAACGAAGATTACGCACAGACTATTCTTAAAGTATATGTATTCTCCATATATCAGAAACTGATGTATGAAGCATTGTCAAATTCCGCAGATGAAGAACTTTCTGCACTCGCCCAGAAATCTTTAAAAGAAGTGAGATACCATTATACACACGCTTCTTCCTGGATGAAAATTTTCGCTCAGGGAACAGAAGAAAGCCGTGAACGGTTAGTAAAATCTCTTGATAATATTTGGGAATATTCAAAAGGATTATTTGCGAAAGTTGAAGGGGAGGATGATTTAATTGCTTTAAATATCGCCCCGGACGGAGACGAATTGTACAAAGAATTCTTAGCCATCACACAAAAAGATTTTGCAGAATATGGATTGGAATACCCGGCAAATCCATTCATGCAGCCTAAATCCAGAACAGGATACCATACAGAATATTTCGGATTTATTCTTTGCGAACTTCAGTATATGCAGAGAGCGTATCCGGGATGTACGTGGTAATTCTAAATGTAACAATGTAGCAGTTTAGCAATGTAACAATTAGTTGCTAGACTGTTAGATTGATAAATTGGTACATTTTAAAAATGAAAAATCCTTTAGAAATATTAGAAATGGTTCCCGATCCGGAAATTCCGGTGATCAATGTTGTGGAATTAGGTATTGTAAGAGAGGCAAAAGTTACCGGGGAAAATACCTGCGAAGTAACCATTACGCCTACTTATTCTGCCTGTCCCGCCATGTTCACCATTGAGGAAGATATCATGAAGATCATGAAGGAAAACGGCTGGGATGCGAAAGTGGTAACCAAAATGTTCCCGATATGGACAACGGACTGGTTGACAGATGAAGCAAGAGAAAAACTTCGTATTTACGGAATCACACCTCCTGAAAAAGGAGCAGACGAACATCACATCGGAAAACCGAAAAAATGTCCGCGCTGTGGTTCTATGAATTCAAAACAGATCAGCAGATTTGGGTCTACCTTGTGTAAAGCTTCTTATCAATGCTTAGACTGTCTGGAGCCGTTTGATTATTTTAAATGCCACTAATTAATGTGCCAATGTATGCCGGAATAATTGTTACACTGTTAGATTGATACACTGTTAGATTATTGATGTTATGCAGAACTATTGATTATTACATTGTAAAACTGTTAGAATGTTATATGAGAAGGATTGCCACATAATTTTATATTGTTAAATTAGAGGAGTGTAAATTTTCAATTCTTTAACCATTTAATTTTAAATTTTAAACCATGTATACACAACTTGATATTGAAACGCATTTTGAAGGAAAACTGAAAATTGCTTACCTCAATCAGCCGGAAACAATGAATGCACTTACAAAACCATCTTTATCAGATCTGAAAGATTTTGTTAAAGAATGTAGTGAAGACCCTACCGTAAGATGTGTGGCGATTTCGGGAAGAGGAAGAGCTTTCTGCTCCGGTCAGAATCTGGATGATGCTTTCGTACAGGGTAACGAACACCATGATAACGATATCATCAGAAAAATTGTAGTGGATTACTACAATCCTCTGGTTACAGAGATTACGCGCTGTAAAAAACCTGTTGTGGCATTGGTAAATGGTCCTGCTGTAGGTGCAGGTGCGATGTTGGCATTAATCTGTGATTTTGTTTTAGCAGTAGAGAAATCTTATTTTTCTCAGGCTTTCTCCAATATCGGACTAATTCCTGATACAGGTGGAACTTACTTCCTTCCCAAATTATTAGGAAGACAATTGGCTAATTATTTAGCATTTACAGGGAAAAGACTTTCAGCGGAAGAATCTAAGTCTTACGGTTTAGTGGCCGAAGTGTTCACTGAGGAAGAATTCACTCCTAAATCTATGGAGATTCTTGAGAAAATGTCAAATATGCCGACTGCGGCTCTTAAATTAACCAAGAAAGCCTTTGCTCAGTCTTATACCAACACATTAAAAGAGCAATTGGAACTGGAAGGTGATCTACAACAGGAAGCTGCAGAAACAGAAGACTTCATCGAAGGTGTAAATGCCTTTTTACAGAAAAGAAAACCTGATTATAAAGGGAAATAAAAGATTTTGTACAATGTAAAAAGTACAATGTACAGAGTACGTTGCTGTGATCATACTTTTTACATTGTACATTTTACACAATACAGAACATGAACAATATCGGAATTATTGGGGCAGGAACCATGGGCGTAGGAATTGCTCAGGTGGCTGCAACAGCGGGATGTAAAGTCGTTTTATTCGATGCAAATGCTCCGCAGATAGATAAAGCACTATCAGGCTTAGAGAAAACACTTCAGAAATTAGTGGATAAAGCTAAAATTTCTCAGGAAAAAGCCACAGAAATCAGAACAAATATCGTTAAAGGTGAAGCTTTACAGGATCTGAAAGATTCTGATCTCGTGATCGAGGCCATCATCGAAAACAAAGACATAAAAACCAAAGTATTTACAGAGCTTGAAACCTATGTTTCAGACGACTGTATCATCGGTTCTAATACATCATCCATTTCTATCACCTCTCTTGGTGCAGAATTAAAGAAACCTGAGCGTTTCATCGGAATTCACTTTTTCAACCCGGCGCCATTGATGCCTTTGGTTGAGGTGATTCCATCTTTATTAACAGAAAAATCATTACCGGAAAAAATCTACAACCTCATGAAAGATTGGGGTAAAATTCCAGTGATTGCTAAAGATATTCCCGGATTTATCGTCAACAGAATCGCCCGTCCTTACTATGGCGAAGCATTGAGAATTGTTGAAGAAAATGTCGCAACTCCGGAACAGGTAGATGAGGCGATGAGAACATTAGGAAATTTTAAAATGGGACCATTTGAATTAATGGACCTAATTGGTGTTGACGTGAATTTTGCCGTAACCACAACCGTTTACAAAGACTATTTCTACGATCCGAAATACAAACCTTCTCTGCTTCAGCAAAGAATGGCCGAAGCTAAACTTCACGGAAGAAAAACAGGAAAAGGGTTTTATGATTATGCAGAAGGTGCAGAGAAACCAGTTGCTCAGAAAGACGATGCATTATATCAGCAGATTTTTTTAAGAATTATTTCAATGCTGATCAACGAAGCCGTAGAAGCTAAAAGATTAGGAATTGCCAACGATGAAGATATCGAGCTGGCGATGCAGAAAGGAGTCAATTATCCAAAAGGCTTACTAGGCTGGGGAAAAGAAATCGGCTACTCAAAAATCTCCGAAACTCTGCAAAATCTTTACGGAGAATATCAGGAAGAAAGATACAGACAGAGCCCTTTACTTAAAAAATTAGAAAATACGATGATGTGCTAATTTGACGATTAATCAACACATCAACGAATCAACATATTGAATTTATGAATCCAAGACAAGTTGCAGATTATATGTTCGGTCAGGATTATTTTTCCCAGTGGATGAATATCAAAATGATCGAAGTCAGAGAAAATTATTGTTTAATAGAAATGCCCATCAAGAAAGAGATGATTAATGGGTTGAAAACGGTTCACGGAGGAGTTACGTTTGCTTTTGCAGATTCTGCGCTGGCATTTTCGTCCAACAACACCGGAGATGCAGCTGTAGCCCTGAACTGTATCATCAATTTTACCAAAGCTGGAAAAGAAGGCGATGTTTTCAGAGCAGAAAGCATTCTGGTCAATGATACCAGAAAAACAGCCGTTTACGACATCAAGATCACCAATCAAAACAATGAGCTGATCGCAAAATTCGTTGGAACGGTTTACAAAATCGGAAAAAAAGTAACGGAGTTGTAAGCTCAATGTAGCAGTGTAATAATTTACCAATCTAACAATTAATAATGATGATCAATTTTGAAAATAATCCATTAATAACTAAAACGATTCAATTTTCATTAGATATTATTGAATATTGTGAATTGTTAGAAGAAAAAAGAAAATTTGTTATTGCGAAACAATTATTACGTTGTGGAACAAGCATTGGAGCCAATGCATTTGAAGCACAAAACCCTCACAGTAAAAACGATTTTATCAATAAGATAAAAATTTCAGCCAAAGAATTGGAAGAAACCAAATATTGGCTATATCTGTGTAAGCATTCCAAAAATTATCCTTTTGATGAAAAATTAGAAGGTCAAATTATAGAATTGGGAAAAATTATTTATAAAATATTAAGTACAAGTTTAAATAAAAATCCATCAATTTAGCATTGTTAGACTGTTACATTGCTAAATTTTTACATTAAAAGTATTATGAACAACGTATACATCATAGACTACGTAAGAACACCAATCTCAAAACTACAGGGCGGATTATCAGATGTAAGAGCTGATGATCTGGCAGCAGTGGTTATTAAAGAAGTTATGGCCAGAAATCCTGAAGTTCCTGCTGAGGAAATTGAGGACGTTATTTTCGGATGTGCCAACCAGGCAGGAGAAGATAACCGTAACGTAGCGAGAATGGCTCTTTTATTGGCCGGACTGCCCTATAAAATCGGAGGGGAAACAGTAAACAGGCTTTGTGCTTCAGGCATGTCTGCGGTGGCTAATGCTTTCCGTTCCATTGCTTCCGGAGAAGGTGAAATTTATATCGCAGGTGGAGTAGAGCACATGACCCGCTCGCCTTACGTAATGTCTAAACCCGGTACTGCTTTCGGAAGAGACAGCCAGATGTTTGATACGACTTTCGGATGGCGTTTTGTTAATCCGAAAATGAAAGAAATGTATGGGGTAGACGGAATGGGAGACACCGCTGAAAATTTAGCGGATATGCACAACGTCAGCAGAGAAGATCAGGATAAATTTGCCCTTTGGTCTCAGCAGAAAGCTACAAAAGCTCAGCAAAGCGGAAGACTGGCGGAAGAAATTGTAAAAGTTGAAATTCCTCAGAAAAAAGGCGAGCCTAAAATTTTTGATCAGGATGAATTTATTAAACCTACGTCTTCCATGGAAGGGTTAGGAAAACTCCGTCCTGCTTTCAGAAAAGAAGGAACCGTAACCGCGGGAAATGCTTCGGGAATGAATGACGGAGCAGCAGCTCTTATTTTGGCCAGTGAAGAAGCCGTAAAAAAATATGGTTTAAAACCAAAAGCTAAGATCTTAGGATCTGCCGTAGCTGGGGTGGAACCCAGAATTATGGGAATCGGACCTGTAGAAGCTACACAGAAACTATTAAAAAGATTAAACCTTTCACTGGACGATATGGACATCATTGAACTGAACGAAGCATTTGCAGCACAGGCATTAGCTGTAACCAGAAGCTTAGGTTTAAAAGATGATGATTCAAGAGTAAATCCAAACGGAGGAGCTATTGCCATTGGCCATCCACTGGGAGTTTCCGGGGCGAGAATCATTGGCTCTGCCGCTATTGAACTGGAGAAACAAAATAAGAAATATGCATTGTGTACCCTTTGTATCGGTGTCGGACAGGGTTATGCAATGGTCATTGAAAAAATGTAATTTTTTCAATAATGTAACAATATAACAATGTATCAGTATAACAATTAATATGATCTCGGAATGTTCAGATTGATACATTGTTACACTGATACATTGTTAAATTAAATTTTTAACAAAAATTTTATGAACATCTACTCATACCACGGTATCCGCCCCATCATCAAGCCCTCTGCCTATATTCATCCGCAGGCGGTGATCATTGGGAATGTGGAAATCGGTGAAGAAGTATATATCGGACCCAATGCTGTGATCCGCGGCGACTGGGGGAAAATTATCATTAAAGATGGAGCCAATGTTCAGGAAAATTGTACCCTTCATGTTTTCCCGAATATCGAAACCATACTTGAAGAGTCTGCGCATATCGGGCATGGTGCCATCATCCATTCCGGGCATATCGGTAAAAACTGTCTTGTAGGAATGAACTCCGTAGTAATGGACAAAGCTGTTATCGGTGATGAATGCATCATCGGAGCATTGGCTTTTGTTCCGGCTAATTTCACCTGCGGACCAAGAAAACTGATTGTGGGAAGTCCTGCAAAAATTATCCGGGATGTTTCCGATGAAATGATCCACTGGAAAACAGAAGGAACCAAACTGTATCAACAGCTGGCAAGAGAAGGAAAAGAAGCTATTCTGCCATGTGAACCGTTCTCAGAATATGTAGAACAGACCGCTACCAAAACTGTGGATTACAGTATCTGGGCGGATTTAAAATAAACTTTTAAACCTTATGCAAAGTTATAAGGTTTTATGATATAATGAAAACGAATATGATCAAAAAGATGCTCATTGTCTGTAGTATACTGTTTGCTTTTCAATTCATGGTTTTAGCCCAGAATGAAAAAGTAAAACCTTTGACTATCGGAGAGGTAAGGACATTTAAATCTAAGATCTTAAATGAAGACAGAACTTTAAATATTTATCTGCCACAGGGTTTTGATAAAACAAAATCATACCCGGTGATCTATCTGCTGGATGGCTCAATGAATGAAGATTTTATCCACGTTTCCGGTTTAGTACAGTTCTTTAATCAAATGTATGCCATGCCGGAAACCATCGTGGTAGGAATCGCTAATATCGACAGAAAGAGAGATTTTACCTTTCATACAGATCTGAAAGATTTACAGCAGGATTATCCTACGACAGGGCATTCAGATAAGTTTATTGATTTTCTGGATAAAGAACTACTTCCTTACATAGGAAAGCAGTATAAAACAACAGAGAAGTATGTATTCGGACAGTCACTGGGTGGGCTTCTTACTACAGAAATCCTTTTCAAAAAGCCGGAAATGTTCAATAATTATTTTATCATCAGCCCAAGTTTGTGGTGGGATGATCAAAGTTTATTGAAACAGGCTCCGCAATGGCTTTCCAAAATCCCGGATACGAAGAAATTTATTTACGTTTCTGTAGGAAAAGACGAACATCCTGTAATGGTAAAAGATGCAGGATCTCTTTATGATGTATTGAAGCAGGCAGGTAAAAAGAACTGGACCGTGGAATATAAAGTAATGGAAACAGACAATCATGCTACCATTCTTCACAGAAGTTTGTATGAAGGTCTGGTAAAATTATTCCCGTATAAAGAGCCCAAAAAGTAACCATTAAAACACGAATCATGAGATATTTATTTTTTGCCATTTTCTTTTCAGTTTTGATCAATGCTCAGAAAAAGCAGGATAAGGAAATTAATGTAAAGCTTAAAAATGAATTGGCCACGATTCAAAAAGATGATCAAATTTACCGTGAACTGATGCAGTCTGACGTTTCCCAGGAGCAAAAGGAAAAGGTCATGAAAGAAAAAAATCTCAGTAAGGAAGATATTACGGATAGATTATGGTCACTGATGGACGAGCAGGATAGGATCAATCTTGAAAAAGTTGAAAAAATCATTGCTGAATATGGATATCCCGGAAAATCTCTGGTAGGGGAACCGGAAAATGAAACCATATGGTTGGTTATTCAGCACTCCCCTAAAATCAATCAATACATGCCCCTAATTAAAGCGGCAGCTGATCATAAAGAAATTCCGTTCAGATTGTATGCCACGATGCTGGACAGACAATTAATGAATGATGGAAAAGAGCAGATCTACGGAACTCAGGGGTTTTCTTCTCACGACGGAGAAAAAGAAAGCGAGCCTATTATCTGGCCTATTAAAGATGTTAAAAATGTAAACAAACTCAGGAAAGAAGCCGGTTTTGACGATACGGTGGAACGTTATGCCAAGCGTCTTTACGGAAAGAGTTTTGTTTTTAAAAATTATACTTTGGATGAAGTGTTAAAGTTTGGAGGTGATAAGAAAACTGAAGAAAAACCACTCAACCTTGAGCTCAAAAAAGAGCTTGCGCAGATCTATAAAGACGATCAGATCTACCGTGAGCTGACACAATCCAACATTACACCCGAAAGAAAGGCAGGAATCATAAAAGAGAAAAACCTCTCTACAGAAGACGTGAGTACGGGGCTTATCAAATTGATGGACGATCAAGATCAGAAGAATCTTGTTAAAGTTGAGAAGATCATTGAAAAATATGGCTATCCCGGAAAATCTATGGTGGGTGAACCTGAGAATTATGCTGTATGGTATGTTATCCAGCATTCCCCTAAAATTGAGAAATACCTTCCTCTGATCAAAAAAGCAGCTGATGAAAAAGAACTTCCGTTCAGACTTTATGCTATGATGATGGACAGAAAGCTGATGTACGAAAACAAAGAGCAGATCTATGGAACGCAGATCCGTTCCGTTTTTTCAACAAAAAACGGAAAAACGGAAACCCTTTCATTTGTATGGCCGATAAAAGATCCGGAGTATGTCAACGAACTGAGAAAGAATTCCGGATTTGGGAGAACTATCGAAGATTACGCTAAAGATGCAGGAGGCATCGAATACAAAAAATATACATTGAAAGAAGCCTTGGAGCTTCTTCAGAAAAAGAGATAAATGATAGATCGTCTAAAGAAATATTGGATTTTCCTGTTGATTGCCGTAGTCGGGATCAATTATGCGGGGTTCTATCTGTTATGGAAATCAATGGGTATTTCCGATGCACTGGAACATGTAGAATCAGAACAAGTGATCAGAAAGCTGAAACAGGAGGATTTTTTATATACCCTGTTTGTGGATGCAGTCCTGATCCTGGATTTTTCCCTTATTCTGTTGTTACTGTTTGTTGCAGGAAGGAAAATAGTACAACTCATTGTTAAAAAATAAACTTTAGAATTAATAAAGAAGAAATGACCATCGCAGAGCATTTTGAGTCCGGATATATTTATCATATATACTCGCATGCCAACGGAAAAGATTTGCTATTCGTAGAGGATAGTAACTATCAGTATTTTCTGGCTAGGTTATTAAAATATATTATTCCAGTAGCAGAAATCTATGCTTATTGTTTGATGCCAAATCATTTTCATTTATTAATAAGATTTAAAGACTTAGTTGCTGATAATATTGATGATGAGCATCAATATTTAATGAAGCCATTCAGTAATTTTCTGAATAGCTATGCTAAAGCCTACAACAAAAGGTATAATAGGAAAGGGGACTCTCTTTCTAGATTTCCTGAGAAGGAAGAGAGTTCAGGATGAAAAATATTTGCTTAAATTATTGCATTATATTCATAATAATCCTGTACATCTTGGTTTTGTCAGTCAGGCTGAAAAATGGAAATACTCTTCATATAATTCTTACACAAATGTGGAAAAGCCTAGTAGCATTGAAAGAGAAGAAATGTTGAAATACTTCGATTCAAAAGAGGACTTCCTTGGTTATCATAAATCTAGTGTAGAATATGATTTTATGAATTTAGAATAAATGGTTCGCAAACCTTATAGGTTTTTAAAACCCTATAAGGTTTAAAGAAAAGTAGGATTTTTAAGACATTAAAAAGAAATAAAAAGTTAAAAATAATATGGAAAAACTGAAAAATTACATCTACGGAGAATGGGTAGAAGGTACCGGAAACGGAGTTCCTTTATACAATGCCGTTACAGGCGAGCAGGTTGCTGTTTCAGATACAGAAGGGCTTAATTTTGAACAAGCTCTTGACTACGGAAGAACAGTAGGCTACAAAAACCTTTCTTCCATGACGTTTTATGACAGAGGAGAGATGCTGAAAAAAGTGGCTCTTTATCTTTTGGAAAGAAAGAAAAAATATTACGAATTATCATATAAAACTGGAGCTACCCACGCAGATTCATGGGTAGATATAGAAGGAGGTTTCGGTACTTTCTTTACCTATTCCGGATTGGCAAAAAGAATGCTTCCCAACACTCCGTTCTGGGTGGATGGCGAAACTCAGAAAATCTCTGCCAACGGAACTTTTCTGGGAACTCACATTCTTACACCAAGTGAAGGGGTTTCTATACAGATCAATGCCTACAATTTTCCGGTTTGGGGAATGTTGGAAAAATTATCAACATCCCTGTTGGCAGGTGTTCCTTCTATTGTAAAACCATCTCCTTACGGTTCTTACCTGACGAATGCTGTTTTCCAGGATATGATCGAAAGTGGAGTACTTCCGGAAGGTGCCCTTCAATTGGTTTGCGGTGAGCCGGGAAATATACTGGATTATGTTCAGGATGGTGATTCCGTATTGTTCACCGGTTCTGCCCATACTGGAAGAAAACTGAAATCAATGCCATCTATCGCAGGAAATGCAGTGCGTTTCAATATGGAAGCAGATTCCCTGAACTGTTCCATTTTAGGTTTGGATGCAAAACCGGGAACTCCGGAATTTGATCTCTTCATCAAAGAAGTACGTAATGAAATGACCACAAAAGCAGGTCAGAAATGTACAGCGATCAGAAGAATTATTGTTCCTGAACACCTGATCGGAGATGTTCAGAATGCCTTATCTAAAGCTTTAGATCAAACCAAAATCGGAAACCCGTTGAGCAGAGAAACCAGAATGGGGTCACTGGTAGGAAAACAGCAGTACGATGAGGTCGTTAGAAAAGTAAATATTTTAAAATCAGAAACAGAATTAGTTTACGACGGAAAACATGAACTTGTAGATGCAGACTATGATAACGGTGCATTCATGAGCCCGAAACTGTTCTTAAACGATAAACCTTTCGAGAAAAACATCTCTCACGATGTAGAAGCGTTCGGACCGGTTTCTACGTTAATGCCTTACAAAGATGCCGAAGAAGCTGCGGCTCTTGCTAAAAGAGGAAAAGGAAGCTTGGTAGGATCTATTATTTCCCACGACGAAACCTTTATCGCAGAAACTTCATGGAAAATGGCTTCCCAGCACGGCAGAATTTTTGTTCTGAACAGAGATAACGCCAAAGAAAGTACAGGTCACGGTTCACCGCTGCCTACACTGATGCACGGTGGTCCCGGTAGAGCTGGTGGAGGCGAGGAGATGGGCGGACTGAACGGTCTTCATTTCTTTCTTCAGAAAACAGCGATTCAGGGTTCTCCGGATGTATTGAAAGCAATTACAAAAGTATATCAGCAGGGTGCAGAGAAAAAATTCTCAGACAAGCATCCGTTCCAGAAATATTTCGAAGAAGTTGAGGTAGGAGATTCATTGGAAACGGCCGGAAGAACGGTTACTGATGCAGATATCGTTAATTTTTCCAACGTTTCTTGGGATCATTTCTATGCCCATACCGATGCTACAAGCTTAACCGGAACTATTTTCGATAAAACAGTAGCCCACGGATATTTCATCCTTTCTGCAGCAGCAGGGCTGTTCGTTTCAGGAAAAAAAGGACCTGTTATTGCAAACTACGGTTTGGAAAACTGTTCATTCTTTAAACCGGTATATGCAGGAGATACGATCACCGTTTATTTAACGGCAAAAGAAAAAATAAACAGAGGCGTAAAAGGAAGAAACATTCCTTCCGGCGTTGTAAAATGGTTGGTGGAAGTGGTAAACCAGAGAGATGAGATCGTTTGTGTAGCGACGATCTTAACATTGGTGGCAAAACAATCTCCTTTCATCGATCTGAATGTGAAAAATGTTCAGAAAATATTGGGTGGTTTAACAGAAAGCGCACCGACAAACTGGGGAAAAATGTCTCCTCAGCAAATGATTGAACATCTGGAACATGGAGTTCTGGTAAGTTTAGGCGAACCGGAAGCTGACAAATGTTTTACACCGGAAGAGCAATTGGAAAAATGGCAGGACTCTCTTTATAACCATAGAAAAATGCCGAAAGATTTCCCTGCTCCATTCCTGGCTGAAGATGAAACCTTACTGGAATTAAAGCATAAAAATCTGGATGCTGCCAAGCAGTCTTTCCTGGATAACTTACAGAGATTTACAGTCTATTACAGAGAAAATCCACAGGCTGAGCATATGAACTTCGTGTTCGGAAAACTGAATAAAGAAATGTGGGAGCTGATGCACAAAAAGCATTTTACGCACCACTTCGAGCAGTTCGGATTGATTTGATTTAAAATATAACTTAAATTTATAGTCCCTTTTGGTTTTTACTGAAAGGGATTTTTTATGGTCCTTGTCAAGGTTCAAAACCTTGACAAGGGTTAAGAAGTCAACTGCTTAAAATAAAGTTTATATTAAAATTAGTAACTTTAATAGGCGAAATCCGAAAAGCATATAGAGTAGGAAAAAAACATTAAAAACTAATTGCTATGAAAAATTTAAAAAAACTTTCAAGAAACCAATTGAGATCTGTTAAAGGTGCCGGTCCAAACTGGGCTTGTTTGCCCAATTCTTGCCCTCCGGGAAGTTGTTGTCTCCCTGGAAGATGGCCGGATATTCCAAGAGCATGTTATATATGTGCTGATTCTTAAAATAAAATATAAATTTATTGTCCCTTACGGTTTTACTGAAAGGGATTTTTTTTATTATCCTTGTCAAGGTTCAAAACCTTGACAAGGATAAAAGAATTAAGGGTTAAACAAAAACACAAAATACGATGACAAATATTAGAACTACTCCAATAGAAGCAGATCGTTTTTATCACATTTATAATCGTGGAATCAACGGAGAGAATATTTTTAAAACAGATCGGAATTACTTGTTCTTTCTCAGTAAAATATCTGAATTTCTTATTCCCGTTTGTGATGTGTATGCGTATTGTCTCATGCCTAATCATTTTCATCTTTTAGTTAAGGTAAAATCTAACTTTGAACTAAATAAGCTTGTTAAGGTTCAAAACCTTGACAAGGCCTGCAACGGACTTTATTCACCTCGGAATATTTTCTCAAAACATTTTGCCCGGGTTTTCAATTCTTATTCTCAGGCTTTTAACAAAGAAAATAAAAGACACGGAGCTCTTATTGAATCTCCATTTAAAAGAAAATTGATCATGTCGGATCAATATTTAATTAATGCAGTGAGGTATATTCATCAAAATCCACAAAATCATTTTTTAACGAGTGAGTTTTCAAAATACAATTTTTCCTCTTACCCATCTATTTTGAGTGATTCGAAAACTTTATTGAAAAGGGATGAGGTTATTGAATTATTTGATAACAGAGAAAATTTTATACTGTCACATCAAAAGGTTGTTGATCTTGATTATGAGTTTTAATCTAAGTTTCTTGGAATCCTTGCCAAGGATATTTGCTGCATTAAAAATCTTAGTCCAGGAAAAGGTTTTATTAAAAATGATAATTACTTTTACAGTACAATCAAAATCTTACTTATTTAAGACAAAATATGGAACTACAATTTTTCAAAGACTTTGACTTTACGGATTTCTGGAACGAAAGCAGCTATTCTGTAAGAGATTATATCGAACCGTTTCCGGATGATGAGCTCATTGCTTCCGTAGAAGAAGAGCTTGGCTACAAACTTCCGGCTTCTTATATAGAACTGATGAGACTGCAGAATGGCGGATTGGTTGATAAATCCTGCTTTCCTACATCAGAAGAAAATTCATGGGCGGATGATCATATTGCGATTACCGGAATTATGGGTATCGGAAGAGAGAAAACCTATTCCATCTGTGGAGAACTTGGAAGTCAGTTTATGATTGAGGAATGGGGATATCCTGCAATCGGTATTTACATCTGTGATTGTCCTTCGGCGGGGCATGATATGGTTTTGCTGGATTATTCCAAGTGCGGAAAAGACGGTGAGCCGGAAGTGGTTCACATTGATCAGGAAGCTGATTATAAAAAGATATTTCTGGCCAAAGACTTTGAAACTTTCATAAAAGGGTTGAAATCTGAAGAAGAATTTGACGGTGAATAAATAAACAGGTACTTTTAAACTTTAAATCAGATCACAAAAAATAAAAACAATGAACGAAAGCTGGATGCAAAAATGGGAAGAGGTAAAAGATATTCTTACCTGTCCCGTAGATTTGGAAACTTATTTTACCTCGGATGAAATTCTGGAGCAGAAAATGGAAGTCATGGAGATCGGGAATGTTTCCCTGCCGTCCGGAAAAGTAATTGTAAGAGATCCGTTGGTCTTTTTAAATGCAGGAGAAAAACCCTATTTCGTACAGGCCCCGAAAGGAGATTTTCCTGTGAAAATTGCTGTGGTAAAATCAGAAGAATGGGGCAATCGTTATGCTGCTGTGAAAGTGGAATTTACCAAAGAAAAGCCGGTTCTTTACAGAGAAGCGCTGATCGGGATAGAAAATCTTGAAGATTTAAATGAAGGCGACTACTTCGGATTCATGGTAGATGCGGGATTGGGATGTATTACCGATGCAGAAGTGCTTCCTCATTTTGATAAGTTTCTTACCGAAGTGAATGTAGAAAATGTTTACGATGATTATTTTGCCGGGCAGTTTGCACAGAGTTACAAAGAGCATCCGCAAAACCAGAGAGAATTGGGAGATTGGATCAACTGGAAAATTCCCAATACAGAGTATCATATTCCTATGTTTGCAAGCGGTTTTGGAGATGGAGGTTATCCTGTTTATTTCGCATACGATGAAAAAGGGGAAATCTGCGGACTGTATATTCAGTTTATCGATATTGAACTGGCATTGTCTGATGATGAAGATGAAGAGGATGAATAAAACGTTCGCCGATAAAGTCATAGAATTCAATAAAAACCTTCAGTTTTCAGGAAACCTTCCTGAAGGTTTTGAAGCTATGAATCCGTATCTGGACAATCCGGAAACGATGACCGTCATGGAGGAATTTTATCACAAATACTATAATGATTTTAGCCCGAGGAAATTTCTGATAGGGATCAATCCCAGCCGGCATGGAGCAGGAGTGACGGGCGTTCCGTTTACCGATACCAAAAGGCTGGAAGCTGTCTGTGGAATTACAATGGAATCGGCCCGTACTCATGAAGTTTCTTCGGTTTTCATGTATGATATGATCACAGAATATGGAGGAGCAGAGGAATTTTACAAAGATGTTTATATCAATTCACCCTTTCCGCTGGCTATTGTACGAAAAACAAAAACCGGTTGGATGAACGCCAATTATTATGATGATAGAACACTCTTTGAGTCCGTAAAAGATTTTATGATCGATTCTCTGAAGAAGCATATCAGTCTGGGTGTGGATACTTCCGAAGTTTTTGTTCTCGGTAAAAAGAATTCAGAATTTATTTCGGCACTGAATAAAGAAGCTCAGCTGTTTGAAAAAATGACCGTTCTTGAACATCCGAGATATATTCAACAGTATAAAACAAAAGAAAAACAGCTGTACATTGACAAATATATTTTGACATTGAAAAAACAAAATTCCCCTGAATAATCAAGGAAATTTTCATTTATGCATTAGAATATTTTCGTGGTACAAACAAGTTTTGGAATTTTACTTTTTAATTATTTTCGAAGATCCTGATAAAGTTTTGAGGATGTAAACGCCATTCGGGAGTTCCGAGATGTCTGCCTGATTGGTTCCTTTCTTCATATCAAGTTTTTTAAGCAATTTCCCATCCTGGCTGTAAATTTCAGCCGGCGTATTATCTTCTGCCTGAATAGAAAGAGCTCCGCTGGTAGGATTTGGATAAATGCTCATACCTTTTTGTGAAAAAACAATTTCATTCGTTGCCAGTACAATACCCGTGTCTTTTACCCATGTGAAAGCATCCAGTCCTGCATATCGATAGTTTCCGCCTAGCGTAATTCTTAGCTCATCAATAATGATATTTGAGTAATTTTGGCCGTTTAAATTGGTGAGATCAATAAGGGTATATCCGTTCGTAGGGGTCATGGAAGCAGCAAAACCTGTAGTTTTTGTCTGGGTAAATTTGGTTACTCCACTCAATTTTCCTGTAACGGTCAACGTTCCTTGCACCGTCAAATCCAGATTAAGAGCAGAAAGATACATCCAGAACCGGTTGACCTTAAACAGGTTTGATGTGGTTTTAATACTGAAAGATGGCGGCGATGCAGCATCGTTGGAGTTGTCAATATACCTGTTGTCAACAGATGTTCCGTTCCATCCTGTACCCGGGTAGTTAGCCTGAATATCAAAAGTTCCTACATGGGAGATAACATTAAATATTACCCCATTGTCGGTAAAACTCGAACTTCCGTGAGATTCCGTTTCAAATTGCTCTGTACTCGTCTGTCCAAAAGAAAAGAAAGATATGAACAGACTGCAGATAGTTAAAAAAATAGATCTTTTCATGATTTAGGTTTTAAATAAGTTGTTTTTTAATCACGTGGAGGATAAATTCCCTCAACACAAATGATGTAATTAAGCCCTAAATAAGGTGGCATGTTATTCATTGGAAGATTTTGTCCGACGTAGGATATAGATCTTGGATTAAGAGCTGTATCAGGATCAGCCTGTACAAAGCTTGGAATCGCCGTAAAATCTCTTCCTATCTGGTTTCCTGTAATCGCAATGGAAGTGTTAACAGATGGAGCAGGCAAGGTTGCATTGGCATTCGCGACTTTCAGCTGAAAGCCAGACCCAATGCTTGGAAGATTTTGTGCCATGATCGTATTTTGTGTAGTTCCTGCCACGACTCCCAAAGGATAATATTCATTGCTGTTCACATTCCCGGCACCAACGGCCATTCTTCCTTTTAGGTTTGGAAGGGCGAAAGTAGTGACTCCGTCACCGCCGTAAATGGTTCCCAAGATTGAAAATAATGCAGAATTAGTTGAGATTCTTAGTAAGCTTCCGTCACAGAACATCCAACCCCTAGGAGCAAAATTTCCAGCAAATAGCTTTACAATTCCTATATACTCTTCCATGATAATAGTTTTTCAGTTGTTAAAATTTCCTACTCTCTTTTGGCTTTTCGGATTACGCCTGTGCTATTAGTTTTTATAAGCCAAAGGAACAATATATAAGAAGACAGTGCTAGAGTAGAAAATACCAAATCGGGGAGTCCGTATTTATACGTAACAGATATCTGTATTTCCTTTTACAGAGAATTCATTTGAGAGTAGATATGTACCGTTTAATCGTAATTTAGCCCTTATAATTTGCTCAGGAAGATTGGTATTTAGTATTTTTGTAACAATCTAATTAAAATAAAAAATGAACGAATTCGTAGTATCAGAAATTAAAAATAATATTGCCGAAATTACCTTCGGAACCCTAAAAAGTAACTCCCTTCCTGGTGCCATTTTAGAAAAGCTGGCCCAGACGATTCTGGATGAAGGTGCTAAAGAACAAGTAAAAGCTATTTTAGTAAAAAGTGAAGGTGAAAAAGCGTTTTGCGCAGGAGCAAGTTTCGATGAGCTTTTAGCTATTGAAGAGCTGGAAGCATCTACAAAATTTTTCGGTGGATTTGCAAAAGTTTTGAATGCAATGAGAAACTGCGGAAAAATAGTAGTAGTAAGAGTTCAGGGAAAAACAACCGGTGGAGGAGTAGGAATTGCTTGTGGAGCAGATTACTGTTTTGCTACTAAAGATTCGGCATTAGCGCTTACAGAAATCAATTTAGGAATTGGGCCTTTCGTGATCGGACCTTATGTAGAAAGGAAAATCGGGAAATCACAGTTCTCTGCAATGGCTATTGACGCGGATTTCAGATCGGCAGAGTGGGCAGAACAGCATAATGTTTATCATTCTGTGTCCGAAAATATTGAAGAAATGGATTCCAAATTAGATAAGTTCATGCAGACACTGGCTTCCAGAAGCAGCGATGCGTTAGCTTTAATTAAAAAAGTTTCTTGGGAAGGGACAGATCATTTCAATGAACTGATGCCGGCAAGAATCCACATGAGCGCAAGCTTAATTCTTGAAGACTCTGCGAAGAAAAATATTGAATCAATTAAAGAAAAATTGAGAGCAAAGTAAATTTTGCTTAACATAAAAAGAGAAAGGTTATCCAAAAGGTAACCTTTCTTTTTATTAAAAATTTGATTTTTAATAAAAAAGAGATCCGCTTCAATTACGAAACGGATTCTCTGCAGTTAATATGAATGTTGAATTAAAGTTCGTTTTGCTTTACCAATCCTTGAGATGCATTGATCTCTGCCTGAGGAATCAACCATGTCCATCGCTTGTCTCCAGCAGGGACAGTCATTAAATTATTAGTAACAGCAGACACATGATTGGCACCTGTCCTGTCTAAAGGAAGATTCAATCTTTTCAAGTCAAGGAACCTGAAGCCTTCTCCCCAAAGTTCTAATCTTCTGCTGTTTAAAATTTCAGTAATATAAGCCTGACCTGTAGTTGTAGCACCAGTATATGCAGGGTTTCTATTTTTTGTAAACTCATTAAATACAATTTTAGAATCTGCTTCTTTATTGTCTTTTGCCAATGCTTCAGCTTCGATAAGATACATTTCTGCAGCTCTCATAAATGGGATATCACCCAGACTTGTGTTGTTATCAACAGCTCCTGATGCATTTACAGAAAGAAATTTTTGCGAAGTATAAGGAAATTTGCTGTAGGTAGAAGCTAACGGCAGTGTAGGATGCAATCCAGTAGGATCAATAACCTGTGTTCTCACATCAGTGGCCGGAAACTGCGCATATAATAAATTATTGACAACTTTAGGAGCCTGTCTAATTTGTGTTGAATTATAATTTCTGGACATATAACCCATAAAATTTCCAAAAAAGTCGGTTGTGGCATCAATTGGTTTGTAGCCCCACACCCATTCTGAATTAGAATAACTATTGAAGCCTGATTTATACTGAGTATTGTTCATCAATGCAAATCCCTGTCTTGCTTCTTTTGCGTATAGAGCTGCGTTAGCATATTTCCCTTGTACTAAAGCCACCCTTGCCATTAGACCTCTTACAACATTCGCATTGAAGTGAGATTTATCCGACCTTGTTTTACCGTTTAGAAAACCGTAAGCCTGTGCCAAATCTGAGTTTATTAAAGCATAAACCTCTTCTAAAGATGCTCTTGGAATAGGATTGAAAGAATCATCCAGCCTAAGCGGTACCCCAGGTTGCGAATTCGTTGTTCCTTCTACATATCTTTTTGCATAGATTTGAGCAAGCATAAAATAGCAATAAGCCCTGAAAGCATGAGCTTCGCCCATTACCTTATCCTTCAGTACCTGATCTCCCGAAAGATTAGGAGCTGCCTTTATAATAATGTTTGTAATTCTTATCTGTCCATAGAAAAAATCGTATGGATAAAATAAATTTGCAGAACTGGCATTAGCATTATCCAGCCATCGCAGCGTGGTTACAAACCATCCGTTACCTGTAGTAGGGAAAACCAAGTCCTCTCCCATTACATCCATATAAATCATTACTCCGGTAGCACCATTCTGTCCCTGGCTGCTGTTTTGTCTGTAATACATATTTCTATGCATCCCATTAATGGCAATATTTAAGTTATCTAAACTGGAAGTTACCAAAAGCTCACTTGCTGCTTCAGTTGGATCTTTCTCCAGATCGTCTCTTTCACATGATGATAAAATACTTAGTATGGAAAGACCGGAAATTAAAAGTGCTTTATTTGTAATAAATTTCATTTTGATAATTTTAAAAAGTTGTACTTAAACCAAAAGTAATAATTCTGGAAGGTGAATATCTGTTACTTACAGTACCATTAAATGTTGAGTAGGGCTCTAAACCTTTTCTTTTGCTGTTAACCCAAAGGTTTTCTCCACTCACGAACAATTTTAAGCTGCTGACTCCTACGCTTTTCACAATGCCAGGATTAAAGCTATAGCCTATTGAGGCATTTCTCAACAGTAGATAACTGGCATCTACCAACCATCTTGATGAAGCAGCATTTGAAGCAGCTACTGTTGATGAATTTAGAGCAGGTACATCAGTGATCTGTCCGGGAGTAGTCCAACGGTTATAAATATCAGTGTGTGCTGCTCCTCCCTGAGGGTAGGCATCCATTAAATTTGCATAATTAGTGTCATATATTTTTCCTCCAAACTGATAATTGAATGATGCAGAAAGTTCCCAGTTTTTGAAATTAAATGTAGTCGAAAAATTTCCAAAAAAATCAGGAATTGCAGATCCATGATAGGCATATTTGGCTTTATTCTGATTAGTTGTAACCAAAACTCCGTTTACCGTTCTAATATCTGCTGTTGTAGTATCAGTAAATAAATCCTGATCTAAGACAAATAGTGGTGCCCCATCAGCAGGATCCACTCCATACCATGACCTCAGCCAAAAGGCATATAGGTCTTTACCTTTCATTAATTTTTTAGTGCCACTGATAAATTCGTCTTGTGAAAGGCTGGTGATTTCATTCTTATATGTAGTTCCATAAGCAGAGACGGTCCATTTCATGTTTTGATTCTTAATAATATCTGCGCTCAAAGTGATTTCATATCCTTTATTTACCAAGTTACCCACATTTCTGTCAATACTATTACCAGGAATACCTGCATTTACAGGCGTTTGAAAAGGGAAAAGTAATCCTTTGGTTTCAGAATTATAATATTCTACAGTACCACGTACTCTTTTATTCAATAGTTCAAATTCTAAGGCGATATCAGATTGTGCTTTGGTCTCCCAAGTAATTAATGGATCACCTACATTGGTAAGCAAAATTCCTGGTTCTGTACCATTGTTATAGCCTAAAGAAAACAAGGTTTGATAAGCGTAGTTGGTATCTAAAGCATCGTTGCCTACTTCTCCGTAAGAGCCTCTTAATTTTAGGAAATTGATGAATTTATTATCCTGCAGAAAGTTTTCTTTTGAAATCACCCATCCGGCACCTGCTGACCAGAATGATTGCCATCTTACATCTGTGGCAAAGCGGGAAGATCCATCCCATCTTATTGAGCCCTCTAAAAGATACTTTTCATTATAATTATAGTTCAATCTTGTAAACCAGCTTTCTTTAGTTCTTTCTCTAAGATATGAGTTAAGGGTATTATTATCTACAAAGTTTCCAAACTCGTAAAAATTATCCAACACCTGATTTCGCTTATATCCATATAAGTAATCTTGTTTATAATCAAAATTTTCGTGTCCCGCAAGAACAGTTACATCATGGCCTCCCAATTTTTTATTATATGTTAATACCTGGTTCCATGTAAAATCTCTGGTCAGATACATTGTTCTGGAAGCAGAACCAATTCCCAAAGCATCCCCGATGAGTCTGTTTCCATAGGTTTTGTTTAATGTTCCTCTGAAGTTATATGCCGCATTGGTTCGGAGCATCAATTCCGGTAAAAGTTTAAACTCAGCATACACATTAGACTGGAGATTGTATGAATTTGTTCTGTCATCATTTAGTAATGTTTCCCATATAATATTTCTACCTGCAGCGGCATCAACACCACGTAGAGAACCATCATCATAGAGAACATCTCCATTAACATCGTACAGTCTTTCTCCTGTGACAGGGTCATGCTGATAGGGACTATAAATTGGCCCCATACCACGGGTCCATGCATAAGGATTTATATAAGCAGAATTATTGTCTGCTCCATTTACAGCTAAACCTTGGCTCGTAATAACACCATTTAAGCTGGTTCCAATTTTAAACCAGTCTTTAACTTGTGAATCTGCATTAATCCTTAAGTTAAGACGTTCAAAACTTGATTTTACAATATATCCTTTTTCATTGGTGTAGCCTAATGAACTAAATAATGTACTTTTATCATTTCCCCCTGAAAAACTAATGCTATGGTCTTGCCGTATTCCTACGCCTATTATAGGCGCAGCCCAGTCAAAATCATTGTAACGCAACTTTGCCGTGGGATTAAGTATTCCATCTATAACTAACTGGGCATTTGGTACATCATAGACATTGGTTTTTAGATTCCCGGAAATTAAATTAGTGCTTGCCCATGCGTTTGAGGCAGCAAGCGTTTCGTTAGGGTTTGTAATCCTTCTGCCGTTACGCATTGCCTCCCATGCAAGTACATAATAATCTGCTGCGCCTACTCTGTCATATTCCTGTACAAATCTGCTTACTATACCTGTATTGGAATTAAGAGTAAATCTTGATGAATTTTTTTTACCTCTCTTAGTGGTTACCATAATAACTCCATTGGCTGCACTAGAGCCGTATAGAGCTGTTGATGATGCATCTTTTAATACCGTTAAACTCTCAATATCATTAGGATTTAATGAATTTAAGTTTCCAGGGAAAGGAACTCCATCAACAATTAAAAGTGGTTCGTTTGAAACAAGGTAAGAACCCGTTCCTCTGATTCTTATTGATGAACCTTCACCTGGCTGGCCTGTACCTGCAGCAATCTGAATACCTGCTCCAGCCCCATCCAACGCTTGTAAAACATTGGAAATAGGACGATTTTCGATTTTTGCTGCATCTACCTGAACATTTGATCCAGTAATTGTCCCTCTTTTCTGTTTACCGTAAGCAACAACTACTACTTCATCAATGTCTTTAGTTTTAGTGGAATCTTTCTGCGCGGTTACAACCTGGGCTGTAAAAAAGACTACTGCAGTAGATAGGATTTTTAGTTTCACATTCATATTAACAAAATTTAATAAATATTTCGTACAAATATGTTATTTTTTTTTAAAACTACAATGGTGTTTTATCTTAAATATTAATTTTTTGTTAATTATTAAATATTTAATGTTAAATAATTAATGAAGGTTTTTTTTTTATGTATTTTATTAAATATTTTTAGTTAAATAATTTGTTTTAACGTAAATTTTTCACTTTAATAAAATTTAAAATGCATTATTGCTTACGAAAGTAGTATACACCAATAAAATTCCTCAAGTAAGAGAAGTGAAATTTTGAGTAAAGGCTTAAGATTTTTGGATTTAAAGAAGCGAGTAGAGTAATCACAAGTCACTTATAGAGATTGCTGTTTTACTGTACTTTAAATAAATAACAACTACTTTTGTTCTTGGCTTGTATCGGAAATAATCTTCCTTTTTAACCAGAATTCTTATCTTGTCTTTTTTTGCTAGGCCAGTAAATGTGAGGTATTCACCATACTCTGTCGTATCGAAGCCAATAACAATACTTGATAATTTGTTTTTATGGATTTCATCCTTTCCCTTGTTCCGGCGGTCGGTTCCGCTACCAGTAAAGAAATAAGAAAGGCAAAACCAAGCATAGCAAATCCGCCGCATGCAAACAGAATGTATTCATAATATCTGAATTGATGAAACTAGCTTTAATACGGAAAGTTGTGAAAGCCATTAATAAAAATGTGCAGACCCCTAAAATAACAGGGGCATTTTTGGCAATTTTTCTGTGTTCTTAAGTTGAATTGTACTTTCTTAAAGTCAGCAATTGCCGGAATGGGATATGAAAAAAAATTATTAAAATGTAAAAAATAATTGGCAGATTAAAAATAAATTATAACTTTGTAATTCAAAGTTCTTTTTATGGATTCGAAAAACTATTACGAAGACTTATCACATATCCGTTCCATGATGGAGCGGTCTTCCAGATTTATTTCATTAAGCGGACTGTCCGGGGTTTTTGCCGGCTTAGCTGCGCTGATCGGTGTAGGATACGTTTATTTTATTTTCCAGCGGGAAGGAATCGATTACTTCGATGGTGACAGGAATTTCTTTGGCTTGGCATTGGTTAGAGAGCTGGTAATTGTAGGAATAGTAATTTTACTGACAGCCCTACTGAGCGGATATATTTTCACAGCCAATAAAAGCAAAAAGAAAGGTCTGAAAATCTGGGATAGTACAACCAAACGTTTACTGTTAACTTTTGCAGTTCCTTTGGCAACAGGCGGAATATTTTGTCTTGCCCTTCTTTTCCATCATCTATTTGTATGGATAGCGCCGGCTACATTAATATTTTATGGAATTGCCCTGGTCAGTGCAGAGCGATATACCTTAACAGATATTAAATATTTAGGATATTGTCAAATCGTTCTGGGATTGATCTCTCTTTTCTTTTTAGGATGGGGGCTTGTATTTTGGGCCATTGGTTTTGGGATTTTACATATTGTGTACGGCTTGATCATGCATAAAAAATATAAATAAAGATTAAATTTGCAGCTTTTGTGAAAGCAGCTTCTCTAAAACTGCAGTTAGCGACTTATTATGATAAAGATAAATCAACTCAATAAAGAATTCGAAAGCCGTGTGAGATTGGGTATCATGTCCGTTCTTATGGTAAACGACTGGGTTGACTTTTCAGAAATGAAAGGACTTTTAGATATCACAGATGGCAATTTGGCGAGCCATAGCAATGCTTTGGAAAAAGCTGGATATATCGAAGTGAAAAAAGAGTTCGTAGGCAAAAAGCCCAAAACTTCTTATCGTGTCACACAGAACGGAAGACAGGCTTTTAACGAACATTTGGATGGGCTTGAAAAATTATTGGGAAGATAGAATCTATATTTTTTTGAAAATTAACTTTGAAATACAAAGTACTTTATCGTTATTAAAAATAAAAAAATGATGACACAAAAACAAAAAACAGTTCTTATTTATGCTACACCAGCAGTTTTATTATGCATTCCGCTATGGGGGAATAGGTTCTCTGAGGAATTCGACTGGTCACCGGTAGATTTTGTAATTGGTGCCGTTTTGCTTTTTGGAACTGCTTTTATCATCGATCTGATTCAGCGGATCATTAAAAATAAAACGCACAAAACCCTGTTAATCGGAGCCATTCTTCTATTGCTGTTGCTTGTCTGGGCAGAATTGGCAGTAGGCATTTTCGGAACTCCTTTCGCGGGAAGTTAATTGTAACTGAACCAAAAAATGATGACAAGAAAGTGTTTTCTTAAGCGGCTTTTTCAGCTTTCAGCAGTGAGCGCGTTCCCTTTTCTGTATTCGTGGCAGATAGAGCCTTTTTGGGTAGAATTTGTTCAGAGAAAGTTACCCGTAAAGAATCTGCCCGAATCCCTGGAGGGAAAAATCCTGATGCAGATATCAGATCTGCATGTCGGAGACCGTTTCGACTGGAATTTCCTGATCGAATCTTTTCAAAAAGCACAACAGTTTAATCCGGATTTTGTAGTCTACACTGGAGATTTCGTGAACCACGGAACTGCAGAAGAGCAGGAAGACCTGAAGAAGGTAATGAAGCAGGCAGTCTATGGAAAGCTGGCAACCTTCGGAATACTGGGAAATCATGACTACGGAAAGAACTGGGACGATATTATTTGCTCAGAAAATATCTGTCAAATTCTCAGGGATTTTGGAATCAGTATGCTTAAAAATAACAGTGAAGAAAGCTACGGACTGAATTTTATAGGATTTGAAGATCTCTGGTCACCTAATTTCCATCCGGAGGAAGTAATGACTGATTATGATCCCTCAAAAGCCAATATTATACTCTGCCATAATCCAGATGCCTGCGACAGAGATATATGGAACGGTTACCAGGGCTGGATTTTAAGCGGACATACTCACGGAGGGCAATGCAGAATTCCAGGTGTTATCACTCCAGTACTTCCTGTTGAAAATAAAAAGTATATATCGGGGGAAATAAATCTCCAGGACGGAAGAATGCTTTACATCAACCGGGCTATTGGCCATTCTTTTCAGATAAGATTTATGGTACGTCCGGAAATTACCGTCTTTACTTTAACTCAAGCTTAAAATATGATATTGATGAAAGATCATGAAATAATAAACATTGGAAAATACATTTTCGGATTATGCTTTCTGCTCGGAAATATTTGTCTTTTCGGCTATTTAATAACAAAAAATGATGGTTTTGTAGCCTGTGGTTATATGCTCCTAACTTGGGGAACCATTGTAAACCTACTCTTTGTGATTGGATTATTGATTTATGGAATTGCCAGTCAATCTAAACTTAAAGCTTGTCTCAAAGCTATTGGTCTTCTTCTCATCAATATTCCCTTAGCATACCTTTACGCTTTAATAGGAATTAATTTAATATTTAAATAATACATTATGAAAAAAGTACGTGTTCAATTTCTGCTTTTTGTCTATGATAAAACCCAGAAACTTTACAGAAAATATTTTAAAAAGAAAAAGAGACAATGGCAGTTCAACGAAGAACAGCTCCTCAAGTTTCAGGAAGATTCTCTCGGAAGAAAACTGGGAGAATTCTATAAAAAACACGGATTTTCAATGATTCCCAAAATGGAAAACCATGATGTACATCACCTGATTACCGGATGCGGAACCCAATTCGAAGATGAAATCGCCATGCAGTATCTTCTCCTTGGAAACGGTAAGCTCAATGCCCATCTCCTTGCTGCCGTTGTATTGGGAACATTTATTCTTCCGGAATACATGAAACTATATATGAAAGCATACAGAAAAGGGCAGAGTATGAGACCATTTTATCACTGGGATTTTGAAAGCCTGCTGTGGCAGAATTTCGACCATCTGAAGGATTATATTCAACAGAAGGAAACGCCGGTATTATATTAATGAACGACTATGAAAAAAAAATTCTCTAAGCCTGGTAGAAATACCTTTCTCCTTATACATCTTAACGTCCTGAAAATCTTATTCTTTTTTAATGGTTTAAATCTTTTAATTCTTAAATCTCAATTATGAAAACACATCATTATATATTTCTTACAGCCGCTTTGTTTGTCATTGTCTTCTATGGTCAGGACATGGGACTGAATCTCGGTATTCTGGGTATTGTTTACGCAGTGCTGACTTTGTTTAAAACTCCTGAAAGAAACAGGACCGGAACTTTTCTGATACTTTTCGTTACAAGTATTTTGTCAAGTTTCGCTTTTGCATGGTTCAGAGACTTTCCGTCCCTGCTGGCGGTTGTAAGTTCCCTTCTGTTATTAGGCTATCGCTCAAGAAACAGGAAGCTGAAAATACTTTTCCTTATTCCCGTATTTATCATCAACAGCTTTACCTCACTTTTCCGGTTTTTCAGCTTTGACTCATGGCTGCCGAAAAAGAATATTTCAGGTGTATGGCAGAAAACCTTAGCGTTCATCCTTATTCCTCTATTGTTTATCTCTATATTTTTCGGGATATATTCTGTGGGGAGCGACCATTTTGCGGCTGTCTTCAGAGATTACGAGCTGGATATTAATATATGGCAGGTACTGGCTCTTTCGGTTTTGGGCTTTTTTATTGCTTTCAATTACTGGAACTATGCGGTAGAAAGGTTGATATACAAAAAGAATTCTATGCTGGATGATAATTTTCCGGATAATTATAAGGTACAGAAATCAACGTATTCCTTTCTTGATCTGGATGCAGAGAGAACCAGCGGTGTCATTTCCTTTTTTTGCCTGAATATTTTACTCGTATTTTTTATTATTACTTACAATTATGAGCAGTTTTATGAAATTTCAAAAACTCCCGTTCAGCTTTCAGAAGAGACCCATGAAAGAGTCAATGCCGTAATTATGTCTATCATTATGGCTGTATTGGTGATCATGTTCTATTTTAAATCCGGTTTCAATTTTGATCCTAAAGCTAAGCTGATGAAGCTTCTGGCCAAGATCTGGATCATCCTGAATGCCATTCTTGTATTTTCTGCAGCATTGAAAAATTACGAATATATTATCAGTTACGGATTTACTTACAAAAGACTCGGCGTGTTTGCTTTTCTCCTGTTAGCACTCATCGGGCTGGCTCTTACCTTCATTAAAATTCAGAAGAAAAAAAGAAATGCATTCCTGTTCAATACAATGATCTGGTATTTTTATGGAACAATTTTAGCATGCAGTTATGTGAACTGGGGTGGAATTATTACCTCCCAGAATATGAAGCGTAAAGATTTTGCAGTAAACTATCACTTTGAACAAATTAACTTCAGTGAAAGAGGACTGTTGAAGTATGCAGAAGAAAAAAACGATCTGCAGCTTAAAAAGAAAGTACTGGAAAAAGCCAAACAAGAAAAGTCCAAACCTTTCCTTTCAAAAATCCTTTACTTTGAAACATTAAAAGATTAAGTATTATGAAAAAATCCTTATTGTTAATTCCATTAATTATTATTTCATGTAAAAAAGAACCTGCTGTAACAGAAACCCCTGACAGGGACTCTGCTATAGTCACAGAAATGCCGGATTCTACGGATAAAGAAGATTCTGCTGCCCTTAGAAAGAAAGATTCAATCATTAACAATGCTCCTGTCACCAAAGAAGTACTGCGAAAAGGGGTGATGAGAAGTGAAAAAGAGGGCAAGATCATAAGAACGGCAGATGCATCGCAGCTCCCTTTCACATTGGGAGAAGAATTTACAAAAGACGGTCAGGAGCTGGTTTTAAAGCTGACCCATTATGACAAACCTAGTATTAAAGCAAAAATTTCGACCAATGAAAAAGACTTTAATATCAGATTTAATCAAATAAGGCTTCCAAATGGAGATTATGACGGGCCATTCGGAAGAGAAATTACCTATGAAACCAAAGGCAAAGGCGAAGTATGGCTTATCATAGGCAAAAGTAATATGGCTTCCGGAAACACAAAAGGAGTTTTTAATGTAAGTGTTGAGTAAGATTGACCATTTTGGTATAATTTCTGCAAACTCAATATCAATACTAAAGTTTAAAATTATGAAAAATATATTTTTAATGACAGCAGCAGTTTCAGCAGTAGTAGTAAGCTGTGGAACTGTACAGTCACTGGTTCAGAATACATTCCCTTATACCGCCAATGTTTTGGTTTCTACGGGAGTGCCTGCCAATAAAGAAGTTTCATCTACGGCTACGGCCACGAATGTACAGACATGGTTTGGAGGGAATAATAATGCGAAGATCAAAGATGTAAGAATATCCGATGCCAAAATTTCTGTGGTTTCTCCTTCAGGTGGAAACCTAAGTGCACTTAAAACTGTGAAAGTTTATGTTTCTTCCAACGGAACAGGCGAAAAGCTTATAGCATCCCGTTCCAACATTACAACAGATTCTTCCAGCTTAAATCTGGATCTTAATGATACTGGATATTTAGACGAGGTGGTAAAAAGTACCGGCCTTACAGTAAGAACTGTGTATGAGCTGAAAAACCAGACAAGTTCGGATATGACGCTTAAAATAGCACTTAATTTCAATAGCGTTCCTGCAAACTAATCGTATAATACTGATTTAAAAAACGTCTTTCAAAATACTTGAAAGACGTTTTTATTTGGATTATAATTTAGTGAATTTCTCAACCACTCTTCTTGGTCCTTCAGTAATATTGATGATATATTGACCTGCCGGCAGATTGGAAGTATTGATCTTTTCATTAGATGATGCGGAGCCTTTTGCAACGGTTTGTCCATACATATTAATAATCTCAAAATTCAGCTTTTTATCTTCACTGCCATGAATAGTAACATAATGGGTAACAGGATTAGGATAAATCTTTATTTCCAAAGGAACCGGGATCTCTCTTTTCTTCGTAAAGAAGTTGTTTTCCAATTGTAAGATGGCATTTTTTACATTAGGAAGGGGACCTATTTTCTGACCAGCAACAGTACCACCCTGAGGAATTCCTGTAGATATTAAAAGATTTTTCATAGCAGCCGGACTTAAATACTGACCTGTAGCCTGACGGTAATAAGCCTGAATTAAAGCTGCCGCTGATGCTACAACAGGAGTAGCAGAGCTTGTTCCGCTAAAATAATTGTAAGTTCTGTTATTATCGTTATCATATTTTTGATACGAGCCATATCCAGCTGCTAAAACATTACTTCCCCAGCCCTGTACATCCACTCTGTTTCCGTATGTGCTGAAACTTAACTTGGAATGGGTAGTATTGGGAGAGCCTGCTCCCACAATGATAGCTCCGCTGTTTCCTCTTGCATTATAGGCGGCATAAAAAGGATCATCAAGATTTTGATTTCCGTTTCCTGCTGCTGCAATGATGATAATTCCCGAGTCTGTCGCTGCTTTGGTTAAGTCCCAGATCACACTGTCATATTCAGCCGGGCAATACTGACCATCTTTTCCGCCTGTCTGCATTTCATATAAAATAATATCGCCGGCCTGTGAAGCATTGATCGATCTGCTTACTGCTGCTGCTCTGTTGTAGCCTACAGTTGTCCATTCCATATACCCTTTGATCTCAGAAGCACTGTAAGCTCCACCCGAAAGTCCTATATTGTCTTTTACAGAACTTAAAATACTGACTACAGCAGTTCCGTGGTCGCGGTAATTATTACCGGATAGCCCGGAATTAGGAGAATATCCCGGTTCCAATTGGATGGAATTTTGATTAGAAAGCATTTCATGAGTCTTGTAAAAGCCATATTCCACATCGCGGATACGGATATTCTGGCCTGTAATTCCTCTGGACCATGCATATTTTGCATTGATTCCCGGATTGTCGTTAAGGTACGTTTGCAGGTTTTCCAAATCCGGAGTAGTTACGAAAGCTTTTATGAATGGAGGCTCGATCGGGGTGCTGCTCATTACTGAAACGTATTCCACTTCCGGAAATTTTTCAAGAGTACGGACCAGTTGTTCGGTTTCCTCTTTACTTTGTGAAGGCAGGCTAACTTTGAAAATACGTTTCAGCTTTTCGACAGATTCACCTGAGTTACCGTTTGCTCTGCTGTTCTTCATCATTTCATCAAGTTTTCTGTCGCTAAAACCAAAATCATTAACGAATGAAATCTCATTAGTTTTAACAAAATCTGCCAATGCCGGATTTTTGTCAAGTGCTATTTTCTCAGAATGAATATCTTTTGAAAAACATACATAAATGTTAGGAGTCAGCTTATCATTTTTCTGACTGAAAGAAAAGAAAAAAATAAAAATAAATAGCGTGAAAAGTCTAATTTTTGTTCTCATAATATGATATTAAATGGTTGTTAACCAAATATATAAATTTAATGAGAAATATTAATCACATTTTTGTGAAATTGTAAAAATGATTTATTCTTTTAATCTACATTGGTTCATTTCAGCCTTTCGTGATCGAATCCATAACAATGGTTACAGGTCCGTCATTGACCAGAGAAACTTTCATATCTGCACCGAAAATTCCGCTCTCGGTTTTTAATCCTGATTGGGCAAGCTCCTCTTTGAAATAATCGAAAAGAGGAATTGCTTTATCCGGCTTTGCCGCTTTAATAAAAGAAGGACGGTTGCCTTTTTTGTAATCTGCAATTAGTGTAAACTGACTGATGCACAAAATTTCTCCTGAAATGTCCTTTACAGAAAGATTAAGTTTATCATCTTCATCACCGAAAATCCTGAGATTTAAGATCTTCTGGACAAGCCAGTCTGCATCTGCCTTTTCGTCATTTTCGTCTATCCCGGTGAGCAGCATCAATCCTTTTCCAATCTCACCGACAATCTTTCCATCTACCTTTACATGAGCCTCAGAAACCCTTTGTATAACGATCTTCATTTCTAGTAATAAATATTTAAAGTTTTGGAGGAAGGGTCATAGTTGTAAGGATATGTTTTAGGAGGCAGGGAAGTGGCAGCTCCTGACTCCGGCTGGCCTGTTCTCAGAATCCAGCGGGTATTGTCTTTAGGACACAGAATGCTGATATTGTCTTTAACTTCAAGGGTGGTATTCGCATCAGGACAAATATGGGGAGCATTCCTGTCATATGCTTTGAAAGTATCCCCTACCCGGACCACGATCAGTCCTCTTGTTCCGGCCTGCTGTTCGTTTACATAAATCCAGCCTCCATCGTAATTGAGATTGTTATATGCGGGCAGATTCAGATTTAAGGTTACGTTAACAGGATTGTTCGGAAAACAACTGACGGTATCTTCTCTGCTTCCACATGAGTTTATAGTTAAATTGCTGAAAATCAGAAGTATTAAAATAGGTAGGATTGAAAAAGTTTTTTTCATTTCAATTTAAATTTTTATATATTTGTAAAAGTTAAACGATTATAACACGTAAAACATTGTCCGGCAAATGTCGGATTATTTTTTTATACCAAACCTAAATTTTGAAAATTATGGCAAGCTATGTAACAAAGGAGGGACAAGAGAAAATGAAAGCTGAGCTGGAACAGTTAGAAACTGTAGAAAGACCAAAAATTACCCAGCAAATTGCAGAAGCAAGAGATAAAGGAGACTTATCTGAAAATGCTGAATATGATGCAGCTAAAGAGGCTCAGGGAATGCTTGAAATGAGAATTTCCAAGCTGAAAGATATTATCGCAACTTCCAAGATCATAGATGAAAGTCAATTAGATACTTCAAAGGTTTCAATCCTTACTACTGTAAAGCTTAAAAATAATGCAACCAATCAGGAGCAGGTATTTACACTGGTGCCGGATAATGAAAGCGACCTTAAAACAGGAAGAATTTCTGTGAATACACCGATTGCAAAAGGGTTACTTGGAAAAGTAATAGGCGAAACGGCAGATATTACATTGCCAAACGGAAACAAACTGTCTTTTGAAGTATTAGACATCACTCTATAATCAATATCCAGAATAAATTCTAATTTCTAACATTTAACTTCTAAAAAATGAGCAGTATATTCACAAAGATCATCAACGGTGAAATTCCCTCATACACAATTGCTGAGGATGACCATTTTATAGCGCTCCTTGATGCAATGCCTTTGGTAAAAGGACATACCCTGGTAATTCCTAAGAAAGAAGTTGATCTGATCTTTGATCTGGAAAGTGATGAATATAAAAACCTTTGGGGATTTGCCCAGCAGGTCGCAAAAAAGATTAAAAAAGCTGTTCCCTGCGTAAGAGTGGGAGTAGCGGTAGTAGGGCTGGAAGTTCCTCATGCACACATCCATCTTATTCCTTTAAACAAGATGGAAGACATGAATTTCAGAAATGAAAGACTTAAATTAACAGACGAAGAATATAAAGAGATCCAAAACTCAATTATTAATTCTTAAAAACATAAAATCGTAAAAAAGAAATTTTTTACGATTTTCTTTAACATATATTATTTAGTATGAATTCAAATCAGTGTTCTTTCTGCGGCAGAAAAAGAAATGAAGTACAGATGCTTATTTCCGGGCAGAGTGGCTTTATCTGCGAGAACTGCATCGAACAGGCGCATGTTATTGTAAAAGACAGCGTTTCTAAAACAGGATCTTCTCCTGCAGCAAATATAGACGAACTTAAGAAACCGAAAGAGATCAAAAAATTTCTTAACCAATATGTGATTGGACAGGATCAGGCTAAAAAACAGCTTTCGATCGCAGTATACAACCATTATAAAAGACTGCTTCACGCTCAGGACGAAAACAGGGAAGTAGAGCTGGAAAAATCAAATATCATTATGATAGGTGAAACCGGTACAGGAAAAACTCTTCTGGCAAAAACCATTGCAAGAGAGCTTAACGTTCCTTTCTGTATCGTAGATGCAACTATTCTTACTGAAGCCGGTTATGTAGGAGAAGATGTGGAAAGTATTCTTTCAAGACTCCTGATGGTAGCAGATTATGATGTGGAAAAGGCAGAGAGAGGAATTGTATTTATTGACGAGATTGATAAAATTGCAAGAAAATCAGACAATCCAAGCATTACGAGAGATGTTTCCGGAGAAGGTGTACAGCAGGGACTGTTGAAGCTTCTGGAAGGAAGTATTGTGAATGTTCCGCCTCAGGGAGGAAGAAAACATCCGGATCAGAAATATATCCAAGTAAATACTCAAAATATTTTGTTTATTGCAGGAGGTGCTTTTGACGGGATCAAAGAGATCATAGAAAGAAGGATGAATAAACAGGCTATAGGATTCAGTTCAGAGAAAATCAATAATACGGATGAAGATGAATATGTATTAACACATATTAACGCCATCGATCTTCGTTCTTTTGGTTTAATACCTGAACTTTTAGGAAGATTTCCCATTATTACTTACCTTGATAAACTCACCAAAGAGATCATGGTAAGGATCATGAAAGAACCTAAGAACTCCATTATCAATCAGTTTGTGGAACTCTTCAAAATGGATGGCACGAATTTGGTATTTACGGATGGTGCTATTGAGAAGATCGTAGAAGAGACCATCGAAAAAGGATTGGGGGCCAGAGGCTTAAGAGGAACAACTGAAAAAGTACTGGAGGACTATATGTTTTCAATAGGTGAAGAGAAAGAAATTATATTAACTGAAGATAATATTTTTGTTAATAAATAAAATATTTTTTTTTCTTTAAAAAAAAATCTTACCTTTGCGGGTGAAGATTGTATTAACACACAAATAATTTATACAATGAGAAAAAGTTTATTTGCTATAGGTCTTTTAGCAATTAGTTATTCTGTTCAGGCGCAGATACTATGTCATGTTGACACTAATGCTAATATGTATGTGAGCGAAGGCACCCTAGTTTATAGCGGTGGAGGGGTTCAAACAAAAGGTAATGGCCTTTTGGATGTTCATGGAAACGTTATGATCGTAGGTGCAGCCGGAGATGCTTTAAGAACAGTAAACACTGCTAATGGAGCTAAAACTGATGGCGGAAATATTATCCTAAGGCTTAATACTCCCACAGCTACTGACGATGTGTCTACTTACGGACAGCTATATGTTGATGGTTTAAGCCAGAGCGACATTACTGGAATCGTGAGTAAGGAATTCCGGACCAAAAAACATGGTGCCGGAAACTATTATCAACAGGTTGGTTTGCCTTTCTTTGGTAAAACCATGAGTACTTTATCCACTGAATTGGGTAAAACATTTGGCACTGTAAGAAGAAGCCAAAACGAAATTTTAAAATGGAACAATACTGCAGCTATAGCTGATCACTATCCTAATTTATCCCTTACAACCAGTAATGGTTCTGCGTACTACATGCTTGGATCTAACAATAACAACTTAGATGTAAGTAGTTCTTTGTATACTCTCAATGGCCGTCCTTATGCAGCATTTGCTTCTAATGTAACTCTTCAGAATGCAGGGAATGTTAATTTTGGGACAGGTGGTACTGCCATCAACGGATACAATGAAAGGTACAATACTTACCTGCAGGATCAGTTCGAAACTACAATTACTCCTTGGACTCTTACTTATGGTAAGAATATTTACCAATTTGGAAACCCTTTCTTCACTAACCTTGATTTATCAAGAATAGGACAGCAAGAACCGGGAGGTGTTGGAGCTGTTAATGATGGAAACTACATTAGCAATATCTGGGGTGTAAGATATGATCCGGGAACTGTAGTCGTAGGCTCGCAGGGGAATGCTTATAGCACTGGAGCATTGATTCAGACTTATGATGTAAACGGAGTTCCAGTTGGAGATGTTGGTATGATCATTAAGCCAATGCAGACTTTTGTTCTGAAGTTGAGAGATAATTCTTCCCAGACATTAAATTTTAATACTCTAAGAAGATTTAGCTCGACTGTTAGAGCTGCAACTACTGATTATAGTGTTACTGCTGCTAGAAATGGAGCAAAAAGCATCGATGGTACAGTGAAACAGCTTGGCGTAATTGGCTTAGATGCTTCAGGAAAAGAAGTTGCAAGAACTTATTATGTAGTTTCACCTAATGCTGTTACGGGTCATCAGACCTCTGTAGCAACTACAGTTCAGGCAACGGCGGGAAAAAATATCATCGGTACATTTGAAGAAGCTTTGACTGGTGGTTATGATACAAACTATACTGCAAAATATTGGTTATACATTAATGAAGCCAATGAAAATAACTTTCAAGGTAAGAATGTTAAACTTGTAAATTATGATACAGGTAAAGTAAAGTCTTACAAATTTGAAATAAGAGAAAATGGGGAGTTAGTTCCTGCAGGAACACATTTGTTATCTACAGGTATTGGCTTTTACTATAAAGCATCAGATGGTACTGTACAGCCTGCAACGCAGGATGGTATTGCACCTAATGCTGTTGCATCTTATGATTTATATTATGGTGAGCCAAGCAATGTGGTATTAGCCGCAAAAGAAACAGTTGCTACACCTTCAAGAACAATGGTGGTATACAATCCAGAAATTACCAACTACATTGTTAGATTCGATCCAAACTGGAAAAAAGCAGATATTGAAGTTTATGATATGAGCGGTAAACTAGTTATCTCTAAAAAGGCAGTTGATACATCTACGGATTTTGTAATTGAGCTTAATGGAGCAATTAAAAATTCTTATGTTGTAAAAATTGTTTCTGATAAAGGAGAAACTGTTAACACTAAAATCTTAAAATAAATATTATGAAAACTATTAATAAACTAGTACTTGCTCTATTCTTTTTTGGGACCCTACTGGTCAAGGCAGCTGATGAAATACCGCCAGCACCAGAAGATGGTGGTACCGGAGGGGTAGGACCTGGAGGGGTTGCATCACCTATTGACATGTATGTTTATATGTTATCCATTGTTGCAGTGGTATTTATGATGTACTATACAAAGAAATTGAAGAGCCAAAAAGCCTAAAATTTTATTAAAATAGCATTAAACTCTCTGATTAGTCAGAGAGTTTTTTTATTTTTACTTTATGAAAAAGATTTATATATTATCTGCAGTATTATCTGCATTTTCTTTGCAGGCTCAGTTTACTGTAACAATTCAGGCTCCTGCAGAATTTAAAGATCAAGATGCCATTCTATATACACTAAACGGGTCGAAAGATATCATCGTTACCAAAGAACAGAGCAAAAACAATACATGGACCTTCAAGTACCCCAATCATTATATGGGGATGATGAAGGTATATTTTCCGGCTTCAAATAATGCGGTAAGCTTTGTTTCGGAAAACAAAAATGTAAGCATTAAAATGGATGTTCAGAATAATAAGCTCAAAGATGTTATCTATCTTGATGAAGTTAATGACCTGATGAGCAAACAACAGGAAGGCTCGCAGAAAAAAGAGCTTATCCTCCCGGCCTTAGCACAGATTAAAGAATATTATAAGGATAATACTGAGTTCGGAAAAGCATTAAAAAGTGAGATAGAAAGACTTGGTGGAGTGAGTAATGCTATTGATGCAGCCCAGCATCCATTTATTTCTTATTATAATACCAACTATAATAAATTTCTCTCTAACTCCACAGATCCTTCTAAAAAGGTCAGTCAGAACGATATTGTTAACTTCTTGGATAAATCCAATGACATGCTTGAGTCTTCTTCACTTTTAAGGCCTGTTTTGGTTTCATACCTTAATTCCGGAGGTAATACCAATGTTGCAGGCTCAGTAGATACTCTTTTAGATCGTTTAAAAGTCGAAACTCCAAGAGGGCAAACCGTTTTGTCAGAGCTGATTGATATTTTTGATGCCTACGACATGGAGGAGTTCAAAACCAAATATCTTACCCTTGCAAAAAACCTTAAATGCACCATCAATGAAAGGTTGGCAACTACTTTAAAATCCAATGCTAATGTTGAAATGGGGGCCGCATTTCCTAATGTTAAATTCCAGTCACCGGCCAATACAACTGCAAAATCACTGTATGATGTGAAAGCTGAAAAGAAAGTAATTGTTTTCTGGTCATCCACATGTTCTCATTGTGAAAGCGAGATGCCTCAGCTGTTGGCAAAATACAATGATTTAAAAGCGAAAAATATACAGATTATTGGGCTATCTTTAGATACGGATAAGAATTCATATACCCAGAAGATTGCTGCATTTCCTTGGATCAATGATTCCGAATTAAGAGGATGGAACAGCAGTTATGTAGATACCTATAATGTTCATGCAACTCCTACTTATTTTATTTTAGATGCTAACAATAAGATAATCAATAAACCAGACCATGTGGGCAATGTTTTGGAGTATTTTAAGTTAAAATAATTTTGGTGGTAAACAAATATTTTCTATATTTGCACCACCAAAACGGCGAGGTAGCTCAGTTGGTTAGAGCGCAGGATTCATAACCCTGAGGTCACGGGTTCAATTCCCGTCTTCGCTACAATAAAAGGGAAAGTATATATATTACTTTCCCTTTTTATTTTGAATGAATTCTCCATTATACTTTTTTTAAGATGAATTAAAAACTATGTACTATAAGTTTTCAGTGATTTATTACCCAAAATTCAGTTTGCGTTAAGTTTCTATTATTTTTAAATTTTATGAAACTATTAAGATCTCAATCCGGAAGTAGGGCATAATTGATATAGTGTTCTAAAAAGAAAATCGCAACTGTTGTTAGCTGCGGTTTTCTTTTATATGTTTTAAGAAAGGTAAATTAACTCTGGTACCCCAATAATTTTCTGATCTGATAGAAAAATCTCTCAATAAGGCGTAGATCCTGTGTTACGATTTCCGCATTACCTCTGAGTTCTTTATCAAATGTTAGGTTTCTATTATAACTTGTCTTTAATCCCTTAGGAAGAGTGATATCTACATAGTAATTTCCTTTATCATCAGGAATGAGGGAAATATTCTGTACTTTTCCTTCTACAATACCATATTCCTGGAAACGATAGTTATCTAGCTTAATCAATACTTTTTGACCTGTAGTAACTTTTCCTGAGTTAACAGTAGGGACAGACATTCTGCCTACCAGCTTTTCTTTATTTGTTGGAAGTATGGAAAGGATAGGTTCTGCTACTTTTACAAATTGATTTTCTCCGAAAAACTGTTGAAAACTGGCCATACCATCTGTAGATGAAACAACAAGATAATTTTGTTCCCACTGCTTTAAAGATTTACGAAGCTGTTCAAAAAGCTGTAAAGTTTGTGAAGAGTAGGTAATTTTGTCTTTTTCCGTATTAATGGCTGTGCCGCTTTTGGTTTTATTCAGGTTGGAAATTCCCTCATCCATTTGCGAGATGGAAATATTAAGGTTTTCAAGATTCTGCTGGGCCTGAAGATATTTTATTTTCTCATTTTCAAGTTCTACGGAAGCAATTACTCCCTGGTTGAAAAGTTCCTGAGATCTCTGATAACTTTTCTTTGATAATTCATACTTAGCTAATTCCAGACTTTTTTGTTGTTTTAAAGTTGCGATTCTTCCCCTGTATTCTGAGATACTTTGATTGGCGGCAATATTTTCCGGTGCGTAAGGCTGAAGTCTGGTGAAAAGTTCTTCATCCTGAAAAGCTTTTGCAAAACTATTGTAATCACCCTGCAGTTCACCAAGTTTGAACCTTGATGTCTGCGCAATCGGAAAAGAACTGAGCTGATTGGGAGTAATAGAATCTACAAGCTTTTTCAGTTCCAGAACATCTTTATAATTTGCTGTAGACTGCATCACCATCAATATATCATTTTTTTTAACCTCCTGATGATCCTTAATAAAGATTTTTTCAATTTTTGAGCTGGTTCTGGCTTCTATTTTTTCAGGTGGATTTTGTGACGTAACAATAACGGGGGCAGAAACAAATTCAGGATACTTGATGATATAGCTCATCACAAGGATAAGCAGGAGTATAATTAATATAATGCTGTTTCCCCAGCGTATCATCCAATGAGGGGGCTGGGTGAGAATGTCCTGAACACTTTCGGAACGAAGTTCAATATTGTCTAAAATGTCTTCTTTCATGTTTCTAAGATAGAATTTTCCCTTTGCTTTCAGGGAGAGTATTTTTAATTTCCTAATTCCAGCTGATTCTTCACCAGTCTGTAGTATTCTCCTTTCAGGGAGACCAGTTCAGCATGATTACCTTCCTCTACCACTTTACCTTTATCCAAAACTATAATTTTATCAGCATGTTTTACTGTTGATAATCTATGGGCAATGACAATTGCTGTCTTCCCTTTAAAGAACTGTTCCAGATTCTCCATAATCACTTTTTCATTATTGGCATCCAAAGCAGAAGTGGCTTCATCGAAGAATATAAATTCCGGAGATTTATAAACGGCTCTGGCAATAAAAAGTCTTTGTTTCTGGCCACCACTCACTCCTACACCTTCATTTCCAATCTTTGTATTATAGCTTAACGGAAGACTTTCAATAAAATCTTTGATATTGGCAATTTCTACGGCACGCCTCAGTTTCTGTTTGTCAACGTAATCTTCTCCCACTGCAATATTATTAGCAATAGTATCATTGAACACATATCCTTCCTGCATTACCACTCCACAATGTTCCCTCCAGAATCTAGGGGAAATATTTCTTAATTGGGTATTCCCAAGTTTAATTTCTCCCGAATTAGGTTCGTAAAATTTCATCAGAAGCTTCAGGAGAGTAGTTTTACCACTTCCGCTGGCACCTACGATGGCTGTAGTTTTCTGATAAGGAATGGTAAGGCTGAGATCTTCAAATACAGGAACATCAGATCCAATGTACCTGAATGATATATTGCTGACATCAATGTCTTTCTGCGGAATCTCCCCCGCATACTGTTCATTTTTGTCTTCTTCATCTTCTTTGTCATGGATCTCGCCCAATCTTTCCAATGAGATCTTGGCATCCTGAGTCTGCTTGATAAAATCGATAAGCTGTAACAAAGGACTGTTTAGCTGTCCAATGATATACTGTACGGAAAGCATCATCCCCAGGGTGAGATTGCCACTAAGAACCAATTTGGCAGAAAGAAAACTTACCAGAATATCTTTCATTTGGTTGATGAAATTTCCTCCTACAGACTGCCATTGTTCCAGAGACAGAGATTTTATCCTGATTTTAAACAGCTTTACCTGTAAGAATTCCCAGTCCCAACGCTTCTGCTTTTCCGCGTTATGCATTTTAATCTCCTGCATACCATTGATCAGTTCGATTACTTTACTCTGTTCCTGTGAAACCTGAGAGAATCTTTTATAATCCAGTTCTTTTCTCTTATTAAGAAAGAAACTGATCCACCCAATATATAAAGCTGCTCCTACAAGATAAACGATAAAAAGTCTGTAATCATAGAACAGCAGCACAATACTGAAGATAATAAGATTGACAAGTGAAAATAGGGTATTTAACGAAGAACTTGTCAAAAGCTGTTCAATTCTGTGGTGGTCATTAATCCTCTGCATGATATCCCCGGTCATTCTTGTATCGAAAAAGCTTATAGGGAGCCTCATCAATTTGATGAAGAAATCCGAAATGATCGAAATATTAATCCTTGCGGAAAGATGGAGGAGGATCCAACTTCGGATGACCTCGATACCCATTCTCCCTAAGAATAGCATGATCTGGGCAAGAAGCACAACATAAATAAAGTTGAGATCCTGGTTCTGTATCCCGACATCTACAATACTCTGGGTAAGAAACGGAAAAATAAGGGAGAGTAAACTTCCTGCCAAAAGACCTACGGCAAGCTGTATAACAAGTGACTTGTATTTAAGCAGGTATTTCGAAAGGAAAGAGAAACTGGCTTTACTTTCCGCAGTGTCAAACTCCGTTTGAAAAAATGCGGGCGTTGTTTCAAGAATAAGGGCTATTCCTTCTTCTGTATTTTCGTTAGCATTTTCCCCGATCCATAATTTAATAAATTCTTCACGGGTATAGGTAATCAGTCCGTAACTTGGATCCGAAATATAGACTTTATTATTTTTATCAATTTTATAGACCACAACAAAGTGGTTCTTATTCCAGTGGACAATACACGGGAACGGTACTTCTTCTGCAAGGGTATTAAAATCGATCTGGACTCCAAGGGAACGGAATCCTAGGTTTTCTGATGCATCACTCAGTCCTAAAAGGCTGCTTCCTTCACGGGTGGTTTCAGAAAGTGTACGGATCTGCTGCAGAGAGATGCTTCTGCCGTAATATTTACTTACTATTCTAAGGCAGGTAGGTCCGCAGTCTTTGGCATCCGGCTGTTTATAAAAGGGAAATTTCTTCAAAATTTATACTCATTATAAAATGCCGTCACGATATGACGACATTTTTACTTTATTCATTGTTATACTTAACTAATCATTGGCTAATAATAGCACCACTATTGCGTGCATCGACACAGGTGAACATTTCCTGATCAGCTGCAGAGGACTGAATACGGGTGCATCCCTCTGTGATACCTCCTCTAAGTATTCTCGGGTTTTCTCTTGAAAGCTTCTTTAGACTTTTCATGGCGTTATTAAGTTTTATATTCCTAATCTTTTAAAATTTTAAGAATTTGCTTTTATTTTTTCCTAAGATAGTGAATTTTTCAATTCCGGAAAGATTCTTATTGAAAGTCTTCATCTTCCATTAATTCATCAACAAAAAACCAAATATCTTCACGGTCGTATTTATCAGGAAACTGGTGTCCGTTCAGAATGAAAATAGGGGTGAAATTTAATCCGGAATTGCTGTTATCTTTCGTCATTTCTATAAATGGTGTCAGATCTTCCGTTGCAGATGAGCCAGATAAAGAAACGATCTTATTTTCATCTTTTGTCTCGAACCATTCTTCAACAGCTTTCAAAAATTCCTTTTGAGGTTTGTTATTATAAATATGTTTAAAAGCTGAAAGTAATTTGGTGTATTTCTCATCAGCTCTTTCAGGAGAATAGTTGAAACGGATCTGTACAGAAATTTCATCAGGATATTTTTCAAGAAGTCCTTCCATTATTTTATGGCCTTCTTTACAGAAACCACAGTAGGGATTAGATACAATTGAAAGGTGAAGTTTGGAGTTCTTATTTCCCAATGCAAAAGTTTCTGTATCCTGGAATTCTATTTTTTCATTTTCTAAGAGCTGGCTTTTGAAAAGCTCATAATTTCTTTTAAATCTGAGGTTTTTAGCATTTGATTTCTGAAGACTTTCTTTTTGGGAAAGAATGTTGCTGAAATATAAAACTGCAGAGAAAACAAGGATCCACAGAATAGCTGTTAATAAAAGTGTTCCTACACTGAACGGTGTGCTCTGGAAAAACAGAATACTAAGTACTATTTGCCCGATCAGGATTGAAATAATCAGGAGACATACCCTGCAGAAAGCTTTTTCCACAAAAGCCTGGATATACAATGAATAGGCAATGGCCAATACTGAAACAAATGTAAAGCCTTTTACGATATAAGCTGTTGCAGGAAGAAAAAGTCCCAGAACAGCAAGCCCTGTAAAGTAGATCAGGGAAAAATCAGAGAATTTTAAACCAAAAATACTTGTTTTATCCTGCTTGATGATTTTGTCACATGAATTGGCAGTCTGACTGGCAGAGGTGTCTCCACAAATACTTCCGATTACTGTAGAAGTATTTCCAAATTTCTGGTTGAAAATCTCCAGCGAAATATAGACACCAGCAAGTGAAAGAACATTAAAAAGAGCTTCGGATATGGTTTGAGTAAAAAATGAATAGCCCAGAATGATAGCAAAAACAACATACAGAAGAGGTTTAAAGTCAAACGCTGTCTTATTTTCCGCATTTTCAGTTTTTTCAAAAAGAAGGACGAAATCTGTTGATTTTTTATGAAGTTCTTCTTTATTGAGTGTTTTAGCTTTTTCAGAATAAACCGAATAACTAGTTCCTGATTTCTTTACCAGAGAAAAGGAATTGTCTACGATCGCGATAAATTCTTCCGGCAGCTCATCCCAATATTCCTTATCAAGTTCGTAAGCATCATTTTTTACGCCCATAAAGTTAAGCGTATCACTAAAAGCCAAAGCAGAAGGATAATTTGGATGAGAATTGAACTGGAAAGAAAACTCCTGTTTATCGAGTTTCAGATAGTTAATTAGCTTGTCGAAAATCATAGTAATATTTTTAACTAAAATACGTAGATGTTTTAAAAAAACAAGTCTTTTTTCTTTTGTTAGTGATATACCATTGTTAAATACTTGATTTTGTGTGATTATTGTTATTTTTTTTCTCTTATTTAGTATAAAATGAAGTTGATTTCGTAATTTAGCTTAAGGATATTGTACAGCTTCAGAGAGTTCAATAGGATTATTGGTTTGCTTTAAAATTATTTGTTTATTTTTTGTTTGTTCATTAAAATTAGGCGTAATTTCTTTGCCACTTTGATCTACAAACTTCGCTTTAATGTATCCTGATTTAATTTCTCTGTAAGGGTCGTTATAATGGTCCAAATACAACTTATGTAGCTGCTGTAGATTAACAGGTATTGTTTTTACAGAAAGATTATTGGATGTATAAATATTTTCTTCTTTTTTCTTTAGTTCAAGCAGGTTAAAACTATAGTTTCCTTTAGAGTCTGATATAGAGACGATTAATCCAGGTAAACCATTAAAAACAGATGGACCTTCACTGATGGGAATATCTACAGCAAACCAAGCCTCCCATTTTCGTCCTTTATAATCTAGTAAAGCTTTCTGGTATTTGTTGTTATTGACCATCTTAGTATCACTGGTTATTTTCCATGATAAAAGAGGCATGGCTTCTTTCAGTTCATATACATCTATTAATAATCTATAGAACTTTGAAATCTGTCCCTGCGTCTTATTCTTGATAGTCATAAACTCATAATCCATAGATTTATGAATTGCTTCACGGCCTAATTTTTCATTTGAAATGAAAGTTGAATCGCTTTTGAAAAGTTTATAAGAATAGAATCTGGAAATTCCTCCATCTATGTCAAGAAGCATATCTTTTGTAGTAAGACCTGTTGCTGTGGAATCAGCCTTGAATTGCATAGAGTATAAGGCCCTGTATTTTTGTGCATGCAGTTTATTGTTACTACACATTGCTAAAAATATAAGAACTATTCTAAGAAAAGTTTTGCATTCCATAATATTGTATTGCTTTTTGTTTTAAAGGATTTTTACTCCATTCCTCCCATTTTCCTGTATAGGGATTGTAGCCGCATTTTAAGGGTTTGGAGTAATCATCATCAGGGTCTTCTTTATATGCTCTACAGTCTATACAGAAATATCTATATTCACAGTCCCTGCATATTTTGACTTTATCTTTTGTTATGTATCGATTTTTTTCTGCTTTATACTTTTCCGAAAACAGAAAATTTGAAAAATCGTTTACATTACAAATTATGTTCGGCATCGAGGGGCAATTTTTAATGTCGCCTGAAAGAGATATGAATATTTTGTCATACAGACAGTTGTTGACAATTTTTGTTTTGGATATATTCCTTATATCATTGAGAAAGTAATCTTCATTTATGATACCGCAATGTCTTACATCAGTTATATTCTTCTGATAATATATGATATTGCAGTTCTCATGTCTAGAAATGTTTTTTGGTGAATTGTAAAAATAAATGATTTGTATTCGCAATTCTTTTTCTAATTTTTTGATAATTTTATCGTTTTTAGCTTCATCCCAAAAGGGTATTAGAACTTCGATGGTTCTTATGGAAGAATTTTTCACAAGTTCCAGTATCTGTGTCAATTTCTTAAAAGAAAAATCTATGAATCTTATTTGGAGAAATTCAGCAGATAATGTCTCAATAATTTTGTAGACCAAATCAGGATTATAAGTATCATTTTTCTGATGTTCAATTATAACTTCATTTACTTCATTAGGTGTTCTCCATATAAAGTTTTTCTTTTGAATAGAAGATAAGTCATCTGATATGTAGCCCAGTCTTTCACCCGAAAGAAACTCAACTAGTTCATGAAGATCATCACTGCCATTACTGATATTTAAATATCTATCACGAATAAAATATGAATAGAATTCAGTAATGTTAATAATTTTGTTTTTATAAAAATCAGACAAAAGTATGTTTTTAGAACCTTTTATGATTGTGCAGTCTTGATATAAAATAAAAAAATTACTCATGGTTGAACAATTGTGTATTTAAAAATGGTGTACATACCTTGTCATACGTTCTTACTTTATAATTGGATGAATTATACTTTTTTGAATAGGGAATAATTGTTTTCTTTTCTCTAAGGATATAGTTGTTTACAACTTTTGTAAACTCTTCATCTAATGTATAGTAAATCAGGTTAATATAATTCTTTTTCATTGGTTGTTCATTTTTTTTAATGCATAAGCAATTTCAATCTCTAAGTAAGTATTATTAAATACTGAGTGATAAGTAAATTGCCCTGTGGGATTGATTTCTAGGAAAATGAACTCATCATTATTATTTACAATCATATCTATTGAGGCACAGTTTAAATCTAAGTCATCAAGAAGCATTGATAGCTTGGATTTAATATCTTTAGGTAATTCATAAATCTCAAATCTTCCGTTGTCAGCTATAATGCTCACCCTATGATCTACTTCCGAATTATCATCGTCCATCACTCTGGTTGCATAAAATCGTCCTAATAAATAAAAAATTCGTAGTTCAAATTTTTTATTAATACGTTCCTGTATCAAAGCTGGCCTGAATGTTTCAGGAAGAATATTGTAATGGCTATTGATGACAACAGTTTTCATGGGAATAATATTGTTCTTGTATCGCAAATGAATGCAATTTTCAAAAGGCTTGGTAATATATTCTTTTCCGTCTCCAATTAATTTTAAAATATCTTTTTTATTATTTACAATAAATGATTTTGGAGTGAGTATACCTCTTTCTTTGGCCATTCTTGCTTGTATAATCTTATTTTGAATTAAATTAAATGGTTTGGTTAGCCACGGAATATTAAGTTTCTTGAGCTCATAGAAAAGATATTCTCGAAATGCTTTTGATTCTTCTAAACTAAAATTAATAATGGATTTATAAAGTTTTTTATATATGCTATTTTTCTGTATTTCTTGTAGGGTATCTGGATACTTTCTGAACCAAATTACTTTAAATTTTTTTAGATCATTTCCTCCAATCTGAATAATATTATTTTCATAATCAATAAGTACATTCCAATAGATATTTTCATTGACAATATAGAATGGAACCTTCAGTTTTTTCAACCAACTGGCTACAAGTTCAGTTGTAGTATCGGTAGATTTTGAGATGATTAGAATCATAAATTCAAAAGGTTTAATTTTAAAAATTAGATTTCCCAATGCATTTGAAATTATCTAAGTATAATTTTACATTAGAACTGTCTATATCTGAGAGTTTTAATGTGACAAAATGATTACCATCACAGCTAATGGTTTTTGAATAGTATGTTTTATTATAATCAATTGGCTTTGGTGACAACGAAAGTACAACCTGATAAGTTCGTGCTTTTATAATGGAATTTTTTAGATAAAATAGTTTGTCTTTTCCTCCGTTATCATTAGGACTAATTAACTTTAGTTCTTTTTCTGACTGAGCGATATCATAGCCACCATACATAAGCATAGTGATTTTTAAAGAATCGTTATTATACCTTATGTAAGTGTCTTCCTGTTTAATATTGGTAGAAATTGTATACTTGCTAAAGGAATGACAATTTACTAAAACGAATAGGAGTGAAAGTGAAATAATAATATTACTTATTTGTTTCATGAATTACTTTTTTTAAGAATATGTGTAAAGGAGACTATCTTAATAACAGCCTCCTTTAATTTAAATTAGAATTCTTTTATTAGCAAGGACCATCATTATCACCGTCTTTGGTAACATCATCATCACCCGAAGAAAGTGAGTTTGGTTTTATAACAATATCTTTTATGGTCCATGTTGGACATCCGCCTCCGAAAATTTTCTTTCCGAATGTTTTTTTGAATCCTCCTAGAGACTTAGCTTCTAGGTTTTTAATTGTTTTTTTCATTTTTTGATTTTTAAAATTTAAATTTGTTTTGCCGTACAATCCCCGGCATGGGTCTTTTGCTGATCAGCTTTTATATCTACCTTTGCAGTGTACATCTGCAAAGAATATATATTGCAATGCTCTGTTTCAAAACTATAAATAAATATCTCACATAAGAGAGATATTTATTGCGATTTTTTGGCGATTTTTTTGCAAAATTTGCGCATACTTTGCGTATATTTGTTTAAACTACAAATGACATGATTCAGGAGAAACTAAAAAATCTAAGAAAACAAAAGGGTATGTCTCAAGAAAAGATGGCAAAAATATTATCTACAGATACCTCTAATTATTCTCGTAAAGAGAGGGGCGAGACCAGAATACATGAGGACGAATGGCAGAAACTTGCCGATGCGTTAGAAGTTCCTATAGATGCAATAAAGGAAGAAGATAAAATTTTTTCTTTTCAGTATGACAATCCAACATTTAATGATAATGCAATAGGAGGAAATGTGAACTATTATAATCTCCCTAACTTTGTAATGGATAATCTGCAAGATTATATTGGCTTGTTAAAGGAGCAGAATAATTTGTTAAAGAATGAAATAGAAGAGCTAAAATCTAAAATTAAATAATATTTTCTTTTTGTAAAGAAGATTTGATCACAACCAAAATAAAGTAAGTTAAAAATCTCCTTACAAAGAGTTTGAGAAAACAAAAAATCTGTTTCACAAATCAAATTGTGAAACAGATTTTTTTTGATTTAAATTATGATGTAGTTATTCTTGATTAGCTAAATTTGAAATTGGAGAAATCATTTAATATATTTACTTATTTCGAAAATAACTCTAATTTTTTTATTCAGGAAAATATCTATAAATTGAAATGTTATTTTATTAAACAATTGTTTAGTTTTATGTGTTTTTAATAGTCTAATTGATATTTAAATATTGATTAATTATTGAATCATTTGTTTCATTAAAGTTCTAGTTTTCAATGTTGAACTCAAAAAAACTTAAAAAATCATAAAGTTTTCATAAAGTTTTAAAAAACAATGGAAATGTTTTTGTATTTATAAAATATGTTGTACTTTTACATCGCCTTGAATGAGGGAACAAGTCAAGGTAATAAATTTTTTTTCATCATTTGTGTTTTTAGAATCGTATCGCCTGATACGATTCTTTTTTGTTTACGGCTTTTCGTAGTTTAAAAGGAGATCAATAAAGTAAGAATAAGTAACCGCACCTTCCTGCTGGTTGCTTTTTAAGAACAGGTTATTCGTAAACCCAAAAAAATCATCAAGCCAACCCTGGTGTCTGAAAATAAAACTTCTTTCATACATCCGGTCTCTTTTCATTGCCGGAGAATATTGATTAAGGACTGATTTTACAAATTCAGGATCTTCCTTAATAATAAACCTTAAAAGGCTCTTTAGTGTAAAGTATTCGGTACTGTACCTTAGATCTGTATTTTTAGCATTGATGCCAATCAGATAGCCTATAAAGTTGGCTTCCTGCTCTCTGGCAAAACCAAGTTGATGAGAGCTTTCATGCGCAGAGGTAAACGGAATAAAGGTGTGGGGAAGTTCAGCATTATATTGGGCCTCTGCTGTAAAAGGATTGTAATATCCCAATATTCCTGTAAAATTCATTACAGTTTTGAAAAGGCTTGGTTTAAAAGCGTTAATCTGTGGGGCACTTTTATCCGAAATATATTTCGGAAGTTGTGTCTGCTGGTATAAAATTTCTGTCTGAATAGACGTAAGATCAGTAATAATAAATATGCCGTTTTTATCTTCCCGCACAGATTGGCGGGTAGCTTTGCATTTTTCCAGATAACGTAGGGCTAATGTCTTTGCTTTGCTAATTTCAGGTTCTTTCTGACTGGAGAGCTTCTTGATCACAGGGGGCTGAAAATAAAGCATTCCCCAAAAAATCTGATAGATGAAGTAAAAGATATTAATCGCAGCCAGAAGATTTAAAACAGCCCTGTTTCGGCTTTTCTTTTTTAAACATAAAACAAGACAGTACAAAATAAAAATTCCCAGAAGAATATACATAAGATCCCCGAAAGAAAAAGGGATCCACCTGAAAAGTATCTGATGGATCTTTTTCTGGAATTCAAAAAAATGCTCAAAGAAATAGATCATCGTTCCGGACTTTGAGAAGCCATAGAACAAAAGAAATTGGGCAAGTAATACACCTGCCCAAAATCTCTTCTTATATGTTATTTTTGTTGTATTAGTGACCACTGCCTTTAGAGATTTTATCAAGATCAATGCCTTGGGATTTTAAGATCCCCGTTACACGGATTGCATAGAATGCAAGATAAGCAAAACATACAACACCTACGATATAGCTGAACTGGATATCGGTCTTATCTGCAATATATCCCTGGATAAAGCTTACAATACCGCCACCCATGATCATCATGATCAGATAGCCGGAACCTTGGTTGGTGTGCTTTCCGAGACCGTTGATTGCAAGGGCGAAAATACAAGGCCATAGGGTAGAACAGAACAATCCTACGCTGGTAAAAGCATATACGGATACCATTCCTGTCGTAAACATTCCTATCAGTAAGGCAGCTATGCCAGCTACAGAGAAGATCAAAAGCATTCTTGCAGGGTTTCCTTTACTCATAATGTCACAGATGATCATTACAATAATAACGACACCATAAACATAAAACGGAGAAAGATCATGGTTTGCAATGGCATTTACCAGTAAGAATACACCGAATGCAAGATAAGGGGCAAGGAACCTTAAGATCTTTTTGAATCCGGCACTCAGGTCAAATGCTTCTACAGCACCTGTCCAACGGCCAATCATTAATGAAGCCCAGTATAAAGAAATATAGGGTGCTACATCTTTAGTTTCAAAACCTAAGCTTTTTTCCATATAAGCAGGAAGATTACTTGCTGTAGAAACTTCTACTCCTACATATACAAAGATGGCAATCATACCCATCACAAGCTGAGGGTATTGAAAGGCCGATTTTTTGTGGTCTCCCGGAATAACATCGTCTGTATCCTCTACAATAGTAGGAGTGATTGCGGGAAGAGAAGAGAACTTAAGCATGATGGCCACCAGCACAAATGCAACTCCCAGCATAAGATAAGGAATTTTTACACTCTCGATGCTTGCTTCTGTATTGGCTGCAGAGGCAGCACCAAAGATAGCAAATGATACGATAAGCGGTCCGATGGTTGTTCCAAGGTTATTAATTCCTCCTGCCATTGTAAGTCTCTGGGATCCTGTTTCAATAGGTCCCACTTCAATAGCCAGCGGATTGGCAACAATCTGCTGTAATGAGAAGCCAAGCCCTACAATGAACAGACCGGAGATCATTAACGGAAACGATGCCAGATTAGCTGCCGGATAGAACAGTAAAGTCCCTGAGGCAGAAATAAGGAGACCTAAAATAAGCCCGTTTTTGTAGCCTATTTTATTAATAAGATCCTGTTTCAAACCTTTTGAAACAGCCATATAAATTAAAGAACCCACAGTATATGCTACGTAAAAGCAAATCTGTACGAGCATGCTTTCGGTCTGGCTTAATTTAAAGGCTTTTTGGAAAACTGGTATGAGAATATCATTACTTGCCGCAACAAATCCCCAGAAAAAAAACACAGTAACCAAGGGAATAAACTGTCCCCAATTGGTTTGTTTAGAATAATTTGACATGTTTGTTAAAAATTTCGCAAACAAATATAACTATTTCTTTTAAATAGAATGTTCCAGCAATGTTTTTTTTATCTCTTTATAGGCTTCTGTTTTCAGATCTCTCGGAGAATCTGATGGTTCCATGATTCCGTTGAAATATACTTTTACCTTTCCCGGGTATCCTTTTGCGCTGTCGAAAGGGAAAATTTCCTTTAATCCTACAAAAGTATACACAGCGATTGGGGAGTGATGCTTGGATGATAAAGTGAATGCCCCATCTTTAAATTCATCGAGAATAATAGAAGTGTCGTCCGGTACACCGCCTTCAGGAAATATCGCAATGCTGTTTCCTTCTTCCATCTTTTCTGCACATCTTCTGTAAACATCTGCACGGCTTCTTGCGCTGCCTCTGTCCACCATCACACATATCCTTTTATATATGGTACCGAAGATGGGAATCTTTACAAGCTCTTTTTTACCTACAAAACAGATCGGGTGATGGGGCATTAGAATGCAGGTAAGCATAATATCCATAATGGAAGTATGGTTTGAAATGAAAACGTATTGCTTATTCTTGTCTTTTTTCTGGTCAGAAAGATTGGTGAGATCATACCTCAGGCCCATACCATAGAACATCCCAAAACACCAGATACGGATAAATTTGTAAGCATATTTGTAATGCTTTTTATTAAAGGATAAAATATAGACAGGAATTCCCAATGTGACTGTTAAGACAAACGCCAGTAGCAGCAGCCAGAATCTCCAAAGATGATTTAAAATTTTTGTCACTGCTTAACCGTTAAAAATTACTTTCTTTTTCACTGAATAATTAAGTATGGAAACCAGCAGAATTGCTGCAATCTTACTTATCATTTCAGGGCTTAAGGTATAAAAAATTAAATTGATATTGTCCTTAAATATAAAGCTGTAAAAAACCTGAAAAAAGCCCAGACTTAATAAAGTTGAGATGAAAGAAACTCCCATAAAGTAAGCAAATTCTTTTCTTTTGGAATGTCTTCCTCTTTCAAAGACAAACCAAATACTTAGGAAATAGTTGCTGATAATTCCACAGCTCGTAGAGAAAATATTACTTAAAGGATAATGAATGCCATGAAAATTGGTCTCTCTGGCGAAGACATGCGGAAGATAAGTATTGAATGCTTTGAAGCTTCCAATCTCTACAATGGCACTGAGCCCCCCGGCAATAACGAAGAACAGAACCTGTTTCTGGCGTATTAGTAATTCTCTCATTCAATAGATATGAGGTGCAAATTTATAACTATATGTCAATAATGGAAGAATAAAAGAATATTTTAAAATAAAATATTGATTTAATAAATTGATTTTCAGTAAAATATATGGTAGTTGAATTTCCGAGATAATGCATACTTATAAAAGTCATTCATCTTATCTTCATTCGTTATAATTATCAAATAATGAATAGGAAATTTCTTTTTTATCATTTCAAAAACCTTAAAAACGATAGTAATAGTAATGCCTAAAAGGAATCTGAAAGTTTCAGTCCAAAAATAATTTGGTAAGCATATGTTAAACAATTAAAAAAGTTGTTAAATTATTTTTTTGAACCAAAATAATTTCTAAATTTAATATTCAGAATGATGTAATTATAACCTGATAATAAATTCATTTTCAACTTCTTGTGTTGATGGTTTTTTCTATCTTGTAATGTGCGGTATAACGCATACTACCATAATTTTTACGACCCAAATTATAACAATATTTGTATGAAAAGTCAAAACAAATACCGAAAATTCCAGCTTCAGCAAAAAAATATTGAAGCTCTTGAGAGAGAAAATTCCCGCTTCAAAAGAGTGTATTCAGAATATGAAAATATGGCAGACGAGTTGTGGAATCTTGAAAACTCTACCAATGAACCCGTGCCTGATGATTTTATCAATGCCATCATTCTTCAGAGTTCCTATCTGGAAGATGAAATTGAAGACTGGCTTATCAAGTTTGATAATCAAAAAGCTGATATAAAACATTAGAAGCTTCCAGTCTGTTTTTAAACGCTATTTGAAGATAAATTCATAATTTAGCATCCTTAAACTAAAATGTAAAATATGGTTGCTATTGTTGATAGTGGGTCTACCAAATCAGATTGGGTGATACTGGATGATTTCAAAAAAGTGTTTTTAAAAACAGAAACCATCGGCTTTAATCCCAATTTTATCAACAGAGAACTTATTGTTCCTGAAATAGAAAAAAACAGCAGCCTCATATTAGTCAAAAATTCCATAACGAAGATCTTCTTCTATGGCTCAGGTTGTGGTGTGAAAAAAAACTGCGAAACTATTAAAGAAGAGCTTGAAAGGATATTCACAAAAGCTGAAATCGTTGTGAAAGAAGATCTTATGGCCGCAGCTTATGCCGCATACAACGGAAAGCCGGCTGTGGTATGTATTTTAGGAACAGGATCAAATTCCTGCTATTTTGATGGTCAGAATCTTAAAATAGAACTCCCTTCCCTGGGTTTTCTTATGGGAGACGAAGGAAGCGGAAGTGCTATTGGAAAACAGCTTGTACGCAGATACTTTATGAAAAAACTGCCTGCAGATCTTCATACAGAATTTGAGCAGAATTATGGACTGAAGATAGAAGATGCATTAAAAAATATGTATCACAGCCCAAGACCTAATGCCTGGCTGGCAGATTTCAACAAATTTGTAATCGAAAGAAAGGATCATCCTTACTTTAAAAATATGGTGTACGAAGAAATGAAAAATTTCTTTGAGTACCAGGTAATTCCATATCAGGAATCAAAAGAAGCCGAGATCAATTTCATCGGCTCTATTGCTTATTATTACGAAACTATTCTCCGCTCTGTTGCGGCAGAACTTCATTTAAATGTGGGCCACGTTGTCCAAAAACCTATCGAAAGTTTAGTAGACTACCATATTAAGTATATACTTTAATAAAAAACAAAATTCTATGTCAAGTAAAAACAACCGCGACGAAAAGAACTTTAATCAGGCCGCGTTAGATTATCATAAAGCCGAACCTAAAGGAAAGATCGAAGTTATTCCTTCGAAGCCTCATTCTTCTCAGAGAGATTTATCATTGGCATACTCACCTGGAGTGGCAGTTCCTTGTATGGAGATCCATGATAAACCGGAAACTGTGTACGACTACACAGGTAAAGGAAACCTGGTAGCTGTAATTTCCAACGGAACGGCTGTATTAGGACTTGGTGATATTGGAGCAGAAGCTTCAAAACCGGTAATGGAAGGAAAAGGTCTTTTGTTCAAGATCTTTGCAGATATCAATGTTTTTGATATTGAAATCGATGAAAAAGATCCGGAAAAATTCATTCAGATTGTAAAAGGGATCGCTCCTACATTCGGAGGAATCAACCTTGAAGATATTAAAGCTCCTGAAGCATTTTATATCGAGCAAAAATTGAAAGAAGAGCTGGATATTCCTTTAATGCATGATGATCAACATGGAACAGCGATTATTTCTGCAGCCGCTTTAATCAATTCTTTACAGATTGCCAATAAAAAGATTGATGAAGTAAGAATGGTGGTCAACGGAGCCGGAGCAGCAGCCATTGCCTGTACCAACTTATATATTTCTCTGGGCCTGAAAAGAGAAAATGTTTTAATGTGCGACAGCAAAGGAGTTATCAATCATAAAAGAGAGAACCTTACGCCTGAAAAAATAGACTTTATTGCCAATACAGATATTGAAACACTTGAAGATGCCGTAAGAGGTTCAGATGTTTTCATCGGTCTTTCAAAAGGAAACGTAATGACTCCTGAAATGCTTTCCAGCATGAATGAGAATCCTATCGTTTTTGCTTTGGCAAACCCGGATCCTGAAATAGCTTACGATCTAGCGCTTGAGACCCGTAAAGACGTGATCATGGCAACAGGTAGAAGTGATTACCCTAACCAGGTGAACAATGTATTGGGATTCCCTTACATTTTCCGCGGAGCATTAGATGTTCAGGCAAAAGGAATCAACGAAGAGATGAAGCTGGCAGCCGTACACGCTATCGCAGATCTAGCAAAGGAGCCGGTACCTGAAGCTGTAATATTAGCCTATAATGTTCAGAACCTGCAGTTTGGAAGAGAATACTTTATTCCAAAACCATTTGATAACAGATTAATTACCAAAGTATCCAGTGCGGTAGCAAAAGCAGCTATTGAAAGTGGTATTGCCAGAAAAACCATCGAAGACTTCGAAGAGTACGAAAACCAGCTGCTGGACAGAATGGGAAGAGACGAGAAGTTGGTAAGAATGATGCAGAGCCGTGCAAAATCCAATCCTAAAAGAATTACTTTAGGAAATGCTGAAGAATATAATGTATTAAAAGCTGCACAAATTCTTTACGAAGAAGGAATTGCTTTCCCAAGTCTGTTAGGGGATAAAAAATACATCAAAGAGCAAATGGAACGTTTCGGGATCGCTCTGGATATTCCAATTATAGATCCAAGCGATGACGATCAGAAAGAAAACAGAAAAAAATACAGAGAAACCCTTTGGAAGCTTCGCCAGAGAAAAGGAATGAACGAATACAAAGCGAAAAGATATGTTCGTCAGAGAGATTATTTCGGTCCGTTAATGTTGAGACACGGAGATACAGACGGTCTTATCATAGGTTTTTCCAAAAACTATACTTCAGTGCTCCGTCCCGTTTTAGAAGTTATTGAAAAGGATAAAGGAGTAGACAAAATAGCGGCAATGATGATGATCCTTTCAGAAAAGAAACCTATCTTTTTCGCAGATACATCTATCAACCAGAATCCTACAGCAGATGATCTTGTGAATATTGCTAAAATGGCAGAAATCACAGTAAAATCTTTTGCTATTGAACCTAGAATTGCAATGCTTGGATTCGAAAACTTTGCAGCGATTTCTGATACTTCCAAAAAAGTAGCGAAAGCAGTAAGCATCCTTCACGAGAAATACCCTAAAATGATTGTTGATGGTGAGATCCAGCCGGATTTTGCTATGAATGCAGATCATCTGAGCGATTATCCATTCTCAAAATTAGGAACAACACCTGCCAATACCTTCGTTTTCCCGAATCTTGAAAGTGCCAATATTTCTTACAAGATCATCAGAGGAATGAAAGTAGCACAGGTGATCGGGCCAATCCTAATGGGACTGAAGCAGCCCGTACACGTTTTACAGATGCGTTCAAGCGTAGATGAGATTGTAAATTTAGCTACTGTGGCAGTTCTTGATGCGCAGAGAAGAGAAAAGAAATAAGCGGTTATCCGTTATATTATAGAAAAGGCCGTTTTTACAACTGTAAAAGCGGCCTTTTCTATAGGTGTCCTCTGAGTTTCTTTCGATGGCAGTTTTTAAATGATAAATTGAGTTTTGTTATTTTACTTCAAAATAAAGCTGAGGTCAACTTACTTCAGAATTTTTTAATTTATTATTCTCTTTTATAAGATCCCTGTTTTCCTGTTCTAATTTTTCGATATATTTTTTTTGGGTCTCCAGAATGAAAGTGGGAATATTAGCGTAGCCCATATGATCTGAAGGAGGGTTTCCGGATTGAAAGAATGGTTTCACTTCATGATCTCTGAGATCTCCAGGTGAGACTCCAAGTGCTTTGGCTAGCTTTTCCCATTCATCGAGGTAAATTTTTACTTCTCCTCTTTCTTTGCGGGAATAATTTGAAGCATCTGTACCTAATATTTTTCCCATCTGCGCCTGCGAAAAACCCAGTTGTTTTCTCAGTTTTTTTAATCTTTCGTGTGTCTTCATACTTAATGTTTTATACAAATGTGCAGATTTTATGAATTATTTACAAGGAATTTGCATGAAAAATGCATATTATTTCTTTATCAGGTGATTTGTTTGTTTGTATATTGTATCTGTCAATAGTGACAAAAATTAAAATAAATTTTAACCTATGAAAAAATTAGAAAACCTAAGAGGAAAAAAATTGGGTAACATGAAAAGCATTCTTGCCGGGCAAAAAGGACTAGAATCAGGTATTGGTCTTGTAGGTCCATGTGGTGGAACTGGTACAGACAGTGATCCACATGTATTAGAAACGCTTACACTGATCAAAGGTGGAGGCGGTACTAATGACGGATGTGACTAATCATCTGATTTTTAAAGAAAATTTAAGAGGCTGTCCAAAAGGTCAGCTTCTTTTAATTTTTATCATTTTACCTGTACCTATTTTGAGAGCATACTTCGTATAAAGGATTTTCAAGTGGTACTAAGATTTTTTGGAAAGTCTCTTCCTTTATCTATTAATCTACAAAAAAATATGATTCTGATTTTATCAACTCCAAATGATGATGATACTAATATCGTAATGGAGCATCTGATGATGCTTGGGGAAAAATTTATAAGAATAAATGATCTGGATTTATTCAATGGAAATACAAAAATGCACTACGAACTGTCGCCGGAACCCAAACTCTTTGTAGAAAATATTTTTTTTGGAAGGATAGACTTATCAGATATACAATGTGTGTGGTATAGGAAATTTGGCTTCTTCGATAAATTTAAAAAAAAGTTTAGAGGTGAAACGAATGTGGAGATGCTAGAGTATCTTAAATTGGAATATACCACGACATTAGAGCTCTTTTTTGATTTTCTGAAGGACAAGAAATGGCTTAATAATTATTTAAAAGTTAAAAATTTAAGTAAAATAAGCACCCTTATTGCTTCTCAAAAAATAGGATTAAAAATTCCCCAAACCCATATCACTAATCATAAGGATTCATTAAACCTGAATGAATCCTACATCACCAAATCCATAAAAGACGGAACTGTAATTGACGTAGGAGAAAAAACTTTCTTTTTTCTAACCAAAGAAGTGAATCCTAAGACCATGGCCCGCTATGATCATTTTTTCCCAAGCTTATTTCAGGAGAAAATAAACAAAGAATATGAGCTCCGGATTTTTCATTTAAATGGAAAAAACTATCCCATGGCCATTTTTTCCCAAAGAGACAGACAAACAGGAGTGGATTACAGGCATTATAATTACAGCAAGCCGAACAGGATGATTCCTTATACTTTACCGAAAGAAATAGATGAAAAGATATCCCGCCTGATGAAAGATCTGGGTCTGGATACAGGATCACTGGATATTATAAAAGGGACGGACGGAGAATATTATTTTTTGGAAGTAAACCCTTCGGGTCAGTTCAGAATGACAGCACTGCCATGTAATTATAACCTTCATTATGAGGTGGCATGCACTTTAAAAAAAATGAATACATGAAAAAAACACTATTAAAAGAAATTGGATATCAGAAAAAGAAAGAATTGCTTCCTGTAATTTTTTCTCACACTGAACCTATGGATATCAAAAAAATAAAGAGAGACCGCCCGTACAGAATGGTTGATACCGCTATTCATCAGTCAGAAATCTATTGTTTAAGAATATATAAAGATGGAATTAACATATCTACAGAATAATAAGGAAAAATATATCCATGTATTTTCATGTTGTATCCCTGTTAAAGGCTATGAAAGAGGTGCCATCTATGATCTTCAGAGAGAGGAAATTGAACTGGTGCCCAATACAATGATCGATTTCTTAGATTATATAAAGAATAAAAAATTAAGTGCTGTCTTGGAAGAGTTTGAATCCGATAAGATCGCTAAACAGTATCTGGGGTTTTTGGAAAAGAACGAATTTGTGTTTTATTCAAATACCGTTTTCTTTCCGGAGCTTGAGGAAAAAAGCATCAATGAAGATACTTCAACGATCCAGTTTATGACTATTATGCTGTCCGATTTCATCAGCGAACATCTGGATACAATCATCAGAAGTATCACTGCGCTGGGAGTGAAAAGACTGCATTTTCATATCAATGATGAGAACTGTATGGGAAAAATGCATCATATTCTGGATGTCTTGGTACATTCAAGAGTAACGAATGTTTCATTTTCAATCCCCCATCAGAAAATTAATAAAAAACTATACAGCAACAACCGGTTAAAGACCTTATATTTATTCAATGCTCCTAAAGAAAAAATAGAGAGCAACAATGAGGTGACTACAATCTCTATAAAAATAAATGATGCCGGAATGTTTCTGCCTAAATTCAGTATCAACACAGTAGATATTAATTCCTCAGCATACAATATTGCAAGAAATTATAACCTGTCATTATACAAAACAGTATTTGTTGATGAACTTGGGAGCATTAAATTTAATATAAACGATCAGCAGAGCTACGGAAATATTACAGATTCACTTGAAGAAATAAAAAACAAAACGATCCGGGATCTTTCCGGGATCTGGAATATTAAAAAAGAGGACATTGCTCCATGCAATATCTGTGAATTCAGATTATGCTGTACAGCAGTTTATATTCCTTTTAAAACAGATAACGGATATGCTGTAAACTGTAATTATAATCCCTATCAGGCAGAATTAAACTAGATAAAAAAATGAATAAAAAACTGATTTCATGGTTAGGATTGATCCTTCTAAGCTTTATGATGCAGAGCTGTAAGAATTATTACTATCTGAAACATACGCCAGCAGTTAATAATGAAGATCGGAATCCGGTATATGATCTGAAATTCGGCAAAGAAAGCATGCAGTTTACGACTTTCGCCGATTATCAGGTGAATATAATTAATAAGAAGTATATCTTCTTTGCCACAAAAGACGTTAGCCAGGTTCTTAAAGCGAATTTCAGTAAGCCTTTCACAGAGCAGTTCATGTTCATGTATACCAAAATGAGCATTTACAACAATCTTCTAGGTTTCTACTACGAAGACGCATCATTGGAAGAAGTAAAGCAGGCCTATGGCAGAAATCCGGATGCTGATATGGGAAATGGAGTTTTGTATGCCTATGATTCCGGAAAATTCCATGTTGTGGATATTTACAAAAAAACGGATAATGGGGTGATAAGGTTTATCAACCTGAGCAATCCTGATGAAAAAGATCCACCAAATAAAAAATTCCACCTTGAAGTCCGGAATCTCTTTTTTGGAATGAACAGTCAGCTCTGGGAGAAAAATGTGGATGGCTTTTAATGCCCTGTAAAAGAAATTGATATGGTTGAAAGCATAAGCAACATTCTGAAATATCTTCAGAAGAAAAATATTCACCTGGACAGAAAAGAATTTTCATTCCAGATCAATTCTCATCCCGCATTTCCGAGCTTGCTTTCCATAATGAGCGCTCTTAACGTGAACTATATCTCTAACTTCGCAATAGAAATAGATAACTCCGAAATAGATGAGCTGCCGGATGATTTCATGACCTTCATAACAATTAAGGATAACAAACAGGAACTTGCTTTTGTTGAAAAAACTAACCAGGACTTTGTGATCAATGGGAGATACAAAGTAAATGCAAAAGACTTTCTCTCAAGCTGGAATAATATCGTTGTTTTGATTGATGAAGACCAGTCTATAGTTAAAAAAAAAGCAGACGGAAGATATAAACTGATGCTGGCCGGGAGTTTTGTACTGATTGTACTGGTCTATATCTACTTTAAAATCAATTTAAATTCATTTATCTTTTTATTTTTATCATTGTGCGGTTTTTTTCTGGCGGTAGTTTCATTAAGAAAAGTATTTGGAATAGAAAGTCCCGTTGTAGATAAAGTCTGCTCCGGAACGTATACAGACTGCTCGCTTTCGGGAGACAAAACAACAGGCTTTGTTTCACATTTCGGAAACTTTAGCCTGGCTTATTTTTTAGTAAATGTCATAAGTCTTCTGTTTCTTTGTAATAGCGGGAGCGAGGCTGTTTTTTTTACCATCCAGAAAATATTGCTCATCATTATTCTTCCTGTCATAGGATATTCCCTTTTTTATCAGCTGTTCAAAATTAAAAAAGTATGCCCTTTATGCATTGGAATCATCATTATTTTGCTTTTACAAACCTATATTTTACTGATATGATATGAATTTGGAACCTTTTACCTCTCTCGTTTTATATGGTATTTTCTATCTTGCTATTTTAATTATATGGTGGCAAATCAGGAATTATTTAAAGCAAAAGGAAGAACTGAAAACCCAACTGATAAGAAAAAACAGAACGGTCCGGAACTACGAGGTTTTTATTAATACCTTAAACATACAGGAGAAAATAGAATTGCCGGAGCCCGTAATGATCATGGGAAACGAAGAAAGTGATCTGGAACTGACCATTTTTACTAGTCTTTACTGTGAAATGTGCCAGGAAATCTGTGAAACGGTGAACAAAATTCTCTTTGCTTATGAAGAAGAAATAAAAATAAATATCTTTTTCAAAAAACAGCCTGTGGAAGATAAAAACCGTTTTCTGTATATATTGCACAGTATTTTTCTGGTTCAGGGAACTAAAGAGTTTTTAAAAGCTCTGAATTTTTGGTTTGAAAATAAAAATCTTGAGCCGTGGATAATCGCAGCAGAATATAACATGGAGGAAAACAATAAGAAATTCACGTCCTCCAATGAGTGGTTTACCCAAAACAATATTATTGCGACCCCTTCAGTTTTTATAAATGGCCACATCTTTCCCAATGAATTTGAGAAAGAAGACTTATATTACCACATAGAAGGAATTATTGAAAATAAAGAATAAAATGAGGCACTGTAAAATAGTAATAGCATTTGTGTTTTTCTTTGTCATCCAAAATATATATTCTCAGGATATGAGAATAAATTATGACATGATTTATAAAGAAGATTCCCTGAGTACAGAAACTGTTGCCAAGAAAATGGTTCTGCTGGTTCAGAATGGAGAATCAAAGTTTTATCCTGAAAAACAATATGAGGTGGATTCTCTCAGAGCTTCGGGATTTAAAGGATTTGCCGTAGGAGACCATGACTTTTATGTCATAAAAAATAAACAGAACACAGGTTCAAAATACTATTTTCTGCTCCGGGATGTTTACAGAATCACCGAGCCTGTAAAACTGAACTGGAAAATACAGAAAGAAACCGCTAAAAAATACGGCTACACCTGCCAGAAAGCCACTGTAGATTACAAAGGCAGAAAATGGGAGGCCTGGTTCACTCAGGAGATACCCGTTCAGGAAGGTCCGTACATTTTCAAAGGCCTGCCGGGTCTGATTGTCTATATGAAAGATGCTGCAGGTTCCTATGAATTTTCCTTTACAGCACTTAAAAAAAACTTTTATAAAATGGAGCTGGAAAATATCAGTCCAAAGCCTCTGGACATTTCTTTAGCCAATCTTAAAAAGGTTTTTATAGACTACTATAATGATCCGTTCAGGGAAATGAAGTCCGGAAATGTGAAGGCGAAATTTAAGGATGAGAAAGGAAATGACGTAGAACCGGATTTTAAAGAAATGACAAAAAATCTGCAGAATTCACTCAGAAAAAATAACAATCCAATAGAATTATCAGAGGCAATTAAATATCCATAACGATTAAAAGTAATTTATTTTAACCTTCAATGCTGATTTTGAAGGTTTAATTTTTATATTTGGGAGTTTTAAAAATTAATAATGATATTTTCTTTACAAGGTAGCGTTCAAGAACTTACGCCTGCCTACGCAGTAATCAACGTACAAGGAGTTGGTTACTATGTAGGTATCAGTTTGATGACCTCCCAGGCACTGGCCCTGAATAAGCCGGCATTCTTATTTACTCAACAGATCATACGGGAAGATGCTCATCTTCTCTTTGGATTTAACACTCGTTCAGAAAAAGATATGTTCAATTTGTTAATAAGCGTTAACGGAGTTGGAGCTGTTTCTGCCCTTATACTTCTCTCCACTTTAAGCCTTGAAGAGATTGCTTCGGCCATACTCTCCAAGAACAGCGTACTCATTCAGAAAGCCAAAGGAATCGGGGCCAAAACAGCAGAAAGAATTATTGTAGATTTAAAAGATAAAGTCCAGAAATTCAGCATTGCAGAAGAAAATATTTCTTCTTTCGTGGATAATAAAGTCAAGGAAGAATCGTTATCTGCATTAGAAGTTTTAGGGATTCCGAAACGAATGAGCGAGAAGATTGCAGACAGAATGATGAAGCAGAATCCGGAGATCTCCGTAGAAGAACTGATAAAACATATTTTAAAAAACATTTAACATTTGGTGGCGAATAATAAGCATCTGAAAATATTTTTGTTCCTGTCGTTCCTGTGTATGTCAGTAAGTGCTTTTGCACAACAGGTACGTGATACTGCGATCATAAAGAAAGACTATCAACTGGCCGACCCCACAAGGTATGAGGCCTTTTACGACATAAAAACAGGTATGTATTATGTATATCCTAAAATTGGAAATACATTTACAGGTCCTCCTACAGCAATGTCCCCCGAAGAGTATAAAGAATTTATGCTCGCAACCCAGTCAAAAGCTTACTACAAGGAAAAATCCGATAAGTACAGTCTCCTTTACAGAAGAGATAGAACTGATGCCCGTAAGAAAGGCCTTATTCCGTCTTTGATGATCAACAACAGACTGTTTGAAACTATTTTTGGAAGTAATAAAATAGAGATTATTCCTTCAGGATATGCCTCTTTAGACTTTGCCGGACTGTACCAAAAAATAGATAATCCACTGATCCTGCCACAGAACAGGACCAGCTTTACCTTTGATATAGACCAGAGGATACAGCTTGGATTATTAGGTAAAGTAGGAGAAAATCTCCAGTTGAAAGCCAATTACGATACCCAGAGTGGTTTCGCATTCGAAAACAGAATGAATCTTGTATGGCAGGCAAAAGGAAACTGGAAAGATCTTCAGACCAAAGGCCTTGGTGAAGTAGACAAACCCAGTGCAGGAGGAGAAGATAAAATTATTAAAAGGATAGAATTCGGTAACGTTAATATGCCGCTTTCTACCAGTCTTATCCGTGGTTCACAGTCATTATTCGGGGTGAAATCAGAATTTCAGCTTGGAAAAACCTATGGAACCGTAGTGCTTTCCCAGCAACAGGGAGAAGCCCGTAATATTGTAGTACAGGGTGGAGGCGTTATGAATAACTTTAAAGTTAATGCTATTGACTATGAGGAGAACCAGCACTTTTTCCTGGGACATTACTTCCTGGATCGATATGACAACGCACTAGCCAATTACCCGCAGATCAATTCCACGGTAAACATTACCAGATTGGAAGTCTGGGTACTAGACCAAGGGAACAGTAACCTGGCGTATCAGAAAAGTATTATCGGTATCAGGGACTTGGGAGAAGGAGCCTCCGGACTGCCGGACAACTCTCAGAATGGCTTATACCCCTCTATTAATGCAGCAATAGGAGCAAGAGAAGCAGGTAAAAATTACGCAACAACCTTTCAGGGGCAGATGTTCCCGGGGAGTGCACAGCCGTATGACAACGGAGAGCAATTTATTTTTAATACAAAAGCAAGAAGGCTGAATGCCAATGAGTATACATTGCAGCCTCAGTTAGGATATATTTCATTAAATCAGAAGCTGAATGAGAATCAGCTTCTAGCCGTTTCTTACTCTTATACGGACGGAACCAATAAAGTGTATAAAGTAGGGGAATTCTCCGAAGAAAGCCCGGTATTGGTAACCAAAGTTCTTAGAGTCAACAACAAAGTGAATACCCAGTCTCCAATGTGGGATCTGATGATGAAGAACATCTATTCTTTGGATGCAGGCCAGGTAGCACAGGACGGGTTTATTCTTAATGTTTTCTACAGAGATCCTAAAACCGGAGGTAAAGTAAATTACCTTCCGGGTACAGCTGTTCAGGATAAAAACTTATTGAAATTATTCAATTGGGACCGTCTGAATATGAACGGTGATATCCAGGCCAGCAGTGGGGTAATGGGAGACGGTATTTTTGACTTTGTCAACGGAATCACCATCCGCCCGGAAACAGGAAGGATCATCTTTACCAAAGTACAGCCTTTCGGAGCCTTTATGCAGAGCCAGGTAGGGAGTAATGATCCGCAGTTTGTCTTCAACGACCTGTATACGCAGCAGAAACAGGTGGCGTCTTCCAGTAACCTTGCACAGAGATATACCATAGAAGGACGTTACAAAGGAACTCAGGGGCAAGGGATTTCTCTTGGTGCTGTAAACGTTCCGCAGGGATCTGTAAAAGTTTCGGCGAACGGTGTTCAGCTGACAGAAGGGGTGGACTATACCGTAGATTATATGCTGGGAACAGTAACGATCATCAATGAAAATGTTAAACAGTCCGGACAGGCTATCAATATCTCATTAGAAAACCAACTTACCTTTAATACTCAAAGAAAAAGATTCTTAGGATTAAACCTCGAAAGAAGATTTAATGAGAACTTTATAATAGGAGGAACCGTTGTCAATTATTCCGAATCTCCGCTTACCCAGAAAGTTAACTACGGACAGGAGGCTGTCAATAACACGATGGCTGGGATCAATATGATGTACAACAATCAGGTTCCTTTCCTGACAAGACTTACAGATAAGATCCCATTTGTAAATACAGAAGCTCCATCGAACCTGAACTTTAAAATGGAAGGAGCATACCTTCTCCCTGGATTGAATAAAGGAACAAATGACCAATCTTATGTAGATGATTTCGAACAGACAACGTCTAAAATATCCTTAAAAGAACCTAGTGCATGGAGCTTAGCCTCAAGACCGGAGAAAAACCTGGCAGCACCATTTAACGGGGCTCCAAGTGATGATGCCATAACGAGCGGCTACGGAAGAGGACTTTTATCATGGTATAATATTGATCCGAGATTCTGGGGAGTTGGAGGCAGGGCACCTGCAGGAATTACGGCGCAGTCTGTTTCCAACCACGCATCCAGAAGAGTTCAGTATTCTGAAATTTATAATAACAGAGATTTTGTAGCGGGCGAGCAAACCTTTACGAATACTTTAGATATTTCTTACTATCCTCAGGAGAAAGGTCCATATAATGTCAATCCTGGTTCCGAAACAGCGGCTTCCAGATGGGCGGGAATTATGAGACCGATTAGTGTTTCCAATTTCGTTAATTCAAATATAGAATATGTTGAATTCTGGATGATGGACCCGTATGCGGATGGGACTGTCTTAGGTGATAGAGCGAGACTTTTACTTCAGTTAGGAAACGTTTCCGAAGATATCCTGAAAGACGGCAAAATGCAGTATGAAAATGGTCTTCCTACTCCGGGAGCCCCTTCTACTACCACAACTTCCAACTGGGGAGTACAGCCGAAGCAGCCGCCAATCCTGTATGCGTTTTCAAGCGAAGGTGATGACAGAAGAGCTCAGGATTTAGGATATGACGGTTTAAGTTCAGATCAGGAATCGATGAGGTTCGGAAATACATTTGTTAACCCGGTGACCAACTTAGTTGACCCGGCGGTGGATGATTTTGTGTTTTTTATGTCTGATAAATTCACAGGCAATCAGGCGGCATCTCTTGTTCAGAGATATAAATATTTCAGAAACCCGGAAGGAAACTCTCAGGCTAATTCATTGGAAGTGGCCTCACAGACTCCGGACGCAGAAGATATCAACAAAGATTATAACCTTGACCAGACAGAAAGCTACAATGAATATGTTGTAAAACTAGATAAGCCGAGCCTTGCATTAGGACAGAACAATATCGTAGATGTAAAAACGGTGAAGGCTACTTTCCAGAACGGACAGTCTTCTGATGTGAAATGGTACCTGTTCAGAATCCCTGTTTCAAAATATGCAGAAACTGAAGCAGAAGGGGAACGAAGTGCATCAGTACTTAACAACGTAAGATTTGCGAGATTAATGCTTGCCGGTTTTGAGCAGACTTCTACTTTAAGATTCGGGACAATGGATCTTGTAAGATCAGACTGGAGAAGATATCCAAATCAGATTGCCAGCCCTACAGTATCTTCACAACAGGAAGGGGTAGGTATAGCACAAAATAATAATTTCGAAGTAGGAAGTGTAAATATCGAAGAAAATGCCTTAAATCAACCTCCTTATGTATTGCCTCCGGGAATTGACAGACAGGTATTGAGCGGAAATGCAGGGGCACAGAGACAAAACGAAGCTTCACTTTACATGAAGATAGACGGTCTTGCAGGAGAAGCAAGAGGAGTTTTCAAGAATACCACTCTGGATATGAGAAGGTATAAAAAGCTAAAACTTTTTGTACATGCTCAGGACCCGACAGACAGATATCAGGGTATAGATTCTGAATCTAAATTCTTCATCCGTTTCGGAAGTGATGCTACGGACAACTATTATGAATATGAATCTCAAATGTTGCTAACGCCAAGGACAGCAACTACACCTTTTGAAATCTGGCCTGTTGAAAACAATGTTGATTTAGAGATCCAAAACTTTGTAGATGCCAAAATCCGAAGAGATAAGAGTTCATCTAATATTGTAGACAGAATTATGGACCCTAACTTTGGCGATGAATCAAAAAGAATTTATATCAAAGGGCGCCCAAGTTTAGGAAATATTACCACCATTATGATTGGGGTAAGAAATACAAGCCGTTCAAACTCTATTACCAGAATTCTTTGGGTAAATGAGATCCGCCTTTCAGAAATTGAAAATGATGGAGGATATGCAGGTAACGCAAGTCTGAACTTTAACCTTGGAGATTTTGCTACTGTAAATACAAGTGCATCTTATACGTCCGTAGGTTTCGGTAATATAGATTCAAAGCCGGCAGAAAGAAATCAGTCTACACAGTCTGCATTCAGTATCAATACTGCTGTAAACGTAGATAAATTCCTTCCTGAAAAAAGCGGAATGAAAATTCCGTTAAACTATTCCTACTCACAGACTATTGAGGATCCGAAATATAATCCTCTGGATACGGATGTGGAATTCAGCAAGGCGGCTAACAAAGAACAGCTTAAAAAAGTAGCGAGAACCTATACACAGCAAAGAAGCATAGGGGTTGTCAATATGCATAAGGAAAGGATGAACCCAAACAAGAAACCTAAATTCTATGATATTGAGAACGTTTCTGTAACTGCAGTTTATAATGACGATTATTACAGGGATATTTATACTTCAAGAAACTACAGACAGTATCTCAGAGGGTATGTTGATTACAACTATACCTTCAAACCTTGGGTAATTAAGCCATTCAACAAAATGATCAGTGATACGGCGAAATCTACAAAATATCTGAGATGGGTTAAAGAATTTAATTTCAACCCGATTCCAACAAGATTATCTTTCAGAACGGAAGTAGACAGAAATTACAATGAGCTTGAGTTTAGAAATGTAGAAGCAATCCTAAGTGGAAATACCGGTGACAGTTTTGCCGCGATCAAAAACAGAAATTTCTTCTTCGGGTGGCAGTACGGTTTAGGGTTCAACTTTACAAAATCATTAAAACTGGAGATCAACTCTGCAACAAGAACCCTTAATGATAATGTAGATGTGAACGGAATGAATGATAAATCCATCTTTGGCAATGTATTCAGGGCAGGTAGACCGGTATTGTACAATCACAGAGTACAGATTAATTACAAACTGCCATTCCAATACCTTCCGTATTTAGATTTCATCGATGCAGAAGTTGGGTATGGGCTTACCTACAACTGGAATGCAAGATCTACCGCACTCCTTTCAAGTCCGGAAGGAAGCTTAGGTTCCGTAGGCCAAAATACGAATGTGATCCAGGCTACGGCCACTGCGGATATTCCGAAATTCTTCGGACAGTTTAAATATTTTAAGAACATTTCTGCAAAACTGCAGAAGCGTAAACAGGAAATCGACTCATTGAACAATGTGTATACACAGCAGTGGGAGAAGAAAAGATATAGATACAAGAGCTATAAATTCAAAAATAAACTGACAATACTGCAGAGCGCAGCTTTCGCATTGACATCTTTCAAACAGTTAGATATTAATTATTCCGAAAATAACGGAACGGTACTTCCGGGTTTACTATCAGCACCAAATATGTATGGGTATGGCCAAACATTGGGAGGCCCTACGATGGGATTCCTTTTCGGATCACAGGCTGATATCAGAAGAACTGTTCTCGAAAACGGATGGGTAAGTGATTCACCTTATATGACCGATCCTTATGTGAAAATGTCAACAAAAGAATTAAGGGCCAATTTACAGATCGTTCCGATTAATGATTTCAGAATAGATCTTAATGCACTGCATAATTACAACAGAAACTTCTCTCAGTCCGGATTTAATAACCGGAATAACCTTGGGACAGCAAACCATGATTATGCATTTGCCAATGATCAGGTAACCTATTCTAACTCTGTTGTCCTTCTTAAAACGTCATTCAAAGAAACCCAGGCCGTTTATCAGGCGATCAGGGAAAATGCAATGATACTTTCCCAGCAGATGGGGCTAGGAGAAGTCCTGAACAGCGACGGCTTTGCGGATCATTACAGTATTGCCAATGCCTATGTATTGATTCCTGCATTCAGAGCGGCAGTTGAAGGGAAATCCGTTAAGCAGATGGGAAATGCTAAAAAAGCCGGGCTTCCGATTCCCAACTGGAAGATCACCTATTCAGGTTTAAGAAACATTCCGATCGTTAATGGCCAGTTCTCCAAATTTGATATTCTGCACGGATATACTGCGACCTATACAGCAACCGGAATCCAGTCAAGTATTGATTACTTTAACAGGCTTTCCGGTGGAAATGCATTCGATGTCAATAATGATTACATCAATCCGTTTACATTTTCGCAGGTTGGCTATGTAGAGTCTTTCTCACCACTTATCGGTATAGATGTTACCATGAGAAACAACATGCAGTTTGGGCTTCAGTATAACAGAAACAGGATGATGTTATTAGGATTGGTCAACCATACCCTTACTGAAGATTCCAATACAGAATATGTAGTAAGACTTGGGTATATCGTTAAAAATTTCAGATTGGGTATGGCCAATACAAGAGGATCCAGAGGAAAAGGAAGTGACCTGAATATCAGAGGAGACATCTCACTGAGAGACAGCAAAACTTCCATCATGAATATCCTGTTGAATGATTCACAGATCACCGGAGGACAAAAACTAATGAATATAAAGCTTTCTGCAGATTATAACGTCTCAGAAAATCTGAACCTGAGAGTATTCTATGAGCAGATGACTTCCAAATACAAAATATCAACGGCATTCCCGCTGTCTACCATTAGAGCCGGTCTGTCTGCAACATTTACATTTGGAGACTCAGGTGGTGGCTTCTAAGAAAAATAATACATAATTACTAAAATAAGAATCCCTTTCTGTAAAAGAAGGGGATTTTAGTTTTAATTTCCGATTTTATAATTTTTATGTTTTGTGTGGTATATTTGCTGAAAATTAAAAAACAATGAAAAAAGTATTATTAAGTTTTAGCCTGTTTGCCTTTGGAGCAATGTTCTCCCAAGATATACCATTTGATAAGCTTTACGGAAATTCTGACCCTGTTCATTATTACCTGGGTCACTATCCTGTATCGAGCTCTGATGGTTTGGATATCAATTGGTATGGAGGAATAAAACTGCAGACTTCTGCAGGGATAGGTATACAATTATTAAATAATGGGAATGTCGGAGTAGGAACTTCCTCTCCAAGCCAAAAATTAGATGTTTTGGGTAATATCATAACTGGTTCTACACATGCTACGGAGGGTGTCAATGCATTCTCAATTCGGTATGAAAACGGATCATTAAATAATTGGGGAGCTCTGAGAAGTTCAGCTGCTAGTTATATGAGTTTTGGGGTAAAGGCGGATAACAATATAGCAGATGGATGGATATCCAGTAACGAAACTTTGAACTTTTCTAAAGTAGCTATGATACTGAATAATGATGGAATTAAATTTCTAAGTTCTCCACAACAACTCATTGCATTGAATTCGCCTGTAATTATGAATGAAGTGATGAAAATTGCTGTAAATGGAAATGCCTCTCTACAAGGTAAATTTGAAGCAAAGGAAGTAAAAGTAACCCTAACACCAACAGCTGATTTTGTTTTTGATGAAGAGTATAAACTGCCGGAATTAGATGAGGTAGAAAAGCATATTAAAGAAAAAAAACATCTTCCTGAAATTGCATCAGCAGCACAGATGGAAAAAGAAGGAGTGAATATTGGAGAGTTTCAGATTAAGCTTCTTCAAAAAATCGAGGAGCTTACGCTGTATACTATTGAGCAAAATAAACAGCTTAAAAAACTTCAGGAGAATAATGATAAGCTCATGAAAGAAATGGACAAGCTAAAAGGAATAAAAAAATAATAATTATACCATACTCAATCGTTGCTTCGGCAGCGATTTTTTATTTTGTTTTCAAAATTCAATTAAGATATTCATTACCTCTTTGAAGCTTTTATTATTTTGAATACATTTGTACAAAATAAAAATTAAAATGAATACACCATCAGAATTAAAGTACACTAAAGATCACGAATGGATCAAGATTGAAGGTAATGTTGCTACAATCGGTATTACAGACTTTGCACAGGGAGAATTGGGCGATATTGTATATGTAGATGTAGATACTGTAGATGATGATCTTGAAGGGGCGGCTGTTTTCGGAAGTGTAGAAGCAGTGAAAACTGTTTCAGATTTATTCCTGCCTATTGCCGGAAAAGTTATTGAGTTTAATTCAGAGTTGGAAGATCAGCCTGAGCTGTTAAATACAGACCCTTACGGAAACGGATGGATCATTAAATTAGAAATTGCTGATGGTGCAGATCATTCAGAACTGCTTACAGCAGAAGAATACCAGGCAATCATTGGATAAGGTTTCAAAAATATTTAGTAAGATTTTGCCCATTTATTGGGCATTTCTTACTTATATGCTCCTCAAGCCCGGTGAAGAGAACCAAGAATATTGGTTTATGTTCAATGGGATTGATAAAGTCTTACATGTGAGTATATTTGCAATGCTGGGTTTTTGCTTTATTGCCACATTTCCTAAAATAAAATTTTCATATTTCTTCCAGATCATTCTTATATATGCCTTTCTCACTGAAATTTTTCAGGAAGAAATGGGCTTAGGTAGATCCATGGAATCGTTAGATATTGTAGCAGATACTATAGGATGTCTGATTGGATACTCTATATATAAGGTATTAGTTAAACGTTTTTTCTAAACCAAACTTTCTTATTTTTTCTCAACGACGATTGTTGATAACTATGCTATGTGCATAATTGCTTAATAATCAAAATAGTATATTGATACTTATCCCCAAAGTAAATTGTATGTAAATTTTATGTTAAATAGATTTGTTTTGCGTGATATTAAGTTGTTATCTTTGCCGCACTGAAAAACGAGAGTATGACAGTAGCGCAGGAGAGCTTTTAGATAAGCATAACTATTTAGAAATAGCTTACAGGAATCAGGAGAAAAAGCCTTAAAATTTTTTAGAAATAAAAGTTGCGGGATTTAATTTTTTTTGTATCTTTGCAGTCCGGTTAAACGGGGCGCAGGAGTGAGTACAGATTGAGGTT
>NZ_QNUH01000006.1 GCF_003385495.1 Chryseobacterium elymi | reverse complement strand
AAATCAAGGAAAAGAAAAAGAATATCAAAAAGTGCATGAGGCTCAACTTACACTTTTTGATTTCTAATACTTCGGGGCTCTGCCCCGGGGTAGTTTATTGGGTCAAAAATTATTCAGAATACTCATCTGGAAAAATCCGCGCGCGATTAGAAATACTTGGAGTGGTCACAGGGCTGCAGTTAATCAAAAAAGCCGTTCAATACATTGAACGGCTTTCTAGTAAAGTAGAAATTAAAGTTATGCGTGTCTTGATTTCTTCCTAGCGTTGGAAGAATTCATTTTCCCGGCAAGGGAGCTGATAAATACAATTCCAAAGCCGAGGTATGCCGCAAACGCGGTAAGGTATACAATTAAGCTGTTAAAATCTGGTTTTGAGGCATATATAAAATACACCAGCACGGAAAAAACAGCAAAACTCAACAGGAGCATCAGGCTCCAGATATTCATTTTTGCGGCATCTTCATTTCTCTTAAAAATCATTTCAAAAAAGTCTCTCATCATTAATCACTTTTTAAGGGTTATACATCTGTTTTCCGTTCTCCAATAGAACGGTCCGGAATCAATTTCCGATATAAATTAAATGACACACGGATCATAGTTAACTTGGCTAAGGTTATGATCTTATGGCCGTTTGGTTATTTTACATCAGGGTATGCTTTAAGCTGCCCAAAAGTTTTAATTAAAAAACAGTAGTGAATCCCGAATGGGATTCATGAGCTTTATGACACCGTACACAATCATCATCGTAAATGGAATTGATAAGAGGATTATCTTTTCCGATGCATACGGTATCTAAAGAAAAGGGACATATTAAAATATGAAACGCCTTTATCTGGCTCAATGGAAACTGAAGTTTCCACAGAAACCTTTTCTCATCGTCTGTGCTTTAAATAATTTTTTTTCAATGATTTAGCTTGCGAATTTCATGCCAAAGTGAGTTTTTCTACTTGTTTTTATAGCTAAGTAGGTTTAAGTTTGTATATGATTAGCAGAGAGGAAAGAAATTTGAAAGATGGAAGAGTTAACCAAGGGATTATTTTTTAACCACAAAAGTCATAAAAGTTTTTTAGAAGCTTTGTCATTTTTGAATGAAGCTTAGAGCAGAAAAGTTCAATTAAGTTTAAAAAAAACAAAAGATGTACGTGTGAGAATCTGTAATCTGAGTAATCTGCAGAAGATGTATATCGAAAATCAGCAAGTTGATTCCAGGAAAGAAGAATATTTTCATCAGAACCAACTTGTTGACGATATTACCAGTTCTTATCAACCATATAAATGATCTGTGTCATAGCTGTAGCACCAAACAGGAGCTCTCTTCTGTTCACCTTATCAAATGTATCCTCTTCCGTGTGATGGATGTCAAAATACCTTTGAGAATCCGGCACAAGCTCCGCTGTAGGGACTCCCATGTCATGGAGTGGCGAGATATCTGCTCCTGAATATTTTCCTTCAAAATTATAAACTCCGTATGGAATGAATAAACTAGTCCAGCTTTTGATCTGGTTTCTCTTCTCATCATCCATTTCCAGAGCGATTCCTCTTGGTGCAAAACCGCCTGCATCGGATTCTATGGCAAAAAGATGTTTTTCATTCTTTTCCTTAACAGTTTTTCCATATTGAGTACCGCCTTTTAGCCCGTTTTCTTCATTAGCGAAGCAGACCACCCTGATCGTATGGTTATTTTTAATTCCTAATTTCTTAAATGTCCTCAACACTTCAATACTTTGTACAATTCCTGCTCCGTCGTCATGAGCACCTTCACCCACATCCCATGAATCCAGATGTCCACCGACTACAATCACATTTTGATCTTTCTTGCCGGTGATTTCACCAATAACAGAGTGAGAGAGCTTTTCGCCTTTCATACCACAGTTGGAATTCAGTTTTGCGGTAATCTTCTGTGTTTTTAACAGAGCTTCAAGTTCGTCCGCTGTTGTTGTTCCGATAGCTATGGCTGGAATTTTTGAAACTTTATCTTCATAGCGCATTGCCCCTGTATGCGGAATATCGTCAAAAGCTGAAGAAAGAGATCTGACGATCGCAAATTTCCCGCCTTTTTTAGCCGTCAATGATGCTGCAGTTACCCTGTATTTTGCGGCATCACCATAGCCTTTAAATGTTTCTACAAAAGACTGGCTGAAAGGGTAGTTAAAGAATACGATCTTATCTTTTACTTGATCTGCAGAAAGCTTGTCATATGCCTCCATCGATTTTACGATGATGATCTCACCTGTTACGTCTTTTCCGCCGGTTCCTTCAGAATTTCCAAGAGATAGCATTTTCAGGTTTTTCCATTTTCCGTCTGCTGTTTTGATCTGCAGGGATTCCTTTCCCCTGGTCCAGACCGGAACCATTACTTCCTGAAGCCATACCTTATCTGCTCCTGCATCACGGAGCTTCTGTTCCGCCCATTTTACAGATTTTTCATAAGCTTCCGAACCACTGAGACGGTGACCTATATTTTGGGTTAAATCCCTTAATTCCGTATAGCTTTTTCCGTTGTTCAGTATTTCAGCGGAAATTTTACTGAATTGTATAGAATCTTCTTTAGACTGACCAAAAGCAGTCATTCCTAAGAATAATAATGAAGTTCCGATTATCTTTTTCATAGTTTACCAGTTTTTATCGATCATATAAATAAGCTGTGTCATTACCGCAGCACCGAGAAGTAATTCTCTGCGGTTTACTTTTTCAAAAGTATCTTCTTCTGTATGGTGAATGTCGAAATAACGCTGTGGATCTGGAACCAGTTCTGCGGTAGGGACACCCATCTCATGCAGTGGAGCGATATCCGATCCGGAATATTTGCCTTCAAAATTGTATACTCCGTATGGCAGGAACAGATTTACCCAGCTTTTGATCTGGTTTCTGTTTTTATCATCCATTTCCAGGGAAATGCCTCTTGGTGAGAAGCCTCCCGCATCCGTTTCTATCGCAAAAAGATGTTTTTCATTGCTTTCTTTTGCTGTTTTTCCATATTGCTTTCCGCCTTTGGTTCCGTTTTCTTCATTGGCAAAACAAACAGCCCTGATGGTATGGTTATTTTTAATTCCAAGTTTTTTAAATGTTCTCAGAACTTCAATGCTTTGTACAATTCCGGCACCGTCATCATGCGCACCTTCACCTACATCCCATGAATCCAGATGTCCGCCGACTACGATGACGCTCTGGTCTTTTTTTCCGGTAATCTCACCAATCACAGAATGGGAGAGTTTCTCACCTTTCATTCCGCAGTTGGAATTGAGCTTGGCAATAATCTTTTTGTTTTTTAACAATGCTTCCAGTTCATCTGCGGTTGTATTTCCGATAGTCACTGCAGGTACTTTGGAGACGTTGTCGTCATACCGCATATTACCTGTATGAGGAACATCATCAAAAGCAGAAGATAAAGATCTTATAATAGCAAATTTTCCTCCTTTCTGAGCTGTTAAATTGGCTGCGGACCTTCTGTATGCTCCGGCTTCCCGGTATGAAATGAAGGTTTGCACATGTGACTGATTAAAAGGGTAGTTAAAGAATACAATCTTATCCTTTACTTGATCTGCGGGAAGCCTGTTGTATTCCTCTAATGATCTTACCATAATGATCTCGCCGGAAACATCCTTTCCGCCCGTTCCTTCAGAGTTTCCGATAGAAAGCATCTTCAGCTTCTTCCACTGCCCGTCTGTTGTTTTAATCTGCAGGGATTCTTTACCCCTGACCCAGACAGGAACCATTACTTCCTGAAGCCAAACTTTATCGGCGCCGGCATCACGAAGCTTCTGTTCTGCCCATTTTACAGATTTTTCATACGCTTCGGTACCGCTTAAACGGTTTCCAATGTTTTTGGTAAGGTCTTTCAGTTCATTGTAAGCTTTCCCATTATTCAGTATTTCTGTAGAAATTTTACTAAACTGTATTGAATCCTCTTTAGACTGCCCGAAAACAGCCATGCTTACCATTAAAAGTGAAAGAGTGACGGTTTTTTTCATTTTACCAGTTTTTATCGATGATAAAAATAAGTTGCGTCATTGCTGTAGCCCCTAACAGTAGCTCTCTTTTATTCACCTTATCGAAAGTATCCTGTTCAGAGTGGTGGTAATCAAAATATCTTTGTGTATCTACAACCAATTCGGCTAAAGGAATGTCTAACTTTTTCAGTGGAGAAATATCCTGGATGGCTTCAGTTTGGTCAAAATCATAAACGCCATAAGGAAGGAAATAATTTTTCCATTCGAAGATCTGTCTTCGTCTTTGTGGTGGCATGTCTAAGGAAAATCCTCTTGGCGAATATCCTCCTGCATCTGTTCCTAAAGCAAAAACATGCTTTTCTTGTTTCTTTTTCACATAGGCTGCATACATTTCACGTCCTTGCCCTCCGTTTTCGCTGTTCGCATAAAAAACAACTCTTATTGTATGATTATTTTCGATCCCAAGAGCTTTGAATGTTCTTAAAACTTCAATGCATTGTGCAACACCGGTTCCGTCATCAATAGCCCCTTCACCGAAATCCCATGAGTCTAATTGAGCTCCTAAAACAATCACTTTAGAATCTTTTTTACCCTGAATTTCAGCAATAATATTCGGATTGGTAGTATCGCCTTTTGATTGCGCCGTCATATTCAGTTTGGCGGCAACTTTCTGATTTTTTAATAATTTTTCTAATTCATCAGCGGATTTTACTCCAATGGACACGGCAGGAATTCTTACTTTGTCATCAGATTCGTAATACACCATCTTTGCGTGCGGTGTATCATCCATAGCAGTTGTTAAAGACCTTATAATTAAAGCTTTTGCTCCTGTTTTAGCAATTACGGAAGCGGAAATTAATTTAGATTTTGCGGTAATTAAATAAGAATCATTTGTATTAATGATCTTGGGATCCATCGGAAGATTTACAAACACGATCTTATCTTTCAATTGTCCGACAGACATGGCATTAAGCTCAGAAGTGGAATTGATTAAAACAATTTCGCCTGTAAGGTCTTTTCCTCCTGTTCCCTCAGAATTCCCGAAAGACAGCATTCTGATATTTTTCCAATCTCCATTGGTTGTTTTTATTTGCAAAGATTCTTTTCCTCTTATCCAGACCGGAGCTTTAGCTTCCATCCTCCAGATCATTTCAATACCGATAGATTTAAGTTTTTTTTCTGTCCATTCCACCGCTTTCATATAACCGGGAGTAGCACTGAAACGGGGACCGATCCCTTTGGTAAGTTCCCCAAGATTTTCGTAAGCGGTACCATTGGTCATTACCTCGTCTGAGATTTTCCTGAACTCGTCATGATAGTTGAACTTGGCCACGGTTGTCTTTTTCACCGGTTTTTTCTGTGGCTTTTTTTGAGAAAATAAAAATCCACTCAAAAAGAGTGGAAGTATAATGAAGATTTTTTTCATTTTTTATTTACCTTTCTTTTTCCAACGATAAAAGTAGGGAAAAATTAGGAATTTATTAAGTTTTCATATCGTACATTAACAGTGCTGTAACCAATTTCGGTTCAATAAATGTACATTTTGGAGGCATACTGAGCTTAAGGTCAGAAATTTTAATCATATCGTTGAAACTTACCGGATAGATTCCGAACCCTACTTTTCCTTCACCATTATCTATTTTCTCCTTTAAAAAATTGATTCCCTGGATATTGGAAGTTCCTTTAGCATAGGAAATCTTCTCAGAACTGTCAGAATTTTCTATTTTAAGGATATTCTTGAAAATATATTTATCTAAAAGATGGTGGTCAAGGTTATCAAGGGACATTTCCGTTGAACGGAGGTCATGCTTCACGTGAAGCGAGTAGAATTTACCATCCAGATACATCGAGATATGGAATTTCTGCGAAGGAAAATAAGACGTTTCTCCTTTTTCGTGGATCAGGAAATACTGGTCAAGCTCTTTTAAAAACTCTTCACTGGAAAGCCCGTTAAGATCAGACAGGATTCTGTTGTAATCATGAATTTTGATCGACTGGTTGGAGACGATAAAACTATAGACAAAATTATAGGCTTCCGTACCGTTGTGTCTTTTATTTTTCTCCTTGTGATATTTAGCATTCAGAGCAGTAGATCCGATCCTGTGGTGACCATCTGCAATGTAAAACGAGTCAATTTGATCGATTACCTCTTTGAATTGCTGAAGTTTCAGACGGTTGTCTATTCTCCAGATTTTATGTCTGATCCCGATAGAATCCACATGGTTAAAAATAGGAACATTCTTCTCTTCATGATTCATCAGAAGCTCGATCTTTGAATTGGAAGGGTAGGTAAGAAGCACCGGTTCAGCCTGAAGACTTACTTTGTCCAGATAATGAGCCAGCTTTTCTTTTTTCTGTGGAATGGTACTTTCGTGTCTTTTGATCTTTCCGTTCCAGAAATCTTCAATGCTCGCTAATCCCAGCAAGCCTCTGAAAATTTGTTTATTGGGGTAGATTTGCTCATAAAGATAATATGATGAACTGTCCTGGACCAGTTTTTTTTCTTCCAGAAGTTCTTCAAAAGTTGAACGGATCTTTCTTAAATTCCGGTCAATATCTTTGGATTTACTTACAACATAGGGCTTAATCATGTTGATGTAAGTATTTTCAATTTGAGCTTTCTCTGCAATCTCCTCTTGGGTAAAATTGTCCAGCGGATGGGTAGGGAAAGTGCTCTCAAAGTCTTTATGAGGTCTTATTCCACGGAAAGGTTTAAAAACAGGCATATTTTATCTTATGGTTTCTTTTTGTAGCTTAATAATTTGTTCTGCAAGTTCTGCACCGATCTTCTCCTGTGCATCTATGGTGTTTCCGCCTACGTGAGGAGAAAGAGACAATGCAGGATTCATCAGTAAAGGGAGCTCCGGAGTGGGTTCGTTTTCGAACACGTCCAGTGCGGCACCCGCTACTTTTTCAGATTCGATGAAATCTATAAGGGCTACCTCATTGATTACGCCACCTCTTGCAGTATTTACTATGTAGACTCCGTCTTTCATTTTTTCAAACTGAGGCGTGTCTATAATATACTCATTCGTTTTTGGAGTATTGATGCTGATGAAGTCTGTATCTTTAAGGAAAGCATCCATGTCATTGGTGGAAGTAATCTCAAAATTCAGGTTCTGTCCGTCGAAAAAGTCCAGCGTAAGAACTCTTGTTTTCGGATTTTTCGTCAGCACCTTAATTTTCATTCCTAACGCTATCCCCATTTTTACAACTTCCTGTCCGATACTTCCAAAGCCGATTACTCCAAGTGTTTTTCCTGAAAGTTCATACGCTTTGCTGAATGATTTTTTCATGGCATCAAAGTGGGTTTCCCCCTCCAAAGGCATCAGCCGGTTCGATTCGTGAAGGAACCTTGCCAGTGCAAAAAAATGTCCGAAAACTAGCTCAGCTACTGATTTTGAAGATGCTGTAGGCGTGTTGATCACTTTGATCCCTTTGCTTTTGGCATAATCCACATCAATATTATCCATTCCGATACCGCCGCGTCCAATGATTTTCAGACTTGGGCAGGCATCAATAAGGTCCTGTCTAACTTTCGTCGCGCTTCTTACCAAAAGAATATCCACGTTATTTTCATTAATGAAATTGATCACGTGATTCTGAGCCACTCTGTTCGGCAGGACTTCAAATCCTGCTTCCGTAAGGGCCAGTTCTCCTGTTTTCGAGATTCCGTCGTTTGCTAAAACTTTCATGTATTATTATCTTAATAGATGTTAGATATAAGATGTTACATACTAGACTTTAAAGTCTGAAATCAAGTATCTGAAATCTTTAAATCTTTTTTTATTTTTTTGGACGTCTAATATAAGTTATTTTATTGACTTCATAACATCCACGAGAACCTGCACACTTTCAATAGGTAAAGCGTTGTATAAGCTTGCTCTGTAACCGCCAAGGCTTCTGTGTCCGTTCAGACCGCTGATTCCTGCAGCTTTCCACGCAGCGTCGAATGCCTCTTTTTTGCTTTCGTCCGTGATGTTGAAGGAAACATTCATTAAAGAGCGGTCTTCTTTTACACAGAATGTTTCAAACAGAGGATTGCTGTCGATCTCATCATATAAAAGTTTTGCTTTAGCTTCATTTCTGGCTTCTGCTGCAGCAATTCCGCCATTCTTTTCAAGATACTGTAAAGTAAGAAGGGAAGCGTACACGGGGAAAACCGGAGGTGTATTGTACATGGATTCTTTTGCAATATGCTGAGAATAATCCAGAATAGAAAGCATGTTCTCTCTTCCTGTTTTTCCAAGAATTTCTTTTTTTATCACCACCAGGGTAACTCCTGCAGGTCCCATATTTTTCTGAGCTCCGGCATAGATAAGATCAAATTTTGAAAAATCAAGCTGTCTTGAGAAAATATCGGAACTCATATCACAAACCATCAAAGTATCTGCTTCAGGGAAAGATTTCATCTGCGTTCCGTAGATCGTATTGTTCGAGGTGCAGTGGAAATAATCGTATTCTGAGCCTACCGTATAATCTTTAGGAATGAAAGAATAGTTTTTTTCTTTGGAAGAACCTACTACATCCACAGTTCCTAACTTTTTGGCTTCTTTCACAGCTCCTGCTGCCCATGTTCCTGTATCCAGGTAAGCTGCTTTACCGCCTGTCTTCAGAAGATTGTAGGGTACCATAGCAAACTGCAGGCTTGCACCACCACCTAAATAAAGCACTTCATAATCATCGCCAAGGTTCATCAGTCTTTTCACAATGGCACGTGCTTCGTCCATTACAGCAACAAAATCCTTGCTTCTGTGAGAAATTTCAAGGAGAGACAGTCCGATTCCGTTAAAATCTAAAATAGCTTCTGCTGATTTTTCAAATACCTCCTGAGGTAAGATGCATGGTCCTGCGCTGAAGTTGTGCTTTTTGCTCATATTTTTACTTTTTTTGGTTGTGCAAGAATTTTATGGACTTGCGGTTTATTATTGATATTTTACTAGATTTCTTCAATTTTTTGGTTAAAAAAACCGCCTCATTATGCTGAGACGGAGCTTTTATTATTCACCGTGTAAGAACGCTTTTTTATTAAGCAGGGTTTCTTCAGATTCTACATGGTCTTCATCTGGAACACAGCAGTCTACCGGGCAGACAGCTGCACATTGAGGTTCTTCATGGAATCCTTTACATTCCGTACATTTATCTGTTACAATGAAATATACATCATCACTTACCGGTTCCTGCGGCGAATCTGCATCTACAGTAAGTCCTGACGGCATGGTCACGGTACCTGTAAGAGCAGTACCTTCAGAAGCTTTCCAATCTACGGCCCCTTCATATATTGCATTATTCGGGCATTCCGGTTCGCAGGCTCCGCAATTAATGCATTCATCAGTTATTTTAATAGCCATCGCTAATTTTTTTTAAATTTGCACAAAATTACAAAATATTCCCCAATTTAAAAGTAATTATGAATATCGAAAATAAAGTTTTAGGACTTATTAAGTTAAGTACGTATATAAAAGAGTTTTTAGCAAAGAATCCTGTGGATTATAATGATCATGATGCAGAGTTTGAGTTATTGCTGAAAAGATCCGAAATAGAGAATCCCTGGTTTACCCTTGAGAATCAGAAATTTGCTCTTACAGAGTGGACTCATTTGCTTACTCAGGGAAATATAAACAATTGGCTCAGAAACTATTCTGTTTCCAAAACTTCAAAAAGAGTAGGATTGATCCTGGCCGGAAATATACCATTGGTCGGACTGCATGATGTAATATCTGTTGTTTTGAGCGGACATATTCCTTTGATCAAACTGTCTTCAAAAGATAAGCAGATGGTTCCGTTCCTGCTGAAAAAATGGAATGAAATGTCACATGGAGCCGTTCAGTTTGAATGTGTTGAAAGACTGGAAAATTTTGATGCCGTAATTGCGACAGGAAGTAATAACACCGCAAGGTATCTTGAATATTATTTCAAGGACCATTTAAGCATCATCAGAAAAAACAGAACTTCTGCAGCGGTTCTTAAAGGTGATGAGACTCCTGAAGAACTCCAGCTTCTGGCCGAAGATATTTTCAGGTATTTCGGACTTGGATGCAGAAATGTGACCAGAATTTTTATCCCTGAAGACTTTGTTATCGACAGGTTATTTGAAAGTTTTATAGACTTCCAGGATATCATTAATCATCATAAATATGCGAATAACTATGATTATAACAGAGCGGTTTATCTCCTGAACCGGGATAAATTCTGGGATAATAATTTTGTTATGCTGAAAGAGGATGATAAGCTTTTCAGTCCGCTTTCCGTGATTCATTTCAGCAGGTATTCATCTTTGGAGGAGGTTAAAAGTTTTATTGCCGAAAATGAAGAAAACATCCAGTGTATTGTGGCAAAAGATGAGCTTGGATTAGATTCCATTCCTTTCGGTGAGGCGCAGCATCCTGCTCTGGATACCTATGCGGATAATGTAGATACGATGAAGTTTTTGGAAGTGGTCTGATTTTCGTATCTTAACTCGCTTATTTCACCAATAATAAAAAATTATGAAAAAAATATTTTTAGGACTTACAGTTCTTGCCGCACAGCTGATGTTTGCTCAAAAAGTAACGGATGTGAAGGTTGAAAAGGTTCAGAAAGAGATTCCTGCTCAGTTGAGCAAAGAGAAGATTAATCTGTATAATGACAACTTTCTTAAGTTTGTCGAAGCACTTAGATCTCCGGACCGTTCAGACGTTGATGCACTTCTTTCCGATAAGGTAAAAGAAATTGTTACGGATGACATTCTGAAAAAAGTAAAAGACGGTTTTGATATCAATAAAAAGCTGGAAATTTTAAAAACAGGGTATCACAGATTAATGGATGGCTCCAGTCTGCCCAACATCAATTATAAGTATGCAGGAGACTCTTCTTCAAAAGAGGTAATTATGGCTGTGTTTGAAGAGGATGGAAAGATCATTGGGGTAATGCCGGCAAAAAAAGACAAATAATTTAAAATAATAAAAAAGACTAACTATGATGACAGATGTTTTAGTTGCTCATTCCTCCGATGTGGAAAAAGCAGCTTTTTACAGAAAAACTTACCTGCATGTCGCTTTGGCAATCCTGGCATTTATCGGGGTTGAAACTATTTTACTGAAAACGGTTCCTGTGGAGATCATTGCTATGATGTTCGGACAAAAATACACATGGCTGTTGATTATCGGTGTTTTCTGGCTGGCTTCCATGCTGGCTTCTAAATGGTCGCTTTCGCAGAGCAGAACAACACAGTATTTCGGATTAGGATTCTATATTATTCTAGAAGCCATTATCTTCATGCCTATGATTTATATTGCAGCAGGAATGCAAGGGGGAGGAAATATCATTTTCCAGGCTGCTATGCTTACGATAGCCATGTTTGCCGGACTTTCGGCAGTGGCATTTACTTCTAAAAAAGATTTTTCATTTTTAAGAAATATTATTGTTATCGGAGGCTTTCTTTCGATAGGACTGATTGTGGCCGGAGCAATTTTTGGGTTCAACCTGGGACTTTGGTTCTCAGTAGGAATGGTGCTTTTGGCTTCTGCAAGTATTCTGTATGAAACAAGTAAGCTTAAAGATATTTATTCTACCGGACAGTATGTAGGAGCTTCATTGCAGCTTTTTGCCTCCATTATGCTTTTGTTCTGGTATATTCTGAGAATCTTAATGAGCAGAAGAAGCTAATTTAAATGAAGAGTGAAAAATGATGAATGAAAAATTATAAATTCAGATTTAATCTCTTATAAAAAATAATAATCCTGGTGATCCATTCATCAGGATTTTTTGTTGTGATTTTTAAATCTTTGAATGTTTGAATTTTTCAATTTGTAATCACAAATACCACAAATGATTTCACAAACATCACAATTTACAGATTGAAACATTTGTGTCATTAGTGCCGAAATTAGTGTCATTAGTGTTTTAAATGATGAATATCTCATCTGCCCGATTAAATCTTTACATACTTCAATCTTTTAATCTTCAAAGACAAAACCCAAAAAATCCTGATGAGATTCACCGGGATTTTTAATGGATTCTTTGATTTATATAAACAGCAGCAACAGCATCAGCAATGGCATATTACAGAAGCTTTGAAGCAGATGTTTAATTTGAAATTAAAGAATGGAGAAAATATAGTATCGAGGAAAGGCTCAGTAGTACTGTGTTTTATAGTCTTTTTCTTATTAAATCTTTCAATGATTGAATAAGAAAAAAACTACTTGTCAATAGATCCTAAGACCTTTTGTGCAAAAGAATTTAAAGCGTCTTTTTCGCTCATTCCGTTCTGAACACTGGCATGTACTTCCAAAGCACCGCAGATATTCGTAATCAGTTCTCCTGCTACATTCAGATCTTCTTCACTGGTTCCTCTGAATTCGCAGAAACTTTCTAAAACCTCTAATGTTTTTTCAAGATTTTCAGGGGTCTGGTTCTGATAAAACTGTCGGATTACGGGTAACTTCATTATTGTATTTCTTTAAAAAGATTAATTAAACTTTCAGCCTGGTTGCTCTGTACCTGGTTTATCAATTCACCGTTTTTAAAAACTGCGAAAGTAGGAAGGTTGTCAACCGTTGCTAATTTTCTGCTTTCAGGAAGCTTTTCGGCATCTACATATAAAAAAGGAATTTCTTCGTTTTCTGATGCTAATTTTTTAAATTTAGGCTTCATGATTCTGCAGTTTCCGCACCATGTGGCTCCGTACTGAACCACTACTTTTTCATTGTCGTTCACGATATTCTGTAACGTATCTTCTGTTAATTCTGTGTACATAAGTTTATTTTTAGAAAAAATAAACAATGTAGCAATCTAATAATTTACCAATCTAACAATTAAAAAAACGAATCTTAAAATTGTTATACTGTTAGATTGCTACATTGTTATATTAAATTTAGTTCTTAGCTAAGTATTCTGCTGTAGAAGTTCTGTCTGCTTTCATTGCATCTTTTCCTTCTTCCCAGTTGGCAGGACATACTTCACCATGTTTTTGAACGTGTGTGTAAGCGTCGATAAGTCTTAAATATTCTTTCACGTTTCTACCAAGAGGCATATCGTTTACAGACTCATGGAAAATTTTTCCAGTTTCGTCGATTAGGTATGTTGCTCTGTACGTTACATTAGAACCTGTGAAAGTTTCCTCTCCATCTTCATTGTATTCGAAATCCTGATCTACAATTCCTAGGATGTTTGCCAGTTGTCTGTGAGTATCAGCTAAAAGCGGGTAAGTTACTCCTTCAATACCTCCGTTATCTTTTGGAGTGTTCAGCCACGCAAAGTGTACCTCGTTAGTATCACATGAAGCACCAATTACTTTAGTGTTTCTTTTTGCGAATTCATCTAAAGCATCCTGGAAAGCGTGAAGTTCTGTAGGACATACGAAAGTGAAATCTTTTGGATACCAGAATAAAATTACTTTTTGCTGGTTAGAAGTAGCTTCTTCAAGGATGTTGATTCTAAGATCATCACCCATTTCAGACATAGCATCGATTGTTACATTTGGGAATTTTTTTCCTACTAAAGACATAATTTTCTGTTTTTATATTAAATTTTCTTGTGCAAATATATAAATATTTCATCTATCAAACAAATCAATATCGATAAATAAAATCTATAATTGTTTTCAAATGATTTATAGGAAAAAAGCCCTGAAATCAGAGCTTTTTGTTTACTTTATACTAATTTTCATTCAGTCTAATTTATGAGTTAAATGGAGCCAAAGCATCTTTAATTCGTTTCATCGCTTCTCTAAGATCCTCTTCAGAAGCTGCATATGAAAATCTGATACATTCCGGGCTTCCGAAGGAAACACCGCCTACACATCCTACATGAGCATTTTCCAATAAAAACATCGCAAAATCATCAGAATCTTTGATTTCCGTACCATTCAGTGTTTTTCCGATATAGTGGGAGATATCCGGGAAGAAGTAAAATGCAGCTTTTGGAAGTAATACTTTGAATCCTGGGATCTCTTTCATCAGGTCATACACCAGATCTCTTCTTTTCTGGAACGCATCAATCATGTATTTGTACTCGGAAGGATCTGTTTTTAGAGCAGTAATAGAAGCTCTCTGCGCCACTGTATTGGCTCCGCTGGTCATTTGTCCCTGAACCTTTTCGCAAGCTTTTGCCAGCCATTCCGGACAGGCAGAATATCCTATTCTCCACCCCGTCATGGCAAATGCCTTAGACATTCCGTTGATCACTGCAGTCTGCTCATATACTTCAGGGAATTGAGCGATGGACGTTGTTTTTGTTTCGTAATTGATGTACTCGTAGATCTCATCCGAAATAACCGTTACATGAGGATATTTGGCAATAACTTTCGCCATTGATTTTAGTTCATCATAGGTATAATATCCACCGGAAGGGTTACACGGAGAACTGAAAAGTATAGCTTTTGTTTTATCTGTAATGGATTCTTCCAGCTGTTCAGCAGTGATCTTGAAATCTGTAACATAAGAAGTCGGCAGCATTACTGAAGTGCCTCCCATCATTTTTACCATTTCATCATAGCTTACCCAATAAGGTGCTGGAAGAAGAACTTCGTCACCATCATTGACCACGGAGGCCAATACATTTAAAATGGCCTGTTTAGCTCCATTGGAAACACAGATCTGGGTTGGCTTATAATCGAGATTGTTGTCTCTTTTTAATTTATGGGCAACCGCTTCACGAAGTTCAAGAAACCCGGGAACAGGAGAGTAATGGCTGTAGTTTTGGTTAATCGCGTCAAAAGCGGCCTGTTTGATATTGTCCGGAACATCGAAATCCGGTTCGCCAAGTGTCAGACTGATCACATCAATGCCGGCGGCCTTCATTTCTCTTGCTTTGTTGGACATTACGAAAGTCTGTGAGTAACCTAATCTCTTTACTCTATCTGAAAGTTTATCCATGTGGGTCTTTTTGAATTTTAACAAATATATAATAAAAACGTTTTGCCGGGAAATAAAAGTAGGACAGGAAAAAAGATTTTTGTCAGGTTTTTTAAATTTTAATCATTAAAGTATAGTCTTTTATACTTTTCTGCCAAAATATTCAGTTTTTAGAAACATGGAAATGGAAAGCTGTACTCAATATTATGTTTTTGTATATTTAGCTATCTAAATATTCAGTGGGTATGAAATATTCTCTCCTTTTATTGTTGGTTCCTTTTGTAAGTTTTTCCCAAACAAAAACAAAAGATGATGAAATAAAGAAATATGTTTCTGAAGTAAGTTCGGATTCTTTAAAATCCTATATCGGCAAGCTTGTAAGCTTTCATACCAGGCATACTTTGAGTTCTGTTGACGATAGAAATCAGGGAATAGGAGCGGCAAGGAACTGGGTGCTCGGGAAATTTAAAGATTATGCAAAGAATTCCGGAGGAAGAGAAGAATGGATGTTTACCTACAGCAGGAAGACATTCAGCCGGATGGAAAACGAATAGACAAAGTTACCAACCTTGGAAATCCTATAGCTTTTTTGAAAGGTACAGATCCCAACGATAAAAGAATTTTCCTGATTTCTGCACACCTGGATTCGCGGGTTACCGATGTAATGAACAGAACTTTATTTGCGCCGGGTGCCAACGATGATGGGAGCGGAGTGAGTGCTGTTATAGAAGCTGCACGAATTTTGAGCAGATCTTCTTTCCCAGCATCCGTGATTTTCGTTACTTTTTCCGGAGAAGAGCAGTCTTTGATTGGATCTAAGCTTCTGGCAGATAAAGCCAAAAAAGAAAACCTGCAGATAGAAGCAGTCCTGAACAATGACATGATCGGAAATCCTAAAGCAGGAGAATCAGGGGAAATCAATAACCGTATATTAAGGGTTTTTAGTGAAGGGCTTCCTTATGTAGAACTCGATAAAAAAGCAATAGGTATAAGAAATCTGGGACTTGAAAACGACAGTGAATCCCGGCAGCTGGCCCGGTACATCAAAGAAATTGCAGAACAATATATAAGAGGGCTAGAAGTGAAGCTTATCTACAGGAACGACAGGTTTTTACGTGGAGGTGATCATTCAAGTTTTATCAGTCAGGGATTTCCTTCCGTAAGGCTCACTGAATATTATGAAAACTACGACCACCAGCATCAGGATGTAAGAGTTGAAAATAATAAGCAATATGGAGACCTTCCCGAATTTATAGATTATAATTATCTGAAAAGAAATGTAGCTGCAAACATTGCTGTTCTGGCAAGTCTTGCCAAAGCCCCCTCAAAACCCGAACGGGTAGAAGTAATGGTTAAAGAGCTTACCAACTCCACCTCATTGCAATGGGAAAAGCCAAAATCCGGAACACCGGCGGGGTATTATATTCTGGTGAGAGAGACCGACAGCCCCGTGTGGCAAAAAAAGATCTTTACCAAAGAACTTTCCACTAAAATACCACTTTCAAAGGATAACTATATTTTTGCTGTTCAGAGCGTTAATCAGTCCGGAAATTTAAGCGTGCCTGTTATTCCGGGGATTGCGAGATAATATTACTTTACTGAAGCTTAATTTAAAGTCTGATCCTGACAACTTCATTTGAATACAACAGAAATAAAACTTATTTTTGTAGATTATAATAATTCATATGGCAGCACCGTTACTATTAAAATACTTTCCTGATCTTACGGAGAAGCAGATCGAGCAGTTTTCCCAGTTGGAGAAACTGTATAATGAGTGGAATGAAAAAATCAATGTGATCTCAAGAAAAGATATGGAATCGCTGTATGAGAAGCATGTTCTCCACTCCTTAGGAATTGCAAAAATAATGGAATTTGCACCCGGAACAAAGGTGCTGGACATTGGAACGGGAGGAGGTTTTCCGGGAATTCCCCTGGCGATTTTGTTTCCGGAGGCAGAATTTACTTTAGTTGATTCTATCGGAAAAAAGATTACTGTTGTAAAAGCAGTGGCAGAAGGAATCGGGCTAACGAATTTAACGGCCATTCACGGAAGAGCAGAAAAGGTAAAAGAAAAGTTCCATTTTGTGGTAAGCCGCGCTGTAACCCAGATGCCGGAATTCCTGAGATGGCTGAAAGGAAAGTTTGAAAAAGAACAGTTTAATCCCAAACACAACGGAGTTTTATATTTAAAAGGCGGCGACCTTGCAGAAGAATTAGCCGGAATTAAATGTGAAATCTTCAATCTTAAAAACTATTTTGATGAAGAATTTTTTGATACTAAAAAAGTGATTTATGTATCAAAAGGCAATTTTAATTCTTAATTTTTAAATATTTAGGAATAATTTTTGCTGAATTTTTGTTAATAATCAGTAAATTTAAGGTTATGAAAAAACTTTTAAATATTGGGTTTTCTGTATTGTTTTCAGGATTGATTTTTATTTCCTGTGAAGACGACGATTACCAGACTGTACAATCTGTAGAAAAAATCAGGATCGACAGTGTGAAGATTATGCAGGATACTATGGATGTGTATTCAATACAGAGCATTAAAACGTATTCTACCTATTCGTCCCAGTGTGAGGGCTTTTACGGATATGACTACATTCATAACAGCGACGTGGAAAGATCTGTTACTGCTTATAAATATACCACAGATGGGCCTTGTACACAGGGAACCCATGTGAGAGCCAACCAGATCAATTTCAGCCCGCGCCAGACAGGGAAGTATACTTTTAAATTCTGGAATGGCAACAGCAGCTGGATCACCAAAACAATTGTAGTTGAATAATAAATAATGAAATGGATTTCACTTTGCTTTTTTCTTTTTGCCAATGCTCTTTTTGGGCAGAAAATTATCTGGCAGGAAGATCGAAAGCTAGTCTGGGATAATTTTAAAAGCCCAGTAAACAGAAAAAACAGAGCTGATGTGGCTGCTTATACCCATTGCGGCTGGGAATATTCTGTAGTGAAATCTACCAATTCCAAATCCCCGGTTAAAATTGAGGTCACTGCTATTTTTAATGAAGACAGATCCTGGAAAGATGTCAAAAGAATAAATGATTATATCCTGCTGCATGAGCAGAAGCATTTTGACATTGCAGAATTGTTCGTCAGGAAATTCAGGAAAGAAATACAAGAGAAGATTAAAACTTCCGGTGATTATGATAAAAATTTTAACGCAGTTTACAGCAAAATATCAAACGATTACAAAAACTTTCAAATGTCCTATGACAGGATTACACAACATGGGATGAATAAAGAAAAGCAGGCAGAGTATAATGCCATTATTGCTGAAGAACTGGACCACTTAAAAAGCTATAAAGCCTCTTGAAATTTCTCAATAAAATCATTCACGAGCTGCTGGCCCAAAACCAGGATCTTTCGGAGTTCAATATTGTTCTGCCCGGAAAACGTCCCATTGTATTCATCAGGCAGATCCTGGAAGAAAACAATTACTCAGGATTTCTTCCCAATTTCTTTACCATAGAAGAGCTGATTGACAGGATTGCTGACAAACAGCCTGTCCAGGGAATTTCTCTGTGGCTTTTTGCCTTTGATGTCTACCGGAGTCTTGGTCTTATCCCGAAAGATGATTTTGCGGACTTTTTAAAGTGGTTTCCGACTCTTCAGAAGGACTGGGATGATATCCTGAAGTTCTCTGAAAGTGATGAAGCCGTTTTACAGTATATGTTTGATGAGGAAAGGATTAAAGAATGGGCTCAGGATCTGGGGGAAGATGATGATGTTCCCCGTAAAAAATTCCTTAATTTCTGGCGGAATATGAATGTTTTTCTCCCAATTCTAAAGAAAAAACTAGAGGAAAAGAATTGGGCCACTTCCGGGATGATCCATGAAACCGCCAAGGCTAAGATCGCTGATTTTGCTGAAAATACTTCCGAACATTTTGTATTCTGCGGCTTCAATGCTTTTACACCGGTGGAAGAGAAGCTAGTAAGGAGCTTGCTGCGTCGGAATAAAGGACAATGTTTCTTTCAGGCTGATCATTATTATTTTGATGATGAAAGACAGGAAGCCGGAAAATTCCTCAGGAACCACAAAACATGGAAAGAATTTGATGATAACAGGGCTTTTCAGTGGATAGAAGATGATTTTAACCAGCCTAAAAATATAAAAGTTTATGAGGTTTCCGGAAATGTGACGCAGACTAAAGTGCTGCCTGAAATATTTAAGGAAATTGAAAATAAGACTTATTCCAACACTGCTGTGGTATTGTTGGATGAAAATCTTCTCCCGGCAAGTCTGGATGTGATGTATGGCGTTGAAAACCTGAATATTACCATGGGTTTTCCTTTGAAGAATCTTTCTTTTTCCAATGCCGTAAAACAGCTTTTCTATCTTCAGAAACAGCTGGAGAAAAATAAATCTTCCTATTATTACAGAGATATTTTCCCAATCCTTGAAGAGCTTCCGAAATCTGCTGAAGATGAGTTGATTATCAGTAATTTCAGAACAAAAATAGAGGAGAGGAATATCGTTTACATATCAAAAAAGCTTTTAGATGAACTTTTGAGCGGACTTTCCTATTATGGACTTCTTAAAAAAGCTGATCATACGGGCATTTACCTGGATATGCTTATCGCTTTCTGTAAACGGATCAAATGGCTGGAGATAGATGATATCCAGTATGAAAACGTTTCTCACTTTGAAAATGCGTTCAGGATTATTAAAAACCAGCTCAGTCCATATGATTTTGAGATCAAAATGGAAACACTGGAAATCCTGATCAACCAGCACGTTAATTCGGAAAGTATAGATTTCCAGGGGGAGCCGCTCCGCGGACTGCAGATTATGGGTCTTCTGGAAACCCGTCTTTTGAATTTTGAAAATGTAATCATGCTTTCTGTGAATGAAGGAAAGCTTCCTTTGGGAAATTCACAGAATACCTATATTCCGTTCGATATCAGAAGGTATTTTGACTTGCATACATTCCTAGAAAATGACAGTATTTATGCCTATCACTTTTACAGGCTGATCCAGGATTCCCGAAATGTCCATCTTCTGTACAATGCACTCAGCTCCGGAGTCAATACCGGAGAGAAAAGCAGATTTATCACACAGATAGAAATGGAGAGCTCCCATAAGATAGAACACCTCATTATTGAAAATTCTTCCGAGCCTATTGCTTTGCAACCGATAGAAATTCTGAAGACGGAAATCGTGGTGGAAAGGCTTCAGAAATGGAAAGAAAAAGTATCTGCTTCACACCTTACCAGCTATCTTTATAATCCTATAGATTTTTATCTTTCCAAGATATTAAAGACTTCGGAAACGGATGAAATAGAAGAAGAATTATCGGTTAAAAATTACGGGAATCTGGTTCATTATTCACTTCAAGAAGTATATGAATTACTTAAATGTAAAGTTTTAAAAGAAAAGGATTTACAGGATTCAATTAAAGAAATAGATCAATATATAAATGTTGCCATTGAAAAGTTGAAACATCAGCCTGAATTCTATGAAAAAGGGATGAACTTTATTCACAGGGCTATTGCTAAAAAAGTGATTGAAAATGTTCTTAACCATGATCTTGAACTGGTGAGAAGCGGCAATACTCTGGAGATTCTGGACATTGAAAAAAGATTTGAAAATGTAGATTTTTATCTTGACGGCAACGACAAAATTTCTTTCTTTGGATTTATTGACAGAATAGACCGCCTGAACGGGACTTTAAGAATTATTGATTATAAAACGGCAAAAATCAAAAATCTCACAGTAAAAATAGATGAAAATAACGTAGATGAATATTTTCATAACAGCGAAAGAAAGCAAGCTCTACAGCTCTGCATTTATCATTATGTGGTACAGAATCTTCCGGAGTTTTGGGGACTTCCTATAGAAACGGGAATCTGGAGCTTTGCGGAGGCTAAAAAAGGAGTGGTTTCCCTGCAGTTTGACAAAGGAAATATTGATGATGCCATGCAGTCTGTAAAGAACCTTATTCTGGAAATATTGAACCCTGATCTCAGTTTTATTGAGAATATCAAGCCTTATTCCAATTAAAAATGCACTTCATTGCTGAAGTGCATCTCATTTGAAATGAAGATATACTAATACTATTGTCTTACAATTTTACTTTTTTATTCACCGTTTTCCCGTCGTTTCCGGTGAACTGAACTACATAAATGCCTGGTTCCAAGCTTTTTGATTCAAATTCTGATTTATTGACTTCCTGCTGAATAATCAATGCCCCCGAAATATTATAGATGCTGATGTTTTTAATGCCATTGCCTCCTCTGGCGATGATCTGGCGGTTTTTCGTAAATATCTCAGCCTTGTCAGATAATGAGCTGTTTTCCAGTGCTTTTCTGAACTGAAGATTATAAAATTGAGTGACCACTTCAAAAGTGTTCTGATTATTAAGACCTTTTATATCAATTCCATTGTTTTCAGCATATTCTTTCTGGGAAACTGTTCTTAAAAGATTTTTATTGCCATCAAAAATATTGATAGAGATCAATTCTTCCTCTGGTACTTTCAGTTTCAAGATACCGTTGTTTTCAGACTGTACAATTTCATTTTCAGGAACTTCTACGGGTGTGCTTTTAACGAATGGGATTAATTTCTGATTGTTATTTTCCTGTACTTTTAAAAGATAGACACCGTCTGTTAATGATGATAAACTGCCGTCTGTTCCTGATTTGCTTACTGCTTTTTCCTGATTGAAATCTGTAACTCCTACAAGCTGCATATTTCCCAGATCCGGCTTTAACTGGGAAGAATAGAGCGCATGGGTTACAGTTTGGCTGTTTGGCTGCTGTTTTGAAGTCAGTATGGCCCATTCATTCAGAAAACCTCCGCTTCTTAGGGTATTGAATTTAGCATTAGATGCCAGTGTAAAAGGAACAATTCCCCCTACATGTCCTAAAGGTCCCCAAAATAGCGATTCCAGCTTATATTTATTCAGATCCCACCATGCATAATATCCACGCTGCGCATTAATGGTTTTAGAGGTATTTTCCGGTGGGATAGCCAGGTCTACTGAAGAATGTCCTAACGTCATTGGTGTTTTGTTGTACCAGTCATACACATCCTTAGGTTTCATGCATCGTCTGAGGTTATTGTTGGGATTATTGGTAACATCATTGACGAAATTCTGAGTGAAAAGATTCCTCCAGATCACCGGTCCCCAAAGAAGACCTCCGTTGTCCTGAACGACATGATAATTGTATTTATCCAGATATTCCGGAGAAATGACCTCGGAAATACTGTTATTATACGTTTTATAGCCTGTATTGTTGCAGGTGTGCAATACATTGGCCAAGAAAGAGGTGAAAGGATAAAAATCTTTTTCCAGAACTCCTTTATTCAGAGTAACTCCTGAAAAATCATAAGGTCCGTCTCCCATATAAGCATACTTGAACTTCAGATTGGTAGGATTGGAAGCATTCAGGCTTTTTAAAGTGGACATAGCCGCGTGGGCACCTTGTGAATAGCCTGCCAGAAAGTATTCATCGTATCTTTTTATTCCTAACTGACCCAGCACTTTATTAGCTGCCTTTACAAAGTCTATCGTTGCGCCAGCTTCCGTAGCAGCGTCTACATATGGGTGAACGCCGTCTCCGCTTCCCATTCCTACGTAATCAGGTGCCATCAGAATATAGCCGTTGAGTACATATGATAATTCAACTACGAACCCTGCGGTTAAGGCTCCTTTGAAGTTAGAAGGGACATTATCTCTGCTGTCGGTCGTTCCGTGATCAGAGACCACCGTGGAAAGTTTAAAATTAACGTTTGGATACATCAAAAGTCCTGTAGCCTTTACTAAGACATTCTTTTCATTTTTGGTGTAATAAGTGATTTTATAGCCTTTAAGTCCCACATTGAACCCGTTAAGATAGCTGACGAAATCCGGAGCATTCTGTTCGCCCAGACTGTTGGCGATGAAATTGGTAACTCCCTGTGGAGTCAAATCTAATTTTTGTTCAAAACTCACAACATCTCCTGCCTGTTGGGCAAAAAAGAACGGAGCAGTGAAACTTAATAAAAGTGTAGATAATTTTCTCATATCAATATTTTTTGATGTTATTAAATTAATTGTTTTTAATAAAAAATGGATAATGTTAATACATCAATAATTATTCATTGAATATAAGTTCCCTGCAAAGTGAGTAAAAGAAGGAGTCCGGCCATTCGGCCGGACTCCTTTTCAGTATATTTTAAGCTTTTATTTAAAAAGCATTAATGCCTGTAATATCTAAACCGGTGATCAGTAAATGGACATCGTGTGTACCTTCATACGTGATCACAGATTCAAGATTGGCTGCGTGTCTCATCATTGGGAATTCACCCATGATTCCCATGCCGCCAAGGATCTGTCTGGATTCTCTTGCAATATCAATAGCCATTTTCACGTTGTTACGCTTAGCCATTGAGATCTGTGCAGGACTTGCTTTGTGGTCATTTTTAAGGTTTCCTAACTGAAGACATAATAACTGTGCCTTTGTGATCTCTGTTAAGAATTCAGCTAATTTCTTCTGCTGAAGCTGGAAAGAACCAATCGGCTTGCCAAACTGTTTTCTTTCTTTAGAATATTGAACAGCCGTACAGTAGCAGTCAATTGCTGCACCGATTACACCCCATGAAATTCCGTATCTCGCTGAGTTCAGACAAGATAAAGGTCCTTTTAATCCGGTTGCTCCCGGAAGTAGGTTTTCTTTAGGAACTTTTACATTATTAAATACCAGTTCTCCGGTTTTTGAAGCTCTCAAGCTCCATTTATTATGAGTTTCAGGCGTAGTAAAGCCTTCCATTCCTCTTTCAACGATTAATCCCTGTATTTTTCCTTCTTCATTTTTTGCCCAGACTACTGCGATATCGCACAGCGGAGAGTTCGTGATCCACATTTTGGCACCGTTCAGAAGGTAGTGGTCGCCCATATCTTTAAAATAAGTTTCCATAGAGCTTGGATCAGAACCGTGGTTAGGTTCAGTCAGTCCGAAAGAGCCGATCATTTCTCCTGCAGCAAGATGCGGAAGGTATTTTTTCTTCTGTTCCTCAGAACCGAATTCATTGATAGGGAACATCACCAGTGAGCTCTGTACCGAAGCAGCAGAACGTACCGCAGAATCTCCTCTTTCAAGCTCCTGCATAATCAGACCGTAAGAAATCTGATCTAACCCTGAACCACCGTATTCAACGGGAATATATGGACCTAAAGCACCAATTTTTCCCAATTCTTTCATTAAGCCCGGAATATCAGTATGATTTTGCGCGGCCTGGTCAATCTGCGGCATTACAAAACTTTCCACCCAATCTCTTACCGATTGACGGATCAGTTTATGTTCTTCAGTAAGTAAAGCATCAATTCCGTAGTAGTCTGGAATGCTTGTAAGAGGATAATATGACATGATTTTTTGATTTGCTTAAAAGTAATACTTTTCGTTGGTTTGAAAAATTTTTTTGTAAATCTTCGTTACCTTTGATTTCCAGTGAGATAAATGGAAATATGAAGATTTCAGTTAAAATACAGTTTCCTAAGACTCTTCATCATTAGAGATAGGGTACTGATTGGCAGCATTGTGTACCTTGTTTTTGAACTTATACAGATACGGAGCTTTATTGGCGGATCCGTCATACAGTTTCTCCATTCTGTCCAGAATATTTAAGCTTAATATTTTGCGCTGAAAGTTATTTCTCCTGAATTTCTGTCCTAAAATGGTTTCATACAATGACTGAAGATCTTTCATCGTAAATTTTTCAGGAAGAAGATTGCTGGCTGCCACTTCCGTATTGATATTCATACGAAGGTATTCAAGGCCTGTTTCTATAATCCGGTCGTGATCAAAGGCCATCTTGGGCAGTTTATTAACCTCAAACCACTCACAGCTTTCGTTGAATGCATCCGGAAAAGTATTGGCAACAGAAAAATCAATAAGGCTGCAGTAACCTACTGTAATAAATCTCTGGAAGATCCAGTGGTCTTTCGGAACTTCAATTCCTTTATTATTGAGAAGGATCTGGTGAACATTATTCTCCGTTCGGTCGATTCTCCCAAACGTGTGAAATTGTTTTAAAAAAAGGTTCTGAAGATGGGTTCTTTCATACAGTACTCTCGCAGCGGCTTCACGAAGGTCTTCATCATTGAAAACAAAACCGCCCGGAAGCGACCACAGATCCAGATCGTGGTACTTCAGAAGCAAAACCTTCAAAATATTATTGTGAAAACCAAATATTGTGCAGTCAACAGATACATGTGCTACAAAATCTTTTGTATCAATAAGTTCCTGAAGGGTTTCTTTATTTTTGGTGTCTTTGATTTTCATGGAGTAAAAATAAAATTATTTTCTATAATTTCTTTCCTGCAAGCCTAAAATATATTAAACTCACCATAAAAAGCACAGAAACAGCAAGTAATATGTAAAGAGGATAATAGTTTAACAGCTGTTTTCCGAACAATATTGCCATAATAATTGAACTGACAGAGCTGCCAAGCGATGAAAAAATTACAATCAGGGATGTAAACAGGTTGATTTTTTCCCTGTCGATCTGTGCAATCATCTTTGAATTGATGACAGGGTAGAGCGGCGAAAGGAAAAGTCCGATCACCGGAAATAAAAATAGAATAATACCGGAATTCATAGAATCAAAATACTGTATTCCCACGATAATTACCAGCACAGCAATAATTAAAGAAATGCACAGAATATAATATTTTGACAGTGAAAATCTGTGAATGATATTAGCTGTTGCTGTTCTGCCCGCATAAGAAAAAAGGGCCAGGAAAGAAGTGGCTTGTAAAGCAAAAAATGAATTGACATTCAGGTGGTTTTTATAGAAAGAGGGCAGCCATGAATTAAATCCCTGCTCTACAAAAACGATAAAAAAAACTACAGCAAGAAACATAATTGTTGCAGGCTTTGCAAATACTGAAAGCTCAGCAATAAGGCTTTTATTCTCGGTTTTTTTTGCTTCCGAGATAGTCAGCTTTGAAAACAGGAATATCGTTATTGCACAAAGTGCTGTAATAGACAGGAATCCAAACTTCCAATAGTCGGAATAGCGGCTGGAAATGAGCCATCCGAAACCGGTATTCACTACAAAAATGCCGACCATGAATGAGGCTTCCACACTGTTCATCATTTTCGCAAGAGATTTTTCATCTGAAACATTGTTTCGTATAATTCCGAAGACACAAATCTTTCCAACGGCAAAACAGGTCCCGATGATTGCAAACCATACTTTATAAAACCAGAAATCTTCTACAAAAGGAAGAAGACATGAACAGATTCCTACAATAACTAAAGCTGATATTAATGCTTTTTTTGCTCCTGTTCTGCTTATGAAATTTACTGCGAAAAGTGAAATAAATGCGATAGGAAGATCTTTAAACGATTCCAGAAATCCTAATTTCTCATAAGTGATTTTTGCTTCTGAAAGCTGAAGGATCACAATACCCATACAGTTCAGGACCATTGAAAAAATAAGAAAGGTCAGTTTTAAGGGAAGTGAGATTTTGGAAAGCTTGGCTGTCATTTTGGGGCTTTTTTTATTGTTTTTATATAATTTTTTTATGAATTATGAAGAAGATATAAGGCTTTAAACTCCCAAAAATAAACGAAAAATTAAAATATTTATGAATACAATGTTAATTTATTAAAAAAAAATATATTTTTATTGTCTCAATTTGAGAATTAAAAACTAACTGTATATGAATATAAGAGTATCAAGAAGCCTGGGGGTAGTTGCTGTGCTGTATTTTACAGCCAATTTCAGTGCACAGACCAGCGTACAAGACACTGTTCCGAAAGAGAATAAAATAGAAGAAGTTATCGTCATCGGTTATGGTACACAGAAAAAGAGTAATGTGACCGGAGCTATTGCAAGTATTAAAGCAAGTGATATAGAAAACATTCCGGCAGGTAAGCCTGAACAGGTATTACAGGGAAGAGCTGCAGGTGTTTCTGTAGTGACGAATTCCGGGCAACCCGGAGCTGCTGCTACGGTACGGGTACGTGGAATCACCAGTTTTGGTGCAGGTAGTAATAGTCCTTTATGGGTTGTAGATGGTATTGTAGTAGACAATATCGGATGGCTGAACCAGTCTGATATAGAAAGTATGGAAGTATTGAAGGACGGGGCATCATCTGCTATCTATGGGGTTTCTGCTGCAAAGGGTGTAATTCTGGTTACAACAAAAAAAGGAAAGAAAGGAAAACTGAGTCTTTCATATAATGGGTTTTACGGTTTTTCAAACGCTGCGAAAAAAATAGATCTTCTGGATGCCACTCAATATGCAAACATTATTAATGAAGGTTTTGTAAATGATGGTGGAGCACCCAGATATGCCAACCCCGGATCATTAGGAAGAGGAACCAACTGGCAGGATGCTATATTCGGAACCGGTGAAAAATCTTCTCACGAAATAAGTATTACCGGAGGTAATGAAAAGTCAACCTACTATACATCGTTTGGATATTTTGATCAAGCAGGTATTGTAATGAGTGATATTTCTTATTACAAAAGAATAAATGCCAGATTTAACTCAACCCATAAGGTTACCGATTTTTTAACTTTGGGACAAACCTTTGCTTATACACGAACAAAATCCCAGGGAATAAGTGCCAACGAGGAATTCGGGGGGCCATTGGCTTCAGCAGTTAATTTAGATCCTACAACTCCGGTAGTCGTTACAGACTGGTCTATGGTAGACCCAAGTGGTTATACCAATCCTTATATCATCCGTGATTCTGAGGGCCGTCCGTACGGAATTTCCAGATATGTAAACAATGAAATGACCAATCCTCAAGCTTTCCGTCACTTACAGCAGGGAAATTATAACTGGTCTGACGATTTCGTGGGAAATGTTTTTGCAGAGCTTAAGTTTCTTGATCACTTCACTTTCAAAACAAGTTTAAATGGGAAGAAATCCTATTGGGGTAGCCGTACTTTCACGCCTAAATATTATTTAAGCCCCAATTTTAACAATACCAGCTTCAACAGCCTGAATAAGGTAGACGAAAATAAATTCGAATGGAGCATGGAAAATACATTGACTTATCAGAACAAGTTCGGTGATCACAATATCAACATCATGGTTGGTCAGGGAGTTTACCGATACAACATTGCCGGCGGGGCAAGTTTGACCTATAGTAATCTGCCTATTGATAATTGGCAGGATGCTTCTTTCAACTTTGATATTCCTCAGGATGATATTATAGCAAAAGGATGGGATGGAATTGAGACCCGTAAAGCATCTTATTTTGGTAGAATCATTTACGATTATGCAGATAAATATTTATTTACAGGAACTATCCGTAGGGACGGTTCTTCAAAATTTGCCACGAATCAGCACTGGGGAACTTTTCCGTCCATGTCCTTAGGGTGGAATGTTCATAAAGAAAACTTCTGGCCGGAAAATAAGGTGGTTAATAACTTAAAACTTAGGGGAGGTTACGGAGTGTTGGGAAATGATGAAATGGATAACTTCAGATTTGCAAGTTTCATGGTTTCAGGAAGTAATTATACCAACTCCAGTAATAATATCATCATTGGTTATGCGCCAAGCACGCTGGAAAATCCAAACCTGAAATGGGAGCAGACCAGCCAGCTGAATATTGCTGCAGATTTAAAATTATTCAACAATTTTACCTTGTCAGCAGACTGGTACAAAAAGAAAACCACTGATATTCTCAGACAAATCAACATTCCTGGTTATGTAGGGGTTCCTAATTTACCTTGGTCAAATGTAGGGGATATGGAAAATTCAGGATTAGAACTTGAGCTGGGTTACAAAAAGAACTGGGAGGATTTCAGCATATCAGTTAACGGGAACTTTGCTACTATTAAAAATAAAGTTTTACGATTAGAAGATGATATAGACTATTTTAACCTTGCCTCTTTCCAGACAATGGGAGCAGTATCCAGAGTGGCAGTAGGACAGCCTTACGGATCATTTTACGGACAAACGTATAGTGGTGTCTTCCAGAATCAGACACAAGTCGACAATTATGTAAATGCCAACGGTGTAAAATTATTACCGGACGCAAGACCGGGAGACTTTATATGGCAGGATAATAATGGAGACGGAAAAATTGATGACAACGATAAAGTAAACTTAGGAAGCTCTATCCCGAAATATACTTTCGGGCTAACCGTGAATCTAAATTATAAAAATTTCGATTTTATGATGTTTGCCCAGGGACAGGCTGGTAACAAAATTTTCCAGGGTTTAAGAAGGTTGGATATTCCTGATGCCAATTACCAGACAAGAATCTTAGAAAGATGGACAGGAGAAGGATCTACCAATGATAACCCAAGAATTACCCGTAATGATCCTAACCATAACTATTCCTGGATGTCAAATTACTATCTTCAAAAAGGAGATTATGTCCGTTTGAAAATCATCCAGTTAGGCTACACACTTCCTCAGGATGTTACAAGCCGTTTTGGAATGACGAAAGTAAGACTTTATGTAACGGGAGAAAATGTCTTTACTTTCACAAAATATACGGGCTACGATCCGGAAATCGCAGGAAGAAACAATTCCGAACAGGACATAATAGGAGTTGACAGGGCTTACTATCCACAAGCAAGAACATTTTTGTTAGGCGCTAATATCCAATTTTAATAATGAATAAAATGAAAAATAAGAATATTATATATAAAGGACTTGCCGTTGTGTTTCTGACAGGTCTTAGTTTTACCAATATAAGCTGTAGTGATTCCTATTTGGATGATGTCCAGAATTCAGGATCTTTTAATACCGATCTGTATTTTCAGAATGAACAGCAGTCTTTTAGCGCACTGATTTCCGTTTATGATGGCTTAAGAAAATATTCGGCGGGATTCGAAAATACAGTTACTTTCTTTAATGCAGGATCTGATGATTTTTATTCCGGTGGAGGAAGTTCTAACGATGGTGCAGGTATCCAGGGAATTAATAATTATATGATCAATCCTAATACAATGCCTGCCAGCTACTGGAGAGACTATTATCAGGGAATTGCACGTGCTAACCTTTTAATAGAGAGAGTTCCGGGAGCTTCCATGAGTGAAGATCTTAAGAAAAGATATATGGCAGAAGCTAAAGTTCTCCGCTCTTTATATTATTTTGAGCTATTAAGAATGTTTGGAAATATTCCTTTAATTCTTAAATCTGTAAAATTTGATGATGACTATTGGAATATTCCACAGGCCAAGCCAAGTGATGTCTATGCCCAGATAGAAAGTGATATCAATGCTGCTATTCCGGATCTGATGATGACGCCAAGTACCAGTGATAAAGGACGAATAACGCAGGGAACCGCCAGAGCTATATTAGGTAAAATCTATCTTTATGATAAAAAAATGGCTGAATCTGCTGCACAATTTGCTCAAGTAAATGGTACGCCTGGAGGAACCAGCCAGTATGGATATAAACTTGTGGCCAACTATGCCGATCTATTCAAAGTGGGACCGGAAACGGCAGATCCATATAAATTTTCAACAGAATCCATTCTGGAAGTAATGCATACCAATAAAGGAAGCTCCGACTGGGGATTCTGGGGACAGGGCAAAGATGAAGGAAACTCTATCAACGTAATGGTGGGACCCCGTTCTTACTCTTTAAAAAATGTTCCGAATAATAATGCACCGGATATCTATTCGGGCTGGGCATTTAATACCGTAACAGAGAATTTTGTTACTTTTATGCAGGATGATCCAAGACTGGACGTGACTGTTTTCAATGCAAAAAAACTGGTGACAGAAGGTAAAATCACTTATGCGCCTGCTTTTGCAGATACCGGATACTTTCTTAATAAGTATTTACCTACGAATGCTTTAAAAAGCTCACTTCCAGGTCCTGCTGAACTTAACTTCAGACAAAACTATATCGCTATAAGGTTAGCAGATACTTATCTAATGGAAGCTGAAGCCTTGGGCGGTGCCGGAGGCAGAGCACAGGCTCTGTTGGATGCAGTAAGAGCAAGAGTCGGCCTAACACCGGTTCCTGTTTCTTTACAGGCTATTAAGGATGAAAGAAGAAGAGAGCTTGCAGGAGAAGGACATAGATGGTTTGATCTTGTCAGATGGGGAGATGCTCCATCAGTACTTACTTTTAAAGGTTTTAAGGCAAATAAAAATGAAATTCTTCCAATTCCGTTTAATGAATTGCCGAATACTGCTTTAAAACAAAACCCAGGCTACTAAAACATGAAGTTTCACAGTTTATATAGTTTCTTTTTTAAAGGTACCGCGCTGCTTTGCGGCGTGGTACTTTTTCCTTTATCATGCGCTTCGGTAGGTGCGGGAAAGGAAAGTAATGTTCAATCCTGGCTTACCAAAGGTAATGAAAGTGTAAAACTACAGCAGCAGAACCCTGTTAAATTTATAAAAAACTCCAATAACTGGCAGAATATTGAAATTGATGATACTCAAAAATTTCAATATGTTGACGGTTTTGGATATACCCTGACAGGAGGAAGCGTTGAGGTGATCAACCGCCTTTCATTTTCAAAATGGAAGGCACTTCTGAATGAACTTTTTGGGAAAGATAAAAATTCAATTTCCATAAGCTATCTACGGATAAGTATTGGAGCTTCCGATCTCGATGGTGAAGTTTTTTCATATGATGATCTTCCGGAGGGCCAGACAGATCCGACACTTTCAAAATTCAGCCTGGCAAAGGATAAAGATCTCATTGCAATGCTGAAAGAAATCCTGGCTATCAACCCCAATATTAAAATTATTGCTGCTCCATGGTCATCTCCGGTTTGGATGAAAAATAACGGAAAATCCAAAGGAGGAATTTTAAAGCCTGAATTTTATAAAGTCTATGCAGAATATTTTGTAAAATATATTCAGGGAATGCAAAAGGAAGGGATTACCATTGATGCCGTTACGCCTCAGAATGAACCTCTCCATCCCGGAAACAATCCGAGTCTGTATATGCCGTCTGAGCAGCAGAAAGATTTTATCAAAGATCATTTGGGTCCTGTTTTTAAAGCTAATAATATCAAAACAAAAATTGTAGTTTACGATCATAACTGCAACAAACCGGAATATGCCCTTGATATTCTGAAAGATCCCGAAGCCTATCAGTATATTGACGGTTCGGCTTTCCATTTGTACGAAGGAGATATTTCAGCTTTAAGCACAGTACACAACGCATTTCCGGATAAAAATTTGTATTTTACCGAGCAGTGGACGGGATCGAAGGGTACTTTTAATGAAGACCTGAACTGGCACATTAAAAATGTAATCATCGGTTCCATGAGAAACTGGAGCAGAATTGCTTTGGAATGGAATGTAGCGAATGATCCGCAATACAAACCTCATACAGATGGCGGATGTACAGAATGTAAAGGGGCTATAACAGTTTCCGATAGTGAAAATTTTACCAGAAATGTTTCCTATTATATCATCGCGCACGCTTCTAAATTTATCCCTGCAGGTTCACAGCGTATCGCTTCCACACAGACAGAAACACTTTCTACGGCAGCATTTAAAACTCCTGCCGGAAAAACAGTGCTTATTATCCAGAACGGAAACAGTACAGGCGAAAGTTTTAATATCAAATATAACGGAAAGACCGCTCCCGTGACCCTTTCAGGAAATTCGGCAGCGACTTATGTTTTTTAATTTAATATCATGAAAAAAGTTTATTTCTTACTTACAATTGCTGCATTGGGAATTAATGTCCACGGGCAGAAAACGGTTGATCAGAAAGTGGCTGAGCTGCTGTCTAAGATGACACTCGAAGAAAAAGTAGGGCAGATGGTCCAGTACAGCGGATTTGAATACGCTACAGGACCTCAGCAATCTAATTCTGCGGCTGTTTTAGAAGAAATAAAAAAAGGAAAAGTAGGCTCCATGCTCAATGTAGCGGGGGCTGATGAGACCAGGGCCTTCCAGAAACTGGCCCAGCAGTCAAGGTTGAAAATTCCTTTACTGTTCGGACAGGATGTTATCCATGGATATAGGACGACCTTTCCTGTCAATTTGGGTCAGGCAGCAAGCTGGGATCTGGCAATGATAGAAAAATCAGAAAGAATTGCAGCGACCGAAGCTTCAGCTTATGGTATTCACTGGACCTTTGCGCCTATGGTAGATATTGCCAGAGATCCAAGATGGGGAAGAGTAATGGAAGGTTCCGGTGAAGATACTTACCTGGGAACCCAGATTGGTCTGGCAAGAATTAAAGGTTTCCAGGGAAAGGGCTTAGGAAGCCTTGATGCGGTAATGGCCTGTGCCAAGCATTTTGCGGCCTATGGAGCAGCAGTCGGCGGAAGAGATTACAATTCTGTAGATATGAGCTTACGACAGCTCAATGAAACCTATCTGCCTCCATTTAAAGCTGCAGCCGAAGCAGGAGTAGCTACATTCATGAATTCATTTAACGATATCAACGGAATTCCTGCTACAGCCAATCAATATATCCAGAGAGAGCTTTTAAAAGGAAAGTGGAATTACAAAGGTTTTGTGGTGTCAGACTGGGGAAGCATCGGGGAAATGATTCCTCATGGTTATACCAAAGACGCTAACGAGGCCGCTGAAAAAGCTATATCAGGTGGAAGTGATATGGATATGGAAAGCCGTGTTTATATGGCTGAACTTCCAAAACTGGTTAAAGAAGGAAAAATAGATGTCAGATTAGTAGATGATGCAGCGGGAAGGATTTTAACCAAGAAATTCGAGATGGGACTTTTCGATGATCCTTACCGATTCAGCAATGAAAAAAGACAGAAAGAACAAACAGATAATCCTGAAAACAGGAAATTTGGAAGAGAATTCGGCTCAAAAAGTATTGTTCTTCTGAAAAATAAAGGAAATATCCTTCCGCTTTCAAAAAACGTTAAGACAGTGGCACTGATCGGACCTTTCGGGAAAGAAACAGTAGCCAACCACGGATTCTGGTCCATTGCATTTAAAGACGATAACCAAAGAATCATTTCCCAATTTGACGGAATTAAAAATCAACTCGGTAAAAATTCAACATTATTATACGCAAAAGGCTGTAACGTAGATGATCAGGACAAATCCATGTTTGCAGAAGCGGTGGAAACGGCGAAAAAAGCTGATGTAGTGATCATGACGTTAGGAGAAGGTCATGATATGAGCGGTGAAGCTAAAAGCAGAAGCAATATCGGTTTTTCCGGCGTACAGGAAGATTTATTGAAAGAAATAGCTAAAACAGGAAAACCTGTTGTTTTAATGATCAATGCAGGAAGACCTTTGATCTTCAATTGGGCAGCAGAAAATATTCCTGCCATAACCTATAACTGGTGGCTGGGAACCGAAGCCGGAAATTCTATTGCCGATGTTCTGTTCGGTGCAGTAAATCCCGGTGGAAAACTTCCAATGAGCTTCCCAAGAACCGAAGGACAAATTCCTATTTATTATAATCATTACAATACAGGAAGACCTGCGAAAAATAACACAGATAGAAATTATGTTTCAGCTTATATTGATCTGGATAATGATCCAAAATTTCCTTTTGGATACGGATTAAGCTATACGGATTTTAAATATTCTGACATGGTCTTAAGTTCAACCAGTCTTAAAGGAAACCAGACTTTAAATATCAGCGTAACAGTGTCCAATACTGGGAAATATGACGGAGAAGAAGTCGTACAGCTTTACATCAGAGATCTTTTTGGGAAAGTCGTACGGCCTGTAAAAGAACTGAAAGGTTTCCAAAAAATATTCATTAAAAAAGGAGAAAGCAAAAAAGTAGACTTCAAACTGACCCCGGAAGATCTGAAATTCTTTGATAACGACCTGAACTATGATTGGGAAAGTGGGGAATTCGATATTATGGTTGGAACCAATTCTCAGGATGTTCAGACAAAAAGAATTTCCTGGACGAAGTAAAAATGTTTCGGGCTGGGCTTTAGCCCAGCCCGAAACAAAAAAACAAAACTTTGAACAATAAGATTAAACATGATTCAAAGCTCAGAATTGAATAGAACACGAAAATATTCAATAGGGCCGGGCTTTAGCCCAGCCAAAACAAAAAACAAAAACATTCAATAGGGTTGGGCTTTAGCCCAACTCCATGTAAACCAAAAAAGAAAACGGCTTTAGCCAAAACCTAATCATAAACTACCATTCATGAAAATCAGATTCCTACTTATCGCCCAACTCTGTACCGCAGGAATATTAGTTCTTTCTGTGGCAAGCTGCGCCTCAAACAAAGCAGGCTCCGGTAGAAAACTGATCTGGAGCGATGAATTTAATGGGAAAGGCCTTCCTGATTCATTAAAATGGAACTATGATGTAGGCGGAGGCGGTTATGGCAACAACGAAGCCCAGTTTTATACAGAGAACAGATTGGAGAATGCCAGAATGGAAAACGGAAACCTTGTCATTGAAGCGAAAAAAGAAAACTGGGAAGAGAATAAATACACTTCTGCAAGACTTTTAACCAAAGGAAAATTTTCTTTTAAGTATGGAACCGTTGAAGTAAGGGCTAAACTTCCTAAAGGCCGTGGAACCTGGCCGGCGATCTGGATGATGAGTGAGAACATGAAAAAATGGCCGGATGACGGCGAACTGGATATCATGGAACATGTAGGTTTCAACCAGGGGTATATCCATGCTTCGGTTCATACCAAAAAATATAATCATATTCAGGGGACACAGAAAACAGATACTCTGGTTGTGAAGGATGCCAGTGAAAAATTCCATGTATATAAAGTAGACTGGACACCGGAAAAAATTGATGTCTATATTGACGACCAAAAGTTTTTCACGTATGAAAATAAAGAAAAAACTTATGAAGCATGGCCTTTCGACCAGCCTTATTTTATTATTTTAAATCTGGCAGTAGGCGGTTTCTGGGGCGGAAAAGAAGGAATAGATGACAGCATATTTCCGCAAAAATATTATATAGACTATGTAAGGGTTTATCAAAATAAATAATGAAGAGAGGGCAGTTACGTCCAAAAAACAGAAAGAAAAAATTATGAAAAAACTAATTGTAAGCTGTTTGGCAGTAGGAGCGTTTCTGAATGCTAATGCGCAGAACTATTGGAAAAAGAATGCAGGGAAAACAGCAAAGGTTATTCTTACCAACTCCAGGGCCAATGAGAAAATGGCAGATAAAGGAACGGTTAAGTTTGAGAAGTTTGGACAGCCCAAAGAAACAGATGCCTGTATCTTTGTAGATCCGGATTTTAAATATCAGAAGCTGATCGGAATTGGTGGTGCCATCACTGATGCGTCTGCAGAAACTTTTTATAAAATGCCGAAGGATAAGCAGAAAGAGATTATAGAGGCTTACTTTGGAAAAAACGGATTGGGATACACTGTAGTCCGTACCAATATGAACTCCTGCGATTTTTCCAGTGATTCTTATACTTATGTGGAAGATAATGATACGGCTTTGAGGACTTTCAATATTGCCCATGACGAAAAGTATAAGATCCCGATGATTAAAGAAGCTCAGAAAGCGATAGGGAAAGATTTCACGTTTTACTTCTCCCCATGGAGTCCACCAGCATGGATGAAATCTAATAAAAGTATGCTGAAAGGAGGGCGGTTGGAAAATGCATTTTATCAGACCTGGGCAAATTATTACATTAAATTCATCAAAGAATATGAAAAACGAGGAATCAACATCTGGGGACTGACTATACAGAATGAGCCTATGGCGACACAGACCTGGGAGTCCTGCATTTATTCAGCTGAAGAAGAAGGTGAATTTCTTAAGAACAACCTTGGGCCGACACTTTGGAAAAATGGTTACAAAGACAAAAAGGTAATGATCTGGGATCACAACCGGGATTTAATCTACCAGAGAGCAACAACAACTTTAAGTGATCCTGAAACCTCAAAATATGCCAGCGGAATCGGGTATCACTGGTATGAAACCTGGAATAATAAAACCCAGCTTTTCGACAATTTATCTGAAACCCAGAAAGCTTTCCCGGATATGTTTCTCGCTTTTACCGAAGGTTGTAAAGAACAGTTCAATATGTCCGGAATTTATGATGTGAGTCTGGGCGAACTTTACGGGAGAAATATGCTTAATGATTTCAATAAAGGAACCGCTTTATGGACAGACTGGAATGTATTGCTGGATGAAACCGGAGGTCCTAACCATGTCGGAAACTTCTGTTTTGCCCCAATCATTGCAGATACCAAAACAGGAGAGGTACATTATACCTATGAATATTATTATGTAGGCCACGTGTCAAAATTCATTAAGCCTAATGCCCGGAGAATCGGAAGTTCTTCAAACAGAGCCGCTCTTACGTCTACCACATTCATGAATGAAAACGGTCAGCTGATTACTGTGATCATGAATGATTCCGGGAATGATATTGAAACGAATCTGTGGATCGAAGGAATGGCTGCGAAATTATCTGCACCGGCGCATTCTATACAGACTGTTATCCTGTAACTTCATATTAACATTTTTATAGAACCGGCGGCCTCGAAGAGGCCGCCGGTTTATTGTTTACAATATCTTTTAGTGCAGTTATTCAACATCATATTTGCTGATGACTTTCTGAGTCACTCCGGAGCTGCTGAAGCCACCGTCATGGAAAAGATTCTGCATTGTTACTTTCTTGGTAAGGTCAGAGAAAAGAGTTACGCAATAGTCTGCACATTCTAAAGCTGTAGCATTCCCAAGCGGAGACATATCTTCCGCATATCCAAGGAATCCGCCGAAACCTTTCACACCGCTACCTGCAGTAGTCATTGTTGGAGACTGGGAAACTGTGTTGACACGTACTTTTCTTTCTCCCCAATAGTTTCCGAAAGTTCTTGCGATACTTTCCAGGTAAGCCTTGTTATCAGACATGTCATTGTAATCCGGGAATGTTCTTTGAGCAGCAATATAAGTAAGCGCCAAAATACTTCCCCACTCATTCATACAGTCTTTTTCCCAGGCTACACGCATTACCTTATGGAAAGAAACAGCTGAAATATCCCAACCTTTTTCTAACCAGTCGTAATTCATTTCTGTATAATGTTTTCCTTTTCTAACGTTGATAGACATTCCTATGGAGTGAAGAATAAAGTCGATTTTTCCAAATTTTGCAACAGCGGCATCGAAAAGTTTTTCAAGATCTTCAATAGAGGTAGCATCGGCAGCAATTACTTCAGAACCTGTTTTTTCCGCTAGACCATTAAGTTCTCCCATTCTCAAAGCAATAGGGGCATTTGATAAGATAAATTCAGCACCTTCTTCATGACATCTTTCTGCAACTTTCCATGCGATTGATTGCTCATTAAGGGCTCCAAAAATAATTCCCTTTTTGCCTTTAAGTAAACCGTATGACATAATTTTTTAATGTTTATTTAAATACAAATGTAGCAATAATTTGTGTTTGTGACATCATAAAAATGGAGCCTTATTGATTTAAGACTCCATTTTATTGAAAATATTTATATGACTGAAATTTTAATTGGTTTTCTTATTCCATTCTGCTTTCGCATCTTCTGCAGCATCTTTAGTTTTTTCCCAGGCTTCGCTCGCTTTGTCTTTTATGTCATCCCATGCATCAGCGGCATTATTTTTCACTCTTTCAAACCAGTCTTCCTGCTGTGCCTCTTCATCATTGTTCCTTTTTTCATTGATATAATCTTTTGCTCTGGCTGCAAGATCCTCAATTTTCCATTTAGCATTGTCTGCTGCATTCTTTAAGGAATTCTCTGTGTTATTTACTGCATTTTCGGCTTTGTTGTATTCTGAATTGTTCATAATATATAATATTTTATTGTTGTGTAGTAGTAAATAAACAATAACCATTCCTAAAATCCGGAACTGCTGTTAAACTTTTCTTAATCTTTGTTATACTTTTCCAAATCGGATTACCTTTAATACAGCATAAAATTACTGTTATGGAAAGAATCCGTTGCGGCTGGTGTGAAAAAGACGACCTTTACCGAAAATATCATGATGAAGAATGGGGAAGACCTGTTTACGATGATGAAACCATTTTTGAATTTCTGATACTTGAAAGCTTTCAGGCAGGGCTGAGCTGGTATACTATTCTGGCTAAAAGGGAGAATTTCAGAAAAGCTTTTGATAATTTTAATTATAAGAAAATTGCAGATTATACGGAAGAGAGGATAGAAGAGCTTATGAATGATCCTGGTATTATAAGAAACCGGCTTAAGATAAAAGCTACGGTAACCAATGCACAGAAGTTTCAGGAAATTCAGAAAGAGTTTGGGAGTTTTTCAGAATATATCTGGGCTTTTGTAGGGGGAAAGCCGTTAGACAACTGTCCTAAAACCTTAAGTGATGTTCCGGCTGTAACAGAGATTTCTGATGCTTTGTCTAAAGATCTTAAGAAAAGAGGTTTTAAATTTATGGGATCTACAGTGGTGTATGCTCATATGCAGGCCACCGGAATGGTGAATGATCATATTGAAAGCTGCTTCGTAAGACAAAAATAAATTTTATTTTATTCATTTTAATGTGATATTTTTTGTATATAATGTAATTTGTTTTCTAACACATAAGTTTACATAGGCTCTCTAATGCCGCATTATTATTAGTTTTAAAGTTTTTTAATGACTGATAATGTTTCAATTATATGTGATTAGCGGCTGGTTTAATCACTGTTGAGTGTTTATTTATTGATTTGACAAAAAATACAGCTATTTTATTGTAAATTCGTATATTTGCATTCTCAAAAAATAAACTATTACCATAAGACAATGCAAAGTAAACTCAAACTTCAACTCGTTCTTCTTTTCTCACTGATTACTCATTTTATTAGCGCACAGGTGGGGATTGGTTTGCCCGAGCCTGATTCTTCTGCTATGCTGCATATCTGGTCAAAAAATAAAGGCGTACTTTTTCCAAGTGTGTCTTTAGCTTCAAATATAGATCAGGTAACCATTCAAAATCCAGCGGAAGGGCTGATTGTCTGGAATAATGGACAAGGAAGTTTAACGGAGACCGGGTTTTATTACTGGAATAAGGGCAAATGGAATATGCTTGCCACCATTCCAGGAACGAACGGAAACGGAGCAGGCGGAGGAAGTGTGGCTCCATTTTCAGCATGGAGTAGCTCGGCAACAAACAGCGGTAATTCAGGTGGAGCCAATACCAATCTTTCTTTAGGAACCAATACTTCAGATGATCTTATTTTTAAAGTAAATTCTACCACAGTAGGACATTTGGGTGTAAATAACTCAATAAGTTTTGGTATGGCATCTCATGCAGCTCAGAATGGTATTGCCCTGGGTAATTCCAGCAGTGCTTACCAGGGAATTGCCATAGGAACAAATACATCTGTTACGGCCAATGAATCGGTAGCCTTGGGAGCCAATACTAAAATTTCCGGTTATCAGTCAACAGCAGTAGGATTCAATGCCAAAGTAACAATGAATGAAGCTACAGCAATAGGGAATAATGCGGAAGCATCAGGCTTTCAATCGATCGCAGCAGGGTATAATGCCAAAACAACAACAAATGATGCGACGGCTTTAGGGAAAAATTCAACAGCAGCCGGGTTTCAGTCTACTGCAATAGGGTATAATGCAAAAACAAGTTCTAACAGTGAAACGGCTGTAGGATATAATACAATGACCAATAATCAGAATTCTACGGCAATAGGATCGGGAGCGAATGCTTTGGGGCAGTTTTCTTCAGCGATTGGATATGGAGCGGCGACTTCCCAAGCTAATGCAATTGCCATTGGAAATAATAATGCTAATGTTGGAATAGGTACAGGATTCCCTAATACATCTGCTAAATTGGATGTAAATGGTGGATACAAATTGGGTGAAAAGGGGAGTGTACAAAAAAACCAGATCAGTTTTGAAGCCTGGCCATCGGTTTCTGTGAATAATCTGCCTCCCGGAAAATCTGTTACGCTCGAGATTCCTGTTCCTGCGAATATGCAGCCGGGTTCTGTAAGAGCAGCAATTATAGTTTCTCCGGCGGGCGATTTTGCAGGCAATACTTCTTTTTCGGTATCCAATCCAAGAATGACTTCTACTACGAGTGTTACGATTAATCTCACAAATATCTCAGGCGGACCTGAAAGTTTGTATTCCGGACATTTTTATGTGATGATTAATGAGTTTTAAATTGAAAAGTCTTACAAGCAATGCCATGGGTTCTACAATTTTTTTGATTTCAAAATGAAAAAACCGCCTTAAAGCGGTTAATAGTTATAGGTTATGTTAATTTAAAGTTTGATTGGTTTCTTTTATATTTAAGTGTCATATTAATATTTTTTTATTCTGGAATCCAAAGACGAGAAGTATTGTTCATTTGCGGTTAGAATCGTTACTGTAACATAGCTATCACTATTGATATCCAGACAAAAAATTGTATAGTTTAACTCCTTAAGAATAGCATTTACTTTCGGAAAAAATTGATCAGCATATTCGTCATATAAATTGTCATTATCTTGATATCTATTTGAAATATCCCATTTTGATAATAAATTTTCAATCCCTGATTTGGCAACACTGTAATTTTCCATTAGCATCAACTTTTCCCACAACTCTCTCGTAACCTGATTGTGTTATATTACGCAACTCTTGTCTAGAGACGGTATTACCTAATCTGTCCTGTATCCATTTATCGGACATCTGCCTAGTCCCGTCTGTCAGTGTTTTCTACTTCATGATGGTGTGATTATTAAAACAAAAAGGTTTCAATTTGAAACCTTTTCTACTATATTATTCTTTAACTTCCCTGTTGTAAAAAGTATAACGGAGTGTCAGGATAATTGGGATTTTCTCCCGTCCATAACTCTAATCCTTCAAAAAAATGATGGTCATCATCTTTCAATTTTTCATGGACCTGATTATGAATTTTAAACAATAGTTCAGCAGTTGTGAAAAATTGTCCGTTATCTGCATTCAATAGAAAATCTGGTTCAATAATGTCTTCAATATTTTCATCCCAATATTCATATTGTATAGCAACTTTATTGATTTTCAGAATAGGCTTATCCAGGTTTTCTGAAAATTTTTCATCCGTTATCTTTTCATTATAATCTTTCAAGGCGATCCTGAAATTTTCAATATCTGAAAATTTTTGTTCAGTAAAATTCCATAATATACTTTGTAAAATTTGGTTTTGAAATTCCATAAAGTTAACTGTAAAATCTTTTTAGGTCGAAACCGTGTTTTAATGCTAATTCATTGTATGACAAATTTGGATTTTCTCCAATAGCTTGATAAATTTCTTGTCTTGCCTCAGGACTTTCTCTCAAGTCTGAATCTTTGAAATATTTATCCATAACATCATCTTCATCTTCTATTAAATCTTTCCTGTCAGCAAAATCCAGTGTGGCAACAACTTCCCAATATCCACTGCCAAACGAGGGATAAACTCCACATTGATCTCTAAATGCCTCATCGAAAGAAGTTGCAATAGTAACTTCTCCTACACAGAAATAAATTTTCCCGTTTACGAATCTTAAAACTTCAGGAAATGTTAAATATTCTGTCGAAACAGGAAGATTCAAATCAGTAAGCTCCCATTCATCTTCATCAGAAAAAGTATCCATCGGAATAAAGCTGCTTTTAACTGCTACATTTTTCAAAAGGGTTTCATCAAATTCTTTAGTAACTTTTCCAAAGGTTTCTATCAAGACACATTTTTGATATACATCAAAGTAGTTCTGATTATTTTCGTTCTTACTCTTTTCCAGATATTCATCAACATTAAATAAGACTCTTCCAAAAATTTTTTCGTCAGTAGAAACATTTACCGAAAAGATAGTTCCGGGTTTAATATTCATATTTATAGATTTTTATGATTTAACAAGGATTATGTAAATTTTTATATTTATCAAATTTAGGTTTAGTAATTTCATTTCTTCCATTTTGAAGATTAGCTTTGCCTCCGTTTTTGTCAATATAATGCTGTTCCCAAACAGACGCTTCATAAGGGTCCCAATTTCCGCTTGCAACCTCACGGATTTTGTATTTCTTCCCCCAGTCTTTTTTATGGTTACCTTTCTTTTTACCTTCTGCTACATGTTCTTTAAAACGGTCTGCCACATTCGTTTTATCTGTTTGTCCCACATATACTGTTTTTCCTGTTTTGGGATCGTAAACTTCATAGATTTTGGTAGGCTTTTTAACAGTACTTTCAAATTTAGAAGGTTTATTATCATTATGAACAAGTATGCCTTGGTTTCCAACAAAATAATTGTGATTATTCTCAACTTCTATATTAAAAGTAGATAATTCCACATCTTTTTGATAATCAATTTTTTTAACTAAGATATTGTTTAATGACAAGGATTTTAAAATCATATCTGTTTTTAATTCCTTTGCCGTAATCCACTTACTTTCATCTTCAATCCAGAAAAGATGTTTAAATGTTGCGCTGATTATTTCTTTATCTGTAGTAATCTTAATAAATTTATCAGTCCAGTTGTTGTAGATACGGGTTACTTTATTTTTAGTTGTTACATTATTTATTTTATCATAACAAAATACAATATCACCAATCTGAATATTTTCAATAGGAATCAAACCGTCAATTGTATGAACAAAAGTTCCTGCCAAGAAACAAGGGGCAGTAGTGCCTAAATCATCATATCCTAATTTCGCCCATCGTTCAGCTGCCTCTTTTGCTGCTTGTTCAGCTGCTAATTCACCTGCGTCTTTTGTGATAACCTTAGCAATATCCCCACCTTCTTTTTTGGCAAGCTGTTCCATGGTTTCTGCAATTCCTTTTTTAGCTCCTGCTTCTGCCACATCATCTGCACCTTTTTTCACACCTTGTTCTACAGTTTCTTTAACTGTTTTTTCCACCACTGCTTCAGCACCTTCTTTTAAAGCTGTCTTTCCAGCAGTTACGGCCAATGATGTTCCTCCACTATATACGGCAGCTACAGCATCCGGGATAAATTCACCCGCAGTATTTCCTATCTTTCTTGGGTTTTCAGCTACCCAGCTTGCAGCATCTTTGGTGCCTTCCCAGGCTGCGCTTCCTGCATCTGCCCAGTTTTGTCCGTCACTGGCCCAGTTCCAGGCTCCTTCAGCGGCATTGCTCCAGTTATCTCCTTTGCTGGCCCAGTCCCAGGCATTTCCAACACCTTCGGTAGCTGCATTCCATCCATCACTTACCATTCCGCCCAATGCTTCAGCAGTACCCACGGGATCCTGGCCAACCTGATAAAGTGTTTCACCTAAGCCAACTACACCATTTACGGCTCCTTCTACCAGTCCTGTACCCAGATCACTGAACCAGTCTCCGACACCTGTTACAGGTTTCATCCAGTCAGGAAGCATCTGGTCCCGCATTTCCCGACCTTTTTTGTTTTGCTCGGCGATCCAGTCAAAGCCTTCCTTGATATAGTCGGAAGGCATTTTTCCTTCTCCGACGCCATATGATACGGCAGCTGCTCTATCAAAGAAGATGTTAATCTTTCCACCAAATATACAATTACAGAAAGAATCTTCCAATAGCATCCGGCTGCCATTGATCTTTACACCGTCCTTCGGCGCTTGCCATCCGGTAAGAATGGTGGGTAAACAAGAAGCTCCTGTTGCCCATTTCAAAGGGTTGGTACAAAACCCCATGGGCTTAATATTAAAAAAAGGAAGGAAATCCAGTTCAGAAGCCATGGGAACACTGTATATCGTCGTGTTCTTATTGTTGCTTACCCGCAGGGTAGAGGGGCTTGTTCCTTTGTCGCAAGCTAAAAAGGCACCTTCAGGTACGTATTTTTTTGCCATAATGCGATGATTTAGATGTTAATTTTATCTGAGCTCAGGGTTACATTTTTCAATCTTCTGAAACTATTTTCCAGCTTATTAAGGTTTTCCCGGGTTTCCAGAAAAAACTTACCTGGAACTTTCAACAGCTCCGAAACCTTACAATTTTTGATAGAGCAGGTATATTCTCCATCTGCATATACATGCCACTCTCTGGTAACCGGAGGCTCTAAGATCTTCTCATCATCGAAGAGAAGATAGTATCGGTCATTCTGAAATACAATATCAAGCAGGGGAACGGTCATGGGCTGCAGCTTTTAAGATGTTTTTCTCTTCACGGTATAATGTGCCGGGAATCTGTGCCAGGCTCATACACATGCTCTGTTCAGACCATGGCCATTCTTCAAGGAGATAACGTTCTATATAATTAAGTTGTAAGAGAGTAGGCACACGGGGTCGGTTCTTTAAAATGCGGATCATGGCTGTTACTTTATCCTGCTCAAAATTATCCTCATCTATGCTTCCTTTTACATCAATTTGGTATCTGCCGTCTTCTAATTCTGAAATTCTTTCTTCTGTAGTAATGGGAACAGATTTAGCGGCAATAAAGTTGGGAAGCTCGCGGTATCCGTTGATAATCTCATTTTTTTTGAACTCCTTGAAATGGATGCCGGGAAAAAGCAATTGATAAGGCATCGAAAAACGTAGGGCTTCTGCCAGACGTCCACCGTCCTCCAAAAGTTCTTCTACGCCCTTTATGAAAATTTCCCGGTATTTTTCACTTCTGTGCTTCAGTACAATTTTTGGCTTTATTTCTCTCCATTTATTCTGAATATCGGTTAAGTTGATAATTTTTCCAAGCTGACCGTTTTCATTCAAGGTACATACTATTTTTTCTCTCAACTCATGCAGATCTCCAACCCATTTGTACATGCCGTCCTTATTGGATTGCTTATAGAATGGCATTTCAACTGTAAAAACGGGCTTATCGTTTTCAATAGAAGTTAATGTAACCTTAAGTTCGGCTTCAATATAGTTTTCATTTCTGAGGCCCTGGAACTGATACCTTTCTTCTCTGAGAAAAGTATATTTCCGGAATTCGCCCTTGTTTTCTATATTAACCTGCATGATTATCCTTTATTGATTTCCACATCAGCTCCTTTGATATTGGTAGGTCCTGAAGATGAGGTATTAATTTTGGCTGCATTGACATTGATATCACTATCAATCTTGATTCCGGGGTTGGCAGCAGCTTTTCCAAGCTCCGTTGTTGTTTTTCCTACAACCTTTACATTGAGACCTTCTATGGTGATTTCTCCTCCTGTAGTCATTGTTATTGAGCTGCTTCCTGTTTTAATGGTAATGGTCGTGTCACATTCCAGGGTGATATTTCCGCCATTATCCATTTTAAGCATAGAATTGGCTCCGCCGCCTTCTTTTCCTCCTACATTAATAGAACTTACACTTCCAACATTTACTGTATTATTATTCCCAACAGTCACCGTTTTATCATTATTAGTATTTGTCGTTGCATTCCCCGCACCGTCAAACTTCATATTGGCTCCTCCTTGGTCGGTTAGGAATACTGATCCTGCACCGTCATCCAGTTCCAGTTTATTACCGCTTCGGCTGCTCAGGCTTTTAACGTTATTGTTTTGTCCGCCGCCGCCGCCAACACCTCCATGAAACATACCTCCCATTACAAAGGGACGGTCCGGATGCTGGTGTACAAAATTGACAACCACCTGATCTCCAACTTCAGGAATAGCCATAAAGCCGCGGTTTTTACTTACTTTATCGCTTCCGCCTGCATCAGGAGTCATAACGCGGATAAATTCAGTGGTATCCTGACCGTTTTGCCAGTCGAATTGGACCTGTATACGACCCTGGTTAAGAGGGTCGGTATTTGAAATAACTTTAGCGAACTGAGGATCTGCTTTAGGCATCTCAAATTCGGGACGTGGCATAAAGCCGGTATCTGCTGCTATTGCTTCAAAATTTCCGGTATAATGGCCTCTTGCATCTACCTCATGACTGATCTCTGTGATCATCAGCTTGGTAAAATAGGCGGTCTGATTGGTTTCAGCTTTCCGCATTTCTACATCTGCAGTACATCCCGGATATAAAAACGGGACGGAAGTGCTCCCGGAAGTGATGAATACATCAACAGCTTTACTTCCTGCGGTACCTTTCTGTGAAGCATCAATATCCATAAATGTAGATGCTTTGATTGGAGCTACTCTTAATGACGGGGTTGTAAAAGTTGCTTTCGATATTTCGTAAGCGCGTTTCGCAATGTCTGACTGATGGTTTATCTTTGAACTTCCCGTTGTAAGTTTTTCATTTTTGCTGCTGTTATAGCCGTAAAAAACAGGGTTTACATGCTGGGCTCTCATTTTGATTTTAATATCATGTACGCTGCTTCCATAAACCAGTTGTACCGGTTTTTCCGGTGGAGGCAGTTTTCCAAAATGAAGAACCTCGCCATCAAAATAAAACTGTTCCCCATAAGCTTCGGCCATTCTTGCGAGATAGTTGTAATGGGTTTCGTCATATTGTGAGCTGTAGGAAACATTTCCATGCTGAGAATCTACCCTGAAATCAAATTTATTGGAACCAAGTCCTTCTTTAATAACCCAGTCTGCGATGCTGTTCAGGCTGATTTCTTTTGTACCGCCAAAACTCTGAATATGTGGTGCTGCATCAAGAAGTACAGTTGGACTGTTTCCGGTAAGTACAATATTTCCCAGACTGCCTTTCTCCTGGCTGAATCCTACTTCCGTGATCACTCCTACAAAATTCCGTTCAGGACTTTCTTCTACGTCTTTATATTTAAATACTACCGTAATCCTCTTGCCCAGAAAGTTCTGTGCCTGTTCCAGATTATGATTTTCTGCGCCTCCCAAAGCATCATGGGCGAGCATAAGATTGAACTCGTGATGCTTAACAGCACTTTGAGTAAGTTTAAAATGTTTGAAATGCTTGATTATTTTACCTTCGACAATGATTTCCAGTTTAACGACACGATTGATTCCCAAAAGCTCACTTTTCGGAATGGATCCGGCATTGTATATTTTGGAAGTAGGTTGCTCGTTCCAGATTTTATTTTCAGAAACCAGAGCTGTATTAGGCTGTGCAGCTTTGTTCATGAAATTATTGGTATAGGAGACTGTCTGTCCAGCCGTCTGTACTGTTTTTTTTATTTTTTCAGCTTTTTTTTCAGTTTCCTTACCTAGGCCTGGATCTGCGGATTTTATACTGTCCAGATCTTTTTTAGATTTTGAAATCTGGTTTTTTGATGATTTGCTGTCCTGGAACATAACATATTTTTTCTGGTTAGTGTATGTAACAGCAGTCTGGCATAGCGGACTGCATTATAGCTGTTCTTATTACTCACTGCAGATCAAAATACTGTCTGGTTTATGTCAACAGAATAGTATCTTTTGTGAGGAGTTATCGTTCTGTTTTCACCTGATGTGGGAAATAGACCCTGTATATTTTTAAGTTTTAAAATGTAGTTAATACTTAGTTTTAATGAATTTAATATTCTGAATTACAGTTTTGTAATTCAATTTATTAAAATCACATCCACGTGAAACAAATATAAGAAGCAAAGAGATAAATGAGAAAAAAAAGAAAGGCTATTTTTCTTTTTGTCGTAGTTTTACTACTAACAGTTGTTAGGTCCAGAATGAGACAAAAACCGATGTATTTTATACGTTAGTTTGTATGGAGGTAAATATTGGTTATAGATAGTGGTAAAGCTTTATTTTTAGTTGATCTGACGGGATTTTAATTTTATTCCGCACATCTTTATATTTTTTTCAAATTCCAAAATATATGTATGAAAAAACAATGGTATAAATGTGAAAAAATTAACATTTCCTCTTAATAATTCCATAAATACTGTCTTCGATTTTTAAGAATATGACGGATGAAAAATTGCGGACAATATAAATTAATTTAATTTTGCTGATGTTATGCTTATAGAAGGGAGAGAGAAGATTTAGAGCATTAATGCATACACTTGAAAATTTATGAAGAAAATAGGAATTATAGGTTGCGGCTGGCTGGGTTCAAGGATTGCCGATTCAATGTCCGGGCAGTATAAAATATATACTACCACAACTACAAAAAACAAAGCTGATGAATTGGCTTCTAAAGGATTTAATACACATGTCGCCAGCTTCCCGGATTTTCAGCTGGAAGAAAAGATTTCCAAGTGGACCGAGATTAAAGACATAGATATCCTCATTATTACCATTCCGCTTTCCGGCAAAAGCTGCTGTGCAGGTTCGTTATACAACAGGATTCAGCATTTATTTTCATTTATAGGAGATTTTAAAGGCCAGATGTTCGTGATGAGTTCTACCGGTGTATATCCGGATATTCCGGGAGAATATGCAGAAGAAGACCTTTCTACGGATAATGTTCCCGGTGAGAGAATGATTAAAAACAGATATCCACAGGTTAATATTTTAAGATTATCCGGACTCATGGGAGATAACAGGCTTCTTAAAAACTATACGGTTTCAAATGCCGAAGCTCCTGTAAATCACATTCATTATGAAGATATCTGTAATGTGACTGAAAAAATGATCGAAATAGGATCAGAAGGGAAACTGTACAATGTGTCTGCGCCAGAACATCCGTCAAAAGCCCAGGTGATCAATGCTCAGAAAAATCTGCCATCTGCTGAAGAAATAATAGGTGAGGGGAAAATAATCCTGTCTTCAAAGCTAATTTCAGAACTGGATTTTATATTTAGATATCCGGATCCGAGGTATTTCCATTAAATACTTCTTTACTCTAATAAAACTTAGATGAAATAAAAAATCTGCTTGATCTGTTCAATCTGCGAGAGAAAAACCGCTCGCATATTGAGCAAATAAAGCAGATCTTGCTATAATTTACGCTAAACCTTATAGATTTTTAAAACCTATAAGGTTTGATTTTAAAGATAAAAATGTGAGTTATTTTACTTGATAATTCTTTCCAGTACCCAATCAATAAGGTTCTTTTCAGAAGCATGGTGGTCTGCAGAGAATTCCCCACGTCTTCTGTTGGCAATAACATTATTCACTGTAATTGCTTTGTGACCTAGTAATTTTGAAAGAGCATAGATTGCTGAGGTTTCCATTTCAAAGTTCGTTACTCCAAGATCATTTAATGTTTCCAGGAATTTATCATCAACTGCCTTTAAACGCAGCTGTCTTCCCTGAGGAGCGTAGAATCCTGGGAAAGTAGCTGTATTTCCATGGTATTTCGCATCTTTATAATAATCTCCCATTTCTTCTGCCCAGTCTGAGAAATAAAGCATAGGTTTGATCTTCTCATACGGGAATTTTTCCATGAATTTTTTGGAGAACTCATTCTCGAAGCTATAGTCCTGGTAAAAATGCATCAGTCCGTCCAATCCTACAACATTCTGGGTAACCAGCATATTATCAACCTGTACGTCCGGATTTACACTTCCACAGGTGCCCATACGGAAAAGTTCAAGGGCTTTATGATCAGTTTTAAACTCCTTGTTCCTAAGATCAATATTCACCAGGGCATCAAGCTCGTTCATCACGATATCAATATTCTCTGTTCCAATACCTGTAGACATTACGGTAATTCTTTCACCGCGAAGCGTTCCGGTATGGGTGTAGAACTCCCTTTTATTTTTTTTGATCTCTACTTTGTCAAAATATTTTGAAACTTTTGCCACTCTGTCCGGATCTCCCACAAGGATGATCTTATCAGCAATATCTTCAGGTAAAAGATTTAAGTGGTATACACTTCCGTCATCATTCAGTACCAGCTCTGAGGCAGCAAGTTTATTTAGCATAATTTATATTTTATTTTTTAATTAATGAAAATAGCTTCTTTGTAAGGTGATCCGGCAAGATCATAGATCGTATCATATTCTTCTACGATTCTTTTCTGTCCCTGGAAAATCTCATAAACCGTAATAATGGTTTTTTCAAAGTTTTTCGGATCCTTTCTTTGTGTGGTAATTTCGTAGAGCTTATCTCCCTTTTTTAGAACAGAGACCATTTCTTCCTTTGTTGAGTTGTTAGAGTCCATCATTCCCGGGAAATCCATAACAATATCCTTGAGATCAGTATAGTTCTTGTAAGGTTTGGTTATTCCGTTTGAATACACATAAACATTTGGAACCTGTTTACCTTCTTCCAGGCGCACCAGGTAATAATCGTTGCCTTTTTTCTCTGCATAAACGGCCATTTCTTTCTTTTTCTGTGAAAATGCACAAATCGAAAGAAAACTAACCGCAAAAGCGAATAATGCTTTTGTTTTCATAATAGTATTTTGTTTTTTTTACTTGATAAAAAATGATGTTGTAAATCCTCTCCCAATATCTTTCGTCATCTTTTTGAACAGGGCCTGTAGAAATCAGCCGTTCTTAAGTATAATGAATTTGATTTCGGGGTTTAAAATTAATAAAAATATTTCACCTAAAATATAAACATTTTTTAATCTCCAATTAATCTTAAGATAACATCGGAAAGTTACTTTTGCCACTAAAAATTCATGAGATTATATCCGCTGTTAGCTGTGATTGTTTTGATAGGTTTGGCTGTCATGTCCTTTAACCCGGTTGATAAAGGGGAAAAAAGCGAGAATACCTTTGTCAATAAAGGCCTATCAGATTTTAAAAGCAGACTTGACCGGCTGAAATCGGATGTCTATAAATTCTCAGAGAACAAGATCTCTATTGAAGAGCTTAGAAATTCTTTAAGGGAAACAAGAAATTCATTTAAAGAAATCGAATTTTATATTGCCTATCACTATCCGGAGTTTACAAAAACACATCTTAATGCCGCTCCGCTGTTTCATATTGAAGCTGCAGGAACTTCTGCCTTTACGCTGCCACCGGAAGGTCTCCAAGTTCTGGATGAACTGATATTTTCCGAAGAAGCCGGGGACGAGAAAGAAAAGATCAAAACCATTACGGATTTTCTCTACAATTCCTATTCAAGCTTTTATCTGAGTACTATAAAGAACGGTTTAAGCCGCGGAAACAACAAAACGCTGCCATTAAGGATAGAGCTGATAAGAATTTATACCCTTGGAGTTACAGGCTTCGATACACCGGGTTCTCTGAATATTTCTGAAGAAGCCAGCCATGCCTTGGTTGGAATAAAAGAATACATCAACGATGATGTGTATTTTAAAAACTATAATGTTCAGAAAGCCAATCAGATTCTTACTGAAGGAATCGGTTATCTTTCGGTAAACAAGGATTTTGAAACATTTGACAGAATTGAATTTTATAAAAAGTATATTCAGCCTCTGTATGAAGAATTTGGAAAATGGGACGGAAGAGCGGATGATCTTAAAGAATTTTCAGGCTGGAACGTAAAGAGTAAAAATCTTTTTAGCAGCGATTTTCTGGATCCGTATTTTTATACATTGCTGCAACCTTCTGAAGATAATAAAGAACTTCGCAGCTTGGGGAAATCTATTTTCTACGATCAGAATTTGAGTCAAAACGGTAAAATGAGTTGTGCGGCCTGCCATCTTCAGGAAAATGCTTTTACGGATCTTAAAGTGAAATCCCAGAGCAATGTAGAAGGAAAAACCGTTCTGAGAAATTCTCCATCCCTGTACAACGCTGTTTTTGCGAAAAGGTTTTTCTATGATCTGCGGGCATTTTACCTTGAACAACAGGCGGAACATGTAATTTACAATGATAATGAGTTTAATACCAGCTATGAGGACATCATCAAAAAACTGAAAACAAAACGTGAGTACAAAAAAGCTTTTCGTGCTGCTTTTAAGGATGGTAAAATAAGTAAAGAAAATTTTTCCAAAGCTTTAAGCTCATATGTTGCATCCCTGTATTCTTTTGATAGTGATTTTGACCGTTTTATGAGGAACGAAAAAGATGTTTCCGAAGATGTAAAAAAAGGATACAATCTGTTTATGGGAAAAGCCAATTGCGCAACCTGTCACTTTGCACCCCATTTTTCAGGCCTTGTACCACCGTTTTTCAATGAAAATGAATCTGAAGTTTTAGGCGTTACCATTAAACCTGTTAATCAGCTTCCGGTTCAGTTGGATCAGGATCTTGGAAGAGGAAACAGTCCTGTGAAAAAAGAAAAATCATGGATCTATGATTACTCTTTCAAAACGGTTACTGTAAGAAATATTGCTCTTACCAAACCCTACTTCCATAATGGCGCTTTCAATACCCTTGAAGAAGTTATGGATTTTTATAATGAAGGCGGAGGAGAAGGCCTTGGTTTAAAGATGAAAAACCAAACACTGCCACCGGATAAACTGGAACTTACCCAAACGGAGATCAAACAGGTTATTGCTTTTCTGAATTCCCTGACCGATATTAGTAAGGCGAAGTAAGAGTTTGAGAATCCCGGACAGTAGTAGGAAACCAACTAGTCTCTAATAAAGCTGTATAATAATACTTTGCCAAACTCTCAAACCCTGACACTTTCCAACATTTCTTTAATTTAACAATTATTTAATTCCCTTAACATTGGGTTATAAATTAATTAATATTCTCCACTCCATATTTAAACTCCTATTAACAGAGGTGCCGTGCCAAAAAAATAGCTTTGCAGAGTCTAATAAATCAATTAAAAAAATGAAGAGAAAATTACTTACAATTGCAGCGCTGGCAATGGTCGCTGGCTTTAGTGTACAGGCACAAACTTTTTTATTCAATAAAAACTCTTCCTGGAGCTATAAAGATAATAACCAGGCCCTGGCAGATTCATGGAAAGACCAGACATTTAATATCTCAACGTGGGCAGCAGGAAACGGACCTCTTGGTTATGGAGACCCTGTAACGACTACCATCAGCTCAGGTCTTACAGCTGCTTATTTTGCCAAAGATTTTACAGCAGACCTGTCAACCCTTTCAGACAATATGGAATTAGGAGTAATGAGAGACGATGGAATTGTGGTTTACCTTAACGGAGAGGAAGTAGTGAGAGACAATATGCCGGCAGGTACTATTAGTTTCAATACGCCTTCAAGCACCACGATAGATGGTTCAGCGGAGAATGTTTATAATATTTTTTCTATTCCGAAATCTAAATTTGTAAACGGAACAAACAGGATTTCTATTGAACTTCACAACAGAACCGGAACCAGCTCAGATCTTCGAATTGATGCTTATTTAAAAACAACAGCTACTGTTACACCTCCTCCGGCATGTACAGGAACTCATATCAGCTGTTTTACTTCCATTGTTCCTACTGCTCAGACCAGTAAACTGATCATCCCTGCTGAACATAAATACCAGCTTATCTTAAAAGAAGGTGACAGCTATACTGAAGGTGGTGGAATGGTAGGAGGCTTAAATGACTTTACTGCTTACGTAGCCAAAACAGGAAGCAGCACAAACGGATACCTTTCCGTAAACCATGAAACAAACCCGGGGGGTGTTACCATAGCTGAGGTTAACTACAATGCTTCTACCAAGCTTTGGCAGCTGACAAGATCAAGAGCGGTAAACTTCTCAGATCCAAGTTTAGTTCAAACAATCAGAAACTGTTCTGGTGGTATTACTCCTTGGGGAACCGTTGTTACAGCAGAAGAATCTGTTACTTCCAATGATGTGAACAATGATGGCTATAAAGATTACGGATGGTTAGTGGAAATTGATCCGGTCACAGCACAGGTCGTTTCCAAAAATGCGGATGGTTCCAAAGGAAAACTTTGGCAGATGGGAATTATGAATCACGAAAATGTAGTGGTTAATAATGCAGGAACTACAGCTTATTATGGAGAAGATGGAGGAACTCACATGGTTTATAAATATATCATGGATACACCGAACGATCTTTCTTCAGGAAACCTTTATGTGTTAAAGCTTGATCAGGGACTAACTACTTCCGGAGAGCCTGTGGGAACTACAGCTACATGGGTTCAGGTTCCTAATAAAGTGAAAGCAGATCAGAATAATACAACAGCTCTTGCTCAGTCATTAGGAGGAACAAGATTTAATGGAGTGGAAGATGTAGAGATCAGTCCTTTGGATGGAAAAATCTATTTTGCAGCAAAAGGATTAGACAAAGTATACCGTTTTCAGGATAACGGAACTACTGCTTCCCAGGTAGAGACTTTTGTAGGAGGTTCCTCTACATCTTATTCATTCAATACAGCACAAGGGATGAGAACTGAAGTGTGGGGTGACGGAAATGATAACCTTACCTTTGATGAACTTGGAAACCTTTGGGTGCTTCAGGATGGAGGGAAAAACTACATCTGGGTAATTGCTCCGGATCATACACCGGCTAATCCTAAAGTGAGGCTTTTCGCTTCTATGCCGGCGGGGTCAGAACCTACAGGACTGACGTTTACACCTGATCATAAATTTGGTTTCTTTTCAATTCAGCATCCAAGTTCTACGATTTCTACAGATATAGATGCAACAGGAAATACAATTGATTACAGAGGAAAATCAGCTACCATCGTTATTGCCTTAAAACAAAACTTAGGAACAGAAGGTGCGTTAAGTACTGTTGAAACCCACAATACGGAAAATACAGTTGATGTAGCACCGAATCCTACTTCAGGAATCGTTAAGATCAATTCACCAAAAGGATTGAAAGATATTTCAGTAACTGCATACAACATGGATGGAAAAATCGTTTATATGAAGAAATTCAGTGGACTCAACAGATCGTTGGATCTTGATTTTAGCCATCAGCTGGAAACATCACGTATCCTGGTTCTGAATATTGAAGCAGAAGGCGGTTTTCAGAAGACTGTGAAATTATTAAAAAAATAAATTATTAATACCCAGTTTCGGCGGCGGCTTTGCCGCCGCCGAAACTTTTACTCTATGAAAAAGCTTGTTGTATTTATTTCTATTCTTTCTCTCGGCTATGCTAAGGCACAGATCGATCCTGTAAAATATCCTACATTTACCAGTATCGATGAGGCTTTAAACAGTAAAAAGACTGTTTACAGCATAAGTTTCCGGGAAAAAGGATTGTTTAACCTTCCTCCACAGATTGTGAAGCTGAATTCTCTTTTTTTTCTGAATATTATGGGAAATAAGCTGGAGAAAATGGATCAGGAGATCTTTGCTTTAGCTGAACTGGAGATTTTAAATGTAAATGAAAACAGCATAAAGTACATCCCTGATGAAATAGGGAACCTGAAAAAGCTGAATAGCTTCTCAATGAATCTCAATGGCCTGACAAGCATCAATCCCAATGTTGCAAAACTTCAAAATTTAAAAGCAGTACATTTTGATGCCAATAACCTTAATGTTTTTCCCGAAGCCCTGATGGAAATACCGGCTTTGGAAGAAATTAACCTTCAGGGAAACCAGATCAGCAGTGTTGCTGCCCGTTTAGACAGAATCAAAAATCTTAAATTTTTAAACCTGTCTGAAAATCAGATCAACGACTTGGGAAACCTTTCTTTTCCTAAGCATTTAAAATATCTGGAGCTGCAGCAAAACGCTATTGTAAAGCTGCCGGAAAACCTGTTCAAGGCTCAAAATCTTGAATTTTTGAACGCAAGTGACAATCATATCTCAGAAATCTCTTCCGGAATAAAAGGACTGAAAAATATAGTCAGCATGAATCTGGCCAACAATAATCTGAAAGATATTCCTGCAGAGATTGGACAGCTGAAAAAGCTGAAAACCCTTATTCTAACGGGAAATCCTATAGAGAAAATAAAGATTGAACGATTGAAAAACCTGATGCCGGAAACCCAGATCTATTTCTAGGTCTATCCGCCGACTCTTTTGGTTTTATATCCCATTTCTTTAAGGATATTCATTATTTTATCACGGTTATCGCCCTGAATGATTATCGTTCCGTCTTTCTCTGAACCGCCTATTCCTAAGGTGGTTTTTATTTTTTTTGAGATTTTTTTTAAATCTTCCTCACTGCCTTCCCAGCCTTCAACAATCGTTACAGGCTTACCGTTTCTGCCTTTTTTCTCAAATTTGCACACCAAAGGTTCCTGCTGCTTAAATTCTTCTTTAGGCATTTCAAAATCCTTTTCCTCATGTTCAGGAAAAAGGTTCTTTAGCTGATCTCGTAAATCCATATAGCAAAATTAAATAATAATTTAGAAAAAAAAACATCACTGAGTCTGAAAATTAACGAAGATAGAAGATAATATTTTTCTTATTTTAGGGATTTAAATCTTAAAATATTTACTAAGACTATGAAAATTAGAATGAGCCATCTTTTTATTGCATTTGTAATAATTTCCGGAACATTAAAAGCACAGTCAGGCTTTTCCGGCGATCCGCTAAATGCTGTTTTCGAAACAAAAGATACAGAGAATTTTTGGAAAGCATTTGACAAAATGGAAACCTCACCCGGCAATCCGTTTGAAGAATATATGAAGAAGGGTTCCCCGGGGGTAAAAGGGTTTACGGAATTCAGGATCATCAATGCAGATTCATTATATTCAGTAGTGAAAAAAAGGAAAGAAGATTATCTGAAGACTAAAAATGTCCTCGCAGAAGTCGGTCAAAAAGAAAAGAAGATAAAAGCCATTTACAGCGCCCTGAAATATTGGTATCCTGAAGCAAAATATCCGCCCGTTTATTTTGTATATGGGAGATTCAATTCAGGCGGAACAGTTTCTAATGAAGGAATTATTATAGGTACTGAAATGCTGGGCAATTTGGATGGCGTCACCGGACTTATTGCCCATGAGCTGATCCATTTTCAACAGAACAATAAAGGAAATTCCAATTTGCTGCAGAAGTCTCTGATGGAAGGCAGTGCGGATTTTATCAGTGAACTTATATCGGGAGACAATATCAATACAAAATCTTTCAAATATGGCGAAACCCATTCTGAAAAGCTGTGCCGGGAGTTTGTAACAAGATTAAAAAGCGATGACAACACGGACTGGCTTTACGGAACCAGTAAAAAAGATGACCGTCCCAACGATCTGGGATATTGGATAGGATATAAAATTTCAGAAGCTTATTTCAATAAACAAACGGATAAACATAAAGCAATCCATGATATTCTTAATATAGAAAATCCACTTTTGTTTCTGAAAGAGAGTGCCTTCCTGGATCAGTACATTAAAGAATACATGGCAGCTCAAAAAATGAAATTTGAAGATTTTTTTAAAGAATATTCAGATGAACTTTATGAGGTAACCTTTATAGTAAGTGTACCCGATAAAAATGATGAAGTCTATATTACAGGAAATCAGCCGGAACTAGGCAGCTGGAATCCGACAGGTATAAAAATGAATAAAAAAACAGCACGTGAGAGAAGCATCAGTCTTAAAATTCATCTTCCTGCACAGTTCAAATTCACAAAAGGAAGCTGGGAAAAACAGGCAGAGATAAAAAGCGGATCAAAAGGAAGTAATATTATAGTACAAGGAAAACCCTCAAAAGCTCTACATTACGAAATCATCAGCTGGTTCGGAAAGTGATTTTTTATAATATTTTTAAAAATAGAAATCAGTCCGTCTGTAAAAGATAAAAGACAACCGGCTATACTCCGGCATATCTATTTCAGCTGATGTTTTCAAATTAAGCCTTTCAAATTCTTCCATTCATCGGAAATTAGGTAAATTTGTGTAACAAAAAGTTATAAGAAATGTCAAAAAAAGCAATATTAGCAATCCTTGACGGATGGGGACTGGGAACAAATCCAGAGGTGTCTGCCTTAGACAAAGCAAACACTCCATTTATAGACAGCTGTTATCAAAAATATCCACATACAACACTTGAAGCCAGCGGTCTGGCTGTAGGGCTTCCCGCAGGACAGATGGGAAATTCTGAAGTAGGACACATGAATTTAGGAGCGGGAAGAGTGGTCTATCAGAATCTTGTAAAACTGAATATGGCCATTGAGAACGGAACACTGGGACAGCAGCAGGTCATTCAGGATGCTTTCGAATACGCTAAAAGAGAAAATAAAAAGCTGCACTTCATCGGACTGGTTTCCAATGGAGGGGTACACTCGCATATCAATCACCTAAAAGGTTTGTTGACTGCTGCACATGAATTTGGACTGCACGAAAATGTCTTTGTACATGCCTTTACAGACGGAAGAGATTGTGATCCACATTCTGGGCTTGGGTTTATAGAAGAGCTTCAGAACCATATGGAGGTTACAGTAGGCAAGCTGGCAACGGTGATCGGAAGATATTATGCGATGGACCGTGATAAAAGATGGGAGCGTGTAAAACTGGCATACGATGCAATGGTGGAAGGAGTAGGGCTACAGACGACAGATGCTTTGACGGCGATTAAATCTTCCTATGATAATAATGTGACCGATGAATTTCTGAAGCCTATTATCCTTGTCAACAGCACGGAAACAGGAAATATTGTTCCTGTGGCTAAAATCGTAGACGGTGATGTAGTGATCTGTTTTAATTTCCGTACTGACAGAGGACGTGAGATCACAGAAGTTCTTTGCCAGAAAGATTTCCCTGAATATTTTATGCGTAAGCTGAGCCTTCATTATATTACTTTAACAAACTATGACAAGACCTTCCAGAATGTACAGGTTGTGTTTGATGAAGAAGTATTGAAGGAAACAATGGGCGAAATTCTTGAAAGAAACGGCAAAACACAGATCAGAATTGCGGAAACAGAAAAATATCCTCACGTAACGTTTTTCTTTTCCGGAGGAAGGGAGGAAGAATTCAACGGAGAAAGAAGACTCCTTTGTCCAAGTCCGAAAGATGTTCCCACTTATGACCTTAAGCCGGAAATGTCTGCTTATGACATCACCAATGCCATTGTGCCTGAGTTGGAAAACGGAACAGCGGATTTTGTCTGTTTGAATTTCGCCAATACTGATATGGTAGGTCATACCGGAGTTTTTGAAGCCGCAGTAAAAGCCGCTGAAACAGTAGATAAATGTATTGAAAAAGTGGCCACTACAGCTTATGAGCATGGCTATGCCGTATTTATCCTGGCTGACCACGGAAATTCAGACGTAATGATCAATTCCGATGGTACTCCCAATACTCAGCACTCTACGAACCTTGTTCCATTTATTGTGATGGATAAAGACCATACCTGGAATCTGAAACCCGGAAAATTGGGAGATGTAGCCCCAACTATCTTAAAAGTAATGGGAGTAGAGATTCCGGAAGTAATGACAGGAGATATCTTAGTTAGTTAAAAATTCAATAATATTGTCCGAAAAATGCCGTTATGATATAGATGGCGGCATTTTTGTATGATTTATATCAGTCATTGTATGAGTTGCATAGGTTATTATGCGGCAAATAATAAATAAATCATATCTTTGTAAATTAAAATCCATATAGTAAGATGTATCAAAAGCTTGTCAGAAAAGAAGTAATGGGAATATTGGAAAAGGAAGTAGGTTCTTTTCTGGATAAATTTTTAACGCCAATTGAAAAAATCTGGCAACCTTCCGATTATCTTCCGGATCCGTCAAGCTCTGATTTTAAATATGACTTGGAAGAAATTCAGACTTTTGCCCGTGAAATGCCTTATGATTTGTTTGTAACTCTTATTGGTGACTGTATTACAGAAGAAGCATTGCCTTCTTATGAATCATGGTTAATGGGAGTAGACGGAATAGATCAGGAACAGAAAGAAGTGGGCTGGGCCAACTGGATAAGAGCATGGACTGGTGAAGAAAACAGGCATGGAGACCTTTTGGGCAAATACCTTTATCTGTGCGGAAGAGTGAATATGAGAGAGCTTGAAGTGACCACTCAATATTTAATTAATGACGGTTTCGATTTAGGAACAAGCATGGATCCCTACAGAAACTTCGTTTATACAAGTTTTCAGGAAACAGCCACCAATATATCGCACAGAAGGGTGGGGACATTGGCAAAACAGTCCGGAAACGGAAAATTAGCAAAAATGTGTGGTGTAATTGCTGCAGACGAAGCCAGACACGCAAAAGCTTACAAACATTTTGTTGCTAAAATTTTAGAAATAGATCCATCAGAAATGATCCTCGCATTTGAAGATATGATGCGTAAAAAGATCGTAATGCCTGCTCACATGATGAGACAGTCCGGACAAAAAGCCGGAGAGCTTTGGGGACATTTCTCAGATGCAGCACAAAGATGCATGGTATATACAGGTCAGGATTATATCAATATTATGAAAGACTTATTGGATGAATGGAAGATAGAGCATGTAAAAGGACTTACTGAACAAGCTGAAAAAGCTCAGGAATACCTGATGAAACTGCCTGCGAGACTTCAGAAAATTACGGACAGAATTTCAACTCCGGATTTACAGTTTCAGTTCAAATGGGTAAAAGGTTAACTTTACAGCATTAAATTATAAAACTTAAGAGTGCCATCGTTTTTTGGCACTCTTTTTATTTCTTATCTTTGCAAAGCTAAAAAAGACAAAATGTTAAATAATAAGAAAATTGCTGTTGATTTCGACGGAACTATTGTTGATGATGCATATCCGGCAATTGGTAAAGCAAAAATCTTTGCTTTCGAAACATTAAAAAGACTTCAGGCAGAAGGGTACAGGTTAATTCTCTGGACATACAGACATGGAAAAACTTTGGATGAAGCTGTAGAATTTTGCAGAAATAATGGCGTAGAATTTTATGCGGTGAATTCCAGTTTTGAAGGAGAAGTTTTTAATCCTGAAAATCAGTCAAGAAAACTGGATGCGGACTGGTTCATCGATGACAGGAATCTAGGAGGGTTTCCGGGTTGGGGAGAAATTTACAATATTATCCAGGAAAGAATAGAATTCCGTGTAGAAGGAAAAGAGGTTCTGGCCTACTCAAAACTTAAAAAAGAAAAGAAAAAAGGACTTTTCTGGTAACAATTTAAAATAGAAGTTAGAAGCTAGAGATTAGAAATTAGTTTTTTAATGCTGCTGCTTCGTTTAAAACTTTATCAGAAAACCGTAGATGTTGGGAAGGCTATCATTTAATCTTACTTTAAAATATACATTAAGTTGTAGTCTAACTTCTAACATCTAATATCTAACATCTATAAAAATGATTCAATTAAAAACAATAGAGGAGCTCCGCCTGATGAAGGAGAGTGCACACCTGGTTTCAAAAACACTGGGAATGCTTGCAAAAGAAATAAAACCTGGAATCAATACTTTATATCTTGATAAGCTGGCTCATGATTTCATTAAAGATTATGGGGCAGAACCTGCTTTTTTAGGATATGGCGGTTTCCCGAATTCCTTATGTATTTCTCCTAATGATCAGGTTGTTCACGGTTTTCCCAATAATGATATTATCAAAGAAGGAGATATTCTTTCTGTAGACTGTGGGGTTATTCTCAACGGTTTTGTAGGAGACCATGCCTATACATTTGAGATCGGGGAAGTGAAGCCTGAGGTTAAAAAGCTGTTGCAGGTAACTAAAGAATCCCTTTACAAAGGAATTGAGCAATGTGTAAGAGGAAAAAGGATAGGGGATATTTCCCATGCGATCCAGGCACATTGTGAAAAAGAAGGATATGGAGTAGTGAAAGAACTTGTAGGGCATGGTCTTGGAAGAAAAATGCATGAAGATCCTCAGGTTCCAAATTATGGTAGACAGGGAAGCGGAAAAGTCATCAAAGACGGCCTTGCCATTGCGATTGAGCCGATGGTGAATCTTGGTACGGAAAAAGTAAAATTCCATAATGACGGCTGGACAGTAACAACTTTGGATAACCTGCCTTCTGCCCATTTTGAGCATGATGTAGCGGTAATCAATGGGAAACCGGTGCTGCTTTCCACATTCAAATATGTTTATGAGGCCCTGGGTATCGTAAGTGATGAAGAAAAGCCTTTCCAATTGGATTTTTAATGAAAAGAGTAGCCAAACTTTTACTCAATACCATACCTCGCCCAATGCTTATTAAATTGAGTATTTGGGCGAGGCCGCTTATTTATCAGTTTTTCAAAGGAGAGGAATTCTATGATCCTATCGACGGAAGATCTTACAGGAAATTCCTTCCTTACGGCTATGGAAAACAACGGGAAAATGCGCTTTCTCCTGGGACGCTGAGTTTAGAAAGACACCGCCAGATGTGGCTTTATCTTCAAAACGAGACCGATTTTTTTATTAAAAACGCCAAAGTACTGCATATCGCTCCCGAACAGGAATTCCTCAGAAAATTCAAGATGATGAAAAATCTGAATTATATTTCTGCAGATCTTTTTTCCCCCATCGTAGATGTGAAAGCGGATATTCTGGATCTACCTTTTCCTGATGAAAGTTTTGATATTGTTTTCTGTAATCATGTTCTGGAACATATTGAAGACGATGCAAAGGCGATCAGTGAATTGTATAGAGTAATGAAGCCCGGAGGCTGGGGGATTTTTCAGGTTCCCATGAGAAACTCTATGGAAAAAACCTATGAAGATTTTTCAATCAGGGATCCGAAAGAACGTCAGAAACATTTCGGGCAGTACGACCATGTCCGCTGGTACGGAATGGATTATTTCGACCGCTTGAGAAAGGCCGGCTTTGAAACAGAACCCAATTTCTATTCCCGGAATTTTTCAGAAGAAGAAATCAAAAAATACGGGCTGAGACAAAATGAGATCTTACCTGTAGTTTTCAAAAAATAATTACAATAAACCCGTCCTCATGTTGAAGACGGGTTTATTTAAATATAGATAGAAGTTGTTTTTGATCTTAGTGAGAAACAGATTTCAGTCCCACCACAGAACCAATTAAGGTTACGATAAAAAATACCCTCCAGAAGCTTACAGGATCTTTAAAAAAGAAAATTCCCATCAGCGCTGTTCCTACGGCTCCTATCCCTGTCCATACTGCATAAGCTGTCCCAATTGGAAGCGTTTGCGTAGCTTTGATCAGCAGTACCATACTGATTGTCATAGTCACCAGAAAACCGGCATACCAATAGTACATCTCAGATCCGGAAGTTTCTTTTGCTTTACCCAAACAAGATGCAAAAGCAACCTCAAACAATCCGGCGATGATTAAAATAATCCAATTCATTTCTTTAAATTTTCTCTCCTGCAAATTTCAGCTTTTAGAAAGAAACAAAATTATACATTTGTTAAAAAATGATTTTAGAATTAGGAAATTTGAAGCAAAAGAGGCGTTCAGTAGTGACTTCCAGCCTCCTCCTTCTATCTTCCATTCTTTACTTTATTTCCGCACGAATCCTGCTCAGGCTCACTTGTGTAATTCCAAGATAAGATGCGATATGCCCTAATTGAACTCTTTTTAAAAGATCAGGTTTATGGGTCATCAGGTCTTTATATCGCTCCAGGGAGGTTTTAAACTGTCTGGAAATGATCAGTTCTTCCGTTTTCACAAGTTCCTTTTCTGCAAATTTTCTTCCCCAATTGGCGATGTGAATGTCTGCATTAAAAAGCTTTCTCAGGCTTTCTGTTTCCAGAATGTACAGATCACAGTCTTCCAGAAGCTCAATGCTTTCATAGCCGGGTCTGTCTTCTACATAACTTTTCATGGAAACTATAGTTTCGCCCTCATTTCCGAACCAGAATGTAATATCATTCTCAGCAGTAGAAGCATAAGCACGTACAATACCTTTCCTGATAAAATAGATATGTGGGATAATTTTATCTGCTTCCATAAGGCAGAAATATTTGGGATGTGATACTTCTTGGATATGCTTTTTCAAAGCGTCTTTAGAAGCTTCGGGTAAAACATAAATACGGTCAAGGATTTGGTCTATATCCATAGATGAATTCTGAAAATATATGTTTAAGCTATAAAATTCAATGCTAATTTAATGTATTGAGAATATGCTTTATCATTGAAGTTTCAGGTAAAAGCACCAAACATTTTTCTCTGTCAAGCTTCCTGGACTTCTGCCGCTAATTCTGCAAAATGTTTTTCGGCTTCAGCCATAGATGAATTTTTCCATAAATATATTACTTTTTCAAAGGCTGTACTTACTTTTCATGGAAACAAAACCCAATTAAATTTTGTTTTCACTAACTTTGCAGCCCGGTTCAATTTTGAGCCTAAAAAATAATATATGCACAAAGCAGGATTCGTAAATATAGTCGGAAAGCCCAATGCGGGAAAATCTACCTTATTAAACCAATTAATGGGGGAGAAACTGGCTATCGTAACACAAAAGGCACAGACAACACGCCACAGGATTTTTGGAATTTATAATGAAGAGGATTTACAAATCGTATTTTCAGATACGCCCGGAGTTTTAGACGCAAAGTATGGTCTCCAGGAAAAAATGATGGATTTTGTGAAGGATTCTTTACAGGATGCTGATGTATTTTTATTTATTGTAGACGTCACAGACAAAGCCGAACCTTCGGAATTCTTAATTGATAAACTTAATAAGATCCCGGTTCCGGTACTGCTGCTGCTGAATAAAGTAGATCAGACTACACAGGAAGGACTTGAAAAACTGGTAGAAGAATGGCACAACAGGATCCCGAAAGCTGAGATCCTTCCTATCTCTGCCTTGAATGCCTTCAATACAGATATCATTCTGCCGAAATTAAGATCTCTGCTGCCGGAAAACCCTCCTTATTATGACAAGGAGCAATACACTGATAAACCTGAAAGATTTTTCGTCAATGAGGCGATCCGTGAAAAAATTCTTTTAAACTATGAGAAAGAGATTCCTTATTCTGTAGAAGTGGTTACCGAACAGTTTAAAGAAAAAGAAGGGATTATTTTTATTGATTCTATTATTTACGTGGAAAGAGATACCCAGAAAGGAATTATCATTGGACATAAGGGAGAAGCTATCAAAAAAGTAGGAACCGAAGCCAGGCTGGATCTGGAAAAATTCTTTGCCAAGAAAATTCACCTGAATCTTTTCGTAAAAGTGAAAAAGGACTGGCGTAAAAACGACAGAGATTTGAAAAATTTCGGATACAGATAAACTAAAAATGCCCGGGATTCCGTTCTATTAAAAGATTTTTATTAACTTTAATCTAAATTTTTAGTAAATGAACTATTTTAACTCAAATTCCAGCTCAGTACCTAAAGATATTATTTTATTGGCAGTAAGAGTATTTGTAGGTTTTGCTATGCTTTCTCACGGGTTTCCGAAGCTTCAGATGCTGCTTGAAGGCGGTAAAATTGAATTTTTTGACTTTATAGGGTTAGGCCCTACTGTGACCCTGGTTCTTGCGGTTATTGCTGAATTTGTTTGTTCAATACTTCTTATATTAGGTCTTTTTACAAGGATTTCTTTGGGATTTCTGATCTTTACAATGGCCATTGCAGCTTTTGTAGTTCACGGGGCAGATCCTTTTGAGAAAAGAGAAATGAGCCTTATCTATTTGTCTGTTTATCTTCTTCTCATGGCTTTTGGTGCAGGAAAAGTATCGGTAGACCATATGATAGAAAAAAGAAAAAGAGCTTCGGATTGGTAGTCTGGTTCAGATAAAACAATAAAGAGCATTAGAAATAGTGCTCTTTTTTTATTCTGGTGATAATTTTAATTTGATGTCAATGTCATGGAATTGTTTGGTTAATCTTATAATGTGTTTAACTATAAAGCAATTTTAGTTATATCTTAAAAATCACTAAATTCGTGGAAAACGAATTTATATGAAGATAAAACTGACCATTTGCCTTCTGGCATTTCTCAATTTCTATGATGCACAGGAAAATATTACTTATCAAAAACCATCTGCTGAAATTCTAAAGCTTGCAGATTATGAAAGGCCGCCAAGCGTTCTGATGAACAGCAAAAAAGATTGGGTGGTTTTCACTTACCGTCCGACTTATAAAACACTGGAAGACCTTAACCAGCAGGAAATGAAACTTGCCGGCTTAAGAATCAATCCGGTTACTAATATTTCAAGCAGTGTTACGTACTCCAATAATCTGAAAATCAGAAAGATTAATGATAAAAATGAGGTTCAGGTGAAAAACCTGCCTGCCAATGCCAAAATCACATATATTTCATTTTCACCGGACGAAAAAAAACTGGCATTTACCAATACAACTACGAAAGGAGTAGAACTTTGGACTGTAGATATGGAAACTGCTTCTGCAAAAAAAATTACCGGGGATAATCTGAATGCTAATTTAGGAACACCCTATACATGGTACAATGATTCCAAAAGTCTTCTGATCAGAACACTTCCCCAAAACAGACCTGCTCTGATAGATGCCAGCAAAGATCTTCCAACCGGACCCATCGTTTCTACGGCTGATGGTAAGGTTTCGCAAAACAGAACCTATCAGGATCTTCTGAAAAATCCTCAGGATGAAAAAAACTTTGAGGTTCTTACCGCTTCTGAAATTTATAATGTAGACCTGAACGGAAACCTTAAAAAAGTAAAAGATCAGGATATGTATTCCGGTTTAAGTTTTTCCCCGGACGGAAATTATTTGATGGCTACGGTGATCAAGAAACCATTCTCATATATCGTTCCTTTAAACAGGTTTCCGCAGACAGCTACAGTTTACGATATGAAAGGAAATGCAGTGAAAATGGTAAACGATGTTCCTCTGAATGAAATAATGCCAAAAGGATTTTCATCGGTAAGAACAGGAAAAAGAAGCATGGGCTGGAGAAGTGATGCACCCGCAACATTAATATTCGCTGAAGCGCTGGATGGAGGTGACCAGTCTAAATCCGTAGAGTACAGAGATGAGATCTTTACATGGGAAGCACCATTTACTGCTGCCCCAAAATCATTCTTTAAAACAAAGCAGAGATATGAAGGCGTAAGCTGGACCAATGACCATTATGCCGTAGTTTCTGAAGGCTGGTATGATACAAGAAATACCAAATCTTTCCTTGTGGATCTTAATAACGGCGAATCGAAAGTAATTGATGACAGAAATTACCAGGATGTTTACAGTGATCCGGGGAATTTCAATACCACGAAAAATCAGTACGGAAGATATGTAATTGATATGAAAGGAGGAAAGACTTACCTGATAGGAGACGGATTTACTAAAGACGGACAGCATCCTTTCATCGATGAAATGGATGTAAAGTCACTTAAAAAGAAAAGACTGTATACGTCTAACGTTAAGAACGGCAAGGAAGAGATCATTGATATCCTGAATCCTTCAAAAGGTGAAATACTGACGACCCAACAGTCTCCAAGCCTGTATCCGAACTATTTCAAAAAAAATATTAAATCCAATAAGGCAGAAGCTGTAACTCAATTTGTGAATCCTTTTGAAAGCATTAAAGATGTTTATAAAGAGGTAATTACGTACAAAAGAAATGACGGTGTTACTTTAACGGGAACACTTTATCTGCCTGCTAATTACGACAGAAAAGCTAAGAAAGAAAAACTTCCTTTACTGATCTGGGCTTATCCAACAGAATATAAGGATAAAAACACAGCAGGACAGAATACGCAGAATCCGAATGATTTTACATTCCCGTATTACGGATCTTTTGTGTACTGGACAACCAAAGGCTATGCTGTCTTGGATGATGCGTCGTTCCCAATTATCGGCGAGGGAAAAACAGAACCGAATGATACCTTCATTCCGCAATTGGTAGCGAATGGAAAAGCAGCTATAGATGCAGTAGATCAGTTGGGATATATTGACAGAACTAAAGTGGCTGTAGGAGGACATTCCTATGGTGCTTTTATGACGGCCAACCTTTTGACCCATTCTAAAGATTATGCCTGTGGTATTGCCAGAAGTGGGGCATATAACAGAACCCTGACTCCGTTTGGATTCCAGAGTGAGCAGAGAAATTACTGGGATGTTCCGGAGATCTACAACACGATGTCGCCATTCATGAATGCAGACAAAATGAAAACGCCATTGCTTTTGATTCACGGTGACGCGGATAACAATCCGGGAACCTTCACTTTACAGACGGAAAGATATTTCCAGGCATTGAAAAACCTGGGAGCTCCTGTGAAAATGGTTCTTCTTCCAAAAGAATCCCACGGATATGCTGCTAAAGAAAATATTCTTCACCTTTTATGGGAGCAGGATCAGTTCCTGGAGAAGTGTTTGAAGAAATAATAATTTGAAAGAAAGCCCGTTCTAAACCATGAACGGGCTTTTTTTATAAATACTTCAGCACTTCATCAATGTTCTTCAGTTCTATAAAGTTTTTATGTTCCAAGTGATGTTCATGCTGTTCATAGCTCCATGTTACATGATAAGGAATGTGTGCCGCAAAGCCTCCGATCTCCAGTACTGGAAGAATGTCCGATTTTATAGAATTTCCGAGCATTAGAAATTGCTCTGGCTTGCAGTCCAGGTGTTTCAACAGCTTCTGATAATCACTTTCCTTCTTGTCACTCATAATTTCTATATGATGAAAGTATTCCTGGAGCCCTGAATTTTTAAGCTTTCGCTCCTGATCCAGCAGGTCGCCTTTTGTGGCCACTACCAGTCTGTATTTTCCTTTTAAAGCATCTAACGTCTCTATGACTCCATCTAGCAATTCTATTGGTTTTTGCAGCAGTTCCTGGCCTATCTCGATGGTTCTGTTAATCAGCTGCATGGATGCTGTACCTTCTGAAATTCTGCTGACGGTTTCTATCATACAGAGCATAAAACCTTTTACACCATAACCGTAGAGATGAAGATTCTTCATTTCAGTTTTGAATAATTCCTGAGAAACAGAATGCTGGGGCAGATAATCTTCAAGTAGTGCACAGAATTCCTTTTCAGTTTCCTGAAAATAAGGTTCATTGATCCAAAGTGTATCATCTGCATCAAAAGCGATGGTCGTTATATGATTATTCATTTTACTTTTGTATTTTTCTCGTGACAAAATTCAATATAAAAATTTAAACAGAAAAGGACATTTGTCTCGGATAAAATATGTTACGGACCAATCAGTTATTTTTAAATTATCTGGAAGATTTATACGAAAAACAGAAACGCAAAGAAGATATCGTAGTAAGATCATTTTCCAAAGGCGATAGGATATTCACGCAGAGCGAAATGCCCTCTAAAGTAATGCTGATCAAAGAGGGAATTACCAAATGTTTTTTCGTTGAAGAGAACGACAAAGAATATATTGTTGAATTCCTGGGAAAAGGAGAGATCATAGGGGAAATAGAACTAATCCGCAATACTTCCTGCCTTTGCAGCATCGAAGCAGTTACGGATGTCATTGTTTATGCTGTGACTATACCATATTTCAGATCTTTGATCAAAACTGACCTCTCATTGAATAATCTGTTATTGGATGCATTTGCCGAACGTATAGTCAATACATCCAAAAGATCCTCCTATCAGCAATTGTATGCAGCGGAACATACTTTGTCCCAGCTTCTTGAATTGCAGAAACAGGAAGAAATTGATATTTCAAAAGAGGACATGGCTGCTTACCTGGGAATTACGGTGAGAAGTCTGAACCGGACATTGAAGAATTTAGGGAAGTAAACAAGTTAAGGATAGAAAATAGGAGAGGGAAGTTATTGAGTGTAAAAAGACAACCAGTATGTTTTCATAGGAGAACAATTAGATTACTTTTTTACTGTAAAAATATCGAGCAATAGCCTTGACAAGGCTATCTGGAAGACTAATAGTAACCATCTTTCATCCTTCCTATTAATTACAATTATTGATTGAATTTCTGCTCATAAAAATATTATCCTCCGTATTTTTGCACAGATAAAACCGGAATTTATAAAATGAAAGACCTGAAGTTCAGGAATGCTGACCTGAAAGATTTAGAAAGAATTGTTGAGATATACAATTCTACCATTCCGTCAAGAATGGTGACTGCCGATACTGAAAACGTTACTGTAGAAAGCAGGAAAAAATGGTTTGATGAACATAATCCTGAAACAAGACCGCTTTGGATCATTGAAAATAGTAATCATGAAACAGTAGGTTGGGTGAGCTTTTCTTCATTTTATGGAAGGCCTGCATACAATGGAACCGTTGAAATGAGTATCTACCTCGATGAATCCTGTAGAGGAAAAGGTTTTGGGAAAAAAGTAATGGAATACTGTATTGATAAGGCTCCAAGTTTAGGGATAAAAACACTTCTTGGATTTATCTTTTCACATAATGAAGCTAGCCTGAAACTTTTCAGGAATTTTGGATTTGAAGATTGGGGAATGTTTCCTGATGTGGCCATTTTGGATGGAATAGAAAGGAGCCTGACGATTTTAGGGAAAAAGGTGAGTTAAATCTCTTTATGTACAGAGTAGGGTGAATCCCTTTTAACTTCTAAAGGAAAATACAGATGAAAAATACAAGCTTTAAAGAATTTGTGGAAGGGGGACAAAGCTTAGTTATATGGAGGATTATAATTTAAGTTTGTAGAGTTCTTATTCTTGGATAAAAAAATTGCTGAAACGTTAAGCCAGGCCCCATACTAGCAGTACGCATGCAGTCTCTTTTTGTATATTTAGGCTATTGTTCTGTCAGGAAAATGTAGCCATTATCCATCCTGTACCTTTCCCATCTGCTCTGCATGTGAATGGATAAAGTCGGGCCAGGGTAATGGCTACATAGCATGTGATCTTTTGAATTATATTCTTCTGGTTAAGATTAAATTTGTAAAATATTAACTATCAGTCCTAGAAATATTTAATTTCTACTCTGTCCATTGTCTCACCTTTTCCATTGGGTGGCACAGCAAATCCACCAGGTTCATATCGTTCTGTTCCGCTTTTATAGTACCAATTATTTAACCCACTGATCATTTGTTTTATGTAATAAATAAATTCCTCTGTCTCCTTTTGATATGGACTGAAATCCGGTAGATGATTTGATAATGTTACAAATTCATTTACAAGCTCATCATGAATCCTCATTCCTTCTTTGCAGGCTTCATCAAAAGAAATTTTATTGTGATGCTGTAATAATTTGATGATATTGAAAATCTCTGATTCTATGGCGAGCTCTTTGCCAATAGTTGCAAAATCGTTCTGAAGAGCAACAATGATTGACTGTAGCATAATAATACGCTGTATAACGGTATGATTATAAATGTAATCAGGTAAAGCAAAACCAGTTGAAGGGCAAATTAAATCAACAAATGGAATCATTCCTATGGAATTTGCACGGATTAAATGAAAAAGAGGAATAGGAGGAATATCTTTACTGATTTTATATGGTGATTCTTCCATAATTCCATCAGTGACGAAACGGTATTTATAATTCTTAGCGATCCGCTCAAGCCAGAAGTCTGGCATCCCAAGCGCAATCCATTCCTTTCTATTTGTTTGCATTTGACGGAACATGCCTATTTCCCCCGGTTTTGGATCATCTCCCATCATCACCTCAAAAATACGGTCTCTGATTGCTGCAATTTCCTTTACGGGCAAAAGTTCAACATAATCATCAGTCACTGTCATATAAATAGCAAAACGCGTTGCATGGAGGATTCTGTCCTTTTCGGTAGCTGCAGGTACCATAAAGGGGCCTACATCAACTAACCGCATTTTTCTGTAACGGGTCATTGCCTCTTTTGATAAGAATTGATAATCCTGGTCATACCAACTGGTTTCTTCTTCATAGAAAATTCCAGCGAAGGGGCTTGAGAGGGTTTCCCAAGGGTATACTGGCTTGGGCACATTAAATTGATTCATAATATATGGTTTTAGTTTAAAATGAAAAAAAAATTGTATTTATACTCAATGTAGAAGTAAATCTTCAAGACAGGCTTCTTTCAGATGTTCATGCTGGATTACCTTAAGATATTGTCATGCATACAGTCTGGTTACCTCGTTTTGATTACCGATTGTACTTCATTGAAAAAAATACTAGGTTGGGGATTTTTAATGCTGGAAAAGGATATTGAAATTATTTGTAAAGCAGCTCAAGTGTGTTGAAATTTTCATATTCATATTGTGATGTTTTTTGGTTTAGTTTTGAATACTAAAATAAGAATTTATTATTCGTAATAAAATTTTATTTTAAAATATTCAATATTTATCAAATATAATTTCGTAGATGATGTGATTGTAGGTTAATTAATATTGATAATTTCTCCAATATTTTCTTATTCTTGGATAAAAAAGTTGCGCGAAGTCGAAGACTTCGCGCAACTTTTTTATCAGATTTTCTTATTTATATTTATTTAAGAATTTTGCTTTATTCTCTTCGCAGACATATTTAAAAATCGCTTCACGAGGAAAACAGCTGAAACGGTAAGTCCCAATCCCAGAGCGATCCACATTCCGAAAGCACCCATTTTTAAGGTGACACATAAGAAGTACCCTAAAGGAATGGTAATCACCCAATAAGCGATAAAAGTATAGATAGATGGGATCTTTACATCCTGAAGTCCTCTGAGCATTCCTAAAGCAGTTACCTGGATTCCGTCCGAAAGCTGGAATAAAGCAGCAATGATCATTAATTTCGAGGCAAGGGTTATCACTTCAATTTCCTCTTTTTTAGTAAAGAAAGTAGGTAATATATTCCTTCCCAGAATAAAGACCAGCCCACAGATACACATGAAAATAAAGGCTATTTTAAGATTGTTGATCCCTACTTTTCTTAGTTCAACAAAGCTCTGCTCACCAAGCTTTCTTCCGATCATGACCGTTGAAGCTACACTGAATCCTACACACAGGTTGAAGGTAAATGAAGCCATACTTAAAGCAATTTGGTGAGAGGCAATATCGTGAGCTGAAATAAGCCCGCAGATAAATGCTGCACCTGCGAAGGCTGTCACTTCAAAGAACATCTGTAAAGCGGTAGGCAGACCCAGTTTCACCATCCTGTCAAACATACTTTTGGAAAAAACCTGGATTTTTAAAGAGAAATCTTTAATATATCTTCTTGTTTTTTTCTCTTTAACCAATACAAAATAAAGAAATACCACCATGAATATTCTGGAGATCAGTGTTGCTAAAGCTGATCCTTTTACCCCCATTTCAGGAAAGATCCAGAGCCCTTTAATGAAAACATAGTTCAGGACAATATTAATAACGTTAGCAATGATCGTTGCTTTTGTAACACCGATGGTATAAGAAAGACCTTCAGAAACTTCACGAAGTGTCTGAAAAGCCATGAACGGAATCATGCTGATGGCCATAATACCCAGAAAATCTACTGTATTCGGAATGATCTTCTCCGGCTGCCCGGAATGATAGAGTAGTGGCATTCCTAAAAGCAAAACTGCCATTAAAATAATCCCCACAGACATATTGATTACAAATCCGTGGCTGAAAACAGAATTAATAGTTCCGTGGTCCTGCTTAGAGTGTGCCTCAGAAACCAAAGGTGGTATGGCAAATGAAAATCCCAATGCCAGTACGAACACCGAAAAAAATACGGCATTTCCCAATGAAACGGAAGCCAGTGCATCAGCACCTAAAAGTTTCCCGACAATGATATTGTCGAACAGATTCACCGAGACCTGCCCAACCTGCGTAAGCATGACAGGAAGAGCCAGGGTAAGGCATTCTTTCGTATAGTTTTTATTTAAAAAGTTCATAGTATTTTATGATTCATATAGTTTAATTATTTAAAAGTAGGGCAAAAAAAATTTGCAGTAAGGCTACTGCAAATTGTTATCATATATTTAATGCTCAATTAAATTATTTCCTTACAAAACTTGCAACATCCTCCTCAGAAACAGTGTTTCCGCCAAGAATAATTAATCTTTCCACAACATTTCTCAGTTCTCTGATATTTCCTGTCCATGAAAGCACTTTAAGCGCTTCAATCGCCTTATCATCAAACTTTTTCACGGCAGTACCATGCTCATCGGCAATTAATCCGGAAAAATGATCTACCAATAGTTTGATATCCTCTTTTCTGTCATCCAACGGTGGAACATAAATTTCAATTACAGAAAGCCTGTGGTAAAGGTCTTCTCTGAATTTTCCTTCCTCAATTTCCTTCTGCATGTTCTTATTCGTTGCTGCAATTACCCTTACATCAACTTTTATTTCCTTATCGCTTCCCACAGGAGAAACTTTACTTTCCTGCAATGCTCTCAGAACCTTAGCCTGAGCAATAAGGCTCATATCACCAATCTCATCCAGGAAGATGGTACCGCCGGTTGCCTGCTCGAATTTTCCCTGCTTGTCTTTAATAGCACCGGTAAAAGAACCTTTTACATGTCCGAAAAGCTCAGATTCAATAAGCTCAGAAGGAATAGCGGCACAGTTTACTTCGATCATCGGACCTCTTGCACGCTCACTTTGATTGTGGATAGCATGTGCTACGAGTTCTTTTCCTGCACCGTTTGGCCCTGTAATCAAAACCCGGGCATCAGAAGCAGCTACCTTTTCGATCATATCCTGAATCTTTTTCAAAGCAGGAGAATCACCGATCATCTGGTATTTTTTGTTAACCTTTTTCTTTAAGGTCTTATTTTCAGTTTGAAGATTTTTATTTTCCTTTTTCAGACTTTCTTTGGCTAAAGCATTTTTTACACTTGTGATCAGCCTGTTGATGTCGATCGGTTTGGAAATAAAGTCATATGCACCCTCCTTCAGACAGGAAACAGCAGAATCAATATCCGCGTGGCCAGAGATCATGATAAATGTGCTTTCAGGCTTTAGGATTATACTTTGCTTTAAAAGTTCTGTTCCTGAAAGTTTAGGCATCTTGATATCAGAGATCACCAATGCGAAATCTTCTTTTTCTATCTGTTTGTAGCCTTCAAGGCCATCTTCAGCGATAACAAATTCGTAATCGGTAAGTTCATCAGAAAGAATACTGTGTAATACTCCCGAGATTGCTTTTTCGTCTTCTACAATAAGGATTTTTTGCATAGTTGCAAATTTAGATTTTTTGATTCAATTATTAGCAAAAACTATACCTAAATATACTATTTTGAGTAATCTCTTCTGCCGAAAATAGCCGATCCAACCCTTACGGAATTGGCACCACATTCAATGGCAGCCGGGAAATCGTCACTCATTCCCATAGATAAAGTTTCGAGGGTTTTTAATTGATTTAATTCATCAAAAAGCCTTTTTAAAATTAAAAATTCTCTTTTCACCTGTTCTTTATCATCTGTAAATGTGGCCATTCCCATCAGTCCGGTTATTTCAACGTTGGGGAATTTTCCGTCAATATACTGTTGGAATAATGTTTTTGCTTCAGCAATCTCAAGTCCGAATTTAGTTTCCTCTGCTGCAATTTTCACCTGAAGCAGTACTTTAATGGTTCTGTTGTTTTTTCCGGCTTCCTTACTGATCTCTATAAGAAGCTTTTCAGAATCCACACTTTGGATGGTATCGATAAAAGGAGCAATATATTTTACTTTATTGGTCTGCAGATGCCCAATCAGGTGCCATTGGATATCTTTTGGAAGGAGAGGGTATTTCTCCATAAGTTCCTGAACCTTGTTTTCACCAAAGACTTTCTGTCCGAGATCATAGACCTCCTGAACAGTTTCAGCAGGATGTGTTTTGGAAACAGCAACCAGCTGAACTTCCGCAGGAAGCTGATTTTTTATTGCGTTATAATTTTCTTTAATATCCATGAATGCAAATTTCTGAATTTTAAAAGCAAAAAACTAATGAATCTATAAAATAGTTGGTTTTAGCTGCAAGTCGAATTGTTACATTGTTAGAATGATACATTGGTTACATTAATTAAGAATATCATTAATTTTCGGATACTGAGAAATCTTTCTGAAGACAAATTTATTGCTTTTCTGAAGTTTTTCTATAAACATATCCAGCTCATTAATGGAATCGGCATCTCTGAGGTATTGGTCATGTGTAAGAAAAACCAGGTGTCTTGATGTTTTTTCCAGGTCATTAAGAAAGATGCTGTCCACTTTTTTTATCATAGCTTCATGACTTCCTTTTAGGGTCATCTTTTGGGAAGGTCTCCATTCAAGATCCCAGCCGATCACTTTATAGCCTGCTTTTCTAAGGCCGTTTGCAGCTTCGGTGGAGCTTTTAATATCAGTAACGTTAATATTGTTAAGCCTCCAGATATTTCTTCCCGGAGTTCTGGCTATTTTATCGTAAAGTTTAAGACTGTCTTTTGCTATATCAAAATCGTGGACTACAGCTGCAGGGTTCTTATAAAAGTCTGTATATTTATTATGAGCATGATTAAAGCTATGATTGGCTAGTTCGATTAATGGATTACTCTTTAAAAGCTCCATATCATCCTTTTGCCTTTTGCTGCCATAGGCATGTTTTCCAACCAGGAAAGCAGTTGCACATACATTTCTTTTATTTAATATTTTAAGAAGGTTTTCCGTTCCCTGATTGGGACCGTCATCAAAAGTAAGGTAAATGATTCTTTTATCAGATTCTACGCTCTCATCATCTGTTTTGGGGACCGTTCTTACGGTGGGATGTTCCAGTGAGACTGTTTTTTCAAACTCTTTCACATCAGTTTTGCTGTTACAGCCGTTGAATATAATTGAAGCTGCACTCACCAATGCAGTCATTCCCAGAAAAGCCACGTTTTTTGACTTTTCCCCAAAAATTTTTTTCATAAAGATAATGGAAATTTAAATCGTTAAATTTTGTTAAAAATACTGTGTAAATGTTAACAAATTATATGCCAGTTTTTGCTAAAACAATGCTTTTTAATTTTATTTTAAGGACTTTATTTTAAGCAGTATTCTGTTAAATGAAAAATTTTATTGATTCTATTTTATTATCCTTTGAATTTAACATTTATAATTGTAAAAACAATAGTCTTTTTCTGCTTTTAAAGTGTTTTTCCTTAGTTTGAGAATTATTTTAATTGGGTCAATTAAAAGGCCTGAATTTGTTTTTTAAAGGTAAAAGAGCAAAGACATAAACTTATAAGAATATTATACTTTATTTAACAGGTACAGGCGAAGCTTATTTTATGAAAGATCACAACAAGATTTTTGAAAGTTTTTACTTTAAAATTTTCTTTAAATAGAGCGCATTTTTAATCGCAGCAGTACCCCATGTGTTATTGAAAAACACAAATACTTTTTTTTCTGAATGACTGATTTTTTCAGCCAGCTCACCAAGGAAATCCAAGCTGTACTCCGATTTGTAGAGGACCGGTTTTCCGTGAAGCCTGTAATACAGGACTTCAGGATAATTGTCAATAATTTCTTCCGGAAGATCGCCCGGAAAGCTGACGCCGGAAAAAACAATATTATTTTCTTTTAAAACACTGAAAATTTCATCAGTCCACCAGGAATTGTGACGGAATTCTATAACATTTAAGTAATTAAAATCAAGACTGGTCAGGATCAGAGCGATGTTTTCCTTTGATTTTTTAAAAGAAGGCGGAAACTGATACAGAAATCCGGAAAGCTTTTCTTTTAAATGAGTCTGGATATGGGTACAGAATTCTGAAATATCTTCTTTAGAATCTTTCAACCGCTTTTCATGGGAAATGGCTCTAGGAATTTTGATGAAGAACTTAAACTCTTCAGGAGTTTCATCGTGCCATTTTAAAAGGGTTTTCGCGGTTGGTTTTCTGTAAAAAGTAGAATTGATCTCCACTGTATTGAAACCCTGGGAATATAAGGTAAGAAAGTCTTTACTTTGAGCGTTCTCAGGGTATAGCGACCCTTTCCAGTCGTTATTATAAAATCCCGAACATCCAATGTAAAGACTTCCTTTTTTCATGACTTTATTTTATATCTGCATCCAGATCTACAGAGTTCAGCCGTAATGAGTTCAGAATAACAGAGAGTGAACTGACGCTCATGGCGGCGGCTGCAATCATAGGGGACAGCAGTATTCCAAAGAAAGGATACAATAATCCTGCCGCTACCGGAATTCCCAGTACATTATAGATGAATGCAAAAAACAGATTTTCTTTAATATTCCTAAGAAGCTTTTCACTTAGCAGTTTGGCTTTTGCTACGCCTAAAATATCACCTTTCAATAGGGTGATCTCTGCACTTTCCATAGCAACATCGGTCCCTGTTCCCATGGCAATCCCTACATCAGACTGTGCCAGAGCAGGGGAGTCATTGATGCCGTCTCCGGTCATGGCTACGATCTTTCCTTGTTGCTGAAGTTTTTTCACCTCATTCAGCTTGTCTTCCGGAAGACAGCCTGCTTTATAATGTTTGATTCCTAACTCGTCAGCAACCGCCTTAGCCGTATGTTCATTATCTCCGGTCATCATGATCACGTCAATTCCTTCATTCATCAGACGCTGAACCGCTTTTTTGGAAGTTTCTTTAATTTTATCGGTAAAGCTGATGAAGCCTAATACCGTTTTTTCCTGAGCAATATAAGAGATGGTGTGTGCCTTTGACTGCACTTCTACAGCTTTTTGCTTTAATTCCTGAGGGATAGAGAGGCTGCCGGAGGTCAGAAGGCTTTCATTCCCTAAATAAACTGTTTTTCCATTGATATTCCCTTGAACTCCTTTTCCTGAAATATTTTCAAAATGCTCTACTTTTTCAGCCGTTAAATTTTCTTCTTTTGCTCTTTTGATCACGGCATTGGATAAGGGATGTTCTGAGTTTTGGTTTAGAGAAAAAGCAAGTTTCAGGATCTCATTTTTATTTCCGTTTCCTGTAGTTTCAATATGTTCTACAGATGGCTTTCCTTCTGTTAGAGTTCCTGTTTTGTCTGTGATCAGAACATTGACCTTATGCATCTGTTCCAGTGCCTCTGCATTTTTAATCAGAATGCCACTTTTAGCTCCTTTCCCGATTCCAACCATTAAGGACATTGGAGTAGCCAGTCCAAGGGCACATGGACATGCTACAATTAGGACTGCAACCGCATTCACAAAAGCAAATAAGCTTCTTTTCCCTTCCGGTCCGAAAAACTGCCATAAAACAAAAGTAAGAACAGCAATCAGAATCACAACAGGAACAAAGACTTTGGAAACTTTATCGGTCAGTTTTTGTATCGGGGCCCTGCTACGGCTGGCTTCATTTACCATTTTAATGATCTGGGAAAGAAGGGTTTCATCACCTACTTTTTCGGCTTTCATAATGAATACTTTGTTTCCGTTGATCGTTCCTGAAGAAACTTTATCATCGATATTTTTCTCTACAGGTACAGGTTCTCCGGTAATCATACTTTCATCGACCAAAGAGCTTCCTTCTGTGATTTTACCGTCAACAGGGATTTTTTCACCCGGTTTTACCTTCAGTAAATCTCCGATTTTTACATGGGAAAGCAATACTCTTTTTTCTTCTCCGTTGATGATGAGATTGGCTTCATCGGGAGAAAGATTCATCAGTTCCTTGATGGCATTTCCTGTTTTTTTATGAGCAGCGGCTTCCATCAGCTGTCCTAAAATCACCAACGTTAGGATGACACAGACCGCCTCGAAATACAGTGGAATTTCATGATTATGACCTCTGATTTCATGAGGAATGATATCAGGGAAGAACAATGCAGCAATGCTAAAAATAAAAGCTGCTGCAACCCCTAAAGCAATCAGGCTGAACATATTTAAATTCCACGTTTTAAACGAAACCCAGCCTCTTTTCAGCAGGAACCATCCTGAATAAAACATCACAGGAAGCGTCAAGGCAAGTTCTATAAATCCCTGTACTGTATGGGAAAAAGGAAAATTGATGAACATTCCACCCATGGAAAGAATAAAAACCGGAATAGTGAAGGCAAGAGAAATTATGAATTTCCTTTTCAGGATATTGTAGGTTTCATCCTCTTCATCTTCTCCGCTGTCTGGCATTCTTACCAGATCCATTCCGCATATCGGGCAGTCTCCAGGTTCATCACGAATGATCTCCGGATGCATGGGACAGGTGTATTTTGCAGTTTTCTTTTCCGGATATTTTACCAAATCCATTCCGCAGACAGGGCAACCTACGTTAGAATCATAAGTTTTATCACCTTCACAATACATCGGACAGTAATACTTTCCGGCCATATCATCTGTCACTTTGGGAGCTTCATGATGATGGCTGTGATCGTGATGGTGGGAATGAACATGCTGATGTCCTTGTGAGGTTGCATTTTTCGCAAGATCTTCTGTGATTTCTTCCAGATGCATATGGCAAACCGGGCAGTCGCCTTTTTCGTCATATACTTTATCCCCTTCACAGAACATTGGGCAATAGTATTTTCCCATGCTGTCTTTAAAATTGGCTGGTAGATTTGAAGAAGAGTAAGTGGGTTTATGATTTGGATCTTTAGCATGTTTTTCCTCGATGGGAACCAGATACATATTACAAACCGGGCATCTTTCACCTTGCTTAAAATACACTTTGTCACCCTCGCATTCCATTGGGCAATAATACACTGAAGACAGAGAAACCTTGTCCTGAGCTTTCACAAATGTAGTTTCGGGTTTCTTAGGGTCTTCCAGTCTGTATTTATCTCCTAAAGCATTATTTAAAACCGATAGTTCAATTTCCTTATCAGAAGTTATGGTAGCCGTATTATTCTCCAGATTTACATCGGCGGTAACTCCCTCAACAGCGTTGAGCTTTTCAGAAATTTTTTTCTGACAGCCGGAGCACGTCATTCCGAGTATATTATATTGTCTGTTCATGATCCTTGAATTTATATTACAAATTTCCAAAATGAATGGGTAAGGCTGTTATAAATTTAAGGATAATAGTTATAGAATTTTGCCTGCGGTGTGGATGGGCGAATCGGAGGGTTTGAGTGTCTTAGAGTGGGGGAGCTTAATACCGTAATTATTGAGTATTTTAAAGCACCTTTACTCTAGAACTCTCTCTCACTCAAACTCAGAAACTGTCCAGAGTCTTCCTTTGATGATCCTTCAGCTTCTTAAATTCTGTAGGAGTAAAGCCTGTGGTATTCCTGAATTGAGAGGAAAGATGCTGAACACTTTTATAGCCAAGTTTTCCGGCGATTTCCGTGAGGGTAAATTCATTATAAAGAAGCAGTTCTTTTACTTTTTCAATTTTATGAAGGATAAAGAACTGTTCAAGGGTAATGTTTTCGTTCTGCGAAAAGGTTTTAGAAAGTGAGCTGTAATCTTTGGGGATTTTTGAGCTTAAAAACTCAGAAAGAAGAAAATTCTCATCAATATCCAGCTCACTGATCTTGATGATAATGATATTTTTGATTTTATCAACAAGCTGTTGTACAGAATCCTTGATTCTTTCAAAACCTGTATCCAGCAGGCTTTTTTCTATCACCAGCATTTTCTCGGCTGGAATATCAATTGCAGTATCAACTTCTCCCAACATCACAGAGCTTACTGATATATCAGCGTCGCAGAATATTTTTTCTACTGCAGCAATACAGCGGTTGCAGACCATGTTTTTAATGAAAATTTTCATGGCTTGCTCAGTCTGTCTTTTACGAACTCGATCTGTGTTTTTCCGTGCGGAGCCGGATTTCCTTCACTGTCCAGGTTGACCATTACGATTTTTTCTACAGTAATAATGGTCTGGTGGGTCATTTTGTTTCTTACATCACATTTTAAGGTGACGGATGAAGATCCGAAGTGTGTAGCTTCAATCCCAATTTCTATAATATCTCCCTGTTTTGCAGAGCTCACAAAATTAATTTCCGAAATAAATTTTGTAACCACTTTTGTATTTTCCAGCTGAATAATTGCGTAAAGCGCTGCTTCTTCATCTATCCACTGTAAAAGTCTTCCTCCGAAAAGAGAATGATTGGGATTCAGATCTTCCGGCTTTACCCATTTTCTGGTATGATAGTTCATGTTTTGATTATTTGTTCCACAAATTTAGTATTAAAAACTGGTTTTATCAAAGAAACAGTATTTACTGATCTGAAGTAAATAATTCATTTTCTCAATCATATTTTCTTGGAACGCATTGCTTTTACTTTTTCTACGGCAGGATCATTTAAAAATTTTTGATATTCATTGCTCTCAACAGGAAATAGGGCTACTTTTCCTTCTTCATTATGATGACTTCCAAATCCATAACGTTTGGACAGCGGAGAACACCGTAGGCAGGGTTGTCCTTTGGAGAAAAACTGCATCCTTGCCTGCTCTTTTTCGCTTTCCGGAATGTTATTTTTCAGCGCATAACATTCAAATATGATATCATCAGAAGTATAGCGGTAAGGATTTTTTATGATTTGCTCATACTGAAGCTCTGCCAATGTCTTTATTTTCTTTTCAGGCGGTGTTTCAGCCTGGGAAACAGGGCAATCATCTGCAACTTCAATAAAGGTGTTGATATAATTGGTGGTGTGTTTCATAGAAATAGATTTAATATTAATATAGTAATACTTGTGATTTAAACAGCTTACTCTTTAAATTCTAAAATATCACCGGGCTGACAGTCCAGAGCTTTACATATGGCATCAAGCGTACTGAAGCGAATTGCTTTTGCCTTTCCGGTTTTTAGGTTGGAGAGATTGGATAAGGTGAGATTTATTTTTTCTGAAAGCTCGTTCAGTGACATTTTTCTCTTAGCCATCATCACATCAAGGTTTATTATAATAGGCATAGGGCTGAATTTATCTTTAAAAAGGTTGTATTTTCCACTTTTATGGAATCGTTTTTTATTATGTTAACTAACTTTAACTTTTTCAAATTTCAATAAAATTTTAGTAAAAAACAATACATATTTGTTTTTATTCGATAAAAAATAGCTTTGAATTCTTCAAAATGTGATGGATACTTTAAAAAAAACTTTGATTTAAAATTTTTAATTGTATCTTGCATACGTTTATATTTGGAATCAATATTTGTTCATTAATTTATGTTGTTTTTCTTTTATATACCAAATTTTTATTAATTTTTAATTTTTATTTAAAATGAACATTTTTGTTTCAAACATCAATTACGCAACTAAAGAATATGAGTTGCATGATCTATTCGCAGAATTTGGTGATGTATCATCAGCTAAAATCGTTACAGACAGAGAAACTGGCCGTTCAAGAGGTTTCGGTTTTGTAGAAATGGGTGATGAAGAAGGAAAGCAAGCTATCGAAGCTCTTAATCAGAAAGAATTTAACGGAAAAGAATTAAACGTATCTGAAGCTAAGCCAAGAGAGGAAAAGCCAAGAAGAAGCTTTGACAACAACAGAGGCGGAGGTTACGGAGGTAACAACCGTGGAAATGGTGGCGGTGGCTACGGCGGTGGTAACAACCGTGGTGGTAACGGCGGCGGAAATCGTTGGTAAAAAATATAAGGCGGCTTTTTAGCCGCTTTTTTTATGCATTATTATCCCTTCCTGATTGTAATTGGCCTTTGCTAATTCATTCCAGGAAGGGATAATTATTTTATCTGTTTTCTTCTTGTCTTATTTTCGGGAGATTTATTATTTCTGCAAAATATCTATTATTGAATGGTATTTAGCAGAAAGGATACTAAATAAACAAAGCGACAATTAAGCCGCTTTATGAGCTCTATTTTTCTTTGATCAGCAATGCTGCATTATTATAGAATATAGTCTTTTGTGTACTGTAAGGAGAGCTGTCTCTTGAAATACTTGGAAAAACTATTTTGATATGGTATTTTCCCAAATCGCTTTCCATAGAGATTTCTTTCACTTTTACGGTTCCCGAATGGCTGGCATTGTTTCCGAATAGCTTATCTATTGCCGGACTGAAATCTACCGTCTCTTCTGAATTAAGAATTACCTTTACTGTTTTTGTATTATTAACTCCGGTTTGGCTGTCTATCACGAATGTGTCTCCATTAATATCTTTCGATTCCTGATTATAGCTATTAAAATTGATTAAATACTGATAACCTTGAATGTTAGTCACTTTTGATTCCGAGTCCAAGACAAGTCTTTCATATTCTGCCCCATCCGAAGTCTTATTGATATGGGTAAAAGCATTTCTAAGGGTGCTGCTGATCAGCGAAGAATGCATGTTCTCAAAATCCCCGGCTAAAAGATCGTGTGTTTTTCCGGCAGTCAGATTCAGTAAAAAATCTTTTTGTTTTCTTTCTGCCAGAAATTCAAATTTATTAGCAATTTCATCAACCAGGGTATCAGATATTTTCTTTTGAAAATCTATTTTGTTGTTGACCAGAAGTTTGTTTTTATCCAGAAGGGTTATTAATTGATTTTTCTGGCTTCTTTTGGCTACACTGAATGCATTTAAATAAGGAAAGACCAATGAGAAAGCGCCAAACATAAATAGGCTGATCGGAATGAACTTTATGCTGGCTTTTTTATTCAAAACAAAATAAGAAACGACACTCAGCAACCATAGCGCCAGAAGCAAGACGAAGTATCTGGGTTCTGTGTAACCGTATTCCAGAATCCTTGTAAATATGGCCGTGAATAATAAAACAAGTAAAGGAATTATAGTGTAATAAAACAGTTTTGAAAATACTTTGACCCAGGATTTTGCCTTTTCTTCTTTAAGCGGATATACAAGCAGTAAAGCAAGGATACCGATAATACTATAAGCCAGGACCAAATAAGAAACCCATCCTCGCGGAAGTTCCCAGTTGATAACTATTTTGAATGAATAAACATACAGGATGACCAGATAAATGAAAAGCAGCGGAATCAAGACAAACTGTGTGAAAAACTTTAAGATTACCGGGTACGTACTGTCTTTTTCAAGATAGCTTAGCCCGGTTTCATTGAAAAGGAGAAAGATAAAACTGCTCCCGAAAATGGCCAGAACATAGAATGTATCGGCATATAAGTTATCACTGAAATTAAAATCAAATAATTTGTCAACTGCAAGGATAGCCAGTTCCACGCCCCCTGTAAGTACTCCTGTAAAAACGGCTGTCAGGAAAATATTAACGAAAAGATTTTTATTGTACTGCCAGAAATTAAGCTCTTTATTCTTTTCCAGAAAAGCAGCAAAGGAAACCAATAAGTGAGAAAGCAGAAGGGTAATAGCTGTGATAAAGCCATGAACTTCGGTGAAATCCCTCTTTTTTGTAGGCAGAATGAAAAAAAAACCGATAAGGAAAGCTGTTCCCAATATTTCAAGTAAGAGCCTTTTCCCGATCCGTTGGGAAAGGATTTTTAAAGCAAACATGAGAGAAATACCGAGACAGCAGCAAATAGTAAATTTTGAAAGGATGAAGAAAGATTCGCGATCATATTTACTGTCCAACATACGGATAGCTCCCACAGAAGAGAGGAGGCCCATTAATAAAACCATTGGATAGCGCGATAAAACATCCTGTGCTTTTCCTGTTATTTCCCGGATTTTCGTTTCCATATTTTGTGTTTAGTCTTTTTTCTTTTTTTTCTTCTTGTCTTTATCCTTATCTTTTACTTTACTCTTTTTAATTTTCTTAGGATTTAAAATCTCTTCGGCATACTCAAATTTCGGTTCTTCAAATTTGGCAGGAATAATTTCAATTTTAAGATCAAAATAATTTTTCAGATCATCCTGCGATATTAATTTTTCATTGAACAAAAACTCCAGCATCTCCTTTCCGGAATCATTGAAAAAATTATGAGCAAGCTCTTTAAGAAGGAATTTACGATATTCTTCCATAGGAACAACTACAGTATATTTAAAGATTCTTCCTTCTTTTTGAGTCGTGATATAACCTTTTTCCACCAGTATTTTCAGGTAGGTAGAAACGGTATTCTGGTGCGGCTTCGGTTCAGGATGCTGCTCCATAATGTCTTTAAGATAAAAAGATTCAAGCTTCCAAAACAGCTTCATAAAATTCTCCTCAGCACCGGTAAGATGATTTATTTTCATAGAATGTTCTTAATGTTGAAATTGTATATTGCAATAAAGATAAATAAAAGATACCACAAATGCTATTCCGGCACCCATAAATACTTCTTTTACCGTATGTCTTTTTAAAATAATTCTCGTAATTCCCACTAAAACAGCAATTCCCAGCCATACCAGTCCGGCTTGCCAATCCAATGTGAAAAATAATGCAGCAACAAATACATTAAAAGCTGTGTGCATCGAGCTTTTAATAAAGAAGTTACTGATCTGCATAGTGAAAACAAGGATCAGGACAAACAGCATGACGAGATCAATATACCCGTTTCTTACATAATTGAAAATAAGATAAATGACCACGCAGGCCGCAATAAAAATATAGAGTGTTTTCCTTTGAATACGGTTCGAAACGTCCATATTCGTATATCTTCCGGTTTTTACATTCCAAACCAGCCAGATCACAACCGGTGCAATAATCATTAATAATATAGGAACAAAATAAAGAAGAGAATCTTCGAGTGAATATTCCTTTATACTCATATAAACGAAAAAAATAAATAAAGAAATTAGCGGATTGAAAAAATCTGAGATGATTTTTGACATTTTATGTACTGGTGAAGGCTGTTTTTCTTCCATGTTCAAGTTTAAAAATCAAATATAACACTATAAGCAAAAAAACAATTAGTATGTATACGATAAAAACAAAGTTTTTTTTATAATTTTGCTCAAATATTCATCATAAAAAAGCAAGAGCTAGCACATGAAAGAATTTTCTAAAGAGGTATACCTGAAGTGGTATGAAGATATGACTATGTGGAGAAGGTTTGAAGACAAATGCCGTTCTCTTTATCTAAAACAAAAGATCAGAGGTTTTTTACATTTGTATAACGGTCAGGAGGCTATTCCTGCCGGCTTCACGCATGCAATGGACTTAACGAAGGACAGTATGATTACTGCTTACAGATGCCACATCCATCCAATGGCGATGGGAGTAGATCCGAAGAGAATTATGGCTGAACTTTGTGGTAAAGCTACCGGAACGTCCGGAGGTATGGGTGGTTCTATGCACATTTTCAGTAAAGAGCACCGTTTTTATGGCGGACACGGTATTGTGGGCGGACAGATTCCTTTGGGAGCCGGAATTGCTTTTGCAGATAAATATTTTGACAGAAAAGCTGTAAACATCTGCTTCTTCGGAGACGGTGCTGCAAGACAGGGATCGCTTCATGAAACATTCAATATGGCGATGAACTGGAAGCTTCCTGTAGTATTTGTAGTGGAAAATAACCAGTACGCAATGGGAACTTCTGTAAAAAGAACAGCCAACCACGAAGATATCTATAAATTAGGTTTAGGATATGAAATGCCTTGCCTTGCCGTAGATGCAATGGATCCTGAGAAAGTGGCTGAAGCAGCTTACGAAGCCATTGAAAGAGCAAGAAGAGGAGATGGGCCTACTTTCATTGAAGCCAGAACTTACCGTTACAGAGGACACTCAATGTCTGATGCCGAGCCTTACAGAAGCAAAGAAGAAGTAGCGATTCACAAAAATGATGACCCTATGGAATTGGTTAAACACAGAATTTTGGAAAATGGTTGGGCTACTGAAGCAGAATTAGAAACCATCGATAATAAATCCAGAGATTTTGTAGAAGAATGTATCGAATTCATGGAAAATTCTCCATATCCGGATCCGGATAAGGTCTATGAATATGTTTATGCTCAGGAAGACTATCCATTCTTAGATAAATTAGAAAACTAAAATAATTTGCTGATCCAATGATAGATGATGTGAAAAATCACTGTTTCTATTATTAATCATCATATTAAAAAAATAATACAATAAATTATGGCAGAAGTAATTACGATGCCCCGCCTTTCGGATACTATGACGGAAGGTAAAGTGGCGAAATGGCATAAAAAAGTAGGAGATAAAGTAAAAGAAGGAGATATTTTAGCCGAAATTGAAACAGATAAAGCTGTTCAGGATTTCGAATCTGAAATAGAAGGAACTCTTTTATATATTGGTGTAGAGGAAGGCGCTGCTGCTGCTGTAGATTCTGTTTTAGCGATTATTGGGAATGAAGGTGAGGATATTTCAGGATTGGCTGGCGGAGCTGCTGCTCCCGCTACAGGTGGTTCTGAAGAGAAGAAGACTGAAGAAGAATCAAAAACAGAAAATAACGGTACCAGCATTGAGCAGACTACTGCAGAAGTTCCTGCCGGTGTGGAAATTATTACGATGCCAAGACTTTCCGATACTATGACGGAAGGTAAAGTGGCGAAATGGCATAAAAATGTTGGTGATACAGTAAAAGAAGGAGATCTTCTTGCTGAGATCGAAACAGATAAAGCTGTTCAGGATTTTGAATCTGAATTCAACGGGGTATTATTGAAGCAGGGCGTAGAAGAAGGCGGTGCTGCTCCGGTAGATTCAGTATTGGCGATCATCGGGCCGGAAGGAACGGATGTTTCTTCTGTAGGTGCTCCAAAAGCAGCTGCCCAGTCCTCCGAAAAACCTGCTGAACAGAAAACTGAAGCAAAGACAGAAGAAAAAGCAGCTCCGGCAGCAAGTTCATCATCATCAGACAGGGTAGCAATTTCCCCTTTGGCTAAGAAAATGGCTCAGGAGAAAGGTGTTGACATCAACAGTGTTAACGGTTCAGGAGAAAACGGAAGAATTGTTAAAAAAGACATTGAAAACTATCAGCCTTCCCAGACTCAGGCTCAACCGGCGGCTTCTGCTCCTGCAGCGGCTCAGGTTGCATTGAGCTTCGTTCAGGGTGAAGATACGGAGACTCCAAACTCTCAGGTAAGAAATATTATTGCAAAACGTCTTGCTGAAAGTAAATTCTCTGCCCCTCATTATTATCTGATGGTGGAGATCAATATGGATAAAGCCATTGAGGCCAGAAAAGAAATCAATTCTTTACCGGATACTAAAATCTCTTTCAACGATATGATCATTAAGGCAACTGCTGTAGCTCTTATAAAGCACCCTCAGGTGAACTCAAGCTGGGCAGGAGATAAGGTGATCCACAGAGGAAATATCAATGTGGGGGTAGCAGTGGCTATTCCTGACGGATTAGTGGTTCCTGTACTTAAAAATACAGATCAGATGAACTACACTCAGATCTCTGCAGCAGTAAAAGACATGGCTTCAAGAGCTAAAAGCAAAGGCCTTAAAGCTAATGAAATGGAAGGTTCTACATTCTCCATCTCCAACCTGGGTATGTTCGGAATCGAGACCTTTACAAGTATCATTAACCAGCCGAATTCTGCCATCCTTTCAGTAGGAGCGATCATCGAAAAACCGATCGTAAAAGACGGTCAGATCGTGGTAGGAAATATTATGAAGCTTTCATTAGCATGTGACCACAGAGTGGTAGACGGTGCTACAGGAGCCCAGTTCCTACAGACTTTAAAAACATATCTGGAAAGTCCTTTAACCCTGTTACTGTAACAGTTCAGATTGTACATATTAAAACCTCTCGCTTTGAGAGGTTTTTTTGTTTTAATTAATTAAAATATCTGTACTATACATTCTATAAAAATTTTAATTAATTATATTTTTGTTTAGAGAAATCACTATTTTTGAATCATGATTAAAGCAAGTAATATCCATAAATTTTATGGAAATTTAGAAGTACTGAAAGGAGTTGATATTCACATTAAAACAGGTGAAGTGGTTTCTATTGTAGGCGAATCCGGAGCAGGAAAGTCTACGTTGCTTCAGATCTTGGGAACGCTGGATCATCCCAGCAATTCCAATAAATACAATACTGAAATCAGCATTGCAGGTGAGTCTTTCATTAATATGAATGATAAGCAGCTTTCCAAATTCAGAAACCAGAATATCGGTTTTGTCTTTCAGTTTCATCAGCTTCTTCCAGAATTTACTGCTTTAGAAAATGTTCTGCTTCCGACAAAAATTGGCGGAGCCAATGAAAAAGAGGCTTTAGAAAAAGCATATGCTTTATTTGAAGACCTTAAAATAGAACAGAGACTGCATCATAAGCCCAACCAATTATCCGGTGGAGAGGCACAAAGGGTAGCTGTGGCAAGAGCCCTGATCAATTCTCCCAAGATTATTTTTGCGGATGAACCTACAGGAAACCTGGATTCAAAAAATGCAGATGATCTTCACAGGTTATTTTTTGATCTTAGGGATAAATACAATCAGACTTTTGTTATCGTAACCCACAACCCAAACCTTGCCGAAATCACAGACCGAAAGCTAGTCATGAAAGATGGAATGATCATCGAGTAAAAACTTTTACCTTAATGAAAAAATTTATATTCCTGTTCCTTTTTATGATTTCCTGCTCCAAAGCTGAGTCTCAGGAAAACAATACTTCCGGCGTTCTCCCGGAAGCAAAGGTTTTGGATATTAAGAGTTTTATAAAAGGAAAAAGCTACAATCAGGATATTGCAGTTTTTATTAATTTTAAGGTTCATTCCGGGAAGTACCGTTACTTTGTTTATGACCTGAAAAACGATAAAATATTGCAGAAAGCAATTGTTTCACATGGCTCAGGTTCGGTTATTAAGAATTCAGATATTTTGAAATTCAGCAATACAGAAGGATCCTACCAATCTTCACTGGGGAAGTATGAAATCCTGAACAGCTATAGCGGGAAATTTGGAAAAGCTTACAGGCTAAATGGTCTGGATACTGATAACAGCAATGCGATGCAAAGGGCAATAGTACTGCATTCTTTTGGATGCATTCCGGATCAGGAATCCTCTGCTCCCGCCTGTTTGAGCTTAGGATGCCCCATGCTCTCTGCCAGTGCATTTACACAGACCGCAAAATATCTTGACCAGTCAAAAAATCCGGTAATTATGTATGCATTTTATTAAATTCAAAATTCCCTTATTTATAACTTTATAACACACAAATGACCATAAAATTCCTTGCCGAAGACGACAGGCCCAGAGAAAAATTTTTGCTGAAAGGAAAAAGTTCGCTTTCCGATTCTGAACTTCTGGCGATCATTATGGGAAGCGGAAGTAAGGACGAGAGTGCATTGGAGTTAGCAAGAAAAATTCTCTCGTCAGTAAACAACAGCTGGCATCAGTTGAGCCTTCTTTCCAATAAAGAGCTCATGAAATTCAAAGGAATCGGAGAAGTAAAAGCCGTTTCTATCATAGCCGCATTGGAAATAGGAAAAAGAAGAGCTGTCCAGGAAATACCTGAGAAAGCCGTGATTTCAAATAGTGATGATGCATATTTTATTCTTAAAAACCAGTTGTCAGATTTAAGGACTGAAGAATTCTGGGCTATCTTCCTGAACCAGAGTAATAAGGTAATTCACATCTCACAGCTGACACAAGGCGGTATAAGTCAGTCAATCGTAGATGTGAGGATTTTGTTTAAAACAGCCCTGGATCATTTTTCAACAGGTATTATTATTGCACACAACCATCCTTCGGGGAGCCTGAAACCCAGTAAAGAGGATATCAGCATTACCCAAAAAATATATGAGGCAGGGAAAACATTAAGCATACAGCTTTTAGACCATATCATTGTTACGCAGGATGGCTACCTTAGTTTCTCAGATGAAGGATTATTATGATTAGAAGACTGAAATATAACGAGATTGATTTTAAAAAATATGAAGGCTGTCTGGAAAAGTCAGAACAGAGGAAGTATTCAGCATCAAAAAGTTTTTTAGATGTAACAACAGGCAAGCAATGGGATGTTTTGGTGTATAATGATTATGAGGCTGTAATGCCTGTTCCTTTTATCCTCAAAAAAGGCATTAAAATTGTGCATAATCCTTTGATATGCCAGCAACTTGGAGTCTTTTCAGATAAAGATGATAAGAAAATCAATGAAAAATTCCTGTATTTTCTCCGGAAGAGCTACCTGGTAAGGGCTTATCATTTTAATGAAACCAACAGCTTTGATTCAAAATTAAAGACAAAAAAGAACTTTCTTTTATACCCTGATGATTATACTAGAGTATTTGCTAAATATTCACCCAAAAGAAAAAGGAAACTGAGACTGGATGATGAAGTGGCCGGAAATTCTGAACTTAAGGAAATACATTACAAAGAAGCAGAGATTTTTATAAAAAATAATGTGATAGGGCTGGATAAAGAAGATGATACAGATACTTTACTGAAAACGCTTAAGGCATTTCATTCATCCCAACATTTAAAATTTCTGGCTTTTTACTATCATCATGAGATCACTAACATGATAGCCATTTATTCAGATTACGATACCATTGCTCTTTTAGGTACCTTTAATGATAAAAAATATATCAAAATGGCCGGGGCATCTACGCTTATTGATCACGTAATTAAAGAAAATATAGAAAATTCTATTTTTGATTTTGAAGGGGGGAATCTTCCGAGCATTGAAGAGTTTTTCAGAGGTTTCAGACCAGAATTAAAACACTATGCAGTCATAGAGAATTCAAAAAAAACATTGATCAAGGATTTTGCCCGATTTCTAATGAGAGGGCAATTTTCTTAACATGAATATCATACCCATTATGTTATTTAGAATGGTTTTAATTAAATATTATTCCGTACCTTTATAAAGTATTTATCCTAATAATCCAATCATGCTAAAGCAGATCCGTTATTATAAACTGCCCTATATTATTTATAATTTTTTTAATAAGAAGAAATTAAAGCATAATATCCCGTTGTATAAAAAATATGGTCTCAAAAAAAACTATTTTTCCAGCATTTCCAGTGCTGATTTTGCGCATCTTCCGGCTTCAGAAAGAAGGATAGATCAGGATAAGCTTGTTGACACTGCGTTTTTCAAAGAGCTCAATGCTGAGAATAAGGAAAGTGCCCTTCAGTATGATGAAAACGGATATATGGTTGTAAAAAATTTCATTACTGCAGATGATGCCGATAAAATCAATAGTGAAATTGAGAAACTGATGGAAAACGGCACCCTGAAATTTATTTACGGTGGAAAGCTAATGTTTGCCATCCATCATTCCGAGATCATTAAAAATATTGGAAGCAATAAGAATCTTCTGGATTTCCTGTCTGTCCTTTTAGATGGTAAGGCCAAGCTTTTTCAGAGCATCAACTTTATTAGTGGCAGCCAGCAGAAAACACATTCAGACAGTATTCATATGACGACTTATCCTCTAGGCGGACTTCTCGGGGTATGGATCGCATTGGAAGATGTTGATGAAACAAATGGTGCATTGCACTATATTCCCAAAAGTCATAAACTTCCTTATTTTCTTAATTCTGATTATGAGAATGAAGGTAATACATTTAAAATAGGTAAAAAAAGCTACCGGGCTTATGAAGAGTTTTTGGAATCCAAAGTCAAAGAATTAGGCCTGGAAAAGGAAATATTTAAAGCAAAAAAGGGGGATATGTTAATATGGCATGCCAATATCCTCCATGGTGGAGAGCCACATAAAGACAAAAACAAAACCAGGAAAAGCCTTGTATATCACTTTTTTGATGAAAACAGTGTATGCTATCATGAAGTAACGCAAAGACCTGCACTGTTTGAACTGTAATTTACAGGAAAGAACTTCTAAGAAAACAATAATGCTGGACTTTAACCGACCATATTCCCATTGCTTGTATTGTTTATCGTTGTTATTCAGGCCAATAATTTTCTTTTTAACACTAAAAAAACTGGGTTCATTGCTTATTTTTTTGGAGCTGTTTTTCTAATATACCTGGTTTTTCCGAGCCTGGCCAAACAGAATGATGATAGGTTTTTATCTGTTCATTATTCTATCTCTCATCTATATTCAGAATTCTAAGAGTGATATATTTAAAAACTCTTTAGAAGCCGGAAAATAATTAGTAATTTTGCGGTCTAAAATTATGGCTAGTTTTTCAGGATATTTACCATATGCTTTTGCATTGATTATCGCAATTCCTTTTTTGGTTTTGCTGAGACAATTTGTACACTCATACATTACACTTAAAAATCAGGAGATCAGGCTTCTTTCCGTGAAATCAAACGCTGAAAATAAGGCACATTCCTATGAAAGGATGACCCTCTTTTTGGAAAGAATAAAACCATCAAATATCGTCCAAAAATTTGATAAGGGTTTGGCAGTACATGAGTTTATTTTCCTTACTGAAAAGACTATCAATGAAGAGTTTGAGTACAATTCTTCACAACAGCTGTATATTACGAAAAGCTCATGGAAGAATATCGTGGATTCCAAAAATGCTTTGATCGATTTACTTCATAAAACGTATAATGGACTGAATGGAAATGCAGATCTTGAAGAGTTCAAAACCATTTTTATCATGAACTATATGGAAGGGGATGACTATATTGCTGTTACCATAGAAGACCTTAGAAGAGAAATTTTAATTATAACTTAAAAATAACAGATAAATAATGATTCCAAATTTTAAAGCACATCCATGGCATGGGGTTTCTGCAGGAGAAGATGCGCCAAATGTTGTAAACGTATTCGTGGAAATCGTTCCTTCAGATACTATTAAATATGAAGTAGATAAAGAAACAGGATTTTTAAAGGTAGACAGACCTCAGAAATTTTCTAATATTATTCCCGCTTTATACGGATTTGTTCCAAGAACATACTGCCATAATGAAGTAATGAAGCTGGCTGTAGAAGCTGGCGCTGATGATGTGACAGAAGGTGATCATGATCCGCTTGATATCTGTGTATTAAGCTCTCACAACATCCATTCAGGAGGACTATTAATGGAAGCTATTCCAATTGGTGGATTCAAAATGATCGATGGAGGGGAAGCAGATGATAAAATTGTTGCTGTAATGATAGGTGACCATGCTTTTGGACATTTCAGAGATATTTCTGAACTTCCGGAAGCAGAAGTGAAAAGATTGATGCACTATTTCTTAACCTATAAGAACTTACCGGATGAGCCTGCAAAATGTAGAATTCATGAGGTATATGGAGCTGAACACGCTAAAAAAGTGATCAAAGCTTCTCAAAAAGACTATGCAGAAAAATTCGGGGGCTAAGAAACAGCGTTCCAAAAACATAAATAAAGGCAGGTGAATTTTCATCTGCCTTTTTATTTGTAATAAGTATTTTTTATTAAGTAAATTAATACTTGATACATATTATACCTGGTAATGTTGTTTAAATTTATGAAAAAATATATTATTGGGCAAGGCTTAATAAAACAATGGATTTTTTATTATATTTATAAAACTAATTACTATTTATTAATATTAAAATAATAAACTATGGATTTGTTCTATTTAATTCCGGTTTTCGGCGTTGTCGCCTTATTGTATACTTTCCTGCAGAGTAACTGGGTAAGTAAGCAGAATGCCGGGAATGAAAAAATGAAAATAATCAGCGGACATATCGCTGACGGTGCAATGGCTTTTCTAAAGGCCGAGTACAAGATTTTAACCTATTTTGTAGTTGTAGTGGCAATATTACTCGCTGTAATGGGATCAAGTAATTCCAATTCCCACTGGAGCATTGGAGTTGCTTTTGCCGTAGGAGCCATATTTTCCGCATTGGCAGGATTTATCGGAATGAAGATCGCAACAAAAGCCAATGTAAGAACAGCAGAAGCAGCAAGAACTTCACTTTCCAAAGCCCTGAAAGTTTCCTTTACAGGAGGTTCTGTTATGGGGATGGGAGTGGCCGGACTGGCAGTTCTGGGCTTAGGTGCTCTTTTTCTGATCATTAAACAGATTTTCGCTCCTGATGCAGCAGTAGATTCCCATGAAATGGAAAGAACAATTGAGATTCTTACAGGATTTTCTCTGGGTGCAGAGTCTATTGCTCTTTTTGCAAGAGTGGGTGGTGGTATTTATACTAAAGCTGCAGACGTTGGGGCCGACCTTGTAGGAAAAGTGGAAGCTGGAATTCCTGAAGATGATCCCAGAAATCCTGCTACTATTGCCGATAACGTAGGTGACAATGTAGGAGATGTGGCAGGGATGGGAGCCGACCTTTTCGGATCTTATGTAGCAACGGTACTGGCAACAATGGTTTTAGGTAGAGAAACAATGTCTGATGATGCTTTCGGAGGATTTGCACCTATTCTTCTTCCCATGCTGATTGCCGGGACAGGGATCATTTTCTCTATGATAGGGACTTTGTTTGTAAGAATCAATGATAATGAAGGTTCATCCACTTCCAGCGTTCAGAATGCCCTGAATCTGGGAAACTGGGGAAGTATCGTAATTACGGCGATCTCTTCTTATTTTCTGGTAACTTACCTTCTTCCTGAAAAAATGATGCTCAGAGAGCATGAGTTTACTAAAATGGGCGTTTTCGGAGCTATAATGGTAGGACTTGTCGTAGGAACTTTGATGAGTATCATCACAGAATATTACACGGCGATGGGTAAAAGACCAGTTTCCAGTATTGTAAGACAGTCTTCTACAGGTCATGCAACGAACATTATCGGAGGTTTGGCAGTAGGAATGGAATCTACATTACTTCCGATCCTTGTATTGGCAGGAGGAATTTACGGTTCTTATTTATGTGCAGGACTTTACGGAGTGGCGATTGCAGCAGCCGGAATGATGGCCACTACTGCCATGCAGCTTGCCATTGATGCTTTTGGACCGATTGCTGACAATGCCGGAGGAATTGCTGAAATGAGCGAGCTTCCAAAAGAAGTCCGTGAAAGAACAGACATCCTGGATGCTGTAGGAAATACCACAGCAGCTACAGGAAAAGGATTTGCTATTGCTTCCGCTGCATTAACGGCGCTGGCTTTATTTGCAGCCTTCGTAGGAATTGCCGGAATCGATGGAATTGATATCTACAGGGCAGATGTTCTGGCAGGGCTATTTGTAGGAGGAATGATACCATTTATATTCTCTTCACTTGCCATTACTGCAGTAGGACAAGCCGCGATGGCGATGGTAGAAGAAGTAAGAAGACAGTTTCGTGAAATTCCGGGGATTCTGGAAGGAAAGGCACAGCCCGAATATGAAAAATGTGTGGCCATATCAACAGATGCATCCATCAGAAAAATGATGCTTCCGGGAGCTATTGCCATTATTTCACCTTTGCTGATAGGCTTTATTTTCGGACCTGAAGTTTTAGGAGGATTCTTAGCCGGAGCTACCGTATGTGGCGTTCTGATGGGGATGTTCCAGAATAATGCCGGTGGCGCCTGGGATAATGCTAAAAAATCATTTGAAAAAGGTGTTGATATCAACGGTGAGACCTATTATAAAGGTTCTGAACCTCATAAAGCTTCCGTAACGGGAGATACTGTAGGAGATCCTTTTAAAGATACTTCAGGACCATCAATGAATATTCTGATCAAGCTGATGTCCATTGTTTCATTAGTGATTGCACCGACATTGGCAGTACTGCATAAAGACAAAATTGAAGCCAACAGAAAAGCAAAACTGGAGAGCCTGACAAGAGCTTATAATGCAACTTCAGCTACAGCACATACAGGTCTTCAAACCGCTCTCTCTTCTCCAAAAGAAATTAAAGGACATCTTAATGAAAGTGGAGATTTTGTTTATGAGACAGGAAATATTCAGGAAATAAAGTTGAAAGGCGGAAAAACAATCACTTTAGGAGAAGGAAGCAGACTGTTCCAGCTGTACAATTCAGTACATCAAAAAGATCAGACTGTCATAGATCCTAATAACTGGTATACTCTGGAAAACCTGTATTTCGAAACCGGATCCAGTGATCTGAAAGCCGGCTCAGATGTTCAGCTTAACAACCTCGCCGAAATCTTAAATGCCTATCCTGATGTAAAAATCAAATTAGGAGGCTATACAGACAATACCGGCAATGAAGAAAGCAACCAGAAATTATCTAATCTGAGAGCTCAGACGGCAAAACTGAAGCTTTTGGAGCTGGGAATTTCATCAGACAGGGTAGAAGCAGAAGGCTACGGCTCTCAGCATCCTGTTTGTGAAGCGAATGATACAGATGAATGTAAAGCAAAAAACCGAAGAATTGATGTAAGAGTTCTCGCTTTTTAAATCAAATAATTAAATATATAAAGCACCGTTTTTAAGCGGTGCTTTTTTATTGATGAAAGAGTTTCAAGTTAAATAATTTGTGCCAATCTGTGAAATTTGTGTGGGTACAAAAAATATTGAAAATTTTATCTTACCGCAGGTTTTAATTTGATTGATGCTTATATTATAGATTCTTTTGCAGATGTTCCAAAGCCTGAATGATCAATTCATCTTTTTTAGCAAAACTGAACCGTACATAATCGGAGTTTTGTTGCGAATTATAAAATGCTGAAAGTGGAAGGCATGCTGTTCCTTTCTCTATTGTTAACCATTTTGAGAATTCTACATCAGTCATTGTTTTAGAAACGTTCCTGAAATTAACGATCTGAAAGACGCTTCCTTCAGCCTTTTTGGTAGCTTCCAAAGGCGTAAATGCAATCATTTTATTAAATATATCCCTTTTTCGCTGCATCACTTTCTTATTTTCGCAGGGATCGAATACTTCCAGATATTTGGCAAGAGCATACTGAGCCGGTGCATTCGCGCTATAGGAAATATATTGCTGATGACATCTGAATTTTGAGGTAAGGTATTCTGAAGCAAGTAAATAGCTGACTTTCCAACCGGAAGTATGAAACATTTTTCCAAAAGAAAAAATGCAGAAAGTCCTTTTTCTCAGTTCAGGATGAAGAAAAGAACTATAATGTTCGATTCCGTCATAGCAATAGGTATCATAAATTTCTTCCGAGACAATATAAATTTCCTGATGCTTTATCAGTTCATAAAGCTGGTTCCAGTCATTTTGCTTCCAGATTGTTCCCGTAGGATTTTGTGGTGAATTGACAATAATGGCTTTTGTCTTTTCGGAAATGCATTTTTGAAATTTTTCCCAGTTTATAGTAAAATCATTGTCAAGATCATAATAAACCGGAACACCATTATTTAAAACTACCGAAGGCCCGTAGGTATAATAGGAAGGTTGGATGATAATTACTTCATCTCCCTGATTTAAAACAGATTTAAGGGCCGTATGTAAAGCAAAAGTTGCACAAGGGACAACCGTTACCTCATTTTCTTTAAGTTTGATACTGTTTTTACGTGCCGTGTTATAAGTAATGATATTGTTAATGAGCAGAGGATTTCCTGCAAGTGGTTCATACTGATGTTTATTGCAATCTACAGCTTCCTTTAAAAATGACTTTAAGCGTTCATCAATATCAAAATCAGGAAGCCCTAAAGACAAGTCAAAACTATTATGCTTTCTGGCGAGTTCAGACATTTCCGTGAAAAAGGAATAGTGTGTAAATCCATAAATTTTTTCCATCTATGTTGCATTTATATCAAATATAAGAAAAATAGGAATCCATTAAATTATGACCTGAAAATATATTGTTTTATTTATTTGATATGTTTTGTTTTAATGCATTTTGTCCCACAAGTAATGAAATTTTTTATATTTACAAATGATTAAAAAATCATACAAACATTAACACAAATGAAAAAAAACTTTCTTTTATTATTATTTGGTTTTTGTGCTTTGGTAAGTGCACAAACTTCCCCTCCAATTATTAAAAATCCATTAACCACCAGCAGTGGCTTGAAAATAAACTCAAGAAGAGGAACACTTATTGAAAAACGGATTTATGATTTGGCTAAATTCAGAAATTTAAATGTTCAGAAAATAGTAACCAGGGATATGTCTGATAATTCTACAGAAAGTGTTCTTGGAATGACCTACGAGTATGAAACTTTTGATACGGCTTCAAAAAAAACCTTAACCATAGAAAAAGCGGAACTTTCCAGGCTAATCCAGTCTCTTCAAATTTTGAAAGAGCAGGAAAATAAAGGAAAACCGGATCAGGAGACAAAATATAAGTTTATGACCATGAGTAATATTGAATTTGGAGGAATTTACAGCAAAGAGCAAAAAAGTTGGATCAACTACATAAGAATGCCTTCTTCTCCCTACAATCAGAGTTTAAATGAGTTTAGCAAAGATGAACTTAAAGAACTTATAGAGATTTTGGAAAATGCAGAACAAAATCTCTAAAAAAAATAATATCAGAACAAATTAATTTAATTAAAGACCATATTTTATAATCCTGCTGTAAACCGGTCAGGATTTTTTATTGGTATGCAGTATTTTGATGAATTGGCAATGGCAGTGACCATTATAGTGCAGCATTCGGATTCAATAAATTTTGTTATTTTTAAGCAAATTATTATCATATGGAAAAAATACTTATCCCGATGTTGAGCCTGGCTATTGTGGTCAGCTGCGGAACAGCGAAATATTCTGAAGGAGCTTCAGCTCAATCCACTCATTCCACGTCTGTAGAAAAAGGTGATAAATCCTTTTTTGCTGCATATAAGACCATTAAGGCCGATGAATTAAAGAAAAACTTATATGTAATTGCTTCCGATGAAATGGGAGGAAGAGATACCGGAAGTCCGGGGCAGAAAAAAGCGGGTGAGTATATGATCAATTATTATAAGAGCTTAGGAATTAATCCTCCAAAAGCGTTAGGGTCCTATTATCAGAAGGTTCCTGCCGAGTTTATGAAAAAAAGAGGCGGGGGAAATCTTCCGGACTCTGAAAATATTCTTGCTTTCATTGAAGGAAGTGAGAAACCTGAAGAAATTATAGTGATTTCCGCGCATTACGACCATGTTGGGACTAAAAACGGAGTTGTTTATAACGGAGCCGATGATGATGGAAGCGGAACTGTAGCCGTTATGCAGATTGCGAAAGCTTTTCAGGAAGCTAAGAAGGCTGGGAATGGACCAAAAAGATCAATTCTGTTCCTGCATGTAACAGGAGAAGAGCATGGCCTGTTTGGCTCTGAATACTATACCAGCAATCCCGTATTTCCGCTTGCCAATACTGTAGTTGATCTTAATATTGATATGATCGGGCGTGATGATGCAGCTAACAGAGGAAAACAGTATGTATATGTGATTGGTTCTGAAATGCTGAGTTCTCAGCTTAAGGCCATCAATGAAGCGGCCAATAAAAAGACAAATAATTTAGAATTAAATTATAAATATGATGATCCGGCAGACCCAGAACAGCTGTACTATCGCTCAGACCATTATAATTTTGCTAAAAACAATGTTCCTGTAGCCTTTTTCTTCGACGGTATTCATGAGGATTATCACAAACCAACCGATGATCCCGAGAAAATCGATTATCCGTTGCTGGAAAAAAGAACCCAGCTGGTTTTTGCCACTGCATGGGAAATTGCCAACAGAGCGGAAAGAATTGTAGTAGATAAAAAGTAACTTATTAATTGGTTCAACGCACAGGTATCAGGGAAATTGCTTTAAATAATAAGTGCTAAAGTAAATTAATACAATTGTTTTATGAAATTTACGAAGGTGTTTAGTATGTTATTTCCGATAAAATCATTACATCCTTTAAACATCACGGAAATAAAATGATGCCTTTGCGTTGACCAATCTTATTGAATTTGTATTCAATAGGAACGGGATTTAGTTAGCCCGCTTTATTAAAAAAAATACCATAAAAACAATCAAATGAAAACAGCAATTCGTGAAGCCATACCGGAAGATATTCCACAGATCCAGATCGTCCGAAACTCTGTAAATGAAAATACGCTTTCTGATCCCTCGTTGGTAACTGATGCAGACTGTGAAGAATTTCTGTTTCAAAGAGGAAAAGGCTGGGTTGGTGAGATAGAATCCCGGATTGTAGGTTTTTCTATCGTAGATCTGAAAGAAAATAACATCTGGGCACTTTTTATGCATCCTGATTTTGAAAATTTCGGAATAGGAAAGAAGCTTCATGATATTATGCTTGACTGGTATTTTAAACAAACCCAAGAAGATGTATGGCTGGGAACTGCACCGGGAACAAGGGCTGAAACATTCTACAGAAAATCCGGATGGCAGGAAACGGGTACACATGGTAAAGATGAGATCAAATTTGAAATGACTTATACTAACTGGAAAAACAGAAAGCAATGATGCAGCATGTAAAATCTATCAGGCCGTTTATTGGGGCTGAAAATTTTGGAATAAGCAGAAGTTTCTACAAAGACCTGGGGTTTGAAGAAGTGATCTTAGAACCTAAATTATCCTTGTTTAAAAGGCAGAAAACCGGATTCTATCTTCAGGATTACTATGCTAAAGATTGGATAGACAATACTATGGTCTTTATGGAGGTAGAAAATACAGATGATTTCTGGAAGGAACTTCAGACTTTGAATCTTACCGGAAAATATGAAAGAGTAAAACTTACACCTGTAAGAACAATGGACTGGGGAAAAGAATGCTTTGTACATGATCCGTCCGGGATTTTGTGGCATTTCGGTGAATTTTTTTAATAGAAAGAGGAAAATATGATTTATGCTTTTGATACTTATTATTATCAGGACCACGCAAATACCGTATGTATCGCTTTTGAAGACTGGACCTCAGAAAATGAGTCTGATATTTATACTGAAAAAACAGAAGTCTCTTCCGGATATGAAAGTGGTGCTTTCTACAAGAGGGAACTGCCCTGCATTTTAAGCTTATTAAAGAGAATTGAGTTAAAAGAAGGAGACATTATATTATAGTAGATGGTTATGTTACCCTTGATAATGATGGTAAAATAGGTCTTGGAGGATATCTCTATGATGCTTTAGATAGAAAATATGCAATCATTGGAATTGCAAAGAATGATTTTGCTTCACCTGATTCCCAGAGACGAAGTGTTTTAAGAGGTGAAAGCAGAACTCCATTATTTCTTACTGCTCAGGGAGCAGATGTAGATGAAATACTGCCTAAAGTAGAGCAGATGCATGGAGCTTACCGGATACCGGCATTGTTGAAAAAGCTGGATCAGCTTTCCAGAGCTTAAAGTTTTGCTCACAATATCTGTAAAATTTACAGATATTTCCATGTGATCAATTATCTATATTGCTAATTTTCAGTATTTTGGGTTGCTTATCATCCTGATTTCTAAATTATTCTGCAAAAGGTGACAAATGTCATTTGTTTGTTATTTTTATTAATTCTAAATAAATATAAATTTGTCTCAACAAAATAAAAGAATAAATGAAGAAATTATCTACTCTTTCTGCCGTAGTATTCTATATGACGATGAATGCACAGTACTGTACTCCGGCATTTCAATATGGAGCAGACAGCAACATGATCACCTATGTTAGTTTTGAGAATATCAACAATGCATCCACTTCACAATCAGGGAATGCGCAGGTTTATGAGGATTTTACTTCAATGTCTGCTGATCTTCAGGCCGGAAACAGCTACCAGATCTCTGTAAAAGGCCCTTCCGGTACTTTTCCGAGCGATGTCATGGTATTTGTTGATTTCAACGGGAACGGTAATTTTGACGATGCAGGAGAAATTTTTTATATCGGCAGGCTGGCAGCAGCTAATCCTTTTAATGCTTTTACAGTAAACGGGACTATTACAGTTCCTTTGAATGCCGTGTCCGGTGCTACAAGGCTGAGAGTGCTGAAAAATACAAATACAGCTGCCTATTCAGACCCGAATGCAGCCAATTCCATCAGTACAGCATGTGATACCGGCTTACGGGCAGGACAAGCCGAGGATTATACCGTTAATATTACAGGAAACAATGCGGTTTTCCCATCACCATACTGTGGAGCTGAAAATGTCACGAGCCTAACTGTCAGCGAAATTACAAAGGTAGAATTTACAGGAATTTCCAACGAAAGTCATATAGATGGGGCTTCAGACGCAGTTGAGAACTTTACAGCTACGGTTTTCAGCGTGAACAGAGGCAATTCATATCCGATCACAGTAACAGGGGGAACACAGGGACAGATAACCGTCTCAGTTTACGCCTACATCGATCTTAATCAGAATAATGTTTTTGATCCGAATGAAGTATTTAATTTAGGCTATCTGGATAATTCTGATCCTATTCCCGGCAAACAGTCGGGGGTAACATCCGGAACCATAGCAATTCCTGCGGATGCAATGCTGGGAGAGACTCGCTTTAGAATTGTGAAAGCTTACGAATCCAGTTCATGGATGGGAACCTTGGAAAATCTGCCATGTCCAGCAGGATGGTTTATTGGCCAGGTTGAAGATTATACTTTAAATGTGCTGGCATCAAACCTGGCTACATCGGAGGTAACAAAGAAATCCTCTGCAAAAATATACCCGAATCCTACATCAGGTTCCGTAACGGTACAAACAGAAAAAGGACTTGAAAAATATGAAGTTTACAGCGTATCTGGACAGAAACTTTTGGAAGGAACATCCGGAGTTGTTAATATGAATGGCTTTACTCCTGGAACTTATCTGATCAGGATCTACACTAAAGATAAGAAAAGCATTACCGAAAAGATCATCAAAAAATAAACACTTATCTAATCATATCCATATCAATTTTTGTTTTTTTACCGGCAGATTCTATCTGTCGGTTTTCTTTTTAGTCAGGTATAACTGAATATTGTGTTGAAAAAGGTTTTACAATGATTTTGATTCCAGTATTTCTAATAAATCATGCTTTGACAGCTTCTGAATACTGGTTCCGTCAGTCTGAAGCAGATTTTGGGCCAGCTCATTTTTCTTTTTCTGAAGACTTAAAATTTTCTCTTCCACAGTATTTGAACAGATCAGCCGGACTGCAATAACATTCTTAGTCTGACCAATTCTATAACTACGGTCGATCGCCTGGTTTTCCGCTGCAGGATTCCACCACGGATCTACCAGATAAATATAATCTGCCTGCGTAAGATTAAGTCCCACACCGCCCGCTTTTAAACTGATCAGGAATACCCGGATCTCTTCATTCTCCTGGAAATTATTAACGGTCTTGCCTCTGTTTTTGGTTTGTCCCGTAAGATATTCAAAAGGAGTCTTTTTACGTTCAAGTTCAGCTTTAAGTAAATCCAGCATCTCTACAAATTGTGAAAATACCAGGATTTTATGATCTCTAGACTTACTTTGGATCTGTTCCATCAGTATTTCTATTTTCACGGCATGATCACCGGAATATCCCTCTTTTAATAGTACAGGAGAATTACAGATCTGTCGGAGCCTGGTAAGCCCTGTCAGAACATGCATGCTGTTTTTATTCAGATCATCATCGTCATTGGCGGCAATAAATTCACGGAGTTCTTTTTCATAAGCATCATAAATTTTACGCTGCTCAATATCCATTTCACAGTAGATCACCATTTCCGTCTTTTCAGGAAGCTCTTTGGCAACCTGTTTTTTTGTCCTGCGGAGAATAAAAGGTTTTATTTTCTGCTGAAGTTCCTGAGCACGCTTACCATATTCAAATTTATCAATGGGAACGGCATAAATGTCTTTAAAATACTGTTTGCTTCCCAAAAGTCCCGGACATGCAAAGGAAAGCTGACTGTAAAGATCGAAAGTGTTGTTTTCAATAGGAGTTCCTGTAAGAACAAACCTGTTTCTTGAATTCAGCAGGCGGGCCGCTTTGTATCTTTCTGAATTAGGATTTTTAATTGTCTGTGATTCATCAAGGAAAACACAGTTAAAACGGAAGTCTTTCAGAAAACGGATATCTGAAAGCAACATCCCGTAGCTCGTAAGTATAACCTCATATCCAGAAAAATGTTCCGTAGTTTTCAGTCTTTCAGCTCCATAATGAGGCATTACCTTTATTGAAGGAGCAAATTTGTTAATCTCTTCCTGCCAGTTGAAGAGCAGGGAAGTAGGAACAACCACAAGATGAGTAACTTGGCCTCGCTTTTCCCGTTGAGAAAGAATAAATGCGATCACCTGAAGCGTTTTTCCAAGTCCCATATCATCAGCCAGACATCCGCCGAAATTAAAGCTGTCCAAAAAGCTCAGCCAGTTCAGTCCGTCATGCTGATAATCTCTCAAAACAGCGTTTAACCCTGAAGGAATATCAATTTGGGGAATACTTTTAACGGATGAGAACTGAAGTGAATAAGAAGAAAGCTCTTCCTGTACCTCATTGCTTACAATATCTTTTTCAAATAAAGAAGACACTTCCGTAAAATTGATCTTTGGAATTTTAAGATCTTCAGCATCAATTTCCCCGATCCGGAAAAATTCATTCATTCTGCTGATCCATTCTTCCGGGAGAACTCCAAGCGTGCCGTCGTCCAGCTGTACAAATTTACTTCTGTTGCGGATAGCACGGTGAAGCTGTTTCAGCGCGGCATCCTTCTGTCCGAAACTTACCTTCAATTTAGCATTAAACCAGTCCAGTCCGCTGGTAATCTGAATATTGACCTTTGCCTTGTATGAATTGAGTTTAGTATTTTTAAGCTCATTGAATCCAAGAATGACCGCCCCTTCACGTCTCCATATTTCAAAAGCATCAAGAAACCAGTCCCGATCCAGGAACTTATCTTTATGCAGATAAAAATAATCATAGCCGTCCATCTGTGCTTCGAAGTCGGGGTGCTGCTTCATAATGAGAGAAGTAAAACGGGTCTCTTCCGCATCACTTCTGTCAATTTTAAACACATTTCCATTCTGATCATTTCCAAAAAGCTGTTTTCTGGAATAAACGGCAACTTCTGCCTGTCCATACTTCATGACCGGAGTTAAGGCGACATAATTTCCCTGCTGGCGAAGATAAATAATCCGTTCATTCCGATGGTTTTCTTCCTCAAGCTGTACTGGTGTTGCAGGCTGTATGTAGCTGTAATTGATATGAATACGTTCTTCCAGGGAAGAAAGAATATTCTTCATGAATGCTTCATATTTTGAGGAATGAACCAGCAGGATCTCATTATTGGTTTTAAAAAACTTAATTATCCTCAACATATCAGGATCATCTACAAAACTGAAAGTATTCCGGCTGTAGACAAAATATTCATTCCTGATTGTTATGTTTTTAAAAGGAATAGAAATATCATTGAATTCCAGCTCACCTGTTACCTCATAAAAAGGTTCTTTTTTGAATACATTAAGCCGTATTTCAGCCTGTAGAACTTCAAGATGTATAGGAACGAGAGATTTTGATGAAACGGTCTCGGACAGCTCACGGTCATGATAATAAGTTTCCAGCCCAAGCGGATTCTGTACGATCAGTTTTAGAGCTTCCAGCTCTGCAGTATTGTAATCTTCATTGTAATTGTTCTGGAATGCTGAAACTGCAGTATAGAATTTAATATGCTGTGGTTCTTCAGCTTTCCAGATAAGCTGCATGGAATCAACAGGATGGACAGGATTTTTAAGTTTCCCTGTCTGTGTAGTTTCAGTTTCCATGAGTGAAAAATTCAGGTGGCTGTAATAACGGTGCCTTCCGATAACCAGTATTTTTCTTTTTCCATTATCCTGTAGTGCTAGTTCATCGATCATTGAAGAACGTTGGGGAAGAAGCTGCTGTTTAAAAATATCCTCATCTATAGATAACATTTCCCTGATCTTAGGCTGTACTTCGATTCTGTCATTAACGTATCCAAGTTCAAAATAGATATCAAGATCAGATTCATTTTCTAAGCCGTAACTTTTAGCTTTAGCAATAAACAGTTTCTTACGAAGGAATGGATCAAAAAAAGTCCTGAATTTTTTCTCTTCTAAAATACAGTGGATGATTTCTGCCTGATGCACACAAAGCTTGTCTTTAGGACTCTGGCAGGTACATAGGCTTACTATGGAGCTGCCTATCTGGCTGACGGAAACTTCCGGGAAATCTTTTAACGGGGATCTTTTGGTAAAAACTCCTGTATTGTTTTCGATAGCAGTAGGATAAATATCATGAAAATCTCTGATCTCCAGGAATGCGCTGCCCGAAGTATGTTTCAGGAGATCATAAACGGAAAGTATACTGATGCTTGTATTTTCAAGAATATAGGCTGCCATAAGCACGCGAATTTACAAAAAATGAGAACAACAATATAAAGTATTGAGGATGAAGTAAAAAACTAATGATAGACAGCAATCCGAAGGATGCTGACGTTTTATTTTTATGCTCTGAATACCAATATAAATATTCAATTCTATTTTATCATACGATTAATAGATATTTTATCGTTAATATTGTATAATATTTGAATTCATGAAAAAACCAAAATGAATTTAAGAAGATTATAATTTTTTTTTAATGACAAGCAAGATTATAGGGGTCGGCAATTATATTCCGCCGGAAACAATTACAAATTTATTTTTTGACAAGCATCATTTTATTAATAAAAACGGGGAGTCATTAAAGGAAGCGAATGATATTATTGCCAGAAAGCTCAAGGAAATTACCGGCATAGAAGAAAGAAGATACGCATCTGAGGATCAGGTGACTTCAGATCTGGGGCTGATTGCAGCACAGAGAGCAATAGAAAATTCAAAAATAGATCCGGAGACCCTGGATTACATCATATTTGCCCATAATTTTGGTGATGTCCGCTTTGGCACCGTTCAGTCGGATAGTGTGCCAAGTCTGGCTTCAAGAGTAAAGCATCTTCTGAAAATCAAAAATAATTTCTGCGTAGCCTATGATGTTCTGTTCGGATGTCCGGGCTGGATAGAAGGAGTGATACAGGCTAATGCCTTCATCAGATCAGGAATTGCAAAACGCTGCCTGGTTATTGGTGCAGAAACACTTTCCAGAGTTGTTGATATTCACGACAGAGACAGCATGATCTATGCGGACGGTGCAGGAGCAGTTGTCATGGAAATTAGTGAGGATGATAAGGGTATACAGTCCCATTTATCGGCTTCTTATACCCTGAACGAAAAAGACTACCTTTTCTTTGGTAAATCCTACAATAACGAAAGCTGCCCTGATACGAAATATATCAAAATGGAAGGCAGGAAAATCTATGAGTTTGCTCTGGTAAATGTAGCGGATGCTATGAAGAAGTGTTTGGATGCAAGCGGATATTCTATAGATCAGCTAGACAAAATTATCATCCATCAGGCTAATGAGAAAATGGATGAGGCTATTGTAAAACGTTTTTATCAGCTTTATGATCTGCCAATGCCTGAGAATATCATGCCTATGGTGATCGATAAATTAGGGAACAGCAGTGTGGCTACCATTCCAACGTTGCTTACGATGATCCTGAACGGAGAACTTCCTTCCCATGAAATAAAAGAAGGACATGTGGTTCTATTTGCCTCTGTAGGAGCAGGGATGAATATCAATTCATTTGTCTATAAATTTTAAGATAATCTAAAGAGAAGTCACAGCTTATACTGTATTTCCCTTTTTAATAAACAAGTCCCGGATTTTAAAATCCGGGACTTTCTATTTATTTGAGATAATTCCTTCAAAAAACTATTTAACCTGAGTTCGGGATAAGACATTTCTGTTTTTAATAAGGTAAGGAGGCCTGAAGTTGGAAGAGGGAAGTTATTAAGGTCGTGAAAATAACGATACCTCGGTTTTTATCAATTTTTTTAAGACTAGTTAATTCAATTTTAAGAAACTATCAGCCCAATAGTAACTTCCGGCCTCTCACTTCCAACTTCCAGCACATTAATCTTAATTTTCTTATCCCGAATTCAGGTTATTTAAATCCATTTTGGATACACGTTAGTCCAATTTGGCAACTCCAGCCTTTATTCGAATACTGATCTTTGTCCTGTTAATTTAATACAGAACAAAATGAAAACAATTTTTATAACAGGCGCTTCAACAGGATTAGGAAAAGCGGCTGCCCAATTATTCCAAAGCAGAGGCTGGAACGTTATTGCAACCATGAGAAATCCTGAAGCAGCTCCTGAGCTTGCCGCTTTAGACAATGTTACCCTGCTTCCTTTGGATGTTACCAATCTGGAACAGATAAAATCAACCGTTAATAAGACTCTTAAGCTGGGTAATGTGGATGTAGTCTTCAATAATGCAGGATATGGGCTTATTGGTCCTTTGGAAGCCTTAAAAGATGAACAGATCTTAAAACAGCTGGATACTAATCTTCTCGGTGTGATCCGTGTAACACAGGCTTTTATTCCCTATTTCAGAGAAAAAAAGAGCGGTATGTTTATTTCCACCACTTCAATCGGAGGACTGATTGCATTTCCTTTAGGCTCAACTTATCATGCTACAAAATGGGCTCTGGAAGGGTGGAGTGAGAGTTTAGCTTACGAATTAAACAAATTCGGGATCGATATCAAAACCGTATCTCCCGGAGGCATTAAAACGGATTTTGTAAGCCGTTCATTAGATTCTGCAACAAGTCCGGCTTATGAGGAAATTACCAATTCTCTTTTTTCCAGTATGGAGGGAATGATGGAAGCGGCTTCTACACCGGAACAAATTGCAGAAGTAGTATATGAAGCAGCTACAGACGGGAAGAAACAGTTAAGATATGTGGCAGGAGAAGATGCCAAAGCATTATATGCGCAGCGTCTTGAGCTGGGAGATGAAGCCTTCAGAGAGCAGTTCGGGAAACAGTTTATCTAAGATAATTTTAAAATATTCAGACAGCATAAATAGCTATTATTTGTGCTGTCTTGTCTTTTAAGCTAAATATTTAATACATTTATATCATGGAAAAGAAAGATAATGCACCTATGAAAATTTCGTCCATATCGGAGCTTCACAACCTGCTGAAACTTCCCAAACCGCTACATCCGTTAGTAAGCCTGGTAGATAACACAAAAATGATTGTGAATAAGGAATTCCTGAACAGAAGCTTTCATCTGAACTTTTATAAAATCTCCTATAAATTTTCTGAACATGGAAAAATCGGATACGGACAAGGCTATTACGATTTCAATGAAGGAGGGATGATGTTTACAGCACCGGGACAGATTCTTTCTACCGATACAGATGCTGAATACTGTGGATATACGCTGCTGATACATCCGGACTTTATACGGACCTATCCGCTGGCAAAGAACATCAAAAATTTCGGTTTCTTTTCCTATGATACCAATGAGGCATTACATCTTTCTGATCAGGAAAAAACAACCATAACCGGATTACTGGATAGTATCAGGAATGAGCTGAATACAGCTATTGATGAAATCAGCCAGGATGTTATTGTTTCCTATATTGAGGTTCTGCTGAATTACAGCAACCGTTTTTATAAAAGACAGTTTATCACAAGAAAAGCAGTCAACAGTGATCTTCTATCTAAAATGGAGCTCATTTTGGACAATTATTTTAACAGGCAGGAAACATTAACCAAAGGACTTCCCACCGTAGAATTCCTGGCCTCAGAGATGAACCTTTCACCCCATTACCTGAGTGATATGCTCCGGAATCTTACGGGACAAAATGCCCAACAGCATATTCATGAAAAACTGATCGAAAAGGCTAAGGAATATCTTACCGCAACGAGCTTTTCGGTGTCGGAAGTAGCGTATGCTCTAGGATTTGAACATCCGCAGTCATTTAATAAGCTGTTTAAAAAGAAAACAGAAAAAACTCCTTTAAGCTATAGACAATCGTTTAATTGAGATATAGCTACTTAACCATTAAGCAAATTAAAAATGAATTTTGAACCGGAAGTAAACAGTTATGAAGATATCTGTAAAATCCTGAACATAGATCCTGAAATAGAACCAGATGTATATGCCTATGATGAAGAAGATCAGAAGGCTGCTGCTTCTCTTTTCAGATTGTGGAACGTAAATAAAGCTGCATGGAATGGCGAAATGATTGATTTCAATAACGATGATCAGGAGAAATATGAGACTTTGTATGATCTAAGTGATGAAATTGATCTGCATTCGGGATTAATGTACTTTACTTACCGTCCTGTCGGCAGCAGAAGCCATGCCGGTGCCCGTCTCCTTTGGCCTGGCATTACCATAGCAAAGCACATCATTAAGGTGATGCAGCAGGATTTTGTGAATGTGATGAAAATACCTGAAAAAATAATAAAAACGGATAATGGATCATTAAAACTGAGTACAATGAATTTCAAATCAGAAATAAACAGCTACGGGGATATCTGTAAAATTCTTAATATAGATCCTGATCTGAAACCAGATGTATCTACTTATGCTGAAGAGGATAGAGAGGCTGCCATCTCCATGTTCAGATTATGGAAAGCAAATAAAGCGGTATGGAATGGTGAAGTAATTGACTTTAATAACTGTGACAGGAACGAATATCAACAAAAATATGAAGTGATGTGTAATCTTAGTGATGAAGCTGGAGGAGGGTCAGGTTTCACGTATTCCAGTTGCAGCAGTGCCGGAGATTACTCGGCTGTTGGTGCCCGTCTCCTGTGGCCCAACACTACTGTTGCAAAACACATGACTAAGGTGATGCGGGAGGATTTTATAAATGTGATGAAAATACCTACAAAATAATAAAGTTGGGAGAACTGCCATTTGCTCAGCTTTAAGCGTCTCATATTATTTATGATAAGGATTATCCTGCTCTCAGTATTCGAAATTATTCAAATACTAATCAGCACATAATGTTGTTTAAATTACACTTGTAGCCTCACCAGGAATCGAACCTGGATCTAAAGTTTAGGAAACTTCTATTCTATCCGTTGAACTATGAGGCCATGGAAAAATAAAAATACTAATTAATTTAAATAAATAAAAATTTTCCAATAATTACGGCTTGTTTTCCAATGATTTTATTTAGAAATCATTTTATGAAAGTAAATGGATGGGTGCAAAAAAGAATCCGCTCTTTAGGAGCGGATCCAGTAGATAAATACATCTCATTTTTTTAATTAGACAACAATAAAAAAGCACAGCCGACAATGCTGTGCTTAAATTTTTATTTCAAATTTAATTGCAATTTCAAAGCTGAAAAAAGCAAAAAATGATTTCATTTCAGTTGTATTACATAGTAAATGTAGCACTATTTTTAATACGAAACATGAATTTAATGTTAAAATTCACAACTTATCCACAATTAATTGTGGGTAAGTTTGTAACTAACTGCTATTCAATGTATTTTAGAATTATATTTCCAAGATAGTTTTTTTCCTTATCACTACCTTTATTATCCATATGCCCGTGATTGATATCGGTAGGCTGTACTGTAATTTTGTATTTTTCCTGTTCTTCAGGTGAAGGAAGAACGCCTTTATCAGCGGGATAGTCATTAGAGCGCAGAGTATATATTTTAGGGTGAGAAGTTCTTGGAAGGTACATCCTACGGTTATCCATAGTAATAATCTTATAGACAAGATCAGGATGTTTGCTGGCAAATAAAGCAGTCATATCCCCGCCGTTGGAATGCCCGATCAGCGTCAGATGTTTATAGTCAAGGTCTGGTCGAATTTTTTTAAGCTCGTTCAAAACAAATAAAATATTTTCAGAACCCCGTTCCCAGAAAGGCATTCTTACTGCCTGAAGATTTCCTTCTACAGGAAGCAGTTCATCAGTTGGAAGCTCATGCTGAATGCTAACTGTAAAATATCCTTTCGAAGCCAGTTTTTCCGTTAAATAAGAATAAACAAAATAATCATGACCTTTATTGGCTCCATACCCATGACTAAAGATAATGATCTGTTGTGAGGGGATTTTTTTATCTGTTTTCGGGCTGTATACTGCAACAGGAATCTTTCGGTTCCGGCTATTATCAAATAAGGTCAATGTATCCAGTTTTGTTCCATAGGTCACATTAGAGTTAATCATCTTTTTAGATGTGCAACTATACAATGAGAGAATAAGAATAGGAGCGGATAAAATTTTATAGTTCATACTGTTCGTTCATATTTTAAAGAAAGTTGTTTTTCGAAGATAAAAATTATGTTTGAATAACGTCTGATTAAAATTTATAGAAACTTATACTAAGTAAAGCTATTCTGTAAGTGAATGATTAAGAAAATTTACATGACTAAAAAAAAATAGAGAGCCGTCTGGCTCTCTACTGGTATTTAGTTTTCAAGTTTTTCCTTGATGTATTTCGCAGTATGCGATTTTTTATCTTTTGCAAGGTCTTCAGGAGTACCTGCAAAAACAACTTCGCCGCCATATTTTCCAGCCTCAGGACCTATATCTATAATATAATCCGCAGATTTGATAATATCCGGCTGATGTTCAATAACAATCACAGAATGACCAAGATCAATCAGTGCCTGCAGGGATTTCAGTAACTTCTGAATATCATGGAAATGAAGTCCTGTAGAAGGTTCATCAAAAATAAACAGGGTTTTATCTGTCGTGACTCCTTTCACAAGGAATGAAGCCAGTTTTACACGCTGTGCTTCGCCACCGGAAAGGGTAGAAGAGCTCTGGCCCAGCTGCAGATAGCCTAAACCAACCTCCTGGAGTGGCCTCAGTTTTGTAACGATCTTTTCTTCGTTATTATCTTTAAAGAATTCTAAAGCTTCATCCACGGTCATATGAAGAATATCGGAAATGCTTTTCTCATCGAATTTCACTTCCAGGATTTCGTTTTTAAAACGCGTTCCTTTACACACTTCACATTCAAGCTCAATGTCTGCCATGAACTGCATGGAAACATTGATCACACCTTCACCTTTACATTCATCACATCTTCCGCCGTCTACGTTGAAAGAGAAATGCTTAGGCTTATAACCCATCATTTTAGAAACTTTCTGTTTGGCAAAAAGATCCCTGATGTCATCATACGCTTTCAAATAAGTAACAGGATTGGACCGGGAAGATTTTCCAATCGGATTCTGGTCGATCAGTTCAATATTTTTAATCAGTTTCTTTGGGAATTCTACAGAATCATAATCTCCTTTTTTGCCACCCATTCCAAGCTGGATCTGGATATCATTGGTTAAAATTTCCTTCATCAGTGTAGATTTTCCACTTCCGGAAACTCCAGAGATCACTGTAAGGCTTTCCAGAGGAACATCTACGTCTATATTTTTGAGGTTATTTTGTCTTGCACCTTTGATATGAATCCATTCCTTGGCTTTTCTGCGTTTTTTAGGAACTTCAATTTCCATTCTTCCGGTTAAATATTTTGAAGTAAGTGTATCTGCATTTTTAAGATCGTTATAATCTCCGGCAAATACCAGTTCACCACCTAAATAACCTGCTTCCGGACCAATATCTATAATATAGTCAGCAGCTTTCATAACGTCCTCATCATGTTCAACGACAATCACGGTATTTCCCAGATCACGAAGGTTTTTTAAAACTCCGATCAGGTTTTCGGTATCTCTTGAGTGAAGACCGATAGAAGGCTCATCCAGGATATAGATAGATCCTACAAGAGAACTTCCTAAACTTGTTGCAAGGTTAATCCTCTGACTTTCACCACCTGAAAGGGTATTGGAAGTTCTGTTTAACGTTAAATAACCTAAACCAACTTTTAATAAAAATTCGATACGGGTTTTGATTTCGTACAGTAACCTTTTGGCCACATCCTGATCGTGCTCAGAAAGTTTCAGTCCTTCTATTAATGGATATAATTCATCCAACGGAAGCTCAATCATAGACTGGATATTGTGTCCGTCTACCTTTACCCAGCTCGTTTCTTCCCGTAATCTCAGACCTTCGCAGGTAGGACAGAGTGTTTTTCCTCTGTATCGGGAAAGCATAACGCGATACTGGATCTTGTACAGATTTTCTTCAAGCATTGTGAAGAAATTATTAATAGAAGGAAAGCTGCTTTTTCCGTCTCCTTTCCACAGGAAATTTTTCTGTTCTTTGGTCAGTTGATGATACGGTTTGTGGATAGGGAAATCTCCAGCCTTTTTAATGAATGCTTTTTTCCACTCACTCATGCTTTCACCTCTCCAGGCAACCACTGCATCCTCATAAACGGATAGTGTTTTATTGGGAATGACCAGATCTTCATCTATTCCGATCACTTTTCCGTAACCTTCACATGCCGGACACGCTCCATAAGGATTGTTGAAACTGAAAAAATGAACATTCGGTTCAAGGAACTCCATTCCATCCAGCTCAAATTTATTGGAAAATTCTTTTACCGTTCCGGTATCCGGGTTTTTCAGTGAACAATAGCCATGACCTTCATAAAATGCCATTTGGATAGAATCTGCCAGTCTTTGAAGGAAACTTTCGTCGTCTTCATAAGAAAAACGGTCGATTACAAGATTAATGATCATTCCCTTTTCAGGAATAAAGCCAAAGCTTTCCAGATCTTCAATACCGGCTACATTACCATTGATCTCAAGTCTTGTGAAACCTGCTAGCTTTAAAACGTTCAGTGCTTCCTTAAAATTATCTGCGTCATATTCCAAGGGAGCTGTCAGTAAAAACGAAGTGTCTTTTTTTGAAGCCTTGATAAAATCGATCACATCAGAAACGGAATCCTTTTTCACTTCTTCACCTGAAACAGGAGAAAAAGTTTTCCCGATTCTTGCAAAAAGAAGCTTCATATAATCATAGATTTCCGTAGAAGTTCCCACCGTAGAACGGGGATTGGAAGAAATTACTTTCTGCTGAATGGCAATGGAAGGAGCAAGCCCTTTAATATCATCCACTTTTGGTTTTTCCAGTTTACCCAAAAACTGACGTGCATAAGAACTCAAACTCTCTACATATCTTCTCTGTCCTTCTGCATAAATAGTATCGAATGCCAGGGAAGATTTTCCGCTTCCGGAAACCCCCGTGATCACGATCAGTTTATTTTTAGGGATCAGAACGTCTATGTGTTTCAGATTGTTAAGATGGGCATTCTTAACGAAAATCTGTTTTTTTATATCTATTTCTACTGTTTTAGTCATGTTTTATTTATTCATAAAAATATATACTGACTGAGAATCATCCGTGGCCAGTGTGACTGTTTTCTTGCCGTAAATTCTGCTGTCTGATAAACCTTTTTGTATCCGTCCAAGATAAGCATTGGTTAAAAGTGCCTGTAAAGTATGGAAAGATGATTATTTCATCGCAAAATTAAGACCCACAAAATTACGAAATTTTAGTGAAAATAAGATGTTTAAATATTTACTGACAGATAATTATATTCAATAATAAAGAAGTCAATAAAAGTAAAATATTTCTATTTGTAGCCGAAAAAAAATTGTTAGGTAAGCCATTAAATGCCATAAGATTATATTAATAATCTCATCATTATTAAATTGAAAAATAATTTATGATTTTTATTATGTTTTTGAATTTTACTCTTGTTTTGTATTTTAAAATTATTTAAAATTGTATTCATAAATATGTAATATAGAAATGAGAAAGTTATTCAGAGATCTTGTTACACATTTAATGAGAAAAAGATAAAGTTATTCCCTCAAAAGATGCAGTATATCCGTACTGCATCTTTTTTTATGATAACTATCATTTGTCTTTCTTCGGGAACTCCCTTACTTTTGGGCCCATTATTAAAGAAACTGACTCAAAAACAAAACGGGACTATTATGATCAAGAAGATTGGAAGTATATTTTTATTAGGTTCAATGCTCTGTGCTCATGCACAGGAGAAGACTACGGATATTGAAAACATTGAATTTCAAGGGAAATTTATTTCTACACCTTATAAAAATGCCAATCAGAATATTACAGTTATTACCAAGGAAGATATTGCCAATTCTCCTGCGAAAAGTATTGACGAGGTTCTTCAGCAGATTCCGGGGATGGACATCAGAAGAAGAGGAGCTAATGGCGTACAGAGTGACATAGGTTTCAGGGGAAGTTCCTTTGAGCAGGTATTGCTGCTGCTTAATGGCATCAGAATGAATGATTCCCAGACAGGACACAATTCTATGAATATACCGGTAGATATGGATGATGTGGAAAGAATTGAGATCATCAAAGGTCCGGCTGCCAGAAGATTCGGGCAGAATGCTTATGCCGGTGTCATTAATATTATTACCAAAACAACTCCCGGAAAACGGGTGAAAATAAGTGCTGAAGGCGGAGATTACGAAACTTACGGTTTCGGATTCAATGCGCAGTTGGGAAATGAAAAATTCTCTAACTCGCTTCAGGCCAATTCCGCCTCATCACAGGGCTATATGTACAATACAGATTACGAGATCCGAAATATTTTCTACCAAAGTAAGTTCAATATTAAAAATGGAGATCTTAAGCTGCAGGCCGGCTTTTCTGAAAAGAAATTTGGAGCTAACGGTTTTTATGCCTCTAAAAGTGCTACTGAACAATACGAGGAAACGCAGGCTTCCATTGTAAGTTTAGCGCACCAGCAAAAGTTTGATAATTTGAAGCTAAGTTCGAATGTATATTGGAGAAGAGGGCAGGACATGTATCTGTATGACAGGAATAAGCCGGATGGTTACAGAAACATGCATATCGGGAACAATGCAGGTGGTGAAGTGAATTCAAGCTACCAGTGGGGACTGGGGACTACAGGGGTAGGTGTTGAGCTTAGAAAGGAATTTCTGGCCAGTAATAATTTAGGAGAAAGAAACCGCTTTGTTTCACAGGTTTTCTTTGAGCATCATTTTTCATTGTTGAATAAAAAGCTGAACATCAGTCCGGGGATTTCCTGGGCCAATTATTCCAAGGAAGGAAATTTTTTCTACCCAGGTCTGGATGTTGGATATAATTTCAATCAGAATAATAAGATTTACGGAAATATTGCTAGAGTTCACAGAGTTCCGACATTTACAGATCTTTATTATGTAAGCAAAACGGAGCAGGGAAATCCTGATCTTCTTCCTGAAAATGCAGTTTCATCTGAAATTGGTTACCAATACCAGAACAGCAAAATTTTGGCAAAAGTGAGCGGATTTATGAGAAATTCTGAAAACTCCATCGACTGGACAAAGAAAGAGCTTAATGCGCCGATCTGGTATGCCCAGAATGTAGGAAAAATTGACACGAAAGGAGTTGAAGCAGAATTGAGCCACAGGGCTTTTGACTGGCTGAAATACACGGTAGGATATACTTATCTTGACAGTAAAATAAGTGAATCCAATGAGTTTGTTTCAAGATATATTCTCGATAATTTAAAACATCAGGTTGTTGCAAAGCTTGACACCAGGTTTTTAAAATATTTCACAAATGAGCTGGTTTACAGGTATAATGAAAGACTGAATCTGGGAAGTTATAACCTTCTTGATGAAAAGCTAAGCTTTACGAAAAAAGATTTTTCTGTATATGTACTGATCAATAATTTGATGGATACAAAATATACGGAAGCTTTTGGAGTAGAAATGCCTCAGAGATGGTTCCATTTAGGCTTCTCCTATATGATCAATATTAAATAAATGTTAATTTTAAATGAATGAAAGTTAATATTAACAAATTGTTAAATAATATATTTTTGCAAAAATTTTTTCATGAAACTTTTGTTAAGTCTGAGTTTACTTTTGAGTATGACCTTTTTCAAAGCACAGGAACACATTTCCAGCTTCAATGCAGTAACTCTGACCTACAAGTTTCATCCTAAATTTTTCCTTTATGCGGAAGGCCAGCTCAGAGGAAATGAAGACTATACCTACCCGGATTATTACGAGATCAAAGGGGGAGTGGGTTACAATCTGACCAAAAATCACAAACCTTTCATTGGTCTTGGAAGATATGTGAACTATAAAGAACACAGCCTGAGCAGAGAGGAATTCAGAGTATGGCTACAGGACGTGATCGATGTCAAAAAAGGCATCGTTAAGTTTGAAAACCGCTTCCGTGCAGAGAAAAGCTGGTTCTATGAGCCTAAAATAGATAAAAGTTCCCAAAGAATGCGTTACAGATACCGTCTGAATATAAGCGTTCCCCTGAATGCAAAGACTGTTAAAAAAGGAACTGTTTTCGCAAATGCTTATGACGAAATCTTCCTGGTAAGTCCAATAAAGCCTACTTTCGCAAGAAACAGGGTATATGGTGGTTTCGGCTATCAGATTGATGACTATTTCGGGATTCTGACAGGTTATCTGTGGCAGCGTGAATTTGAAGCAAAAGGCAATAAAAACCTTCACTTTATTTATCTGGCTTTAAACATTAATATCGACGGTACGGGCCATCCTACGAAAACATATGATTTCCCCGGAGCAGACTAATATTTCTCTATCAGATAGCGGTACGCCTTCAGATATTTGTTGAACCTTTTGATATCTTTAGGGCTGAGTTCTCTGTTTACTCGTCTGAGATCCATATTATCACGGAGATCATTAAGCTTCACAGCGACAGCCAGAGAAGATCTTTCTGTTCTTTTAACGAATTCATCGTAATCCTCTTCGGGATCAAATTTGGTAAGGCAGCTGATGGCAAAAATAATGTATTCGGGAAAGCCTTCAGTTCTTAAATAATCAAGGCTGAACTCTTCCGGATGATCCTCCACTACGTCGTGCAGTACACCGACGATCTTTTCGTCCATTGTTTTACCGTATTCCATTACACGCATTACATGAGCAATATAGGGAGCGTGGTATTTGTCGGTTTGACCTTTATGTGCTTTATCAGCTATTTTTATGGCTCTGTTGAGCATTTCTTCTTTTGTCATTTCAAATAGAAAATAGAATACAAAAATAAAAAATGCCTTAAAAAATAAGACATTTTTATTGAGAATATTTTAAGGAATATCAAATAAGCTGATTTAGGGATAAAAAGTTAAGAAAAAGGCTAGAAGCTGGAAGTTACTATTGGTAGGTATTAACAATTTCTTTTAAATTTATTGAAGTAGTTTTTATAAAGATTACTAAAAACACCCTGTATTTTTATCTTTGGACTTCAATAACCTCCCTCTTCCAGCTTCTGACTTCCTTACATCATGATAAAACTGAAATGCCTTATCCCGGGCTCAGTTTAAATAACGGTTTCGTCCTCTACTGAAGCACCTGGTGCGTTGGTTTTTACAGATTCTATACCGTTTTCCATTCCGTTTTCAGATTCATACATCTGGCTGGTTCCTATGATCTGTCCGTTCCCGGCTTTTAAATTGAAATAACAGCGGTCATCTTTAGCTGTATTTCTTTCAAATTTGGAGTCATCCTGGGAATTGGTGCGTACAGATTCTATTCCGTTTTCACACGAGGATTTTGAGCTATATCCCTGACTGGTTAAGATTACCTGTCCGTTTCCTGCTTTCAGATTGAATTTGAAGTCACTGTCTGTCCTTTTCGAGATAATAAATTTTCCCATAGTAATAATTTGTTTTGGTTATTTATTAGGCTGAGCCTTTTTTGTGTCTGTGATTTTTTCAGGAATGTCAGGATTCAGTATCCTGTATTTTGAATAATCCTTTTTAGGTTCCTTCAAAGCCATGTATGCCGCTGTATCTTTTGGCATTACAGTAAGCATTTTATATTGTTCCTTCCGGTCTGTGCCTGTTTTTTCCTGAATTTCTTTAGGATCATTAAGCTTGTTAATCCTGGTGGTATCTGCTTTTGGCAGGATCAGCTTTCTTTCTTTTTTCTGGGCAGTTAGTGTAATAGAAATTAGAAGGAGGGGAAATAATAAAATTTTCATGTTTTTTAATTTAAAATAAAAATATAAAAAATATTGGAATTTTAAACTCATAAGAGCCATAGATTTTACACATCGGTTTGCAATCCTGCCTGTTATGCCTTAATATATAAGCTAAAAGAAAAGCGCCTCAAAAAAATGAGACGCTTTGAAATCAAATTATATGTTATAAAGACTAATAAGCTCCTTTACCGATATAGTGTGCAGCAACTTTTTCAGTTAAAGCCACTACATTCGGGTGGTTGGTGTATTTCGTGAACCTTCTTAATCCTGAAAGCATCATTCTCTGCTCGTCACCTTCCGCGAAAGAAATAATTCCTTCTTTAGCCGCTGCGATAATTTTTTCAACAGCTTTATAAAGGTTAAGCTGTGCCATCGCTGCTTCTACAGAATCAGGCGAGAAATGTTTTTCAGCTCTTAAGATTGCAGATTCCGCCATATAGATCTGGTTAAGGATTTCAGAAGCATTCAGTAATAAGTGCTGCTGTTTTTCAATATCCATCATATATTTCTGAAGAGCAGCTCCGGAAACCATAAGGAATACTTTCTTAAGGTTAGCAATAATCGCTTTTTCTTCAGCCATAAATGCTGAGTAATCTGGAACATCAAATGAAGGAATTCCCATTAATTCTTTGCTTATTGCCATGGCAGGAGAAAGCAGATCCAATTCTCCTTTCATTGCTTTTTTAATCAACATTCCAACCGCTAGAAGACGGTTAATTTCGTTGGTTCCTTCATAAATTCTTGCAATTCTTGAATCTCTCCAGGCCGCTTCCATAGGCATATCTTCAGAGAATCCCATTCCTCCGTACACCTGAATTCCTTCATCGGCAGTATGCTGTGTTAAATCTGAAACGAAAACTTTCAAAATAGAAGCTTCTACTGCAAATTCCTCAACTCCTTTTAATTCAGCCTGCTGATGGTTCATTCCACCGGCAACCAATTCATTGATTTTATCTTCAACATCTTTTGCAGCTCTGTAAGAACCAGCTTCAGCAACGAAAATTCCGGTTGCCATTTCTGCCAGTTTCTTTCTGATCGCTCCAAAAGTGGAGATAGAAACGCCAAACTGCTTTCTTTCATTAGAATACTGAAGAGAGTGGTTTAAGATTCTTCTCTGTCCGTCAAGGTTAGCAGCTGCCAGTTTAATTCTTCCTACATTCAAAGCATTCAGAGCGATTTTGAAACCATTGTTTCTTTCGCCTAAAAGATTTTCAACAGGAACCTTCATATCATTAAAGAAAACCTGTCTTGTAGAAGACGAACGGATTCCCAGTTTATGTTCTTCCTCACCGAAAGTAAGCCCTTCTGTTCCTTCTTTTTCTACGATGAAACCGGTGATGTTTTTATCATCATCAATTTTAGCAAAGACAATGAAAATTTCTGCAAAACCTGCATTGGAAATCCACATTTTTTGTCCGTTGATGATATAATGTTTTCCGTCTTCGGAAAGTTTTGCTCTTGTTTTTCCGGAGTTGGCATCAGAACCTGCATCCGGCTCAGTCAAGCAATATGCTCCGAATTTTGTACCTGTAGCTAAATCTGGAAGGTACTTTTTCTTTTGCTCTTCCGTACCGTACAATAGGATAGGAAGGGTTCCGATTCCTGTATGAGCCCCATACGCTGTAGCCAAAGAACCGTTTGCTCCTGAACAGTAGTCACAAGCTAACATGGTATTCACGAAGCCCATTCCAAGGCCGCCGTATTCTTCAGGAACAGCAACTCCCAAAAGACCCATCTCACCCAACTGCCGCATTTTTTCTTCAGTTAATGCGTAATCTTTTTTCTCAAATCTTTCTTTTTGAGGTATTACTTCTCTGTCGATAAATTCTTTTGCAGAATCACGAAGCATTTTTTGCTCTTCACTCAGTTCTTCAAGAGTGAAAATATCATGTGCAGGAATTTCCTTGATGAGGAATTCTCCTCCCTTCAGTGTTTTATTAAGTGTATTACTCATTATTTTATGATTTTGAATTTTAGATTTTAAATTTTAAATTATTGATTCTCTGTTATAAATTTTCGGATGAAGTTTTAATGATTTTAGTCAAAATATTAATAATACTTTCAATTTCTTTCAAATAAGAGTCTATTTCAATTTGAACTAAATTTGAAGATTGATAAAGTCTTAGCCAATACTTTGTCTCCCTAGCTTCTTTATTGGCTATAGAAAGTTTTGAGATAAAATCTTTTTTAGATTGTGCAGCAATTGCTTCTTCGACATTTGCGCCAATTGAAGTTCCACAGCGAAGAATTTGTTTAGATAAAATGAATTCATTCTGAGATTTACATTGAGTATAAAATCTAATTATTCTTAAAGCAAAGTCAAAAGTTTTTATCTGAATCAAATTGTCTTCTTTGACACTCATTTCATCTAAAATTTATAATTTAAAATCTATAATTTATTAAAGAAGTTCGAAAATACTCGCTGCTCCCTGTCCTGTACCCACGCACATAGAAACCATTCCGTACTTGTTGCCGCGTCTTCTCATTTCGTCAAGAAGCTGAACGGTCAATTTTGTTCCGGTACATCCAAGCGGGTGACCAAGAGCGATAGCCCCTCCGTTGACATTCAGGATATCAGGATTTAGGCCTAATTCCTTTTTGATCGCTACAGACTGTGATGCAAAGGCTTCGTTCAATTCAATTAATTCAATATCTTTTAATTCAAGGCCAGCCTGTTTTAGAGCTTTTGGAATAGCATAAATAGGACCCATTCCCATAATTCTCGGTTCAAGACCTGCTGCAGCATAAGCTACTAATCTTGCTTCAGGCTCAAGACCTAGTTCTTTTACCATTTCTTCGCTCATTACCATTACAAAAGCGGCTCCGTCGCTCATCTGAGATGAATTTCCGGCTGTTACGCTTCCCCCATTCGCGAATACTGGTCTCAATTTAGCCAAACCTTCCAAAGAAGTATCTTTTCTCGGACCTTCATCTACAGAAAAATCAAACTTTTTAGTCTGCATTTTCTGGTTTTCATCCAGGAAATTATATTCTACAGGAATGGAAACGATCTGGCTGGCAAATTTTCCTTCTGCATTAGCTTTCAAAGCTTTCATGTGGGATTCAAAAGCGAACTGATCCTGTTCTTCTCTTGTAATATTATATTGCTTAGCCACTTCTTCCGCGGTGTAACCCATTCCCCAGTAATAATCAGGATTTGTTTTTGCGATATCCGTTTCCGGAACCGGTTTGTAACCACCCATCGGGATGTAAGACATAGATTCTGTACCTCCTGCGATGATACAATCGGCCATTCCTGCCTGGATTTTTGCTGAAGCAATAGCAATCGCTTCACTTCCTGATGCACAATATCTGTTTACGGTAACTCCGGGAACTTTATCGGTATTCAATCCCATTAAAGAAATTAAACGGGCAACGTTTAAGCCTTGTTCGGCTTCCGGCATTGCGTTTCCTACGATAAGGTCGTCGATTCTGTTTTTGTCTAATTGTGGAAGTTCAGCCATTAATTTTTCAATAACTGTTGCTGCCATCACGTCGGGACGAGTAAAGCGAAGAGAGCCTTTAGGCGCTTTTCCTACCGCTGTTCTGAACCCTTTTACTATATATGCTTGTTTCATTTTATGTAAAATGTATTATGTACAATGTAAAATGTACAGTGTACGTTATTTAGAATAACTTTGTTTTAATCTAATTATCATATTTTGAATATGTCTGATATCGGTTATTAGTAGTTCAAAATCGCTTTTGTTGATGAAATCTAAATCATTAGCAATTATAATTTGAGTTTCAAATTCAAAGGAAGAACCCAATGCAATGTTTAAAAATTGACAAAACTGCGGATTGGTATCTCGTCCGGCACCTTCAGCAATATTAGAGGGGATTGAATATAGACTTCTTCTTGATTGTGATGTCAATCCAAATAATTCATCCTTAGGAAAATTTTTAGAAATAATGTAATATTGTTTACATAACAAAATTGACTTTTTCCAAACTTCCAGTTCTCTAAAATTGTGCATGTCAATACTTTTTACATTTTACAACCGACATTGTACAAATTAATTCCTCAACGGTTTTCCGTTCTGCAACATATACTGAATCCTCTCCAATGTTTTTCTCTCCCCACAAAGCTGAAGGAATGTTTCTCTTTCAAGATTCAATAAGTATTGTTCGGTAACTACGGTTGGTTCGGAAAGATTTCCTCCTACCATTACGTTGGCTAATTTGTCGGCAATTTTCTTATCGTGCTCAGAGATGAACTTTCCGGTAAGCATCTGGTCTGTTCCTACGTAGAACATTCCTAAGGCATCTTTTCCTAAAACTTTTACTTTTTGTTCGATAGGTTGTGTATAACCTTGCTCTGCCAAAAGTTTTGCTACTTTTTTAGCTTCTGCAATCTGTCTGTTTTTGCTAACAGAAACGATGTCTTTTCCTTTCTCAAGAATTCCCATATCGTAGGCTTCATAAGCGGAAGTCGCTACTTTACCCATGGCGATATTCATAAATGCTTCACGAAGTCTGTTATTTTTAACGTCATCGCTGTGAAATTCTCTGGAAGTTCTCAAAGTAAGTTCTTTAGTACCACCACCGCCAGGAATTACCCCAACTCCGGTTTCTACCAATCCGATGTAAGTTTCTGCTGCTGCAACCACTCTGTCTGCGTGCATAGTCATTTCGCAACCACCACCAAGCGTCATTCCGTGAGGAGCAACTACTACAGGAATAGAGGAGTAACGTACTCTCATCATGGATTTCTGGAAATAAGCAATAGCCATATTCAGATCATCCCAATCCTGTTCGATAGCCATCATCAGAATCATGGCAAGGTTGGCTCCTACCGAGAAATTGGTTCCCTGGTTTCCAACAACCAATCCGTCATATTCTTTTTCTGCTAAATCAATAGCTCTGTTTAGTCCGTCAAGAACTTCGCCTCCGAGAGAGTTCATTTTTGAGCGGATCTCAAAGTTGATGATACCGTCACCAAGATATTCGATCGCTGCCCCTGAATTGCTCCAAAGTGTTTTGTTCTTTCTGATATTATCTAGGATAATAAATGCATCTTGCCCAGGGATTTTGTTGTATTCACCTGAATTCTTATCAACAAAAATACTTTGACCTTCATCATTTATTTTATAGAAAGCCTCTACATTTTTAACCCAGTCTGAAACTTCATAGCCAGCATCTTTTGCCAGTTCGATACCTTTTTGAACGCCTACGGCATCCCAGATTTCAAAGGGACCGTTTTCCCATCCGAAACCGGCTCGCATCGCATCGTCTATTTTGTAAACTTCATCTGAGATTTCAGGAACTTTATGAGAAACGTAAGCAAACAGAGCTCCTAAAGATTTTCTGTATAATTCTCCTGCTTTATCTTTTCCACCAATTAAAATTTTGAATCTGTCAATTGGTTTGTCAATATTTTTAGTTAATTCTAATGTCGGGAAAGAAGATTTTCCCTGAAGTTCATATTCTAATGTATCAAGGTTCAATCCGTGAATTTCAGATTTTCCTTCTGCATTTTTCACTTTTTTGTAGAAACCTTGCTCTGTTTTAGAACCCAGCCATTTATTATCCATCATTTTTTGGATATAGTCAGGAAGAGCAAAAACATCATTGAAATTATTGGCTTCAGCACCGCTTTGACGAACGCCGTTGGCAACCATCACCAAAGTATCCAAACCTACAACATCAGCTGTTCTGAAAGTTGCCGATTTTGGACGCCCGATAACAGGACCTGTTAATTTATCAACTTCAGAAACAGTCAGTCCTAATTTCTGTACGTTGTGAAGAAGATCCATCATGGAGAAAACTCCGATTCTGTTGGCGATAAATGCTGGAGTATCTTTGGCTAAAACGGTAGTCTTTCCTAAGAATTTAGCTCCAAAATCCATATAAAAATCAACTACTTCAGGAAGGGTATCCGGGGTAGGAATAATCTCTAAAAGAGGAAGGTATCTTACCGGGTTGAAAAAGTGTGTTCCCGCAAAATATTTTTTGAAATCATCGCTTCTTCCTTCAATGAGAAAATGAATAGGAATACCTGATGTATTAGAAGAAATTAATGTTCCCGGTTTTCTGAACTGTTCAATTTTTTCGTAAACAGATTTCTTAATGTCAAGTTTTTCAACGACTACTTCAATAATCCAGTCTGTATTTTTGATGTTCTTAAGATCATCATCAAAGTTTCCTACTTTTATTCTATCTGCAAATTTTGGAGAATAGAGAAGGGCAGGACTCGCTTTTTTCAGTTTTTCAAAGTTTTCAGAAGCAATTCTGTTTCTTACCACTTTGTCATCTTTGGTCAAACCTTTTTTCTGTTCAGCTTCCGTCAGTTCAAAAGGAACGATATCCAAAAGAGACACTTCCACACCAATGTTGGCGAAATGTGCTGCAATACCGCTTCCCATAATTCCTGAACCAAGAACCGTTACATGTTTGATTCTTCTTTTCATATGTAAATTTTTATTATTTGCTAAAATCATAAGTCACCATAAGGCTTCTTATAACTTATTTTCTGTTATTTAATAATTCGTTTGCAATTTTCATGATCTCGGACATCACTTCTTTGAAGGTTTCAATTTTTTCAGGAGCAATTTTCTCCATCACTTTTTTATTAAAATTGACGACCACTTCTTTGGACATATTCCTTGAATTCAGCCCCTTATCTGTAAGTTTGATGATCACTTCCCTTTTATCGGCAGTGGTTTTTTCCTTATAGATGTATCCGTTGTCTTCCAGAAGCTTAATGATTCTGGTCAAAGAGGTGGGTTCAATGGCCATTTTAGGGCCCAGGTTGGTACTTCGGGTGCCCTCTTTGGGATCAATTTTAAGAAGGGTGAGGGCCTGTACAGCCGTAGAATCATGCTCTTGAGCAAGTTCTGTGTACATTTTTGAAACAGCCAGCCAGGTCTGCTTCAAAACTAAATCTACGTTTTCTATTTTTTCTTTATTATTATCCATCATTTATCCACTAATGGTGTTACCCAAATTTAGTAAATATTATGCATGCATAGTATTTATTAACGTTAAATTTTGTTAATATGCTGATAATAAACGGATTAAATTGTATGATTAGCATAATACTATGCATGCATAGTATATGAAATACATAACGGAAATGCAGTATTAATGAATGTTTTTAATGAAATTAACTATTTCTTCGAAAGATTCGTATTGTTGATTGGAATTGCCGATGAGAATTTCCCAAAAACCGTTCTTATAGTCAAAATGCAGAGCAGAAAGGTCTTTTTCGAAATTTTTCTGCAGTAAAGAATAAAGCATTTCTTTATGAACTTGCGGAGCATTAATAGAAGGCGGAACAAAATTCTCATTCACCTGGAATAATGAAACATTGGTCAATTCATCATGCTGAAGCAATACATCTTCTACAAGGCCGGAGAAAAGCTGATTATCCTTTACATACCAGATTTTGTCAGCAAACTCTTTGGCCAGTCTCCAGTCGTGGGAAGAGAATAATATGATTTTATCTTGCTCCTTAGCAAGTTTGCGAAGTGTTTTTAAGATGATAAGCTTATTTTTTTCATCCAGATGGGTTGTCGGTTCATCAAGAATAATAACCGGAGAATTCTGAGCGATAGCCCGTCCGATAAACGCTTTCTGCAAATTCCCGTCCGAGAGGTTTTTAAGAAGAGTATGTCTGTACTGGGCAAGATCCAGTTCATCTATGATATGGGAAATCTCCTCTCTGTCCTCTTTTTTAAGCTCGAAATAAAAAGGATAGTAGATGTATTTCCCTAATGAAATAAGGTCTTCAACAGTATAATGCTGCGGGACATTTGATTTTGAGAAAACAACAGCGATATTTTCTGCAGTTTCCTTAACAGAGAGATTTTTTATATTTTTTTGATTAATTAAAATTTCTCCGTTTAAAAGGGAAGTATGATGTAGAATAGATTTGATAAGCGTAGTTTTTCCAACACCGTTATTGCCAATCAGAAGGCAAACGTCGCCTAGTTTCAGATCTGCATGGACATTTGAAATTAAAGTTTTATCGTGGCCTATATTAGCTTGTTTGATTTGTAGGAACATTGGATATTGATTAATTGCCCAGATGCATTGTTTACAAAAATACTATTTTAAATCTGCTTCATCTGCTTGATCTGCGAGCGTATAATTTTTTCCTCTCGCAGATCAAGCAGATCTTAATTATTGCCTATACTTTATTTGGATAAGTAGTGTATTTTAAATTCACAATTTACCATTGACTTATTGACGTTTAAATTTTATTCTGTTTCAAAAGCATCAACAAAATCACCGGTATTCCAAATACAGAGCTTATTACATTCATGGGAATTTGAGTTTTTTCTGCTGTGATGGAGAACATCAGCATCATCAGCATTCCGAGAAACATATTCAGTATCCACTGCTGCCATAATCTGGATGGATTATAAATCAGCCTGCAAAAATGCGGAACAATAATGCCAATAAACAAGATAGGTCCCAGAAATGCAGTTATAGAAGCTGAAAGCAGGGAAGAGGCTGCAATGATCAGTATCTTCAGCTGATTGAGGTTGACACCCAGACTCTGTGCGTAAGAAGTTCCCAATGAATTTCCTATCAATGGCTTTATGGTTTTAAAACAGAAAAACATGCCTATGAAAACCAGGATAGACAATACGTAGATCTGATTTCTGGTCACCATGTTGTTTGCACCAAAAGACCATAAAATATAATTTTTCAGACTCTGGTTTTCTGCATAGAATTGTAATAATGAAACTACAGCGCCTGCAAATGCTGAAACAAGGAATCCAAAAATAATAAGATAAGATTTATCCTGAAATTTATTTGACATGGAAAGGAGTACCAGCATCAGGACAAGGCTTCCTGCAATGGCCGAAAGACTGAGAAAACTGTTCTGCAGAAACTCGGGAATTAAAAGATCGTGAGAGAAGAAAATATAAAATGCGACGGATAAACTGGCTACAGACGTAATTCCTAAAATATCCGGGCCAGCCAAAGGGTTTTGAAAATATTCCTGCATCAGAAAACCGGATGTCGGAATTGAAATTCCCGCCAGAAGCATAACCAATACACGGTTGATACGGATTTCGGCAATTTGACTTTGGGCAGAATCATGAAAGAAATCCTGAAGATCTAAATTTAAAAATCCTGTGTTCAGGTTGATCACTGCGGTAAGAATAATAGCCGCCGCCAGCAGTAAGCACAGGATCTTGAATTTTTTCGACATGATCAGAAAGAATCTGGATGTTTTATTTTAAAAGAGCATCAACCTTAGAATTTAATACTTCTTCGGTCATCATTCCTAGATATTCGTCAATTTTATCTCCTTTTCTTAAATAGGTAAAAGGAATTGAACCGCCGTCCCACTGTTGGAAATTATTAGTGAAAAAATTCGCGTCCAGCTTCTGGCCATCCAAAAGAATGATATTTGCTGCAAGGTTATTTTCCTGTGCAAATTTTTTCACAGAAGTATTCCATTCAGATTTATCATCAAGATTAATAAAAGTAAACTTTACCGGCTTATTTTTTAATTCCTCCATTTTGTTCTTAAAATGAGGAATTTCCCTCATACACGGTCCGCACCATGTTGCAAAAAAATTGGTAACATATAAAGTGTCATTCTTCTGAGCTAAATATTTCCCAAGATTCTCAGGAGAAAGTTCTTTGGATGTATAAGCCGTTGTTTCGGAAGCCGCATTTTCCAAAACGGAAACTGAGTCTGTTAAAGCGGTGTCCCCGGTTTTCTGACCTTCTTTTTTGCAGCTGTAAAGAGCCGTGAGAATAAGCATGGATAAAATTATCTTCTTCATAAATTATTTTTTGACTATTTTTGAATTGAAGTATGGAACAACAAATCTATAAAGGGAAACTGATACAGTTTCATCCGTTAAAAGTAACGAAAAAGGAACAACTGACCAAAAATACTTTTTCTCTGGAATTCGAAATTCCCGGGAATTTGAAGGAGAATTTCAAGTTTGAAGCTGGACAATTTGTAAGCATAAAATTTATCGCTCACGGTGAAGAAGTCATTAACGATTATTCAATGACCTCTGCTCCGTATGAAAAGAAAATCTGTCTTGGGATAAAAGTTAATTCTCCCAGTGGAGCCACTTCGGAGCTGTTTAGGAACTATAATGTTGGAGATGAGCTGATGGTAGGGGAACCTTCCGGTAGGTTTACCCTGGTTTCCAAGCCAAGCGAATTCCGGACAATTGTTGCTTTTGCAGCCGGAATAGGAATTACTCCGGTCCTGAGTCATTTTAAGAATATTCTTCATACGGAACCACGCACCAGACTTTTTTTATTCTTTGGAAACAAAAGCTCGGAAGAAGTTATTTATAGAGAACAATTGGATAATCTTGCCAGAATGCACGGTGAAAGACTTCAGATTTTTTACTTTTTTTCAAAAGAACAAACGGCAGACCAGTTTTTCTACGGAAGGCTGGATGAAAGGAAGCTGAATTTAATCATCAACCAAATTCTCCATCTGGATGATACTGACGAAGAATCTACGATTTGGGATGCGGTAGATGAAGTATTGATTTGTGGAAAAGGAGAAATGATTAAATCACTGGCGAATGCTTGCTATCACCACGGAATTCCAAAAAAGAACATCCATTTTGAACTTTTTGAAGAATACAATGATGACATTTATCCTGTTGAAAAAGAATTTCCGCTGATTGAAAATGTGGAAGTCAAATTTAAAATGCTTGGAAAAGACTACGAAACCCATCTTCCTGATAACAGAGAGAAGATTCTTCAACAGCTTCTGATCCAGAATTTCCCGGTTCCATATTCATGCAAATCCGGAATATGCGGAAGCTGCGAATGTTATCTTGAAGAGGGAGAAGTGGAGCTGCTTGAAAATGAATATCTGACAGAAAAAGAAGAGGCACAGGGTAAAATACTGGCATGCATGTCAATTGTAAAAAGTAAGAAAATAAAGCTTAACTTTGACCTTAGTTGAGAGTTATCAGGAACATATTTAACTTGGGGTTTGTATCAGCAGAAATAGGAGTTCTGCTGATATGTCTTTGTAATGCATGGGTTTTCGGGCTTACCAATGGACGTACCTATACCAAGATTTCTAAAATTCCGCCGCGGGAAATTGCTCTGGTGCTGGGAACTTCTCCAAAGATGAGATCCGGACAGTCCAACCCTTATTTTACGAAAAGAATGGATGCCGCAGCACTTCTTTATCATCATGGTAAGATCAAAAAGATCATTGTAAGCGGAGAAAAAAGCAGAGGATATAACGAGCCTGCTGCCATGAAAAATTACCTGGTCAATCAGGAAGGGGTTCCGGGCGATATTATCATAGAAGATCCTAAAGGATTTAACACCTATAAAAGTATTCTGCGCTGTAAAGATGTTTACAAAAAGAAAGATGTGATTATTGTATCACAAGGATTCCATAATCTTCGCGCCTTGTTTTTTGCAAGGAACAACGCGATGAATGCCCTAGGTTTTGACGCACAGGATGTCAGCAAACCGGAAAGCTACTACAGGAACCAGGTCCGGGAAATACTTGCCAGAGTGATTGCTGTAGTCTATTTCATATTGGGGATTTCTCCGGATTAGAAAGGATATCCAAATGCGATATTCAATGTTGGTTTGAAAGGCTGGAAATTCTTGAACCTCCATCGGTCCCCATCAGGTTTATTCGGATCATAAATTTTATAGGCAAGGTCAAGCCTGAAAGTAATGTAAGCTACATTTACCCTTAAACCGAATCCGCTGCCAATTCCCATTTGTCCTAAGAATTTATTGAATTTGAATTCATCACCGTAGCCATCATTATAGTTTTTAAGACTCCATGTATTCCCGATATCGGTAAATAAAGCCCCCTCATACATTTCATTGAAAGGAATTCTATATTCAATGTTGGTGGTAAGCTTTACGTTGTCCGTCATATACGTACGGACTCTTTCATCCACCTGAGAGTCTGCAGGACCTAATCCTCCGAATGCAACCCATGCTCTGATATCATTAGATCCACCGTTGAAATAAGACTTGATTACAGGCATATTTGTAGAGTTTCCAAAAGGAATACCCACCCCGATGAACTGGCGCAAAACCAGGGTCTGATTACCGTTGAATTTAAAATATTTTCTGGTATCAATATCAAATTTCACGAATTGCGCGTAAGGAATCCCGAAAATGGTTCTTTGTGGGCTTGTTACGACGCCTCCGCCATCTCTTTTTTGATTGAATATGCTTAAAATATTACCCGCAAGCTCTACTTTCCCGTTAAAATAGAAAGCGTTCGGATAATCTTTTTTACCGATCTCACTATAAACAAAATTATAGATCATGGAAGAAATAAGGATATCCTGAGTCTGCCTGTCTTTATTGACCAGTGATCCCGCAAATGCTAAAATAAGATCCTGACCTTTCTTATCCAGTGTCTGAATGTAAGCTGTATCTTGCAAAATCATCTCGGAGACATCATCAATACTGAGCTGCCCTGAGTTAAACTGCTGTTCAAGCCCTGGTGGTTTATAAGCAAAGTAACCGGTAAATACATCTCTTCTTATAAGCTCGTCATTGGCAAAATAATCATAATAGGCATCTTTGTTTTTAGTAAGACTGACCTGTGTGTTGAAAAGAGTAAGCCTGTGCGAAACCTGATCATTAACATTGGCCTGATAGTTCAATCCGGTATTAAAGTTAACTCTTCCCAATCCTATGTTATTCTGTACTGATGCTCCCAGAAGAATGGAAGATGTGGGTGTATATCTTTTCGGAAGAAGTTTATAATAATCAAACGGCAGAAGAAGTCTCGGGAAATTAAGAGAGGCTTGTGCTGAAATTTCGTAAGCAAGATCTCTCTTATCAATATTTTTTGTACTTCTTATCGAGCCGAATGTTCCTGAAATACTTGTAGAAAGGTTTTCTGCCCCACGGAACAGGTTCCTAGTGGTAAGGTCCACAGAAGGGGATATCCCAAGGTTCAGGAGTTGTGAATAATTGATATCCGTTCCCAGTTTAAGCTCATATTTCGGAAGCGGTTTCAATACATAAAGAACATCAACGATACTATCATTAGGTGAAATACCGCCTCCTCTTCTTAAAGAATCTCTTGCTTTCAGAATGCTGAAGTTATTCATCGCGATGAAATTTCTCTTCGTAAGATCCAGGCTTTTCTGGTCATACACCTTCTTACTATCAACAATCACAGCTCTCCATAAAGAAGATGTTTTGTAGCTCTCATCCATTTTATGGAACCTTATTCTCCTTAAACTGTCCTTAACCGTGTTTTTAGGAAAATCGCCTGCTTCGTTAACGATAGCCACATCAATATTCCCTATCGTAGCCACTTTATAAGGATGATCAGCAGAATCTCTATGGATTTCCAAGGTAAGAGGAACCTGTTTTTTGCTTTTCAGGGAATCCGCTATAAAATAGATCTCCTCGTTGGAGCTGTTAAATCGGTAATATCCGTTTTCCCGCATCAGATCAGTAATTCTTGTCACTTCTTTTTCAAGAACGGTTTGGTCAAGTCTCTGTCCGGATCTTATCAGGCTCTTGTCGAGTTTCTGCCAGTAGAGACCTTTTACATATGGATCTGTAATATTGTAATAATAATCTTTAATATAAGTGGGGTCATTATGCTTAATGAAATAATTGACTGCTGCCTTCTTGGACGCAGAATCCATAGAATGCTTAAAATTGACATCAGCATCCCAGAATCCTCTGTACACAAGTCTTTTTTCAATAGATTCAGCACTTTTTTCACTTCTAGACTGATCAAGGATTACAGGCGGAGTTCCCCAGCTATGAAGCAAACGGTCTAAAAACAATGTTTTTCCTACATTACTTTTCATATCATATTTAATGAAAAGTGAATCTCTCAGTTTCTGATTTCTCATTTCACTGGGATAAGTCATGTATTCGTTGAGTAAAGTATCGTATTTAGGATTGGCCATATTATAGAATCCTAAACCCAGCGGCATAAAAAGGAGCTGCTTTTTATTAGGCTTCTGTTGAACATAATCTTTCAGTTCATCATCGAAAGATTCTTTCTTATCTTCAAACTTAAAGTTGTTCTTAGTCAGCAGATATTCGCCTTCCGGAACTTTTTTGGTCGTACTGCATGCATAAAGGAGTCCAACAAATGTTGCAAATGAGATAATTTTATAATATTTTTGAGGAGAATTCTTATAATGCTTACAGCTCATACAATAAAAATTTTACAGTCTTTAGATAAAAAGAAGTTCAGACAAAAATACAATTTGTTTTTGGTTGAAGGTAATAAAATCATTTGTGAACTTTCTGAATCTAATTTTAAAGTTAAAGAAATATTTTCTACCGATCCGCAAAAATTGGACCGGACAGATGTACCCGTTATCCAGATCACTGAAAATGAGCTGAAAAAAATAAGTTTCCTTAAAACGCCTAAAGATTCTGTAGCAGTTTGTTATCTGCCCGAAGAAGAAAAAATGGAGGACAAGGATGTCCAGTTGGTTCTGGACGGTATTCAGGATCCTGGTAATCTCGGAACCATTATCCGTCTGGCAGACTGGTTCGGGATAGAACAAATTATCTGCAGCGAAGATACCGTAGATGTCTACAATCCGAAAGTGATTCAGGCCACCATGGGCTCTTTCACCCGGGTAAATGTTATTTATATGAATCTTGCTGATTATCTTTCGAAAACGGGGAACATCAATATCGGTACGGATATGGAAGGTGAAAATATCTATACTTTTGAAAAACCCGAAAAGCTCAACCTTATTCTCGGCAATGAAGGAAACGGAATGAGACCGGACACGGAGAGGTTCCTTCAGAAGTGCATCACTATTCCAAGGTTTGGTAAATCCCAGTCTACGGAAAGCTTAAACGTTTCTATGGCAGCGGGAATTATTCTGGGGCAGCTATTTAGTAAGTAAGCGTTAGATATCAGATTTCAGACTTGTAATATTGTGTACCAATCATATATCTGACATCTGATATCTAGCATCTGAATGTCTTAGATCAATTGTTCTAAGCTGGAAACACTTTTATTTTTTTGGTATACCTCTATCTTCTTTCTGACATATTTCAGGGCAATAGGAGCAAGGTAGATCATGGCAGCACCCAGAAGTTTTTTCTTCCAGTTGGGGCTTTTCATATTCTTTTTGGCGTAATTGCCCACCAAAGCAGTAATTCCCAGTTTTATCAAACTGTCTGTCACATTACCGCCTAATGCAGTACTTGCAATTCCCACAGCAGTTTGTTTATTGATGAACATGTCTTTTACTTCGGAAGTCAGATGCCTGGCAATGACATCTTTTCGGAGAACTACTTTTTCATCACCGTCATCATCTACTTTTTCCTGGAGATACTGATCTGTAAGGCCATTGGTGAATGCGCTCAGGCTTTCTTTTGTGTTTTTAAAGGTAAGAAGGTTTTCCAGATCATTGATCTCGCTTTTAAGCAGCTTTTTCTTTCTTCTTAGTTCTTCGATGCTTTCGTAATTTCTGCCCATAGCTTAATGATTTAAAAATTTAATAACCTGATCTGCTACTATATTGACAATCTTATTTTTAAAAGCAATGATAAATGCCATTACCACAACATAAAATCCAGCAACGATCAGGAAACCGTAAGAGGTGTTATCCAGCGCCTTGCCGATAAGAAATGCCACTCCAAAATTAAAAAGGATAATAAAAAACGTAAAAGCAACCAGCAGCACTACAAAGTAGGTAATAAGCCCTGCAGAAAGAGAAGATTTTTCAGTAGCTTCAATTTTCAGAAGATCTATTCTCTTTGATGCATATTCTTTAATAGTTTCTATCATTGTTTTTTTTTAAAGTTACAAAAAAAGGAACTTTCGTGCAAAAAGTTCCTTCCTATAATTTACTCAAAAAATAAACTATTTATTTTTTAAGATCATTCAGTTCCGCTTCTACATCCTTTACTACGTCTGCAGTTTTGGAAACAATCTGATCTTTATATTTATCATATCCGTCTTTTACCGTATGGGCTACACTGCTGGCAGTTTCTTTGAAAGTAGAAGAGATATTGCTGTACTGATCTTTTACTTTTTCAGAAACCTCGCCGTATTTGTTTTTAGCCTGGTCTTTTAGGTCACCTGCTTTATCTTTGATTTTTTTTCTTGTTTCTTTACCTTCTTCAGGCGCATAAAGCATTCCTAAGATTACACCTGCTGCAGCACCTGCAAGAAGTCCTGCCAATATACCTGCTGTATTTTTTCCGTTTTTAGACATTTTAAGCTTTTTTAATAGTTAATAAATATTAGTTTTTACTGTATTAAAATCTACAATTTGTATACCAAAGGAGGTATTGTGCCTATTAAAAATTGTTAAATCTTTTTAATGTGAGATAGAATCAGATCTATGGTTTCATCTTTTGTAAGCGTTGTATTGTCGATAACGATGGCATCTTCAGCCTGCCTTAACGGGGCTATTTCCCTTTCACTGTCAATCTTATCGCGATCTGTAAGGTTTTGCTTTACCTGTTCTCTGTCTGTCTGGATTCCCATGCCTGCCAGTTCAAAATATCTTCTGTTGGTCCTTTCGTCAATACTGGCAGTAAGAAAGAATTTATAGTCCGCATTTGGCAGAACTACTGTCCCTATGTCACGTCCGTCCATAATAATGCCTCCTTTTTCTGCCAGCGAACGCTGGGATTGAAGAAGAAAATCTCTTACTTCTTTTTGTTTTGCGACAATACTTACATTATCTGAAACTTCTGTGGTGCGGATCTGTTTTGAAATATCAATATGATTGAGGTAAAGAACCAGTTCGTTGTCACTGTTTCTAAATTCAAGCTCAATCTGATCTAAGGAAGAGAATAGTTCCTGAAGATCGATAAAGCCATCATCATTCATGCAGTTTTGTATGGCAAACCATGTAACTCCCCTGTAAAGTGCACCGGTATCCAGGTGTATAAGGCCCAGTTTATCGGCAATCACTTTGGAGATTGAACTTTTTCCGGTAGACGAGTACCCATCGATAGCTATTACAGGTTTTTTCATACCGCAAATTTCAAGAATTTTTTTAAAAAATCAAGGTTGTACAGAAGAAAATCTATATTGTTATGTAAATTTTCGTTTTGGAATTACTCTCCTGCGTGGCTGCTAAGGTCCATAGAGATTCCTATCTGGTTGACGTTGGATGAGTTGTGATAACGGATATGGGCATAGTCTATACGAAATCTTCGTAATTTAATTCCAAATCCGCCTGAAAGTCCCGAAAAATTTCTCTGATCTGCCACGGCAAGTTCGTTTCCTCTTTTCGCATTATACCCAAGCCTGATATTGAAACTTTTTTCAGGAAAAAGTTCTGCTCCTATAGAAAAGTGGTCTGCCAGCTTTCTTCCGAAGCCTACTTCCTGACCGTTCACATTATATTCCGAAGAAATATCAAACTGTTGAAGATCGTGGGCCGTAATGGTAACGGCAAGTGGAATAGCCTTAAGAATTCTGGTATATCCGAGATCTACCCTGAACGGAAGGTCTTCCCTGGTTCCGTTGAATGATTTCAGCTGAAAGCCAAAATTCCTCATGACAAGGGAAAGAACTTCTTTGTTCTTTTTATTATGGTAGGTAACTCCTGCAGTTCCGGAGATGGCAGAAGAAGTATAGTTGTCAATTTTTGAAGTAATGAAATTGATGCCACCACCAATAGTCCAGTCTTCTTCGAACTGATAAGCATAGCCTGCACCTATTGCTACATCTGAAGCTTTGAATTCGCCGTTTTGTTCGCCGCTTTCATCGGTTCTGGGAATGCTTCCGTAGGTCATGTATCTGGCATTGATAGTTGCCATATGTCCATTATCAAAGTCTCTGGCATAGGCAACAGTTCCATATTTGGAGTCAGCCAAGTAAGCTGCGGCATTCACTGAAAGCTGTTTGTCTGAATCTTTATTTAAGAGGGCCGGGTTTGCAATAGCAAAGGAAACATCATGATCTCTGATGGAAATTGCATCGCCACCTAAGGCAGCCTGTCTGGCAGATACAGGGATGTTTAAGAAAGGATAAACATTTGTTCCTGTTTGTGCATAAGAAACAATTCCTGATAGAAATAATGAAAAAATGACAATTTTCTTCAATTCAATTTATAATTAATGCAAAAATAATCCTTTTTCGTACTTATCAAAATATTTCTGACATTATTTCTGCGTAAATATTTTTCTTTATTCAATATTTTTAATGATTATATTTGCAAAATTAAATTTCGGAGAAAATTACTCCGGTAAAGCTTATTAAAAATTAAAGATGAAATATAAAAGAATCCTTCTTAAACTGAGTGGTGAGGCCTTAATGGGGAACAGACAATATGGTATAGACAATGAAAGACTGCAGGAATATGCAGAAGAGATTAAGAAAGTAGTGAAAAAAGGCTGCGAAGTTGCGATCGTTATTGGAGGAGGAAACATTTTCCGTGGAGTAGCAGGTGCTGCAAAAGGAATGGATAGGGTGCAGGGAGATTATATGGGAATGCTGGCAACTGTGATCAACGGAATGGCTCTTCAGGGAGCGTTGGAAGATGCAGGAATTAAAACGAGACTTCAGTCTGCGATTGAAATGGATAAAGTAGCTGAGCCTTTCATCAAAAGAAGAGCAGTAAGACACCTTGAAAAGGGTAGAGTAGTAATTTTCGGGGCTGGAACAGGAAACCCTTATTTTACAACAGATACAGCAGCGACTTTAAGAGCTATCGAGATCGGTGCAGATGTAATTTTAAAAGGAACCAGAGTAGACGGAATCTATGATATGGACCCTGAAAAGAATGCAGATGCTGTAAAATATAATTCACTTTCATTCGACGAGGTGTATGCTAAAAATCTCAAAGTAATGGATATGACAGCCTTCACTTTAAGCCACGAGAATAAATTACCGATTATCGTATTTGATATGAATAAGGATGGGAATTTAGAGAAAATTGTGGATGGAGAGAATGTAGGAACTTTAGTAGATTTGTAGGTGATGGATTAAGTAATTGAAAAATTTAATAATTTGAATTTTATTCATTACTGATCATTTATTACTTATCAATCATCATTTATAAAAATGTGTAATTTATCAAATTTTAACTATATAATGGAAGAATTAGATCTTATATTAGAATCTGTAAAGCACGACATGGACGCTGCTGTAAAGCACTTGGATCATGCATTTCAAAGAATTAGAGCAGGACGTGCTTCTACGGCAATGGTTCAGGATGTAATGGTGGAATACTATGGAGCTCCAACTCCTCTGAACCAGGTTGCGAATGTTTCTGTACCGGACGCAATGACTATTTCTATTCAGCCTTGGGACAGAACTGCTATCGGTGCTATTGAGAAAGCAATCATCAATTCGAACTTAGGTTTTGCACCTTCTAATAACGGAGAAAATATCATTCTTAACGTTCCGCCTTTAACAGAGGAGAGAAGAAGAGAACTTGCAAAGCAGGCTAAAGTAGAAGCTGAAAGTACCAAAGTAACAGTAAGAAATGCGAGACAGGACGGGTTGAAAGAACTTAAAAAGTTAGAAGGTATTTCTGAAGATGTTGTAAAGGGTGTGGAGGACGAGATCCAGGCTTTTACTGACAAATATGTAAAACTTTGTGACGAGCATCTTAAGACGAAAGAAGCTGAAATTATGAAAGTATAATTTTAGATTTAAAAATAAAAAAGAGGTTTCATATGAAGCCTCTTTTGTTTACAGACATTTTATTTCTCCTTTCTGATTTTTATGTTTCAACAGGGACTGATAGGTTTTTAAAAGTTCACCTGGACTGCACTGAATTTCTTTTCCGGAGATTTGATCCGAAATATTCTTTTCTTTGCTATCCGATCTTATGCTGTATTTCTTTTCAAGACATTTCAGAGGTTTATTATTCTGAAGATAGATGCGCGTTTCTGTAATGTCATCTTTAGTGATTGGCTTTTCCGGCGTTCCGCCATCAAAACTCCACACGGTTTCTTTTTTAAATATGAAGAAGGGTTCTCCGTTTTTAATGAAATATTTTTCAGATGCTGAAAAATGACTGTGTTCAGTATAAAAATGTTCTATTATTTTAACTTCATCCTTATCCGAAAAGAAAGTAGCTTCTCCTGAGGGTTCTTCGTTACAGTTATATGTAAAACCATTGGATCTCAATTTTTTTGCCTCCAGGTGTGTCTGAAGAATACCATATTCCTTTTTTATTTCGGCTATAGAGTCAGCTGTATGTTTCTGGGGTGGATTCTTTTTTAGAATCATGCTGTTAGTGGAAACAGATGTCGTATGAGTTGCCTTATTTTTGTCTTTTTTACACGAAAAAGCAAGCAACAGTATAGCTGCGATGAGCATTGTTCTCATATGATAGCTATTTGGAGGTTTATAAAATTACAAAAATTCTACAGCAACAAAAAAGAGACTTTCAATGGAAAGTCTCTGTACTTAGTTTTTATTTACAGTTTTCGTTGTAATCCGTGATAACTTCTTCCACAATTTGCGGGACATTGGACATCACATCGTCAATCTGGCTTTTGATCAGTTTTCCTAACCCTGATCGTTTCTTTTCATCATTTTTAAGCGAGGCATAAGAGCCGCTTGTTAACTTGCCTTTTGCATAGCTGCAGTCTGCAATGATCATTTTGGCTTTGGCTAGAGTCAGTTCCTCAATCTTACCTCCTTTTTTAGAATAAATGTAAGAAGGGGAATTTCTCATTCTTTCTGTTTCCTTTTCTGCTACTGCGATCTGGCCGCCGGCGGAGAATGTGGTAGGGTAGCCGTATAATTTATAGACTTTGATCTTACCGTCTTTTACCACTTCTGCAAACTGATTACTTTTTGTAAGGTTATTGAATGCTTTGATATTCCCACTTAAACCTCCGGTAGCTGTATTAAAGCCTTCTTTGGTATTGGTATACTTGATCATTTCAAAATGTCTTTCATCATTGTTCTCATCAAAGGCAACATATTCTTTAATGTCGTCCGGATCGAGGGTCTTGAACTTTTGTTTCTTCTTGGACTTATCGATATCCGACACTGCCACGAATTTTACTTTTTTCTGATTGCTCCACGGGTTCATAGCATCTCCGTTCAGTCTTACAATTCCTTCAATTTTCTTTCCACCCTTATCGATAATATAACCGTATTTTTCATCGGTTCTCAATTCATAATCTGTGTGGTCTTCCTGTGCATAGGTATTGAATGATATCAATGTAAACAGGCTAAATAGTAATGTTTTTTTCATATTATTGTTTTTAACAAACTTTTGTAAATATAGCTTTTATAACTTATAACAAAAAGAAATAAATAACCTGAATACGGGATAAGGATTAAATTAAACGCAAGGGTAAACAAAAGCTTTAAAAAGCATTCATTTAATTTTTTAAGATAGACAAAGCCGTTTCACTTAAGCAATACAGGGAAAATGTATTGGTCTTACTTTGCTGAATGAAATGCCCTTGTTTTTCTTATTAACATGTCAAAAGATCTGCTTTGTTTGCCTTTGCGATAAAAATACAATTTCAGGTGTTTTCCTATCCCGAACTCAGGTTAAATACTACAGCTTCCAATAAAAAGCCCCGGAAATACCGGGACTAAATATCTTTAATTTTTAAATCGTTTAATAGAGAATTACTGATATCTCTGATGTTCTTTGTTTTTTGAGAATCTCTTTGTGATTGGTTTGAAGACTGCTTTATATTTTTCAGCATCAAATAATTGTGAATCGGTAAGCGCTTTATAGGTCATCCATACTCCGAATGGCAGAAGGATAAGGTTAGGAAGCCATGCTGCCAGATAGGGATTCATTCCGCCTCCCCATGCAATGTTTTCAATACCAAGATTCATTACATAAAAAACGATGAAAATAACGATTGCGATGATTACCGGAAGTCCCATTCCTCCTTTTCTGATAATGGATCCTAAACTGGCTCCAATCAGGAAAAAGATAATACACGTTACGGAATAAGAAATAATTCTCTGCTGGTAAATAACAACCTTGCTGAAGTATTTTACGTTTGAGCTGAATTCACTCTTTTTCCCCATGGATGTAGATTTCAGATTATCCAGCCTGTTATAGGCATTAGAGATGATCTCCAGTTTTTTCTGTTCCTTTACGGTATCCAGCTTGATCTGTTGTTTTGCAACTGCTTTGGATTTCGTTATATCCATATAACTGATCACGGAATTGGTCTGGCTCAAAACATCAGCACCGATATTTGAAAAAAATGTGGCATTCTCTTTCTTATTTTTAGCAACCGTTCCATTAAGCTGACCATACGTCTGAAAACGGTAATCGTCCGTAATCTGCTCCTTTTCAATGGCCTTGTTAATGATCTCGCTGATGTCAAAGTGTGAAACTAAAGTGTCAAATTTGATGGACTGATCGGGTTGTTTCAGTCTTACATTCTCACCTTTTCCTGCAAAATTGTCTTCAAGTATATAACCATTATAAAGCTCCAGCTTCAGATAGTTTTTATTAGCTGCAGGCACAAATTTTCCTTTTTCTGCCACAATAGACTGCTGATTTTCATAAGTGCCGGCTTTTCTATGTATAAAAACGCCTTCAATGCTTTCACCATTTTCACCATTGATTTTATCAAACTTTACCATATACCCAGGAATCTGATCGATGAACTGTCCGGGCGTAAAATTAAGCGCCGGTTTGGTTTGTGCAATATTGAAAAGCATGTTTTTTGCCTTTTTCTGAAAATCAGGAATAATGTTGTTGGAGAAAAAGAAAAGCATGACCGCTAGTATGATTGATATTCCCATCAGGGGTGCCATTACTCTTGTAAGGGAAATTCCTGCGGCCTTCATTGCTGCGAGTTCATACCGCTCTCCAAACTCACCGAAGGACATGATGCTCGCCAAAAGGATCGTAAGCGGCAGTACCATACTGATAACGCTCACTCCAAGGTAAAAAAGAAGTTTAAGGATCTGCCAGTAGCTTAATCCTTTTCCCATGAACTGCCCCAGCTGAACCCAGATAATGTTTACAATAAAGATGAAAAACAAAACGCTGAATATAAAGAAAAACGGTCCAAAGAAGGTTTTTATGATATATCGGTCTAGTATTTTTAACATGCGCCAAAATTAATCAAAAAGCCACAAAGTTTTACTTGTGGCTCTTATATTTTTATTACTTTTTATTTAACAGGTGAAGAAGTAAATGACTCTTTTCCCTTTTTCTCCTTTAAAGCTCTGTGATGATGTAGTTTTTAAACTTATTCTTATCAAAAACAAACATATTAGCATCCAGGGTCTGATTTTCCTTGTATTCCTTGATGGCAATTACAGCTACATCTTTATTATTTCCGTGCTGCTCCAGTTTCACCATCTGCTTTTTCGCAGAATCTACAAAAAGATAGACGTGTTGAATTCCGTTGGATTTTACAGGAGTTAATTGAATGAAATCTGCATTCACTCCGTTTACATTCTTTTTCCCGTTATAAGTTACATTATAATCATTTCTGTAGGTTGAAAGATAATTGATAGGGGAGAACATGCTGCTGCTTCCGTTAGGTTTTGCAATGGTTACCTCCATGTCATCTGCATTGATATTGTAGATTTTGCTTCCGTCGAAGATCTGTTCAGTATCCATGATCTTCAGCTTGTATTTATCTCCTGCAGAATAGTAAATTCCCGGTTCTGTTTTCGTCACCTGTCCATTCACACCAGTTCCGAAAGAAAACTTGAAGTAAGAATTCTTTTTAGATTTGTAGTTGGCTGTGATATCGTCAAGAATTTTTTTAGCTTTTGCATCAATTTTTTGTGCATGGGCAAATCCTACAGCACCTATTACAAAACTTCCGACTATAACTTTTGAAATAATATTTTTCATTTTCTTATTTAATAACTTTAAACATTCTAATGCTTCAAGGTTTAATTTATAAAGCATTTTTCCTTTAACTACGCAAATCTTCCAAAAACTGTTCCAAAGAATGTAGATCACTGATAATCACCTCTCTTGCTTTTGCGCCATTAAATCCTCCCACGATACCAGAGGCTTCAAGCTGGTCCATAATTCGGCCTGCTCTGTTGTAGCCCAGTTTCAGCTGTCTCTGTAGCATAGAAGTAGATCCCTGCTGTGTAGAAACAATAATTCTTGCAGCTTCTTCAAACAAGGCATCCTTTTCATTCGGATCAAAAGCACCTACTGTACTGGTAGAATCTTCAGACACAAATTCAGGAAGCAGGAATGCGGATGAATAACCTTTCTGCTCGCCGATATATTCTGCCAATCTTTCCACTTCAGGTGTATCTACGAATGCACACTGAAGTCTTAAGATCTCATTTCCGTTGAAATAAAGCATATCACCTTTACCGATCAACTGGTCTGCACCCGGGGAATCCAGAATAGTCCTTGAATCCACACTGGAAATTACTCTGAAGGCAGCCCTTGCCGGGAAGTTAGCCTTGATCATACCCGTAATTACATTGACAGAAGGTCTCTGCGTAGCAACAATCAGGTGAATTCCTACGGCTCTTGCAAGCTGCGCGAGTCTGGCGATCGGAAGCTCAACTTCTTTACCTGCGGTCATGATAAGGTCGGCAAATTCGTCTACAACCAATACAATATAAGGGAGAAAACGGTGTCCGTTTTCAGGATTTAATTTTCTTTCCGTAAACTTTTTGTTGTATTCCTTTAAGTTTTTACAGAATGCATTTTTAAGAAGGTCATATCTTGTATCCATTTCTATGCAAAGTGAATTCAGGGTATTAATCACCTTATTAGTGTCTGTGATAATCGCTTCATCAGCATCAGGAAGTTTAGCCAGATAATGTCTTTCAATTTTTGAGTATAATGAAAGTTCCACCTTTTTAGGATCTACCATAACGAATTTGAGTTCGCTTGGATGTTTTTTATAGAGGAGAGAAGTAAGAATGGCATTAATTCCTACAGACTTACCCTGACCTGTAGCACCTGCCATCAGTAAGTGAGGCATTTTTGAAAGATCGGCCATGAATACCTCATTAGAAATAGTTTTTCCGAAAACTACAGGGAGATCCATGTCCGTATTCTGGAATTTGTGAGAAGCAATAACAGAACGCATGGAAACCATCGTAGGATTTTTCCTCGGCACTTCAATTCCTATCGTTCCTTTTCCAGGCATTGGGGCAATGATTCTGATTCCTAAGGCAGAAAGGTTCAGGGCAATATCATCCTGAAGTTTTTTAATAGCTGACACTCTGATTCCGGCTTCCGGAACAATTTCATATAAAGTAACCGTTGGTCCTATCGTTGCCTTGATCTCGGAGATGCCGACATTGAAGTTCTTTAAAAGGCCTACAATTTTATTTTTATTTTCTTCTAATTCCTCCTGGTTAATTGAGATTTCTTCGCTTCCGTAATCTTTCAGCAATTCCACTGTAGGCATTTGGAAACCCGCCAGATCAAGTTTATGATCATACAGTCCGTGTTTTTCTACAAGTTCCTGTGATTTTCTGTCCGAATCATCCAGTACATCTACTACCGGAGCGATCTCTACATTAAATTTAATGTTATCCTGCGCTGGGGTAGAAACTGGTGGAACCGGACTAATAGCCGGACTTACCGGTGTTACATCAAAAGCCTGTTCCGGAGTTGAAGTAGGAACATAAGGTTTTGCATTCAGATTTAAGCTGACAGGCTTTTTTTCCTCTTCGAAAGAAGTTTGATTAGGCGTTACTATAGTTTCCGGGTCTGTTAGGGGTTGAACTTCCGGAAATCCTTTAGGAACGTTTATCGGTTCCTGCTCTTTAGTTTTTGCTTTATTTGAAACGTCTGTAACGGTAACATTCTGGCCGGCTTCTGCAGCTTCCTCTTCAAGTTCGGTATCTGCCTCAAAGTTTTCCTCGGAACTTGGCATCATGGATTTAACTTTGCCGATTGTACTGTCATTGATCTTGTCCAGCTTAGCTTTAATAGAGCTCGGACGAAGATTGAATTCCAAAATGAAATATAAAAGAATGCTTGAAACAAGTACCACCCAAAGTCCTACAGGGCCAATGATAGCATTCAGATAATCCATGATCTGGTATCCGTAAACACCTCCCAAAACACCTTGTCCTTTAGTCACTGCTCCCATAAAAATAGGAAGCCAGCAGATGAAAAACAAAGAATGTCCGATGGTTTTCCAAGGTTTGAAGGTTCTTTTTTTAAGAATCAAGGTTCCCACAACCAAAAATAGAAAGGCAATGATGAACGATGCGATCCCGATGCTTTCGAATATAAAAATATTTCCCAGCCAATCGCCCACCTTCCCAAAAATATTTGAAGATTTTATAGTTTTGTCGGTCATAGTTCCTGCCTGGCTCTGATCTGCTTTCCAGTTCATCAAATAAGAGACGAACGAAAATGCCAGAACGACAGAGAAAAGTATAAAGGTAAGCCCGAAAAATATGCGCGGCTTAGATAATATTCTGCCTTTATCAGGCGATTCGGTCTGTTTTGTCTGTGTCTTTTTATCCATAATATCAATGTGGCAAATTTAATGTTTTTTCAACATTAATAGAATCTTTTTTTCTTCAAAAAGATAGCGTAATTTAGGGTTATTTTTTAAAATTATACAGCGTTTTTAAGACATTTTTTTTCACTGAAATATACTTACACTAGGTGCTTTTGACCTAGCTCAAATATCAGCAGCTATTGCTCCACTAATTTTGTTCCATAAAGTTTAAAAACGTAAAAAAAATGAAAAATCTTATCAAAAATGTTCTGATATTTTATGTGACCTTGGTTTTGTTAACAATATTACATTAAAATATTTTCTAAATAGTGCTGAGAATTACAGTAAAGGTGGTTTCTTATTTAAAATGTTAAGGTTCTTGAGAATAATGATTACTCTTCACTAACTTTATATTTTATTGTTGAGATAGAATATCTCAATCATTGGGATAGGTAAATTATATCCGGAATTTTATGATCTTAAAAATTGAATTTTCCGTAATGAATTTTGCATTATTAAGAATGGTTCAAAATAACTGAAATAGGCCTTTAAATGACAAAAAACAGCTTTTTTTAGCTTCTTTGTTGTTTATCATCCTTATTTTTGCATGTCAAGTAAAATAAATCATGAAGAAGCTCCAAGATATTCTTATCTCAACCAGAACAATGGCTGTGCTGTTACTGGTGTATGCATTTGCAATGGCGTATGCAACGTTCTTAGAAAACGACTACGGAACTCCTACAGCTAAAGCGTTAATTTATGAAGCAAAATGGTTTGAACTAATCATGTTTCTGCTCATTCTCAACTTCATAGGGAATATCGCACGGTATCGTCTTTGGAAAAGAGAAAAATGGCCCGTTCTGGTATTTCACCTTTCTTTCATTCTTATTTTTATAGGAGGTGCTATTACAAGATATATCAGTTTTGAAGGGACCATGCACATCAGAGAAGGTGAAACTTCCAATGAGATTGTGACGGATAAGAATTTCTTTAAGATCCAGATCGAGGAGAAAGGAGATGTTCTTAACTATCAGGATGTTCCTTACCTGATGTCACCTTTACATAAAGACTTTAAGGCAACTTATGATTTCCACGGAAAGGAAGTGAAAGTGTTCACCAAAGATTATATCCAGAGAAAGAAGGACAGTTTAATTGCTGAACCCAACGGAGCAGAATATCTTCACCTGGTGTCTACCGGAACTACCGGAAGGCAGAATATTTACATCAAACCGGGAGAGACAAAATCCATCAACGGAACTTTGGTAACGTTCAACAGAGCGATTGAAGGTGCCGTAGAATTTAAAAAAGAAGATGGAAAACTATTCATTAAAACTCCTGTTGATGCTGCCTTTATGACTATGGCAACGCAGGCTACGGGAAGTACAAAGAAAGATGAATTCCAGCCTTTGGTACTGAGAAGTTTATATACCATCAACGAATTGAAACTGGTTGTTCCGGAAGGTCTTAAAAAAGGAAGACTCATGGCTTTCGAGGGTGATAAAAAGAAAGATGCCATGGTACCCGACGTAATGAGAATAGAACTCCAGGGGCCAAAAACAAAACAAATGGTAGATCTTTCTGTAGAAAAAGGAAACCCGAATGCATACAAGCAGGTAACAATGGACGGCCTGAATATTATGGTAGGTTTCGGACCTAAAATATATAATACGCCTTTTGCATTGAAACTGGATGATTTTGTGATGGAAACCTATCCGGGAAGTAGCTCTCCGAGTGCTTATGAAAGTCACGTAAAAATTATTGACGAAGGAAAAGAAACTCCATATAAAATTTACATGAACCACGTTCTTAATCATAAAGGTTATCGCTTCTTCCAGTCAAGCTTTGATCCGGACAGAATGGGAACCGTACTTTCTGTAAATCACGATTTCTGGGGAACGATTATCTCCTACATCGGGTATGGATTTCTGTTCTTAGGAATGTTTGTGATCTTCTTCTGGAAGGGAACTCACTTCTGGAAACTAAATAAAATGCTGACCGATGTTAACAAAAAGAAGACAGCAGCAGTCCTTTTAGTGTTATTAAGTTTAGGCTTAAGCGCACAGAAAATTGAAACACATGGGACCACTGACGGAAGCAGGGAACATGTACATGTAGAAGGTGACGGACATACTCACGCGCAGGCTCCGTCTGTCCAACCTCTTGATGGTGCCGCTCCAAAACAGAACTCTCTGGCAACACCAATGAACAAAATGAGATCTATCTCTCCGGATGAAATCATTGCACGAAACAGAATCAATAAAGAACATGCTGATAAATTCGGATACCTTCTGGTGCAGAATTTCGATGGAAGAATTGTTCCTATCAATACAGCAGCATTAGATATTTTAAGAAAATTATATAAGAAAGACGAATTCAAAGGAACAGACGGAAAATTTCTGACAGCAAATCAATGGTTCCTTTCCATCAACACGGATACTCCAAGCTGGACTATGGTTCCTATGATCAAAGTGGGAACGAAGGGAGGTGACGAATTAAAAAATAAAACAAAAGCTGATGATGAAGGGTACACTTCGCTGATGAATCTTTTCCCGGCAGATGCCAACGGTAATCTTACCTATATTCTGGAAAGTGATTATAACACGGCATTCCGTAAAAAACCTTCTGAGCAGACCAATTATGACAAAGAAGTAATTTCTGTAAACGAAAGAGTGCAGATTTTCAACGAGTTTTTCAGTGGTCAGTTTATGAGAATCGTTCCTGTAAAGAATGATGCCAACCACACATGGCATTCTTGGCTGGATCAGAAATTCGAGCCGGATATGGAATCGCAGCAGGTAATGGGGCCTTATTTTGCAGAAGCTCTTACCGCTCAGAAAACAGGAAACTGGAGCAAGGCAGATGCTGAACTGGCAAAACTTTCAGAATATCAGCAGAAATGGGGTAAAGCAGTTGTTCCTGCAAAATCTAAAGTGGATCTTGAGGTTTTCATGAACAAAGTGAATATTAACTTTAAATTATTGATCTTCTACACTCTGATCGGGGGGCTGATTCTAATCTTAGGATTTGTAGAATTATTCAAATCTAATAAGGTTTTAAATAAAGTAATCAAGGTAATCATTGCTATAGGCTTGGTTGGGTATTTATGTCACTTCTTAGGTCTTGTAGCGAGATGGTATATTTCAGGACACGCACCTTGGAGTAACGGATATGAAGCGATTATCTTTATCTCTTGGGTAGGTATTACGGCAGGACTTCTCCTGTACAGAAATGCTAATGCTCTGATCCCTGCTGCAGGATTCATGGTGGCGGTTATTATGATGGGATTTGCGCACGGAGGTTCAGCGCTTGATCCGCAGATTACGCCGCTTGTTCCGGTACTGAAATCTTACTGGCTGATTGTTCACGTAGCAATCATTACATCAAGTTATGGATTTTTTGCCCTTTCAATGATTATTGCTGTGATCTGTCTGGTATTCTTTATTATTGCCAACAAGGACACTCACAAGCTTCACCATGACACGACATTAAAGGAATTAACTATCGTTTCTGAAATGTCACTGACGATCGGTCTTTTTGCCTTAACTGTAGGAAACTTCTTAGGAGGTATCTGGGCCAACGAATCATGGGGGAGATATTGGAGCTGGGATCCGAAAGAAACATGGGCTTTCATCTCTATTATGGTATATGCATTCGTATTGCACATGAGATTGGTTCCGGGATTAAGAAGCAGATGGGCATTCCACGTAGCTACTATGTTTGCATTCTGTTCTATGGTAATGACATACTTCGGGGTGAATTATTACCTGAGTGGACTTCACTCCTACGCAGCTGGAGATCCGGTTCCGGTTCCGGCCTGGGTATACATCGGATTAGGAACAATGCTTCTTTTATCAGCTGTTTCTTACTTCAAATTTAAAGTATTAATGAAGAAATAAAACGTTTACAATATAACAACTGAAATCCTGGAATTTATTTTCCGGGATTTTTTGTGTGTTGCAGAATGCGGGATAAGGGTTTTCACTTTTGATATTATTGAGGTTATAACCCGTACCTGCAACTCAAAACTCGTATCCGAAAAAAATTCATCATTCATCACTTAAAATTCAAAACTTATCCATATCTTTATGATATCAAAATAGTATCAAATTAAAAATTACAATCATGGAAAAAGTATTAAAGCCCATGTCGGGCTATCTGGCATTAGTATTCTGTCTGGTTTTATTTGCCGGAGCGGTTTATTTTTTTATTTCCGGAGTTGAGCAAAGTATTACATACGTGATCATTGCGATGCTGTGCTTCCTGCTGTTCTGCTTCTTTCTAAAGGGGCTGATGATTATTCAGCCGAATCATTCAAGGGTGCTTAATTTCTTTGGAAAATACGTGGGAACGGTAAAGGACAATGGCTTATTTTTTATTAATCCTTTGTATTCTTCACAGAAAATGTCATTACGTTCAGAAAACCTTCAGGGACAGACTCTGAAAGTAAATGATAAAATGGGTAACCCCATTGAAATTGCTGTTGTGATGGTTTGGAAAGTAGGAGATACTTATAAAGCGGCTTTTGATGTGGAGCGTTATTCGGACTTTGTAAGAATGCAGAGCGAAGCTGCAGTGCGTCATTTGGCGATGAGTTTTCCTTATGATAATTTAGAAGACGATCATGCACCAATTACTTTAAGAGAAGGAGGAGATAAGATCAATTCTATTTTGGAGCAGGAACTTACTGACCGTCTTTCAAAAGCAGGTATTGTGATTCAGGAAGCCAGGATTTCACACCTTGCTTATGCTTCAGAAATAGCTGGAGCTATGCTTCAGAGACAGCAGGCTACAGCTATCGTAGCCGCAAGAACCAAGATCGTGGAAGGCGCTGTTGGAATGGTAGACTTGGCTCTGAAAAAGCTTTCAGAGGAGAATATCGTAGAGCTTGACGATGAAAGAAAAGCGGCTATGGTCAGCAATTTGATGGTGGTGCTTTGTGGTGAAAAAGCAGCCCAACCAATTTTAAATGCAGGAACTCTTTATAATTAAATGGAGAGAAAAAGTGAAGAATGAATACTTAGATTTCATAATAAACTTAGCTGGGCAATCATCTTGCGAAAGGATATAAAGTTTATTTAAACGAAATCTTTGCATCTTTTGCATATTAAAAAGTATTATTAAACAGGCAAAGAGAAAAAATGAAATCGGAAAAAACTTCAAAATCCTCTGAAACTAAAGGCAAAAAATCATTCGTCATAAGAATCGATGAAGCTACCTATAAGCTGGTGGAGAAGTGGGCGAATGATGAATTCAGGAGTGTAAACGGGCAGATCGAGTATCTGCTGCATCAAAGTCTGGTCAGCTCAGGAAGGAAAAAGAAAGATGAAGAAGAGGATAAAGATGAATAGATGAGAGTGAAGATTGGTTTTAATAAACTAATAGCAGTATAATAACAATTCAGTAACCTTATTAAAAAGCAAAGCAGAGAAATTTTCTCTGCTTTTTATTTTATACAACTTTGAAGCGTATCTGCCCCGAAGTAGAATATAACGAGCCAAATCAGGCCTTTGATCGTGAAAAATGCAAATCCAGCCCAGCCTACACGCTTGAACCACTTCTTGAACTTCGAATTGTTATTTTCCTGTGAATTTTCCATGTCTGAATGTCAAATATTACATCACAAAGATAAGCATGTTTATAATTAGTCCAAATAAAAAGCATGTTAAAAATTAAAATTTTGAGGTTCGCATAATATTTCTATCTTTAGAGGAAACGAAAAGTAAACATTTTATGTCTAAAAAAGTAAAGGATTTCGGAATCGAAAAAACACTCAAAAACCTTGGTATTAAAGAAGAAAATAAGGGGACTTCAGTGGGCGGAAAATATTTTGCTTCGGGGAAAACGATAGAAAGTTTTTCTCCTGTAGATGGCAAACTAATCGCTAAAATTAAGACTTCCGGAGAAAGTGATTATGACAAAGTAATTGAGACGGCTCAGAAGGCGTTTCAGGAATTTAGATCCATCCCTGCTCCTAAAAGAGGGGAGATCGTTAGACAGTTAGGTCAGAAATTAAGAACATATAAAGATGACCTTGGAAAACTTGTATCTTATGAAATGGGTAAATCTCTTCAGGAAGGTCTTGGGGAAGTTCAGGAAATGATTGACATCTGTGATTTTGCAGTAGGGGTATCCAGACAGCTTCACGGCTATACCATGCATTCAGAAAGACCAGGTCACAGAATGTATGAGCAATACCATCCGCTTGGCGTTGTGGGAATCATCACTGCTTTTAATTTCCCGGTTGCAGTTTGGGCTTGGAACACAGCTTTAGCCTGGATCTGCGGAAACGTTACCATCTGGAAGCCCTCTGAAAAAACACCATTGTGTGCTATCGCCTGTCAGAACATTATGTCTGAAGTATTAAAGGAGAATAATCTTGCCGAAGGTATTTCAAGTGTACTGGTTGCTGATCATGAGATCGGGCAGAAGCTGGTTGATGATAAAAGGGTTTCCCTGGTTTCCTTCACAGGTTCTACAAGAGTGGGGAGAATGGTTTCTTCAAAAGTGGCAGAAAGATTCGGAAAATCTATTCTTGAATTAGGCGGAAACAATGCGATCATTATCTCTAAAGATGCAGATATAGACATGTCTATTATAGGAGCTGTTTTCGGAGCTGTGGGTACGGCTGGACAGAGATGTACGTCTACAAGAAGACTGATCATTCATGAAAGCGTTTACAACGAAGTAAAAACAAGACTGGCAAAAGCATACGGACAGTTGAAAATAGGAAATCCACTGGATGAAAATAATCATGTAGGACCGCTTATCGATGTAGATGCAGTGAATCAGTATGAAGAGGCTATCAAGAAATGTAAGAAAGAAGGTGGAAAATTTGTAGTTGAAGGAGGCGTTTTAAGCGGAAAAGAATACGAATCGGGATGTTATGTGAAGCCATGCATTGCAGAAGTGAAAAATTCTTACGAGATTGTTCAGCACGAAACTTTCGCGCCGATTCTGTATCTGATCAAATATAAAACATTGGAGGAAGCAATTGCTATCCAGAACGATGTTCCTCAGGGATTATCATCTGCTATCATGACACAGAATCTGAGAGAAGCAGAGTTATTCCTTTCTCATGCAGGTTCAGACTGTGGCATTGCCAACGTAAACATCGGAACTTCAGGTGCTGAAATTGGGGGTGCTTTTGGTGGTGAAAAAGAAACAGGAGGCGGAAGAGAATCCGGTTCAGACGTTTGGAAATACTATATGAGAAGACAAACCAATACTATAAATTATACAGCACAACTTCCTTTAGCACAAGGGATTAAATTTGATTTATAAAAATTAGGTTTAAGTTAATTCAACAAAAACTAAAAATTAATAACCTGAATGTTTAAGCCTTTTAATCATTCAATTATTAAATCACACAACTATTTTAATTATGGAACAAACAATCGATATAAAAGTTAATAAAGTAAAAGAAACCGTAGGAAAACATGTTTTGGCAGATGGTTTTGATTTTGTGATGGATATTGAAAAATCCCACGGATCATGGCTGTATGACAAGCTTACAAACAGAGAGTATCTGGATATGTTCTCTATGTTTGCATCAGCTTCAATAGGCTACAACCATCCTTATCTGGTAGAAAGATCAGAGTGGCTGGGAAAAATGGCTGTCAACAAACCCACTTTGGCAGACGTATATTCAGAGGAGTATGCACACTTTCTGGAAGTTTTTGAAAGAGTAGTGATTCCTGAGGAATTGCAGTATGCTTTCTTTATTGAAGGGGGAACTTTAGGAGTGGAAAATGCAATGAAAGCATGCTTCGACTGGAAAACCCGTAAGAATTTTGAAAAAGGACTTCAGACGGAAGCAGGGATATGTATCCATTTCAGACAGGCATTCCATGGAAGAAGCGGCTATACTTTAAGCTTAACTAATACTTCAGATCCTAGAAAATATCAATATTTCCCAATGTTTGAATGGCCAAGAATCTTAAATCCAAAGTTATCTTTCCCTATCACAGAAGAAAATTTAGAAGAAACCATCAAGAATGAAAGGCTGGCCCTTCTTCAGATCGAAGAAGCAATTCTTATGAATCCGGATAAAGTGGCGTGTATCATCATTGAGCCTATCCAGGCCGAAGGTGGGGACAATCACTTCAGAGATGAGTTTTTAATGGGACTGAGAAAGCTTTGTGATCAGAACGAAATATTACTGATCTTTGATGAAGTTCAGACAGGTATTGCCATCACAGGAAAAATGTGGGCATTCCAGCATTTTACTGCAAAACCGGATATTATTTCTTTCGGGAAAAAAGCTCAGGTTTGTGGTGTTTTGGCTAATAAAGAAAAATTTGATGAGATCCCAAATAATGTTTTCAGAGAAAGTTCAAGAATCAATTCTACGTTTGGAGGAAACTTTATCGACATGCTTCGTTTCCAGTTGGTAATGGAAGTTATCGAAAAAGAAAACCTGGTTGAAAATGCAAGAGTGGTGGGAGATTATCTGTTGGAAAAATTAAAAGAGCTGGCTCAGAAATATCCGGATAAAATTTCAAATGCAAGAGGAAGAGGCCTGATGTGTGCCATTGATCTACCTTCCGCAGAACAACGTAACCGTTTGATGAATGAGCTTTTCAAGGATGGGTTGATTATTCTTCAGTGCGGGGATCATTCGCTTCGTTTCAGACCACATCTAAATGTTACTCAGGAAGAAATTCAAATAGCTCTTGATAAAATAGAAAACAATATTAATAAAATTTAAATTCAAAGATTTGTAATTTTAAAAAATACATCGTATATTTAGATACTCAAACGATATAGAATATGGAAAGAAGTACGAGAGTATCGGTTTTTGAAAGTGACAAGCCTTCAGAAATCCAGTTAATAAAGTCTAAATTGGATGATGCACAAATTACAAACAGCGTCGAGAACAATTACCTTACTTTTACAACAACGCCTACGGCAACGTCATTAAAAATTATGGTAAAGCTGGAAGATGAGAAGAATGCATTTGAAGTTATAGACGCTTATCTTCAACAAAGTGAAAATCAATAAAACAATTTCATAATTTTAAATTTTACTACTTCGAACCGAAAATTAATTTTAATTAGTTTTCGGTTTTTTGATTCAAATAACATAATTATTTAAAAATTTAAGCATTTAAAATTTAAAGATGGAGAAATTTAGAATAGTGAATAGTGATCCCATTGACTGGATTATTCAATAGAGTCGGGCTTTATTAAAGTTAAAAAAGTCACCATTGGCTTTAGCTAAACTTAAATCTAAATATCCGAATCTTTAAATTTTAAATACTTAAATCATTCAATTCAATAAACAACTAACAATGAATTCAGAGGCCAAACTAAGAAAAGCAGAAATTGAAGACAGGGATGTAATTTGGGGAATTATCCAGCAATCCATTGAAAGAAGAAAGCATGACGGGAGCAACCAATGGCAGAACGGGTATCCCAATCTGGGAACCGTAGAAAGTGACATTGAAAAAGGCTTTGGTTACGTCTTTATCGTTGATGGTGAGATTGCCGTATATGCAGCGTTGATTTTAAATGATGAGCCGGCTTACAGTACTATTGAAGGAGCCTGGCTGAGTGACGGAGAATTTGTTGTTGTACATAGAGTGGCAGTCGATGAAAAATTTGCTGGCCAGGGTATGGTAAAAAAATTATTTGACCATATTGAAGATTTTACAAGATACCAGAAAATTCAAAGTATAAAAGTAGATACAAATTATGATAATATGGCCATGCTAAAAATCCTTGAAAGTAAGGGTTATTCCTATTGTGGTGAAGTACTTCTGGCCGATGGCATGAGAAAAGCCTATGAGAAGATTATAATTTAAGCTAAAAGTTAAATCCTGTTTCATTGAATTTTTAAAAGAATCTCTATTTATAAACTCTATCATGTTTGTTCGTTTAGTTCTGAACTAATTTCTACTTTTGTCAAAATTTTTATATTATGCACCAAAGTATAGAAATTGATGAAAAAATTTTTCAAGATGCTGTAAAATTTTACGGCACTGTTTTCAACCTACCGCCTTTAGCTTCAAAGATTTATGCTTACCTGCTTTTCGATTATGAGAAAGTGGGAATTACCTTTGACGAATTTGTGGAAGTACTTTCCGCGAGTAAAAGCTCCGTTTCTACCAGTATTTCATTACTGCTGAATGCGCAGCTGATTATTGATCACAACAAAATGGACGAGCGAAAACGTTATTTTTTCATCAATGATGAGTATAAAAAAATCAGATTTGAAAAAATTGTTCAAAAAATGGAGGACGAACTTAAACTATTGGATGACTTAAACAACTTTAAAAAAAATCATGATAATGAATACAACGAACGGATAGAAGCGTACAAAGCTCTCTTAAATAAGAACATAGAAAATATTCAGGAATCTCTTAATAAACTTTAAAATGAATAATAAGCTAGTTATACTTTCTATTGCAGCGTTTTCACTGACTGCTTGCAAAAAAGAAGCTCCAAAACAGGACGGACCAAAACCGTATCCTGTAGTTTCTGTGGAGTCTAAAAATATAGTGGGCTATCAGACCTTTCCGGCTACGATACAAGGAAGGGTAAATAATGATGTCCGCGCAAAAATTCAGGGATATATTACTCAGGTGCTGGTAGACGAAGGACAGTATGTCACAAAAGGACAGCCGCTGTTCCGTCTTGAAACCAATATCCTGACCGAAAATGCCGCAGCTTCCAAAGCCGGTATCGGTGCCGCAGAATCTACAATTGCCGCAGCACAGGCCTCTGTAAATGCAGCACAGGTAGAAGTCAATAAGCTGAAACCTCTTGTTGAGAAAAATATCATCAGTAGTGTACAGCTGCAGACAGCTCAGGCTAACCTGGCTCAGGCTCAGGCCCAGCTACAACAGGCGAATGCTGCAAAAAGACAGGCAGTTGCCAATTATAAGGGTGTAGAAGCCAATATCGAGTATTCTATCATCCGTGCTCCTATCTCCGGAGTAATCGGAAGACTTCCATTGAAAGTGGGAAGTTTGGTAGGACCTACTGATCAGGCAGCATTGACGACAATCTCCGATACTTCCGGGATTTTTGCCTATTTCTCAATGAATGAAAAAGAATATTTTGATTTCCTTGAAAAATCTCCGGGTGCATCCATGCCTGAAAAGATTAAAAACCTTCCGATGGTAGAACTGCAGCTGGCAAACGGAAGCCTTTATCCCGAAAAAGGAAGGATTGAAGCAATTACCGGACAGATTGACCCTACAACCGGGACAATCCAGTTCAGAGTAGCCTTCACGAATGCCCAAAAACTATTAAGCAATGGTAACAGCGGAACCATTAGATTTCCACAGCATTATGATAATGTATTGGTGGTGCCGGAAAGTGCAACTTACGAGCAGCAGGGTATTGTTTATGTTTACAAGGTAGACAAGGACACCGCTAAAAATGTTGTAGTAAATATCATAGACAGAATAGATAATCTGGCTCTTATAAAATCTGGTGTGAACAAAGGAGAAGTCATTGTTGCAGCAGGTATTGGAGGATTAAAACCGGGGACAGCCATTAAGAAAAAACCTGTCAAAATGGATAGCCTTGTTCAATCAATAAAACCGAAATTCTAAAAATGATTAAAAATTTTATTAACAGACCGGTTTTATCCACCGTTATATCAATTATTATTGTTATACTCGGTGTTTTAGGACTTATCTCGCTGCCGGTTACCCAGTACCCGGATATTGCGCCTCCTACAGTAAGTGTCTCTACGAACTATACAGGAGCCAATGCGGAAACTGTGATGAAAAGTGTTGTAGTACCTCTGGAAGAACAGATCAACGGAGTAGAAGGGATGGATTATATTACTTCCAGTGCCGGAAATGATGGTTCTGCACAGATTCAGGTTTTCTTTAAGCAGGGAATAGATCCGGATATTGCGGCCGTAAACGTACAGAACCGTGTGGCAAGAGCTACACCTCTTTTACCTTCCGAGGTAACACGTTCTGGGGTGGTAACGCAGAAACAGCAGACCAGTGCCCTGATGTACATGTCTTTCTATTCCGAAAACAAGGATCTGGATGATGTGTACCTTCAAAATTTCCTTAATATCAATATTATACCGAACCTTAAAAGGATCAATGGTGTAGGGGATGCCAACGTTTTCGGCGGTAAAAACTACTCCATGAGAATCTGGCTGGACCCTGCAAAAATGGCAGCCTACAGCATCACACCTACAGATGTTACCAATGCCATCAACGAACAGAGTAGAGAAGCAGCGGCAGGTTCTATAGGACAGAACAGTGGAAGCTCTTTTGAATATATCATCAAGTATGTTGGTAAATTCAATGATAAGGAGCAGTATGATAATATCATTATTAAATCTCTTGGAAACGGCCAGAGCCTAATGTTGAAAGATGTGGCTAAAGTAGAGCTTGCCGGCCAGTCTTATTCCGGTGTCGGAGAAAATGGGAACAACCCTTCCATCAGTATGGGAATTTTCCAGACCCCGGGATCCAATGCCCAGGAGATCATTAAAAATATTAAAGAATATCTGAAATCGGCCGAAGGTACATTTCCGGAAGGAGTTAAGTATACCTTTAACTTTGATACAAATGAATTCCTTGAAGCCTCTATTGAAAAAGTAGTACATACCCTGATCGAAGCTTTCATTCTTGTATTTATCGTTGTTTATATTTTCCTTCAGGATTTCAGATCTACCCTGATCCCTGCTATTGCAGTTCCGGTATCTATTGTGGGAGCGTTCTTCTTCCTGAATTTATTTGGATATTCACTAAACCTGTTAACCTTATTCGCATTGGTACTGGCTATTGGTATTGTGGTGGATGATGCGATTGTCGTCGTCGAGGCCGTCCATGCGAAAATGGAACATGGTATTGCGGATGCCAAGAAAGCAACCGTAGAAGCAATGGATGAAATCACAGGAGCTATTATTTCTATTACTTTGGTAATGGCAGCGGTATTTATTCCGGTAACTTTTATTACAGGTCCTACAGGAGTTTTCTATCAGCAGTTTGGGATTACTCTTATTATAGCGATCATTATTTCTGCGATCAACGCTTTGACACTGAGCCCGGTTTTATGTTCATTATTTTTAAAGCCTCACTCAGAACATCATAAAGAATATAGCAACCTCAATTTCCTTCAGAAATTCTTCTATAAATTTAATATTGCTTTCAAAACAGCCACTGAGCGTTATGGAAGAGGATTTGTATTCCTGTTGAGACATAAATGGGTAACTCTGATTATTTTCGCTGTTACCGGGGGAATTTTATTCTGGGCAAGCAGCACCATGAAAAAAGGCTTTGTACCTACAGAAGACAGGGGAATTATCTTTACAGACGTTCAGCTTCCTCCGGGAGCCTCTATGGAAAGAACATACAATGCTCTGAAGACACTTCAGGCCAATGCGATGAAAGTTCCGGGAGTACAGAATGTGACGATTTCCACCGGTAGAGGATTTCTGTCCGGAAACGGAAGTAATAACGGCCTTGCTTTCGTTAAGCTGAAACCGTTTGAAGAAAGGAAAAAAGACGGACAGACGTCAGAAGATATCACCAAAAAATTATTCGGAATTGTAGGCTCTGTTCCTGATGCCAAAGTCGTATTCTTTCAGCCGCCAAGTGTACCAGGATTTGGTAGCAGCGCTGGTTTTGAAATGGTACTGCTTGATAAATCCGGTGGAGACTATGCTGATCTGGATAATAAAACAAATGAATTCATTGGAAAGCTGATGGAAAGACCAGAAATTGAATTTGCCCAGACCTCATTCAATACAAAATATCCTCAGTACCAGATGGAGATCAATGTTCCTCTGACCAAACAGCTGGGAGTTTCCGTAAGTGATATTCTGGCTACCATGCAGGGATATATCGGAGGTATTTATACTGCCGACTTTACAAAGTATGGAAAGCAGTTCAGAGTTATGGTTCAGGCGCTTCCTGAAAACAGAAAAAATATTGAAAACCTGAACGAGCTCTATGTAAAAACTGGGTCAGGAGTAATGTCTCCTATTTCACAGTTCGTCACTCTGAAGAAAGCATACGGACCTCAGTCTGTAAGCCGTTACAACCTGTTTACTTCTGTGAAGGTTACAGGAGGAAATTCTGCAGGGTACAGTTCTGGAGATGCAATTACTGCCATACAGCAGGTAGCAGGTGAAACATTAAACCAAAATTATGCAGTTGAGTTTACCGGATTAACCAGAGAAGAATTAAATTCAGGATCTCAGACCCTTCTGATTTTCGGGTTAAGCTTAGTCTTTGTTTACTTTATTCTTTCTGCTCAGTATGAAAGTTATATTCTTCCGCTAATCGTTGTAATTTCTCTTCCTCTTGGGGTAATGGGAGCTTATTTCGGGCAGAAGATTATGGGCTTGGAAAACAACATTTACTTCCAGATTGCTCTGATCATGCTCGTGGGATTATTAGCGAAAAACGCAATTCTTATCGTTGAATTTGCGGTCCAGAGAAGACATCATGGTGAAACTATTGTCATGTCTGCGATCAATGCGGCTAAAGCCAGGGTGAGACCAATTTTGATGACCTCATTTGCTTTTATTTTCGGTTTATTGCCATTGGTTTTAGCGAGTGGAATTGGTGCAGTAGGTAACAGATCTATTGCAACGGGTGCCGCAATTGGATTATTAATAGGTACAATTTTAGGGCTATTTGTAATCCCTGTTTTGTATGTGATTTTCCAAACTTTACAAGAAAAAGTGAAACCGCTTAAAAAAGAAGAGATCAATTTAGCAGAATAAAATTAATTAGAGAAGTCAGAGGTTAGATAGTAGAAATTAGTTCCAATATCTAGCTTCTAACCTCTAATATCTAACTTCTAATTTCAAATAATGAAGAGTTTATTAAATATCATAAAAGGAATAACTTTTTCAGCTGTCATACTGGGTGCCATTACATCGTGCATGGTCAGAAAAGAGTATGAGAGACCGAAAAATGTTGTCGATGAAAAGCTTTTCCGTACAGATATGCTGCCTTCAGACAGTGCCAGCATTGGAGCTGTTTCATGGAAAGAAATTTTTACGGATCCTGTATTGCAGGGACATATTTCCAAAGCTTTAGAAAACAATTTAGATATCAGGATCGCCCTGCAAAGTATCGGTTCCGCAGAAGCGTACCTGAAACAGAGCAAAGCGGCCTACCAGCCGACTCTTTCCGTAGGTCCAAACTATACATTCCAGACGCAGTCTATCAATACCCAGTTTGGGCAGATCATTGGGGAAAGACGTTACGTCAACCAATTCGACATTACGGCAAGTATAGGATGGGAGGCAGATCTTTGGGGAAAATTAAAAGCTCAGGAAAAAGCACAGCTTGCTACTTATTTGGGAACTGTTGCCGCCCACAAAGCGGTTAAAAGTGATCTTGTAGCTTCTATAGCTTCTGCTTATTATCAGCTTTTAACGTTTGATGCTCAAAAAAGGATCATCAATGAAACGATTGCAGTAAGAGAAAAGAATTTAGAAACAACCAAGGCATTAAAAATTTCAGGAAATGTTACAGAAGTGGCTGTACAGCAGAGCGAGGCTCTTGTTTTTAATGCAAAATCTTTATTGATTGATATTGAGACCCAGACTCAGCTGCTTGAAAACACTATGAGCCTTCTGATGGGAGAGCCTTCTCATTCTATTGCAAGATCTACCCTGGAAACACAGAAGCTTCCAATTGATCTTAAATTAGGGTATCCGGCACAGTTATTAGCTAACCGTCCGGACGTTATGAGAGCGGAATATAATCTTATGAATGCCTTCGAACTGACCAATTCTGCAAAAGCTCAGTTTTATCCTACTTTGAAGCTTACAGGAAGCGGAGGGCTTCAGTCGGTAGACCTTGATCATTTATTCAGTGTAAATTCATTGTTTGCTAACGTAGTAGCCGGTCTTGCACAGCCGATTTTAAATAAAAGACAGATCCAGACGAACTATGATGTTAGTCTTGCCAACCGTGAAACGGCTTACCTGAATTTCAGAAAGACGGTTCTTACAGCCGGAAAAGAGGTTTCAGATGCAATCAGGGTATTTTCTGTTCAGGATTCCTTTATTGAGTTAAAACAAAAGGAGCTGGATGCCTATAAAAAATCCGTAGAATATTCTCAGGAACTTGTAAATTATGGAATGGCAAATTATCTTGAGGTACTGAATGCCAGTGTCAATTCTTTGAATGCGGAATTGAATATTTCCAATGCGGAATATAATAAAATGAAAGCTGCTGTAGAGCTGTACCAGGCCCTTGGTGGTGGCTGGAAATAATGATTTCATTTTGATCAATAATATAAACGTACATCTACTGGTGTACGTTTTTTATTGAAAACTGGTTGAAGTATAAAGTTAAAAATAATATAAAATAATAATTTCATTTGTATATACGTAGTAAACTACGTAGTTTTGTTATATAAAATAAAAGCCATATGAAAATACATATCCAGCAGCTAGATAATAGCTATTCTGACCAGCTTATTGACCTGATCCTTACTATCCAGCAGAAAGAATTTAATGTACCTATTACGATAGAAGATCAGCCCGATCTTAAAAAGATTGAGAACTTCTATATGGAATCCGGTGGCAGCTTTTGGGGAGCTTTTATAGAAGGAGAACTGGTAGGCTCCATAGCATTGGTTAAGTTTGATGAAAGGGAAGGAGCGGTAAGAAAGATGTTTGTGAAAAAAGAATTCAGAGGAAAAGAACTGAATATTGCACAGGAACTTCTGGAAGTTTTGATTTCTTTCTGTCGCGAGAATGGAATAGAAACGATATATTTAGGGACAGTTTCAATACTGAAAGCGGCAATCCGGTTTTATGAAAGAAATCATTTTTTACAGGTTAAAAAGGAAGATTTACCGGCCCGCTTTCCATTGATGAGTGCTGATAATGTTTTTTATTATTTAAATGTAAATCAGACTGTATGAATATAATAGATGAATCAGGCATACTGGCCATATCAACGAGGTTGCAGCGTCTCAGTGAGCAGCTCAGAAAAGATGGTGCTATGATCTATAAATCTTTCGGCATTGATTTTGAGCCTAAATGGTTTCCTGTCATTTTTACATTGCACCACAAAACAATGCTGAGCGTGGTAGAAATTGCAAACGAAATAGGGTACACACATCCTTCAACCATAAGTTTGCTAAAAGAGCTGGAAAAACAGAAGCTTATTCAATCCAAAAAAGATAAGCAGGATGAGCGCAGAAGACTGATCATACTGTCCCCAAAAGGTCTTGAGCTCATTGAAAAAATGAAACCGGTTTGGGAATTGGTCTCAAAAGTACTGGGAGAAATTGCAGATAATGAGAATCATCTTTTGGCAGCTATTAATGAAGCGGAGGAAAAAATTGCAATGCAGTCTTTTTACCAGCGTGCTATGCAGATGAAGAAGGAAGGCTGAATCATTTGAATATCAGCAATTTGTTAAATATCATATTCATTTTTTGTGACTGAATCGCTTCATATATTGATGGGCAGGGAGAAAATTTAGTACGAATTCTGATAAAAAAGGAGAAAAAATATTTGGATATGTAGTTTAAATACTTACTTTTGTACCGCTTTAAAAAAGTAAGGGGAATTAGCTCATCTGGCTAGAGCGTTAGACTGGCAGTCTAAAGGTGACGGGTTCGATCCCCGTATTCTCCACAAAGCGAATAATATCTTATTAAGAACGCTTAAAAAGCTTTTAAATCCTGGAATTCTTCGGAATTCCAGGATTTTCATTTTATATGAAATCATTCATTCCTAAAAAAGTCTAAAATTTTCCGTCAATTTTAGGGGGCTGCCAATAGCTGTGAAAAATACTGCAATTAAATTAATGCTATACGGGTATGTCAGTATAGTATTTAAGCCTAAAAACTTGATCTGAGAGGAATTTAATTCGATATTAATGTAATATTAATCGGATTATGATTAAAAAACCTTAACAAACTATTTCTAAATTCAGGAAGAAAATAAAAAAATGCTGATTTTCAGTTAATTACATATAATAAGTACCTTGTTGGTACCTTTGTTTTTTGCGTAAATTGGAATATTTTTAGTGATTTGTAGAAGAAACACATCAGCAAACCCTTACTATAATACTAATTGAGATGAAAGAAAAAAGAATATGGTAATGCCCTCTTGTGCCAATTTATTTTCCCGGAATTCACAAGCGAAACATCAATACAATAACTAGCCGGATTTATCCTGCCACTGGTTAAGGTAATACAATTCTAGAAACAGATACAATGAAAAAAAATGCTATTATTTTTGTGGCCATACTGGCCTCTACCTTCTCATTTGCCCAAGTTGGTATAAAAACTCAGACTCCAGCGGCAAGCCTTCATATAGAACCGACGAGTATTTCATCTCCTACCGGAATGGATGGAATTTTAATTCCCAGGGTGAAATTATTTCCCATTGCCCAGGCAAAAGGCCATACAGTTTTTTTATTTCAGCACGCCACGCTTCCCGATGGTTTTTATTATTGGGATGGTACAGACTGGGTTTCTTTTCTTAGTAATTTTAATCGTCTCTATGATGATGCCATTTATGTGATAACGGGAAGCGGATATTCTGCATCTGGAAATACAGAAAACAATGTACAATTCAGTACATTAAAGGCTTATGACACTACCGGCTTTTCTGTTTCAGGTAATCAGATTACTGTAGGGAAGAGCGGAACCTATCTGGTCAGCTTTAATTCAGCATTAAAAAAAGCAGTAAGTACTGCCAACGAAAACAGGGCAATCTATACTTACAGAATCAAAAAGAACGGAACAACAGTTCTGACAACTTCTAATTCATTAACTAATGAAGGAACAACAGCAACGAGTGTTGCCCTTAGCGGAATTTTAGAATTGGCTCAGAATGATGTGATAAGAGTGACCATACAAAAGACTACGGAAACAGGAAGCACTGTTTATACCGGGTATGGCACCAATTGTATAACCATGACTTACCTGAATGACTAAATTAATGCTTAATACTATGAAAAAGATAACTATATTTTTTTTAATCCTATCCTTAGAAAGTTTATATGCTCAAAAAGGGGTAGGTATAAATACAAGTGCTCCACAGTCTTTGTTGGATATTCGTGCAAAAAATACTGATACTCCGGAAAATTCCGCAGGTATATTATTTCCTGTCGTCAGCCGTTTTTCAGTTGCTGATCCAGTACAGAATCAGAATGCGATGTTGGTGTTTTTAGATAATATCGGGACCGGTACAGCTGGTTTTGAGGGCTATTATTTTTGGGATGATAACAAAAAATTATGGCAGTATATCTTCCAGACCAAGATTTTAGGCAAGAATCTCTTTAAAACAATTGCTTCGGGAAGTGGCTTTCCGGTAATTGCTAGTGGAGATGCGAATATCAATATCTGGTTTAAAGCCCCATTCACAACATTGGAAGCACCGGATGCAAATTATACATTACAAAACGGAGATATTATTGTTGGAAAAACAGGAAGGTATTCATTATTCTTCACTGGCGGAGTATATAAAAATGCTGGCGATCTTGGTGCAACAACAACAGAAGTGGGTGTTTTTATAAATAATGGGGCTACTCCTGTACTTATAGCAAAATCACCTTTACCATCAGCCGATAATGCTAAAAGAAGTACGAACCATACTATTTCTGATATAATCACATTGACGAAAGGACAGAGAATCTCTGTACAAACAAGAAGAACCAATTCCTGTAATACTGCAGTTGGTCCGGAGTCAGTTTATAGCCTAACCTTATCTTATTTAGATTAATGATTATGAAAAATATAATTTCAACTTTACTTATAGCGGGTAATTTCTTTTGTTTTGGTTTTCTGAGCTCTCAGGTAGGGGTTAATACCAATACACCCAAAACCACATTGGAAATCAGGACAGCTGATAAAGATAATCCTTTAAGCAATGAGGGAGTGATTATTCCCAGAGTAACCTCGCTGAATGTAACCAATGCCAAAGAGCACGGGTTACTGGTTTTTCTTGATTTTGAAGATCCTCTTACGGAGACTATTGAAAGGGGATTTTACTGGTGGAACAATACAAGTAATATGTGGATTCCATTTTTCTCTATGAATAAGATGACACAGGATAAAACCATTACTTATATAAGTTGTAAGAATGCATTTGATGAAGGGGCACTTACTTCTGTATCAACTAATTTAAGAACCCTTGGTTTTGACAGTAATACCCTTATCGCCAATGATACAGGCAACTTTGAGGTCAATGCCTCAGGAGAACTGGTTGTAAAAAAAGCTGGAACCTATCACGTACAAGCTGTGATCTCACTTCATAGCGTGAATAATGGTGTGAATGCTGCCAGAGATGCCTATGAAGGGATGGTTTTAGTAAATGGTGCAGAACCTGTTCCTAATCTCCGGACTGCGTACGGGTTTCCCAGCGGATCAACAGTTTTTGACAGCAATACAGCTATATCTGGATTCGTAACTTTAAATGTAAATGACAGGATCCGATTCTCGATCAACAGGTATTACAGAGATTCCAGCTTTACAGATCCCGCTACAATTACCCCTAATGGTACCCTTTCTAACCTTACTTTACGGTACATGGGAAGTTTTTAAGATGGAGCCGGAATGGGAAGAGCTGGTTTGAAAAACCGGATGGTATTGCTTTTATTAATGATACTATCAGAACATAATGATTACAGAATTGTTTTACAGGGAAATCCCTATTTCTTACAATAAATGAGTGGACTTGATTTTCTTCTTACTGAACTCAGTTTTGCAAGTCCATTAAAAGCTTCTAAATGCGTTTCGGTTGAGCAGTCTTTTTAGTTCTCAGAAGATAAATCTGCCGAATAGTAACTTTGTAATTCCTTACAGTTTTAGAAATATTTTTTTATCTCCGGATTTTCCGGAGATTTTTTTTAGTATAAAATAAAGAACAAAAATTAACAGAGGAAAAAAGTGCAATTCAAAACGAAAGCCATCCATTGTTTAGCGTGAAGAATTAAGACAACTTTGTACTATCAAAAAATAACAACAACTCAATATTTAAAGAACATGAGAAATTTAATTTTAACCATCGGATTATTCACAACATTAATGTCCGGAACCGCTTATGCACAACAATCTGGAGTGACACGCACAGATCTTCAAAGACATACTATTGAAGCTGCAGGCTATGAAACTATTCAGGCGCGTATAGATCTGGAACCGGGCACATCTGTCGGTATGCATTCCCATCCCGGAGAAGAAGTTATTTATGTGCTTGAAGGTATATTTGAATACCAGTTGGAAGGTGAGGATCCTGTAATTCTCAAAGCTGGTGAAGTACTTTTTGTTCCTGCCGGAAAGAACCATTCCGCAAAGAATATTGGTGCGGTGAAAGCCTCGGAACTCGCCACATACATTGTCAGAAAAGATAAGCCCCTGCTCTTATTCAAAAAATAACCGGTTTAATCAAAAACCTACTGGGATATTGAGGTTAAAGCTGAACTTTAATTTCATTTGAAAGCTCGTATTTGATATAAAAAAGGATATTAATGAATGGCGTGATAAACTGTGTCAATGGGTAATTCTTAACTTATAGGGTAAGGATTACCCATTTGTATTATGCAAATTGGTAAACAGTCAATTTTAGAGATTAAAAACCGACCAAAACAGGGAAAAATAAGTAGCATTGCTGACTTATAATTTATTAATTTTACAAACAGATGTTTACACAAAGAAATTAACAACAATCTTTCAAATCCTACAATGATAAAGGAATTTTCATACAAAAAATTTGGTAATCTGGAATTCAGCAAAACCTCAATTCAAAACGATTCTCTTACAACAATAAATGAACATATCAAAGTTCTGTTTATTCCCCAAAATGCTATTATTCAGGTGGATTTTCAGGAAATAGAAATGAAAACCGACACCTTGTTGTTCATTAATCCTCACGTCATTTTAAAGCCCTGTGAAACCGTCGGAGGTCAGCTAATGCATTTTAACAGAGACTTTTATTGTGTGGAAATTCACGATCAGGAAGTAGCGTGCGATGGTATATTGTACAATAATGTATTTGAAATCCCTTTTATAAATTTAAACGAAGAACAGTCCGTTGAGATTCAAAAGATCATCAGTGATATCCAGTCTGAACTGAAGGATGAAGATTCCGGTACAGAAGAGATGTTAAGGACGCTATTAAAATTAATTATTCTGAAATCTACCCGAATCTGGAAACAGCAGCATCAATTATCCGACAAGGAGCAGCAGGCTGATGTTCAGTTTTTAAGAAAGTTTAGCAAATTGGTCGAACAACATTATAAAACGCTTCATACCGTTGCGGATTATGCAGATTTGCTGTGCGTTACCCCGAAAAATTTGAGTAAAAAAATAGGATTAGTGAGCAAGGACACTCCCAATGAAATTATAAAAAACCGCATTATTCTTGAAAGTAAAAGGCTTTTGGCACATACAACAATGAACGTGAAAGAAATTGCCTATAGTCTGAATTATGAAGACGATGCTTACTTTGTCCGCTTTTTCACAAAACATGTAGGGATATCACCAACCAGCTTCAGAAAACAGTTTTAAAGACCATCTTTTATATAAAAACCCAAAAGCACGATCTGTCAGATTGTGCTTTTTTTATGTACCCTAAATCCCTGAAGAGAGTTTTGAATTTTCACAAAACCCGATTAGGTGAAAAAGTGCAATTCAAAGCGAAAATCATCCATTGATGAGCCTTTAAGATTACCCCAACTTTGCAGTAACAAAAACAAAGTAATAACAATTAAATAGTAAAGACATGAACAAGTTTACAGTAAAAGACGGAACAGAAATTTATTTCAAAGACCTGGGTGAAGGACAGCCGATATTCTTTCATCACGGATGGCCATTATCATCTGATGACTGGGATGCACAAATGATGTTTTTCCTTGGAAAAGGCTTTCGGGTGATTTCTCATGACAGAAGAGGGCATGGAAGATCTACCCAAACATATAAGGGTAACGATATGGATACTTATGCTGCAGATGTAGCAGAATTGGTTGATTTCCTGGATCTGAAGGATGCTATCCATGTAGGACATTCAACCGGTGGAGGCGAAGCCATAAGATATGCTGCACAATATGGTAAGAATCGGGTTGCTAAAGTTGTTTTAATAAGCGCTGTAACACCTTATATGATAGCCGATACAAACAATCCTGACGGAGTTCCACTTGCTGTCTTTGACGATATCCGACATAACACCCTGCATAACAGACAGCAGTTCTATCAGGATCTTACGATACCGTTTTATGGCTACAACAGGAAAGATGCTACTATAAAGAAAGGAATACAGGATAACTGGTGGCGACAAGGAATGATGGGAGGTATAAAAGCTCAATATGATTGTATTAAGGTTTTTTCTGAGACGGATTTTACGGAAGACCTGAAAAGTGTAGAAATACCTGTTCTGCTTCTTCATGGGGATGATGATCAAATTGTTCCTTATGCGACAACAGCAGTAAAGGCCACAGAAATTCTGAAAAACAGTAAACTGATTATTTATCCGGGTTTCTCACACGGTATGCCAACAATTAATGCTGATGTAATTAATGAAGATATCTTATCATTTATAAAAGGATAAAATTTAACTGGAAAAAAATGCAATTCAAAGCGAAAACTGTCCATTGATGCGCCTTTAAAATTACCCCAATTTTGTACTATCAAAAAATAACAACAACTCAATATTTAAAGATCATGAAAAATTTAATTCTATCAATCGTATTATTTACAACACTAATTTCCAGCCATGTATTTTCACAAACTAAAAGAACGCCCGGATCCTTTGGAAGGGAAGAATATATTGAAGTAGAAAAGAATGTGCGGCTTCATGTAACCGACCTTGGTGAGGGTGAGCCTATTGTTTTAATTCACGGATGGCCATTGAGCGATGCCATGTATGAATATCAATATGCCGATTTTATTCAAAAGGGCTACCGGGTGATCGGGATTACGTTAAGAGGATTCGGATTATCCGATAAACCTGGAGGAAAGTATAACTATGATGTTTTTGCAGATGATATCAAAGTTGTTTTAGACAAATTGGAAATTAAGAATGCAACCATAGGCGGATTTTCCATGGGAGGGGCAACAGTCATTCATTATGTAGCCAAATATAATGCGGCCCATGTTTCCAAAATGGCATTGTTTGGAGCAGCAGCACCTATCTGGACAAAACGTGCGGACTTTAATTATGGTTTATGGACCAAAGAGGACGTCAACGGACTGATTAATCTTAACAATACAAACCGTCCAGAGCTATTCGCTACATTCGGTAAAATCTTTCCTGCAAATGATACCAGTGTATCTCAAGGACATGGTGCATGGTTAGGAAATATTCAGGCTCAGGCATCACCTTACGCAATGGCAGAAGGACTAAAAACTTTAAGAGACAGTGACTTGCGTAATGACTTGAAGAAAATAACAATTCCAACACTGATCTTACACGGTAAGTTAGATAAAATCTGTTCCTACGACCTTGCTGAACAAATGAAAGATTTACTTAAAAATGCCACTTTGGTGCCTTTCGAAAAAAGCGGTCATGCACTTTTCATCGAGGAACTGGAAAAATTTAATACCGAATTATTCAACTTTATCAAAAAGTAATTGAGAAGAGGTTAGTTTGCAAAAGCTAACTTCTTTTTTATCCATAAAATCAAGTAACATGAGCAAATTTATATTTTTCCTGTTTTCGCTGACATTGGTGTCATGTAGTATAAAAAAAGGAATTGGAACAGTAAAACATACTGATTTATCAAAACCAATAGGCCCTTATAGCCATTCAGCCAGTTATGAGAATCTGATATTTGTTTCAGGTCAAATCGGCTTAGATCAAAAAACAAACAGTTTAAAACCGGGAATTGATGAACAGACAGTTCAGATTTTTGAAAACTTAAAGATTATCCTTGAGGACAATCATTCCGATTTTGAACATATCACAAAAACAACCATTTTTATTACCGATATGAACCATTTTGAAATAGTCAATAAAATATATAGCCAATATTTTCATAATCGTTTCCCCGCAAGAAGCACTATTGAAGTAGCATCTTTACCTCGAAGCGCAAGTATAGAAATTGAATGTATAGCTGTTAGGAAAAGACGCTAATTATAAAACGAGACAGTCTTGGTTTTTCAAACTTCAAGATATGAGTTATGAGGGATATATGTACTGTGGGTTTTCAAAGACACAGAAATATTTTTTAATCATGGGAGATCAAGGAATAAACATTTATAAAAAGAATCTTTAAAATGAAGTTTATATTATTTTAGAGCGAAATAATAGAATATAAACGAAGTTTCTGGTTACGTGTAGACCTATTATCAGAAATTATGAACTCTCCGTATGCGTATGTTTGGAACGATCCTGTTAACTTTGCAGATACTTTCTCTGAGTTGAGGATATATAATTTGACATATTACCTAGTCTAAAATTGCTAAAAAAAATAATGGATAACCGGACTTAGTAATCCAAATTATCCATTATCTGAGCCATAAAATTCTAATCCGGTTTATCTTGTTGTATAACCGCCATTTGCAAAAATAGTCTGTCCGGTAATCCACCAGCCGTCAGTCACTAAAAATTCTACCAGCGGAGCGATGTCATTAATATTTGTCAAGCCACCTAATGCTGATGCTGATTTGTGATAAGCTACCGCATCTTCACTTTCCTGTCCATAGAAGAAAGGCGTATCCATTGGGCCTGGAGCAACAGCTGTTACAGAAATTCCTCTGGCTCCGAATTCCTTAGAAGCTGCTCTTGTAAAATGCTCTACCGGGGCCTTGGCACCTGCATAAGTAGAATATAAGCCTGTGTAAGCAGCCAGCAATGAAGTTACAATAGTACAGATCTTACCGTTATCATTCAGTTTTTTACCGGCTTCCTGTAAAAAGAAATAAGCTGATTTAGAGTTGATTCCGAACATTCTATCATATTCTTCTTCAGTAGTTTCTGTAAACGGTTTTTTCAATACCATACCCACTGTGTTGATGGCAACATCAATACCTCCAAATTTAGCAATAGCTTCATCAAAGAATTGTGTAACGTTTTCCACTTTGGTGAGGTCACCCTGAAATAGAAATGCTTCCGCACCTAAAGCCTGAACATCAGATAAAGTTTTTTCACTTTCTGCTCTAGAGCTTTCACTGTTGTAATGTATGGCAAGTTTTGCTCCTTTAGCAGCAAAATCTCTGCTTAATAATCCTCCCAGGTTTTTACCTCCTCCGGCAATTAATACAACTTTTCCCTGTAAATCATTTTTTGACATAATATTGTTTTTTTAATTTTTATACTATACAAATATGGCCATTTAGTTATGTCTAAACATGGTGAACTTTTCAGAAGTTGTTAGAAATTCCGAATTTATTTGATTCTGCATGAAGTTAAATTCTGTGATCATTGAGAATCTGATTCAACTGAAACGTACACCCCAGTGGCTAAAAAATTATAGTTTACATTTTTTAATATTGATGCGAATTGCTTTAATAATGTTTAAAGATACAGTCGGGCAGATTGTTTTCTGGTTCCATGTTTTGCTATATTAAGTTAAAATTGTTACGGGATCTGTTTTACCGGTGGTCTTAGGAGACATGCCATTTCCCGGAATGACTCACGAAAGTAGACGGTTAGATTGGGAAAATACACCACACCGAAAGCAGTCAAATATTATCCTGATAGAAATCGCAACTGGATAAAAAGTCCTATCTCAAAGTAAAATTCAACAGGATTTTATTGCTTTTAGAAACGAAAATTACTCCGGAATTATTTACGGAAAGATATCAGGAGATATGCCATAGTATTAATAATTTTGTTGACAGACAGATCGATTTTAAACATTAGTGATCGCCTTTATATGATTATCTATAAATCTTGATTAAAAACTAAAATTATTGCATTCTCTCAAAAAAAAATAGCCACATTGATTAATGGGCTATTTTTATTTTTATGAAAATTTTGTTTAGTTACTTCTTGAGCGTGATATAGATAAAAGATAGACCAGATGGGCAAACATGCTTCTTTTCACAGACTCTACCTTGATATCACCTGTTGTCTGATTGATTGTGGTTACAAGATCTGCATTGCATTGTCCGGAAAAAGATCCGCTTCCCAAATAGTTGGCCGCATTGGCAACAGGGTAGGAAATTCTGGGATAGTCAGGAGCAACCTGTTCAGCAGCTGTTATTCCGCCTACATAACCTTTGTTATCAATAAAGCGGGCATCCCAGGTTCCTACAAACTGCCCGTTAACCGTGTTAATGGTTTGTCCTACTACAATTTGAGTATCTACAGCCCTAGTAAAGCCTGCGCATGAGCTATAATGATTTACACTAACCGTGCAGGAAGAAGCATTATCAGTAGGTTGGAAACATTTTCCTTCATAAACGGTCAGCCTTTGTTCAGAAGGAGACATAGAAGTGTTTAATAGTGCTTTCGGAGAGAAAATCTCTTCAGGTGAAACTAATATTAAAACTCCCTGTGGATCTGCTGCAACTATTTTTCTTTCTGCATTGGCCAATCCTCTGACCCTAGCCAGTCCGTTGACATCCAGAGTGTGGGAAGGAGATTCTGTATTAATCCCAACTTGGGATTTTAAATTGCAGGATAAAACGACGGCAGCAAAAAGTATTATTCCTTTTTTCATCTTATTTATTTGAATTTTAATGGTTATTATATTTTTCACTAAAGTAAGAAATATTTATAATTTTGAAAACAAATTTGTATTAATTATTTTTTATAGGAAAAAAATAATTAAAATTTGAATAATGTAATAAATAGTTATATACTTACCGTCGAACCAATGAAAGGGTGCGCCTATTTCTAGCGTTTTACTGTGTAATTGCTCGTTTCCATTTAGTAAATAATTGTATTTTAGCCGAAATGTGCAACTTATTCATAAAAATATAAACAGCTGATTAAAATTCAGATAATCTGAATGAAAAAAATTAGTAGATTTGCACGGAACAGACCTAAACACTGATTCAGTTTTCTATTGCTAAAATAGAAGATGAATAAATTAACAATAAAAATTTGATTAGCTTATAAACTATTAGAAACTATGAAGAAACTTTTTTTACTTCTTTTAACAGCTTTTTTATTTATCGGATGCAGTTCTGATGATGATACTATTTATGATTATATAGGAACATGGTCGGGAAAATATACCGGAAGCGATGACGGGACCTGGAATCTTGTAGTTGCCAGTGACGGAAAAGTAACCGGAACAATGCATTCTACAGTCAATGACGAAAATTATAACATTTCCGGAAATTTAACTGATACGGGAGATCTTACTGCTGTAATCGGGCTTCCTTCCGATGGAGAATTCAAAGGAACCCTTTCAAGAGAAAAAAATGGAAACGGAAACTGGTCAAACGCTGTTCCTACACCGGCTAGATCCGGAACCTGGACAGGAAACAAACAATAAACAGAAAGCCTGCGGATCAAACTGCAGGCTTTTTTATTTCAATAAATCCCATATGGGTAATTTCTTTTTCCTTTCTAAGCGCTAAAAAACAAATCAGGGGCCAGGTATCCTGGAAATGTTTTTTAAAACGGATTTCTTTTTCCTGCTTTATCAGAAGCTTTTCTTCAAAATATTCAGCAGAGTATATTTCCAGATCAGGACATATAGAGACAATTCCTATTTCATCTGTTGACAGTTGATTGGCTATATTCAGAATCATTCCTTCCTTTCCTTCAAAAGCAAAATTTTCATTACTGAAATTTTCTTTATTCCCAAATTTAAATTCCTTGAGAAGTGTCATTCCTCTTTCAGTAAGAAGTCCTTTGTGTACCGTTCTTTTTCCCTTTTCTGAAACCGTATCCAAATCTTTGATCTCGGTCATCAGCTTTGCAAATCTTTGGTAGAGCAAAGGTTCATTACACTCTTTTATATAGCTTTCAATACAGTTTCGTATCGTTTTACCAGCTTTCGAACAGTGCCCGAATTCAGAACTGTTCTGCCTTACTTTTTCATAAGAAGGACTTTTTTTGAAAGCCGTTTTATTAAATCCACTTTTCTTCCGTACCACATTTTTTCCGTTCAGACTGTAAAAAACCAGATCGCCTAAGCCGCCTTTAATCTTTATCAAACTTTCGTACGTTGCCATATCACAAAATTGATTCAAATATACTAATAAATATATGTAATCATAATTTTAACATATGTTTATTATATAGTTGTAGTATAGTTATATCATAATTAATATATAAAATGTATATTTGCTGTATAATTAGTTACTTTATTTAAAATCAGATGACTATGATACCGGGATTATTTGAAAAAAACTTAAGAATAAAGCAGCTTTCCGTTCTTATGATTGCTTCTGCTATTGCGGTTTCCTGTGGATCATCAAAGAATGTGTCCTTTAGAAAAAATGCAGGGAATAAAACTATTACAAAAGCTGAAAATCTAAGAAAATTAGATTCTAAATTTGATGGTAATATTTCCCGATCCATCAGTGATATCCTAAAGGACGCCGAAAAATATCTCGGAACTCCTTATAGATTCGGAGGAAATACACCTTCAGGTTTTGACTGTTCCGGATTTACCGTAAAAGTTTTTGAAGAAAATGATTTCTCACTCCCACGAAGATCATCAGACCAGGCCAGTGCCGGTAAAAAGATAGACATCAAAGAAGTAAAGCCGGGAGATCTCCTCTTCTTTGCAACAGCCGGAGGAAGCAGAGTTTCCCATGTAGGTATTGTTCATGACATTGGGGCAGACGGAGAAGTGAAATTCATCCATGCGTCCACTTCAAAAGGAGTGATTATCTCTTCATTGAACGAAAAATACTGGAATAAGGCCTATCTCCACGCTCAGAGAGTATTATAATAAGGCTAGCTTATGGAAAACCGGACCTTTGCGTTTATTAAAACAGATAAAAAACTGGTAAAGCTTTTCTTCAAAGACATTACCATTATAAAAGGTCTGGGGAATTATGTGGAGATCAATACCGTATTCAACAAAAAATACATCTATTACAAAGCCCTTAAAGATCTTATAGAAAGCCTTCCCGATGAATTTATGAGAGTTCACAATTCATATATCGTCAACTTAACGAATATTGACTATTTTGAGGATAACCGGCTTGTTTGTCAGGACCAGAAAATTGCCGTGGCAAAAAAGCTATAAAGATTGTCTTGTTACAACATTAAATAAAATGATGCTCTGAAAACTCACATCAGGAAAGTACTGATCCAAATAATATTTCCGTCATACTGCATAATAAATTGGTTAAACTGTTTTATTCATTTTAGATTCGTGGAAAAATCAACAATGAACAAAGACAAAGCTCTACATTACGTCAACCATCACAACCTTATCTGGATGGTTACCATTAACGACAGAATTTTTGTCAGATCATGGGGACTTGCAGAGAAAAGCTGGTACAATACCTTTTTACAAGATCCAAAAGGTCAAATTAGATGTGGAGAAGAAGTATTCCATATAAAAGCACGTATTCCGGATGATCTCATAGATCTTACCTCAGATATTAATACCGCTTATTTAACAAAATATAATACAGGTTCAAACCTTAAATATTCAAAAGGAATTATTCAGCAAAAACATGTTGAAAAGACCATGGAATTCATAATCTGTGAATAAAGTATTATAAGAAACACTAAATTATGACAACTTATGGCCTTTGACTGAACTTGTATACTAAAGCAATCTTTTGTACTTTTGACCTTCAGAACTGTGGAAATCTGCAGGGATAATTTATATTAAAATCAAACAAGAAACATGTCGTTACAACAAACTATTGAAAACATTTGGGATAATAGAGATTTATTACAGAACGAAGACAGCCAGAAGGCAATAAGAGAGGTTGTTTCCTTATTGGATTCAGGAGAGCTTCGTGTGGCTGAGCCTACGGAAAACGGATGGCAGGTGAATGAATGGGTAAAGAAAGCCGTAGTAATGTATTTCCCGATTCAGAAGATGGAAACTATTGAAGTAGGTCCGTTTGAATTTCATGACAAAATTCCTTTGAAGAGAAATTATGCTGAAAAAGGAGTAAGAGTTGTACCGCATGCGATTGCAAGAGAAGGATCTTTCGTTGCTTCAGGAGTGATTTTGATGCCGTCTTACGTAAATATCGGGGCTTATGTAGATTCAGGAACTATGGTTGATACCTGGGCAACAGTAGGAAGCTGTGCACAGATCGGTAAAAATGTTCACCTGAGTGGTGGAGTTGGTATCGGTGGTGTATTGGAGCCTTTACAGGCAGCTCCTGTTATCATTGAAGATGATTGCTTCATCGGTTCAAGATGTATTGTTGTAGAAGGTGTTCACGTAGAAAAAGAAGCTGTATTGGGAGCTAATGTTGTGCTGACTGCTTCTACAAAAATTATTGATGTTACAGGTGACCAGCCTGTTGAGATCAAAGGAAGAGTTCCTGCCCGTTCAGTGGTAATCCCGGGAAGCTACACAAAACAGTATCCTGCAGGAGAATATCAGGTTCCATGTGCATTGATTATCGGCCAGAGAAAAGAATCTACAGATAAAAAAACATCTCTTAATGATGCTTTAAGAGAGAATAATGTAGCTGTATAAGCTGTGTTTTCTCTAAATTTTAAAGTTTCATTTTAAAATTTATATAATAAACCCTGAATAGTCATTTAGGGTTTATTTTATTTATACCTTTAAACAGTTAAAAAAGCTTATTAAAAACTTTGATATGAAAATTGCCTTCGATGCAAAACGTTTTTTTCACAATACGTCCGGATTGGGCAATTATTCAAGAGACCTTGTCAGGATTCTTTCTCAATACTATCCTGAAAACGAATATCTGCTGCTGAACAAAAACAGTTCAGAGAGAGGTAAAGAAATCCTGGAAAAACCGAATGTCCGGTTTGTATCTACCTCAAAAGGAAATCTTTCCCGCCAGTTTAAAATGGGGAAAGATGCCCAAAAAGAAGGAGCAGATATATTTCATGGTCTTTCCGGTGAGCTTCCGTTGAAATGGGGAAAAGAACCTATCAAAAAAATAGTTACGATCCATGATCTGATCTTTATGAGATATCCGCAGTATTATTCCTTTTTTGATCGAAAAATACACTTGTGGAAATTTAAAAAAGCAGCTTTTTCAGCAGATAAGATCATTGCTATTTCAGAACAGACCAAAAGAGACATTGTCACCTATTTGAAAGTCCCAGAAAGCAAAATTGAAGTTATTTATCAGGGATGCCACAAAGCTTTTAAAGAACAGCAGTCCAATGAATTTATACAGGAGGTAAAAGACAAATTCAATCTTCCGGAACGATATATTTTAAATGTTGGAACCATCGAAGACCGCAAAAACCTGCTCAACATCGTTAAAGGAATCAGCGGAACAGATATTCCGTTAGTTGTTGTTGGAAGAAAGACTAACTACTACAAAAAAGTAGAAGCTTTTATCAGGAAGAACAAAATGGAAAAACAGGTAATTTTTCTGGAAGGGGTTTCCATGGATGAACTGGCTGTAATCTACAAACTGGCAGACATTTTTGTGTATCCAAGCTTTTTCGAAGGCTTTGGAATTCCCGTAATAGAAGCACTTTTTTCAAAGACAGTGACAATTACAAGCAATGCCAGCTGTCTTCCGGAAGCAGGAGGAAAAGACTCTGTTTATATCGATCCGTCCAATTATCTCGATATCGGTGCCAAAATAAAATTTCTCTGGGAAAATGAATCCGAAAGAAAGCGCCGTGCAGAAAAGAGTTTCGAATTTGTTCAGAAATTTAATGACGAACCTATCGCAAAGCAATTGATGGGTCTCTACAAAAAAAATCTGTAAAAAAACTTTGCAGTTTAAAAATAAATCCTACATTTGTACCACAATTCAAAACAATGAAACCGAATTTTTTAACACTTCATCATTACTATCATCATCTCTGCTAAGACGGAATTGATTGATAGAAACATGTGTTAAAATCAAAAAATAATTAAAACCGTCTGAGTAAACAGGCGGTTTTTTTGTTTCCCGGATTCTTCCGGAAGTATTCACAGATCAGTTTTTGTTTACTCAGATTTATCTTAAAATAATACAATGAGTAAATTAAAAATTGCGATTCAGAAAAGCGGCAGACTTTACGAGGATTCTCTACAGCTCCTCAAAGACTGTGGTATTTTTGTCAACAACGGGAAAGACCAGCTAAAAGTTTCCGTAGACAACTTTCCGATGGAGATTATGTATCTCAGAAATTCAGACATCCCACAGTACCTTGAAGATGGAGTGGTAGATATTGCCATTGTCGGTGAAAATCTCCTGGCCGAAAAACAGAAAAACATCCAGATTGTTCAGAAGCTTGGATTCTCAAAATGCCGTGTTTCTTTAGCCGTTCCCAAAGAAGTGGAAACCGATGATATTTCCTATTTCCAGGGAAGAAAAATTGCCACTTCATATCCCAATACCCTTAAAAACTTCCTTGAGAAAGGAGGAATAACTTCCGACATTCATATTATCTCCGGTTCAGTGGAAATAGCCCCCAATATTGGATTGGCAGACGGAATCTGTGATATTGTGAGCTCCGGAAGCACCTTATTTAAAAACGGATTAAGGGAAACCGTCACAATTCTGAAATCAGAAGCCGTTTTAGCAAAGACCTCTTGGCTCGATACCCAAAAAGAAGCCATTCTGGATAAATTCCTGTTCAGAATTAAATCCGTTTTAAAAGCAAAAAAATCCAAATATATTCTCATGAATGTTCCTGATGATAAGATCAGCGATATTGCTTCAGTTCTTCCCGTTCTGAAAAGCCCTACCGTTATTCCTTTGGCAGAAAAAGGATGGAGCAGCATTCATTCCGTGATTGATGAAGAAAGATTTTGGGACGTGATTGATGAACTGAAAGAAAACGGAGCTCAGGATATACTCATTATTCCAATTGATAAAATGGTTATTTAATTATGAAAATATACAGATATCCAGAAAAAAAAACATGGCCGGATCTGGTACAACGACCTGTTTTCGAACGAGAAGAAATATCGGGACTCATTACGGAAATATTTGAAGCCGTTGGAAAAGGCGGAGACCAGGCACTTATTGAGTTCAACAAGAAATTTGATAAAGCTGTAACTCAACAGATCACAGTTTCAGAAACCGAATTGGCCAATGCAGAAAATGAAATTTCTGAAGACTTAAAGAAGGCTATTCAGCAGGCAAAAGAAAATATTTCAAAATTCCATGCTTCCCAAATTGTAGAAACACAAAAAATAGAAACCATAAAAGGAGTAACCTGTTGGAGAGAAAACCGTGCAATTGAAAAAGTAGGTATCTATATTCCGGGAGGCACAGCACCTTTATTTTCAACAGTCCTCATGCTTGCAGTACCTGCAAATCTGGCAGGATGCAGGGAGATCATTCTCTGTACACCACCGGATAGCAGCGGAAATATTAACCCGGCTATTCTGTTTACAGCAAAGCTTTGCGGGATTACAAAAATCTTTAAAACCGGAGGAGCACAGGCTGTAGCAGCCATGGCTCTGGGAACAGAAAGTATCCCGAAAGTGTATAAAATTTTTGGACCGGGAAACCAATATGTCGTTGCTGCAAAAGAATATGCACAGCGTTATGGTGTGGCGATTGATATGCCTGCAGGTCCAAGCGAAGTCCTTGTCATTGCAGACAGCAAGGCCGTTCCCGAATTCTGTGCAGCAGATCTTTTGTCACAGGCAGAACACGGAAGCGACAGCCAGGTGGTTTTTATGACTACAGATTTTAAAATTTTCACTGAAACCATTGAAGCCGTTGAAAAGCAGATCAAAAAGCTTCCAAGAAATGAAATGGCCGGCCAGGCGTTGGATCACAGTCTTTTTATTCTGGTCAATTCTATTGATGAAGCCTTGAAATTCAGTAATCTATACGCTCCGGAACACCTTATCCTTGCATTGGAAGATTTTGATGAATATGTGCCTATGATTGAAAATGCAGGATCCGTTTTCCTGGGGAATTATTCCTGTGAGAGTGCCGGGGATTATGCCAGCGGAACCAATCATACCTTGCCAACCAATGCTTATGCAAAGAACTACAGTGGTGTATCTCTCGACAGCTTTGTCAAAAAAATCACCTTCCAGCATTTGTCTAAAGAAGGATTAAAGAAAATAGGAAAAACAATTGAAATAATGGCAGAAGCCGAAGGCCTTATTGCCCACAAAAATGCAGTATCTATAAGATTAAAATAATATAATGAAAGAATTCAACCTCAACACTTTAGTAAGAAAAAATATACTAAATATACAGCCTTACATCAGTTTCAGGGATCACAATGAGTTTAAAGCTCCGGTAATGCTGGATGCGAATGAATGTCCATTTGGGGAATTCAACAGATACCCCGATTCTTCACAGAAAAAACTTAAGAAAAAAATAGCAGAAATTAAGGGCATTTCTCCTTCGGAAATAGCATTAGGAAACGGAAGTGACGAACTGATCGACCTGATCATTAAAATCTTCTGCGAACCTAAAAAAGATGCTATTCTGATGATGAATCCTTCATTTGCAATGTATGCATTCTACGCTGCCGTGAACGAAAATGAAGTTTTAAAGCTTGATCTGGATGAAAATTTTGAAATCCTAAAAGATGATTTTCTAAAAATTACTCAGGAACAGGATATTAAAGTTTTCTTCCTGTGCTCACCAAACAACCCCACAGGAAACAGTGTACAGGATATTGAGTTTTTTATTCAGAATTTTGACGGCATTATTGTCATTGATGAAGCTTACATCGAATTTTCAGGAAATAAATCAGGAATTGAGTTGCTTGCCCAATATCCTAATGTAATTGTCCTTCAGACCTTTTCTAAAGCTTGGGGAACGGCCGGGGCAAGGGTAGGTGTGGCTTATGCTTCCGAAGGGATCATTCGTTTTATCAATACGGTGAAAGCTCCTTATAACGTAAATTCTCTAAGTCAGGAGCTTATTTTAAATCTATTGGATAATAAAGAAAAGCTTAAGGAAAATGTTGATAATATACTCAGGGAAAGAACCTGGCTGGAAGAGCAGTTTAAAACCATTGAATGTATAGAAAACGTATTCCCAACTGACGCCAATTTTTTCCTGATTAAAATGAAAAATGCTGAAGAAGTCTACAACAGAATGCTTAAAGAAGAAATTCTGACCAGTAAAAGAACACCCGCAATCCCGGACTGTATCAGAATCAATGTGGGAAGCCGTGAAGAAAACAAAAAATTAATCAATGTTTTAAAAGCAATTGCATCATGAAAAAAGTACTCTTTATAGACCGTGACGGAACACTTATTATAGAACCGCCCGAAGACTTTCAGGTAGATTCACTGGAAAAGCTTGAGTTTTTTCCCGGAGTTTTTCAGAACCTTTCCAAAATTGCCAGAGAAATGGACTATGAATTGGTAATAGTCACCAACCAGGATGGTCTGGGGACTGAAAGTTTCCCCTATGAAGATTTTATAAAGCCTCAGGAGAAAATGTTGAAAGCCTTTGAAAAGGAAGGAATTATTTTCAGCGATATTCTGATCGACAAAAGTTTTGAGCACGAAAACCTTCCTACGAGAAAACCTGGCATTGGAATGCTTTCAAAATACATTTACGGAAGTTATGATCTTGAAAATTCTTACGTTATCGGAGATAGAATGACAGATATTCAACTGGCTCAAAATTTGGGAACTAAAGCTATTTTCATTAATGAAAGCTTTAATGAAAAAGCGGCACTTACTACAACAGACTGGTCCGAGATTTACCGCTTTTTAAAGCAGGAATCGAGGACGGCTAAAGTCTACAGAAAGACCAATGAAACTGAAATTGATATTGAAATAGATCTCAACGGGAAAGGAAATGCAGAAATTTCAACGGGACTTCATTTTTTTGATCATATGCTGGACCAAATCGCCAGACACGGAAATTTAGATCTTAAAATTAAAGTTAAAGGAGATCTTAATGTGGATGAGCATCACACCATTGAAGATACAGGGATTGCTTTAGGAGAAGCTTTTGTAAAAGCACTGGGTAATAAAAAAGGGATTGAAAGATACGGGTTTCTGCTTCCAATGGATGACTGTCTGGCCCAGGCTGCTATTGATTTCGGAGGCAGGCCGTGGATCGTTTGGGACGTTGATTTCAAGAGAGAAAAAATAGGGGATGTTCCTACAGAAATGTTCTTTCACTTTTTCAAATCATTTACAGATTCTTCAAAATCCAATCTGAACATCAAAGCAGAAGGTGATAATGAACACCACAAAATAGAAGCTGTTTTCAAAGCATTTGCAAAGGCTGTTAAAATGGCAGTGAACCAGTCGGACAGCAGTTTTAATTTACCATCAACCAAAGGAAGCTTATAATTATGATTGTACTAATAAAATATAACGGGGGAAATGTAAGCTCGGTCCAGAATGCTTTGGCCAGGCTCGGTATTGGTTCCATCATTACAGATGATCCTGAACTCATCTTAAAAGCGGATAAAGTTATTTTTCCGGGTGTTGGGGAAGCTTCTTCAACAATGAAAGTCCTTAAAGAAAAAGGTGTTGATACACTTATTCCAAGTTTGAAACAGCCTGTTTTGGGAATCTGCCTGGGAATGCAGCTGATGTGTGGTGATAATGAAGAAGGTAACACAAAAGGAATGGGAATTTTCGACGTTGACGTTAAACAGTTTCCGCCCGAAAATCTGGTTCCCCACATGGGCTGGAATACTATTTCCGGGCTGGAATCTCCGCTTTTTTCAGGAATTGAGGAAAATAGTGATGTATATTTTGTTCACAGCTATTATTGTGGGCAATCAGCGTCTACCGCTGCGGTATGTGATTATATATTGCCATTCAGTGCTTCCCTGCAGAAAGACAACTTTTTTGCGGTACAGTTTCACCCGGAAAAATCGGGACTGACGGGCAGCAGGATATTAAAGAACTTTATAAAATTGTAAATGATGAAAATTATTCCAGCCATTGATATCATCGACGGAAAATGTGTCCGCCTATCAAAAGGAGATTATTCTACCAAAAAAATATACAGTGAAGATCCCGTAGAGACTGCCAAAGAATTCGAAAGCTTTGGAATTCAGTTTCTCCACCTTGTAGACCTTGACGGTGCTAAATCTAAGCATATCGTGAACCAGAAAGTCCTGGAAAACATAGCCAGGGAAACCTCTCTCCATATTGATTTTGGAGGTGGATTAAAATCCGGGAATGACATAGAAACTGCTTTCAGTTCAGGAGCAAAACAGATCACTCTCGGAAGTATTGCGGTACAGGATCCGGAATTCTGTTTTGAAATGATTCAAAAATATGGCAATGACAAGATCATTTTAGGGGCTGACTGTGAGAACAGGAAGATCAAAACATCCGGATGGATGGAAGAAAGTTCTTTAGATATCATAAGCTTTCTCCTTAAGTATCAGGATAAAGGAATCACTCAAACCATATGCACCGATATTTCAAAGGATGGAATGCTGGAAGGGCCATCCACAAATCTGTATCAAGAAATACTGGATAAAACTTCAGTAAGACTTACCGCCAGCGGTGGGATTTCCTGTATGGAAGACGTGTACAGCATGATGGAAATCGGATGTTCGGGAACTATTATTGGAAAGGCTATTTATGAGGGAAAAATAAGTTTACCACAACTGCAAAAATTTATTGAAAATGCTTAAAAAAAGAATCATTCCCTGTCTGGATATCAAGGATGGAACTACGGTAAAAGGAATTAATTTTGAAGGACTCCGAAACGCTGGAGATCCGGTAGAACTTGCCGTTAAATACGAAATGGAAGGTGCTGACGAACTGATTTTTCTGGATATTACAGCAACACTGGAAGACAGAAAGACATTTGCAGATCTGGTAAAGAAAATAGCCCGGGAATTGAGTATTCCGTTTACAGTAGGTGGCGGAATTTCTTCCGTGGAAGATGTCAGAAAACTTCTGGAAGCTGGAGCAGATAAGATAAGCATCAATTCTTCTGCCGTTAAAAACCCGCAGCTGATCTATGAGCTTGCCAAAGAATTCGGAAGCCAATGCGTGGTTGTAGCTGTTGATACACGGTTTACAGACGGATCAGATCTTGTCTATGTCAGAGGTGGAAAACAGGCTACCAGCTTAAATACTGTAAACTGGGCAAAGGATGCAGCTTCTTTGGGAGCCGGAGAAATCTTGTTGACCTCGATGGATGGTGACGGAACAAAAAACGGATTTGATATCCGCATCACCAAGCTGGTTTCAGAGGCTGTATCTATTCCTGTGATTGCTTCAGGAGGAGCTGGAAGCGCAGATGACTTCATTAAAGTATTTCATGAGACAAAAGCTACAGGAGCATTGGCAGCCAGTATTTTCCATTTCAATGAAGTGCCCATTCAGGAATTAAAACAATACTTAAAAAATCAAAAAATACCCGTACGATGAAAATAGATTTTGATAAAAATAACGGACTTGTCCCGGTCATTATCCAGGATAGCAGAACACAGCAGGTACTCATGTTGGGTTACATGAATGAGGAAGCTTTTAAAAAGACAGAAAAGGAAGGTATTGTCACCTTTTTCAGCCGTTCCAAGAACAGGCTTTGGACAAAAGGAGAGGAATCAGGCAATTTTCTGACCGTACAGAATATAAGCATAGACTGCGATCAGGATACGGTTTTAATACAGGCTACACCTAAAAATACAGTCTGCCATACCAGAAGCTTCAGCTGCTTCGGTGAAAAAGAAAGCAAAGGCTTTTTATATGAATTAGAAGCAAAGATTGCTGAAAGAATTGATGATAAAACAGAAGGTTCTTATACGTATGCTCTTTATCAGAGAGGCATTAATAAAATGGCTCAGAAAGTAGGAGAGGAAGCCGTAGAACTGGTTATTGAAGCTAAAGACAACAATGATGATCTTTTTAAGAATGAAGCCGCAGATTTGCTTTACCATTTCCTGATCCTGCTTAAGGCAAAAGGATTTGAGATGGAAGATATTGAGACAATTCTTCTAAGCAGGGATAAATAGACAGGGAAAGTATACACTGTGGGAAGAATAAAACGAAGGCTTAGTCGAATCGACCAGAAATCGATTCCGCCTTTGCAACCCTTAAGAATATATGCGTTCGGTTTAAGAAATATTGATCGTATCTGTCTCCATATCCATGTCAAGGTTTTAAACCTTGACATGGGTACTTCGATATTAATTTAGGAATAGTTTATTAGAAAAGGAAATTAAAAAACTGACCTATAGTTTTGATTTTAAACTCAATAACTCAATGAAATTAGATTAAATTAAAAAGCAGGAAAGATTTTTCCTGCTCACATCTCATGTTTAAATTTCAAATTATCTTTCAATCAGAATTTTTCGTACAGCGGTCTGTCCATCAGCTTTAATAATCCCAATATAGGCTCCTGCAGCCAGTCCTGAAACATTGATTGTCTTTTCGTTAGCCGTTTTAAGGAGTGATTTTCCTGACAGGTCTGTAATTTCGAAACTGAAATCTTTTCCGCTGGTATCGGGAAGTTCAATATGAATGATATCTTTAGAAGGATTGGGATAAATGGATACAGCTTCAAGAGAATGATTTGAAGGGGTTTCCTTTGCTCCCAGTACGACGGAGCTTACAGAAGTGGCAACGGCAAAATGCTGCAGGGCTCCCACTGTTGCTTTTCCTATTTTGTAAATATAAACAGGGTCTGTGTTTGCAAAAGTATCACTGGAAGTATGCGGATAACTACTTCTTATCCTTTCAAAAAAGCCGGTGATCACTTCGCCTTTTCTTTCAAATGGAATATAATCTGTGGCCTCTGCAGGATCCACCGCCGTAAGAAGAGGAGAATAAAGTGCTGTACAGTTTCTGAGTTGCTGCGTTACTGCTGCCGAAGCGGCATTATTACTTGTAGGTCCTGCCATATCCTGATCGCAATATACCGTATTATTGTTGTTGCCCATAACACCGCCTACCTGGTCAAGATTGAATACCAGCTTAATGTCCAATACTCTTACCCCATTTTGATAAGCTACATTATTGGCGTAATGGGTACTTCCTCTCAATCCCTGTTCCTCACCGGAAAAATGGATAAACTTAATTGAATATTCTGTAGGAACATCTTTTAAAATTCTTGCAGCTTCTAAAATAATAGAGGTTCCGCTTCCGTTATCGTTCACTCCGGGGCCATAGATACTGTCAAAATGCCCGCAGATGATTACATATTTATTAGGATAAACCGTTCCTGTTTTGGTAATGACAAGGTTTTTGGAACTTGTACTCCCAAACGTGAAAGGATCTTCTACGATCTGGCTGGCAGAATATCCAAATGAAGTGTACTTATTTTTCAGCCAGGTTAATGTATTGGCATTTTGGAGTGAACCCGTAGTTTTGATGCCCAGGTTTGAGAACTGTTGTAAGTTCGTGGTAATATTGGTTTGAGAAACCAGATTAGCCCGGTCCTGATAAGCCTGGATAAAAGTCTGGGCCTTACTGCTTAATACTGCCAGACAAACAGAAAAAATTGTGATTGTTTTTTTCATTTTAATTATTTTAAGATTGTGATGGTTGGTGATGAATCTGAACAATAAAAGTCCCGGTTTTTATCCGGGACTTAAGCTGCATTTATTTTTCAATAATGATCTTTCTGGTAATACTGGAACCTTCGGTTTTTACCGTACATAAATAAATTCCGTTTTTTAAACGCGAAACATTCATTTGAGACTTATTTGCTACCTTCAATACAGAAAGCCCCTGTAGATCAGTAATTTCAACGGTGAAATCTTTTATCATGGGATCAGGTAATTCAACAGTTAAAATATCCTTAGCAGGGCTTGGATAAATTTTTACCGATTCCAATGATTTTACTGGCTTTTCTTTATCTGCAGAAACGGCTGTAATGACTGAAGATGCTGTTGCGAAATGCTGCATGGCACCTACCGCAGCTTTGGCTACTTTGAACACATAAACAGGATCTACATTAGTAAAGGTGTCGTTCACCGTATGTTCAGTATAGCTTCTGGTATATTCATAAAAGCCTGTAATCACATATCCTTTCTGTTCAAATGGTATATAATCTGAGGCATAGGCATTGGAAATACTGGTCTGAAGAGGAGAGTACAGGGTAGTGCATGTTGCCAGCTGCTGTGTAACAGTATTGGAAGCTGCATTGTTTCCTGACTGCCCGGCAGTATCTCTTTCGCAGACGATCTTAGTATTGGTTTTGCCTAATTTTCCGCCTACCTGATCAAGGTTAAAGACTAATTTGATATCCAGCTTTTTTACACCGTTTTGATATGCAATATTATTGGCATAATGAGAGCTTCCATATAATCCCTGTTCTTCTCCTGAGAAATGAATAAACTTGATGGAATATTCAGTAGGAACATCTTTTAAAATTTTGGCTACCTCTAAAATAACTGAAGTTCCGCTGCCGTTATCATTTGTTCCGGGTCCCGTGACAGTATCGTAATGTCCGCAAATTATCACATATTTATCAGGGTATAAAGTTCCCGTTTTGGTAATGACCAGGTTCTTAGAGCTTGTACTTCCGAAAGTGAAGGGATCCTCTACAATCTGGCTGGCAGAATATCCGTAAGAAGTATACTTATTTTTGATCCAGGCCAGGGTATTGGCATTATTCAGTGATCCTGTGGTTTTTATCCCTAAATTGGAAAATTCCTGTAGATTGCTGGTAATGCTGGTCTGTGAAACCAGATCAGCCCTGTTCTTATAGGCCTGGATCAGAGTTTGGGCACTGACATTTCCGGCCGCTAATGCAGCCCATAAAAAGATGGTAAGTTTTTTCATATTAAATATTTTGGTGTGGTGTGGTTATTTCTTTATAATGATTTTCCTGGTTACGCTGTTGTTATCAGATTTTACAGTCACCATATACGTTCCGTTTGCCAGGCCGGAAGTATTCATTTTCTTTTCGTTCTCAGCATTTAAAATCAAGCGGCCATTCATATCACTAATTTCTACCTTAAAGCTATTATGGTTCTTTGGCAGTTCAATATTTAAAACATCACGGGCCGGATTAGGATAAATGCTGGTTGCTTCTAACGAATTTTCAGTCTCCACATCATCTGTTGCCAAAACAGTAGTTGAAGCTACTGCAAAGTGCTGCAATGCGCCTAAAGCTGCTTTTCCAACGTTAAATACATAAACAGGATCTACATTAGCGAAAGTATCATTCGGAGTATGTTCATTATAGCTTCTGATTGTTTCATAAAATCCTGTAATGATATCCCCTTTATTTTCAAATGGCATATAGTCAGAATTGTATGCATTTGACATCGTGGTCTGAAGTGGTGAATATAACGTGGTACAGGTCGCTAATTGTTGTGTCATCGCCAATGAAGCTGCGTTATTTCCGGTTTGCCCGCTCTGATCGCTTTCACACTTGATATTATTATTTATATTTCCCAGTTTTCCTCCAACCTGATCAATATTGAAAACCACTTTCAGGGTAAGCTGGCGTACGTTATTCTGGAAAACGACATTGTTTACATAATGAGTACTTCCCAAAAGCCCCTGTTCTTCACCGGAAAAATGAATAAATTTCACAGAATATTCTGTAGGCACATCCTTTAAAATTCTTGCTGCTTCCAGCATAATAGAAGTTCCGCTGCCATTGTCACTGACTCCCGGACCAGCTACTGTATCGTAATGACCGCAGATGATTACATAAGTGTTGGGGTAGACGGTACCTGTTTTGGTGATAATTAAATTTTTTGAAGTATTACCGTTATAGGTGAAACTATCTTCTGTGATCTGGCTTGCCTCGTACCCGTAAGACTGATATTTTGTTTTAAGCCAGTTCAGAGCGTTTGTATTTTCTAGAGTACCTGTAGCTTTTATACCAAAATCTCCAAAGGTCTGGAGGTTTGCTGTAATATTGGCTTGGGATATCTTGTCAACCCTTGTTTGATAGGCCTGTGTAAAATTCTGGCCCTGAAGGCTGTAAGCTGATAAAGAAAGGAGTAAAACAATCGTTATTTTTTTCACTTTTAACTAAAGATTTATAGATTTAATAATTCAACAAATGTAGATAATAAAAATCAATTTTATTTTATGCAAAAAGGAAAATTTTCCAATATGATTTTTTTCTGTAATACATTTTCAGAATCATGAAATTTCTCTAATATATATATGGGGTATAATGATGAAATAATAATATAACAGGTAATATAAAAAATCCCGGACATAGCCCGGGATTTATATTGATAACAAAAAATTCTACATTATTTTACTTGATCTACAACTGCTTTGAAAGCTTCAGGGTGATTCATTGCTAAATCAGCTAAAACTTTTCTGTTAAGCTCTACGTTGTTCTTTTTAAGAGCTCCCATAAACTGAGAGTAAGACATTCCATGCTCTCTGGCACCCGCGTTGATACGAGTAATCCAAAGTGATCTGAAGTTTCTCTTTTTCTCTTTTCTTCCACGGTAAGCATATTGCATTGCTTTTTCTACCGCGTTTTTAGCTACAGTCCAAACGTTCTTTCTTCTACCGAAAAAACCTTTAGCTTGCTTAATAATTTTCTTTCTGCGAGCTCTTGAAGCTACTGCATTTACTGATCTTGGCATAATTTAAATTGTTTTTTTGAAAGGGGCGGCAGCTAAACTGCTCTTAGTGGCACCATTTCAGGGTTAAATTGTTGAATTTGTTTGAATTCTTATAAACCGAATATAGATTTATAAAAACTACTTAATGGCTAATTGACGTAGAACGCTTTTTGTATCCACAGCAGCAACGTAAGAAGTCTGCGTAAGATTTCTCTTCTGCTTAGTTTCTTTCTTAGTTAAGATGTGGCTTTTGAAAGCATTCTTTCTTTTAATCTTCCCAGTTCCGGTAAGTTTAAAACGCTTTTTAGCACCTGATTTCGTTTTTAATTTTGGCATTGTTCTGCTTTTTTATTGTTTTGTTATCAATATCTTGTTTCTTTATTCCTTTGTAAACTTAGGAATAACAGTTTGCAAAATTACGAAAAAAACGTGAAGCCGACTAATTTTTCGAACAATTATTTAAGTAGTACCCGATAAATAGAACAGGGCTGTCTTTGAATTCAATTTCGTCGTTTTTATAGGCATCTGCCATTGGGGTACATTTATCTTTGAAATATTTCAATATATATTTCACACTTGCTTTCTTTACAAAAAAGGTAACGCCTTTATCATACCATGCAGACAGTACTTCCGGTTTTTTGCCATCCATTTCAATAAAATAGAGATAAGTGTCGGCAACAATGGTATTTCTGGTATTATAAAGTCCCATATAATCAGTCTTATCAACGGACTGATATACATCCAGCTTTAGTTTAGGATCATGAATTAGTTTCTTGTACAAAAGAAATTCTTATTATGTTCTACCGGGTAAAAAGGGAAATGTGTTTTTTGATTTTTCATAAATCTAAATAAAAAACTGCAAACAAAAATGTCCGCAGTTTCTATAATTTATATTAGATAAAATTATGACTTGAAAAATTCCAAGAGATCTTTATTGATCGTTTCAGCTTCTGTCGTAGGCATTCCGTGAGGGAAGCCAGGGTAAGAAATCAGCTTTCCATTCTTAAGAAGGGCAGCAGCAACTTTACCCGTTGTTTCAAACGGTACAATCTGGTCATCTTCACCATGCAGTACCAAAACCGGCACTTCTGTACTTTTGAGGTCTTCCGTGAAATCTGTTTCAGAGAAAGCTTTGATACAGTCATAATGAGCTTTAATAGATCCCATCATTCCCTGTCTCCACCAATTTCTGCGAATTCCTTCAGATTCCTTTGCACCTTCTCTGTTATAACCATAGAATGCTAACGAGAAATCTACAAAATACTGTTGTCTCTGAGTGGCTGTATTGTGACGGATATCATCAAAAATAGACATTGGAACACCATTGGGATTATTTTCAGTCTTAAGCATAATTGGTGTTACCGCGCTTATCAGGACTGCTTTGGAAGCTCTTCCTTTGCTGTATTGGGCTACATATCTGATTACTTCACCGCCTCCGGTAGAATGTCCTACATGGATAACATCTTTAAGATCTAAAGCTTCTACAATTTCTGCAACATCAGAAGCATAGGTATCCATGTTATGTCCTTCAGCAGTCTGTTCAGATCTTCCGTGACCTCTTCTGTCGTGAGCAATAACTCTGTAGCCTTGTCCCAGGAAGAACAGCATTTGCGCATCCCAGTCATCGCTGGATAATGGCCATCCATGATGAAAAAATACAGGCTGTCCTTTTCCCCAGTCTTTGTAATAAATCTCAGTTCCGTCTTTTAATGTAAGTATGCTCATTGTTTATTTTTTTATGATTAATAAATTAAAATGTATTTATTTTTATATTTCACAAATGTAGATGGAAAATATTCATAATACATTGATCTAAGATAATATATTGATCAGCTTATAAAAGCTAGGTAATGCATCATTAACGCTAAATTTAGTAGAGAATTTAAGGATCTAGCCTCTTATACAATTAAAATATAGCTGATAATAGGGATTGTTTTATTTTTTACTTTCTTCTAATATTGGTAAGACATCTTTTAAACTGCCAAAGACCTGCCTTTTAATGTTGCGAAGAGAAACAATTCAAGTTAACAATAAGATAAAATGACAGATTTAATAAAATTTTTTCCAAAGTATGAAGAAGTATTTTATGATATCGATTAGCGGGTATTTTACCTATATTTACATTCCTTAATAGAATAATATTTAATAGAGACAAGGGTTTGATGTACAGGTTGTTATTTGTATTTACTTTATGTATTTGTCCGTTTTTTACTCAGGCACAGGATGTTTTAAGCAAATTAGAAAAGGAATATAGCCATGCTTCAAACAATACAGCAGAGCGGCTGAATCTGGCCCCAAAATTCGTTACTGCCTTATTTTTCCATAAGTTTAAATCCAGATCCTATCAGGTTTTAGAAACCAACATTCCCATTGCAGCAAAACAGGCCGATGGAAAATACGCTACTATTTTGTATGCTGTGCAGGCTATGAATTATCGACTTGATAATAAAGAGTCTGAATCTTTAAAAAGTCTGGAGATGGCAAGGATGTATAGTTTAAAAACAGGCAGCAACGAAGCTAAAGGCTATCTGCAGTACGCAATGGGCTGGATTCTGATACGCAATAATAAAACGGCCGATGCTGTTGCTGCTTACTTGAAAGCCATTGACTATTACGAAAACTCGCCCACGACTTCTACATTGTATGGAAGATTTGGCAATGTAGCTAAAGAATTATCCGCTATTTATTCTAACCTTAATGAATACCAGCTGGAAGAAAAATATAGCAAACAGTTTTTGCTGTTGGCATCCAGACAAAATGATCCTAACCTTATTTTCGATGCCTATATGCGGATGGGTTACGTATACGAACAGAAATACGCTCAAAACCCATCGGATAACGCGTTGAGAAATAAGGCAGAACAGTATTATTTGCAGTCTGTTGCGACTTTTAATAAAAATAAAGAGGCGATGTTCAACAGGAGCAGTCTTTCATATGCGGCCATCAATTTAGCCAATTTGTATACCGGTTTTGATAGAGATAAGGCGATACAATATGCACAATTAGCCAATAGTGTGAGCCTGGAAAACGGTGATGCCATTCATATCGCCTCTTCATTTGGAATTTTGGCAGAACTGGCCCTGCAGGATAAAAATTATGATTTGGCAAAGTCTTACTTTCTAAAAGCCTCCATGGAAATTGGAAAAAGCCCGGTTAGGGATCATAATATAGAATTATCCATTCTTGAATCTTTATCCCGAATTAGCGAAGAGCAGGGCAATTACAAAGAAGCGCTGACGTATTATAAAAGTTATGTTGATAAATACAAAAATGTTTACGATCAGGAAAAACTTGATATTACCAAAAGATTGGAATCGCAGTTTGATAAAGAACGGCAGGAACAGAAGTACATAAAGCTGCAGCTGGAAAGTGATAAAAAAGCACAAGAAATCAGATTGATCAACATACTTCGGGCACAACGTGAACAGGTTTACAACAATTTGAAACTGGTGGAGGAAAATCAGCGGGAACGACTGAAATTTTCAGAACTTGAATCGGAGAAAAAAGAGCAGCAGCTTCGACTGGCAAAATTAGAAACCAAGCAAAAAAATAATGACATCAGTAACTATAAAAAGCTGTTGACATTCAAGGAAAAGATCAATACTTACTACATTGTTTTTATCTTTATTTTCATCGTTTTGATTCTTGTATTGCTGTATGCCTATAAGCAACGGGCAAAGTCGATGAAGCAAAGAGACGAGCTGCATGCCTTAGCCATGGAAAAAGAGAAACAGAATTCAAAAATATCTACACTTACCGCATTGTTAGAAGGGCAGGAACAGGAGCGTGGCCGTTTAGCCCGTGATCTTCATGACGGATTGGGTGGGCTGCTTTCAGGGACTAAACTCCAGCTGTCTTCTTTAGACCCACATCAATCCGAAAATATAGAGGAAGGAATTTCAAAATCGATTAACCAGATTGATGGTGCTGTGGAAGAGCTGAGACGCGTAGCACATAATTTAATGCCCGATTTATTAATGAAATACGGTTTGGAAGCAGCTATTCAGGAGTTTGCTAACCGCATGTCCAATAACACAGTAGACATCCATACCGAATTTATCAATTACAGTAACTCTATATCTGAAGACAAGCAACTTATTTTATACAGGATCATTCAGGAATTGGTTAATAATGCCATAAAACATGCCGATACTTCCGAAATTATTATTCAGATAAGTGAAGAAGAAAATGTATTACATCTTACGGTAGAGGATAACGGTAAAGGTTTTGACCCTGCAAGCTTAGACGTAAGAAAAACGGCAGGTTTTCATAATATAGAGTCAAGGGTCCAGTTTTTAAAAGGAACGATGAACATCACCTCCGAATTGAATATCGGGACCAGCATAGAACTTCAAATTCCTATTCATTAACATGATAAAAGTAGCCATAACAGACGATCATCCACTTCTATTGGAAGGATTGAAAAATATTTTAGGAAACAGTGATACCATAGATGTGGTAGATTGTTTCAAAAGCGTTTCAGAAATGAATGCAGGCCTGGCAAAACAGGCTGTCGATATTTTGTTGCTGGATATTAACCTGGTAGATACCAACAGTATCGAACTCATAAAACCTTTAAAGAAAAAGTACAGGAATCTCCGGATTATTATGCTTAGCGTTCATAATGAACTGCCTGTGATTAACAGTACTCTGGCTGAAGGCGCTTTAGGATACATCCAGAAGAATGCTTCGGTTTCCGAAATTCTTGAAGGTATTAATGCTGTATATGCCGATAACCAGTTTTTATGCTCGCAAACCAGGTCTGTTTTGGAGAAAAAATCCGCAGATGGGCTACATCAGGTTCCGAAACTGACGAGAAGAGAAAAAGAAATTTTAGCCGAAGCGGCGAAAGGACTTACGACCAATCAAATGGCAGAAAAGCTTTTCATCAGCCCGCACACCGTAGAAAGTCACCGGAAAAACCTTATTGAAAAATTCCAGACTTCTAATCTTAGTTCAGCCATTAAACTGGCCATAGAATACGGTTTGATAATCGAATAAAACATTCATCCAACAAAAAGGCCTGCTTACATCGTAAAAGCAGACCTTTTTTATATAAATCAAATAATTAGGTGCATAATCATTAATCTTTGAAGCTCAACACAGCCTGAAAAAGGTTTTTCTTTCCTGTTAAGTCATATTCATTGTTATATACGGGCTCATACATTAATACATAAGCATTTCCTTCAAAATCTTTTAAACTGATTGCCTGATCTGCCATGATATCATAAAACCTTGTAATAGTACGCGTAGCCGTCCATTGTTTTAAATTGCCTTTAGGGGTTTTATCGAATCTATGGTCTTTTGCATCGGTATAATACCAATAGGATGGTGCCGTGTCCATCAAAAACAGTTCTTTGTCTTTGTTATACAATTCCTCCGCCATACCCGTATTCTGAAACCATGGAACTTCGGGATTATAAAGACCTGCAGCAGCCGTATAGATATCCTTATCCATAGTGGCTCCCATTAAAAACCCTTCCAGATTGGTAGAGGTAATTTCGAACAGGAAAGCAGATTTTTTCAGTTCGTAAACATCATTTACAGGTTCAATTACTTTTCCGTCTTGTTTAATAACTACTTTCAATGACTGTGCAAAAGCCAAACAACTTAGTAAACAAAAAAGGAGAGTTAAACTTATTTTTTTCATTGTATATTTTAAATAGCTGCAGCAAAGATATTGGACTTTAGCTTCATGAACACTGGCTGATTTCAGGGGTTTTTAATTTTTCTGAAATATTCCTTCCTAAAACAGATCAGCCTTCAACTGGATTTTGATATAAGCTGTTTTTTGCTTTTTACCATTGGCCGAAGCTGAATTAAGCGGATAAACTTCTGCATAAAAGGTATCGTTATCCGTCCAGAATGCCTTTTTTTTATCATCTGCTATTTTGAAGTTGGTAAAATTCACATATAAAAGGTTCTCCTGTTTTTTGGTTTGCGGTAAGTATTTAGCGATAACAAAATTACTCCCCACATCATTATTGGATGAGATGTATGTAACCCAGCTCTTAGCAGGAAGAATTTGTGGATAGCCCTCCGTACCCAATTCAAACACGACTGCATTTTTTATGTTGTAAAAAGAATAGAAAGTATCTGCAACTTCGTCAGAATTTTCTTTGAAAACCTCCATGTTTAAGTAAGATGACTGTCCTACATATTCATTAGCCAGTGGTCCGGTCTCTGTAGATATATTTTCATGTTGTGTAATAACCTCTTTTATGTCATTTTCAATGTATACCCAGTTATTATCCTGCCTTTTTATATTGGGATTTTTTACCAGTGTTTCACCGGTTCGGCTATTTGAGTTTGCTTTAAATTCTTGTTCTGAAACTTCAGCAATGGTACCAAATTTATTAAAAGATTTGTTCTTAAAATCGGATGATTCCTTAAATGTGCTGCTTCTTATCTCGTAAAGATCCACACCTTGTAAAGTAAGCTCAAATGCCGCAGTGAATTCTGATTTCAAGACAAAAGCCTCAATGCTGTTCGAAATAGTATTATTAATGCTGTAATGAATAGAATAGAAGTCATCAAACTCCTCAAATCCATAATAGTTATCCAGTTTATTGTAAGGCATTTTCAGGTAAGCTGCAGCTTTATCCGGAGCTATGAAAAACCTTACCGAATCTAGCTTGGTAAATAATTGAAAGGGGACATCCTGCACATTATCTACACCTTTTATCTTTTTGAAATCGGCAAATGTTATGGTTTTCTGTGTAACTTCCGCTTCCGGTTTATTGGTTTCTGATGTATTGTTTTGCGGATTACATCCCGTAGAAACAATGACCATAGATGATATAAAGAACTGATAAGAGGCTTTCATTTTCTATATTTTTAACCAAAGGTATAAGTATCCGGAGCAACAGCCAATAAAACGGCTTAATATAGAGGGTAAATGGCTGAAATCAGGGATATATTGAATGGTATATTTTAGAGAATTTTACAAAAGATAAATTAAGTATTGTAAATTATTGTAGACCCATGAAAAATATAATAATCAACTTTTCACTTGTGACCGCTTTGCTGGCATCTTGTTCACCTGCTACAGAAAAAAAAGTGGAAAACACAGCTTCTACAGCGGTAAAAAAAGATGCTGTTCCAACGTCCGGTCAGATAGAGAATCATATTTCAAAAGCTGATATACCGGCTGATTTTTCTGTGCTGGTTCCTATTGATTTGCTGAACAGAAAAAGTACAAATACATATGAAAAGTATGGGATAGAGTTCTCCGGCAACTGTTATTCATGTGATTTGGCAAGCTTATCCATTACAAACGATAAAATGGTATGGACCAATGTCTGCGATGAAAATGATACCTTTAAAATTAATGGGTTCTCATTCTCTATTGAAGAAAACAAAACTATTCTAAAAACGTCAGAAAGAACATATATTTTAACCCAGATAGATAAAGCACCGGTCTACGAGCTGCTTGTAGAAGGTCAAAAGCTGCAATTAAATAATAAAAGAATATCCAGATATTTTACCACAAAAAAAACTTTACCCCATTTCAAAGAACATGATTGTGGTGATTTTGAAGGATAGCTCAACTATCTTTTTCTAAAAACATTAAAATAAAAAAACCTCAAAGTAATTTGAGGTTTTTATATGATAGAAGACAGACATTCAGTCTGTTAAAATTATTTAGCTGGTTTTTTAGGACTCATCATCATAATCATTCTTTTTCCTTCAAGCTTTGGAAGCTGGTCTACTTTTCCAACGTGCTCCAATTCCTGGGCAAGCTTTAGAAGTAAGATTTCTCCCTGGTCTTTAAAGATAATTGAACGTCCTTTAAAAAAAACGTAAGTCTTCAATTTAGAACCTTCTTCAAGGAATTTTTCAGCATGTTTCTTCTTAAATTCATAATCATGGTCGTCAGTCTGAGGTCCGAAACGGATCTCCTTTACCACCACTTTTATTTGCTTGGCTTTAAGTTCTTTCTGCTTTTTCTTTTGCTCGTATAAAAACTTTTTATAGTCTAATATCCTTGCAATGAAAGGTTCGGCCTTATCCGAAATTACTACCAGGTCTAATTCCTGTTCCATTGCAAGCTGTCTTGCTTTATCAATTGGAAAAATTCCCGGCTCTACGTTATCGCCCACTAAACGAAGCTCTCTCACACGAATTTTATCGTTGATCAAGTGTAAGTCCTCCTGTACAGGACGTCTCTGTGGGCCCCTGTTGTTAAATCTTTGTGCTATTGTATTATAATTTTATTGGTTAATTACTAATTTTAATTGAACATTTGAAAGATTAATATTCGTTTCAAAATTTTTCAATCTTTAAATTCTTTAATATTTAAATGTTCCTTAGATTGCTGCTTCTTTTTTAAAGTAAGAAACAAAATCTTCCATATTCATGACTCCAAGATCACCTTCGCCACGTCTTCTTACTGAAATTGTGCCGTCATTCTCCTCATTTTCACCTACAACCAGCATGAATGGAATCTTTTTCAATTCCGCATCACGGATCTTTTTCCCTGTCTTCTCATTTCTGTCATCAATCAGACCGCTAATATCGTGATTTTCCAAAAATTGTGAAACTTTTTTTGCATAATCTACATATTTTTCACTGATCGGTAGAATAGTGAACTGATCAGGGCTTAGCCATAACGGGAAATCACCTGCGGTATTTTCTAAAAGGATTGCAATAAAACGTTCCATAGAACCAAATGGTGCTCTGTGGATCATCACCGGTCTGTGCTTCTCATTATCGTTTCCGATGTAATGAAGATCAAATCTTTCCGGTAAGTTATAATCCACCTGAATGGTTCCCAGCTGCCATTTTCTTCCTAAGGCATCTTTTACCATGAAATCCAGTTTTGGACCGTAAAATGCAGCTTCACCATATTCTACAATCGTTTTCAAACCTTTTTTCTCTGCTGCATTGATGATTGCGTTTTCGGCCTTTTCCCAATTTTCATCGGAGCCGATATATTTTTCTCTGTTATCAGGATCTCTTAAGGATACCTGAGTTACAAAATCTTCAAAACCTAATGACTTGAACACATAAAGCGTTAAATCAATTACTTTTTCAAATTCTTCTGAAAGCTGATCCGGAGTACAGAAAAGGTGGGCATCATCCTGAGTAAATCCACGAACTCTAGTCAATCCGTGAAGCTCTCCGCTCTGCTCATATCTGTAAACCGTACCGAATTCTGCGTATCTTTTCGGAAGATCCCTGTAGCTCCATTGTGAAGTTTTGTAGATCTCACAGTGGTGAGGACAGTTCATAGGCTTCAGCATGAATTCTTCTCCTTCATTTGGAGTTTTGATCGGCTGGAAGCTGTCTGCACCATATTTATCCCAGTGCCCGGAAGTTACATACAGTTCTTTTGACCCGATATGTGGGGACATTACGAACTCATAGCCTCCTTTTTTCTGAGCATCAGAAAGGAAATTCTCTAATTTCCTTCTTAAAGCAGTACCTTTTGGCAACCACAACGGAAGTCCTGCACCTACCTTTTCAGAAAATGCAAAAATGCCAAGTTCCTTACCCAGTTTTCTGTGGTCTCTTCTCTTTGCTTCTTCCAGTTTTTCAAGATATTCAGTAAGCTCCTTCTGTTTAGGGAAAGAAATACCATAAACTCTTGTTAATTGAGGATTTTTTTCATTTCCTCTCCAGTAAGCTCCTGCCGCATTTAAAATCTTAACAGCTTTTACAATACTTGTATTGGGAATGTGTCCTCCACGACATAAATCCGTGAAATCATCGTGGGTTACAAAAGTGATCTCTCCATCATTAAGATTAGAGATAAGCTCTACTTTGTAAGGGTTATCTGCATATGTTTTTAATGCTTCTTCTTTAGAAACAGGATATAAAGAGAATGTTGAACCTTTTTTGGCATTTTCCAAAACTTTCTTTTCAATCTTCTCAAAATCCTTTTCAGATAAACTCTCGTCCCCGAAATCCACATCATAATAGAATCCGCTTTCAATGGCGGGTCCTATCGTTAGCTTAGCATCAGGATAAAATTCAAGGATAGCCTGCGCCAACAGGTGGGCAGAAGAATGCCAGAACGCTTTCTTTCCAAGATCATCATTCCATGTCAACAATTGCACCGTTGAATCCGTGGTTATAGGTGTGGTCGTTTCTACTTGTTTGCCGTTTACAACTGCGGAGATGGTATTTCTAGCCAATCCCTCGCTTATAGATTTCGCCACATCTAAAGGAGTAACTTCTCCTTCGAATTCTTTGACACTATTGTCTGGAAGTGTAATTTTTATCATTGTTTACTAAGAAATTTTAAGTTGCAAAAATACGCATTTTTTAAATAATATGCTATTTTTAAAGTATATTTGAAATAAGAATTGCTGGTGAATCTTCAAATTTAGATTTGTTATTTTAAATGTACTCATTCTCAACCTAAATTTTTCATAGAAAAATGTCCTGAAATTTTCAGTATTTTGCAGTAATAATGCTGTGGAAATGAGATTTGTGTGCTGTAAATTTACACCAAATCAAAGAAAAAGATATGATAATATGTACGATGATATGAAAAACTTTAATATTGACCTGCACTGCGACTTGTTATGCTATTTATTGAAAGCGGGTTCAACAATCGATGACAGAGAATTGGGATGCTCACTTCCTTATTTAAAAGAAGGAAATGTAAAACTCCAGGTGATGGCGATATATGCTTCAACCGATGGAAACAGTACTGTTGATGGTGTAAAGCAAAGTGTAATATTTTCAGATCTTTTGAAGAATGAAAATTTCTTTCTGTTTGAAAGCGGGAATTATAAAAATACTGAAAATAAAGATAGAGTAGGCATTATAGCCTCGATTGAAAATGCATCGGCTTTTTGCGGAGAAAATGACACTTTGGAAGCAGGGTTTAAAAATCTGGAAGCCATCATCGAAAACACACAAAAAATTCTTTACCTGGGAATTACCCACCACACTGAAAACCGTTTTGGGGGTGGGAACAACTCTGAAGCCGGCTTGAAAGATGACGGAAAAGTGCTGATCGATTATATTGCAGACCGGAGAATTGCTATTGATCTTTCCCACACAAGTGATCAACTGGCATATGATATCCTTAATTACGTAGACCAAAAAAATTACAATATTCCTATTCTGGCAAGTCACTCCAACTACCGGAATATTCAGAACAAAAAAAGGAATCTTCCGGATGAACTTGCGAAAGAAGTTATTAAAAGAAAAGGGCTGATAGGACTCAACCTTATCCGGGAATGGCTTGATGAAAAGAATCCAGAGAGATTATATGAACATATTCAACATGGACTTGATCTGGGAGCAGAAGATGTTATTGCCTATGGTGCGGATTTTTTCTACGATAAAGAACATCCGGATAAATCCCGTTATCCTTTTTTCTTTGAAGGATATGATAATGCATCATTATTTAACACCACCAACAACAGAATTGAAAAGGATTTTTCCACAGAAATAATGGAAAAGATCAGCTATAAAAATGCTTTAGATTTTATTGAAAGAATATAAGTATACGGTGGTGGCTGAGGCTCTATAAGTCACCACCCTGATTTCTAACTCTTCCTTTTATACCGTACTTTCTGTTTGATAATTTCTATCACATCCACATTTTTTATTTTAGATTTTACCCATCCATGGATGTCAATATAAAACAGTGATCTCCTGTAATATTCGTTTTTAGAAAATCCTTCAAGGACTTCATCGAAAGCTTCAAATGATTTCTGTTGTTTATTTAAAACCAAGCTGTTGATGTTCTTAAAAAACTGAATGCTTTCAAAATGAAAGGCTTCAGGTTTTTTCATTTTTTTTGCAAATTTCAGCGTTGAATTGATGAACTCATCATAATCTTCATCATTTCCGGATTCATATTTGGCCATTAAGATCAGAATTCTTGTATGAAAAAGAAGATCTTCCTGTACATTTCCTTTGCATTCAACCACTTTCATCGAATATTCAATGGATTTTTCAAAGTTTTTACTTCCAAAAAACATGGCGGCCATTTTCAGATAAAGGATCATAAAGTGGTGTTCGTCAATTCTTTCCCGCAGTCTTTCCATTTTCAATTCAATTTCAGGGATGAGTTTCGTGCCTGCAAAAAATTCACCTTTTACAAAATGGATATTCATCAGAGTATTGTAATGGGTAAGAAAAATTAAAGCCTGCAGATTTTCATTCTGGGCAAAATTCTCAGCATTGACGGTTGTATTGAAATTCTCGAAATGTTCTTCCAGAATATCAATATTTCCATACAGAAACAGGATTTTAAGCAGGTAGGTATTCCCTTTGATATACCACACCGGATGGCTAAAAATCATTTCAGGTTTTTTATGGAAAAGATCTACCCACTGATAGGCGTATTTTAAAGTGTATTTGTAATCCTGAAGCAACTGATTTTTCCACACATGGGCTTTGAAATACCATAGTTTTTCCGTGAAATTCAGTTTTTCCAGTTTTATTTTTTTGATTTGATCATTAAAAAGTTCCAGTACTTTCTCACGGTCCGTATCATTTTTTACATAGCCATACGTCAGCATTTCACTGTACAGTTTCAGGGAAAGATTGGAAAGTTCCGTTGCATAATGATTCTGTCGGCTAATCTCTGTAGACTGCTCAATAAGTTCATCAGCCCGCCCTTTTATACTTCGGGTAATAAACTGAGACTCAATTACTTTTTCAAGATCGATGATCTCGGAAGCAATACTTTTCTCATCCAGTTCCAGGGCAGACTGTTTGGTTTTGTCCAATATTTTTAAAGCCTGCTTGTAAAGACCTTTCTGGTACAGGATATTGGCAAAATCCAACTGTTCCCGAAGTTGTATCCTATAATTCTGATGGCTTGGATTCATTCTGAGGCTCACCAGAATCTGCTTATACAGATGGGCCTTCAGGTTGGAAAGCTGCTGTTTGGTGGATATTTTTTTCTCAATGATGATATGTTCATCGTATTCCTTCATCTTATCCAGTTCCGAGAAAAGGAGCAGAAATTTAGCATCAACATTAATTCCAAGACGGTTCACGTACAGCCTGAACTGACGTTTTTCAGAAGTAGTTAATGACTTAATCAGTACAAACAAAAAATCTTTCTGCAATTCTGCCATTGTAAATTTATAAAATGTAATAAATTGATTATTAAGTAAATGTAGTTATTCTTCCGGCTGTTGAATATTGTAATTTTCAGTAAAGATGAAAATGTAAAAATATTGTAAGCGGTAGTTTTGATCAAAATTAAGTAAAAAACTTCATTATGAATTCCGAAAAAATCGAAATTTTTGATACGACGCTGAGGGATGGGGAACAGGTTCCCGGATGTAAACTGAATACAAAACAAAAACTGATTATAGCAGAAAGGCTCGATAAGCTAGGGATTGACGTAATAGAAGCCGGTTTTCCTATTTCAAGCCCCGGAGATTTTGAATCTGTTTCTGAAATTTCAAAGCTGGTAAAAAATGCTAAAGTCTGCGGACTGACAAGAGCTAATAAAAAAGACATTGATACGGCTGCTGAAGCATTGAAATATGCAAAGAGGCCCCGTATCCATACAGGAATCGGAACTTCTGATTCCCATATTAAATATAAATTCAATTCAACGCGTGAGGATATCCTGGAACGGGCAGCAGAAGCTGTAAAATATGCCAAAAGCTATGTAGAAGATGTAGAATTTTATGCAGAAGATGCAGGAAGAACAGATAATGCCTACCTGGCAAGAGTCTGCGAAGAAGTAATTAAAGCCGGAGCTACTGTTTTGAATATTCCTGACACAACAGGGTATTGCCTTCCCGAAGAATATGGTAAGAAAATAAAATATCTGAGAGAGAATGTAAAAGGCATTGAAAAGGCAATTCTGTCGTGCCATTGCCATAATGATCTAGGACTTGCTACGGCTAATTCAATTGCCGGGATAGTCAACGGAGCACGCCAGATCGAATGTACGATCAATGGATTGGGAGAAAGAGCTGGAAATACAGCTTTGGAAGAAGTGGTGATGATCTTAAAACAGCATAAAGGCTTAAATTTTCATACAGATATCAATTCAACAATGCTTAATGAAATGAGTTTGATGGTTTCAGATCTTATGGGAATGCCTGTACAGCCTAATAAAGCTATTGTAGGAGCCAATGCTTTTGCACACAGCTCAGGAATCCATCAGGATGGTGTTATTAAAAACCGTGAAACGTATGAAATTATAGATCCCGCAGAAGTAGGCGTCAATGCTTCATCCATTATTCTTACAGCGAGAAGCGGACGTTCTGCACTGGCATACAGATTTAAGCATATCGGTTATGATATCACTAAAAATGAACTTGATTTCCTGTATCAGGAATTTTTAAAAATTGCCGACCGGAAAAAAGAAGTTAAAAATGATGATCTGTACATGATCATGGAAACATGCAGCCGAAAAATAGGATAGTATTGATTTAAAAATCAAGGAAATTGAAAATGGACAACAATAAAAAGACACTTTTTGACAAAGTCTGGGATGCTCACGTAGTAGAAACGATTCCCGACGGCCCTCAGATTATTTATATAGATAAACACCTGATCCATGAGGTAACCAGTCCTCAGGCTTTTGCAGAACTTGAAGCCAGAAATCTTGAAGTTTTCAGACCAAAACAGATCGTAGCTACGGCAGATCATAATGTTCCGACCCTTAATCAGGAACAGCCTATTCGGGACGAACTGTCCAGAAATCAGGTGGAACAGCTTACGGAGAACTGCAAAAAAAACAATATCGAATTATTCGGATTGGGACATCAATATCAGGGAATTGTACACATCATAGCTCCGGAATTAGGGATTACCCAGCCGGGAATGAGTATCGTATGCGGAGACAGTCATACTTCTACCCATGGGGCTTTTGGGGCCATTGCTTTTGGGATTGGAACCAGCCAGGTTGCTCAGGTTTTTGCCAGTCAGTGCCTGCTGCTCAATAAACCGAAGTCAATGAGGATTACAGTCAATGGAAAACTGAATGATCATGTTCAGGCAAAAGATGTCATCCTATATATTATTTCCAAAATCGGGACTGATGGAGGAACTGGATATTTCTGTGAATATGCAGGAAATGTTTTTGAAGAAATGTCCATGGAAGGAAGAATGACGGTCTGCAATATGAGTATTGAAATGGGAGCACGAGGGGGAATGATTGCGCCAGATCAAACCACTTTCGATTATGTAAAAGGAAAAACATTTGCGCCTAAAGGAGAAGAATGGAAAGATAAACTGGCCTATTGGAAAACTTTAAAAACGGATGAAGGCGCTGTTTTTGATAAAGAACTTACCTTCGATGCTTCGGATATTTTCCCAATGATTACTTACGGAACCAACCCGGGAATGGGAATTCCGGTGCACGAAGTCATTCCGGTTCCTCAGACTGAATCTGAAGAAAAAGCTCTGAAATATATGGGATTGAAAGCCGGACAGGAAGTTTCAGGCATTAAAGTACATTATGTATTTATCGGAAGCTGTACCAATGCACGGATAGAAGATTTCCGTTCTGCAGCAGCCTATATTAAAGGAAAAAATAAGTCCGAAAATGTAAAGGCCTTAATTGTTCCGGGTTCTCAGCAGGTTGTAAAGCAGATCTACGAAGAAGGTCTGGATAAGATTTTCAATGATGCGGGATTCCAGATCCGTCAACCGGGATGTTCTGCCTGTCTGGCGATGAATGATGATAAAATTCCTGAAGGGGAATACTGTGTTTCAACCTCTAACAGAAATTTTGAAGGAAGACAGGGGCAGGGAGCCAGAACTATTCTTGCCAGTCCGCTTACTGCAGCAAAAGCAGCGATAGAAGGTAAAATTTCTGCTTTTGAAAATTTAAACTAAATCCATTAAAAAGTACATGCAAAAATTAGTTGTTTTAAAATCCCGTGCAGTACCGCTGCCGGCAGAGAATATAGATACAGACCAAATTATTCCGGCAAGATTTCTTAAAAGCATTGACAGAAAAGGTTTTGGAGAGAACTTGTTCAGGGACTGGAGATTCAATATTCATACAGGAGAACCGAATCAGGATTTTGTTTTAAACAATCCTAAATTCAGTGGTGAAATTCTTGTTGCGGGAAATAATTTCGGCTGTGGAAGCAGCCGTGAACACGCGGCCTGGTCTTTGACAGATTATGGCTTCAAAGTAATCATATCAAGCTATTTTGCTGATATTTTTAAAGGAAATGCCCTGAACAACGGACTTCTCCCTGTGAAAGTTTCTGAAGAATTTTTAAAAGAAATTCTGGAAGGAATCCAGGAAAATCCTGATAATGAAATTGCCATTGATGTGGAATTACAATCGGTAAGCTTTAAGGATACAACCGAAACTTTTGAGCTTGATTCCTATAAAAAAATATGCCTGCTGAACGGCTATGATGATATTGATTTTTTAATCAGCAAAAAGCAGGCTATAGAACAATTTGAACAAAAAACACAAAAGTATGAGCAACAGTTATTTTAAAATAGCAGTTCTTCCCGGCGACGGGATTGGGCCGGAAGTGGTCAGTGAAAGTATTAAAGTATTGGATGCTGTAGCAGAAGTCTTTAAATGCAGATTCCAATATTCCTATGGATTAATGGGTGCTGAAGCCATTTTTACAACTGGCAATCCACTTCCCGAAGAAACATTAAAGATTTGCAAAGATTCGGATGCCGTTCTTTTTGGAGCGATTGGAGATCCGGTTTTCGACAACAATCCTGAGGCAAAGGTAAGACCTGAGCAAGGGCTATTGAAGCTTCGTAAAGAACTGGGATTGTATGCTAACATCAGACCTCTGAAAACCTATCCTTCACTGATTGATAAGAGTCCTTTGAAAAGAGAGATTATTGAGGGAACGGATATTCAGATTTTCAGAGAATTGGTGAGTGGTATTTATTTCGGTGAAAAATTTACAGATCCGGATGGCAAATACGCCTATGATGTCTGTAAATACAGCACGGAAGAAATTATTCCTATTGCCCATATGGCTTTTAAAGAAGCTGAAAAAAGGAAAAAGAAGCTTACGCTGATCGATAAGGCTAATGTTCTGGATACTTCAAGGCTTTGGAGAAAAACCTGCCAGAAGATTGCCTCTCAATACCCTGATGTACAGCTGGATTATATATTTGTTGATAATGCGGCTATGCAGCTTGTTCTGAACCCAAAACAGTTTGATGTTATCCTGACCGAAAATATGTTCGGAGATATTATTTCTGATGAAGCCAGTGTTATTGGCGGTTCCATCGGGCTTTTGCCATCTGCGTCAATAGGTGAAGAAAACGCGCTATTTGAACCTATTCACGGTTCTTATCCGCAGGCTAAAGGAAAAGGCATTGCCAATCCTGTGGCCTCTATCCTGAGTACAGCCATGATGCTTGATTATCTTGATCTTCCTGAAGCTGCTGACAAATTGAGAAGGGCAGTGGAGCACGCTATTGAGAACAGATATGTTACAGTAGACCTTAATGCTGAACAGCATTATTCTACAAGTGAGGTAGGGAGTTTTATCGCAGACTATATTAAGTATTCTGAGAAATCCTATTACAATTTTGAAAATATTAAGATCGGAAAATCTACAATCGTATAGTTTTACACATAGTTCACATAAATAATAGATTAGTTAGAAGGTTCTGTTCATTCATTTGAGCAGAATCTTTGCGTTTCTATCTGCTTAAAATTTATAAGAACATGCTTTTTAAGTCACAAAAGCTTATTGAACACTTTAGTTATTTTAAGGTTAATACATTATGCATACGAAGTACACTTAAGTTATATTAAAATCTTTGATTTTAGGTTTAATATTTTCAGGATATAAAACTTCTGAAACTAAAGTGTTCAAAAAACAAAAAAACTTTTGTGCCTAAATTTCAAAAAAAGGTTCCACTCAAGTGAGCAGAACCTTTTGGTTTATTTTTTAGTGTTATCCGTTTTTCCTGATTTGTTTTTGGAAGACTTCTGAACATCTTCTTTATCAATATCAGGAGGATTGCTTTTTTCTGAGGAAGCAGGAATATTTTGAAAATCCTGATTCTGTTTTTTCGTTTCTGCACTGTTGGCAGATTCTTTCTTTTTGTTGTCTTTTGAATCCATAGCTTTACATTTTTAGAGTCCTAAAACACCGAGTTTGCCGGTTTCATCTTCTATGGTATAATCCAAAGCTTTTGCCAAAACGAAAATATTATTAAGATTTTCTATTAATTGTTTGCGGCCTTCCGTTCTCAGCTGATTCTCATTAATAGATTTAATTGCAGTTTCCTTAGCTTTCTGGGTAACATTTTTAATATCTTTTTCTGAAATCCTGTTGAAAAAAGAATCGTCCAGCGACTGGATCTCAACGCTAGGCGTAATTCTTATTTCCGCATCAGGAAGTTCAGTGATAACCAGCTTTTTGTTGATAGAATCTACTTCTATCTTCATCTTGTTAAGATCATAAGAAACCTGTGCATTGGTCTTGGTATAGGTAATAATGCTGTTGTTTGAGACTTCTTTTCCAAACACTTCATAGCTCATCTTGGTTTTCTGCATGCTGGACATATTCTGTTCCATGACTACCATTTTATTCATTTTAGAAATCTGGTTGGTAAGAATATAATAATCTGACTTCTCCGTCTTTTCACCAAAATTAAAGCATGATTTAAGCCCGAAGAAAAGAATCAGCATAACGATAATTCCCGCTGCAAATGATATGATTACTTTGTAATTTCTCAATTTTATTTGTTAAAAATTTCTTTGATTACAGAACTGTCGTCTTTTTTCACGATTTCAGCCAAATCCCTTTCAATATATCCTGTTTTAGGCATTTCTATGATCCTTCCGATTTCTTTACCGTACCTTTCAACAATAATGGTGGGAACTTTCTGGATGTTATAACGGACCTCGTCTCCTGTAGGAGATTCCTTTTTGCGGTTAACAGCAATGATCGTGAGCTTATTATCCTGATATTTTAATTCCTCAAGAATCTTCATCAGTCTTGGAAAATCTCTGTGACTGTCTTCACACCATGTTCCTATAAAAACAACAAGAGAATAAGTGTTGAACTTGGCTTTCTTTAGTTCGCCGATCGCCTTCTGATCAATAGCATATTCGTCATGCTCTTTCACATACCAGTCTGCATACGGAGCTTTTAAGAACTGTTCTTTAAATTGGTTCCCTAAAAGCATTTTGCCGTCGTTCTGCGTGTCTACTTCACGGTTCATCACCACTTTTTGGGCACTGAATTGCTGGGAAGCCAGAACTAAGCTTGAAACGGCAACAATATTGGTAATAAATTTCTTCATATTATTTTTCGATAATTGTTTTTAAATCTGCAGGGGAGTAGTACTTGTTTTTAAGAACTTTATGGTCTGCTTTTCTGTAGACATTAAATTTCTCTCCTGATTTTTCATAAAAAGATTCTACCTCTTTTTCTTTGTAAAATGCTACAGTTTCCTCTGCCTGTTCTGCAGTATCACACGCTTTAGACATATTGGAACGTTGTACTTCGTTAAATAGCTCTACAAATTTATTGCCAAGTCCGAATTCCAATACAGCTCCGCTTAAAACATATTGAAGATCACACAGGGCATCAGCTATTTCTACGATGTCATTATCAGCAATAGCCTGCTTTAATTCATTTAACTCTTCCTGAAGAAGTTCAACTCTGAGATTGCATCTTTCCTGGGAAGGGATTTGTGGTGTATCTAAAATAGGGGCTTTAAAAGTGGTGTGGAATTCTGCAACTTGGTTCAGACTGTCAATTTTATCCATGAATTTTATTATTTACCGCAAAGATAGAAAACGATTTTGGAAAATTTGTAATACCTATTAGATATCTGTTCTGATAAAAAGTTAAATAATCGTTGGCTGCAAACATGTTTTCACTAAAAACCCACAGCTTAAACTGTGGATTTTTTTATTGTCAAATCTTTCTGATTGATGTTAAAATAGTAATAAAATATTATTCCAGTTCTTCATACTTCCAGATGCCTGAAATATTTAAAAGTGTCAGACCCGGTTGTTTTTCACCATAGCTGAATACACAGATATAGTTTGAATGACAAACCTGACAGTCTGTGCCAAAATATAAGGTTGGTAAATCGTTTACCGTCAAATCTCCAAAATGGGCCATTCTTTGTGAGGTTTCGGTAATAATTTTGTTATTTAATAATTCACTTTTTGATAATACTGCATCTTCATTATAAATCTGGAGGATCGGAAATCCGGTTTCATATGGGAAAATTTCAATTGTATTTTGATGGCCGCAATCGCAGCAGGTATATTTTGTTGCAGCAGATGGAATTATTTCATCATTGCTGAAGTGTTTCTTTATAATAGCAGCCTGCTTGCTGATTTTAATTTTTTTTGATATTGAATGCATCTGAGTTTATTTATTGCTGAATAACAGTTCCTACCAAATTATTGTACTTTCCGCTTGGACTTTTTTTAATGGTAATTTTCACATAGCCTTCCTGTGCCAGTTTATTCCATGTTTTCTGATAACCTGTTGCTACATCGATCGGGATTTTCCACATCGTCTGTTTTCCACCGCCAATCTGATTAAACCAGGGAATTACATCTGCTGTTTGAGATTTGAAAGGTAGTAAATTATTCAGGACATCTATTTCATAATAAAAATCATATTTGTTTTCAGGCTGGTTTAAGGCTCTTTGTGAAAAAGTATAAACATATCCGTTAATGATCGGACTGGTGAAACTTCCTCCTAGAGTTGGATTTCCATTTCCGTCATAATTCCCGATGGCTCCGCTATATCTGTCGAATTTTTGTCCCGTCTGAAAAGGAACTTCGTCAACAATATTGTATCCTCCGTTTGCAGGCGGCCAACCGCCATTCAGGTTGTTAGCATTAAACAATGCTTCCAGTTCGCTCCATTTTCCAAGTTTATATAAGTCAAAAGCCTGATTTCTGATTGCCTGACTTACGGTTCCTGCCGTATCATAGGTTAAAGCAAACTCATCTGCATTTTTATAGAATACGTGTGTAACGACTCCCGTTGGATTATCAGTTTCTTCATTATCCGAACTGCAGGCAACTGAAAAAAATACGGTTGTCAATAAAAAGATGCACTTAAATAAATGTTTCATAATAAAAGTTTTAATGGTTTAGTTTTTTAATAGTACAGATAATTCTGTTATTTTTTTATAAAAATTATAGTATGAGATAGGTTGTCTGTTCTGATGACATGAAAAGACATTCCTTCCTGTAACCTGACATAGCTTTGACAGTGTAAAAATGGTATTCTTGAGAAATAGAGTCCATTATATGAGCCAAAGAGTCGGTTTAGGGGGTATCTCAAATACTGATTCGGAAAACGGTACAGTGGAAATAGTTTTGAGTGATAAATTTAAATCAAAAATTTTAAATAGTAGTTAATTTTTTAGTAATAAAGCATTATGCGACAAATTAAAGTAAAAGAATAGATGCCTTAATGAAATTTATCCTAAATATTCAAGAGCAGTTAGGCTTCATACATCATCAGGAAATCTATCATTTATTTTCAAATAAAAAGACTGCCCGGAAAGGCAGTCTTCAAAACGTTTATTTAAAGGTTATTAATTTTTAATGAATCTCTTAGCTGCTTCTCCAATCTGGATCATATAAGCTCCTTTAATAAGTCCGCTTACATTCACACTCCCTCTTTCCAGTTTTCCTGAATTGATCAGTTTTCCACCCATATCGAAGATCTTATAATCTTCTGATGCCGTATTTGAAATATGTAATATATCTTTTACAGGGTTTGGATACAGCTTGAGATCAGTGATCAGATCTTGGATATCAAGAAGTTCTCCTTTTCCTGAAGAAACAATATTCAGGGTATAGTCTTCAACCTGACCATAAGTATAAGATCCACATGAAGAAGTTGGTGCAGAGCTGTACTTCATCATCACTCTCATTCTTGTAGAACCTACTGCAGCAGTTGCAGGAATAGTGATACTTCCTGTTGCGGGAGTTGTGGTAGATCCTGCTTTAGACCATGCTAATTCTCCGCTGTCTGTAAAGTCACCGTCACCGTTATAATCGATATACACTGCGTAAGCTTCGCTGTAAACCGTTGATGTCCATGTAGGAGTTACTGAGATGGTATAAGTGCTTCCTCTTGTTACGTTGGTAGAAACAGAAGTGAAGTTTTCATACCCCGCAGTTCCTGTTGAAGTATTGTTAATGGTTCCGAATTTCACATTTCCGATTCTTTCATCTGCTGTATTCGTTGCAGAAGCTGTACAGTAAGTCACCGTACCTCCGGAAAGTGTTGTAACACTTACTGTATTGCTTGAAGGCGATACATTTCCTGCTGCATCTTTAGATTTTACACTAAAGCTGTACGTTGTGGCAGGTGTTAAGCTTGTTACCGTATATGTTGTGGACGCTGTGGAACCAATTAATGAAGCCCCTTGATAAACATCGTAACCTGTAACCGCTACATTATCTGTGGCTCCGCTCCATGAAAGATTAGTGGTGGTAGAAGTGGTTCCGGAAGCTGCAAGGGTAGGAGCTGTAGGAGCTACTGTATCTGTGCCTCCTGAACCTGCATTTACAGTGATATTTGCATTATTAACATCGAAGAAAATATGGTTTGAACCTTTTACCATAATCCTTCCCGTTGTAGTAGACGAATTTGGAATGGTTATCGCCTGAGTTCCGTCGTTCGGAGTTCCGGCAAGAAGGGTAGTCCATGTATTTCCACTGTCTGTTGACCAAAGAATATCTACATTAGCAGCATTTACGCCATTGGCTGTTGTTCCCGCTACATTCCATGTAACAGTTTGTGAACTTCCTCCTGAATAGGTTGTGGCTGAATTTTGCGATGAAACAGTGAAAGGTCCAGCTGTTCCGTTTACAGTAATCACAGCATCATCAGAATTATTTCCTGAACCTCCGGCTCTGTTGTCGCGAACAGTAAATCTGAAGTTTAAAGATCTTGCTACATTGGGCAGTGCTTCTACCGTTATTTCTGAACCTGCAGTGGTGGTGGCTCCTGTTAAGATGGATGCCATTCTTGGGAAATATCTTGTTGGAGAAGTGGTAGGAGTCCATGATCTGAAAGTAGGACCTGATGCTTTGGTAGCACTTGCTGCAGAACTAGCTCCGGTTTGGGATGATGATGCATTATCCATCTGTTCCCAGATATAAGTTAATGAATCTCCGTTAGCATCGGTTCCTGTTCCTGTAAGCATGAACGGTGTGCCTTTCGGAATGGTATAATCAAGGCCGGCATTGGCTGTAGGGATGGCATTTCCTGTAGAAGTGCTTACCGGACATGTTTTAGCTTTGATATTATTAGTAATCTGCTGGATGCTTACGGCATGGAAAAACGCATCCGAATGGGGCTGTACATCCTGGCCGGTAATGCCTGCATACCCCATGATCGTTGATCCTGAGCCAGGCTCCATGTTAACGCCTGTACCCTCATTGCCGTGAGAGAAGGTATGGTTACCTCCGAACTGATGTCCCAATTCGTGGGCTACATAATCAATGTCAAAATTATCACCTGAAGGAATAGCATCTGCCGGAGAAGTGTACCCGCTTCCTTTTGAACCGTTTGTACAGATACAGCCGATACAGCCTGCATTTCCGCCTCCTCCAGAAGCTCCGAATAAATGCCCGACATCATAATTGGCTTCTCCGATCACAGAGGTCAGTGTACTTTGAAGCTGGAATTCCAGTTGCTCATTCCTGATGCCGCAGAATAGGGATCTGTAGAGGCGTTGGTATAAATGACAGCATCATTGTTGGAGATAAGAACCATTCTTGCTGCAAAATCTTTTTCAAAAACTCCATTTACACGGGTCATTGTGTTATTAATGGCAGCAAGAGCATTTGCTTTAGTTCCTCCAAAATAAGTAGTGTATTCTCCGGTAGTTGAAAGAGCAAGTCTGAATGTTCTCAGTTTGGCATCATCTGCGTTCGGCCTTGCAGCAAGGGTATTGGATACTCCTTTTTGTGCCACATCAATAACGGTACATTCGAATTTATTGAGATCATCTTTTTTGTCTGACTTTCTATATACTACATAAGAAGAAAGGTCTTTGGCATAAGGCTCAATAAAAACGGCAGATTTGTCGCCATAGATCTCCATGGAGGAAAGACCAAGCGGAGAAATACTGAAATACACCGTTGAATTAGAATCGGTGAGGCCTTCACCTACGTAAGATTTGATATCCGGATATTTCGCGGCAAGCTGAGGGTCGAAGTTTGAATTTTCTCTCACTTTAAAATTTTCCATATTTCCTTCAGAATTAGGAAAAGAGATGATGATTTCTGATTTTTCTCCCGGTGCAAGCTTTTTTGGGGCTCTTGCGAGAGCATTTTTTAATCCTTCAAAATCTAAACTATAGATTTTCGGATTGTTAATTGAGGTTTTGTTTTCAAAAATGTCTGAAGGTGCTTTTTTTGAACCTTCACTCCAGAGACGATCAGTCTGCGCGAAAGAAATGCCCGTAATAAGAAGCATTCCAATCATGGATAATTGTTTTTTCATAAATTAATTATTTGATTGTGGAATATCAAAGCTAATAAAAAATATGTTACGAAAATCAAAATTATTTAAGAAAAATTTAGAATATGTGTTCAATTTATTATGCAATACATTAAAAATACATTATCTCAAAAAAAGAAAATAGCATACGCTAAATACGTATGCTATTCATTTATTGCTAGAATAATTCTCAATTACATTCTATCATCAGCAGTAGGTCCGTAAAGTCCCGGAACTTTATTTCCTGTTGATCTTAAATAAACTACAAGTTCACCTCTGTGATGATACAGATGATTGTACAAAAATCCTCTGATTACCTGTATTTTCTGTGCAGGAGGGAAAATAACGTTTCCGTTCATTTCCATTTTCCATTCATTAAAATAAGTACTTTCATCAGAATTTTCTAAAACTTTCTGAGCCTTGGCAACATTTTCTTCAAACTTTGCTACTATATTTTCAGCTTTAGAAATATCTCCCTTATCGTACTGGTAAGCTCCCATATCGAAAACATCCAGATTAAAGGTAGGATCATACCAATTGTATACCTCTGCAATATGGGATGCAAGCTGTCCGGTAGTCCAGTTTTTCTCAGAAGGTTTCCAATCTAAGGCACTGTCAGGAATTGCTTTCAAAATTTTTCTCGTGTTTTCTGCTTCATGCAGAAATTCACCTAGAAGAGCCTGTTTAATCATTTGAGAATTTATATTTAAAATTATTTTGTAATGTCTCTTCCTATTACCAGTCTCTGTATCTCTGAAGTTCCTTCTCCTATGGTACATAATTTAGAGTCTCTGTAGAATTTCTCAGCAGGAAAATCTTTTGTATATCCATAACCTCCAAAAATCTGAACCGCATTGTTTGAAATTCTTACACATGCTTCGGAAGCATATAATTTTGCCATTGCCCCTTCTTTGGTCATCTTTTGCTTGGCATTTTTCAGTGTTGAAGCTCTCTGGATCAAAAGTTCAGCTGCATCAATTTCAGTAGCCATATCAGCCAGCATAAAGTTGATCGCCTGGAATTCAGCAATTGCTTTTCCGAACTGATGTCTTTCTTTAGCATATTTTAAAGCCGCTTTATAAGCTCCTCTTGCTGTTCCTAAACTTAAAGCTGCGATAGAAATTCTTCCTCCATCCAGAATTTTCATCGCCTGCTTAAATCCTTCACCTACTTCTCCCAAACGGTGTGAATCCGGTACACGAACATTATCAAAAATAAGTTCAGCTGTTTCAGAAGCACGCATCCCCAGTTTGTTTTCTTTTTTTCCAGAAGTAAAGCCAGGCATTCCTTTTTCTAAAACAAAAGCAGTGGAGTTATTTTTAGCACCTATTTCGCCTGTTCTGGTCATTACTACGGCAATATCTCCTGAAATAGCGTGAGTGATGAAGTTTTTTGCCCCGTTGATGATCCACTCATCACCGTTTTTTACAGCAGTAGTAGACATACCTCCTGAATCAGAACCTGTATTGTGCTCTGTCAATCCCCACGCTCCAATTACTTTTCCTGAAGCTAACTGCGGAAGCCATTTGTTTCTCTGATCTTCATTTCCAAACTCATAGATATGATTGGTACAAAGTGAATTGTGTGCAGCCACAGAAAGACCAATTGATGGGTCTACCTGAGAGATCTCATCCAGAATAGTAACATACTCATGATAACCTAAACCGGAACCTCCGTACTGCTCAGGAACTACAATCCCCATAAAACCCATTTCTCCCAACTGGTGAAATAAATCTTTTGGAAATGTCTGGCTCTCGTCCCACTCCATAATATTCGGTCTGATATTTTTTTCAGCAAATTCTCTTGCTGTTTCCGCTATCATTTTAATGTTGTCAATAGTCTCTGTGTTCATATAGATAAAATAGTTAGTTCCCAAAGATAATTAAATTGACGGAAAGCCAAAAATAATTATTTAGCTCATAGGACTATATGCACAATATTTTAATAATCAATTTTTTATATTTTAATAATTAATGATTTCTTAATAAAAATTTCAGAACTTTAAGTGTTTTAATTTACTATTTTAGTCACCCAATTTTTAAGAATGAAAAAACTTTTACTACCTGTCATTTTAATTTCATCATTTGCTGTTGCCCAGGCTCCTGCCGGTTATTATGACGGAACAGTAGGACTTACAGGCTATGCACTGAAATCTAAGCTACACGATATTATTTCTGAAAAAAATGTCAACTGGCATTATGGTGATTTACCCAACCTGTACAATCAGACAGATTTAGATAAGTATTATGATTATGGGCCGGGTAATACTACTATTTTACTCGATATTTATTCTGAAATTCCTACCGGGGCTGATGCTTATGAGTATACATCGGCAAATTTAATAAGTACTTCAGGTGCTGAAGGATTGGGGTACAACAGGGAACATGCAGTTCCGCAAAGTACTTTTGACAGTAATTATCCGATGTATTCTGATTTACATTTTGTGATCCCTACGGATGCAAGAATCAATCAGCTCAGAAATAATTATCCTTATGGTGTTGGGAACTCCACGGTTCATTATACATTTACAAACACATCCAAAATTGCCAATAGCGCTATTCCTGGTTATATTTACACAAACAGGGTGTATGAGCCTGTGGATGAATTCAAAGGTGATATTGCTAGGATGCTGCTTTATTTTGCAGTAAGATATGAAGATAAGCTGCCTTCATTTAATTACTCAACCAATATTAATCCTGCGATAGACCGATCTCCGTTTGACGGAACGGCAGAACGGGCTTTTGACCCTGCTTATATTTCGATGCTTCTTCAATGGCACCTTCAGGATCCTGTATCTCAAAGGGAAACAGACCGAAATAATGCCATCTATACTATTCAGAAAAACAGAAACCCTTTTATTGATAACCCGCAATGGGTGAATTCTATTTGGGTACAGACACCTGATGCTGTTGCACCACAGGCTCCTTTAAATTTAAATTCCACTCAAACCGGAGCTTACTATACTCATTTGGCGTGGTCACCGAGCACGAGTCCGGATGTTATCGGATACAATATTTATCAGAATGGCGTTTTCTTAACCACTACAAAATCTACATCAATCGTTATTGATCATCTCGCACCTTCCACCTCTTATTCTTTTACAGTAAAAGCATATGACCAAGGTTATCTTCAATCTCCTGACAGTAATGCAATTACTGTATCTACATTAGCTGCAGACACAAATTCTAGAGATCTGTTTATCGTTAAATATATTGAAGGAACAGGGAATAACAAAGCTCTGGAAATTGTAAACAAAACCGGTCATGAAGTAGATTTAAACAATTACAGCATAAGAGTACAATATTACAATAGTTTATATGATTCTTATTATTATGGTAACAGTTTTGAACTTGAAGGAAAGATACCCAATAATCAGAATTTTGTCATTCTGAATCCTAAATCTGCATTATCATGTTACACCAATAATGATGCACGGTTTCTTACAGCAGGTGATGCCCTGACTTTTGCAGGAACCCAATATGTAGAGTTGGCCTATAAGTCAACAACGGTTGATGCTATAGGAAGTAAATTTGTAAGTAATTCATACGGAGATGTTTCTCTTTACAGAAAAACTACGGTAAGCCAGCCAACCACTACTTTTACGATTGGTGAATGGGATTCTTACTCTGCTGATTATTGCCAGAACCTTGGAACATTGTCTACAACTGACCTGATCACTTCCAACAAAGAAGTTAAAATTTACCCGAATCCTGTTAATGACAATCTTTTTATAAATGGAGAAACTCAGGACATAAAAACAGCTCAGGTATTGGATCTTTCAGGAAAAGTTATTTATACAGAAAATAACCCGTTCAGAAATAAGAAAAATATTTCCGTACAGCATCTTTCAACAGGGTTATATTTCTTAAAACTTGATGATAAAGCCTATCAGTTTATCAAAAAATAATAAGTAACTGTCATTGCGAGCGGAGCAATCTCCCAATTAATAAAGTTGAAAATCTTGTATAGATTGCTTCGCTCTGCCCGCAATGACTTCAGTAATGCTTATGTTTAAAGCTTCATTGATATAAGCAGATTCACTAATAATCAATATCTATAAGGGTTTCTGCTTATATTTTTTATTTATAAGTAATTATGCTTATATTTGCATAATGATAGCGGTCATAACCGGTGATATTATAAATTCACAGCATGCAGACACAGAAGTTTGGATCACCAGACTCAAGAATCTCCTGGTAAACTGGGGAAGTTCACCGCTCGCATGGGAAATCTACAGAGGAGACGAGTTTCAGTTCAAATGTAATATTGATGAAGTTTTCTGGCGTTTTCTAGCTATCAAGTCTCTCATAAGAAGCCAGGAAAATTTAGATGTACGGATTGCCATAGGTATTGGTGAAGAGAATTTTTCCTCAGAAAAAATCACCGAATCCAACGGAACGGCTTATGTACATTCCGGAAGACTGCTCAACGACCTTAAAAGTGACGGCCACACCGTTTCTATAAAAACCTCAAACGAAGCCGTAGACAGGGATCTGAACATCCTTCTGAAATGGTCTTCAAAAGACTTCGACAACTGGACGGTAGCTACGGCGGAGATCATTCACGAAATGATCATGAACCAGGATATTACACAGGAAGATCTCGCTAAGAAATTTGCTATTTCACAGTCCTCGGTAAGCCAGAGACTGAAACGTGCCAACTACGACCTTATCGTAGAAACTAATCAATATTTTAGAAAGAAAATCTCAGAACTGTAAGCATGATTTTTACTCAACTCATATTGGCACATCTACTCGGAGATTTTATTCTTCAGCCAAATTCCTGGGTTGCAGATAAGGAACGCCGTAAGCTGAAAAGCCCGTATCTGTATCTTCATGTTCTGATTCATACTGTTTTAAGCTTTGTTTTTCTTTGGAATACAGATCTGTGGTGGATTTCATTGCTTATCGGGATCACTCATTTTATAATTGATGCCTCAAAACTGATTTTCCAGACTGTAAAGAACAAGAAAAAATGGTTTTTTATTGACCAATTATTGCATGTTCTTGTCATAGCCGGGATCTCATTCTATTGTAAAGAATTCAGTTTCGGTTTTCTGCAGAACCCACAATTTTTGAAAGTATTGATGGCTGCATTATTCCTGACAACACCGGCTTCAATTTTTATTAAGATAGTATTGTCTTCCTGGACTCCGGCCCCGGAATCACAAAGCAGTATACAGACCGAATCCCTGTCGAGTGCAGGAAAATATATAGGAATCCTGGAACGTCTTCTGGTTTTCACTTTTATTATGGTGAATCATTGGGAAGGCGTGGGATTTATGGTTGCAGCCAAATCCGTTTTCAGATTCAGTGATCTGGCACAGGCCAAGCAGAGAAAACTGACAGAATATGTGCTCATTGGCACATTGTTGAGTTTTGGATTGGCTGTTTTAACAGGAATTTTAATTAAGTAATATAAAATAAATCTAACTAATACGAATTTAGAAATGGAAAAGAAAGAAATGTTGTACGAAGGTAAGGCAAAACAAGTATTTGCTACCGATAATCCTGATCAAGTAGTAGTACGTTTTAAAGACGATGCTACAGCATTTAATGCTCAAAAAAGAGGATCTGTTGATTTGAAAGGTGAAATGAACAACGCCATCACAACTTTGATTTTTGAATATTTAAATGAAAAAGGGATTAAGACTCATTTCATTAAACAATTGAACGAGAGAGAGCAATTGGTAAGAAAAGTATCAATCATTCCTTTGGAAATGGTAGTAAGAAACTACTCTGCAGGAAGCATGGCTCAAAGATTAGGAGTGGAAGAAGGAATTAAATCTCCGGTTACCATTTTTGATATCTGCTACAAAAAAGACGAATTGGGAGATCCGCTTATCAACGATCACCACGCCGTTTTCTTAGGAGCAGCAACCTATGAGGAGCTTGATGAGATGTATGAGCTTACTTCTGACATCAACGAAATCCTGATTGATCTTTTCGACAAAATGAATATTATCCTGGTCGATTTCAAAATTGAATTAGGAAAAACTTCTGACGGTGAAATCATCCTTGCAGACGAAATTTCTCCTGACACTTGCAGACTTTGGGACAAAGACACTATGAAAAAACTGGATAAAGACAGATTCAGAAGAGATTTAGGAGAAGTTACCGAGGCTTATGTAGAAATCTACAATCGTCTTAAAACTTTACTGAATAAGTAAAGTTTAGAGGTTAGAAGTTAGATATTAGAGGTTAGTATGAAATCGCACAGGATAGAAGATCTTAAAGTTTGGAGTAAATCAATGGCTTTGGTAAAAGAAGTTTATTTGGTGACTGCAGAATTACCAAACGAAGAAAGATTTGGCTTATTGTCTCAAATTAGAAGATCTGCCGTTTCAATACCTTCTAATATTGCAGAAGGAGCAGGAAGGAATAATAAGAATGAATTTTATCAATTTCTCGGAATTGCGTTTGGTTCAACATATGAATTGCAAACTCAGTTACAGTTATTAATAGATTTAAATTTTATTTCTGAAACTAAAATTCTTCCCCTAAAAGAACTTTTAGCTGAGATACAGAAAATGATTTATTCATTAAAGACAAGTTTAAAATTATAATTGAAGTTAACTTAGACTAATTTCTAACATCTAATATTTAACTTCTAATTTAGAAAAAATAGAAATGAAAAGTTTAGACATTCATAAAAGTGAATATTTAAAACAATTTGAGACTCAAACCTACGGAAGAAATCTTTTCAGAACGCAGGAAGAAGAAAGATTGGATGCTCCGAATGAGGAGTGCGGAATCTTCGGAATGTATTCTGATAATGATCTTGATACGTTTTCTCTTTCGCAGTTCGGGCTTTTTGCTTTACAGCACAGAGGTCAGGAGGCGTGTGGTATTTCTGTTTTAAAAGACGGAAAAATCACCAATATGAAAGATGAAGGTTTGGTTTTGGATGTTTATAAAGAGATCCAGGATCCTGAAGCTTTTATGGGAAATTCTGCAATCGGACACACTCGTTATACGACTGCAGGTGACAAAAAGAAGTATAATTTCCAGCCATTTTTCGCAAAAAACGAATATGACCAGATTATTCTTTCTATAGCGCATAACGGTAACCTTACCAATGCGAGAGAATTAAAAAATGAACTGGAAGCTGAAGGCGTAGTTTTCAGAGCTACTTCCGATTCTGAGGTTATTTTAAGATTAATTCAAAAAAATCTTGATTTAGGACTTCGCGGAGCCATTAAGGCGACCATGGAGAAAATTGAAGGCGCTTATTCCGTAGTGGGAATGACGAGAAATAAATTTTTTGCTTTCAGGGATTTCAACGGGATCCGTCCGCTGGTTTTAGGAGCTGTTGACGAAAAAACTTACGTTGTAGCTTCCGAATCTGTTGCATTGGATGCCGTAGGTGCCCAGTATGTACGTGATATTTTACCTGGTGAAATCATTTATACGAATGAAAATGAACCGGGTAAGCTTAATTCTTACATGGTCAATGAAGCGAGAGGTAAGCAAAGGATCTGTTCTTTTGAATACATCTATTTCGCAAGACCTGACTCTACTTTAGAAAATATCAATGTATACGAGATCAGAGAGAAATCCGGTGAAAAAATCTGGGAACAGGCCCCTGTAGAAGCTGATGTAGTAATTGGAGTTCCCGATTCAGGAGTTCCGGCTGCTATTGGCTTCTCAAAAGCTTCTGGAATACCTTTCCGTCCGGTTCTGATTAAAAACAGATACATCGGAAGAAGTTTCATTGTTCCGACACAGGAGATGAGAGAAAGGGTAGTGAACCTTAAGCTTAACCCGATTATTTCTGAGATCAAGGGCAAGAGAGTAGTGATTATAGACGATTCTATCGTAAGAGGAACTACTTCCAAAAGACTGGTAAAAATATTAAAAGATGCAGGCGTAAAAGAGATCCATTTCAGAAGTGTTTCTCCGCCTATTATTGCCCCATGCTACCTAGGAATCGATACCCCTTCAAAGGATGATCTGATTTCAGCTAATATGACTACTGAAGAGCTTAGAAATTATCTGGGTGTAGATTCACTTGAGTTTTTAAGCACAGACAGCCTGAAAGAAATTTTAGGATCTTCCAATCACTGTTTTGGATGTTTTACAGAAGAATATCCGGTAGGAAAAGGAGAGGAGGTAGAATTGTTCAATTAATATTCTAACGATTTGAAATAAATGAAGGGCCAGGTTTGTAAATCTGGCTCTTTTGTTTGTATAAATATATTAAAAGCTTAATATTCCTGTATCATACAATATAAAATCAAGTTTTAATTTTATGCTATTAAAGCTTCATATGAAAAATGTATTTTTAATTGGCCTTTTTCTGGCATTTGCTCAGTTGTATTTCTCTCAGTCTTTTGATAAGCAGGCACACCGTGGTGGAAAGTCTTTATATCCCGAAAATACCATTCCGGCCATGAAGAACGCTCTAAAAATGAATGTCACAACGCTGGAAATGGACCTGGCTATCACGAAAGACAAAAAAGTAATTCTTTCCCATGATGCTTTTCTTTCTCCTGAGTTAGTCACAAAGCCTGATGGAACTTACATTCCGAAAGACTCCGGTTTTTACTATAAAATTTATGATATGCCTTATGCTAAAATTCAAACATTTGATGTAGGCTTAAAGAAACTTGATAACTATCCTGATCAGAAGAAAATAAAGGCCCAAAAGCCTCTCTTTTCAGAAGTAATAGATGCATGTGAGGCTTACTCCCGTAAATTGAAAAGAGCTTTACCTTTTTATAATATAGAAACAAAAACACGTCCTTTTTCTGACCATATATTTCATCCTGAACCAAAAGAATTTGTAGATCTGATGATGAGCATTATTCTAAAAAAAGGAATTCAGGACCGGGTAATCATTCAGTCGTTTGACCCCAGAACACTGGAAATCATTCATAAGGAACACCCTAAGATCATGACTGCCTTGCTGGTGGAAAAAGTTGATGATAAAAAGTTGGCACAACAGCAGGCTCATTTCAAAAATATCCCTGCAGAGAAATTCAGGCAGTATCCTGATCATCTGAATGGCGTAGCAGGAGATATGAAATTTCTGAGCTTTACCCCAACCATTTATAGTCCCGATCATACACTTGTTACTTCAGAGCTTGTGCAGGAATGCCATTCCTTGGGCATGAAAGTTATACCATGGACCGTCAATACCAAAAAAAGATTAAAAGAATTAAAAGATATGGGAATAGATGGAGTGATCAGCGATGATCCAAGAATATTTGAATAACTCCTTTATTCCTTTATTGAACATAATCAGATAGGAAGCCTTTTATAGCAATGTCAGCCAGCAACAACTCTAAAACTCATGGCTCTCTTTCGTGTCTGAGATCTGTGATCTAAAAATCTTTCTCCATATCAATAAGAACGAAAGTCCGGACTTAAAATTTTTAAGTCCGGACTTTACATAGGTTAAATAATTGATTGTCTTCTGTTAGAATTTATAATTCAAGCCTAACTGGAATGTTCTGTGATTCAACGGCTCGGTGCCTTCAGGCTTTTGATTTCTCATATCCGTAAGACTGTTGATATATCTTGCATTGATCCCAATATTTTGAGTAATATCATATCCAAGACCTAAACCAAGACCTAAATTAAACTTGTTAACATTATCTTTATTGATGTCTTCAGAGTTAGATACAGACTGAGTAGTTGTAATCCCCCCTGTAGTCGTAGAAATAGTACTGTTTCCGGAATTTTTTCCGTTGATGAAATAGCTGAATTCAGGACCTGCTTCTACATAAAATTTTTCTGTAGGTCTCATTTGTACCATTAAAGGAACTGAAATATAGTTCATGGTCGTTTTGTAATCGCTTTTCGTTTTAATGTTGGTATCCCCTGTCGTTACGTCCGTAGAAGAGATTACACTTTTTGCTCCTAGCTGATTATATAAAACTTCCGGCTGTAAGCTGAATTTCTGAGAAAGTGGAATATTAACTAAAACCCCCGCATGAAATCCGATTTTCTGGTTGTTAAGGCTTAATTTCTGCTCACTGAAATAAGATGAGTTTCCACCTGCTTTAATACCGAATCTGATAGGCTGTGTTTCTTTTTTGATTGGTTCTGTGCTTACTGTTTTTGTTTCCTGAGCAAACGTCATCATGCCAGCAGCAACTGCCAACCCTAGAAATAACTTCTTCATAATTTTATTTTTAAATTTTACTATTTTACTTTTCACCTGATTTTTCAATCAGACTTGATTTATTTTGCAAAATGCTTGCCAAACTTCAAAAATCCTTATTCAAAGGGCTTCTGCGAAGGTTTTTTCACATTGCCTAGTTTGTGGTTTTAACTGTTTTTTAAGAAAAATTATGTTATGAAAATTAGATTTTTCATAATAATTTTAAACTGAGCTGACTTTATGTTGACGATTTAATATAGAATTAAACTTGGCAAAAAACGGTAAAAGCCAATAAGATTATACAGCAAAATGCCGGACTCTTAAGAAATCCGGCATCAGCTTTTGAAAATATATATAGTATTATTTGAATTTGTAAGCTACACCTACCTGGAATGCATTGTTTCTAACAGCGTCTGCACTGTTTTCTTTATAGATATCTGTAATACCCGCAGTAAATCTGGCTGTTACCCCAAAATTCTGTGTAAAATAATATCCTGCTCCAATCCCGATCCCGAAATTGAATTTATTATATAAATCTTTAATGATTTTTTCTGAAAAGGTTGTTGTCTGCGTAGTCGTAGTATTTCCGGAAGTTCTGGCAGTGGTAATATCACCTTTATTTTTTCCTCCTAAAAGAAATCCGAATTCCGGACCTGCTTCTACATAAAGCTGAGGAAGGATATTATACTGTACCATTACAGGTACAGCAAGATAGTTTAGTGTTTTTTTGTAATCTACTTCTCTGCTGTATCTGTCGGAATTAACATAGTATACTTCTCTTTCTTCAGTTTTTGAACCTAGCTGGTTAAAAAGAAGCTCCGGCTGGATACTGAATTTCTCTGCTACCGGAATATTGGCAAATGCTCCTGCGCTAAAACCAGGCTTTAGTTTCTGATCATTATCATACTGGTCCACTTTACTTAGCGTTGAAGCGTTGAACCCAGCTTTAACCCCGAATGTAACGGGCGAAGAAGATTTAGTTTTTTCCTGAGCATTAACCGAAAGGCTTGCTGCAATTGCTAATCCTAAAATTAGTTTTTTCATGATTATAAAGTTTTAACTTATTTCACCGTACTTCAGCAAAATTCCCGCCAAAGAGAATAAAATGATAAAAGTCATATTTAAGGCGAAAAGATCAGGCTTAAATGAATAAACCTGACCCTTTCTATTTGAAATCAATTTTATATATGAAGAAACTTTCACTGTAGACACTGACAAAACGTCAATGCTTTCAGCTTATTTGTTATAGGCAAACTCCTTGCCAAAAAATTAATTAAAATTATGTACATAAAAAAACCGAATTAAAATAAATTAATCCGGTTTTCTATTGAATATAAAATTTGTTTCTGAATGTATTTGTTTCTGAATGTAAAAGCCTACTATTTGAATTTATAAGCTAATCCTACCTGGAATACATTGTTTTTTACTGCGTCAGATCCATTAGGTCTGTCTTTAGCGACGTCTGTAAGACCTGCAACATATCTCGCTGTAAGACCGAAATTCGGAGTGAAGTAATATCCTGCACCGATACCAATACCAAAGTTGAATGTTTTTAAATCATCTTTGTAGTTATCGGAAGTAGAAGAGTTTCCGTTATTTTCATTTTTGATTTTGTTTTTTGCACTTACCAAGAATCCAAATTCCGGACCTGCTTCTAAATAAAGATTAGGAATCAGATTGTACTGGAACATCACCGGTACTGCGATATAATCTAATTTAGTTGAAGAAGAATATTTAGTTCCTAATAAAGTGTAATCTGCTTTTGCACCATATTGAGAATACAATACCTCTGGCTGAACACTGAATGATTCTGCTACTGGAATATTAGCAAAAACCCCTGCGTTGAAACCTATTTTAGATTTCTGATCATCCAAACCTTCGTCTTTAGAAAGAGAAGATACGTTCATTCCTCCTTTTACACCAAATGTTACCGGGTTAGAAGAAGATGAAGTCTGTTGAGCAAATGCTAGTGAACTTGCAGTTACTGCTAATCCTAAAATTAACTTTTTCATAACTTTAATTTTTTTAATATTTTACTATTTCTAATTTTAAATTTTACTACTGTCAAAAACTTACTACTGAGTTTGACGCAGAGTATCTTCCAAATTGCTTGCCAAAAACAAATAACATGATAAAAGTCAGTTAATAAAGCGGCTTAAAAAACAAGCTTATTGATCTTAATTTATTGACTAATAAGTATTTACTAAAATAATTAAACGTTTGTTTAGATAAAATCTAAATTACTCATTCATTAAAATAATAATGAAAAATGACTCTTTTATATAAATCATTTAAGCATTATTCAGTTTTCTGTAAAAATCCAACGACTTCAAAATGTTTTCCTGGGTGCATTGGTGATCATATGTACATGACCCGATTCCTGAGACTAATGAGAAATTAATTTTACTGTCTGTATTCTTTTTATCGTTCAGCAAAAGTGCAGCAATGCTTTCATCGGTAAAATCGCTTATGTCGAGGTAAGGGTAGTACCTCTGAATGTTTTCAATAATAGCAGCTGCATCCTGTTGACTGATAAGATCTTCAAGAAAAGCCAGATGGGCCTCACAGATCATTCCCATAGCAACAGCTTCACCGTGAAGAATAGGATTTCCCTGGCTAAGACAGAGACTTTCTACGGAATGTCCGATCGTATGCCCGAAATTCAGAGTCTTTCTGATGTTTCTTTCATGAAAATCTTTTTCTACGACGTCCTGTTTAATATCCATTGAAGTCTGGATATGGGGAACTACAGCTTCTACATCAAGTTTGTGGATCTGAATAAGACTTTCCCAATGCGCTTTGTCGGCAATAAGGCCATGTTTCAGCATTTCTGCAAAACCACTCCTTAATTCTTTAAACGGAAGTGTTTCCAGGAATTTAGGATAGATAAAGATATGTTCCGGGAAGGCAAAAGTCCCTACCATATTTTTATAATGCATAAGGTCTATCCCTGTTTTTCCTCCGATAGAGGCGTCACACATTGATAAAAGAGTAGTAGGGATATTGATGAACTGGAGTCCTCTTTTATAGGTAGAGGCCACAAAACCACCCATATCCGTAATCACACCGCCACCAAGGTTAATGACTAGTGCTTTTCTGTCTGCCTGCATTTCGGTAAGAATCTCCCATAGCTGATTAGCTGTCTGGATGTTTTTCATTTCTTCACCAGCCTCAATCTCCAGAATTTCAAAGTTTAAGTCTGTTTCCATGTTGCCTAACAGAACCGGAAGACAATATTCATGGGTATTTTCATCAACTAAAATAAAGATTTTACTGAAAGATTTTTCGTGCAGGAAAGTATTTAATTGAGAAAAATCATCGTTTAATATTGTTATCATTACTGGAGTTTCTTTAAAATTAAAATAAAAGTATTGTGCAAAGTTATGATTCTTAATTTTTAACTCGTAACTAAATTACTATCTTTGCAGAAATTTTTAGAATGAGCAGAGATAACAATAATTCAGAAAGACCAAAAAGACCAAGAACTTCAACAAGAAACAATTCTGATGATTCTCGTGCTTCTAGATCTGGAAATTCTTCAGGATCAAAACCTTTTAAGAAACCTTTTCCAAAAGCTGGAGAAAGAAATTCCGACTATAAAGGAAGCAATTCGAAGTTTGAGCCGAAACCTTTTAAGAAAAGCGGAGACAACCCTACGAACAGAGATGAGGACTCCGGAGCGAAAACAGAGAGCAGAGCTTATATTACCAATTCAAGTGAGGGACGTGAGAGAAAAACTTTTGGTAAATCAGCTCCCAAAAAAGGCGGAAAAAGTTTTGATACCAGAGACAAGTATGAAAGAGGCAGCCTGAAATACGGAAGAAGACCATCCGCTGGAGATGACAAAAATGATGATAAGGCAAGATCTTTTGTACAGAAAAGAAGGTTAAACAAAATTGAGAAAGATGTTCATAAGGACACCATCCGTCTGAACAAGTATATTGCCAATTCCGGGATCTGCAGCAGAAGAGAGGCTGACGAACTGATTACGCAGGGGCTTGTGGAAGTAAACGGGCAGGTGGTAACTGAAATGGGATATCAGGTTCAGAAGACTGATAAGGTAGTTTTCGACGGACAGGGTATTACCCCGGAAAAACCGGTATATGTGCTTTTAAACAAGCCAAAGGGATATATTTCTACAACTAAGGATGACAAAGCCAGAAAAACAGTAATGGATCTGGTTGCTAATGCATCACCATACCGTTTGTTTCCTGTAGGAAGACTGGATCGTTCTACAACCGGAGTTATTCTTTTAACAAATGACGGGCATATGACGAAAAAGCTGACACATCCTTCTTTTGATGCCAAAAAGATCTATCACGTAACACTGGATAAGAAACTGACCCATGAAGATATGAAACTGATTGTGGAGGGGATCCGCCTTGATGAAGGGGTAGCCGTTGTAGATCAGATTTCTTTTATTGAAGGAAAACCTAAAAATGAGATAGGAATCGAAATTCATATTGGCTGGAACCGTGTGATCAGAAGAATTTTCCAGAGACTTGGATATGAAGTGGAAGCTTTGGACAGAGTGATGTTTGCAGGTCTTACAAAAAAGAACATCAAACGTGGACACTGGAGAATCCTTACAGATCTGGAAGTTAATAATCTTAAGATGCTTTAAACGGTTTTCGGGTTGGAAGCCGAGTACAGGTTTTCATTGTATGATGGAAAGCTGAACGTTAAGCAATACAGAAGAATTATAAGCATAAAAAGCGTTGAATTTTATTTCAACGCTTTTTTCTTTTTATGTTACGACTCCTTTACACGAAACCGATTTCTCATATAACCAGCATCCGCAACCGCAAAACTAAAAAAATCTCGAACCCGGTAACCTGAATCTGTTACTGCTTTAAAAACTGTGGAACTTTCCTCTGCGGAGCGGCCTGTTCAAAAGTATAAGCCATATTGATAAGTTTTCCTTCGCTCCATTTTTCTGCGGAAAATAAGATTCCGACCGGTAATCTGTCGATATAACCCATGGTCAGGGTAATGCTTGGATATCCTGCAATAGCGGCTGCATCTGCGCTCCCGAAAGAATATTGATCGCCATTTTGCAGATCAGTTTTCCAGGCTTCTGTGGTGGTAGGGGAAATAATTGCATCCAGGCTGTATTTTTTCATAGTAAGGTCGATTCCTTTTTCACGGCTTCCTTCCTGGGTGGTTTTTACAGCCTTTGCATAGTTTTTTTCTTTCGTTCCTTTACTTTTGGCGGCTAATTCCAGAAATTCCTGTCCGAAATATTTCAGCTCTTCTTTATTGTTTTTGTTGAAAGCAATGAGTTCATCAATATTTTTAATGGGGGCATTTTTACCCAATGATGCAAAATAATCATTCAGGCCGTCTTTAAACTCATCAATCATCAGTTCCAGAGATTTTTCATGGACTTCTCCCGAAAGCGGATCATTTTCTATTTCAACGATGACAGCACCCTGATTTTCCAAAACTTTTAAGGTCTGCAAAAACAACTCATCTACCTTTTTACTGGCTCCTTTGGTGATGCCTTTTACATAGCCTAATCTTTTTCCTTTCAGTCCGTTTAAATTCAGGAAGCGGGTATAGTCTTTATGAAGATACGGCGTATTGCCAACGGTTTTTACGTCACGTTTATCTTCACCAACCATTGTCCCCAGGCTTATAGCAATATCAGTCACAGTTCTGGCCATGGGACCTGCCGTATCCTGAGAACTTGAAATAGGGATGATTCCCTGTCTGGAAATCAGGCCTACCGTTGGTTTTAATCCTACAATCCCATTGATACTTGAAGGGCAGACTATTGAACCGTTGGTTTCTGTTCCAATGGCGATAATACCAAGGTTAGCCGAAATAGCAGCCCCGGAACCGGCACTGGATCCGCAGGTATTTCTGTCCAGAATGTATGGGTTTTTGGTAAGTCCGCCCAGCCCACTCCAGCCGCTTGTGGATTTCATACCGCGGAAATTGGCCCATTCGCTAAGATTGGTCTTTCCAATAATGACAGCTCCCGCTTCTCTTAATTTTTTCACGAGATAACTGTCCTGTAAAGGGAAAGAGTTTTTCAGGGCTAAAGATCCTGCCGTATTGGGCATCTTATCGCGGGTATCTATATTATCTTTCAGTAAGACAGGAATTCCGAAAAGAGGCTTATCTTTTAATTTTGAACTGATATGATCTAAGGAATCTGCAATTCTGACAGCATCCGGATTAATGGTTATCACAGAATTCAGCTGTACGCCGTTTTTGTCAATGTCATTGATCCGTTTCAGGTAAGCTTCAACGACTTCTTTTACCGTTGCCTTATTGCTTTTGTAAAGACTTTGGATCTTCTGGATATCATATTCCAGATATTTGAACTGATCACCCGTGGTATTTTGTGCTTTTCCAAGAATTACAGTGAAAAATCCGATAAGTAAAATCCCTTTTTTCATTTGCGGTATTTCTTTCAAATATAGATAATTATCTTAAAATGCGGGGCAAAAAGTTATGAGTTCCGTGATGCGGGTTCGGGGTTTATGCCGGGTACAATGTGGGGTATCAAAAAAAGACGCAGAAAAACCAATTTCTACGTCTTTGTATCTATTAAATTAAAGCATAAATTATAAGTTTTAAGTTTTTAAATACTGTAAAAAACTCATCACTCATCGTTCAAAATTATCCAAGAACCGTAATTCCTTTCTGAATCATATCATAAATAGCGTCTCTGCCATTTTCAGGCTTTACGTTCACTGCTTTAGTTCCGTTGAAGTGAAGGCATGTGATGTATCCGTTAGCTACAGCATCCGTACAGGTGAATTTCACGCAGTAATCCATTGCCAGACCAACAACCTCAAGCAGCTGGATCTCATGATATTTTAAAAAATCATCCAGCCCTGTTTTCATAAAGTGATTGTTGTCCTGAAAACCGCTGTAGCTGTCAATTTCTGTATTTTTCCCTTTTTGGATAATATGAGTTACTTTATCTCTGTTCAGATCTTTGTGGAATTCTGCCCCGAAAGTACCCTGGATACAATGATCCGGCCACATAAACTGTGGTATGCCATTCAGGATAATGCTTTCGCCAACTTTTCTGTTGTTGTTGCTGGCAAAGCTTTTATGGTCGGCAGGATGCCAGTCCTGGGTAAGAACGATCTGGTCATACTCATTTTCTTCCATCAGAAGATTGATGTAGGGAATGACCTCATTGGCTTCCGGAACTGCTAATGCGCCGCCTTCACAGAAATCATTCTGTACATCTACGATTATTAACGCTTTTTTCATATTAAGATTTCTCGAATTTTTGATAAAATTACTCAAAAAACCGTCCAAAACTGAATTATCGGACAAATCGGCAATATAATTTTTTAGAACCGATAGGAGAGAGGTCTCTGCAACTAAAATTATTAAACTTTTGTTTATAAGAAATTCTATTCGGGTATCTGCCAAATATCAATAGCTTATCTTTGCATGAAATAAATGTTTTTATGTCATTTGAGTCGTTGGGATTATCACACAATATTATTCGTTCTGTCAACAAATTAGGTTACCTGAAACCCTTTCCGATTCAGGAGCAGGCTGTTCCTGTTATTCTTCAGGGAAAAGATCTGATGGGAATTGCACAGACAGGTTCCGGAAAAACAGCTTGTTTTGTGATGCCTATTTTAGAAAAATTACAGAATTCAGAAGTTAAAAAAGACCGTAATGTTCAGGTTTTAATATTGGTTCCTACCCGTGAGCTCGCCATTCAGATTGATGAAGTTTTCAGGGCTTTCACAGAAAATTTAAAACGTGAAGTCCGTACTATGGCTGTTTATGGTGGTGTTTCTATCAATCCCCAGATGAAAGGAATGTTTGGAGTGGAAGTTCTTATTGCAACACCAGGCCGTTTATTGGATTTAATTGATCATAACGCATTGAGTATTGCAGGAATCCGGCATTTAGTGATTGATGAGGCAGATAAAATGTTTCAGCTAGGCTTTGGTGAAGAAATGAATAAGCTTTTCGCTATGATGCCTGTAGCAAAACAGACAACTTTGTTTTCGGCAACTTTAAATGATAAAGTTTCTGAAATGAAGGAACGTTTATCCATTAATCCTACAATTATTGAAATCAAAAAAGAAGAAGTTGAAATTGATAATATCGAACAGCTGGCCTATCATGTTTCTCCTGAAAATAAAGGCCCTTTTTTACGGTATTTAATTAAAGAAAAAAAGGTTGAAAAAGCTTTGATCTTTGTTTCATCTACAAGATCTGCTGATAATTTAGTGGAAAAGCTTAAAAAGAATAAAATTAAGGCCGTAGCCATTCACAGTCAGAAATCACAGGGTGCCCGTCGAAATAATTTAGAAGAATTTAAGGTAAATGGAGCTCAGATTTTAGTCGCTACAGACCTTATTGGCCGTGGGATCCATATCGAATCTTTACCTTGTGTAATCAATTACGAATTGCCGCGTTCACCTTTAGATTACATTCACAGGATAGGTAGAACTGGACGTGCAAGGGAAAAAGGAACTGCCATTACTATTCTGACGGATGACGAACTGCAGCATTTCAGGGTGATCCAAAAAAAGATGGGCAGGAAAGTGACGTTACAGAGAACGGAGGGAATTGATCTGCATGGTTATTAGTAGATGAATTTAATTATATAGGCTTCAATTTTAGAATTGAGGCTTTTCTATTTTTATTCAGTATACTTTTGACTTTTTTTTATTGGCTTTCTGCTTTTCTTGTAGTAATTTTATCACAACAAAAAACTTGATCAAACATACCACCAAGAAAATTAAAAATGAACGATTTAGAGCAAAAAAGATTTCCCATCGGTCAGTTTCAGCAGTCTGAAAACATCTGTGACACCATGCTCGATGAGCATATTAAAGTCATCAAGAATTTTCCGGGGAAACTGAAAGATCTAATTGAGAACTTTACCGATGAGCAGTTAGATACCCCTTACAGAGAAGGAGGGTGGACGGTCCGACAGCTTGTTAATCACATTGCAGACAGCCATATCAACAGTTTTATACGTTTTAAGCTGGCCCTTACAGAAGACAATCCGGTGATCAAGCCTTATGATGAAGCCAAATGGGCAGAACTTCAGGATAGTGTAAACATGCCCATAAAGCCTGCAATGAGAATGATTAAAGGAACGCATCAGAGATGGACGGTTCTGCTTAATACCCTTACCAATAAACAGTTCGAAAGAACTTTCCGGCATCCTGAACAGAATGCAAATTATGACTTAAGGCATTATCTTGCTTTCTATGTATGGCACTGTAATCATCATTTTGCTCACATTGAAAATCTGAAGAGAGAAAAAGGGTGGTAAAAAAAAGTCTGCATAATCCGGTTTATTTTGAAGAAATTGTTTACAGGATTTCCCTCCTTACTGAAAATACTCAACAAAGATGGGGGAAAATGAACGTTTCCCAGATGCTGAGACACTGTGATTTTGTTCTTCAGGTAGCTTTAGGAAAAATTGAACTTTCAAAGATTAACATCTTCTTTGAAGCCATAGGAGTTATAACCAAAATAGAAATGCAGATCTTTAACAACGGAATTCCCCGAAACATGCCTACTTTTCAAAAACTAATCGCTAATTTTGAATGTGATTTTGATGAATCAAAAACCAATCTGCTGAATACACTGAAAGATTTCCGGACAGCATCTGAAAATAAAGATCTTCCGGACCATCACAGATTATTCGGGAAAATGACTGAAAAAGACTGGGGATTTTTAGAATACAAACATCTTGATCATCATTTAAAACAATTTAATGTATGAGTTTTTTTGATAAAATATTCGGAGGAAAAGACAACAATCCTGAGCATCAATCCTTCTGGAAAAAAATAGAATCTGAGGAAGACCTGGCCAAAGCCATTGAAGCCTCCCATCACCATAAAGTTGCTATTTTCAAACATTCAACACGCTGCTTCATCAGCAAAACAGTATTGAAAAACTTTGAAAAAGAAATAGATAATTTGGATGATAAGCTGGATTTATATTTCTTAGATTTGCTGGAATACAGATCCATTTCCAATAAAATTTCCGAAGACTTTGGAATCAGACATGAAAGCCCGCAGCTGATTGTAATTGAAGAGGGAAAAGTTATTAACAGTGCATCGCATGAAGATATATCCGCAAGCCAGATTTCATAATGAAGAATATTAACACATATTTAGCCAAGGTATTAAATGTTCCTTTAGAAAAAGTGAACACGTGTAGCTTACACTATGAAGTAAAGAAAATACCTAAAAATCAGTTCCTTTTACAGTATGGTGAGATCTGCAGGCATATATTCTTTGTAGAAAAAGGGCTGTTGAAAATGTACTCCATTGACAAGAACGGAAAAGAGCACATTATACAGTTTGCCCCGGAGAGCTGGTTGATTTCTGACCGAAGCAGTCTTTACTTCAACGAAAAATCAATTTACTATATAGAAGCGGTGGAAGATACAGAAGTTCTGTTTCTGCATCCCGATTTCTTCAACAATCTCGTAGAGCAGTTTCCCAACAGTATCGAAAGAAGTGATTTTCTTTTGCAGAAGCACATCAGAAGCCTGCAGAACAGGATCAATTCTTTATTGGGCGAAACTGCGGAAGAAAGATACATGAAATTTATTAAAATGTATCCTGATCTTCTTTTGAGAGTTCCACAGTGGATGATCGCGTCTTACCTTGGAATCACACCTGAGAGCCTGAGCAGGGTAAGAAAAGAGCTGGCGCGGAAAAATTTTGTTCCGGACAAATAAATCAGATTTTTTTTGCAAGAGTTCCAACCTGCTGAAGACATAACCTGGTTTCTTCCGTCCACGGAAGACCGATACACAGACGCATGCAGTTTGCAAACTGATCCTGCAGGGTAAACATTCTGCCCGGAGCAATACTGATGTTTTGTTTAATGGCCAGATCATAGAGCTCAGTGGTACGTATATTTTTACCAAACTCCACCCACAGGGAAAGACCTCCTTGCGGGCGGCTTGTTTTTGTGCCCTCGGGGAAAGAATCTGCGATGGTCTGCACATAATTCTGATAATTATTCTGAAGAGCTCTCCGCATTTGTTGAAGGTGCTTTTCATATTTTCCGGATTTGAGGAAATTAGCCACCGCTTCATTAACAATAGAAATGGATGAAGTGGAGTGGAGCAGTTTAAGCTTCATTATTTTATCCTTATATCTTCCCGGTGCAATCCATCCTACACGGTATCCCGGAGCCAGAGTCTTTGAAATTGAGCTACAGTACAGTACATTTCCGTCTCTGTCGAACGACTTGCAGCATTTCGGACGGCTTGGTCCAAAATAAAGATCACCATATACATCATCTTCTATCAGGGGGATCCCGTTTTCAGCAAGAATTCTCACAATCTCTTTTTTATTTTCATCCGGCATACAGCTTCCCAGTGGTGAATTGAAATTAGGGATTAACAAACACAGGTCTATCTGTGGAATCACTTTTCGCAGGGCTTCTATTTCAATTCCTGTTGTCGGGTGGGTGGGAAGTTCAAGCACATTTAATCCCAGTCCGTTTGCCAGCTGTAAAATACCCGGATAGCAGGGACTTTCAATGGCTATTGTATCGCCGGGTTTCCCTAAAGCCATCAGGCAGAAAGACAATGCATTCATCCCGCCGTTTGTAGTAACAAGATCATTTTCGCTGAGATTTCCGCCCCATTGAAGGGAGCGGACTGCGATCATTCTTCGCAGCTTTAAATTCCCCTGAAGTTCCTCATACGCAGTTCCGCCATCTTTTAATTCACGGGTTGCGTTAATGATCTCCTTCTTCAATTTTGCTTGTGGCAGAAGATCTCCTGAAGGAATTCCGATAGAAAAAAATGTCAGTCCTTTCTTACCCATATTTTCATAAACCTTGCTGATTAGTTCGTCCGGTTCATCATTATTGGCAATCAAAGAAGGCCGGCTTACCTCAGGAAGAGGAAGCTTCACAGACATCAGTCTGCTCACAAAATAACCAGATTGGGGTTTGGATTCAACTAAAGACTGGGATTCTAGTTCGAGGAAGACACGTTTTGCCGTATTCATGCTTACCTGATACTCCTTACACATCATTCTTACGGAAGGAAGCCTGTCTCCGGCTTTCAGTAAACCATTCCTGATTTGGGAAGCAATTCCGTCAGCAATTTCTGTATAGATAAATTCTTTGCTCATTTTTTATAACTGTACTCATACAAATATACAAAACTGAGACTGTGTTTATTCATTTCGACGCTTTAATTTTGAATTATCAAAAAAAATATAGAAAAATGATGATTGATAAAATTTCTAAAGATGAAAATATTAGCGGGTTAATTAACGGCTTTATAGGCGTGTTGTTATTCAGTGGATCTATGCCTGCTACCAAATTGGCTGTAATGGAAATGAGCCCTATTTTTGTTACGATTGCCCGTGCAGCTATTGCAGGAATTCTGGCGCTTTCCGTTCTGATAATTTATAAAGAAAAACGTCCTGAAAAGAATCAGATATTTCCTCTTTTGCTGGTTTCTATAGGTTGTGTAGTTGGCTTTCCACTTCTTTCCGCACTGGCACTTCAATATCTTACTTCGGCACATTCCATTGTATTCTTAGGAATGCTTCCTTTGGCAACTGCTGTATTCGGCGTTTTTCGCGGCGGAGAAAGACCGCATCCTATATTTTGGTTTTTCTCTGTTATCGGAAGTCTTTTGGTGATAGGATATGCCATTTCACAGGGAATATCTGCTTCACCTATCGGTGATGTCCTGATGCTGCTTGCGGTTATCCTGTGCGGTATGGGATATGCCGAGGGGGCGAAGCTTTCAAAAACACTAGGTGGGTGGCAGGTGATTTCCTGGGCTCTGGTATTGGCTTTGCCGATTATGATTCCTTTATTTTTCATTTACTTTCCGGATCATATCGAGACCGTAAGTTTTCAGGGATGGTTTGGAATGGCTTATATTTCCCTTTTCAGTATGTTCATTGGATTTATATTCTGGTATAAAGGTCTGGCGCAGGGTGGTATTGCTACGGTAGGACAGCTGCAGCTTTTGCAGCCTTTTTTCGGACTGGCTCTTGCCGCTTATTTTCTTCATGAGCAGGTAAGCATAGGAATGCTGGGCGTAACCATTGGAGTTATTTTATGTGTGGCAGGAACCAAAAGATTTGCAAAATAATCGTAAATAAAGTATTATGATTGAGGTCATAAAAGGCATTTTGTAAATGAATTATCTTTGAAAGCACATTACAAAATACATTTACTATGAAATTTATCATCTTATTAGTACTATTAGGCCTAACTACTGTATTGAGCTGCAAAAAGGAAACAAAAATAGACACTTCTACCACCACAACAACAGACAGTGTAATAATTGATACCCAACCAAAAGACACAACTGTTATTACTACGCCGATGCCTTCGGATACTATCCCTACAGATACTGCTACTGTGAGAAAATAGATAAGGCGAAAGCCATCAAAAAATAATTTACACTTTACAGACCCATAAACCCGTCTTAACAAAACGGGTTTTATTATCCTTCAGTTATCTGCAAGGGTCATTTTGTTGTATAATTATTTAAATTTATTAATATTTTAAATAATAAATTGTTTTAATAGCAAATAATCAATGTATAATTTAATTACAATGTAATCTAATAAATATTTTAACTTAATTTAACAGTTTGCTTAATCGGTAAGGTTCAATATTTGCATATGGTTTACAGAAGCTGATTTCCAATAGAATTTTTTGATAGCAAGATTATATGAAGGAAAATAAAAAATTCAGAATAATACAATCGAATTTTTTTATTAAAAAGCGGTTTCAATAATAAATTTCATTACTTTTTTATTGAAAATATTTTACAAAAACTATGAAGACAATTAGCTGCATGAATATAGCCGAAGAAATACTATATTCATATGGAGGAGAAACCAGACAATATAAAAAAGGTGAGATTATATACAGAGAGGGGGACCATTCTCTTTATTATTTACAGATCATAGAGGGAAAAGTGAAGTTGAACAATTATGATGAAGAAGGCAAAGAATTTATACATAACATTCTCGGAAAAAATCAGAGCTTTGGGGATTCAATGCTCTTTTTAGATAAATTTTATCCTATGAATGCCATTTGTGTCAGTCCTTTGGAAATTATAAGAGTCCCGAAAGATCAGTTTCTCAAGTTGATAAAGACAGATCCAAAGCTTTCTTTGGAAATGAATGCATGTCTTTCTCACAGGCTCTATTTCAAAGCGATTATGCTTCAGAATATGGCCTCCCTGAACCCTACTTCAAGACTTACTGGGCTTCTTAATTATCTTAAAAGCTATCATGATGACAGCTGTGGAAGCTGCTTTCATGTACAGCTTACAAGACAGCAAATTGCCAATCTGGTAGGTTTGCGTGTAGAGACAGTGATAAGAGCTTTAAAAAAAATGGAAAAAGAAGGAAGCATTACCATAGAAAACAGGAAAATTATTTATTAATGCGGGTTTAATATGACTGAAGTCATAAAAAAGTGAATTATTCAGACGTACATTTGAAATATAAGTTTTAATACAATTCTCAAAATCAGATAAGAGCTGTTTAAAGCTTCAGGCTTTTCAGACGATTAAAAAATCAGCTCTACAGCATGAAGCAGCAGATTGCTACCTATCATTCATATTGATTTATAAAACTCAGTAGCAATACTGAAAAACAGCAGCAGTTCAGAGAAATTGATGTTAAAGCTTCCTCTGAAAAAATATAACCACAATTACTCAAATATGGATTGTCACAAAATAATAAAGACTTTGAAGCATAAGCACTTCATTAAGGTTTCCAATAAAGGAAACTGGTTCGAAGATGGTGCGGCTATTTATGCCAAAGAAATAAAAGATAATATTTTTTTATTATTTGTAATCCTGAAAGACATAGAGATAGAAAATATTCAGGCTCTGATTGCACATTTTGACTGTTTCGGCAGTATAGGGCTGAAAGAACCTGAGCAGATCATGTTCCATCTTTCGATCAAAGATAAGGAAGACCTTCATTATTTTGAGAAATATTTAAAAATTTCCGATAACTAATAACCGCTACGGATATGATATTTGAAAACGACACTTTAAAACATTCCGGATTGTATGATAAAAACAATATGATAGAGAATGAATCTCTGTTCCCAAGTGCTATCAATTCTTACGGAGTTACCGCTTTTCTGATTAAATCATTAGAAAAGATAAAAAATAATGCAAAATGTGATATTCTGAAAAATGTAATTGACACTTATATTAAAGAGTATATCCTGAATATCCGCGAGTATCATGGTAAAAGAACCATTTCTCCGGAAAATATGAATGCAGAAATAAATATTGAGAACTCATACTTTACACTCTATGCCAAAACAGCATACTATAAAGTATTAAAAGAAGAAGAATACCTCAGTAAACTGCTGAGCACTCTGGAAAAAGACGGGACAGAAAAAGAATGATCCCATAAAAGACTTTAGTTTGACTTTTTAACCTTCACACCACATTAAAAGTATATTGATATGAAAAATGAGACCCAAAACAACAAAAAGTTAGACCAGCTGGAAGCACACAGTACTTCTAATGAAAACGAAAAACTGACAACCAACCAGGGATTGAAAATCAACAATAATCAGGATTCATTAAAATCCGGAGACAGAGGTCCTACCTTGCTAGAAGACTTCATTCTGAGGGAAAAAATAACTCATTTCGATCATGAAAGAATTCCCGAAAGAATCGTTCATGCAAGAGGCTCCGGAGCACATGGCGTTTTTAAACTGAACAAAAGCCTTAGCGCTTATACCAAAGCGAAATTTTTATCAGAAGTAGGAAAGGAAACCCCTGTTTTTGTAAGGTTTTCAACCGTAGCCGGGAGCAAGGGAAGTACCGATCTGGCGAGAGATGTAAGAGGTTTTGCCATCAAATTTTATACAGAAGAAGGAAATTATGACCTTGTAGCGAATAATATGCCAGTCTTTTTCATCCAGGATGCCATAAAATTCCCCGATCTGGTTCATGCGGTAAAACCAGAACCGGATAATGAGATTCCGCAGGCTGCTTCTGCACATGATACATTTTGGGATTTCATTTCGCTGATGCCGGAAAGCATGCACATGATCATGTGGCTTATGAGCGACAGAGCCATCCCGAGAAGTTTAAGAATGATGGAAGGTTTTGGGGTTCATTCCTTTAAATTTATCAATAAAGAAGGAAAAGCTCATTTTGTTAAATTCCATTTTAAACCCAAACTGGGAGTACATTCTGTGGCCTGGGATGAAGCTCAGAGAATCTCCGGGGCAGATCCTGATTTCCATAAAAGAGACTTATGGGAAGCCATTGAAGACGGAGCTTATCCGGAATGGGATTTTGGTGTGCAGCTGATCCCGGAAGAAAATGAGCATCAATTTGATTTCGACCTCCTGGATCCTACAAAGCTGATTCCTGAGGAAGAAGTTCCTGTAGAAATCATTGGAACCTTAACCCTCAATAAAAATCCGGAAAATTTCTTTGCAGAAACAGAGCAGGTAGCATTCCATCCGGGACATTTGGTTCCAGGAATAGATTTCAGCAATGATCCTTTGCTTCAGGGAAGATTATTTTCATATACCGATACCCAGTTGTCAAGATTAGGATCACCTAATTTTCATGAAATACCGATCAACAGATCTATCAATACAGTCCATAACAACCAGCGTGACGGACACATGAGACAGCAGATTGCCAAAGGAAAAGTAAGCTATGAGCCCAATTCCATCGGAGGCGGATGCCCTTTCCAGGCCATGATGTCAGAAGGTGGATTTACTTCCCATCAGGAAAGAGTTTCTGGTGAAAAGGTCAGAAGAAGAAGCCAAAGCTTTGTAGACCATTATTCACAGGCAAAATTATTTTATAATAGCCAGTCGCTTCCTGAACAGACCCATCTTCAGAAGGCCCTTGTTTTTGAACTCTCGAAGGTGACGATACCGGAGATCAGAGAAAGAATGGTAGGACAGCTGAATTTTATTGATCATGATCTTGCCAAAAAAGTTGCCGGAAAATTAGGTGTAACAGTTGAAAAATTAGAGCAGCCTAACCACAGCATTCCTGCTGATGCTAATATCTCAGAACTTCAGAGCGAAGAAAGAGAGCCTAAGACGAAAATATCTCGAGCATTAAGTATGAAAGATACCGTTAAAGATACCATCAAAAGCAGGAAGATCGGGTTTATTATTGCCAATGGCGCAGATGGAGCTGCTATTAGTAATTTGAAAACTAAGCTTGAAAGTAAAGGGGCAAAAGTAGAACTTATTGCACCAAGTTTGGCACCCGTTAAAACCAATGAAGGATCAATCACTCCAAAACATTCCCTTTCAAGTATTGCCAGTGTCTGCTTTGATGCTTTATATATCGGTGCAGGAGAAAAATCGGCAGCAGAACTAATGGCCCCTGAAAACAGGCATCTTGCTCTTCGTTTCATCAATGAAGCTTATAAGCATTGTAAAGCCATTTATTTCGGATCAGGTACAGAAACCCTTTATAACAACAGTAACATAGCTGCAAAACAACATGAGGATCCGGCCGTGATCGTTTCGAAAGAGGGCGGTTCTGATGAGCAGTTCATTAAAGCTGTTGCCAGACACAGAGTCTGGGATCTCGAAATGGAAAGAAATATGTAGACAAAATACAACACCCCTTCACACCACTAAATATTTAAAATTATGGAATTTCAAAAGAGTCTTTTAGAATATATAAGCCAGTCGCTCATGACTGCAGATGAAACCATTTCTATTGCAGAAAGCGTTACATCAGGATGTCTGCAGCTAGCTTTTTCGCAGATGCCGAATGCCTCACTGTTTTACAAAGGAGGCATGACCGCCTACACATTACCTCAGAAAGTAAAACTGCTGAATGTAGACAGGCAGGAAGCCGAAGAATGCGACTGTGTATCAGAAAATATTGCACGAACCATGGCTCTTAATGTAGCCAAGATATTTGAATCCGACTGGTCAATTGCAACCACAGGATACTGTACACCCATCAGAAACTCAGCTTATAAGATCTTTGCTTACTTTGCTTTTTCTTACAAAGGTGAAATTATTCTTACCAAAAAACTGGAGCTTCATCCTAAAACCCAGGCTCTTAATGCACAGTTATATTATACAGAATTTATTCTGGGATGTTTTAAAAGTGAAATTAATCAACTTCTAATTTTAAAATAATTTCAGATGGGTGAATTAAAAGATAAATCCGTTCTTATTACAGGTGCAGACAGTGGAATTGGTAAGGCAACAGCATTACTTTTTGCGAAGGAAGGGGCTGATATTGCTATTATTTATCATACAGACGATAATGATGCTAAAAAAACAAAAGAACAGATCGAACAGCTGGGTAGAAAATGCATTATTTTTAGCGGGGATATCAATGATTACGATTTTTGTGAAGATACCACGAAGAAAGTAGTTGCTGCATTTGGAGGAATTGATATTCTCATCAACAATGCTGGTGTACAGTTTCCGGCAGAAAATATAAAAGAGCTTGAAGAAAAAAATATCAGGAAGACTTTTGATTCCAATATTATAGGAATGATTCTGCTGACGAAAGTCGTTTTTCCTTTCCTGAAAGAGGGAAGCAGTGTCATTAATACAACTTCTGCGGCGGCTTATCAGGGGCATCCCGAGCTTCTGGATTATGCAGCAACAAAAGGTGCTATTGTATCTTTTACACGTTCCCTGGCACTACAGGCAAAACCAAGCGGCATCCGTATTAATGCAGTCGCACCGGGCCCTGTAGCAACACCGCTTACTCAAAAAACCTTCGGTGAGGAAAAAGAAGATCCCAATAAACCACCTTTTGAAAGAAATGCCACTCCTGAAGAAGTTGCAGCCAGCTTTTTATTCCTTGCCGGCAATGGTGCCGCCCAGATTACGGGACAGGTTCTTCACCCGAACGGTGGTATGATCGTCAACGGGTAAAATCTTAGTAATTTTAGCTTTTGGGGTGTAAATTTTGAATCTTAAACCTTTAAACTGCTGATTATGTCTAAAAAAAGCTTCTTTTACCGTAACAGTTTAAGTATTGTTTTACTTGCATTAATGCTTTTCAGTCTTGCAGGACAGTTTTTTACAGGCTGGAAAACCCTGAATAAAGAACTTGCAGAACACGGAAGTGCAATACTCAGTCTGGGAGCCTATGTCCGGAGCGGACATTTTATACAGGCTACCTTCGAAAACTGGGAAAGTGAATTTCTTCAGATGATGTTATATGTTGTACTGACTGTTTCCCTAAGGCAGAAAGGTTCCAGTGAATCCAAATCTTTAGAAGGAGGAGAAGAGGTAGACAGGGAACCACAAATCCATGCCGACGCTCCGTGGCCGGTAAAAAAAGGCGGAATATGGCTGAGTATTTATAAACATTCTTTATCCTTAGCTTTTGCCCTGTTATTTATTCTGAGCTTCGCGATGCATTTCTATGGAAGTATGAAGGAATTCAATGAAGAACAGGTCATTAAAAATGAACCCGTCGTTACTGCAGTGCAGTATGTCTCAGAATCAAGATTCTGGTTTGAATCCTTTCAAAACTGGCAGAGCGAATTTCTGGCAGTTGCCTCCATAGTCATTCTCTCTATCTGGCTCCGCGAAAAGGGGTCACCGGAATCCAAACCGGTAGATATGCCCCATGATGAAACTCCTTAACTTAATTTTTTTACTTTGGGCTTGGCTTTCATGATTAAATGATAAGAAGATGTAAAAGCAGAAAGGCTTTGGTAACCTACTTTGTAAGCAATCTGGCTTAAAGTATATTGCCCTGTATCAATCAGTTCTATGCTCTTTAATATTCTGACAAGCTGCAGGTATTTTTGAAGAGTAATTCCTGTTTCACTCTTAAAATTCCTCTGTAAACTCCTTACAGACATCTGTGCTTTTTCTGCCAGTTCATCAGTATTCAGATTGTATTTAAAATTTGAATTGATAGAGTTACACACCGGAATAAGGCGGACATCCGATGGAACCGGAATTTCAAGATAGCTGTTTTCTCTGCAAAAGTTAGGAAGACTTTTTAAAATGGCCTTAAGAAACAAATCCTGCTCCTCATCTTCTTTGATCAGCTGATTCCATTTTGAGGCATATAAAAGCATTTCCTTCAAAACAGCAGGAACGGCAAAAACGTGAACATTTTGATAGAAATCATCATCAAAAACAGTTTTGAACAGAAAAACCATTAAATTGACCGTTTGTGCTTCCGAAGTTATCCTGTGCGCTTTCCCTGAAGGAATCCAGATCACATGATACTGTGGCACAAGATAAATCTTCTGATCTATATGAAAATACTGATATCCTTCTTCCACAAAAGTAAGCTGGGAACGCTGGTGAGCATGCTCATGATCATCATGTTTCCAGCTTTTTTCGCACCATACATAAGCTTCTTTTTCAATAGTGTCTTCAAAGCGGCTGTCGGTCTGTTCTGTTAAACCACATTTTACGATGTCGTTCTGCATAGAATTTTTGGCAAATTTAATAAAAACGACAGTACTAACTTTGTATTATAATTATTTATTCTATCAAAAAAATGAAAAAACTAAGTACGGTTTTTGTATTAATCCTATTATTAAAAATCACCACAGTCATGGCACAAGGCAGTAAAGCTAAAATATTAGTCCTTATTCACTCGGACAACGGCGGAACCTATGAACTGGCCAAAGAAATAGCATCCGGTATTGAAAACAGTAAAAATGCAGTGGCAGTCATCAAGCAGGTTAAAGCATCTTGCAATCCTAAACTGAAGAACATTCCTGTAGCTTCGGTGGATGAGCTGCCTTCTTATGATGGAATTGCTTTTGGATCACCTGTTTATTTTGGAAATATCAGTACAGGAATGAGTGAGTTTTTATCTAAAACTGTTCAGTTATGGACCAATCATGTGCTGGAAGGGATACCTGCAACAGTTTTTATGTCTGCTGGAAGCGGAGCAGGAAAAGAACTGGCACTTCAGGCTTTTGGGAACAGTCTTGCAGTTCATGGAATGGTCCTGGTTTCCAATGGAATCCGAGGAACGGATAATATTAATAAAACTATTCCGCAGGGAAATACCGTTTTGGGAATAACAAGCATGGCATCACTAAAAGATGTTGAAAGGCCAACAAAGGATGAACGTGCAGTAGCAGAACTCCAGGGAAGAAATTTTGCTAAAACAGCCTTAGCTTTGAAAGGTACATTCTCTAAAAAACAGGCAGCAGCTGTAATTCCAGTAACATCTCAGGATATCAATGATCTTTTGAAACAGAAAAACATTATTCTGCCACAGGTTCCGCAGCCTGCCGGAAATTACAAGCCGTTTGTACGCTCGGGAAACCTTGTATTCATCAACCAGGTTGCTTTGAAAGAAGGAGAGATTTTAAATCCCGGCAAATTAGGCGTTGACGTTACCGAACAGCAGGTAAAAGAGGCTACAAAAGCTACCATGCTCAATGTTATAGCTGTTTTGAAAGAAGCTGTAAGCGGCGATCTTAATAAAGTAAAACAATGTGTACAGCTGACAGGGATTTTCAATACAAAAGACGATTACACAAAACATGCAGACCTGATGAATGTGGCTTCAGATCTTACCGTAGAAGTTTTTGGAGAAAAAGGAAAACATGCCAGAGCCACTTTGGGAGCTTCATCTATTCCTGTGAATTCTTCCGTAGAAATACAGGCTGTTTTTGAAGTAGAGTAGATCAAACAGAAATGTTCTGCATGCTAATTTCTGAGCATCAAGAATGGAAGAATAAAACACTGGTGGCTGAGATACTCGGTCACCAGTGTTTTTATGTTGTAAGGTGCGTGGCTTCGAGAGTCTCAGCCACCAGTAATTTTTCAAATCAATGCTAATTAAAATTAGCTACTGTAAATATTTTATACTGTGAAAAATTGCTGAATGACCTAAGGGCACTGTTATTTTATACAGTCGCATTTCCTTCCACACCGTCAGCATTATTGGTTTTAATGCCGGTTATGGCAGCAGTTACAAAGCTGAACAGGCTGACAAGTTTCCCGGCTTTCGTATCCCAATAGTAGGTTTCTTTGGGCTCTACACGGATAATCGTTACATCCGGATCATCTTTTCCGTCAAACCATGCCTTGGCCAGTGGCGACCACTTTTCTTCAATGGTGGCTTTATCCTTATAAACAGAGGCTTCACCATAAACAGAAAGATACTGGGAATCGCTATTGTTCATAAAGAAAAGCTGTACTCTCCGGTCTTCTTTTATTTCAAAATTTTTATTACTTGTTCCGCTGCTTATAAACCATAAATTTCCGCTGTCATCTGTTTCCTGAAGGGTCATAGGACGGGAATTGACAGGAACCGTTTCAAGCTCGGTACAGAACATGCATATTCTTGCATTTTCCGACAGTTCTTTGATCTTTTTAATGGCTTCTAGATGGGTTAAATTTTGTGTTGACATAATATTATAATTTAGTGATTGGTATTGAATTATAAATTAAAATTGATTTCTCAAAGGCTGGAATCAATAACTTTTTATTTCTTTAAACATTCAAATACCTGACCAAACAACACTTTTTTGTGGTAGTAATGGTTAAAAAAATCTTTCAAAATCATAATAAAGATCTCACAAAAATCAATATACTTTTCATAGCCTGCTCAGAATTTTGCTGTCAATATAAAACGTTCCGAAAGGAATAAAACAAGCCAAAATAACTTTCCAGGTAGTTTCCTTAAATTTCCACTGCTGTTCAACCCCAACACTTAAGGTGTTGAACAAGAAGAGCAGGAATAAGGTTCCGTGTACAGGGCCCATCACCTTTACAAGAGCTGGATTTCCCAGCCAGTATTTTAAAGGAACTGCTATTAAAACTAAGGTTAGCAGAGATATTCCTTCCAAAATAGCCAGGACCCTCAGGCGTCCGATTTTTGTTTTTAATAAATGTATCATAATTATCTGAAATAAGGCCTGTTGGCAAAAGGAGAGAAGGGCCACGGAATGGCAATAAAAATAACTGTCAGTGCAATTGTAAACCAGATGAGCATGGTTTTGAACTTTTCCCTGTCTGTAGTTTTCCGTTTAGCTAATGCGGACCCGACAGTGATCAGAACAATAGCCGTAATCATAAGCAAGATATGAATCATCCCAAAGAAAAGAAGGTCTAAAGAAGCTTTGGCCTCGCCGAAGTTCTTCCAGAAATACTTTACAATTGGACTTTTTGTATAAAGAATGATTCCCAAAATCAATTGAATATGAGCAATCGTGGCTGTCGAATGCCTGATCAGATCTTCTTTCTTTGTAAATGTTTTATGATTAAAATATCCCTTAAAGGAAATCCATATGGCATAAATAAGACTTAATAAAACCACCCACCGGAATAAGGAATGCAGAAATGTAAGAGTCTGGTACATTTTGAATTTTTTATAACAGCCCAAAGGTATAATAAAACATACTAATTGGTATGTTTTTTAACAAAAAATTATTGCTTTGATTTAAAATAAGATTTAAGTCCTTTTAAATAAATAAGATACACTGATTTTGAATTTTCCAGTTTTCCTAAATTTCTTACTCCCCAATAGCCTGATATTACAAAAACAGCTATTTCTCTGGCGTCAACACCACTTTTTACAGTTCCTTCTTTCTTTCCGTTTTCAATACATGCTATTATTGCGTCTTCCCACTGTTTGGAAAGCAGGTTTAATGCTTTTGTGAAATCTATATGCCACGGAGCCATTTCCTGGGTGAAATTAGAGACGGGACAGCCATATTCAACCTTTAAAAACTCGTTTTCCATTAAAACACCATGCATCAGGTTATAAATACATTCCAATGGGTGATTACTCGTTTCCAGGGGTTTGATGAAAGTGCTTCTGAAGTTGTTGATCAAAAGTTCATTAATGATGGCCAGACCCATGTCATCTTTTGTTTTGAAATGATAATAAAAGGCACCTTTTGTAACCTGAGTAGTCGCAATGATTTCATCAACGCTGGTGGTTTGGTATCCTTTCACATAGATTAGCTCAAAGGCTTTCTGAAGAATATTCAATCGGGTTGCTTCTGATTTTTTCATTGAGGTATACTGGCTTTATTGCAAAGGAACGGAATTTTTAAAATACAAACTTTCATTATTATACAAAATATGTTGGGAAAAGCAAGTCATTCAGGCAGCATACAGACAAATAATTTTACTTGTTTTTATATGAACTGACCAGAGCTGGGCAGTCATTTTTGGGGTAAATATTTGATTATTTTTTTCGACTAAGAGTAATAGATATATGAATTTTTAAGGTAAACAAGGGCGCTCCGCTTATTTATTGAAATACAAATAGAGAGGAAATAATATTTAACCGCAGTCCTAATATTCATGAATTTCAGAATCTGTAAACACAAAGAATTTTCCGCCTTTGGGAATATTTTTGGTATCCAGTCCGGTAAACTCACTGAAAGCAGGAAGAAGTAATTGGTTATTTGTCTGAACAAAACACGGAAGTCTTATTTTTTTCACCGCAGAATTTAATATAATACCGGGATGAATATGTCCTGTGATCTGAAATTCCGACAATGTTTCATCAAAGTCATGGACGAAAGTAAAACCGTCAACCGTCAGAGAATCAGTACTGAAAGTTAAACACAATTTTTTCTCCAGTGCAGTTGATAAACGGTCATGATTTCCTTTTACAAGATAAAAATGAAGATCCGGGTACTGATTTCTCCAGCTGCAGAATGCGTCTACATCTGAATTATCTCCGGCGTGAAGCAAATCTCCAACGACAATAAATTTTTCGGGCTGAAAATATTCAATCAGAAAAGAAAGTCTTTCCAGATCATTTTTCATAATATGATTGGCCAAAGCAATTCCATTTTTTCTGAAATGAGCGGTTTTTCCAATGTGAAGATCCGACAGAATCAATGCTTTCTCCTTTTTCCAAAATACAGCACGCTGATTGGTTAGGGTGAAAATCTGGCTTTTGACGGTAATATTTTTAATTGCGATGTTCAAGTTATTGTTTTGTAAAATGTATTAATGACTTTCTAAAGTTTGGAGACTGGGAGAAGGAGGTTTTATATTATGACATAGAATCCGGAACCCGCACTCCGCAACAAACTCATCATCCACTTATAACTCTAAAACCCTCTTTTCCTTGCCTGTTCCACCATCCGTTTGATCCTTGCATCCAGACTTTCACTCGAAAGTGTCTGCCTTAGGCTGTCTACTTTGATAGGGAAGCTCAGCGGAGTAAAGGTATGGGAATATTTTAAAATGATTTTTGATTTTTCAATTCTTTTAAAGGCTTCTACCAATCGCGGTTCCTGAAGCTGCATATTGAAAACTTCGGTATAGGCCTGTCTGACAAGGAAATGATTCGGGTCGTAATCTTCAAGAACTTTAAAAATGAGTCCGGTCGAGCTTTGCAATGACTTATTCGAACGCTGTTTTCCCGCATAATTCTGGATCACCATTCCTGAGATCACGGCTATATCGCGGAATTTTCTTCTTGCCATTTCTGCGGAATTGATACTGGCTATAACATCATTCATCAGATTGTCACGGGTGAGAATTTTATCTAAATTATCTTCATTCAGAGGAATTTCCTTGTCGCTGAAAAGTTCAAAACCATAATCATTCATAGCCATTGAAAAAGAAATCGGGGCCAGTTTTGAAATACGGTAAGCGATGAGTGCGGCCATCACTTCATGAACCAGGCGCCCTTCAAAGGGATACATGAACATATGGTAACCTTCGCGGTTTTTGATCAGCTCAACAAGAAATTCATCCTCTTTGGGAATGTGTGAATTTTTTTCCTGGCTGGCTAATAACGGATGTAAAAATTTAAGTTCCTTTTCTGAAGCTTTCGGATTTAAGGCATGGGAGAGTTTTTCTCTTAAAAAATGTCCTAAATTGGAGCTTAAAGGAAGTCTTCCACCCAGATAGCTCGGAGCCATTGCTTTTCCTTTTGCTGCACGGACATAAACGGTCATATCTTTGATCATAGCGACTTCCAATGTTCTTCCGGCCAGGATAAATTTTTCTTCTTTTTTTAGTTTTGAAATAAAATATTCTTCCACCATCCCGATATAGCCACCGGAAATAAATTTCACTTTCAGCATGGCATCACTTACGATAACACCCATATTCATCCGGTGCAGCATGGCAATTTTCCTGGAAGTTACTTTGTAAAGGCCGTCTTCCATAATAACGATCTTATGGAATTCTTCATAGCTTTTTAAAACACTTCCGCCGATTGTCAAAAAATCAAGGATGCTTTTCCATTCTTCATCGGTCATTTCCTGAAAAGCGAATACCTTTTTTATTCTTTCAAATGTTTCTTCAGGATAAAATCCGTCACCAACTGCCAGGGTCATAAGAAACTGTACCAGCACATCAAAGCATAGAACCTGCGGTTCACGGGGTTCTGTCACTTTCTGTCTGACGGCTTCTTTTAAAGCAGCGACTTCGATCAGTTCGAGGGAATGTGTAGGAACGCAGTAGATTTTAGAGGTTTCAAAAGGGGAGTGTCCGCTTCGTCCTGCGCGTTGAAGAAATCTGGCAACTCCTTTTGCCGAACCAATCTGAATAACGGTGTCTACAGGCTTAAAATCGATTCCGAGATCCAACGAGGAAGTCGACACTACGGCTTTAAGCTTTCCGGCACTTAAATTTTCTTCGATCCAGATCCGGAGATGAGCATCGATAGAACTGTGATGGATGGCAATCTGGCCCGCAAAATCAGGATAGGCACTCAGCAGGAGCTGGTACCACATTTCGCTCTGGCTTCGTGTATTGGTAAAAACAATGGTAGATTTTGAATCCAGAATAATCGGCACTATTTTGTCGGCTAGTTTTGCTCCCAAATGTCCGGCCCAGGGAAGAATTTCAATTTCATCCGGAATTACCGGAAGAATATCTATCTTTTTATGTTCTTTGGCTGTAATTTTTGTTTTTTTGATAGGATACGGAATTAAAACATCCATTGCTTCATCGAGATTTCCGATGGTTGCGGTAATTCCCCATATTTTTATTTTAGGAACATATTTTCTTAATTGGGAAATAGCAAGCTCAACCATGACACCCCGCTTTGAGCCCAATAATTCATGCCATTCATCAGTTACAACACATTTCATGTCCTGAAAGAACCGGGCATGATTTTTCTGTCCTAAAAGCAGATGAAGGCTTTCGGGTGTAACAACGAGAATTTCCGGCATATTTCGTACCTGCTGCTGTTTTATTTTTGGATCGGTATCTCCATTTCGCACGCCAACGGTCCAGTCGATGCCAATTTCATCCATGGCTTCCTGCATGGCTTTAGCAATATCTTTGGACAGAGAACGCAAGGGAGTAAGCCAGATCATTTTCAATCCTTTTTTGTACTCTTCCGGACGGTTCATGAAATCTGAAACCAGCGCAAGGAAAACAGAAAATGTCTTTCCGAATCCTGTAGGGGCCACCACCATTCCGCTGTATCCACTTCCGAATTTTTGCCAGGTATCGATCTGAAATTTGAAAGGAGAAATGCCTTTACCTGCCATCCATTGCTGGATGACTTTGAATCCGTTGCTGTTTTCAAATGCTTTCAAATTATTGGATCAGTTTTTTTATTTCTTCAAGTTCGTCAATTTCATCTACGGTTTTGTCTTTCCGCCATCTTACAATTCTTGGAAACCTTAAGGCAACCCCGCTTTTATGCCTGCTGCTGAATCCAATGCCTTCAAAGGCGATTTCAAAGACCAGCTCAGCTTTTACTGTACGGACAGGTCCGAACTTTTCTATGGCATTTTTATTGACAAATTTGCTGACTTCCATGATTTCTTTATCAGTGAGCCCCGAATAGGCTTTTGCAATGGTCACCAAAGCACCTCCGTTTTTTACGGCAAATGTATAATCCGTGTAATAGGCACTTCGCCGGCCGCTTCCTTTCTGGGCGTAAATCAGGACCGCATCAATGGTCAGAGGACTGACTTTCCATTTCCACCAGTCGCCTTTTTTTCTTCCGGCATGATAAGGAGAGTTTTTCTGTTTCAGCATGAGGCCTTCGCTGTTGATGTCTCTTGATGCTTCTCTTATTGTATTGAGATCGTCCCATTTTTCAAAGTTAATGACCTGGGAAAGCTTAATATTTGGAGGGGTTTCATTCAGAAGTAATTCTTCGAGCATGGCCCGTCTGGCGGCCATAGGTTTTTCACGGAGGTCGGTTCCTTCAAGTTCAAGCAGATCATAAACAAAGACTTCGATAGGAATATCTGCCAGCATTTTTTTTGTTAAAACTTTCCTGTTTAATCTTTTCTGTAATTCATTGAAATTTAATATATTATAATCCTTTACCGCAAGTATTTCTCCATCTAAAACAAAATTACCTTTCATGGCCTGTACGGTATCTTTTATTTCCGGAAACTGGTCTGTGACGAGCTCTTCACCCCTTGACCATATAAAGACTTCATCATTTCTCCTGATAATCTGTCCACGGATCCCGTCCCATTTGTATTCTGTCTGCCAGTCTTCAGGATCTCCCAGTTCTTCAAGCTCTTTTTCCAGCGGATAAGCCAGGCAGAAAGGATAGGGTTTTGAATTATCTGGATTAACATTTTCTGCCGAAATGAGTTCCTGAAATGTAACTTCTCCGGGAAGCCATTTACCCATCAGGCTGTGCATAAGAGTGCTGGCTTCCTGGGACGAAAATCTGGTCAGCGCATTGATGAGTGTTTTATCTGAAACACCAATCCTGAAACTTCCGCCCAGTAATTTATTAAAAATTAAACGTTCTGTATAATCCAGTCCGTTCCATGATTTTAATACAAATTCTTTTTTTTCAGCATCTGATTTATCTTTTAAATGAACAATATCCAGCATCCATTGGGATAGGGTACGGTCGATTTTTTCGACTGGAGGGGGGAGGATAAGAGAAAGTGTTTCTCCCAGGTCTCCCACTGAAGAATAGCTTTCCTGGAATAGCCAGAACGGCAGTTGTGTGATCTCCAAAGCCCATTCTTTCATATAATTGGTATTGACATTTCTCTTGGGCCTTTTTCCTGTAAACAGAGCAATAAACCATACTTTATCTTCATCCGGAGCCCGTTCCAGATAATCGATGATGGCATCTATTTTTGCATTGGTCTTATTGGTAGTTTCCAACGCATTGATCAAATCTGCAAAATGTTTCATGGCCCGGGGTTTTCAATGATTTCTTTTTCAGATTCTTCCTCGTCTTCTCCGAACTGGGTCTGCACCACATCTGCTTTAATACAGATTTCATTTAAATACTTTGAAAAAATCTCGGTCTGGCCATGAGTAACGTGTACAATTTCAGCTCCTGTAGCTTTTACAGCCTGCAAAAGCCCTTTCCAGTCGGCATGATCGCTCATGGCAAATCCTGCATCGGCACTTCGCCATCTTCTGGCACCACGTACCTGCATCCAGCCTGAACAGATGGCTGTGGCTGCATCCGGTATTTTTTTAATGATATTGCTGTCAAGCAGTGCCGGGGGAACAATAACAATTTCATGCTGAACTTCTTTAGCATTCTCTCTGAAATCAGCGACTGTATAATCCGGAAGATCAATTCCGACAGATTCAAAGGCTTCATTCAATTTTCCGATGGAATAGTGGACATATATTTTCCCCAGGCCTTCTACCGCTTTCATAATACGCTGGGCTTTTCCTAAGGAATACCCTATAAATACAGATGTTTTTGTGTTTTCCCTATTTTTAAGGACCCATGTCTGAAGCTTTTTATTAAGGTCAGGAACTTCAAGCCAGTTATAAATAGGAAGTCCGAAAGTACTTTCCGTGACAAACTCGTTGCACTTCACCAGCTCAAACGGAGTACTCAACCCGTCTTCCTGTACTTTATAATCTCCGGAAATAACGGTGACATAACCTTTGTATTCCAATCTTATCTGTGCGGAACCAATAATGTGCCCTGCAGGGTGCAACGAAACCTTTACTCCATTAAGGGTAAGTGTTTCACCATATTCAACACCCTGGCATTCGATATCAATCCCGATTCTCTGATAGAGGATTGGTTTTGTATAATGATGGCAAAGGTATTTCTTCATTCCCCAGCGGGCATGGTCGGCATGTCCGTGTGTGATGACTGCCAGGTCTACAGGCCTCCAGGGGTCAATATAAAATTTACCCTGAGGGCAGTAAATGCCTTTTTTTGTAAATGTTATCAGCTTCAATGGAAAATATTTTGATTTTCTATAAAACGTTCTGTATTTATAGAAGTTTGGTTATGCTTTATCCTTCAAAAATCTAACCAATTCTGCATTTTGCATGAAAATATTAAAGGGTTTGAAATTAAAACTTTAAAATCAATTTTATTTTGTGTTTCATTTACCTACTCTCACTGAAAATCTCTCAGCAGGCTTTAAATTCTAACTTTCTCATACATTTTTAAGTGATTTAAATATTGTTCAGTTTGAAATGATCAGTATAAATCTGTTTTTATATAGAACTTTCCAGCAATAAAACATTGAACTTTTCAGCAATAAATATCCTTCTGAAATCTATGACCTTTGTCCTGTAACAATAAAGAAAACAAAATGAGCAAAACAATTTTAATTACAGGTGCAGCAAGCGGTTTCGGAAAAATAGCCGCATTTGATCTGGCTAAAAGAGGCCACAGGGTTATTGCAACAGCACAGGTGTATCCTCAGATGAGTGATTTAATCAGGGAAGCAGGCGAACAGGGAATCGAACTTACGGTTGATAAACTGGATGTAACGAATTCACAGGACATCAATTATATCATTAAAAAATATGATATTGATATTCTGATCAGCAATGCCGGTATTATGGAGGGTGGCCCTATTGCCGAGCAGCCACTGGAGCTTATCCGTTCAATGTTCGATGTGAATGTTTTTGGCGGATTGCAACTGGCACAAGGCTTTGTTAAAAAATTCATTGAACAAAAGAAGCGAGGCAAGATTGTATTCACAACTTCAATGGGAGGACTATGGACGGTTCCTTATGTAGCAGCTTATTGTGCTTCAAAGCATGCTATGGAAGCTATTGCAGAGGGATTAAAAACCGAACTGGCTCCGTTCAATATTAAAATCGCAACCTGTAATCCGGGCGTTTTTGGAACAGGGTTTAATGACAGGGGAGTAGACTCTATTTTCCGATGGTATGATCCTGAAGTGAATTTTACTCCGGAATCTGCTTTTGACGGTGCAGCCGATTCGCTTGCCCATCAGCTGGATCCGCAGTCTATGGCAGAGGTAATTGTAGATGTAGCATTGGATGACAATTCTAATTTCAGGAATGTGCACCCTAAAGAAACAGAGGATTTTGTAAAACAAATACAGGCCGATGCATGGACTGCAAAAAGTTAAACAATGAGCATAACATATAACCAGGCTGCAAAAGCTCTTCAGGCAGCTACTGAAAAAGCAAAATCCATCAATATTCCTGTAAGTATTGCCGTTGTAGATACAGGAGGGCATCTTATAAGCATGGCAAGACTGGACAGTGTTTACGGTGTTATCGATTTTGCTGTTAAGAAGGCGAAAACTGCAGTAATGTTCGGTGTTGACAGTGATGTGATGGGAACAATCATTGCCGGAGCAGATATTCACGGATATGGCATGCTGAATTCCAATGACGGGCTTCTTACCATTGCTGGCGGAGTAGTCATCAAAGATGCTGAAGGAAAAATCATAGGTGCAATAGCGTCTTCCGGGGGAACTCCTGAACAGGATAAAGAGATTGCAGAGGCAGGTGCTGCTGTTATGTCTTAAATTTCAGATATTTGTATCATGGAGAAAACTTCGGAAATCATATTTGATAAACTGGTATATTCCTGTGCTTTTGAAATGTACAGGGGGCACGAGGAATTTATTCCCGATCATTTTCTGGGCTATCAGCTGTCCGGTGAAACCCATGCTTTTCATGACAAAGGCAAAACTGTTATAAAGGAGAATACAGTAGTGCTCGTCAGAAAAAATCAACTGATCCGAACGGTAAAATACCCTTCAAAGAATAAAAAATACCAGTTTCTGTCTATAACTCTTGACCAGGAAACACTCCGTCAGTATGCAGCAGAAAATAAAATAACTCCATCCGAAAGATTTCCCGATACTGAAAGGCTTTTTTTTGAACCTGATGAATTTTTCAGCGGGTATTTTGTTTCACTGCTTCCGTATATTAACAAAACAAAAACAGCAACTTCCAGGCTGACTGTTTTAAAGGTTAAAGAGGCGATAGAGTTGATTCTGCAGAGTAATCCTGATTTTAAAAACCTGCTTTTTGATTTTTCAGAACCTCATAAGATCGATCTAAAGGAATTTATGAATAAGAATTTCAAATTCAATGTGCCGGTGGAAACATTTGCAAGGCTCACAGGTCGCAGTCTTTCCGGGTTTAAGCGTGATTTCAGCAAAGCTTTCAACATGACGCCTAAACAATGGCTTAAAGAAAAAAGACTGGAAGAAGCGTATTACCAGATCCGGCATAAAAACAAAAAGCCATCTGATATTTATCTCGAACTGGGATTTGAAAATCTGTCCCATTTCTATTATTCTTTTAAACAAAAGTTTGGTCTCACGACCAGCAAGGTTTAATAAAAAAACACTATCTATAAAAAAGGAGCAGCTTACCGCCGCTCCTTTGGTTTTTATTTTTCAAAATCATAGAAATTGATTCCGACTTCTTCATTCTTAATTTTTACAACCCGGGTATTCAGCGGATAAAAAATAAATTCTCCGGCACCTCGGATTTTAGCATCCATAAGATGTCCGGCCAAAGCGGTATAATCTTCTCTTCCCAATGTAATATGAAGATGAAGGACAGGTTCTCCTTCTATTTCTGAAACATTTCCGGAAATATTGGTTATTTCCATCTGTTCATTAAATGTTTTATCGATATAATTTTTATCAGAAGGCCTGAAAAAGCGCAGAGTAGCTTCATTCACCGCTCCAATACCTGTAATTTCTCCGGCCAGTATATTTTGGTTTTTAACAAAATCGGTCAGTGTATCAACGATACTTGACCCATTTTTCACACTTACAATATAAATCTGATCAACCTTTCTCGCAGACCAATTATTTCCTTTAAAATTCTGTGTATCCATTCTATTTACAGCTAAAATTAATAGTTTAAACTCTCCAAATTCTTTGTATTTACTTTTTCAGGTAATTGATAATGCTGATCACATCATCTTTACCAAAGCCTTCATCATGAGCTGATTGATAGGTCTCACTCAGCACTTTTGATAAAGGGAAGTCAGCGCCTGCATTTTGGGCAAGGAGAATATCTTTCAGCATCAGATCCAGCGCAAAGGCGGGTTCATACTGATTATGGATGAGCATAGGCGTTTTTACTTTGGTAGCACCACTTCCACTGGCACTTTGGTTGATGATTTCCAGCATATCGGTCCGCTCAATACCTAATTTATCTGCAAACAGGACAGTTTCTGCCAATCCCTGATAAATGGCAGAAAGGAAATAATTGATGGACAGTTTTCCGGCAATTCCTTTTCCGTTTTCACCTAAATGCTTCACCGCTTTTCCAAGTTTTTCAAGATAGGGCATTGCTCGCTGCATATCTTTTTCCTCACCGCCAGCCATAATGATCAGAGTACCTTCTGCGGCTGGAACAGTACTTCCAGCTACAGGGGCGTCTATGAAAGAGGCTTCTTTTATTTTAATGGCTCCGCTTAGCTCAGAAGTGGCCTGTGGAGAGATCGTGCTCATATCTATAAAAAGTTTTCCGGTAATGTCCGATTTCAGGATATCTTTGTAAACTGCTTTGGCAGCATGGTCGTCGGTAAGCATTGTGAATACGATAGTACTGTTCTTCACCAGATCTGAAATCTGAGTATAAACGGTTGATTTTTCTTTAAAGTCTTTAGTCTTTTCAGGTGATCTGTTGTAAACTGAAAGCGGAAATCCTGCTTTTTCAAGGTTTTTAGCCATGGGATGGCCCATATTTCCCAGTCCGATGAATCCTATATTTTCTGTCTCCATTTTATTTTTTAATTATAGTTATGTGCAGGCTTCTGTCGTATAATGAAGCTTTGGATGCAGGTGAAAATTTACCGTAGAATTAGATTAAATAATATAAGTCTCTTGTATTGCAGCAAAAAACCTACCGAAATTACTTTTTATATTACGGTTTTATTATCTTTTGATTGTTTATTTCTGGACTATTTTTCACATTTAAAGCTTTTATAAACGGAAAAACTTACTGAAATTTGCAGTAAATAAAATAAATGAGGATCATAGATATTGAAACGTGGAACCGGAAAGAGCATTTTGAATTTTTCTCAAAAATGGACAGCCCGTACTTTGGATTTACCACTGAAGTAGACTGTACAAAAGCTTATGCCTATGCAAAGGAAAACGGCCATTCTTTTTTCGCGACCTATCTTCACAGGTCAATGGTTGCCGTAAATGCAGTAGATGAGCTGAAACTACGGATTGTAGACAATCAGGTGGTTTTATATGATGCCATTCATGCAGGAACTACGATAGGAAGGGCAGACGGGACTTTTGGTTTTGCATTTATCCCTTTTTCAAAGGACTTTAATACGTTCAATGGTATTATGCAGGAGGAAATAGAGGATGTACAGCGCACGTCAGGGATCAGGATGAATAATGGCGAGCTTGGTAAGGATCTCATCAGGCATTCAACCATTCCATGGAATTCTTTCAGCGCCCTGCTTCATCCTACCAGTTATAACAATTCTGAATCTGTGCCGAAGATCACATTCGGGAAATTCAGCATCCGTGACGGTAAAAAGTTTCTTCCGGTTTCTGTGGAGGCTCATCACGGGCTGGCGGATGGAATTCATCTTGCAAGATACCTTGCGGAGTTTCAGAAACAGCTAGATGGCGGGTATAAGCTTGAGTGTTAAGTTCTGTAAAATTTTAATTTATTAAAAATGAGAGAATCAATACATAATTTTCCTATTTTCAATTTTTAAAATCTTATCTTTTTCCATGCTTTTTATCGCTCTTATCACTGTTTCTACACGCAGGCCTGTGAGGGAAGCAAGTTGTTGTCTTGTTAAAGGAACTTGGAAAGAATAAGGTGTTTTGTCCTCATAATAGCTTTTGAAATATTCCATTAGCTGTTTCAGCTTTAGCATAGGATTCTGGAAAGAAAGATTATAAAGCATCATATATTTGTAATACATCCTTTCTGCCATGCACTGATAAATATTCAGAGAGACTTCCTGGTTTTCATTTATTAAATTCAAAAAACTGGATTTTGGAAGTTTGAAAATCTGGGAGTCCTTTATAGCGACTGCATTCATTGGATAGGGACGGTCTACAAAGAGAAGAGATTCTCCAAAACTGTGTCCGTCTGAAAATATATTCTGAATAAATTCTTTTCCATCCTCAGTGTAATTATTGATTTTAACCTGTCCTTTTTCAATCTGGTAATAAAACATAGAAAGCTCTCCTTCGCGGAAAATAATATCTCTAGATTTATATACTTTAGTTTCTGCTCCGAATGAAATTAATAAATCTTCTACAATCATGGTCTAATAAGTTAATTAAAATTTTAAACAAATGTTTAACCATTGATGTCTTTCATTATGCAATAAACAGAACAGCTGAAAATTTCAATAATGTAAAGAACGGCAATTTTAATGAGTTTCTTCAATATAGTGTACCACATACGTACCACAATTTTTTTGGGGCACTATTTCAAATCCTTTTATATTCACTAAGAATAGGGAATGAACTCATCAAAACATTGATTACGATCATAAAAAATAAAATTCACACCTGCTATATTTGTTTATATAAAGTACAAGCTACGTTCAAAAAATTAAGTTAAAAATGGAATAATATACTGTTTATAGATAAAGCGTGGTATGTATGTGGTATTTTAATTCTGCAAAATTTTAATCATTTTCTCTTTCTTTGTTCCATTTAAAGTAGCTGAAGAAATGAGTGTCAGATAGGGGTTTGCAAGAAAAGATACCGGTCTAAAAGTGTATTTATTGCTTCGAATTATGAATTTAATTATGCAACCTTAAGCTTTCCATAAACATCATAAAAACAGCTGTTATACTATAGCAGGAGAGAAGAACAGATACTGATGCTTATACATACAGCATCAGAAATAAGTAGAGATGAGAAATATTATGAAAAACGAAAAACCACAATCTAATTTAGAAGATTTGAACCAAAAGATTTTTATGCAGGACGAAATTATCACTTTAGCAAAAGAAAATTCCCCACGTTTGCTGAATAAATTCAGGTTAGTTTACCCTGATTTTTTTGATAAAATAGCTAAAGTATATCCCAATCTCAAAAATTCTGAATTGATTTTTTGCATTTACCTAAAACTCAACTTTACCACTAAGGAAATTGCAACCTATACTTTTGTGACTCCAAAAGCCATTCAGAACAGAAAAAACAGGATCCGGAAAAAACTTAACATTCCTTCCGAAGTGGATATTTATAAGTGGTTTAATGACCTTTAAACAATTTTGTATTACATTATATTTGGATTACTGCTTTGTCCAGATCGTGGTAAAGCAGTATTTTCCATTGCTCATCAGCAGCTTCTTTCTGCCATTTCAGTCTTAATTCCATAGCTTTTCTGCCATTAAAATCACTTTTATAAGCAAGATGGTATTTAAGGTAAGACTCCTGGGGAAGATCATCCGCTCCGTAAAAAACAGTTTCCCCGTTCTCTCTGATCCAGAATACCTGCATAAAAGGGGTATGGCCACCCACCACTTCAAAAGAAATCCCGTTAGCGATCTCTCCCTGATCTTCACTCATCCATACAATATTGGGAAGGCTGATCAGTTTTTCCAATGTATCAAAATCAAAAGAGGGATTTCCTTTATTTTCCATCGCAAAAGCCAGTTCCCTTTTTTGAACATAAATTTCTGCATTGGGAAATGCCGGTTGAAAATCATTGTCGTTCCGTATGATACTCCCATCAATATGGTCTTTATGAAGGTGTGAAAGAAGAAGTTTTGTGATCTGTTCCGGTTTTATATTCTCTTTTTCCAATAGCTCGGAAATGACAGTCTTTCCTTCAGCGTTTTTCCAACCTATGCCGGCATCAAGAAGGATATAATCATTGGCTGTAATAATAAGAAACGGCTGCACAGACATTTTAATTCCTTTCACTGTATCAAAATTTTCATCTGTCAATAGTGTAAAGTCCTTTGTTTTGCTGGCCGAGAAGTTGCCTTCTTTGAGCGGAATAATTTTCATTCTGCAAATTTCCCAAATATTTCTAAAACCTAAAAACCTTTTTTTCAATAGAGCTCATCGGAAAAAACGATCATCTTACCAGCTGTTCAACCCGTTGTTTAGAGCTTTGATATAATTTTCTTCATCAAAAGAGTAGAGATCAGGAGCTTTATGGGCGCCACCGCGTCTCTGTTCTTCAAGCTTTTTCAGGATTCCCAAAGTCTTCATTTTTGTATAGAAATTTCCCCGGTTAAGCTCTTTTCCCAACACAGCTTCATATAATTTCTGAAGTTCAGGAAGCGTAAATTTTTCCGGAAGAAGGTTTCGCCCGATAGGTATTGCTGCAATTTTCTGCCTCAATATGAGAAGAGCTTTTTCAATGATCTCACGGTGATCCATCGCAAGTTCAATTTCCTGCAGTTTGCTGAGAAAGATCCATTCGCAGGTCTCACTGTATTGATCGGGAATGATGTTAAGCATTGACGGGTTATAAAGTGCATAATATCCTACAGAAATAAACCGTTGCTTTTGAAAAAGAGTTTCATCAAAATCCTCAAAATAAGATTCACTTCTGTTTTTCCTTCCGAACACTCCGAATTCTTCAAGATAAATATCTGCAACACCGGTTCTTTCTTTGAGGATTCTTTTAACAGCTTCATCCAGATCCTCATCTTTTTTAACATAGCCGCCCGGCAGCAACCATTTTTGCCTGTAATTGGTCTTTAGAAGCAGAACTTTAAGTTCATTATGCTCAAATCCGAAAATAACGGGATCGGCTGAAATATGAGGCAGGAAAATTTCTTTTGCCTCGGCAGATTGCTGTAAAAGCTGTTGTTTAAAATCCATGGAACTAATCTGAGATTGTGTCTTATTACAAATTTGCTAAAAAAAAACGAAATCTTACCAAAAATCCTTTGCATAGAGGCCTTAAAAAAAATCACTTTAATAATCTTAACAAAATGAAATCAACTACAAAATATTAACAGATAATTTTCCGTTAGAAATAAGACACAAAATACATGGCTGACTTTTCTGTAAAGCTATTAACTGACGAAAAACAATTCCTGCTTTTACTGCTGACAAATTATTTTAAGATTAAATGCCATAGTTGATTGAAAGAGGCCGTTTATTTGTAACGGCCTCTTTTTATAAATTCATTATCTTTGCTGATCTTAAGCTGAACTTTTTATTTGACTGTTTCAACCTTATACGTTAGCAGTTCTATAATTCTAATCATATCATGCAGGCAAACTTATCCTCTGGCATTTCTCGTACTGTAATCTGGCTTATGGCTGTCATTTCGGGTCTTGTGGTGGCCAATAACTATTATAATCAACCTTTATTAGCACTCATTTCCGATGATCTTCATGTTTCCGAAAGTGCAGCGGGAAGAATTTCCGTGCTTACCCAGATAGGCTACGCGCTGGGACTTTTATTGCTGGTGCCTTTGGGAGATAAATTTTTCCGTAAAAAATTAATTTTATTTGATCTGGTTCTTGTATTCGGATCCTTGCTTTGGATGACCTTTGCCACCGAATTATGGATGCTGTACGCAGCAAGCCTGTTGATTGGTGCAACCTCTGTCATTCCTCAGCTGTTTGTACCTATTGCGGCAGAATTATCTTCGGATAAAGAAAAATCTTCCAATATTGGACTTGTAATGTCCGGGTTGCTTCTTGGAATACTTTTGTCACGCTTTATCGGTGGTATTGTAGGCGAAGTCTGGGGCTGGAGGGCCATGTTCGGAATCGCGGCAGGACTAATGATCCTGGTGTGGATTGCCGTATACAAAATGCTTCCGGAAATGCAGCCAAATTTCAGGGGAACATACAGAGAACTGATGAATTCCGTGGTTCATCTGGCAAAAACACAACCCATATTACAGCTCGCTTCATTCCGTGGGGCAATGGCCTTCGGATCTATGTGTGCTTTATTTACCACCTTGGTCTTTCATATGGAAAAACCGCCTTTCAATGCAGGTTCTTCCGTAGTGGGAAGCTTCGGGCTGGCCGGAGCTGTAGGAGCGCTGGCAGCGGCAAAAGTGGGAAAACTTCAGAAATACCTGGACATCAATAGAATCATATTGTACTCACTTTTTATAGTGGTGGGAAGCTGGGCGTTTACTTATTTTGCCGGGGAAACGTATTGGGGCCTGATCGTTGGTGTTATCCTGGTTGACCTTGGCGTACAGTCCAGCCATATTATGAACCAGACCAATTACTTTTTAATTAAATCCAACGCGGTCAACAGATTGAATACTGTTTATATGGTCTCTTATTTTATTGGCGGATCCCTCGGAACGTGGCTGGCTTCTATAGCCTGGCAATATACACAATGGGAGGGAGTATGCTTTGTAGGAGCGTCTTTTGGACTGCTGGCCATTTTAGCTCATCTTGTATTCAGTAATAAAGTAAACGCATCCCAGCCTTAATTTTCAGCCTCTGCCTTACCCATATTTTCCTGAACCAAGTCCCTGTGTTTGGCTCCCCATTTTTCCAGATCTTCCCAGATCGGGATCAGTTCTCTGGCAATATCCGTGAGCTCATAATCTACTCTTGGCGGAACTTCAGCATGTACTGTTCTTTTTACCAGCCCTTCTTTTTCCAGTTCCCGGAGTTGAAGTGTGAGCATTCTTTCGGTAATTCCACAGATCCGGTCGCGCACTTCACTGAAACGTAGTTTTCCGTCTTTTAACCTATTTAAAATCAAAAGCTTCCATCTTCCGCCAATTTTACAAACTGCATAAGACAGATCACATTCCTGTATATATTTTTTATTAATATTATTCGTCGAATTTTCCTTTATTTTTCCCATAGCTTACAAATTTGTTAGTACCATACAATTAGATGTATACAGTACAAATGTAAGGTTTGAAAATTAATTTTGTCCTCACAAACTGAAAATAAACAGCAGTTCCGGAACAAGATCGCTCAACATTCCAAAAAATAGTATTCACACAAAAAATAAGAGTAATGCAGTTAACAGAACCTATCAGACAGATTTTAAATCACTTAGAAACAATACATTCATTCAATGCCAAAAATCCATTAGAGGATACCCGAAAATACCTTGAAACCATGTCCCTTCAGCTTAGCAGAAAAAAAGAACCTATTGCCATGATAGAAGAGCTGAATATTCCTCTGGAAAGCCATCAGATTCCAGTCCGGATCTACCGCCCAAAAGGGAAGGATATCCAAAATTCATCAGCAATCATTTATATTCATGGAGGATGGTTTATTGCCGGCAGTTTTGAAACCCATGATGCTGTAGTTCGGAAACTGGCCAATAAAACCGGATCAGTGGTGATCTTTGTGGATTACCGCCTAGCTCCTGAACATGCTTTTCCTGCTGGCTTAAACGATTGTATTGACACTGTAAAATGGGTCGCAGACCATGCGGAATCTTTAGGAATTGATGCCAACCAGATCGGTATTATCGGGGACAGTGCCGGAGGCGCACTTGCAACAGGTGTTTCTACCCAGGTAGGAGAGTTGTTGAAGTTTCAGGTACTGATTTATCCTGCTGCAGATCATCAGCTCAATACAAAATCGTGGGAGACGTATGAAACCGGGCCGGTTTTAAATAAAGAAGGAGGTATCCAGGCCTGGAAATGGTACCATCCTGAAGGAGCAGACCATCCAAATCCTTTGGCAATACCTATTTTGATCAAAGATTTTAAAAATACACCACCTACATTGGTTCTCATTGCAGAACATGATGCTTTGAGAGATGAAGGAGAAGAGCTGTCACAGCATATGAAAGACGCAGGAATTCCTGTTCGTATCAGCTTTTATAAAGATATGGTTCATGGTTTCATGCATATGGGAGAGATCCTGAATGAAGTCCAAAAGGCGACTGATGAAATAGCAGAGTTTGCGCATCAACATCTTAAAACTGCAGGAAAATAAGTATGAAAAAATATGCATATATCGGCTGCCTTGGATTCATTGCAGTTATTACCACTGAATTTGGGGTCATTGGAATTCTTCCGCAAATCGCGGAACATTATCAAATAGGTGTAGATAAAGCAGGCTGGCTGCTCAGTGCTTTTGCTTTGATCATTGCTTTAACGGGGCCTTTCATTACTTTACTAATGTCCGGATTTGATCGCAGGAAAGTGATGCTTACCGCAATTTCTATATTTTTGTTTACTGCTTTAGTTTCCTCACTGTCGCCACCGTTCTGGCTTCTGATGCTGGTCAGGGTGCTTCCGGCTTTTTTGCAGCCTGTCTATATTGCCACAGCATTGTCTGTCGCTGTGTCCGGTGCTGATGAAAAGCAGGCGAACAAACTGATGGGAATTGTTTTTATAGGGGTTGCCCTAGCTATGGTGATAACAGTTCCTTTTGCAACATGGCTGGCCAGTGTATGGATATGGGAATCTTCTTTCATTATCCAGAGTGCAGTCAGTATGATAGCTTTGGCTGTTATCTATTTTTTACTTCCTCCAATGCCTGTCAAAGAGAAGAAATCTTACAAAAGTCAGCTTAAAATTTTGACACAGCCAACATTTCTCATCAGTACTGCTATGAATTTTTTCATGATAACAGCCTGGTTTTCTACCTACAGCTATTTTGCAGATTATCTGAATAAAGCTAAAGGAATGGACGGACCGATGATCAGTTATATGCTTTTTCTGTTTGGAATCATTGGTGTTTTTTCCAATTGGATAGCAGGGAAAATGTTAAGCTGGAATGTCTCAAAAACAACAGCTCTGTTTCTTTCAGGTACGGTTATAATGCCATTCCTGCTGTACTTTTCCGGAGACAGCCTGCCCGCCAATGTTATAAGTATCGCGATCTGGGGATTTCTGTATTCTCCAAGTTTTCAAAATGCTTCAACCTATATGATTTCTTCTGTTCCGGGTTCTCTTGAATTTGCCAACAGCCTGGCTACTTCTTTTGGAAATTTAGGAGTAACGCTGGGAACTACCTTGGGAGGCTGGATGATCGTGACTAAAGGAGCCGCTTATAATCCATGGATCGGTTTTGTATTTGGGATGCTGGCTTTTCTGATGATCATTCTCAGAAACATTCTTGAGAAAAGATCCCAAAAGCAGAAGATCGTTATTTCGTGTCATTAATGTATTGTAATAAATTTTGTTACAATTAAGAAATATATTAATTTTGCAGTCTGATAGTTTTATCAGAATTAAAATAAATAAAGAATGAAAATAGAAATATGGTCAGATATTATGTGCCCGTTCTGCTATATCGGTAAGCATAATTTTGAACAGGCTCTTGAAAAGTTGCCGTTTAAAAACGAAATAGAAGTAGAGTGGAAGAGCTTTCAGCTAGACCCAACCTTAGATGCTGCCCAGCCTCAGAATACGATTGAGTATTTCAAAGAGAAAAAAGGATTTCCTGCAGATCAGGCATCTCAAATGATTGGGCAGGTTGCCCAGATGGGAAAAGGAGCAGGAATTGATTTTAATTTTGAAAAAGCTTTGATCATCAATACTTTTACAGCCCATAAATTACTTCATCTTGCCAAAAAATACGGTAAGGCGAATGAAATGGAAGAAGCTCTTTTTAAAGCTCACTTTATCGACGGAAAAAATGTAGGAGATATTGAAGAACTTGTTTCTCTTGCGGGAAATTTAAATATGGATAAAGAGGAAACCAGACAGACCTTAACATCAGATCAGTTTGATTATGAGATCAGTCAGGATATCCAGGAAGCCAAAAACAATGGAATTTCCAGCGTTCCTTTTTTTGTTCTGAATGGAAAATATGCCGTATCCGGAGCACAGCCTGCTGAAGTTTTTGCAGATGCGCTTCAACAGACGTACAAAGAAACAGTAAGCCCGTTTAAAGATCTTTCCAAAGAAGGAGGTGCATCGTGTGATACGGATGGATGCAGTGCTTAATTAATATAATTTATTTTCTTTTAACCACAAATAGATCACTATTGAATAACAACCACATCTGTAGAATTCGTAAAAAGGATTAGTGATACTGGCGTTTTTTATAGAAAGAAATAAAATTCAACTTATTCAGTAAAAAACATCTCAAACTGAGGTGTTTTTTTATTTCATATGGGTCAATAAAAAAAGAAATGGCTCTTGTTTTATCTTTTCAATGCTTATTTTTGTTAAAATATTTACACTCAATGATAAAAATCAATACCGAGGCTCAATATCCGGTTTCTGAAACCCTGTTTGTCTTTGCTTTGGATTCAGAAGCCGGAAAAGCTTTTGATGGGAAAAATAAATTGGTAACAGGAATAGGAAAAGTAAACGCAGCCATAGAACTTACCCGCGAAATTCATTTCAGAAAACCTAAACTGATTATTAATCTGGGTTCTGCAGGAAGTAAAAGCTTCCGGAAGGGTGAAGTAGTCTGCTGCACAAAATTTATACAAAGAGATATGGATGTGAGAGGCCTAGGTTTCAGTCTTTATGAAACCCCTTTATCCGGTATTCCTCCTGTCCTGGAATATGGTCTTCAGATGAACGGTCTGGAAGAAGGAATTTGCGGCAGCGGTGACAGTTTTGAGATGAATCATTCAGAAACGGATTACAATATTGTAGATATGGAAGCCTATCCACTTGCCCTGATTGCAAAGAAAGAAAACATTCCTTTTCTATGCCTGAAATATATTTCTGATGATGCGGGAAGCGATGCCGCAGACGACTGGGCAGTTCAGGTGCATCTGGCTTCTGAAGCTTTTAAAAAACTACTTTTTACTGAAGATTCAGATTTGCATCAAAACTAACGGCCTACTTTTGGACAACGGATAAAAAAATAAATATGAGTGAAATATTAAAACAGCAGCTCTTAAAGATTATAGAGGTTTCTGATCAGGAGTTTGATTATATTTTAAGTCATTTTAACTATAAAAAATTGAAAAAACATCAGTTTCTTGTTCAGGAAGGGCATCAGGTAACGGATGATTATTTTATTTTGTCCGGTTGTGTAAAATCTTATTATACAGATGCCGCAGGGAAGGTTCATATTATTCTTTTCGGAGCCAGAGACTGGTGGATTACAGATTACGAGGCTTACTATTATCAGAAATCAGCAACACTGAATATTGACTGTATAGAAGATACGGAAGTATTGTGCTTAAGCAGTGAAAACCGTGAAAAACTCTGTAAAGAACTGCATAAGGTAGAGCATTTTTTCAGAAAAAAAACCAACCGCAGAAATGTATCCCTGCAAAACAGGATCCTGACTTTACTGAGCAGCAGTGCTAAAGAACGCTATGAAAAATTTCTTTCAGATTATCCTGATCTCGTACGGAAACTTCCCAAACATCTTCTGGCTTCTTATTTAGGGGTAACCCGGGAAACACTCAGCAGGCTCTATACTTCGAAATAATGTGAGGCAGATCACCATTAAAATGTGAGGTATATCCTTTTAAAAGACTGCCCATATTCCCAATTTTGTCAGAGAAACTTTAATACATAAGACAATGACAAAATTTATGATCCAGCCTGAAAGCAGTACGGTGAACTGGACAGGCAAAAAGATCCTTGGACTGCACACAGGAACGATTAATATCCAAAGCGGTTATCTTAGCTTTGAAAATGATATCCTTACCGGTGGAGAAATCGTAATTGATATGACCAGTATCATTATTACGGATATTAAAGACCCAAAAGTAAATAAGGACTTTCTTGATCACCTGAACCATGATGATTTCTTTTCCACAGACCAGTTTAAAACAGCTAAACTGTCTATTATTCACGCAGAAAAATCAGATGGAAAACATACCATCAGTGGTCACTTAACCATTAAGGATATAACCAATCCTATAAGTTTTATAATTTCCGTTGAGATTTTTACAGACTTTCTTCATGCGCTTGGAGAAATAGTGATAGACCGTACGATGTACAATATGAAGTATGGTTCCGGTAAATTTCTTTCCAATCTCGGAGATCAATTGATTCACGATGATTTTGTACTTCAGTTTAAGCTGATCGGACAAAAATAAATAGCTATGAACTGGAAAGACACAAAATTCACAAAAACTTTCGGGACTGAATTCCCTATAATTCAGGGGCCGTTTGGGGGAAAACTTTCTTCGGTGGAGCTTACTGCTCTTGTTTCCAATGCGGGCGGTTTGGGTTCTTTTGGCGCCCAGCCTTTTTCAGGGGAAGAAATGATACATATTTCAAGAGAAATCAGAAGACAAACCACTAAGCCATTTAACCTTAATCTTTGGGTAAAAGACAGGGATGACAATATTGATCAGTTTCAGGGCGGGGATTTTGACAAAGTAATGCAGATATTTCAGCCTTACTTTGATGAGACCGGAATACAACCGCCTTCATTTCCACTTCCCGAAAGTCCCGGTTTTGAAGAACAGGCAGAAGCTCTTCTTGACATAAAACCTTCCGTTTTTAGTTTTGTCTATGGTATTCCTTCTGAAGGTATCCTGGAAAAATGCAGACAGCTTGGCATTAAAACCATAGGAACAGCTACCACACTGGATGAAGCCATTGCCATAGAAAATGCAGGAGTGGATGCGGTTGTCGCTTCCGGTTCCGATGCAGGAGGACACAGGGTTTCATTCCTTGAACAGGCTGAAAAATCTTTAGTGGGAACGTTTTCACTCATTCCTCAGGTTGCAGACCGCGTAAGAATTCCTGTTATTGCTGCCGGTGGAATTGCTGATGCAAGAGGAGTGAAAGCAGCTTTCAGTCTCGGAGCCGATGCAGTACAGATTGGAACTGCATTTTTAGCCACAAAACAGTCAGGAACCAGTAATATCCATAGGAATTTATTATTTTCCGAAGACGCAAAATATACCACACTGACTAAAGTATTTACCGGAAGGCTGTCCAGAGGAATCAGAAATCGCCTTACAGAGGAACTGAATGAGCTACAGCATTCTCTGGCGCCATACCCTTTTCAGGGGAAGATCACTGGAAAACTCGGAGCCTATCCCGCAAATACGGAAACTCACCCCGAATTTAAATCATTTTGGAGCGGACAGGCAGCCCCGCTGCTAAAACATCATGATGCAAAAGTTTTAATAGAATCTTTAATTAATGAAATTAATATGATTATGTAAAATACCTGTGGCTTCTGAACCAGTAAAAAAACATCATTTTTATAAGCATAAGTCCTGAAGAAAATTTTTCAGGATTTTGTTTTCTATTTGTATTTTTACATTTCAGGCCTGCAATTATATGAAAATTACTTTTTATCAACCGGTACATCCTATGCTTAAAAAATATATTGAAGGATATTATTTTGTAGAAAAAGATGATAGGGATGAACCGGTAAGATATCTTACTTTTCCTGACAACTATTTCATTGTATCAGCATGCCAGAATGTGGCTCTAATCCAGAATAGAGGATGGGTGGAAATCCGTAGATCTTTATCCGAAAATTTAGTAATCGACTTTGTTTCCAGATGTTCTGTTCCCACTGAAATTTTTTACCATCAGTCTGTTAATGAAATTACTGTTTATTTTAAGCCATTGGGAATGTATCATTTTTTTGAGGCAGATGACAGTGAGGCTATGCAGGAACATATTCATGTTTCGGATTTTAAAGAAATATCGAATACAGTTATAAATGAGCCTAACAGAAAAAAACAAATTGAAATACTGGAAGAGTATTGGCTTTCGAAATTCCAACAGAAAAATTTAACGTTAGCGTACGCTATATTGACTGATTTTGAAACTGAACTCAGCATCGAAGAGATAGCAGCAAAGAACAATATAACAAGACAATATCTGAATAAAATTTCTAAACGGTATCTGGGTAAACCAGCGTCCGAATTCAGAAAAATCCAGAGATTTCGCAAAGTTTTGATTTCAAATAAGAAAGTAAAAAATCTCACAGAGCTCTCCTATGAGAATCTTTTTTACGATCAGTCCCATCTTATTAAAGATTTTAAAGAATTCACTAAAACAAGTCCCAGAAAATTCTTTGAAAAAGTAGATATTGAACAAAATAATATCTGGCTGTTTATCTAAGTTTCCATTTTTACAATTTATAGGCTTTCCATTGAAATACTTTTACTAAATATTAAATCATATTTCAATGAAAAAAATACTGGCCGGAATTTTCTTTTTCCATTCTCTGATTTCCTATGCACAGAGCGATCATACTAAAGTAGTACTGTCTGATATCACAGAAAAAGTGAAGAACAACTATATTGATAAAGAAGCCTACAAAAAAGTTGATTCTTTATTTCAAAATGAATCTAAGAAAGGCAGTTTTAATCATTTGAGTAAAAAAGACTTTGCAGCACTTCTTACCCAAAAGTTGAGAATAAACATCAATGATAAACATTTTTTTGTTAAATACCTAGAAAACTACAGCCCACAAAAAGCTGTCGATGAGAAAGAAAGAGAAAAAGAGAATAATTTTCATAACAGCCTTGAAAACTTTGGATTTGAAAATATTCAGCGGTTAGAGGGTAATATTGGTTACATTAATTTTAAAGGCTTCGCATCCCCCGAATCCAGTGAAAAAACACTGGCTGCCGCTATCAATTTTGTGGCCAATACCAATTCATTGATTATTGACCTGAGAGAAAATGGGGGCGGAGACAATGATATGCTTCTGTTGTTCTGCAGCTATTTTTTTGATAAAAAAACGGATCTTTATACTACTTATTTCAGAAATAAAGATAAAACAGTCATCAACAGTACACAGCCTAAAACTTCCGGGCAGAAATATCTTCACAAAAATATCACCATTCTTACCAGTAAAAAAAGTTTTTCTGCAGCAGAAGGTCTGGCTTACTTTTTACAGGAACATAAACTGGCCGAAGTAATCGGTGAAAAAACGGGCGGTGCTGCCAATCCGGTAGATCATTTTATCATCCAAAATCAATATTTGCTACTTGTTCCGACAGGAGAAATAACATCTTCCATAAGCCATAAAAACTGGGAGTATATCGGAGTGATTCCTGATCAGGAAGTAAAAGCTGAAGACGCTTTAAAGGCTGCTCATCTTAAAATTTTAAAAAATATTTTAAAAACAGGAACAAAAACTGAATTAAGCATACCGGAAATAAAAAATCTTATTAATAAATTAGAGCAATAAATATAGATATGTCATCAATAATCATTAATAAAGCCGGGATACGGGACCTTGAAACCATTCAGAATATTGGCAGACAGACTTTTTCAGAAACCTTTGCAGAAAGTAATTCAGAAGAAGCTATGAAAACCTATCTGGAAGAAAGTTTCAGCACGGAAAAAGTAAATTCAGAATTAACCAATCCCAATTCTCATTTCTTTATTGCCTGGGAAGAGGATATTCCTGTCGGTTACCTGAAATTAAACTCCGGAGAGGCACAAACTGAGCTTAAGGACGAAACTTCATTAGAAATAGAGCGTATTTACGTCAAAAAAAGCCATCATGGCCAGAAAGTGGGTCAATTGCTTTACGATCAGGCTCTGGAAACGGCTAGAAGCCTGAACAAAAGTTATCTGTGGCTCGGAGTCTGGGAGGAGAATTTGAGGGCACTTCAATTTTACAGGAAAAATGGTTTTGAGGAATTCGGAACTCATACCTTCAGATTAGGAAATGATGATCAGACCGACCTGATGATGAAGAAAATGTTAGATTAAATATTATCAGCTTTGAAAGAATTTTTAGAACAGATCAGTACCTATTATCCTTTATCAGAAGAAACAGTTAAGGCATTGATGAATATCTGTACCGAAGCAACATATCATAAAAATGAGCTTCTTCAGGAAGCCGGATCTGCTGCCAGATATTATTATTTCATAAAATCAGGATTGGTAGGATATTATACTGTAGACGAACAGGGAGATTCTGTATACAAGATTTTCTTTGAAGAAAAAAGTTTTGTGGCTTCTACCGCAGCCATTATCAAAGATACGCCCAGCGACTTCAATATCATTGCTTTAGAAGACTGTTCGGTAATAAAGTATTCTGCAAAAGCTTTCAGAGAATTGATCACAAAATACCATGATCTGGCCTTATTTCACATCCGTTATCTGGAGGAAAACTGGGTGGTTAAAAAAGAACCGTTAGAGATTTCTTTAAAATATGAAACAGCCAAGCAACGTTATTTACAGCTTCTGGAGAACAAACCGCTCCATAACCGGCTGAAACAGCATCATATTGCTTCCTATCTGGGAATTACACCTACTCAGCTGAGCCGCATAAAAAAAGAAATAAACTGACAAAAGCTTCAACATATGTTGAGGCTTTTTTATTTTCTTAGCTTCATCTTTGTCACATAAATAACAACAATAGTACACGTAAATAAACAAACTTACAATGATTACAGATGTACTATAATTCGTCAATTAAAATTTATCCTATGAGAAATTTAGCAAGTATTGTATGTGTATTAGTAGTATCTGCACAGCTTTCCGCACAGAAAGTTATTCATAAAGAAGTCTTTAGTGCCAAAATGAATAAGAGCATTAAAACGATCATTATTACACCGGATGTACAGCAGGGAATAACCTATCCATCGGTTTATATTCTTCACGGCTACAGTGGAAATCCTGAACGTACAATTAAGCAGGATATTCCTGATTTGGTTAAAAAAGCCCAGGAATATAAGATGATTTACGTACTGCCGGACGGAAATTATAATTCATGGTATGTAGACAGCCCGCTAATTAAAGATTCACAGTATCAAACCTTTATCGGACAGGAGCTTGTAGATTTTGTTAATAAAAACTATCCTGTAAAAATCGATAAAAAATTCCGTGGCATTTTGGGTTGGAGCATGGGAGGTTATGGTGCTGTCAACATTGGGACGACATATAATAATACATTTGGTATTGTGGGAAGTTCTTGCGGGGCTTTGGATTTCAATTCATTCGGGGAAGGGTATACTCATTATCAGGTAGATAAAGTATTAGGATCTGCAATATCATTAAATCCTAAATTTCTTACAGACAATAAAGTGAAGACTATGGCTACAGCAGAACAGCAGTACATTTTCGATTGCGGTACGGAAGATACACAAATGATTGAAATGAACAGAAAATTTCATAAAAAACTCACAGACCTTAAGATTCAACATCTTTATATAGAGTCCTTAGGCATCCATGATCCTAAATACTGGAGCAGGTCTTTATCTGAGCAGTTGACTTTATTTGATCGATTTTTTAAGCTATAAAATTAGCTTTATATAAATTGATGTATCTGGTTTTATTATAATTATTTATGTGTTTTATTTGAAGTTGAAATCAGTAGCTCCTAACCATCCTAACCATGTCAAGGTTCAAAACCTTGACATGGTTAACAGGGCTCAAATCTTTAAACGATTAAGATGATAAGAAAACTTAAATGCTCTTGATGGTTTAAATATTTATTCAGGTTTAAAAAGTATTCAGCTAAAAAAATCCTTTTAAGCCTTGTGCTTAAAAGGATTCATCATAATGATAATCAAGTAATAATGAAATACTTTAAATATTTTCAAAATTTTTACCCAAATGTTCTTCAATTACAAAGAACGGGTCTTCAGTAAGTGTGTGCGCTCTCATTTCCATAAGACTCACTTTACTCATCATACGAAGCATAATTCTTCTCTGACATTCGTGCTCTACACCATCAACATTTCTTACCCCGGCTCTGAAAGCAGATCTCCCGTGGGCACATAAATGGTTATTCACCAATATCACATCTCCGGCCTGTGGTGTGAACCCTGAATAGATCAGATCTCTTGCCTCTTCCCAAAACTCGTTCAGATGATGATGGGCTTCATCAGTCTGCCGAATGCTTGGATTAAACAGCTGTTCAGCAGCATCAAACCTCATAAAGGGCAACTCATAGTTACCATACAGAACGGCATCCAATGCTTCTTCTTCATCCGCACCTCTCTCCAGATTAGCATCTTTCGGAATCTTATACATCCGTTCAAAAAGAGGCCTGAATTTTTCTCTGATTGATCCATGGGAACGAATTGAGTAAAGGGTAGAGGGCACCTGCTCTTCATTACGGATGTACATAAAACTTAAAAAATCTGCCTGGTGTTTCAGAAAAGCATCTTCGGTATGTACATAAAGATCTGTTGCAGATCCCGATCCGGTCTGCGTTTCTCTCATTTTTTCATCCGGGATGATCGCATGCATTAATCCGCCACCTTTTCGCTGTGAATAATATTGTACAGGCTTAGACGGAAGTGCTCCGTGGATCAAAGCACAGGCAAAGCCATAGATATTGAATTTGGAATAATCTGCAGACTGCCAGTTGGGTGGAGTATTTCCTATACTTTCCTGATCAATATCCATAAGTCCTCTAAACACAAGGGCCCCATACTGATCTTTCGAAAAGTCGCTGGCGAAATCAGCCGCTATATGCAGAATTCTTTCCGGTAAAAAATAAGAGGCCAGCTGATGAACATGGGTAATGAAATCTCTGTTTTCATAGCTGCCATATTTTCTCTGAAGATGCGTCGCTGCATCTTGTATCATTCTTCTTTCCTGAGAGGTGATCTCAATGACTCTCGGAAGCAGTTTTACCGCAGTAATACTGTCGTTATCTAAAATTTCTAGCGAATTCATTAAAAAAAATATTTGGTGTGTGAATATAATTTCTATATTTGTTTTTAATTATTCTAAATAACAATAACCGATTCAAATTTATGAATAATTTATCAACCACCAAATAAAAAGTAAAAAAAATGTAAAAATAAAAACTTGACTATCAAGCATATACATATGTATGTTATACGCTTTTACACAACTTATTGATTTTAAAAATTACCTTACAAATACGTATATGAACAACAATCAAATGCCCGCCGGAGAGATCCTGGGCGCCTACTTACCTCACATTTCGGGGAATTTTGGAAATATTTTTCATTCTCACAATTATGATCATTATCGTTCCGCTGTCGAAGAAACTTTAGACCTTGTAGGAACTTTTCTTCACAGAAACGACAAACCCTTCAGCGGAATCGAAGCCAAAGAAATGAAAGGCATGGTACAGCAGATAGACCTTAATCAAAAACTGTCTTCGTATCAGGAGCTACTTGAAGAGGTAGATACTATATATGTAAAGCACGCGACAGCTTTTCACCTTCCACAATACGTGGCACACCTTAACTGTCCTATCGTTATCCCTGCATTGGCAGGAGAAATCCTTGTCAGTGCCATCAATTCTTCACAGGATACTTACGACCAGAGTGCCGGAGGAACCTTCATGGAAAGAAAACTGATCGACTGGACCGCAGAGCAGTTAGGATACAATACAGAAACCAGCGACGGCGTTTTCACGGCAGGTGGGTCACAAAGCAACCTGATGGGACTGGTGATGATGCGTGACTGCTTCTCCCAGAAGAGATACAACCATAATATTAAACTGGAGGGTCTTCCACAGGAGGCCGGACATTTCAGAATTTTTGTTTCCGATAAATCTCATTTCAGTAACCTAAAGAACGCCTCTATCATGGGATTAGGCGAAAAATGCATCGTTAAAGTCCCTACAGACGAAAGATTCTGCATGGACATCGCTTTACTGAAGAAATACATTAAGAGAGAAGAGCAGATGGGAAATATTCCTATCGGAATTGTAGCTACGGCCGGAACTACAGACTTCGGAAACGTAGACCCACTGGAAGATATTGCCAACGTTGCTGAGCAGTATAATATCTGGATGCACGTAGATGCCGCTTACGGATGTGCTTTATTATTAAGCGAAAAGTACCGTCATCTTCTGAACGGTATCGAAAGAGCGGATTCAGTAACGATAGATTATCATAAATCTTTCTTCCAGCCCATCAGCAGCAGTGCTTTCATTGTTAAAGACAAAAGGGAATTAAGAATCCTGAAACACCATGCAGACTATCTGAATCCTGCCGAAATGGATGAAGAGGAAATTCCTGCACAGATCAACAAATCCATTATCCAGAGTACACGAAGATTCGATGCTCTGAAGCTGTGGTTTACTTTAAGAATGATGGGCAAAGAACAGCTCTCAGAATACACAGACACAGTGATAGACCTTACCAAAGATGTAGCGTCTATGATCACTGAAAACCCTCACTTCGAACTGCTTTCCGATACGGATTTGAGCGTTTTGGTTTTCCGTTATATCAGACCTGATATTGAAGACCTGAATGCTTTGAACCAGCATATCAAAATGAAGCTTTTCTACAGCGGAGAAATTCTGGTGGCAAGTACCAAAGTAGATGGAAATTTCTACCTGAAGTTTACTTTCCTGAACCCGATTACGACAACAGAAGATGTTCACCAAATTTTAAATACAATACAATCGCATGGAGAAGACTTTGATACAGCAAACTAAGCTTACGGAAAAAGCACAGGAAATCACGATCAGAATCCTGCTGAACGGAATGCTCCGAGAGCTTGGAAACGGAAAATTCTACCTGGGAGTCCCGAAATATGATGCCCTTACCGCTCAGGCACTGAAAAACAGTACCTATCCGCTTCATATAAGATTTGAATTAAAGAAAAGCAACATCTTTTTATTCGCTCCGGTTTCTTACCGTTCTGAAAGTGCTTTCCATAATTATGGAAAGCTTTTATGGGTGGTTGATCATAACAATCAAAAGGTTTTTGAACCGGATGTTGATGAGCTTACCGAATTCGTATACCGCGAACTTTCTGAGCAGTTCAGTGAAAAAGGCCTTGAATTATTTACGAAAAGGATTCACAGCAGTCTAAGAAATTTGGAAATGATCATGAAAGAAGGCTTACAGGATCAGGATGCTTTGACGTATTCTTTCCTGGAATCTGAACAACAGCTTCCTGTAGGACACAATCTTCATCCGTTTACAAAAGCGAGAATGGGGTTCTCCCGATCAGAACAGCTTCTTTACGGCCCGGAATTCAATAAAGGTATTCAGCTGGAGTATTTTCTGGTGCACAAAAGCTGTGTTCTGGAGCAGTCGGTTTTGGAGCAGCCTTACAACGAATTTCTGAAAAGCATCGTTTCATTACCGGAAGATCTTGAAGCGAAATACCTTAACGAAGGTGAAAAACTTTCTGATTTTTATACGATTCCGTGTCATCCTTGGGAAGCTACTTATCTTTTATCTATCGCAGAAGGAGCAGAAATGATCAAAGACCGTACTCTGATCCATATCGGAGCTTTTGGGGAAGAATTTTATTCAACATCTTCCATCAGAAGTATGTACAGTCCTCATATTCCGTGGATGCCAAAGTTTTCTTTAAATGTTCTTTTAACGGGATCTATAAGGATCAATACGGAGAAGGATCTGAAAAGAGGCTATGCATCAGCTTTATGGAGAAAACATGCAGGCGCAGCATTTGAAAAGGATTTTAACCAGTTTAAACTGCTTTTGGAGCCTGTAACATTAGGCGTTTATCATCAGGATAAAAATATTGAAAGCCTTAATCTGCTGATCCGCGAAAATCCGTTCCAGCAGGAAGATAAAATACTTCTTTTAGCAAGACTGTGTCAGGATGAGCCTGCAGACGGACAGAATTTTATCCAAAAATTCTTTACAGATGTTTCTGAGAAATTGGGAACCAGTCCGGAAGAATCGGTTACCATTTGGTTTGCAAAATATATTCATCTGCTGATTGCTCCTTTAAACCATTTATACAGCCAATACGGCATGGCTCCTGAAGCACACCAACAGAATCTTTTAATTCAACTGGGTGATCAGTTGCTTCCGACGACTCTTTTTGTAAGAGATGCACAGGGATATTTATTAAGAGAAAGCGCAAGAGAACAGTATGCGGAGCTTTCCAAAGCGTATCCTGAGATTGAAGATCTTTTTATCAGGGATGAACGTCTTTTAGATATTATCTCTTACCATGTTTTAGTGAGCAATCTTTCAGCACTTGTAGCATCATTAGGAAAGACGGGATGGGTGAAAGAGAGAACACTGATCAATATGCTGCACACCGAATTTGAGAAGATTCATCAGGAAATGCCTTCAGATTTTACCCGTTACGCACTTAAAAACCGTCATTGGGGAACAAAAACAAATTTTAAGGCGGTAGCTAATGAAATCGATGGAATCACCAGTGCAGCAGCCATTTCTTACGCCAAAGTTCCGAATCTTCTTCATTATCATTATTTCTCAGATCAGCTGATCCATCCGAAAGGGAAAGAAGCTTTCTTCAAGCGTTATTTCCAGAAAGATGATGTCACGGTTACGATGAGACCTATAGATCTTGATGAAGACCTAGAAATGCTTCATGAGTGGTTTAACCGTGAACACGCGATCAAAATCTGGCAGATGAACTGGCCGATTGACGAGCTGGAAACCTATTACCGTTTAATGCTGCCGAGTGATGAAGCACACAGCTACATCGTTATGAGCAATGGTGAACCTACATGCAATATCGAAGTATACTGGCCATGCAGAGACATTGTCGGTGATTACTATGATGTACTGCCTACCGATTACGGAACCCACCAATTTATCGCACCCACAGACCCGAAGAAGAAATATGTTTCTCCTTCCACCCAGTCTATGGTAGATTATGTATTTGCCCAGCCGGAGGTTGGAAAAATGGTAGGGGAAGGCTCGGTAGATTCTCTGGCGTCTATGATGAACAAGGCTCATGTCGGGTTCAAAGTAGATAAAGTCATTGAAATGCCTCATAAAAAAGCCAACCTTAATTTCTGCTACAGAGAATGGTACTGGGAAAAATTCCCACAAAACAAAGATGTAGAATTCACCGTAAAAATCACTGAACATGAATAACGATACGATATATAACGTGATCGGAATAGGTATTGGTCCTTTTAATTTAGGACTTGCTGCTTTATCCAATCCGATTTCTGAATTAAAAACACTTTTCCTTGACCAGAGAGACGGTTTCGACTGGCATCCGGGATTAATGATCGACCACGTAACACTGCAGACGCCCTTTCTGTGTGACTGTGTATCCATGGCAGATCCTACCAATCCTTTAAGCCTTCTGAACTATCTGAAAGAAACAAACAGATTGTACAAATTCTTTATCAGGGAAGATTTTTTTATTCCGCGTAAAGAATATAACCGTTACTGCCAATGGGTGGTGAGCCAGCTGCCGCAGTGCCGTTTTTCAACGCAGGTGGTTGATATCGTGTATGAAGACGGACTATATTTAATCACAACCATTCATACCAAAACTAAGGAAACCGAAGTTTTCAGAACAGAAAGACTGATCCTGGGAACGGGGACACAGCCTCACATTCCTTCGTTTATTCCGAAAGAGGATTCACGTATTCTTCATACAAGCTCTTATCTGTACCGTAAGGAAGAACTTTTAGCTCAGGGTAAAAAAATTGCCGTGATCGGTTCAGGGCAGAGTGCTGCAGAGGTTTTCTATGATTTATTGCAAAGCCGTGATGAAAATACCCAATTGGGCTGGTATTCACGTCCGGACCGTTTCTTCCCTATGGAATATTCAAAGCTGACGCTGGAACTGACTTCTCCTGATTATGTAGATTATTTTTACAGCAGGGATGAAGCAGCCAGAAAATCAATATTAAGCAAGCAACAGGCACAGTTTAAAGGAATCAATTACGACCTCATCAACCAGATCTATGATTTCATCTACGACCTGAATATTGATAATGCTGATCCTAAGCTGACCATCATTCCAAACAGCCAGTTGGATAGAGTAGATAGCAGTAATCCAGATCATTTAACTCTTGAATTTACCCAATTGGAGCAGGATGTCCCTTACGAACAGGAAGCCGATTATCTGGTAGTAGGAACAGGATACCGTTATCATGAACCGGCTTTTCTGAAAAATATTCAGTCCAGAATTAAAAGAGATTCTGCAGGACTATTTGCGGTCAACAGGAATTATTCCATAGACCATAACGGCGGTGAAATCTATGTGCTTCATGCTGAAGTACACACCCACAGCTACATTTCTACCGATCTTGGAATGGCGGCCTACCGTAATTCCTATATCATCAATGACATTTTGGGAAGAGAACATTATAAAATCGAAAAGAAAATTGCTTTTCAGGATTTTAATGTAGAGAAACACGCTGCTGTATCAACTGTCAAAATATAACAGAACAATGAACACCCACTTAAAAAATAATACCATCAGCCAGGAAATCTGGCTACAGGCCAACAGAGATCTTATGGCCAAAACAATTGCAGAGTTAATGCACGAAGAACGCCTGAAACCTGTTGCCGTTACTCAGGATGAAGAAGGATTTGCTGTCTTCAAACTGGAAACCGGAATCGAGACTATAGAATACGTTTTCCGCGGACAGGAAAGAATGATGGATTACTGGCACATTGATACAGAAAGTATCGTGAAAATAGAGGATGGAGTACCCACCTCAGTGCTGAATATTCCCCAGTTCTTCCTTGAAATGCAGACCGTATTCGATCTGGATGCCAATACGCTCGCAAGATATACCGAAGAATTGCTGCACACGTTATACTGTGACGCATTAATTTTATCCAGAGGCGTGATGTCTTCAAAAGAGCTCGCTTCCAGTAATTACCAGACCGTAGAGCATCAGATGACGGGCCATCCGTGGGTCATCGTTAACAAAAGCAGGTTAGGATTTTCTCCTGCCGATCTTGAAACGTTTGCTCCCGAAGCAGGAGAAGATTTAAAAGTCTTATGGCTGGCTGCTCATAAGGACAGATCAGCGTTCCAGTCGCTGGAGCATATAGATCAGGAAGGATTTTACCGTTCTGAAATTGGAAACGAATTGTATCAGTCATTTCAACAAAGACTGATTGATTCCGGAAAGTCTCTCGAGGATTATAATTTAATTCCCGTGCATCCGTGGCAGTGGGAACATAAGCTGAAGATTCATTTTGCCGGTGATATCGCATCTGATATTCTGATACTCTTAGGAGAAGGAAATGATATGTACAGCCCACAGCAGAGCATCAGAACTTTGTTTAATACAGATCATCCTGAAAAAAGATATCTGAAAACTGCTGTTTCTATTTTAAGCACAGGAAATATCAGGGGACTGTCACCTAAGCAAATGAAAATTGCCCCTTCCATTACAGACTGGGTGAAAGGACTGATCAAAGGTGATGTTTATCTTGAAACAAAAGGAACCATATTTTTAGGAGAAGAAGCTTCTATTGCTTATCTGCACCCTCAATACAGCGCAATTGCCGGTGTTCCTTATCAGTATAACGAATTTCTTGGAGCTTTATGGCGCGAAAGTACATCCAATTATTTACAGGACGACGAAGAAATGTTTACCATGGCTTCCCTGCTTTTCGTAGATCAGAATGGAATTCCATTGGTACAGGCTTTTGCAGAGCAGGCAGGAATCAGTATTCAGCAGTGGATTACAGATTATCTGGATGCCTATCTTACACCGTTGCTTCACATTTATTATACCCATTCTCTTTGTGTAACACCTCACGGAGAAAACATTATGGTCGTATTGAAAAACGGAGTACCACAGAGAATTGTCATCAAAGATTTTGTGGATGATATTGTCCTGACGACAGAAGCAAGGGAGAAACTTCCTGACCATCTGGCAGACGGACTGATCCAGTCTTCCAACAAGGAAAACGTTCCGCTGTCTATTCTTCTAGGCGTTTTTGATGCGTTCTTCAGATATTTATCCAATGTTCTGCATACCCATTCCAATTTTCAGGAAGAGACCTTCTGGACGCTTGTTCACGACTGTATAGAGAACTATAAAAACCATAATCCTCATCTGAATGAGCGGTATGAAAAATATGACCTGTATGTTCCTACCTTCAAAAGGTTCTACATCAACAGTCTTCGTTTGAAAAACAACGGCTACAGTGAAAATAAAGCATTTGCTATTCCAAAGAAAGACGGTGCATTGCCGAATCCTTTGTATCAGATTGCCAATAAAAATTCTGTAGCGACCGTATGAGAAAGTTTCTGCATCTTGTAAAAGAAGGCTCTGTATTTGCGTACGGAGCTTTAGCGGGAAAAAAAGTAGAACTTACCTCAGGGAGTATCAACCGTTCTATCTTCAGCCTCGCCATTCCGATGGTGATGGAGCTCGTGATGGAATCTGTTTTTGTCAGCATTAATCTTTTAATTATTGCAAAATTAGGAGATAAGGTCTTGGGCCTTGTAGGAATTGCAGATAACTATATCAATTTTGCCAATGCGATTGCCATTGGTTTGGGTATTGCTGCTGCAACACTAACGGCGAGGAGAGCCGGAGAAAAAGACCAGGAAGGTATGGGCCGGACTGCTCATTATATCATACTGCTGGCATCGGCCTTTGCATTACTGATTGGTGGTCTATCATTCCTTTTCGCTGGTGAGATCATCAATTTCCTTGGATTTAATACAGGGATGGTAGATAACGGACTTCCTTTCTCCAAACTGGTCTTTCTGAGTATCGGCCTAGTGATTCTGCGTCTGTCTATCAATGGTTTGTTCAGGGGAGCAGGGGATGCGGATCTGGCGATGAAGTCGCTTTGGCTTTGTCATATCTCCAGTATGGTCTTTGCGATAATTCTTGTTTTCGGACTTGATTTTATTCCTGCTTATGGATTAATGGGATTGGCGTATGCCACCATATTATCCCGGTTACTGGCGGTTTTATATCAGTTCTTTATTCTTCTTACACGCAAGACCAGCGTCAACATTCTGGTGAAATTTCATCTTGACCTGCCTTTAATTAAGAAAATACTGAAAATTACTTTTGGCGGGCTGGTTCAGTATATTATTCCTACTTCCAGCTGGCTGATTATGGTTAAAATCATCGCTACTTTCGGGACTACTGCTCTTGCAGGATACATTATTGCGCAGAGAATTGCTTCTGTGGCGACGATGCCTGCCTGGGGAATAGGAAATGCTGCTGGAGTTCTTACAGGACAGAATCTAGGAGCTGGCAACCCGGACCGCGCAGAGAAAACGGTATGGAGAGCCGGAGGAATCAATATGACCTATCTGATAGCCGTCGCTATATTCTGGCAGTTCGCTGCGGAATATGTGGTGACGTTCTTCACCAAGGAAGCTGAGGTAGCCAGATACGCTGTACAATACATCCATGTGGTGTCTATGGCTTATCTCTTACTCGGTTTTACAATGGTGATCAGCCGTGCCCTTAATGCGGCAGGCAATATTATGCAGGTAACCCTGCTGTACATGATCATGTTCTATGTGATTCAGCTTCCTTTGGCGTATCTGCTTGGGGTAAGGCTTCAGTGGGAACTGAAAGGGATATTCACCGCTATTGTTTCCTCGGAAATTGTACTGGCTGTATTGTTCCTCATGATCTTCAAAAATGGTAAATGGAAAACTATAAAAATTTAAAATGCACACAACAGACGAATTTTATGAAATTATCGCATCAGCAATCGCTGTGAAAAAAGAATTGGTAGACGAAAACCTTACCTATCAGGAAATTCCTGAATGGGATTCCATGTCGCATCTGCTTATTGTAGAAGCGTTGGAGCAGTTCTACCGTGTCAAGTTTGACTTTAACGACATCCTTGAAATGGGAACCGTCGGAAAGATCCGCGAAAAAATGAAAAAATACGATGTACTCGTAGAAAACTAAGTATATGAAAATTTTAGAAAATGTAATTGCCAACAAGAATTTGTTGTTTACAGATGCTTCCACCGGTGTTTCTACGCCGGTTGGAACACTGTACCGTTCTTTAGGCCTCAATCCTGTAGAAAAAGGATTGATCTTTTTGTACAATGACAATCAGGTACCCAGTATTGAAGTGCTCCTCAATTTTTATGGAACGGCACATGCCATTGCTGTTTTAGGGCAGAAACTGCATCCGGAATTTAAAGACCGTCTGGAAGCCGAATACCGTCCCAAATATATCTTTGATCCCTCAAGAGATGAGGTTCAGGGATATTCGTTAAAGGAGTTTTCTGAAACGGTGAAAATCTTTGCTAAGGAAGATTACCAGCCGGAAGTCACGATTCATCCTGACATCAAGATCCTTTTAAGTACTTCCGGAACTACCGGAGTTCCAAAACTGGTGAAACTTTCCGATGAAAACCTTTATCAGAACGCCGTGAGCATCCTTCAATACATGCCTATCCTGGAAACGGATGTAGTTCCGCTCAACGTACCGATTAATTTCGTGTACGGTTTTTCTATTTTTACCACCAACTGTATGCGTGCGGGAAGAATAGTCTGTACAGACAAAGACATTATGCAGAAAGCATTCTGGGATGAAATGGAAGAGTATGGGTACAGTACGCTGGGAGGCGTTCCGTATCTATACGAAAACCTGAACAGAATCGGATTCTTCAGAAAAGACAGTTCCAGTCTGAGGTACATGACGCACACGGGAGGGGTGATCAATGCTGAATTGAGAAAAACCATCTTCAATTACTGCCTTGAGTTTGAAAAACAATTTTTCGCTCAGTACGGACAAACCGAAGCAGGCGGAAGAATGGCTTATCTTACCACAGACGGACTTCTTGAAGAGGAAACGTCTATAGGTACCCCCGTAAATGGAGGAAGCTTCCAGATCGATCCTGAAACGGATGAACTGCTCTTCTTACATTCAAGCATCAGCGGTGGATATGCCAACAAGCTTGAAGATCTTTCCACTTACGAGCAGCCTAAGGTTCTTCATACAGGAGATACAGGCAGAAGAGGGCAGAACGGACTGTACTACATCACAGGAAGAATCAAGCGGATCATGAAGCTTTTCGGGATCCGCCTCAACCTGGATGAGGTAGAATTTATCCTTAAGAATGAATTGGAAGGCAATACAGTGGTCTGTCTGAACGGCAATGACAAAAAAATCATTGTTCTGTATGACAACATCAATATTGATCCTAAGACCATTACGGAAACCATTAAAAATAAACTGCGCATCAACCCGCAGTACGTACGCACCGAGCACATAGAATCATTTCCATTATCACAAAACGGCAAAATAAACTATCCACTGTTACAAAACTTACAGCATGAAAACATTTAGAACCCTTATATTACTTTTACTTCTTGTCAGCTTCCCGCTTATCGTTTCTGCCCAGCAGAGTGAACGCGTTAACGGCAAGGTCATGCTGTCTGAAAAGGTCCCTGTAAAAAATGCGCTTTTAAGGTTAGTCAATACGCCGTATCAGGCAAAAACCAATAATTTAGGAGAATATTATTTTGATAATGTGCCACCCGGAGCGTATACGCTCCAGGTGGTTTTAAATGACATTGAGCTGATGCGTGAGCAGATCCGCATTGAGAAAGACGTCTTTGAAATTCCGGTGATTTACACTTCAGTAGAAAACAACGTTATCGAAGGGATCACAGTATACGCCGTAAGCAGAAATAAGTTTCTGGATAAGGACAGTACCTCGATCTCTAAAATGCCTTTGAAAAACATAGAAAATCCTCAAATGTATACAAGCATCAACCAGCAGATCCTGAAAGAACAGTTGGTTTATGATGTTTCGGACGCTTTAAAAAACGTTCCGGGTATTGTAAAAATGCAGGGAAGTGCAGGGAGAGCGGGAGACGGAAGTTTTTATTATAATTTAAGAGGTTTTCCTACCAGAGTTTCTATGGTAGATGGCGTACCAGCAACAACCAATTCAGAAATTGACCCCGCAGATATTGAGCGTATCGACGTGATCAAAGGGCCTTCCGGAACACTTTACGGTGGTGCAGTGAATTCTTTTGGAGGACTGATCAATGTGGTGACGAAAAAATCGAAAGATTATTTCGGGGGAGAAGTTTCTTATCTTTTAGGAAGCTACAATCTGAACCGTGTGACAGCTGATGTATATGGCCCGATAACAGATTCAAGAAAAACTCTATTCCGTCTGAATGCTGCTTATCAGTATCAGAACGGATTCAGGGATTCTGAATTCAGAAAGTCAATGTTTGTAGCCCCGACACTCAGTTACCAGGTAAATGACCGGTTAAAGTTCAATTTGGGAGCTCAGATTTACACGTACGAAGGAACAAATACGCCAATTATTTTCCTATCCAGAACAAGGAAGTTTTTCGCGACAACTCCTGACGAACTTGGATTTGACTGGAAAAAATCTTATTCCAATAATGATATGAGTTTAAAGGCACCTTCCATCAATGTAAAAGCTGAGGTCAATTACAAAATTTCAGATCAGTGGAGTTCTCAGACTTTGATCTCAAGAAATTACAGGAAAACGGAAGGGTTGTACCAGTATCAGTTCATCAGGGGAAATACCAGCGACGCCCTCTTGGAGCGTAATGTACAGTGGCAGAATTCTGAGGGAGCTTCGACAAGTATTCAGCAGAATTTTAACGGAGAATTTAAAATAGGGAAAATTAAAAATAAGGTTCTTATCGGCTTGGACTATTTGAATCAGTCATTAAACAACAATAATTCTCCAATCGTTAAATACGACACCATCAACGGGCAGAATCTGACAGCCAAGTATGGTATGATATCTAAAGATTTGGTGCTTCAAAAAATACAGACTTTTACCCGGGCCGCCATCGAAGCTGGTAAATCACCCTTGGAAAGAAATACATTCTCAAGTAATATGTATGGCGCTTATATTTCCGATGCTGTTTATATTACGGATCGTTTAGTTACTCTATTGAGTTTACGTTTAGATCATTATGAAAGTAACGGACAGCTTGACCTGAACACGAATGCCCTTAATCCTTCTTCACCAAAATTCAAGCAGACTGCATTGTCTCCAAAACTGGGTGTATCCTACCAGATCTTTAAAGACCGTTTATCAGCTTATGCCAACTATATGAACGGCTTCAGCTACACACCTCCGGCTTCTCAGCCGCTTTCAGACTACAGCGGAGATTTCAAGCCACAAAAGTCTAATCAGTGGGAAGTGGGATTCAAAGGAAATCTTTGGAGAAACAGAGTGAATTTTACCGTAGGATATTATGATATTCTGGTTGATAATATGCTAAGATTAACAGAAGTAATCCGTGACGGAAAAAGCCATAGTATTACCATCCAGGACGGAGAGCAGAGAAGTAAAGGAATTGAAATTGAAACTATCCTGAACCCTATTCATGGCTTGAATATTATGGCAGGATATTCTTACAACGACAGTAAGTTTGTAAAAGCTGCCGCTAATGTAGATGGGCGTCGTCCGTCATCCGCAGGTCCGGCTAATGTATTCAATTCATGGGTCAGCTATATATTGCCAATCAAAGGATTTCAGGGACTTGGATTAGGTTTTGGAGTGAACCGTGTGGGTGAGCAGGTTAGTGTAGACAACGTGACTACCGGACAGTTTATATTCCCGGCTTATACTTTAATAAACGCTTCCATATCTCTTGAAAAAGAAAGATACAGATTAGGATTTAAAATGAATAATTTAGGAAATGCGCAGTATTTCGCAGGACAGGGTGTTATAGTAGCCCAAATGCCCCGTAACTTTGTAGCAGAGGTTACCCTTAAGTTTTAATATGAATTCTATACTCAGAAAGACAGCATATCAATTACATCTATGGCTCGGACTAACGTCCGGGCTTATAGTTGTTATAATGGCAGTTACCGGATGTATTCTCGCTTTTGAAAAAGAACTGAAACATGCTATACACCCGGAGAAATATTTCGTCAAAACCATTAAAAAAGAAAAACTGCAGTTTTCTGAACTTAAGTTGAAAGCAGAACAGGCACTTCCTGACACTTTAAAGGTTAGCAGGGTAGAAATATCCTCAGATCCATCCCGAAGCTATGCATTCCGTTCACTGAAAATGAACAATACAGCTCTGACCTATTGGGGAACTTATATTCATTATTACAGAGTTTATATAGATCCTTACACCGGAAAGGTTCTTGAAGTGGAAAATGCAAAGAATGATTTTTTTGAGATTGTGATGGACCTTCACCGAAGGCTTTTATTAGGTGAAAAAATTGGTAAAACGATTACAGGATATTCCACACTGATACTGGCTATAATGCTTTTTTCCGGACTGGTGATCTGGTATCCAAAAAAAATGAATAAAAAGGCTTTGAAAGGGATGTTTTCCATTAAAATATCAGCCAAATGGAAAAGAATCAATTATGACATACACAAAGTCCTCGGATTTTATGCAGTTATTCCTTTATGCCTTATTTCATACGCCGCTTTGATATGGAATTTTGAAGATGTTGATCAATGGATCAAAAAAACACTGAACGGAAAGACGAAAACCGAACAGAAGGCTAAAAGTACCATTCCTTCTGAAGAATCTTCAGACAAGAAAAATATTTTGAATATCGTAGGAAACAGGGTAGAACAGAGCCTCGCGAATAAGAAATCTGCACTCATCAGCTTTCCTAAAACAGAAGAAGGGACTTATTATGCTGAGGTAACGTACGGGAATAAGCAATACCAGAATGAGCAGTTCAATTTTGATCAGTATTCAGGAAAAATACTAAGGCATCAATCCTACAAAGACAAAAATATCGGCAATGGAACAGCATTAAGAGAAAGAAATTATGACCTTCATACAGGAAGTCTCTTTGGAATGACAGGCCGGATTGTATACCTTTTTGCAGGCATGATTGCAGCTTCACTTCCCATCACAGGCTTCATTATTTATATCAACAGAAAAAAGAAGAAACCTAAGAAAAAGAAAGGGAAGATATTGACTCTTTCCAATTAAAAAAACAAAAATTCAGATAAGTGTAACGTAGCTGTTACACTTTTTTTATTTCAAAGATCCTATTGATATCAATAACATAAGTATCTACTTAGTCTGTAAGATCTGCGAGAATCCTTAGATTAAATCTGCTCTACGATTTTAGATGTTTTTTGCCTCTCGCAGATTCAGCGGATTGTGCAGATTAATAAAACGCAAACATCTGCCATATCTGCTTAATCTGCGAGAGATTTCCTATAACAATCTTTTAGCGTTATCAGAAAGAATGTCAATACTCTTTTCCATTTCCTCAAAGTTAAGATTTCCAAAACCCAGTCTCATCGCTGTAAGATCTTTAGTCTGATAGAGTAATGTTTTAGGAATAAACAGATTGTTCTGTGCACAGTTCCGGCTTAGCTGCATCAGGTTGACAGGAATATTCCATTCCAACCAGAAAGCAAGACCTCCCGAAGGCTTCTGGAAATTGACTAATCCTTCTAAATTTTCTTCAAGTAATTCTGCAAAATAATCCCGTCTTTCCTGGTAAACCTTTAAAGACTTTTTAAGATACCGGTGTATTTCTCCCTCTTCAATCATTTCGCCCAAAGCCCTTTCCATTAAAATATCACCCTGACGGTCGATGATCCCAAGGTATTTCCTCATTTCAGCCATCAGATTTTCCGGAGCGACAATAAAACCGGTCCTGAACCCCGGTGCCAATGATTTCCCAAAAGATCCGATGTAAATCACCATTCCTTTCGTATCTGCACTTGCCAACGGAAGAATGGGACTTTTATCATAATGAAATTCATAATCGTAATCATCTTCCAGAATGATAAACCCGAATTCATGGGCAAGATCCAACAGATCAAGCCTTCTCTGTGCACTTAACGCAACGGTAGTAGGATAGTGGTGATGCGGCGTAAGATAAAGCATCCGGATTTTCTGCTTTTTACAGGCTTCCCGGACGTTTTCTACGATAATTCCTTCTTCATCTATCGGCAGAGATACAATATTCACACCTGCTTTCTGGAAAATCATATTTACGGAAAAATAGCTCAAAGCGCCTACCAATACAGTATCTCCTGCGGAAAGGAGAATTTCGGAAACGATATAGATACTCATTTCTGTACTCCGGGTAATGAGAAGATTGTTCTTTGAAATAGGCAGTCCGCGGGATAGATTAAGATAATGTGACAGGTGTTCCTTAAAAAATTCACTTCCGTCATAATTGTAATGGCCCAGCATTTTCTGGTTAGATTTCCGTTTAAGAATAGAGCTGTAAAACCTTGAATGCTGTCCGATCTGAGTCAGCCTTATATCCGGAACACCGTCATTAAACACATACTCACAGTCCGAATGTTCAAAAGGGTTGTCCAGAATATTCGAAGTTTTAAAAGAAAAACCTGCAGTTTCAGGATAATTCTGAAGACTGTTTTTCTCAAAATTTTTAACCCTCGTTGGCTTTTCCTGATTTTCCCCGATGATGAATGTTCCTTTGTTCGGAAGACTTTCAACCCAGCCCTGCGCGGATAATTCATCATAAATCGCAACAGCAGTATTCCGATGGATTTCCAGGATTTCACTGAATGTCCGGGTTCCCGGCAGCTTGGTACCATAAGGCAAGAAACCTCTCTGAATAGCATTAATCAGTTGATTGGCTATCTGCATATAGATCGCAGTCTCTGAATTTCTGTCAATTTCTATAAAACTTTGGTAAGGAATCTTAACCGGACTATCCATAATATTAAAACTGGCACCTTTTAATGGTCCGGCAATATACTAATTTTGGTTCAAAATAAAAATCTATGAAATTTCAACAATTACTTGAAAGAATTGTACAGGATGGTGGAACTCATGCCAAATGGCTGAATACGCTTTCGTTCATGGAAAATGCGGGCGCCAGAAAGATCTCTAAGTGTGAGCATCCGGTTTCCGTTACGCTGATTCAGCTGAAACATGCTGCTGAAGAACATCGTCATGCTTATTATCTAAAAAAACAGATTGGCAAAATAGATCCCGAATTATGTAAAACCTATGAAGCAGACGAGCTTCTGGCCCCGACTGCCACCAGACAGTATCTTCATTCTCTGGATGTAAAGGCTTGCAGATACCTTCAGACTGCATTTAACCTGAACAAAGAAGAACTGAAATTTGCAGCCTACCTTTTTGTGACCTATGCTATTGAGGTTCGTGCAGATGAGCTCTATCCGGTTTACCAGGATATCCTGACCAAAAAATCTTCAAAAATTATGGTGAAATCTATTATTCTGGAAGAAGAAGGGCATCTTGAAGAAATGATTCATCAGTTAAATGAATTTTCCGCAGACTGGAAATTACACGCAGAAAGGATTCTTACAATAGAAAAAAAACTGCATAATCAGTGGATCAATGCCATAGCAGAGGAAGTTTCTCAATTAAATTATGCTTAAAAAATTTCAGGAAGCTCTTGATAAAAGAAAAGAAGCGGGAATATTGCGAACTTTAAAGCCAAAATTATCCGGTATTGATTTTTATTCCAATGATTATCTTGGCCTGGCAGGAAATGAAGAACTTCAGGCACAACTGCTCCTGAAAGTTCAGGAAAACCCTCAGCTTCTTTCAGGAAGCTCCGGTTCAAGGTTGATTAGCGGAAACAGCAATATAACTGATGAAGCAGAAAATTATATCGCCGAACAGCATCAATATCCTGCAGCTCTGCTCTTTTCTTCCGGATATAATGCCAATCTGTCCTTATTTTCTACGCTGCCGAACCGTCACGACACGATTATTGTTGATGAGCAGATTCACCGTTCTGTTCATGATGCCTGCAGGATGTCACATGCTAAAAAATTAAAATTCCGGCATAATGACCTGGCAGATCTGGAAAATATCCTGAAAAAGCAAACCGGGTCCTGTTATATTGCTATAGAAAGCCTGTATTCAATGGACGGAGATCTCGCACCTATTCAGGAAATTGCAGCTTTAGCCAAAAAATATGATGCTGCACTGATTGTAGACGAAGCCCATGCTTTCGGAGTTTTCGGATATGGTTTGATTGAGAAATGCGAATTACAGAAAGATGTTTTTGCCGCTGTAGTGACTTATGGAAAAGCTTTAGGAGCCCATGGTGCAGCTATTCTTTGTGATGAAACCGTGAAATCCTATTTAGTGAATTTTGCATCTCCTTTTATCTATACCACAGCAGCACAGGATTTTTTATGGATGGCTATTAAAACAGGTTATGAATTTTTAAAGCAAAAACCGGAACTGTCAGAAAAACTTCATCAAAATATTGAAATTTTCAGCAATCAGAATATACAAACACCATCTTCACAGATAAGCCCGATACAAGCCATTCTGATTCCTGACAATCAGCAATTAAAAAACTTACAGAAAACATTATCTGAAAATAGCTTCTTAACCTACGCTGTCTACAGTCCAACTGTGAAAACAGGAACCGAAAGACTCAGAATATGCCTTCACAGCTTTAATACTGAAGAAGAAATTGTAGAACTAACGAGAATTATTAAAGAATTTATTTAAGACGAGTCAATAAACACCAAACCCCGAATCTTGCAATCTGTAATAACAAATGAATCAACTATTTATCACCGGCATAGGCACCGAAGTAGGAAAAACAGTATGCTCTGCCGTTTTAACGCAATATTTTAAAGCAGATTACTGGAAACCCGTGCAATCCGGGGATCTCGACTATACGGACAGCCATAAAATAGAATTGTGGACAGAGAGCACCGTCTGCCATCCGGAAACCTACCGTCTTCAACTGGCAGCATCACCACATCAGTCTGCCAGGGAAGAAAATATAGAAATCAGTTTAGATCAGTTTCAGCTTCCCAAAACAGATAACAAACTAATCGTAGAAGGGGCCGGAGGGCTTATGGTGCCTCTTACAGATGATATTTTCATGATCGATCTTATAGAAAAACTGGATCTTCCGGTGGCATTGGTGGTGAGGAATTATTTAGGATGCATTAACCACAGTTTACTTTCCATCATGGCCTTAAAACAAAGAAAACTTAGGCTGGAATACTTGATTTTCAATGGAAATTTCCCTCCGGATACCGAAAGAGTGATCTGTAACTTTATGAAAAGAGAAACCAGAATTATCTACATTCCTGAAATCGACCAGCCAACTAAAGTCAGCATTAAAGCTGCCGCAGAACAATTAACAAAAACAAATTTATGATAATGGATAAACAAACAACCGTAAGAAACAACTGGACAAAAGAAGAAATAGAAGAAATTTATCACCAGCCGTTACTGGAACTGATTTATAAAGCATCTACCGTTCACCGTGAATGGCACAATCCGACCGAAGTACAGATCTCCACCTTATTATCCATCAAAACAGGAGGATGTCCTGAAGACTGCTCATATTGCGGTCAGGCGGCGCGTTACCATACCAATATCAAAGTGCAGGCATTGCTCCCGACAGAAACCGTTATTGCCCACGCTCAAAAAGCAAAAGACAGCGGTTCATCCCGTTTCTGTATGGCCGCAGCATGGCGTGAAGTCCGTAACAACAGAGATTTCGACAGGGTAATTGATATGGTAAAAGGCGTGAACGAACTTGGACTGGAAGTATGCTGTACTTTAGGAATGCTAACCGAAGAACAGGCCATCCGTCTTCAGGAAGCAGGTCTATATGCTTACAATCATAACCTTGATACTTCTGAACAGTATTACGAAGAAATTATCTTAACCCGAACATTCGATAACAGAATCAATACCATCAATAATGTAAGAAAAGCTGGAATAACGGTTTGCTCAGGGGGAATTATCGGGCTTGGGGAAACGCATAGAGACAGAATTTCAATGCTTTTAACCCTTGCCACAATGCCCAAACATCCGGAATCAGTTCCTATCAATGCGTTAGCAAGAGTAGCAGGAACCCCGCTCGAGGATAACGAAAAAGTAGATACCTGGGAAATGGTAAGAATGATTGCTACTGCAAGAATTGTTATGCCTTCTTCAATGGTCAGATTAAGCGCAGGACGTATCGAAATGAATGAAACAGAACAAGCATGGTGCTTTATGGCCGGAGCCAATTCCATCTTTACAGGAGAAAGAGAAACCCTGTTGGTAACGCCAAATCCGGGAGTTTCCGAAGATATGCAAATGCTGGAAAAACTGGGTCTGAAACCGATGAAGATGAAGGAGAATAGTTGTTGTTAATGAGTTTCGGGATGAGGGGTAGCTACAATTGGCATGGAACGATCATCTCCACTAACTTCTAACCTCTAATTTCTAACTTCTAATTAAAAAAAATGAATACATCAATACAATCTCTACAGTCAAGAGATAAAGCCGTCAACTGGCATCCCTACACGCAGATGAAAACAGCAGGAGATGCAGTGCCTATCGTAAAAGGAAAAGGCGTCTATTTATATGACGATGAAGGCAAGAAGTATATTGATGCGGTTTCATCCTGGTGGGTGACTTTGCACGGCCATGCCCATCCTTATATAGCAGAGCGGGTATTCGAACAGCTAAATACTTTGGAGCAGGTTATTTTTGCGGGCTTTACGCATGAACCGGCCGTTCAGTTGTCTGAGAATTTATTAAAATTGCTGCCTGAAAATCAGAAAAAGGTTTTCTATTCAGATAATGGTTCTACAGCAGTAGAAGCAGCATTAAAAATGTGTATTCAATACGCCTATAATCTTGGAAAAGATAAGACTAAGATTCTGGCTTTCAGAAATGCCTATCATGGTGATACCTTCGGAGCGATGTCTGTGAGCGGGAGAAGTGTCTGGACAAAGCCTTTCGGAAGTATGCTGTTCGAAGTGGTTTTTATTGATATACCTAACGCAGAAAATCTGGAAAGCATAAAAATTAAAATCAGAAATATAGCAGAAGAGACAGCCTGTTTTATCTATGAACCATTGGTACAGGGCGCAGCAGGAATGCTGATGTATGAGGCCAAACATCTGGATGAGCTGATGAAGTTCTGCAGAAGCAAAGAAATTCTGATGATTCAGGATGAAGTATTTACAGGTTTCGGGAGAACCGGAAAACTGTTTGCTGCCAATCACCTGACGGAAATGCCGGATATTATGTGTTTCTCAAAAGGCCTCACCGGAGGAACAATGCCTATGGGAATTACCACCTGTTCGCAGGAAATTTTTAATGCCTTTTTATCGGATGACAAATACAAGACGTTGTTTCACGGACATTCCTTTACGGCTAATCCGCTAGCCTGCACAGCTGCATTGGCAAGCATGGAACTTTTATTAAAGAAAGAAACGTTAACAGCCATCGACCGTATCAGCAGACAACATTTAGAATTTGCCAAAATTCTTTCAAAGCATGCTGATGTTGAAAATGTACGCCATACTGGAACTATTCTGGCCTTTGAATACAAAACTGCTCAGAATACTTCTTATTTTAATCAAATTGGAAAGGTTCTGTATGATGAATTCCTTAAACGTGGGATTATTATGCGTCCACTGGGGAATGTCATGTATCTGGTTCCACCTTATTGCATTAGTGCGGAAGATCTGAATTTTATTTACCAGAATATTTTGGAGGTTTTAGATACTTTTAAGCATTAAGATCATTCCCCCATTGATGCAACTGATTAAGAATAGGACCTAATTTTTTGCCCTGATCAGTAGGCTTATAATAGACTTCAGGAGGGAAATTATAGACTTCAATCCGTTGAATAATATGATTTTCCTCCATCTGTTTCAGCTGCTCCGAAAGCACTTTCTTTGAAACCATCGGCATTTTTCGCCATAATTCTATAAACCCACTGTAAGGAAAACCGTGAATACATTCGGAAGAAGATCAATGAAAACGATCTGGAGAACAGATGCTTAGTTCTCCAGGACGGGATGGAATATTCTTTATAATTAATTTAAAAGAGTTTAAATCTATTAATCTTTAAGAAGAGTGGATTGGGGGATGGCTCATTTTTTGGATACCCTCTCTAAATTAATTTCTATGCTATCCCTATTTCTCTTAGAACTTAACTGGAAAGAATTATTTCTGGGACATGAAGAATGGTCTTTCCTTCTGGAAATCATACTCCGGACTGCCATTATGTTTATTGCTATTATCATTGGCTTAAGGGTTTTAGGGAAAAGAGGAGTAAAGCAGCTTTCTATTTTTGAGCTGGTCGTTATTATCGGTTTAGGTTCTGCGGCTGGTGATCCTATGTTCAATAAAGATGTTGGTATTATTTCTTCCATTCTCGTTTTTATAGTCATCATTCTTTTATACAGTATTGTCACTTTTTTTATAGGAAGAAGCAAAAAATTTGAGAAACTGGTGGAAGGAAGTTCCATCTGCCTGATCAAGGACGGTGAATTTGCCATTGAAAATTTTAAAAAAGAAAATCTGGGCAGCGATGAATTTTTTGCCGAATTAAGATTGAAGGGAATATCACAGCTTGGACAGATTGAAACAGCTATTGAAGAAATTTCCGGTGAGATCAGTGTATTTTACTATGAAGATAAAGATGTTAAGTATGGCCTTCCCATCATGCCGGATTCATTAAAAAATCCATTAAAAAAAATTCATAAAGAAAGTCAATATTCCTGTATCTTCTGTGGACATACCGAATTTAAAGCAGAAGGAAATAAAGCATCCTGTCCCAAATGTAAAAAAGATGAATGGGTGGAAGCAAGCAACAAAAGGAGAATAACTTAGCCAGACAAAACATTTAAAAGGACTGTTCTTTCAGGTACAGTCCTTTTGTTTTAATCTTCAACACATTTATTCCTGGCCGCCTTCATTCCGAAGTAAAACATCAGAATAACAGCAAAACTTAAAAAGTAAAAAGAACTTTTCCACGAGACGTCCCAATCATGAAGCTTTCCGAAGACAGGAGGACCGAACGCCGCAATCAGATACCCTACAGACTGTGCCATTCCCGATATTTTTACCGCATTGGCACTGTTCTTTGTTCTTGTCGAAAAAAACAGAATAGACAGGCTGAAAGACAAACCATTAGAAACACCGATAATGACAGCATTAGCATAGATCCATTGCGCCTGCAGCCAGACAAACATCATCGTACTTCCGAACATCAAACTGCAGATAAGTACGATCAGAATCCGTTGATCCTTCATTTTCCCGGCAATAATCGGGGCACAGAAAGTAATAGGGATCATGGTAATCTGAATAAAAAACAGGACCCATCCCGCATTTTCACTTTCCATTTTACAATCAGTAAGAAATGAAGGCAGCCATGCCATCATGCAGTAATAAAATAAAGACTGCAGCCCCATAAATACACTGATATTCCATGCCTGCGCAGATTTAAACATATTAAAATCAGAAACACTTAAAGCTGCTTTTGCCTGCCCCCGGTTCTTTTTATTGAATATCAGTTCCAGAATAAGAACAAAAAAACCCAGCCCGGCAATGATCAGCCAGATTCCCAGCGAGCCCCGCCATCCGAATCCTGTCCATTCTCCGATTTTCACACTGAAACCTGAGGCTAAGGCAGCTGTAAGATTCATAGAAACTGCAAAAATCCCGGTCATCAAACCGATCTGTTTAGAAAAATTATTCTTGATATACCCCGGAGTCACTACATTTCCGATACAAATTCCAAGTCCTATGAATACGGATCCTGCGAAAAGCATCCAAAGAGATCCCGTAATCCGTAAGAATAGTCCAAAACTTAAAATAATCAGGGAATACATCAGAAACCGGCTGATACTGAATTTATACGAAAATCTGCTCACTAAAACGGAACAGGTTGCAAACATAAACAGTGGAATAGAAGTAAGCAGGCTCACCTGAAAACTATTCATATTCAGAGTATCCCGTATATCCCCCAATACCGGGGAAACAGAGATAATAGGAGATCTCAGATTACTGGATACCAGGATCACAACCAGCACATTGAGCATCATCAGAACATAAGAAGCATTCTTTCTTGATTCACTCTTCATCATATAATTAATATTTGACGCAAAATTAATTCAGCGGTTTTATTTAGTTTTGCCAAAATATTAACCTAAAACGACATGAGTCCTCACGACACTATAGATATTGATCAATTGAAGAAACCATATTTTGTTTGGTTTGAAGAAGACTGGCGACATGATGACATTCTGCATTCTCACCAAAAAGGGCAGCTTGTTTACGTGGAAAGTGGGTTTCAGTATATCACGGTTGATGGGAAAATCTATCTTCTTCCGCAAAATCATGCAGCCTGGATTCCACCAGGCGCCATCCATAAAACCAATTCTCATTCAGAAAAAATTAAACTGATGATCATGTTCGCCGATGCAGAAGAAAGCAGTGTTTTTCATCATAAGATTAATATTTTTTCTGTTCCTCCTGTCCTGAAGGAAATGATAAAGTATGCAGAAAAATGGTCAAAAAATATTTCAAAAGACCCGAATGAGATTCTTTTCTTACAGGCCCTTTTCAATGAGCTGCCCCATTTTGTGGAACATTCACTGAAGCTTCATATCAGTCTTCCTGAAGATAAAAGATTATCTAAATCTATTGAATATCTTCACAACCATTACCGGGAAGACGTGAGAATGGTGGATCTGAGCGAAATTTCAATGCTTTCCTTACGCACACTGGAGCGCATTTTTAAAAAAGAGACAGGAATGACAATTGCCAAATACCAGCAGATACTAAGAATCATTAAAAGCCTGGAGCTGCTGAACTCCGGTGACCATACCATTTCCGAAACGGCATACAAAGTAGGGTATAAGAGTGTTCAGTCCTTTACAAGAAGTTTCCGGTCTGTAATGCAGTCCAGACCTACGGATTTTATAAAAACTACTCAATAATTCAGCTGTAAATTATTATCAGAGCAAAAAAAATCTCCAGGTTGCCCCAGAGATTCATATTAATCTAAATAAGTTCTAGAACTTAAATGTGCATCCGCAAACGCTCATTTTGCCTTCAACGACGGTAGTCCATTGTCCGTTCCATGTCCCTCCGTAAGAAGCACAGATTGAAGGACATATTTCTTTTGCATCTTCGTTGCTCCAGATAGGTCCTGCTAAAACGTCCATAGTATATTCTGTACTTCCGGATGGTTGCGTATCATATTCAACTTCGATAACGCTCATCTGACCTTCGACAATAGTGCTCCATTGCCCAGTGAATTTTCCTAAATGTGCCGCAGCAATACGGCCTCCGATTTTTTGTGCTTCATCATTGCTCCAAAGCGGACCTGCAATGATATTGATTTTGAATGTTGACATGGTGTAATGTTTTTAAGTTGTTTAACATTACAAAGTTGTCACTTTAAAGAGATATATGCTAGCGTAGAAAATACCAAATTTACCATTCCGTATTTACACTTAATTGCAAAAAATAATAGCCTAAAATGAAAAAGGTCCCCTAAAGGAGGAGACCTTAAAAAAACACAAATGATGAAAAAAAATTATTTCGATCCACAAATATAGGTAAAATTGTATTATGCAAAACATTATATAAGCATAAAATTTAAAAAAGTATTAATTCCAATTAAAAATAAGGGTCTGTTCAATAATGCTTTTCTTACAATTTCCTTTAAAATATATAGTAAGATATTATCATAAACCAAAAAAATAATTAAAAAACATTTTTTTAGTAAAAATAGTTTAACCGCATGATTAAGGTCATAAAAGATCCTATCCATTTCCTCCTATTTTTTGAGAATTATAAATTAAACTGCATTTTCCCGGATACATTAAGTTTTAACATCAGCCTCTCCATCGAGGAGCTTTATTTAGACCGTTATGATCGCGCTCATAAAGAAATACCTTTTGTTTTTATAACTTAGTACAAAATCAGTTAAGATGAAACCTAAGCAGATCAATAAAGTTCCACAGCAGCAATCCGGTGGATTTCACGATACGGAAAGCCACAAGCAGTTTGCACTGGCACTTCTACCGCTTAAGTTTGACATTTTGAAACAAAGATTTTTTTCAGTGAATCTGTGGAAAAGCTATTGTGGTGAAGGCTTTGCAGCCTTTAAGCTTTATGATTCCGAAGGAAATGCAGCTGAAAGGCCTCCTCAAAAAGGAGATTTTATGAGAATTGATATTCCCGGACCGGGAGAACCTGAAGCAAAAGGATATGACTGGGTAGAAGTAACCGATATCTGCTTTCAGGAAGATCACTATTCGGAAAGCATTTTAATAACATGCAGACCATCCGTAAATCCCCAAAACAGAAAAAACAGTCATACCGCTCATTTTTACAGTTCCAGAGCGACTTCTACTTTTATGATTGCAAGAACACCGACTCATCTGAAAGCCGCAGTCTACGGACGGAATGAAACACCCAATTTTAATGCCGGATATATTGATATCATAAGAAATCTTATGGTTGCAGCCGGAGGAATGATGGGAATCTCAAAGATACAGTGGAAAAAACTGGCGGATGGTTTCTTGGATTTTGAGTAAAATTTCATTTATTTTCATATCAGAAAAAAATATTTTTATCATTAGTTTCTTGTTTTTAATCACAACCATTTCCTGATTGATTAAACGCTAGGATAAACAAATCCGTTTCACTTATTAAAAGCAATACAGAGAAGTATATTGTATTACAATAAATGTAATTATTTTCAGATATTTTTTACACGAATCAAATTAAATACATCAAAAAAAATGATATTTAACATATTTCTGATATTATAAGT
>NZ_QNUH01000005.1 GCF_003385495.1 Chryseobacterium elymi | reverse complement strand
CAATTATCTAATTACATCAAAGCACCAATCTAAATAGAAGTTGCCCGAGATTTTAAGTTGGATACCGTAATTAATTACAACTTGAAGATTACACAGCAAAATATTATTTTATTGATGTGTATTATCAATATTAAATTGGATAACTAAATTTTTATTATCCACTAAACTTCTAATATATCAGTTTCAGCAGTAAAGGTTGAAAATACCACATATGCTTTTACACCAGGCTTAGGCCGGCTTTGTTATATGGCTTCAATAAAGAATTTGTTTTAAAAACAACGGATTTCTCCCTCAGGACTCTTTTCTATCATTTATTTCGGCAAATGTGCAATCAATTCTACTTCCAACTTTGCTTTGGGCATATATAGCCGTTTTATTTGTACCCATGTTGCTGCTGGAAAATCTCCTTTATAAAACATCTTTCTAACGTAGTTATATTTTTTCATTGCTTCAATATCTGTTGTATATAAATTTTCTTTTACCACATTTTCAAAAGTAGCACCATAACTAGACAGCGAAGCTTTTAAAGCATTATAAACCGAAGTAATGCCTTCAGGAGTTATATCATTTGTCACGGCGCCTGAGATATAAAGAATGTTATCAACTTTTAAAACCTGAGCATAACCCGCAATGGTATCTTGCTTTGATTCATTGTTCCAATGCCATTTTTCTTTTTTAATTTTTATGTCTTGTGAAAATGTGTTTGAACAAACCAACAGAAAAAAGAGAAGTATAAAATATCGCATAATTGTTTAATGTACTATATGTAAACATGCCCATTAATATGAATTGATGCCAAATTACAAAATTTGCATGATATCTCGGAAATTACCAAACAATATTTGCCATAAAAACGCATCATTCGTATAGTCAGTATTGAAATTCAATATATTGAATTTTATTCAAGCAGCTGACAATTTCCTTTCACGTGACATTTCTTACTTTAGATTTCTGGCATTTATTTCCTCTTCTAATGCTTTTTTGCTTTTATTCCATTTGTTAACTGCATACAATACAAAAAGTAGCGGAAGGAAGGTAAAAAGTCCGAGACCATACTTTAGAGTGCTGTAAATTGCAATACCAATCAGTACACCCAAGATGACAGCATTCATTATGTCGTTGGATTTATTCTTTTTTCTTTTCTCTAAAAGTTCCTGATCGGTTAGTTCAGTTAATTCTTTTTCCATGTTTGTCTGATTTTTTGGTTTTAGTTTGTCTTACCCGAAAATTTAACTTATAAATTGACAAAATCATCTGTTTTTAGTCGATTGTAAATTTATTTTGTTAAACAGCTAAATTACAAAAAGCCAATATAAAAAGCATCAACTTTCTACTATAATTATTAGGTACAAAACACAGTCAATTTGCTATCACTAAAAGAAAGTCTGTCTACATTCTTAGGATTGGATTTTTAAATATTCACTGATGGTTTCTAAGACGCCAAAATCATCATTTGAAAGCGTAGAAAAGCTGGCGGCCACCTTTACAGAGGGATGAGCATTTTCCATTGCATAAGAATATTTAGACTTTTCCAGCATCGTAATATCATTCATATAATCTCCGAAAGACATGGTTTGGGACGGTGTAATATTCAGAAGATTCTGTAACTTTTCTAGGGCATTACCCTTGTTAATATCTTTATTCATAATATCAAGCCAGTATTTTCCAGACACAACGACTTCCAGATTATTTCCACGGAACTTTTTCAGGAAAGGGTAAAGATTCTTTTCAGCCCCACCGGGATGATAAACGGCGATCTTGAATGCATCATCCTCCACTTCTTCTCCCAAATCATTTACTTTTTGATTTTCAGTATAATATTTTGTAAAATAATCAATAAATTGCTGATCATCACTTTCATAATACGCTTTCTTTTTTGCAGACAAAACTGCTCTGGCACCGGGAATTTCACGGACAGCCGCTGTAATATCAACAATAAACTGATGGTCTAATTTATCTGCGAAAAGCTCTTTATTCTTGTAAATAACATATCCTCCATTTTCTGCAATAAAACCAATCTCATTTTTAATGTCCTCAAAATATCGGGTAATACCCGGCATTTGTCTGCCGCTTGCAGGGACAAACAGGATATTCCTTTTTTTAAGTTCTTTAAATACGGAAGGAAAGTTGGGACTTACTTCATAATCTGAATTGAGAAAAGTACCGTCCATATCTGTGACAATCAGTTTAATATCTGTCATAATAGTATTCTTTACAAAAAATTCCATTTGAATTTTTTGATGGTAATTCAATTAAAAATTTACAATACAAAGGTAAGCTCTTTTATTTATACATTTTTGTAATGTACCGCTGAAAGATGCTGCAATATTTCCGCACTTTGTTCCGGTGTTATATCGCGCTGCGGTTCTGCCAGCATTTCGTAGCCGACCATAAATTTTTTTACTTCAGCACTTCGAAGTAAAGGCGGATAAAAATGCATGTGAAAATGCCATTCAGCATGCTCTTTTCCATCTGTTGGAGATTGATGTATCCCTGCTGAATATGGAAAGGAAATATTGAAAAGATTATCGTATTTTATAGTTAAATCTTTTATTATTGAAGCTAAAGAAAGCTTTTCAGAATCTGAAAACTGAAGAATATTTTCCGCTTTTCTTTTGCTGACAATCATTGTTTCGTAAGGCCAGACTGCCCAAAACGGAACTAATGCGACAAAATCCTCATTTTCCAGAATGATTCTTTCTTTAGCTTCTAATTCTTTTCTGACATAATCTTCCAGAAGCGAACTTCCGTTCTTTTCAAAATACTTTTTAAGATTCTCCTGCGTTCTCAAAACTGTAGACGGAATTGATGACTGCGCCCAGATCTGTCCGTGAGGATGTGGATTGCTACATCCCATTACGCTTCCTTTGTTTTCAAAAATCTGAACATGGTTGATGAAATCTTCAGCTCCCAATTCTTTATACTGTTCCTGCCAAACATCTACCACTTTTTTAATATCATCGACTTCCATTTCTGGCAAAGTCAAGCTATGGTTTTCCGAAAAGCAGATAACTCTGTTAATCCCACGCTCCGGTTTTAATGAAAAAAAATCTGACTGTTCATCAGAAAATTCAACATTATCTTTCATCAAAGAACCAAAATCGTTTTCAAAAACAAAAACACCTTTGTAATTGGGATTTCTTTCGCCATTCACGCGCAGATTCCCAGAACATAAATAGCAATTCGGGTCGTAAGCTGGAAGCTTTTCTTCGGCAGCTTTCTCGGTTTGTCCCTGCCAGGGACGATTGGCTCTTTGCGGAGACACCAGAATCCACTCATCTAAAAGTGGATTGTATCTTCTGTGAGGGTGCTGCTTTTGATTAAATGACGACTTCATTTCTTTTGTATTCATTAATTCCATCCGATATTTTTACACGGTATACTTTCATTTCGATATTAAAATCTGCTTTGTATTTTGCACTGATGTTTTTAATCACACCATCAACATTTTCATCTTTAATAAGATTGATACTGCATCCTCCAAAGCCGCCGCCCATTATTCTAGCGCCCAAAACACCATTTTCTTTTAAGGTTTCTTCCACCATAAAATCCAGTTCGTCGCAGCTCACTTCAAATTCTGTCGAAAGTCCGGAATGTGTTTCGATTAGAAGCTTTCCTAAATATTCTACATCACCTTCTGATAAAGCTTTGGCAGCCTTTTCTACCCTATTGATTTCCTTTAAAAGGTACAGGCATCTTTTGTAAGACGTCTCTCCCATTTCCTTTCTCACTGCATCAAGCATTGAAAAACTGAAATCCCTGAATTTCTCTACTTCCGGGAATTTTTCCCACAATACTTTTTTACCGTTATCAACATCTTTTCTCCGGTCGTTATAGCCGGAAGTAAGATGCGTATGCTTTACACAACTGTCGAAAAGCACCAGGCTGTAACCTTCAATATTAGCTTCAAAATACTGATGCTCCAGAGAATTGCAGTCTAGCATTATCACTTGATGTTCTTTGCCGAAAACGGATGCAAACTGATCCATTATTCCACATTTTACGCCAACAAAGGTATGTTCTGATTTCTGACCGATGAGTGCCAAATCTTTCTTGGTTAGATTTAAATCAAAAATCTGGTTGAGAATATAAGCAAATCCGCATTCCAAAGCTGCTGATGAAGATAAACCCGAACCCATCGGAATGGTACTGCTGAAGGCAATTTGTAAACCGCCGATCTTTTTCCCGCTTTCTTGAATGGCGCTGAAAACACCCAGCAAATAATTAACCCAGGTCTGTGCGACCGGAGTTTGTTTTTGATGAATATTAAAGCTAAAAGATTCATTAAAATCTTTCGCAAAAAAAGTACAGATTTCTGAATCATCCACCTTTTTTACAGCAAAGCAAATATGTTTGTCAATGGCTGCAGGAAGTACAAAACCATCACTGTAATCAACGTGTTCGCCAATAATATTAATTCTTCCCGGCGCCAGAAAAAAACTTTCCGGCTCTGACTGGAAGAAAGTCTGGAATGCTTCTGTTGTATGATTGATTAATTTCTCCTTCATAGATAACTGCAATTTATGCTTTTTTAAGAGGCATTTAAAAATTAAAATTGTAAATAGTGCTTTAACTTAATCAGAATATTTTAATTACCATTTCATCAATTAAATGATTACTAATTATGTAATATTCTTAAAAAATGATATAGAGGATGTTTAAATTTTTAAAATCTCGCTGATTTAACAAATTACGCAGATTTTTATGACTGAAATAAATCTTCAAAATCCCCTTAATCTGGGAGAGGAATATTTTCTTTAGTAATTATTTCTGCGTCATAATTTTTATTGAATACAATTTAAACAGGCTCTTAATTTTATTCACCAGGAAAAACAATTCCTGACAAATTACGGATTCTGTCTAAAGTTTGCATCAGCAACAAACTTCCGGCGTGAGTTAAGATTGGACTTTCGGTAAGACCATTTTGCAGGCATTCTGTGGCATGACGTGCCTCAAACTGGTAGCCAAATCCAGCATTCTGTTCTACTCCAATAATATTTTTCTCTCCATTGGCATAATATTCCAGAGTGGACGACGGTTCATAGAAAGGGGTGGTTAATTTCAGACGACCCAATGTACCACATATTTCTACTTCGGTAGCAAGATCGGCTGATAAAGTCGAAAACAAACTTGCCATACTCCCGTTATCATACTTGAAAATAATACCACATTGCTCATCAACACCTTGTTCTGCGGCAACAATGCTGACGTTAATTTCATCCGGTTTACCCAAGACATCCAATGCTGTAAAAACATTATAAATACCAATATCCATCAATGATCCTCCTCCTGATTCAGGGTTGAGCAAACGAGAAGCAGGGTCTGCATTCGCTTGAAAACCGAAATTAGCTAAAACCACTTGTATGTCTCCCAAAACACCGGTTTTCACCATCTCCATCATTTTTTGATAATGAGGCAGCAATTTTGTCCATAGAGCATCCATCAAAAACAGTTTTTTCTGACGGGATAACTCTATCATTTCAGTTGCCTGTTTTGCGTTCAGGGCAAATGGTTTTTCACAGAGAACAGCTTTGCTATTATTGAGACATAACAACGTATTTTCTTGATGCAGGTTGTGCGGTGTTGCGATGTAAATGATATCTACCACATTACTTTCTGCAAGCTCTTTATAACTTCCAAAACTGAATGGAATGTTAAAATCTTCGCAAAAACTTTGAGCTTTTTGAAGTGAGCGAGATCCGGCTGCAGTCAGTTCTGCACCTTCTACGTACTTGAGGTCTGCCGCAAACTTGTGAGCAATAGTTCCTGTACCCAGAATTCCCCATCTTATTTTTTTCATATTTTGATTAATGAAATATTGGCAAAAATCGGAAAGTTTATTTTTAACTCTAAATTACTTTTTTCTTTTCATCACTTTTTTTACGGCTTCTACAATGTCATTTGCAGTTAAACCGTATTTCTCCATCAGTTGGTCGGGAGTTCCGCTTTCTCCGAAACTATCGTTTACGGCAACATATTCCTGAGGCGCAAGATATTCTGTAATCAGAAGCTGAGCAACGCTGTCTCCCAAACCACCTAATCTGTTGTGTTCTTCGGCAGTCACAACGCAACCCGTTTTCTTAACTGATTTTAAAACTGCTTCAGCATCCAAAGGTTTAATCGTGTGAATATTGATAATTTCAGCATCAATTCCCTGCTCTTCCAGGATTTCTCCGGCTTTTATCGCTTCCCAAACCAAATGTCCGGTAGCAATGATGGTTACGTCTTTTCCTTCGTTGACCATCCAGGCTTTTCCGATTTCGAATGTTTGATTTTCATCAGTAAAAACAGGAATTACAGGTCTCCCAAAACGCAGGTAAACCGGACCTTCATAATCTGCAATCGCAATCGTTGCCGCTTTGGTTTGGTTGTAGTCGCAAGTGTTGATGACCGTCATTCCGGGAAGCATTTTCATCAGTCCGATGTCTTCCAGAATCTGGTGTGTTGCACCATCTTCGCCCAAAGTCAAGCCGGCGTGAGAAGCACATATTTTCACATTTTTGTCAGAATAAGCTACCGACTGACGAATCTGGTCATAAACTCTTCCGGTAGAGAAATTGGCAAATGTTCCCGTGAATGGAATCTTACCTTGAATTGCCAAACCTGCTGCAATTCCGATCATATTGGCTTCAGCAATTCCAATCTGGAAAAAACGTTCGGGTGCTTTTTCGATGAATTTTTCCATTTTGAGGGAACCGATAAGGTCGGCGCAAAGGGCTACGACATCAGGATTTTTATCCGCCAATTCTGCAAGACCGGCTCCGAAACCACTTCGGGTATCTTTTTTTTCTGTGTAGGTATATTTTTTCATTGTACTACTTGTTGAAATGATTTTAATGTAGATTTACATTGTTATAAATTCCATAGGTTGCACCTACGGCTATTGATATTGAACCCTTCGGGTTCTGTTCTATTAATAGAATTCATTCTAAACTTTGTTAAATAATTCTAAAACGTTGAATCTCGCAGCCCGACTTGAGTGGAGCTCTTTTTCTGTTATTGCGATGGTCTAAAAGTTCTACAGATTGCTTCACTTCGTTCGCAATGACAGAAAAAAGCGGGAACGGAAGGCGGATAAAGCTGCCCAAAATATTTGACTGATTATGATGTCTAATAATCTCCTAACGTTTCTTCAAGTTGGTCTAATGCTTTTGCTAATTGCTCATCGTTAGGCGCTTTTCCGTGCCAAGCGTGCGTTCCCATCATATAATCGACACCGTGACCCATTCCGGTTTTCAGAAGAATACAAATCGGCTTTCCCTGTCCGGTCAATGATTTTGCTTGGTCCAGAATTTTAAGAATTTCTTCCATATCGTTTCCTTTTTCTACTTCCAGAACTTTCCAGTCGAAGGCTTCGAATTTGGTTTTAAGGTTACCCAAAGAAAGGACTTTGGAAGTGGGTCCATCAATCTGCTGGCCGTTGTAATCTATGGTTGCAATCAAATTATCAACTTTGTTGTGAGAGGCATACATTATCGCTTCCCAATTCTGACCTTCCTGCAGTTCGCCGTCGCCGTGAAGACTGAAAATCAAATTCTCGTCTTTATCCAGTTTTTTACCAACAGCGTGACCGATGGCAACCGACAAACCCTGACCAAGAGAACCGGAAGCAATCCGGATTCCTGGCAAACCTTCGTGCGTGGTTGGATGGCCTTGTAATCTGGAATTCAGTTTTCTGAAGGTTGCCAGTTCTGGCTTATCGAAATAACCTGCGTGCGCCAAAACGCTGTAGAAAACAGGCGAAATATGACCATTGGAAAGATAAAAAGCATCTTCCCCTTTAGCTTCCATATCGAAGCCTTCCTTTCTTTTCATTACATCAAAATAAAGCGCGACCAGAAAGTCTGTGCAACCCAACGAACCGCCGGGATGACCGGATTGACAGGCGTGAACCATTCTTACAATATCTCTTCTCACCTGGGAAGCGATATGATTAAGTTTTGAAATATCGTGCTGCATAAATTATTGCATTTTTTGTGAATCTTTGACGAACTGCTCCAATCCTGAATCTGTCAAAGGATGTTTTAATAAAGAAAGAATCGGCTGAATCGGACAAGTCACGACATCAGCACCGATTTTTGCACAATTGATGATGTGCATACTGTGTCTTACAGAAGCTGCTAAAATCTCTGTTTCGTAGCCATAATTATCGAAAATAAGACGGATTTCTTCAATAAGATTCAAACTGTCTGTCGAAATATCATCCAATCTTCCCAGGAACGGAGAAACATAGCTTGCACCGGCTTTTGCTGCCAAAAGAGCTTGTCCGGCAGAGAAAATTAATGTGCAATTGGTTTTGATTCCTTTGTTGGAAAAGTATTTCAAAGCTTTTACTCCGTCTTTTATCATTGGAATTTTCACAACGATGTTCGGATGGATCGCTGCAAGAATTTCGCCTTCTGCAATCATTTCTTCGTAGGTTGTAGAAAGAACTTCCGCTGAGATAGCACCATCAACAATTTCGCAAATGTATTTGTAATGTTGAATGATCGCTTCGTTTCCGCTGATTCCTTCTTTTGCCATCAATGTCGGGTTGGTAGTTACACCATCCAAAATTCCTAATTCGTTGGCTTCTTTGATCTGTTCTAAGTTGGCAGTGTCAATAAAAAATTTCATAAGTATATATTGTTAAATTTGTTTAAGTGTTAAAATTACACTTAAATATCTGTTCGTACAATTTTCTCTGAAATTTTAGATTCATTTAATTTAATAATCTTAATATTTCAGAGAAAAATCAGAAAAAAAATATAATAAGGGATTCTTACGTGTCAGAGTCTTAATTATGATGTCCCATATTCAGTTTTATTTTCTTCAAATCCTCCAGTTCGTGAACCGGTCTTTCTATGTCGTAAGGAATCGGCATTTTTGAATAGGTCTGGAAATAAAGCAGACAAGCATCTTTCCACCAAACGGCATCTTTAGCCTGAATCTTTAATCTCGATTGAATATGTTGGAATCGTTCTTCATCAAGGTAAGGCTGTACTTTCTCCCAAACTTTTTGATACTCGCGGACATTTTTTACACCTGTATCATATTTGTAAGAGAGTTCTTCCCAGAACGTTTTGCCGTTTTTCATCTGATAATCCCACGGAACGTGATGGAACCAGAGAATGAGGTTTTCGGGAGTCGTTTTGATATTTCCATAGATGTCATTGAGTGGAGGAAAATATTGTGAAACAGCATTACTTCCCGTTTTGGTTCTGTCAAAACCAATTCCCTTTGCATTAGCCTGATGATAATACACCGGTGACCAATCTGGTCTTCCGCCTTTATAATCTCCCCAAGGTTCGGGACCATAGTGATGCCCGCCTGCGAAAATATGATGAAGACCGAGCGGCATCATATAATCTACGGCAGTTTCTCTCGAAGTCAGCATCATTTCTTTTACTGGATTGATGAATTTTTCATTATCCGTAAATGTCATTTTAATCCATTCGTCAGCAATCTGTTCTGAAGACAAATTGTGGTTCCAAGCCAAACGTCCGAAAGCATACCAGTTGGCTTGTGCAAAATGATGACCCGTCCAGTTTTTATCTTCACCAATATTGGCAACAGCAGAAATTGCGGTTAATTTTGCAGGTCTTAAAGTTCCGTCCGTAATTTTGGCAATTGTAGAGCCTTTTCCATCAGCATAGGTATCGCTGTCAAGTGTTTCCTTAAACAAAGGTGCGAGATAAACCAGATGATTTGAGAATCCCAAATATTCCTGAGTAATCTGAAATTCAACCATTTCGGAAGTTTTTTTCAACGCTCCAAAAAGCGGATTGAATGCTTCACGGGGCTGAAAATCAACTGGTCCGTTTTTAATCTGAATAATAACATTATCCCTGAATTTCCCATCAAGAGGAACAAATTCCAGATAAGCCTGTTTTGCCCGATCTTCTTTGCTTGGGCTGTACACAAAAGCCCTCCACATTACAATTCCGCCGTAAGGTTTCAGAACATCTGCCATCATATTGGCTCCGTCTGCGTGGGTTCTTCCGTAATCCTGCGGACCGGGTTGTCCTTCGGAATTGGCCTTCACCAAAAAACCTCCAAAGTCAGGAATTAATTTATAAATTTCTGATGCTTTATCTTTCCACCATTTCTGAACCTCTTTATTTAAAGGATCTGAATTTTCTAATCCACCCAAAACCTTCGGTGATGAGAAATTGACTGATAAATAAACTTTGATTCCGTAAGGTCTGAAAATATCTGCGAGAGCTTTTACTTTTTCAAGATAATCTTTTCGGAGCATATTGGGCGAAGCATTCACATTGTTAAGAACAGTTGCGTTAATTCCGATAGATGCATTGGCTCTTGCATATTCTTCGTATCTCGGCGAAATGGTGTTCGGCAAATCTTCCCATTTCCAAAGCGAATGTCCGGCATAACCGCGCTCAATCGTTCCGTCCAGATTATCCCAATGGTTGAGAATCCTGACATCATATGATGGTTTTTCTGTAATATTCAAATTTGCCAATGCAGATTTTGTCTGTTGTAAACGTAAAATATGGTAAACACCGTACAACAATCCGATTTCTTTTTCGGCAGAAATGACCAGTTTATTCTGAACTGATTTTATGGTATAACCGCCTTTCAGATTTTTTAATGATTTGTCAGTTCGAAGTTCAATTTCCTGACCCTGCCAATGATTCATCAATTCTTTTTTGGCGATATTCAGAGTCGGATTGTTTCCTTTGGAAATAATTTTATCTGCCGAAATTCCGTTCTTAGCCGGGAAGCGAAGCCAAAGCTGACTTCCGTCTTCTGCGAAAATTGAGAATGGAATCATTAGAAATAATAGGATGTACAGTCGGAAATAGCGCATTAGATTTTCTTTTAATTTTTATTTAAATAAGTTTTGGCTAAAGCCAAATTGTATCTCTTTAAACGGGCTTCCTTCGACTCAGCTCAGGATGACATTGCCCGTTTCTATTGATAATAGGATTTCATCCTATCCTTCGTTAAATCGTTCCTTCGGGACTTTTTATAGATTATTCTTCTAAACCTTCAATGGTTTTAATTTTACCATTGCTGTCATATTCAAGTTCAATAACTTTCATACTTCTGAGCCAGGTTTTTCCTTCACTTGGAACTGAGTCGTGGAAGAACAGATACCATTTTCCTTTGAATTCAACAATGCTGTGATGAGTTGTCCATCCAACGACAGGCGTCAGAATTTCTCCCTGAAAAGTAAAGGGACCATAAGGATTGTCGCCGGTTGCATAACATATCAAATGGGTGTCGCCGGTAGAATATGAAAAATAATATTTGCCATTGTATTTGTGCATCCACGACGCTTCGAAAAAGCGGTGCTTGTCACCGTGAAGCAATGGATTTCCGTTTTCGTCAAGAATCAGAACATCTTTCGGTTCTTCACCGAATTCCAGCATATCATCGCTCAATAAAACAACTTTTGAAGGAATTGCAGGTTCGTTATCATTAGGAATTACGGCTGACTCCAATGCTTTGTTGTCTCTGTAACGCTGCAATTGTCCGCCCCAGATTCCACCAAAATACATATAATGTTTTCCGTTTTCTTCAAAAATACAAGGGTCGATGCTATAACTTCCCATCATCGGATGTTTCTCCGGAATAAATGGTCCATAAGGTTTATCACTTATCGCAACACCGATTCTGAAGATGTCATTTTTATCTTTTAATGGAAAATACATATAATATTTACCGTTTTTGAATGCCACATCACAATCCCACAACTGTCTACCAGACCACGGAATATCTTTTACCGAAAGGACGACACCGTGGTCTGTGATTTCGCCGTTTTCAACATCATCCAAAGAGAAAACGTGATAATCGTTCATATCAAAATGGTCTCCGTTGTCATTTTCTTCGATTCCACTTTCACGGTCGTGGGACGGATAAATATAAATTTTGTCTTCAAAAACATGTACGGACGGGTCTGCCATATAATCTTTCGGGAACAGATATTTTGATTTTTTCATTTTTAATATAGATATTTAGATAATAGACTGATGGATGATAGATTTTATTGAATTAGATTTTCTCAAATTCTGGAGATTAATGAAATCAAGGATCTGCTTGATTTGCTAAATCTGCGAGAGAAATATTTTTTAATCTTTTTAAACCTTATAGGTTTTGAAAACCTATAAGGTTTGAAGCTGCATTATTTTTCTTTTGTTAATTGGATGATTTTTTCAACCACTGGTTTTGTCTCACCATTCCGGTCGAAAAGTAACGGATAATCGGTTCTGCCTTTTACCGGGAAATCATTTTTCCAGGATTGGGCATCGGTAGTTCCCCACAAGGTTACTCTCCTGATTTTATCCTGATGTTTCAGGAATAATCTGAAAAAATCCAGATAACGGTTTTCCCATTCTGTTTTTACATTTTCGGGAAGTCCGGCTGTGTAAGGATTCATTTTTGCTTCATATTCTACTTTATCGGAAACGTTGGCAGAAGTTCCCCAAGGTGAAGGAAGTGCGCTGATTTCCATTTCAGTAACATTCACTTTTACGCCGTTTGCTGTGTAGTCAAGAATTGCTTTTTCGTATTCGTCAAGGGTTGGCGTATCGAGACCAACGTGGGTCTGCATTCCTACTCCATCTATTCGGATTCCTCTCGATTTTAGAGTTTGAACCATTTTGCTCACGGTCTGAACTTTTCCGGAATACCATTCGTTATAATCGTTGTAATAGAGTTCTGCATTCGGGTCTGCTTCCTGAGCGTACTGAAATGCTAAAGGAATAAATTCTTCGCCCAGAATTTCGTAGAATTTACTTTTACGGTAAGTTCCATCTTCCATAATGGCTTCGTTGACGACATCCCAACCTTTTACGCGACCTTTGTATCGGGTGACAACGGTGGTAATGTGACTTTTCATTCTTTGTTTTAAAACTTCCGGAGAAACGTCTTTTCCGCCTTTGTCTACGAAAAACCATTTGGGTAACTGCGAATGCCAAATCAACGTATGACCGATGATGAACATTTTATTTTTCTCCCCGAAAGCGACAAATTTATCTGCATCGTCGAAAAAGAATTTCCCTTCTTCAGGTTGAAGGAACATTGATTTCATACAGTTTTCTGCAACAATGGAACTAAACTGATTTTTGATAATCTCAACAGATTTCACCTCTGTTTCATGAATCTGCGGAAGACTCATTGCTGTTCCGATATAGAATTTATCTTTAAATGCGTTTTTTAAGGTGGTGCCAGAACTAGCCGTACCTGCTGTTTTGCAGGAGACAGCTAAGGTTAAGATTCCTAATAATGTTGCTATTTTTTTCATAATTATTTTTTTAATATTTAACGCTAAGTCCGTGAAGATTTTCCAAACTACTAAACTTTTCAGGGTTCGCAAAGGCGTTTCACTCAGCAATTCAATCAGCCTTGTCAAGGTTTTGAACCTTGACAAGGCTTCTTTAGCGACGAATTACACGCAGCCCGGCTTGAACGGAGCTCTTTTTATTTTTCGATGCCTGAGCTTAGTCGAAGGCAACGAAAAATAAAAAAGCGGGAGTGGAAGACGGAAATAGCTGCCCAAATTTTTATTACATTTTAATCTTTCGCTTTTCTTCTTTCTTTAAGGTCGTGCTCGATTTCGATTTCTTTTTTCTTGTTGATTTCATAAAATATCAGTAATCCACACGCTAAAAAGAACGGAATGGAAGGAAATACACTGACCAGCATTTTTGCTCCTGTAGAAACGCTTTCGGGCTGAACAGCGCTCATTGCACCTTCTGACGAAATGTAACCGTATTTTCCGATAATCAGCGCAACTAATGAACTTCCGATGCTTAATCCAACTTTCAGACCGACCATCATTGCCGAGAAAATAATTGCTGTTGCACGTCTGTTGTTTTTCCATTCTGAATAATCTGCGACATCGGCAATCATTGCCCAAAGCAAGGGCGTTCCGATGCCATAAAAGAAACCGTGTAAAATCTGAGACAGGAACATCAATCCGACCGATTTTGGAGGATAAAATATGAATGCCAGCACAAATAAAGTTGAAATAAAAAGTGAAGCAATAAATGCATCTTTTTTGCCATATTTGTCTGCAAATTTTTTAGAAAAAGCAATCCCGACAATCATCATAATAATTCCGCCTGCATTAAACAGTCCGAAACCAGCTGAACGAGCATCTTCACCAAAGAAATTCATCCCGACGGAATTGAAGAAATTGGTAATCGGTGATATAAACTGCTGAAGTGAAGTTTCGTCTACATAATTATTAAAATAATATACATATGAACCGCCTTTCATCGCCAAAGTAATGAAAATCAATGCAGTAACAGATAACATAATAATCCACGGCTTGTTTTTCTTTAAATCCTTTAAATCGGCACCTAAAGTAGATTCCTGCTCCGGCTTTGGAATGACTCTTTCTTTGGTGGTAAGAAAAGTGATGAGCAACATTACTGTTCCGATAACAGCCAGCCAGGTCATCACAACCTCGATTCCGGCTGCTTTATCGCCGTGTCCTGCTGATAAAATAATCGGTAACATAAATACCTGAACGAAGAACTGCGCAAACATTACGGCTACAAAACGGTAAGACGAAATACTGTTTCTTTCGCTCATATCGCCTGTAATCACGCCACTTAAAGCTGCATAAGGTAAATTATTGGCTGCATAAAGCAATAATAAAACAGAGTACGTAATTGCTGCATAAATCATTTTTCCTTTATAAGAAAAATCGGGTGTGCTGAAGGCAAAAAGTGCCGCCGCACCCAACGGAATTGCCGTTAATAAAATCCAAGGACGGAATTTCCCCCACTTGGTTCGTGTTCTGTCTGCCAAAGCACCAATCAAGGGGTTGAAGACAAAACCAGCCAATAATCCAACGATGAGGGTGATAATAGAGGCGTCTTCCGGTTTTAACCCGTAAATATCTGTGTAAAAATAAGCTAAATACGTCACCAAAGTCTGAAATACCAGATTGGCAGCTAAATCTCCTAAACTGTAGCCGATTTTCTCAACGACAGATATTTTTTGAGATGAGTTATTCATATGAAATTAGATATTAGATGACAGACAAATAGATCATAGATTAAAATCTTCTGTCTTTATTTTTTATTATATATAGTTTACTAATTATTCTGTAGTAAAAGGCGATGCGGGAAGCCCGGTTTTATTTTTTAAGTTTCCGTCGGGATTGTCTGCCCAATCGTATCTTACTGAAACCGGATTTGAAATGGTGTCGTTCCAGACAATGATATTGTTGCCTTCGATTTTTGCGTTTGCCCATTCGTATTTTCCGTCTTTTCCTTTGATGGCAAAACCTTTCAATTCAGAAACATTTTCAAAATCATCAGTTCCGGTTTTAAAGGAAAGAATAATTTTATTTCCTTCAATTTTCATTGACTGATAAACCGGGCCGTCTGCGATGATATTCTTTTTGTCGGCAACTTTAAGCGCCTGCAATGCCAATCTGTCACCGACTGTTTTCTTGTTTAAAGGATGAATGTCGTTCCACTCTCCTATATCGATAATTACGGCAAGTCCGGTGTTTGGAACTTTCAGCGAAACCTGACGCTGTTGGTCTCTTAATTCTGCCCAATTGCTTTCAATAGGCTGTGTTTTGGGTTCCATAAAATTAGCTAATTGTACGGTGAAGAAAGGCAAATCTTTCTGGTTCCATTTGTTTCGCCAATCGGTAATCATTGTGGTCAGCAAATCGCCGTATTCTTTTGGTTTTCCGGTGTTGCTTTCGCCTTGATACCAAATGGCGCCTTTGATGCTATAATTGATAAGCGGATTAATCATTGCATTGTACAATCCGGTCGGTTTCCAACGGATGAAAGTAGTTCCGGGAGCCATTTTTCCCATTTTAGCACCGATTTTAAATTTCCATTCGGTTTTTAAATCGATTTTATTTCCGTCAATTTCGAGGTAATAAGGTTTGTCAGTGATGAACTGCCCTTTTCCGCTTCCGTTGGAAATTCTAACAGCAATGACGTTTTTTCCTTCTCTTAAAACGCCTGCCGGAATATCGTACCAACGCGGCGGATATTCATAAGTTACATTTCCGACTTTTGTTCCGTTGATGTAGGTGACATCTGCATCTTTTATTCTTCCTAAATTTAGAAAAGCGGCTTTTCCTGCCTGATTTTTGGTTAAATTAATTTCTTTTCTGAACCAAACCGAACCTTCAAAAGAACCTTCTTTATCTTCCCAAGAACCTGGAATGTTCATTGTTTTCCAATCAGAATCGTTTAGGTCGAAATTTTCCCAATGTTGGTTTAATCCGATATCGCTTTGGTCGAGTTCTGCGTACCAAGCCTTGCTCAACGCCTGTTCGCCAGATTCTGTAGATTTTATCAAATCATCGTTCTGCCATTTTTTTGCTTCGTCCAGATATTCAGGATATTTTTTCAGAGAATTTTCATCCATCCACGCCTGAATCGGAGAACCGCCTAAACTGGAATGAATAATTCCAACGGCCACTTTATTTTTCTGACTTAATTCTTTAGCAAAAAAATAGGCAACTCCAGAAAAATTAAGAATCGTTTGTGGATTTGTAGCTTCCCATTTTCCGCCATCAAGCTCAGTTTGAGGTGACTTAAAATTATATTTTTGAGGAACCGTAAAAAACCTGATGTTCTGATTATTTGCATTTTTGATTTCATTCGCATAAAGCGGAGTCAGTCTGCGCATCGGAAGTTCCATATTCGATTGCCCTGAAGCGAGCCAGACATCACCAATGAGAATATCTTTTAATATAATTTCATTGATGGTCATCGTGTAAGGACCTCCGGCTTTCTGCTCGGGAAGTGTGATTTTCCAGTTCCCGCTTTGGTCGGCTGTGGTTTTATATTTTTTATTGAGGAATTTTACTTCTACTTTTTCTCCTGCATCAGCTTTTCCCCAAACATTCAGTTTTTGGTTACGCTGCAAAACCATTCCGTCTGAAACCAGCGCCGGAAGCTTGATTTTGGCTTCAATGAAAATGCAGAATATGCAGAAAAACAAGCTTAAAATTGTGTTGAGTTTATTGTTCATATGGGGTTAAAATATTTTTAAATAAGTCTTGTCAAGGTTTAGAACCTTGACAAGACTGTTTAGTTTTTATCTGGCACTTGGTTCAGCAATCTTACTTCAATGATTTTCGGTGTAAGCGATTTTTCATTTGTATTAAATTTTACATTAAGAATCTCTTTCCTGCTTTCTGATTCCGGAATCGGGATTAATAATGATTGTGGAGAACCGCCCATTTTTCCATCGAAATTTTTAGAAATAACTTTCACTCCATTGATTTCTGCATTCAAAGTACGGTTGTTATTGGCATCAAAATAAATAAGATAAAGGTATTTTGCATTTTTATCCTTATTTCTCATCTGGTAGCTGAACCAACCTTTTGCCTCACGGAAATGGCGGTCTTCCATATACCCGGTGCTGGAATCTTTGCTATCGATGAAATGGTCGGATTCCGGCTGTTGCTCTCCCAACTGGATTTTATCGGTTGTGATATTATCCAGTTTTCTGATTTCCTCTTCTTCTTTGGCTTTCTGTTTTTGAATAGCTTCAATTTTATCCTGATTCGCCTGTGGAAAATAAATGATGTAACGCTCTTCCTGAATTTTATAAAACGGAACCAATTCTAATCCGTTGCTGAATTTATTCTGAGGGTATAAACCTTTCAATCTGAATGTCAGATCTTTTTCGTTAACAGTTTCCAAATGACTTAAAACAGAAGTTGAACTGCCCAAAATGGTAGGGATTTCATTCAAAGGAATTTGTGGTCCGTGCGCGATATGTCCACCTCTGCTGTCATCGGCGAAAAGTCCGTCCTGATTTTCTTTTCCGTATTTCGCAGCCAAAACAATCGGGCCATATTTAAACGCGAAATAATCCGAATGGTCAGGAAGCTGCTCTGCGGAAAGATGCATCGGCATTTTCACTTCTATAACATCTCCTTTTTTCCATTTTTTATTAATAGTAAAATAACCTTCAGCATCTACAGGAACATTGACATTTTTACCATTCACTGAAATTGTAATTTCAGAAGCTTTTGCCCATTCCGGCGCTCTTAATTTTAAATTTAAATTTGATTTCGGAACAACATCAAAAATCAGTTTTGTTGATGGATTTTCAGGGAAATTATTTTCCTGTCTTAGAACCAATTTCTTTTCAGACCATTTTAAAATAGATGGAATAAATAGATTCACGTACAAATCTTCATCGGAATACGCATAAATCATTTCACCATATTTGGCGTGATTTTCCATTCCGGAGCCTACGCAGCACCAAAAGCTGGTTTCCGGCTGGGAATAAACCCTGTAATGACCGGGACGCATCGGCGTGAAGTAGACAAAACCGCCTTTTTCAGGATTTTGGGTGGAGAGAATATGATTGTATAAAGCTCTTTCGTAATAATCTACATACGATGATTTTGGATTCGTCGCATACAATTCTTTGGAAAGTTTCAGCATATTATACGTATTGCAGGTTTCGGGACCTTCGATACTTTTAATCATTCCGCTGAAATCATTGATCGGGTTAAAATGTTCGCTCACACTGTTTCCTCCGATGATCGCTGATCTTTTTTGAGTGACATTGGTCCAGAAAAAATCTGCTGCATTGCTCCATTCTTTGTTATTTTCTAAATCTGCAATTTTTTTAAAACCAATCACTTTTGGAATCTGTGTGTTGGCGTGGATTCCTGTGAGTTTATCTTCCTGAATCAACAACGGATTTAAAATAGCGAGATGTGAAAAACGATGGGCAAGCTTTAGATATTTCAGATTTTTTGTAATGTCATAAACGTCGGCAAAAACTTCATTCAGACCGCCGTGCTCGCTGCGAAGCATATCCTGAATCTGTTCATCGGAAAGTGCGGAAACTTCATCAGCCATCCAATCTGTAAGCTTTATCAGCATTTTTTTTGCTTTCTCACTATCCGCATACCAATAAGCATCGCGTAAACCTGAATATATTTTGTGAATATTATACAACGGAACCCAGCGGTCATTCAGACCGAAAGTCGCTGCCCGGATATTTCCATCGGCAATTTCTTTCCAGATTTTTTTACCGTTCGGAACGCCAGAAAGATAGCCGTTTCCTGAAAGATTCTGGCACCGCTCCAATTCATCAATCATATAATCCAAACGCTGCCTGATTTTTGGATCGCCTGTTGAAGCGTACATCAAAGCTAAAGCAGAAATGTAATGACCGCCGATATGACCATCCAATCCTGTATTTTCCCAATTGGGATAGTTTTCTTTTTTAGGTTTCAGCCCTGCTTCTTTCAGATAGGGTGCAAGAAGCCGGTCTGCATCCATCGACAGGATATATTTCTCATCCGTCTGCATTGCTTTGCTGAAAATACTTTCGGAAAGATGAACCTTGTTGAGCGGAAAGTAGCTAACATTTTTCTTTACCTGCCCAAAAGCTATTGTAGTAAAGCCTAAAAGTAATATCAGTGATTTTTTGTTCATTAATAAATGTTATTTCTACATTTCTAAAATAAAAGAAAGTATTCAGATAGCAAACAACTTTCATCGTTTAGCAATATGTTCTTTTGAAAAAACATTTTGAAATAAGTAAAAAAAACTTTTACAAGCCCATACCTTATCATAAAAAACAAGAATAGACAAACTATAGAATATCAATTAAATAAATGTAATTCCGTCATTATCAAAATACATATCGTGTGTTTATAAAAACCAGAAAAAATATACATCCGGACTTATCGTATTTTAATAATATCCCTGAAAAAAAGCTGAGTGAAATTCCGGATCAAAATTTTAACATATTTTTAACATTGTCTTCATATAGGATTTACATTAATTTCAGCAAATAAATCATTTAAACGGTAAAAATAATTACCCAAAACACCACATGGAACCAATAAATTCTCAAAAAAAAGTTAAAACACGAAAAATAAAGTGTAACAAATACATTTATTTAAATTTCATAATAAAATCTATCTCAAAAAATTTAACTTTGTATAAAATCATTTTTGATGGAAGAAAATTATCTTAATTATCCCAAACATCTTGTGGCAGTTGACTGTATCATTTTCGGTTTTGACGGAGATAACCTGAAAATTCTTCTGGTACAAAGAAATTTTGAGCCAAAGAAAGGAGAATGGTCCCTTATGGGTGGCTTTGTTGATGATAAAGAAAGTTCTGACCAAGCCGCCAATCGTGTTCTGAATACTTTAACCGGACTAGAAAATATTTATTTGGAGCAACTGAAAACCTACACAGAAATCGATCGTGAGCCCACTGCGAGAATTATGTCTATTTCATATTATGCTTTAATAAATATTCAGGATAACATTCAAATCAATGAAAAATACAGCGCCAAATGGTTTGACCTGAAAGATCATCCTGAACTTATTTTCGATCATAATTCAATGGTAAAAGATGCCGTTTTGAGACTGAGAAGAAGGGCAACGACAAGGCCGATTGGCTTTGAACTTCTCCCTAAAAAATTCACGATGAAGGATCTCCAGAATCTTTACGAAGCTATTTTTGACGAAAAATATGACAAACGAAATTTTACCAGCAAAATCAATGCATTGGATGTTCTGGTAAAAACTAATGAAAAAGATATGAGCTCTTCTAAAAAAGGGTCTTACCTTTATACTTTTGATGAAGAAAAATACAATAAAAAAATATCGGAAGGTTTTATGTTTAAAATTTGAGTTTAAAAACTTCCGGTAAATTTCACTTTGATTCCCAGCTGAAAATTGCCAATCGTTTTGAAAATTTCGATTAAAGTAACCCTTTCTATCTTCGTTAGTTTATTGATTTCGACATAATTATCAGGGTGTTTTTTGTCAGTATTAATTTGATTTGCCTGATTTTTGAGCCGAAGCGCCATCAGATAATAGTAAGACTGATGCATTTCGTTATATTGCTGCTGCGTGAAAATTCCGATTTCAGTCAGTTTTTTCATTCTTTCGCCCGTATTTTCCATTTCCAGATGGTTTTTCAGTGCGTAGACACGCACCAAATCCACAATTGGAGACATCGCCGTTTTGATATCGAAAACTTCTGATTTTCCAATGGTTTGAGTTTTTATCCTCTTAAAAAAAGTCAAAGGAGGTTCATATTGCAGTGCATTTTTCGCAATATGTGCAAAGAAAACCTGATTGGGTGAAACCAGTTTTTCTTTGATAAAAGTTTTCAGTTCACGGACAATATTTTCGTCACCATAAATGAAACGGAAATCAAAAAAAGTAGAAAATTTCATTGCATTTTCCGGCACAGATTCTTCAATCCATTGGGTATAATTTCTTTTCCAGTGAGAAAGAGAATGCGTCCATTGCGGATTGCTTGCCATAAAACCGCCTTTGCAGTATTCGAAACCAATCGTATTGAGATCGTCCGAAACTCTTTTGGCAAAATCCATAAAATATTCCCGCACCATTTCCCTATGTTCGTTGGCTTTGTCTTCGTAGATGATCCCATTATCCTGGTCTGTACTGAGCGTCTGCTCTTTCCTTCCTTCGCTTCCTGTAACAATGAAGGCAAATTTCGCAGGTGGTTTTCCTATTTCCTTTATGATTTTTTCTATTACTTTTCCGGTTATCGTGTCGGCAATCGTAGTGATGACCTGACTGGCAATTTCGCCGTGCACTCCCCTTCCTAAAAGCTGATTAATAATATCCGGAACCTGATTCCATTTTTTGCGGAGTTCTTCGGTATTTTCTGCCTGCTTTACGGACTGGATAAAAACCAGCGGACTTTGCGCCTGCTCGCTCAGCAAACGGTTTCTGCTCAGAAAACCTACATATTCTTCATTGTTTTTCACCAAAAGATACCTTGATTTGGTTTTGAACATCATCAGAACTGCTTCATACAAATAGGCATCGCTGGAAATACTGACAATCGGATTATCCATCACTTCTGAAATGGCTATTCTTGAATCCAGACAACGGGCGATGACATTATCCCGTAAGGTAATATCTGTCGCGTAACCAATAATCTCGTCACTCCCGGATTTTTTGACAAAAATACAGCTTACCTTATTGGCTGCCATTACTTTAGCCGTTTCAAAAACAGGTGTGTTTTCTTCGCACGAAACGATGCTTTTGTAAGCAATACCTTCAATTTTTCTGGAATACAACTGATCAGCTGCGAAATAACTTTCCTCGAAAGTAGCGGGTGTTTTTACAAAATGTGAAAACTCTTCATCCAGCATTTTTTTGCCAAAATCTGAAGTGAAATAGTGGAAAAAATCTTCGTAGGCATTACACAGTTCGTAAAACTCCTTTCTGGGTAAAGTGTAAACTACGGTTCCTTTTTTGGCTATGGCAGATTTCAATGCACGAACCCTGTTTAGAATAATGGAAATTCCGCCAAAACAATAAGGTTTATGATGCTTGGTTACTGCTCTTTTGTTTTCTGAAGCGTCGAAAAAAAAGGTTTCATATTCACCGGATGCTATAATGCTTACTCCTGTCATTTCGGTTACATCCTGACGATAAATAAGCGTATCTTTAGAAAACTCGGTTTTAATCAATGTTTCAGAGATCTCTGCAAGAACCGTTTCAGGTAAAAGATGAAAAGGCTCTGTTATTTTTAACAAAGAAATTATTTTTTCTTCCATGTGCTATTTCATCTTATTTGTTAAAAATTTTAATTTACATTCGATTTCGTGATGGATTTTCTGAAGTTCATCCTCTGAAATTTCTCCACGTAAACGAATTTCAAAGAAACATTTTGCCGTCATTTCCGCATCAATCATAGCATTGTGAGAGCGTTCCATCTTTTTATTGAAAAGAAATTCAAAAAGCTGGTTCAAACGAAGATAAATTACGTTTGGATTTAAAATATAGTCTTTGCTTTTTAACATTGTGCAGTAAAAACGACTTTGCTGAAAAGGGTTTTCCAGACCTGCTCTATGAAAATCACAACTCAACGTATGAATATCAAATTCTGTAAAATGTCCAATAATTAACGGTTGATATTTCTGAATATCTGCTGAAAGTTTTTCTAAAACAAAACTTCTTACTTGTCCGTTTTTGCTTAAAAATTCTCTGGTAATTCCGTGTATTTTAAAAGATTTGGCACTAATTTTTAAATCGTCAACATCAATGTAACAATTTGTTCTTTTAACTTCTCTACCGTTTTCATCATAAATAATCCACGAAACCTGAATTGCTGAAGGCCAGTTTTCTGTTTCAGAATAAGGCAGATTCCAACGTTTCGGAATTCCAGTTGTTTCGGTATCGATAAAAAGGAGATATTTTTTCAAAACTTTATTTAAAATTACAAAAACATTAGAACTTTTAACAAAAATAGGATGCCCATAACGACATCCTATTTATTATTTATTTTAAAACTACCAGAATCTCACGTAAAGAGCGGTCAATAAGAGAACCGTCACTACGATCATAATCAAAGTTCTGTTATCTACTTTAAACATCGTTGCATCAATCGCAAAAGCCTTCGGATTCACTTTCGGACCAGCCAAACTTATCATTATCATTACGACAACTGTGATAAAGAATGACCATCCCATATTAATCAGAAATGGAATTTCTGTAATGGTGTGAACGACGCCGTTTTCTAATTTTTCATACGTGAAAGCCGTATATAGCCAGGTTTCTTTCCCGAAAATATCGACAGCAAAACTGTTAAAGAAAATCGCAAGTAAAAAGCCCAGAAGAACTCCTACCAAAGCTGCAGTTCCTGTAGTTCTCTTCCAGAACATTCCCAAAAGGAACATCGCAAAAACACCCGGACTGATAAATCCTGTATATTTCTGTATGAATGTGAAACCACCTTCTCCTCCGATTCCCAAAACATCCGTCCACGTAAATGCCAAAGCAACAGCCATTGCGATGATAATTGCCCAACGTCCTGTTCTTACCATCTCAATTTCGGTGGCATCTGCTTTCAGGTATTTTTTATAAATATCTAACGTGAAAATAGTGGAAATACTGTTTACTTTTCCAGCCAAAGACGCTACGATTGCCGCCGTAAGTGCTGCAACTGCAAGTCCTTTCAATCCTGTTGGTAAGAATCCTAAAATAGCTGAATATGCACCATCTTTTACCCCGTTGAAGCCAGGTAAATGTCCTTTTGTATATAAAACATACGCTGCAATTCCCGGAAGCATTACGATAATGGGCATAAATAATTTCAAAAATCCTGCGAATAAAATTCCGGTTCTTGCGGTTTTCAAATCAGCTCCCAAAGCACGTTGAGTAATGTACTGATTGCATCCCCAATAATTCAGGTTTACAATCCACTGACCTGCAAAATACATCGCCAGTCCTGGTAAAACCACATATTTCTGAACACTCAGGTTTTCCGGCATTGCCAAAGTTGTTGTGGTGGTCGTTGGTTTGTCTAGAATTAATTTAAAATGTTGCGGTGCTTCATTCATCAAAGTCTGAAAACCTGCAAAAGCATTTCCTACAGCCGCTCCGTTAATTCTCTGGTCAACAATCTGTAATGCCATATAAACCGTTGCAAAACCTCCGATAATCAAAACTGCCACCTGAATAACATCGGTATATCCGATTACTTTCATTCCGCCCAAACCTATCAGTAAAGCCATCAGAAGCAATCCAACCATGATGATATGAAGATTATTTCCACCCAATAAAGTATCGATCGCCAGAGCTCCCAAATAAAGAATTGAAGTAAGGTTTACAATTACATAAAGAAATAGCCAGAAAACAGCCATAATCAGGGAAACCGATTTGTTGTACCGGGTTTCCAGAAATTGCGGCATCGTATAAATCTTATTTTTAAGATAAATCGGAATAAACCACACGGCGATGATAATCAATGCAATCGCTGCAATCCATTCGTAAGCTGCAACAGCAATTCCCACGAAAAATCCTTCCCCACTCATCCCGATGAACTGTTCCGCAGAAATATTGGACGCAATCAAACTGGCTCCAATCGCCCACCAGGTAAGTGAGCCTTCTGCAAGGAAATAATCTTTACTGCCAGTAGCTGCAGATTTTTTTCTGTTGTAAATCCAGATTCCGTAACCGGCTACCACCACAAAATAAACAAGAAATATGATGATATCAATTGTTGCTAAGTTTCCCATAATTTATTTTTTAACTGAGAATTTATAAATCGTTTTAGTCTGATATTTTTGCCCTGGCTTAAGCTCTGTTGAAGGGAAAGAAGCTTGGTTTGGAGAATCCGGAAAATGTTGGGTTTCTAAGCAAAAACCTGTTCGGAATTCATTTTTCCCACCGGTTTTGGTGTCGAATTTCCCATCAAGGAAATTTCCGGAATAGAACTGAACACCCGGTTCGTCTGTCAAAACTTCCATCACTCTTCCCGATTCAGGATGATACACTTTTGCGATGCTTCTCATTCCGCTTCCGTTCAGAATCCAGTTGTGATCGTAGCCTTTTCCTTTTTTCAATTGGTCATCATTTGCATTAATATCTTTTCCGATTGGTTTTGAAGTGGTAAAATCAAATGGACTTCCTTTTACAGGCTTCTGTTCGCCGGTTGGAATCAACGTTTCATTCACAGGTGAGAATTTATCTGCATTGATTTGCAATTCGTGGTCGGTAATCGTTTTTGAGAAATTCCCTGAAAGATTAAAGTATGAATGTTGGGTAAGGTTAACAACCGTTTCTTTATCCGTTGTTGCTTCGTAAGAAATCTCCAAAGCATTGTCGTCTGTCAATGTGTAGAATACCGTTGTAGACAATTTTCCCGGATAGCCTTCTTCGCCATCTGCACTTGTATAAGTCAGTTTCAACGTCGGGAATTTTGCATCTTTTACAGGTTCAATATTCCAGAATTTGGTATGAAAACCTTCTTTTCCACCGTGAAGACTGTTTGGTCCGTCATTTTTATCAATATTGTAGGTTTTACCTTCCAAAGTGAATTTTGCATTGGCAATCCTGTTTCCGTAACGTCCGATCAACGCTCCGAAATAATAAGGATTTCCGTTGAAATAATCTTCAGGTTTTGTGAAACCTAAAACGACATCTTCATATTTTCCGTTTTTGTCGGGAGCCGTGAGTGAAGTGATAATTCCACCGAAATTAATGACTTCCATCTTCATCCCGTTTTTATTGGTTAATGTATATTTTTTAATGGAATCGTCTTTTGCCGTTACTCCGTAATCTGAAACTTGTATATTTTCCATATCTTCTTTTTGAGGCTGATTACTATTTTCTTTTTTGCTGCATCCAACAACACACAAAAGCGCAATAATAATCAGATTGTAGTTTATTATTTTCATAGTTTGAATAATTTTGCAAGATTAACGATAATAAATTTCATTCCAGCGAAGATTGTTCTTAAAATCACGGATTTTTGTATTTTCATCAATAACTAATGACTCAATGCCTGCAATTTCTGCAAAATCTTCCAGCTGTTCAGCACTGATATTTTCACTATAGCACGTATGATGTGCTCCACCTCCCAAAATCCAGGCTTCTGCTGCGGTGAACAAATCAGGAAGCGGTTTCCAAAGGACTCTTGCCACAGGAAGTTTTGGTAATTCCTCTGTGATCTCCAATGCCTTTGTTTTGTTGATTAAGAGTCTGAAATGATTTCCAAAATCCATTAAAGCGGCGTTCAGAGAATCAATATTCCCTCTTGAATTGAAAACCAGACGTACAGGATCTGCCTTGCCGCCAATTCCCAACGGATGAATTTCACAAGAAGGTTTGTCAACCGCCAAAACAGGATCAACTTCCAGCATATGAGAGCCCAAAACGGAAGGATTTGAAGGATTCAAATGATAGGTATAATCTTCCATAAAGGCATTTCCGCCTTCCAGACCTTGTCCCATTGTTTTCATTGCACGAACCAAAGCTGCGGTTTTCCAGTCGCCTTCTCCTGCAAAACCGTAACCTTTTTCCATTAGTCTCTGAACGGCAATTCCGGGAAGTTGTTCCAAACCGTGAAGGTCTTCAAAAGTATCTGAGAAACCTTTGAAACTTCCATCTTTCAGGAATTTTTCTAAACCTAATTCTATTCTTGCAGCGGCTTCAAGTGATTTTCTATGGCTTCCGCCTGAAAGAAGAGATTCTGCCATTTTGTAAGAGGCTTCGTATTCTTCCATCAAAGTTTTAATTTCGCCATCGCCAATAGAATTAACAACGCTTACCAAATCACCGATTCCCCAAGTGTTTACCGAAAATCCAAATTTTGTTTCTGCTTCAACTTTATCACCATCCGTCACGGCAACATATCTCATATTGTCTCCAAAACGTGCAAATTTTGCTCCCTGCCAATCGTCCCACCCTGCTGCAACACGGCTCCAGTCTCCGATTTGTTTCTGAACTCTTTCTTCAGCCCAATGTCCGACAACTACTTTTCGGTTTTTGCGAAGACGGCTTACCATAAATCCGAATTCCCGGTCGCCGTGTGCTGCCTGATTCAGGTTCATAAAATCCATATCCATCGTAGACCACGGAATATCCTGATTGAACTGCGTATGCAAATGCAGCATTGGTTTTTGCAAAGCCGTCAATCCGCGAATCCACATTTTTGCAGGAGAAAACGTGTGCATCCAGGTTACGATACCGATACAATCTTTTGCAAAATTGGCGGCCGTAAGGGTTTCAAAGATTTCTTCCGTGGTTTTTACAGTTGGTTTTAAAACAACTTTTACCGGAATTGATGAAGAAATATTAAGTGCTTCAACAATTTTCTGTGAATGTTCGGCAACCTGAGCCAAGGTTTCAGGTCCGTATAAATGCTGACTTCCGGTGATGAACCAGATTTCTTTTGTATTGAGAGGTGTTAACATATTTTATAAATGATAAATTATAATTGATGATTGATTTTTTAAGCGAATTGCTAATCGCCAAAAGCTAACAGCTATTTACTGTCCGTAGTAGGCATTTTTGCCGTGTTTGCGTTCGTAATGTTTTTTGATGAGAGCATCTTTCAGGCGTGGCGCCTCCGGGTTAATTTGTCTTGTGCGATACGCCATTTCTGCAATCGTTTCCAGAACTTTGCTGTTGTAGACGGCTTTATCTGCGTTTTTCCCCCAGGTGAACGGTCCGTGATTTCCGATGAGCACCATTTCCACTTCTTCGTAAGACAGTTCTTTTTCTTTAAAGCAATCGAGGATCTGAATTCCGGTATTGTATTCGTAATTTCCTTCGATTAAGTCATCCCGCATTGGCGGTGCACAGGGAATATCTGCCGTTAAATGGTCTGCATGTGTGGTTCCGAAAATCGGAATATCCATTTGAGCCTGTGCCCAAGCCACCGAATAAATAGCGTGTGTATGGGAAATTCCGCCAATGTTTTCCCAGTTTTTGTAAAGGTAAGCGTGGGTTTTGGTGTCGGAAGAGGGTCTTAGGTTTCCTTCAACCACATTGGCATCGTAATCTAAAATCACAATGTCTTCCGGTTTTAAAAGTTCGTAGGGAACGCCGCTCGGTTTGATGGCAAAGATTCCTTTTTCACGGTCGACGGCACTTACGTTTCCGAAGGTGTAAACGACCAGCTTTAAGGCATCCAACTGCATATTGGCTTCGTAACATTCTCTCTGGAGTTCTTTATATATGCTCATTTTTTTTATTAAATGATTAAAAGATTAAATAATTTAAAAATTACAGGTCTCTGCTTTGCCTAAAGCAGGTTCTTATTGATTTCCGTCAGCCTTGTCAAGGTTTTGAACCTTGACAAGGCTGACCAGTTCAATTATCTCTTTTTTTATATGAACCGATGAATCTCGTTCCTCGATTTTCATGCAGCCCGGCTTGAGCGGAAATCCTTTTTTGCTGATGGAAAAGCATTGGCAAAAAAGATTGGGAGCGGAAGACGGATAAAGCTGCCATAAAAAATAACTGGTAAAGGTTGTTGGTTCTTAATCTATTAGCAGGCCGCCTCTATGAGGCTTAATGCTCTATTGACATTATGATCGGCTATTAACAGTTCGCTCCTACGGAGCTCCTAAATCTGAAAATTGCTGTCAACTATAAACTTTCAACGATTTGCTTCTTTTTTGATTGGGTATTATTTTCTGTAAAGTCGGCGAGAATCTGATATTGATTCATCAATTCTGCATATTTTTCCACCTGATCTGCCTGAGGAAAATACTCAGCTTCGAAATCTGAGCCCATTTTCCTGCTTGCTTCCTGAACATTCGGGTAAATGCCTGCCGAAACTGCCGCATAAATTGCTGCTCCCAATGCCGGAGCCTGATCAGATGCAGCCACAACGATCGGCATATTCAGGACGTTTGCCAATGTCTGCATAATAAACGGGGATTTTCTGGCAACACCGCCGATTCCTATGACTTTATTGATTTTTACGCCTTCTTCTTCAAAACGGTCGACTATTTTTTTGGAACCGAAACAAATGGCATTCACCAACGCTTTGAAAATATGTGGGGCTTTTGTACCGAGCGAAAGATTGCTGATCGCAGCTTTGAGCTCCTGATTGGCATCTGGCGTTCTTCTCCCGTTGATCCAGTCCAAGGCAATAGGAATGGCCTCTGAAAGAGGAATTTTTTCTGCCTCCAAAGTCAGATTTCGGATAAGATTATTTTCTATTTCTTCTTTTAACAATTGTTTTTGATTGTCGTCAATCGCATTGGAATTCATCAGAATATTGTGAACAGGCCAAGTCAGAATATTCTTGTACCACGCCAATACATCACCAAATGCAGACTGACCGGCTTCAAGACCAATTAAGCCCGGAATCACGGAACCGTTTACCTGTCCGCAGATTCCTTTGACAGTTTTCTCCTGGATAACTTCGTTAGACGCGACCATAATATCGCAGGTAGAGGTTCCCATAATTCGGATGAGCGTATTTTCTTCCACTTTTGCACCGACTGCTCCGGAATGGGCGTCGAAAGTTCCTACGGTAATCACAGTGTTGGGTGTTAAACCTAATTTTGTCGCCCATTCCTGATTCAGATTTCCTGCAACCTCATCGGAAGTGTAAGTTTTATCGTACAATCTGTCACGAAGTTCAGCCAAAGATGGATCTAGCAAACTGAGAAACTCTTTTGACGGCAGCCCGCCCCATGATTCGTGCCACATTGCTTTATGCCCGGCCGCACAACGGCTTCTTTTGAATGCTTTTAAATCCTGATGATCGGAAAGGAGAAATGTGATATAATCGCAATGTTCCATCCAGCTGTAAGCGGAATTTTTTACTTCTTCATCTTGTCTGTTGATGTGCAGAATTTTTGCCCAAAACCATTCGGAGGAATAGATTCCGCCTTCAAATTTGGTATAATCTTCGCCGCCCCAGTTCCTTGCCAAATGATTAATTTCTTCGGCTTCGTTAATGGAAGTGTGATCTTTCCACAGCACCATCATTGCATTGGGATTTTCTTCAAATCCGGGAGTTAAAGACAATGCTATTCCGTCTCTGTTCACAGGAATTGGCGATGAGCCTGTGGTATCTATACAGATGCTCACAATGGTTTCTGCCGCCACTCCACTTTCTCTTACTACATCAGAAATAGTTTGTTGCAGACCTTCAATGTGATCTGAAGGATGTTGGCGAAACTGATTTTTTTCAGGCTGACAGAATTTTCCCTGTTTCCATCTTTGATAATAGCTCACGGATGTGGCTAGTTCGGCTCCATTTTCTGTATCAATCAGTACAGCACGAACGGAATCTGTCCCATAATCCAGCCCTATAACATATTTCTTCATTTTTATAATGAATTAAGTTTTAATAATATTTTGATACACCCTGCGACAAGCTTAGGGGCGAGATTGCTAATGCTAAATATTTAAGCTTATGTTTAATTTGATGATTAAAAAGAATCATTTTTAATTAAGTCTTAATAAATCCATTACATTTCTATTCTTGAAATAACACAAATATAAGATTCTATTTTAAATAAATGTATAAAGTACACTTAATTTTATTTTTCCTTTCGTGTTCGTATCTGAGGCTTATTTAATTTTTAAAACAACCAGTGAATGGGCAGGAATTCCCATTGAAAATGCTCCTTTTTTAATGACAGAATTATCTTCAACAGGCTGTATATTTTCTGTTTTAAAATCATTCTCTGCAGAAAGTGCATCAGCTGCTAAGACTGTTTTCGTCACTTTTTGTCCCAGTTTTATATTTTTAGGATTAATTTCCATTAACTTTTTCTGAGAATCGGTATTAACAATTTTGATGATTACTTCATTTTTTTCACTGTCTTTTACTGCCGTTGCATAGAGTTTGTCCTGGCCGCTGACCGGGGTTTTATTGTGGTAAATCTTCAGTAAATCAGTTCCTCTATTATTCGAAAATAACTTTTGAACATAATAATTGGGAGTTGCATAAGATTGTAAATTGTTAAACCAAATTAAATCCGGTGTCCATTGCCAACCGTCTGCGTGGGCAAAAAGCGGTGCATAAGAAGTCATTGTTACCACATCTGCGTTTCTTTCCAATCCTGTCATAAAAGCGGCTTCCGACAATGCAGTCTGCCAATTGTTTTTGTTATCGGGTTTTACTACTCCAACCGACTGTGCGGCATATTCTCCGGCAAACACTTTTGGTCCGGAACGATCGTAAGCATCATAGCGTGCGGCATTTTTTGTAAACCATTCGGGTGAATTATAATAATGCTCATCAACAATCTGCGCATTGAGTTTTTTGAGTTCTTTCCAGCCGTAATCGAAAAATTCACCGTCAGGCGACGGTCCGCTTCCTGAAATGATTTGGATGTCCGGATATTTAGCGTGAATGGCTTTTTCAAAAATTTTGTAACGTTCGATGTAATCTTCTCCCCATTGTTCATTCCCAACGCCGATATATTTCATATTGAATGGCTTCGGATGTCCCATTTCAGTACGAATTTTACCCCATTTTGTACTTTCGTTTCCATTAGCAAATTCAATTAAATCTAAAGCGTCCTGAACGAAAGGATTTAATTCTTCCAGATGAACCAATTCGCCTGTGTTGAACTGGCAAGCCATTCCACAACTTAAAATCGGTAAAGGTTCTGCTCCCAAATCTTCGGAAAGCTGGAAATATTCATAAAAACCTAATCCAAATGACTGATAATAATCGGGAGCAAGACGGTGTGCAAACCCTGAGCTCCATTTGTTGATGAGATATTCTCTGTCTGCCACATTGCCCAATGTTTTTTTCCATTGATATCTTTCGGCAAGTGTTCTGCCTTCCACAATACAACCTCCGGGAAAACGTAAAAATCCGGGTTGCAAATCGTATAATTTCTGAACTAGATCTTTGCGTAAACCACCCTTTCTTCCCTTCCAAGTATCTTGCGGGAAAAGAGAAATCATATCCATATTAATGATTCCGTTCCCGGTAAAAGTTATTTGCAGTTTTGCTTTTTCAACCGTTCTTGTTGGCAAAAAAACAGTGGCATATTTTTGCCAGCCTTTTCCTTTGATGATTACCGGAACTGTAGAAATTACGGCTCCATTTTTGTCAACCAGGCTTACATTGATGGCAGAAATATTTCCAGATACATTTTCCAGATCGAAACTGAAATCATATTTGGCATCTTTATGAAGTCCGATTCCCCGAAAACCTTCATTTTCCAAGATGTACTTTTTATCATTATGAACGGTAATTCGAGCGTAGTTTTTATTGGTTTTGGAATGATCCGAATAAATGGTCAAAAACCCGGAATCCAGATTATGCGAAAGGGTTTGCGTATTTTGCTGCTTCCAACCCGTTAAAGGCTCATCAAACTCAAAGCTTCGGTTTTTAATAAGCTCGGCATAAATGCCTCCATCGGCTGCAAAATTGATATCTTCAAAGAAAATCCCATACATTGTCGGCTGGATTTTAATGTTGGTAGGAGTTCCATCAAGATCTAAAGTAAATTTTGAGTTTTGCGCTGATGAAAATGCAACGCAACTTGTGAGAAGAATGGTGAAGATTTTATTTTTTGTTTTCATTGATACTATTTTTGATTGTCCAGATAAACACTTCGACTACAGTCAGTGTAGCATTTATAATCGTGAACTTTTAATTGAATGTATTATTCTTCTATTTATTGATAAACCTTATAGGTTTTAAAAACCTATAAGGTTTCCTACATTGAGAATAGTTTACTTGACTTTCAACCGGATACTTTTTAAATCTGAGTTTTTTGAAGTTCCTCCGTAGAAAATGGTATAATCTCCTGATTTTGTAACTAAGTCATCTGCTTTTTCATCATAAAATTTAAAAGATTCTTCAGAGATATTTAACTGGATATTTTTTGTTTCTTTTGATTTGATTAAAACTCTTTCGAAAGCTCTCAAGGTCTTTACGGGCGCTAAAGGATCATTATTTCTTTTCACATACACCTGCACCACTTCTTCCCCATCTCTTTCTGAAATATTGGTAACCGGAAAGGTTATCGTAATATTCTCATTAGGATTGATGCTACTTTTACTCAATTTTGCATTGCCATAAGTAAATTTTGAGTAGCTCAAACCGTGACCAAATGCATACAAAGGATCTTCGGTCATATAGCGATAGGTTCTTCCTTTCATATCATAATTCTCAAAACCCTGATGCTTGCTTGTTGTCGAAAGTGCATTATCCAATTGCTCAAGATTTTTGTAAAAAGTAATCGGTAATCTTCCGGAAGGATTGTAATCTCCAGCTAAAACATCGGCCACGGCAGTTCCGCTGGATTGACCGCCGTACCAGGCATTCAGCAATGCGTCATAATTTTTTTCGTCCTGCTGCAAACCAAGGGCACTTCCTGTACAGAGTACAAAAACCACAGGTTTTCCTGTTTTTCTTAATTCTGTCAGCAGTTGACGCTGAACTTTCGGAAGCTCAATTGAAGTTTTATCACCGCCTTTGAAGCCTTCTGCGCTTACCAACATTTCTTCTCCTTCCAGACTTGGGGAAAGTCCGCCTGCGAAGATAATGACGTCGGCATCTTTCACTTTTTCTCTTACCGATGAAAAATTTACGGGATCTTTTCGGTACACTTCAAAGGCAATGCTTACGTATTTCCCTTTCTGGCTGTGACGTAGTTCTATCTGATACTCTTTCCCTTTCTCCATTTTCACAGGAAATTCCGAAGGATGTCTTGCATCGGGACCTTTTCTGGTAGCGATTTCTTTGCCGTCAACAAAAAGTGTGTAAATATCTGATGTTGCCGCAGAGAATATCACTTCGCCGGAATAACTGCTCTTAAAAATACCTGATATTCTTGCTGAAGTATTTTCTCTGGCAACTCCCGGAGCAAGCTGGGTTCCGCCAAAACTATTGTAGGTAATTCCTGTTTTATTAACGGAAATATTAACCGGTTTTTCTTTTAATTCATTATTATTAAAAAACTCAACCTTCATTCCTTTTTCACCGTTTTTCTGACTTACAAAATTCTGGTAAAGAGATGTTCTGGATGATGGGTCTGCTACCTCACTCCCTTTTTCGTAAATGATTTCTGCATTTGGAAATTTAGCTTTAATTCCGTCTAAAATCGTTACCGTTGAAGAAGGTGTTCCGTTGTAATTTCCCAGCTGCATAATTCCGTCATCGGCATTGGGACCTACAACAGCAATTTTTTTAATATTTTTATTTAAAGGCAGGGCATTTTTCTCATTTTTCATTAGCACAATAGACCTTTGAGCCATTTTCAATGCCTGTTCTTTGTGTTCTTTAGAATCTACCGCAGAATAAGGAATATTGTTCCAGTGAACAGAAGATTTAGGATCAAGCATTCCCAGCTCAAACCAGCCTTTCAGGATTCTGCGCATCGAAATGTCGAGATCTTTTTCGGTGATCAATCCGCTTGCCAGGGATTTATTAAGATTATTGTACGTATCTCCGCATTCCAGATCTGTAGAGTGCTTTAATGCATCTGCTGCAGTTGTTTTTTCGTCAGGATGTGTTCCGTGGTATTTTTCCTGATAGAAATCTGCCAAAGCCCAACAGTCTGAAACCACCATCCCGTCGTATTTCCATTTGCCACGAAGAATTTCATTAAGCAAAGTATTGTTGGCGCAGCAAGGCTGACCGTCAAATGCATTATAAGCACACATCACTTCTCTTACATTACCTTCCAAAACCAGAGCTTTGAAAGCCGGAAGATAAGTCTCATACAGATCTCTTTTGGAAATTTCGGCATTATAGGAATGCCGGTTCCATTCCGGACCGCTGTGAACGGCAAAATGCTTGGCACAGGCATGGGTTTTAAAGTATTTAGGATCATTTCCCTGCAGACCTTTTACAGCAGCAACACCAAGAACGGAAGTTAAATAAGGATCTTCTCCGTAAGTTTCCTGACCTCTTCCCCATCTTGGATCTCTGAAAATATTGATGTTTGGAGTCCAGAATGTAAGACCTTCATAACGTCCGGTTTTATGAGCTTCATCGAAAGATCTATTGTATTTTGCCCTGGCTTCGTCAGAAATCATTTCAAAAGTTTTGAAATGCTCTGAAACATCCCAGGTTGCTGCCATACCGATTGCCTGTGGGAAAACAGTAGCCGTTCCTGCTCTGGCAACACCGTGAAGCGCCTCGTTCCACCAACCGTAAGCCGGGATTTCCAGCCGGGGAACAGCTTTGGAATTATCCATCATCATTCCGATTTTTTCATCCACTGTTAGCAATCCTAGGAGGTTTTCAATTCTTTGTTCAACCGGAAGACTGGGATTCCGAAACGGGTATTTATAATTCTGGGCAAAACCAAAAGTACAGACTACTATTGATATGGTTAATAACATTTTGTTCATATGATTGATTTAAAGCAGTTTTTTTATTGAAACACATAAAATATTATCACTGAATATTGCTTTACAATGCAACAAATACAAATATAAGATTCTATTTCATAATAAATGTATATATTACACTTAATTATAAACTATAAAGAAAAAAAGTCACCGGAAATGAACCGGTAACTTTATTAAAAAGCATATTGTACTTAGGCTTGATCAAGATTATTGTTTTATAAACTTATTTTTGATGTTTTTTCCTGAACCGGAAATTTCAATAAAATATACTCCTGAAGGAAGCTTTGAGATATCAATTCTGTTTTTGCCACTGGCCAGTTTTGTGTTATAAGAAACTGTACTTCCTTTTGCATCACTAATTGAATATACTGCGTCAGAAAGCTTCCAATCAACAAAAATTTCATTTTTAGCCGGATTTGGATACAAGACAATATCATCTTTCATTTCTGTTACATTATGTACTTTAAGTGTAGCAAAGCTCAATGGAAGAAAATTATTCGTATAGGTATTGTTTTCAGTAAGATATCCCTGGAAAGAACTGATTACGGGCTCATTACCCGCCGTTACTTTATAAAAACCTGTCACTCCGTTTTCTGTTTTCAGTACATATCCTCCCGCAGCTACTTTTATAGACTGATAAACACCATTTATCTGGTTGACCGTAATTGCTTTTGGTGTAGATACAGCGCCTGATCCCGTGAATGTTTTGCTTCCTGTAGCGTTGATCAATACAGGAACATTGGCAGGAATCACTCCATTGGAAATAGGTGTGCATTCCACACTTCCTGAGCCCGGCTGTATCATATACGCCGTAACTCCCGAAGGAATAGCTGACTGAAAAGGTAAAAGAACGATTCCGTACCCGTTGAAAGTTCTTGTATATGTTGCGGAATTTGCTGTGAAATTAAACGGAACCTGAAAGTCCTTGCCCTGGTCTGAAAGAGTAAGTGTATTGCAGAGATTTCCTGACACCACGTTTGTGTTGGTATTGCTTACAGAACTATTAACATAGAATAAACTGTTTATGTTTTGAGAGGCACTGATCCAGCTTGATGTTGAATTAATTCCAGTCACATTTCTAAAATCTAATGAAGTATAATATTCATTTTCTAAGGCATCCATAAGATTACTATCAGTCGATGCGTATGCTGCTTCAAACTTAGATGCTCTTTCGTTTCCTACATTGAAATAAACATCACCCAACGTCAGGGTAAGAATTGAACTGTAGTTTCCGCTTCGAAGCCCTATGATTCCTTTGCAGCCATACGGAAGAACTGTTCTGGAAATATCAAATACCAGATTAAAGCTTCCGGAACCCGGAGCAGGAAATGCTACACTGCCATAATTATGGTTTCTTACCGTTCCGTTGGCATCAACGTAATATAATGTGGTATTGGATGAAGTCGGCAAGTTGCTTGTTGTATAATTTAATACATTAAAAATTAACTTGTTGTAACGGTCGTCAAGATTTAAATATCCGCTGCCAGCATCTGTATATGAACTTATCAATGGAGTGGAGTTATAGAAGGTAACCGTTTTTCCGCTCAACTGGTAATCAGTACCAAATGCCGAATTAGTCGAGATTTGAGCTTCAATTTTATTATAATGAACATCGCCGCCTGTCATTAATGATACCGGTCTGTCGCCACTTTTATTAAAAGCAAAAGTCATTACACTGGAAGGGCTCACCTGAACCGTCGGACGGAAACTTGCCGTACTGAAAGAGAAGGATGATGACGCCATATTCAAGGATTGTGACGTGGTGGTCTGTACTCCTGAAGTCGTAAAGAATGGAAGATCAACTTTAAGATCATATGTGTTGGAAGAAGAATTGATAACAACAAGGGTAATCTGGCTGCCGTCCAGCGAAATATAAGAAGAACCTTCTAAAGTTCCGCCTGAGGTTTCCCATTTTGCATCAATTCTTGTTTTGCCTATGGTATTTTTAGCATATTGGGATAAAATATATCCTCTTTTTGTCATCTCACCCGCCACAGTGCCATTTGTACCATCACCCATCATTCCGTAGTATCTTTTTGATGCGTAGTGAACCCATGCATTGATATTACCAAGCATAGCATTATTTACGCTTCTTGCAAAAGTGAAACCGTCAATCGACCAATTAAAGTCTCTTGCAGGCACATTGGTATTGGAATTCCAGTTGATGAGATATTCTGTTTGCCAGATTTGTTTATTATGATTTTGAAATTGCTTGTATACCGACTGCGTAGAGCCATACTGATGAGCTCCATACACTTCAAAATTAGCCATTACTGCAGGACTTAAAAAAGCATTTGCGAAATTATCCGTAAAACCGACACTTTCCGGAGCAATAACGTTACAGTTGATCAAATGTCCATAATCTTTAACGAAAGTAGCAATCTGCGTTGGTGTCCAGATACATCCCTGATACTGTGCCATTTCATCAGGTTCATTCTGTATAGAAATATAATCGAGTGTAACTCCATTGGCAGCCAGATAAGTCACGAAATTGTTGAGATGAAGAGCATAATCCTGGTAATTTGCAGGTTTCAAATAACCAATCTGCTGTACTCCGTTCGTATCTGTGTATACTGCGTTAACGTGATTATTGGTTTTCCATGCTGCAGGCATTGTCCAAGGACTTGCAAATACAATCAATCCCATTGATTTTGCTAACTGTGCAGTGGCCAACACTTGTGGCCAGTTCGAACTGTCTTCCGGAATATACAGCCTCAGCATATTGTAACCTGCATCTGTAGCACCGGTTCCCCAGAGTTTCTGAATTTCTGCGGTAGTCATGTGATTGTAAGCAAACTGGGGACTGCAGACGAAACCTCCGAATCCTGTAATGTTCTGATAAGTAATATTCTTATCAATTTTTACTTTTGCCTGAATATTTTGTGCATTCAGCTGTACTGAAATTGCAATACCTGTAATCATTACAAGTATAAATTTGAAGATTTTTTTCATAGTAATAAGTTGTTAATTGTGATGTTAAAAGTGTATAATGAACTAGATTTATGATAATCGTTAAGCAGTTATTTCAGCTTCTCTCTGAAAATTATCCCTTCATAAAATTCACCATCATCAATTTTCAACAATACCCTCTTCATTTATTTTCCTGAATAATCACTTTGAGGAGCTCCCAGGTAGCTTGGTTTAAGGCTTCCTGTATCAATAAGTATTTTCTCTAAAACAATTCCCGGCTCCAGCACCCTGAATCTCAATGTATGTTTCCCAGGTTGCGAAATCTGATGTTTTGTAATTGATTTAATGATGTGCTCTGACTGCCATCTTCCCAATTCGCCTTTGTAATGACCATTGAAATTGATGACTTGCGAAGTTCCACCATCAAAAGAAATTTCGTATCGTAATCCTTTATTGTGATTGTAATTTAAAGTCGGAGCTAAAAGAAGCTGAACTTCAAATTCTCCTTTGGATTCGAAATTAATATCATATTCCAGATAGATGTTTTCACCAGCTTTCGGATAGGCATTTTGCGGAAAAGTCGTGACGCCGGATTTAGTTTTCCCAAAATCAGGAATGACTTCCCAATGAATCCTGTCTGAATTATTCATTCTCACAAAATTTTCCGCTTCGATAGAAACATAGCCATTTTTTTCTGCAAACACCTTCTCTTTCGGTACTTCTGCCTCGGAAACATAAGTTACTTCAGGCATTACATTTACTTTTCCGTCAAACCAGGCTTTGTATCCTATTTTCATCTGATCCATCATATGCGTCCATTTTCCGCCGGCAATTTCATTATTATATTTATTATCTAAATAAGCGTTTCTTTCAAAACACTCTTTCACTTTATCAGCATAGAAATTCGCTTGAATATCTTTTTTGGCAGCCAGTTCTTTATTTTTAGCCACGGCGTAGTACATTTCATATAAGTTGCTGCACGCATCGATAGGGTAAAGAACCAACTGATAATACGCATCCTGATATTCTGCCGGAATCTGCTCTTTCAAACGCAATGCGTCAACCGCCAAAGCTCTGTAGTCATTCAAAACTGTTTCAAATTCATTGTAATTTTCAAGGCTGAATGTTTTACTATCCAAAGTTTCCGGAGTTACTCTGCGGTTATATTTGGCGTAAAGATTAATCATTCTGGCAATTTCCTTTGAATGTTTTTCTCCAAACTGCTGTGCAGACCATTTTTCAGTGTATTCTAAAAGATTTTTAGAATTGAATTGTTTTGGATTCCAAGCCATTTCGAGGAAGAAACTGATTGGGAATTCCATTGGTTTTAAATCGCCCACATTTACGACCCAAACTTTATCAACTTTGTGTTCGTACGAAAGATTCATCTGCTCCCAAACTCTTTGTATCGGACTGATATTAATCCATTTGGAATTTCTTGGTCCGCCTACATAATCGAAATGGTAATACATTCCGTAACCGCCTTTATGTAAAGGTTTTGAAAGATCCGGAAGCTTTCTCACGTTGCCCCAGTTGTCGTCACAAAACAGCAGAATCACATCATCAGGAACTCTCATCCCTTTATCATAATAATCCTGAACTTCTTTATACAAAGCCCAAACCTGAGGCGTTTTATTCGAATTTTTACCTGTAACATTCTGTATGATTTTGCGTTGATCTTTTACGATATTTTCGAGTAAAGAAATATTGGTTCCCTCTCCCATTGCTTCATCGCCGTCGCCACGCATTCCGACTGTGACCAATTTTTCCCAGTTTTTGCTTCTCACAAGTCCGGCTTTCCAGAATTCCTGTAATATTTTGGAGTTTTTAGAATAATCCCAGATATTCGGCAGGTTATTTCTTTTGATATATCTGTGCCAGTCGGTTTGAGCCTGCGCCATTGGTTCGTGGTGAGAAGTTCCCATTATGATACCCATTTCGTTGGCTAATGGTCCGCTCAAAGCATCATCGTCGTAAAATGCTTTTCCCCACATGGCAGGCCACAGGTAGTTCCCTTTCAAGCGAAGGATCAGTTCAAAAACCTTTTCATAAAATTTAGAATTGATGCCACCAAAAGTGGCTCTTGCCCAACCGCCAAGAGAAGGTTCTTCATCATTCAGGAAAATTCCGCGGTATTCTACAGCAGGTTCTCCATCAGTATACATTCCTTTTTTGAAATATAAATTTTCTTTCTTTTCTACCGGAACATCTGCCCAAAAATACCAAGGGGAAACTCCAATCTGCTGAGAAACTTCATAAATTCCGTAAATGGTTCCTCTTTTGTCGCTTCCTGCAATCACAATGGCTTCGGAAACTCCGGGAAACGGATTGCTGATATTCTGGATGATGTATTTTTCTGTTTTCCCTGTTAATGCTTTCCCATCGATTTTTTTTTGTTTAATCAAATCATCGACTACAGATTTTGTTCCGACGGTTCCGATGATAATTAAAGGAGAATTCATTCCGGAAATCTGATTCAGAATATTCGGCTTTTCACCAGTGACTTTCTGAAAATCGGACTGCAGGTTTTTTACGGCTCTTAATATTCCGTCATCAATATTATCGTTTGTAAATATTGAAATCCTGACTGATTTGTCTTTCAGAAGAATGACATCGTTGCTTTTTTCTGTGGTAATAAAGCGTTCGGTTGCCTGTACATTATAACAGGCACCAAACAATAGTACAACGAGAAATAGTATCGGTAATCTTTTCATAATTTTTATTATTTTGATTGGATAGAAACCTTATAGGTTTTAAAAACCTACAAGGTTTATTTTGATTATTGTTTTCCACAGGTTGCACCTATGGCTATTCATATTGAACCCTTCGGGTCTTATTGTGTCAAATCTCTCGCAGCCCGGCTTGAACGGAGCTCTTTTTGTGAGGAGGAACGACAAGCAAAAAAGCGGGAGTGGAAGACGGATAAAGCTGTCCAAATTATTCCTGCATTAATTCTTCAACACAAATCCGCCATTCGGCTGAATTTCAATTTCGTATATACCTTTTTTACTGATGGAAATCTGTTTTGTAAATGTGATGCCAGATTTATAATCATTAATCAGTTCCACATTTTTGCCAACCAACATTGGAAGATTAAGTGTAAGTTTTTTAGCCGTTTTTTCTGCATTCACTCCTGCAACATACCATTTGTTCTGATGTCTTCTCGCAATGACCGAATATTTCCCAGGATAACCATCGATGAAAACCGTCTCGTCCCAAAGTGTGGGAACTTCTTTCATAAAATCCAATTGGAATTTTGGCGCATCTGTAAGGTTATTGGGCATTACCGCAAACATCTGAATGGGATTCTGAAAAAGAACGGCTGTGGCTAACTGAAATCCGTCCGTCGTTAATCTTCTGTTTTTTTCTGTATTGGATTTGGTTAAATATTTATTGAGAAAAGTTCCGCCAAATTCCATACTTCCCACTGTATTTCTGATAAACGGATGTAAGGTGGCAAAAAATGCTTCCTGCTTACGAACGTCCTCCGAAAAATAAAGCATTTCTGAAGCTAAAACGGCTTCGCTTCCGGCAAAATTTGGGTACATCACTTCCCAACCTCTTGGCAAAGTGGTTCCGTGAAAAATAATCATCAGACCAAAATCATTGGCATCCGACAAAATATCTTCATAGAGACGCATCGTTTCCTGTTTGTCTCCTCCAAAAAAATCGACTTTGAGACCTTTTACACCGGCTTCTTTCAGCCATTTCATTTCTTTTTTTCGTTCGATTGAACTGCTCATTTTGTTTCTCGGTCCCATTGGTGCGTCATTAGCGGTTCCGTTTGAATTATACCAGAGCATTACATCAACATTTTTGGACTTTGCATATTGGATGAGTTCTTTCATTCTCTCTTTTCCAATATTTTTATCCCAAAGCGCATCGATCAAAATGAATTCATAACCTAGTTTTGATGCCAAATCTATAAACAGACTTTGGTCATCATAATTCATACTGTTGTCCTGCCATAGAATCCAGCTCCAGGTAGATTTCCCGAACTGATATTTTTGTGAAGGTTCATAAAGCGGTTCTACCACATCAAAAGGAATGGTAGTTTCCACGATTGGTTTTAGGTTTTCTGCAACTGTGATGGTTCTCCACGGTGTTTTTCCCGGCAGAGAAAGCGAAGCGCCGGAACTCCCGAAACCGTTGTTTTCCACCATATTCGGATAGGCAACCTTGTACAGATTTTTATCTGAAGTGGTTTCAAGATGCGAAGCACAATACAAACTGCTAACACCAGTTTCCGAAAGCAAAATCCAGCCATCGTTTCCGATATGAAAAAGTCCCGGAAAAACATAACCATATTCGGCTTTTGTTCCTAATTCTGCATCGGCTTTGTAGCCACTTTCGTAGCTTGGTGCTGTTCGTGCAAAACCTGTCATCGGCTTCATCATTGGCGACAGAAAAGTGGTTGTTTGCGATGGAAATTTAAAACTTGTTACTTCCGACAGAACCACACAACTAAAACGGTCTTTCATTGCAGGGATATCGTATCGAAATGCGATATTGTTATCACTTACCTGAAATTCAATCTCCATATTGAACTGGTCTGCATTGGTAAAATTGACCGTCAAAGTGTTGGCTTTGTATTCAACTTCAGATTTTTTTATTTTCTCGTTACTGTATTTTTTGGAAACGAAATCTTTTTTGCTGTTGATGAACTTTAAATTTTTAGAAAAATCCGATTCGTTCGTAATTAAACCTAACGGAGATTTTTCAAGCATTGATTTCCCTTGAAAACTTACAGAGTACAATGCTTTTCCTTCTTCTGAAAATATATTCAGCTTCAGCTTACCATCGGGACTTGAGATTTCAGCAACTTGTGCTTTAACTTCTGATAAAAGGCAGAAAATTATTAACGGTAGAAATATGAGTGTAAATTTTTTCATTCTGATTTATTTTGAAAACATCCAGTAATCGAAAAACATAATGTCTTTTTCTGCTTTTCCCTTAAATACAAAATACAGATTGTGGATTCCTGTAATTTTGTTTGATAAATTGATTTTAACGGTCTCAAAACGATCGTCTCCTCCCGTCAATGGAACTTTTATTGTTCCAACGATTTGTCCTGCCAAACCATCTAATCGAACTTCCATCGTTACATCGCCGTTATGGGTTGTTCCTACCCTTGCGGAAAAAGATTGAGCACCTTCTTTTCCAAAATCCACATTTTTTACGCTTGAGTAAGCACCATTTTTCTTTGCTTTGATGAAAACTCCGGCAACTTTATTTTGATAAGATTTTACATTTTCCGACCAGGAAATCATTTCAGCCTGATTGAATGCGTAAGGATTAACGGTTGCAATAGCTTTCATAATACCATTGGTCATTTTGAAAGGTGAAATAGAACCGTCTTTGTTGAAATTAAGTTCATCCACACTTACGGATCTTGTAAAACCGCTACCGCCTGGCAAAGCACCATTGTGATAGAAAAAATAGGTTTTCTCTTTGAAATCAATCACGCCGGGATGGTTGGTAAACGATTTTCCTTCGGCTGGCATAATGATTCCGCCGTATTTCCACGGACCTTGAGCGTTTTTACTGGTCGAATATCCTATGAATTCTGGCAACGGACCTCCTGGCCAAAACAGATAATATAAATCTTTACGTTTGTATAGCCACGGACCTTCTTCGTATTGGGTAGGTCTTTCTGGATTTCCTTCTCTTTTGCCGAACGATTCTTCAGTCATCGGAACCTCAACAATATCGCCGGAATAGGAAATCATATTTTCATTAAGCTTTACATATTTAAGCTTTGGATTTCCCCAATAGAGATGCGCCTGACCGTCATCATCAATGAACACCGTAGGATCAATATCTCCCCATTCACTCTGAACCAGCGGTTTTCCTAACGGATCGTGAAACGGTCCGAACGGACTGTCGGCAACTGCAACACCAATTGCTCCTTTGTTATTGGTTTTGGAAATCATTGGCACATACATAAAAAACTTGCCATTTCTTTCGATACATTGTGCAGCCCAAGCATCTCTTTTTGCCCAATCGAAATCTTTGTAAGATAATATGATGCCGTGATCAGTCCAGTTTACCATATCATTGGTGGAAAACAGCTTCCAGTCGTTCATTGTGAACCAGGTAGAATCATCTTCATCGTGACTGGTGTAAACATATAAACGGTCATTGAAAACCATCGGAGCAGGGTCGGCTGTATAGGCAGTCTGAATAATGGGATTTTGTGCAGAAAAAATTCCTCCATAGCAAATCATCAGACCATTTATTATTGTTTTTAGGGTATTTTTTTTCACTTTCATAGCAATTCGGCTTTAAAAATTTGATTTTAATTTGCACTGAATTTCCACCAATCAAAGTAGAAAAGGTCTTTGCTTCCTTTGAATACGAAATACAAATCGTGAACACCTTTTATATTTTTCATTGGGGATTTTATAGTTTTAAAAATGTCGCCTTCCGCTTTTCCGGTTACCTGAACAGTTCTTAATATTGGTCCGTTCACCGCATCGGTATGGATTTCTATAGTTCCGCCATTCATTGATGCAACCGATACTTCCAGGAATTTGGTTCCTTTGGAAAAATCAACGCCCTGAACTTTTATGTAGTCTCCATTGTTGACAGATGAAACTACGAGACGGTCAGTAATTTTTTTGCCGGTGTCATAAGGATTGTTTCTTTCCCATTCGGTCATTTTTTCTGTTTTTAAACCTTCACTATAGGCGATAGTTTCCGCTTCAACTTTTTCATATGGATTCAGTGTTGCTATTCTTTTTACACCTTCAGGATTCCAAAAAGGTAATTTTTGAATCGTACCATCTGTATTGTAAATCATTTCGCTCACACAGATGGAACGGCGTTCGTAATGTTTACTTATTGTTTGTTTTCCCAGATTGTAATTGAACCCGAAAACATAAGATTTACCTTTGTAATCGATGATTCCGGGATGATTTCCGTTGGAACGTTTGTCGCTGTCCATAATCATTCCCTTGAATTCCCACGGACCGGTCGCCGATTTGCCCATTGCGTAACCAATTCCTTCAGGACAACAGGTTGAGGCATAAGCCATATAATAATTCCCGTTTCGTTTCCAAGCCCACGGACCTTCCTGATAATGGAATGGGTCGGGAGAACCTTTGACTTTAGCAATTGATGAGTCTTTTACAATTGGTCCATCAACAGAAATCATATCTTCATTCAGCTTCACGTACCATAAGTTTGGATTTCCCCAGTACAGATAAGCCTGTCCGTCATCATCAATCAGAACAGTCGGATCAATATCATCACTTGAATTTTTCACAAGCGGTTTTCCGATAGGGTCTTTGAAAGGACCATACGGACTGTCTGCCACCAAAACGCCGATTCCTCTTTGTCCGGGCATCGGGCAATACATATAAAACTTGCCGTTTCTTTCGATAACCTGAGGTGCCCACGCTCCATTTTCAGGGTCTGTCCATTTGAAATCCTTTAATGAAGCTACAACACCGTGGTCGGTCCAGTTGACCATATCGGTTGAAGTGTACAACAGCCAGTCTTTCATTTTAAATCCGAAAGCATCATCTTCGTCGTGACTGGTGTAAAGAAAAACGGTGTCCTTGTAAACCAATGGTGCAGGATCGGCCGTGAATTTGGTCTGAATGATGGGATTTTGAGCAGACAGCGATAATCCTGTTACCAGTAATCCGATATTCAGACTGTACTTTAAAATCTTTTCCTTCATAACTTTTGATTTTAGATTAGTTCTTTACTGATTGGACATGATGATAAACTCAGAAAATTTACTTTTGTCAACAGGTTTAAACAACAACTGCGAAAAAATATACAAATCATTTTTCCATACTTTGAAATCGTGACCGCCCGGCTCGACATAAAAAATATGTGGGATGTTATTTTCTGTGAGATAATCGCTTGTTCTTTTGCTGAAAGGCATCAATCGGTCCTGATCTCCACACGAAATCCAAAGTAGTTTCAATTCGTTGGCTTTGGCAGGATTTGGAAGTAATTCTTGAGGTTCTTTTGTATTTGGCGCAGATGAAAATCCACCAACCCATGCGAATTTATCGATATTGCCCAATCCGAAATTCAGTGTTTGTCCGCCACCCATTGACAGTCCGGCAATCGCACGGTTTTCTCTGTCCTTTTTAGCAGGATATTTTTTTTCGATGAAAGGAATAAGGTCATTCAGCAAATCTTTTTCGAAGGTTGTAAAAGCTTCCACCTTATCTTTTGCCCAAATATCTCCCGTTGCACGATCATCTTTCATGGCTCTTCCGTTGGGCAATACTACAATCATTGGCTGGAGCTTTCCTTGTGCATAAAGATTATCTAAAATAATATGAGGTGTTCCGTTTTTAAACCACTCTTTTTCGTCGCCACCAATGCCGTGAAGCAAGTACAAAACAGGATATTTATTGCCTTTTTTGAAGCCTGGCGGTGTATATATCAAAGCTTTTCTTTGAGTTCCTACCGTTTTTGACTCATAGGTCACGGTATCAATTTTCCCATGGGGAATTTCTTTCTTTTCAACATCAAAACCTTGCGGTGCCTGTTTATCAAAGGTTTGTGCAGAAATAAACATTCCTGACAAGATAAAACCTAAAGCTAATACAACTGATTTATTCATATGTAATTATATATTGTTTTTTAAAGTCATATGCAATCGCAACATTTTCATTAGTATTTTACGTGTCCTAAATAATGGCGATTTCATAAATTTTTTATTTGTATTTTTTACACTTATTGATTGGGATAAAAAAATAATATCCAACGGAACTAATTTTTTCTTTCTTTTATTATTAATCTAAAAGTTTTATTTTATGGTTGAAGAATCCGTTATTCGGAAAAAATCAACATCTACAAACCCTCCTGTACTTTTTGTGGCATAATTGAAAATCGCAAATTTTGAACCCATAAATAATCTTCTGTAATCGAAAATCATTTTATAGCCTTTTTCCATAACTGTCCAGTTTTTCTGGTCGGTGCTGTAAGAAAAATCTGCCAGGTCTTTTCCAAGGTTAAAATCAGCTTCAATACGAAGATAAATCTTATCCGAAGTTAAAGGGATTCGCTTCTTTTCTTCTTTTTTAACATCAAGAATAGCTTTTGTTTTATTATCTAAACTGACTTCATTGGTAGAAAAAGTCAAAAATTTCTGATTGCCTTCTTTTACCACAGACAAAATCCCCGAATCTCCGTTGAAAGCACTCAAACCTGCAACATCACCGTCTTTCATTCCTTTCAAATCTAAGGCAACAACGGCACTTGATTTCGGACCGGTCATTCTTTGCGTCAATGTATTTGGAGCCAAATAAATATTATCAACAATTCTATTGGTTTTCAGTCTCATAAATCCTTTTCTGTCGGATAAAGACCAGGCTTCATTCACAGGATTATGGTTCCATTGCCATTGGATTTTTAGTTTTTTATCTGAAAATTCATCACTTTCTACGATATTATTTTTGGGTTTAAACGGAGGAAGCGGAACCTCGCCATTTAAAGGAATCTTGCCATTATCTCCCAAAACCGGCCAGTCATTTTCCCATTGTACAGGAATCAGAATCGGAACTCTTCCAACGCCTCCTCTATCCTGAAAAATCAAAGAATACCAGTTACCATTTTTATCATCAATCAAAGCACCTTGTCCTGCATAAGAAAATCCGAGGAAATTGTCTTCCAAAATGATTTTCTTTTCGTAAGGTCCGGTCACTTTATCAGCTCTGTAGACTTCCTGACGGCGTTTTCCACCTCTTGGCCAGGAAATCATCATCATATAATATTTTCCGTTTCTTTTAATGATCTGATTGCCTTCCAAAAGTCCGGTTTCCGAAGAATCTTTTTCAAAAACTACAGTTCCTTCAGGATTTCCGATGACTTCTTTAAAATCGGAACTTAATTCAAAAACTTTATTGGAAGTGAAAACATAAACCCTGTCGTCATCATCAAAAAGTAAGGAAGCATCGTGAAAATGTCTCGTTCTGGTAATCAGTTTCCAGTTTCCTTTTTCTGGATTATCCGTTACATAGAAATAGGATTTGAAAGGCTCGTCATTCGGAGAAAACAAAACGTAATATTTCCCTTTGTGATAGCGGATAGAAGATGCCCATTGTCCGCGACCGTAAACTGTTCCATTAAGCAAATCATATTTGGAATTATCATTCAGTGTATTGAAAACATAACTTGACATTTCCCAATGCACCAGATCTTTGGAATGCATTACCGGAGCTCCCGGCATCAGGTGCATTGTGGTGCTTATCAGATAAAAATCATCGCCATTTCTGGTGACTGACAAATCCGGTACATCTGCCCAAATGATAGGGTTAGTAAATGCCGTCGTCTGCTGTTTCTGAGCAGGATTTACCTGGGCCGAAAGGAGATTCAGCCCGATAAACCCTAAAAAAGAAACTATATAAAACGATTTTTTAATTTTCAAAACTTTACTATTTTGGTTGGTTGATTTTAATTCTTTAATCCAATTTTAAAAGAAAAACACTTCGACAAGCTCAGTGTGACACTGCTAATACTAACTGTCTTATTTCAAATATGTCAGGCTGAGCCTGTCGAAGTCTACATTTTCTATTAGGTTTTGGCTAAAGCCCATTTGGTTTTCCTTTTATCGAACGGGCTAAAGCCCGTTTTTATTGATTTAATTCGGCACAATATCGTTAGACAACGTGCTGTACAAACCAATCAAACTTCCTGTGAAACCTCCTGCAACATCGGTAGAAAGAATGTCCCCGGAAACCGGACCTCCAAGGTTTTTGAAGTTTTTGCCATCCAGAGAATAATTAAATTGATGCTCATCTTTTTCACCAACTACCTGCAATTTGATGGTTTTTGAAAGTGAAATTTTTTCACTGGCAATCAGTTTCGATTCTCCTTTTTCGGTTCTTTCCAAAACGATGTAGAAATCTTTATCCTTTTTTGTAATCCCGAAAACGTAATTGAATCGTTCGCTTTGGTAACAAGTAATTCCGGCTAATTCTTTTTCAGATTTTGGTTTATAATCAAGCGTTACGGAAGTTTCAAAATCTTCGTGCTGTAGTCTGTGGAATAATGCAGAAACCGGAGCCAAAGCTTTGATATTCGTTTCCATTGGATTCACTTTTACGCCATTTTTCGTAGCCGTGATGAAGTTTTCACGAGGTCCACGCATCGCAATCCATCGGAAATCAAGATTTTTATCTATCAGTTTATCGTTGTACGTGAAGTTTCCGTTCGGGAAAAATCCGTTTTGTCCGGTCTGATTTTTTACGCCTTCCGGTAATTTTAATTTTGGCTTCATCGGAACCAGTCCGTTTTCAAAAACAGGGTACTTTCCACTCCAGTCTACGGGAAGAATGAAAGTTTCTCTTCCGTGATTCACACGTCCTTTTTCGTTTGGACGAATCGCCAGAAATACTCCGAAATATTTTCCATCAGGAGTTTCAACCAAATCGGCGTGACCAGCCCAATCTACTTTATCTTTTCTGTCTTTCGGGAAATATCTTTGCGTTAAAATAGGATTATTCTGAGCAGGAACAAACGGACCTTTTGGAGAATCAGCCATAAAGATTACTTCGCTGTGATTACCGCCAGTTCCGCCTTCTGCACACATCAGATAATACTTTCCGTTCTTTTTGTAAATGTGCGGACCTTCTATCCAGATTGGTTTTTGAGAAAGATCGACTCCTCCATTCACTATAATTTTGTCTGAACCTGCCACAACCTGGTCTTTTTCCAAATCGTAATCCCAGATTTTGATGACACGGTGACCATTGTACAATTCTGTTCCTTTTGGTGGTGCATCATTGTGAACGATGTATGCTTTACCGTCATCATCAAAGAAAATTGCAGGATCAATTCCATCAAAATTCAGTTTTTGCACTTCACTCCAGCCTTTTGCAGGGTCTTTTGTTTTTACGACCATATTCCCGATTCCACCAGCAATCTGTGTGGTAATCATATAAAAAGTGTCGTTGAATTTGTTGTATTTGATATCCGGAGCGTAGATTCCCTGAGAAACACCGCCTTTTTCTACTTTAAGCTGAGAAGGTCTGTCCAGAACGTGACCAACTTGTTTCCAGTTAACCAAATCTTTAGACGTAAAAATCGGAACACCCGGAAACATTGAAAATGAAGAATTTACAAGATAATAATCGTCTCCTTTTCTGGTAATACTCGGATCCGGATAACATCCCTGAAGAATTGGCGAATAAAATTCGTTCTCTTTCAGTGGATTGTTTGTGTATATTTTATCATTTCCACGATAGGAAAAGTCTGAAAAAGTCTGTGCGGAAACGTTGACAAAAGATAATAGGGCAACAGTAGCCATCAACGCTGTTTTCTTTTTTAAAAATATCGAATTCATTGTTTTCTGGTTCATTATTTTTCTTTTTATGTGATTGTTATTTAATTTAATTATTACTTCTTTGTTAAATTTTGGCTAAAGCCAATTTTTATATCATTCTATTTTGTAAATGGGCTAAAGCCCATTCCTATTGATGTGATTTTCTTATTTTTAAAATGTAAGTTTTTCCTGCTTCTGTCGGAAAATCATAAGTGAATCTTTTTTCCGTTTTCGACGGGTTTAATTGAGCTTCTGGCGATATCAAAGGTTTCTTAATGGCCGGAATTTCAAAATAGGGATTTTCATTTTTCCCAGATGCGGGTTTTAAAATATTTTTGCCTTTCAGTTCAACTTCATTGGGTGTGCTGATTCGGCAATTCTCGCCCAGATTTGATTTGATGATAACCTCGGTCGCCTGATGGTCTTTCCAAACGATGCTGACCACGAAACCGCCATACGTTTTCAGTCCGGAAATATTTCCGGTTTTCCATTCCTCGGGAAGTGCCGGTAAAATGTCTATGCTTCCGTTTTGTGTCTGCAAAAGCATTTCGGTAATTCCGGAAGTACAGCCGAAATTTCCATCAATCTGAAACGGCGGATGCGCATCAAACAAATTCGGATAAGTGCCTCCTTCTTTGCTCCGACCGTCTTTTTCTACTAAAGTTAACTGGTCTTTTATTAATTTATTGGCGTGGTTTCCGTCCAGTAATTTTGCCCAAAGATTGATTTTCCAGCCCATCGACCAGCCTGTTGAAACATCACCACGGTGTAGCAAAACTGTTTTTGAGGCATCAAAAAGTTCTGGTGTTGTGACAGGATTGATTTGATTACTTGGAAACAATCCGTATAAATGAGAAACGTGTCTGTGATTGTCTTTCGGGTTGTCCCAGTCTTCCATCCATTCCTGCAACTGTCCGTATCGTCCGATTTTCATCGGTGGCAATTTGGAAATGATATTGTTCCAAACCGGAATTTTATCTGAATCTACATTTAAGATTTGTGCTACTTTTTTTGTCTTGCTGAACAGGTCAAACATCAGCTGGTTATCCATCGTATTTCCTGATGCCAAAGCGCTTCCCTTGTTTCCCTGCGGAATATTTTCGGGAGACATAGACGGAGTTACGACCAGCCATTTGTGGGTAGGTTCTTCAATCAGGAAATCTTCATAGAACTGTGTTGCAGATTTCAGAACCGGATAGATGGATTTGAGATAATTTTTGTCTCCGCTGTACAGATATTTTTCCCAAAGATGTTGCGAAAGCCAGGCGCTTCCCATTGGCCATTGTCCGGCGTTGGCAAAGTCTACAACGCCTGTAATTCTCCAGATATCAGTGTTGTGATGCGCTACCCAACCACGGCTTTTGTACATCACTTTGGCTGTTTCTGCTCCGGTTACGCTCAAATCTTTTATCATCTGAATCAATGGCTCGTGCATTTCCGGCAGATTGGTTTTTTCCGCAGGCCAGTAATTCATTTCCGTATTGATGTTGATGGTGTATTTGCTGTCCCACGCCGGTTTGTTGGAGTTATTCCAAATCCCCTGAAGATTAGCTGGCTGACCGCCCGGTTGCGATGAGGAAATCAGGAGATAACGCCCAAATTGATAATATAATGAAACAAGTTCAGGATCGTAACTGGTGGCAAAGTTTTTAACACGCAAATCCGTAGGAAATTGTGAAGCAGGAGAAGTTCCAAGATTGAAATCTACCCTTTTAAAATAGTTCTGGTAGGCGTTGAGATGATTTTTAAATAAGGTATTGAAATTTTTATTTTCTGATTGTGAAATGTATTTTTTGCTTTTTGAAACCTCGTCAGTATTCAAAGTTTTGTAGTCTGTGAAATTGGTGGCGATTGAAATCAGAATCATTACTTCATCTGCATTGACAACCGAAATTCCATCGCCTGAAACAGAAGTTTTTCCACCTTTAGTAATAAATTTCGCCAGTGCATTGAATTTAACCTGCCCCTGAACACCGTCTAATGTGGAAGAAAGTCCATCCATCTGCAAGGTATTGGCATCAATGGCCTTCGTACTTTTTTTCAGTTCGCTGTTGAATCCGGCATTGAAATTCAGTGCATTTTTTTTGTCTGAACTTAGTTTTATCACAATTACCTGATCAGGAATTGAAGCGAAAACTTCTCTTTTATAATGAATTCCGTTGGAGGAAAACGTGGTCGTTGTTATTGCTTTTTCAATATCAAGTTCACGATAATAATCTTTAACATCGCTGAGATTATTAAAATCAAGATTCAAATCTCCGATATTCTGAAACGCCGAACCGTGAAGTGTTTTTGCTGTCAAACCTTTATTGGAAAGGATTTCGGCTCTTTTGTAATTTCCGTTAAATAAATAATACCGGATTGAGTCCAACACTTTGGGACCATCAGGATTGTCGTTTCGGGAAGGACCACCCGACCAGAATGTGCCTTCATTCAGCTGCAGTTTTTCTTTAAAAGGATCTCCGAAAACCATTGCCGCCAATCTTCCGTTTCCAACAGGTAATGCTTCCTCCCACAGTTTGGCGGGCTTGTCATACCAAAGCTTGTGTTTCCCTCCTTTTTGTGCAGGGGAGAATCCGCTAATGAAAATACAGATGGTCAATATGCAATGTTTTACGTTCATTCTTTTTTATATTTCATTAATTTCAGATAGAAACTTCAGTCTTTTTCCTGTTGATCAACCAAATAATTCCCCAAGCCACAACGTAAGAAACCCCGGCAATGAAAAATATAATGTTGTATCCTCCGTTGATATTTCCTGATTTCTTGAAGGTATCTAAGATAATTCCGATGAAAAGCGGGAAAATAATTCCTGCTGCTGAACCGAGCATTCCGCCAAATCCAATCACAGAACTTACATAATTGTTGGGTAATTTGTCGCCGACAGTTGTCATAAGGTTCGCTCCCCAACCTTGGTGCGCTGCGGTGGCAAAAGCAATGATGATGGTAATCAGCCACATATTGTCTACATATTTTGAAAACATTACCGGAACGACCATCAACGCAAACAAGAGCATTGTTAAACTTCTGGCTCTTCCGATTGCCCAGCCTTTTTTAATTAAAAATGAGGAAAGATAACCGCCGCCGATACTTCCAATCGTTGTTCCGCTGTAGATAATAATCAACGGAATGGAAGGTTTTGTCATATCCATTTTAAATACATCTGAAAAATAAGCAGGCAGCCAGAACATAAAGAAATACCAGATCGGGTCGGTCAGAATTTTTCCGATGGCAAATGACCAGGTTACTTTGTATTTTAATATTTCGGACAACGGAACTTTGGACTGCTCCTGTGTTTTTCCGTCCTGATCACTTTTGATGTATTCTAATTCTTCCTGACTTAATTTTTTAGTCTTTTCCGGAATTGAATAAAATCTCCACCAAAGGATAATCCATAATAAACCTAAAGCCCCAATCCAAATGAAAGTTTCTCTCCAGCCGTATTGTGCTAAAATAATCGGAACGAGAAGCGGTGCTAAAATGGCTCCGACTGTAGCTCCTGAATTGAAAATCCCCGTTGCCAAGGCTCTTTCTTTTTTCGGAAACCATTCTGCCACAGATTTTATCGCTGCCGGAAAATTTCCTGCCTCACTGATTCCGAGTGTACTTCTCGCAATGATAAATCCAACGGTGCTTTTCACAAAACCGTGGCCTATGGAAGCCAGGCTCCAGACAATCAACGAAACGGCATACCCTATTTTGGTTCCTACCCTATCGATAAATCTTCCCATCGCAAGATATCCGATGGCATAAGTGGTTGTGAATGCCATTACAATGTAGCTGTAATCTTTTTCGTCCCAACTGAACTCTTTTTCAAGAACAGGTTTCAGCAAACCCATTACCTGACGGTCGAGATAATTGATTGTGGTAGCGAGAAAGACCAAAGACAGCATAAACCATCTGATATTATGATTTTTAGGAGCCTGCATTTAGTTTTGATTAAGTTGTTGTAATAAATTCTGAACTTTTTCAGCCAGCTGTTCTGTCGTAAACTCTGTTTTGATAAGCGAACTTCCTAATCCGACAGCGATTGCGCCACTTATCAGCCATTCTGTAATATCATCAAAATCAGCATTGACTCCTCCGGTCGGCATAAAATTCATTCCGGGAAAAACAGGCTGAATGGATTTGATATAATTTTTACCCAAAGCATCTGCCGGGAAAATCTTTACCAATCGAAGTCCGTTTTGGAAGGCTAAATTGACATCCGAAGGCGTAAAACAGCCCGGAATTAAATTTATATTTTTTGCAACAGAATGTTTCACCAGTTCTTCGTTAATAACAGGTGTAATGATGAAATCTGCTTCTGCATTGGCATAATCATCCATTTCATTTATATTTTTCACGGTTCCGATTCCTAATAAAAGTTCCGGAAATTCCGTGGCGGAGAGTTCTTTCAGTTTGGTAAAATTTTCCAAAGCCTGAATGCCCCGATTGGTGTATTCTATCACACGGATTCCTGCTTCGTACAAAGCTTTTAAGGTATTTTTTGAAACCTCGAATGATTCGTTGTAAAACAACGGAACAATTTTCTGGTCTTTTATTTTTTGTAGTATTAGACTCATAATTTTTCAATATTAATGCTGTCATTAATGGTATCACCTTTTACAAAAAGCTTTTTGAAAGCAACTTTCGTAGCATCTTCTAAAATTTGCTGAACAGGATTTGATTTTAAAGTTCCGTGAATCAAAGCTGCCATAAAAGAATCGCCGCTGCCTACTCTTTCTTCAATTTTATCTGAATGATAGTGTTCAGAAACTAAAAGCTTTTCATCTGCGAATAAAGTCGCAAAATAATTGACTTCTTCGCCACTTGTGAAACGGAACGTATTGGCAATCATCGTTACATTTGGATATATCTTCTGAATTTCTAATGCTGATTTTTCTGCCTGTTTCAGAAGGTTTTTATCATCAAAATTCCCATTTAATTCATATTCAATCGGAATACTCAAAAACTGTTGGATTGACCAGATATTTCCCATCAGAACATTGACAGAAGGCATTAATGCTTTTATTTTATCTGAAGGATTTCTGTTCTGCCAAAGGGCGGAACGGTAATTTAAATCGAGAGAAACAGTAATGTTTCTGGACGTTGCTTCTTTCATTAAATCCAGACATTTCTGATAGGCATTTTCACTCAATGCCGGTGTAATGGTACTGATGTGAAGCCATTTTACTTCTGTAAATATTTCGTCAAAACTGAAGGTATCAAGATCCGACTGTGTGAAAACCGATGGAAAACGGTCGTAAACCACCGAAGCGTTCTGCATATCGCCATCCGAAGAGAGGTAAAACGTTCCGATTCTGCCGTTGTTTTTCTCTGCAAGAATTTCGATTCCCTTATTTTTCAGCTGAGATTCCAGTTGATTTCCTACAAAATTTTCAGGCAAAGCTGAAAGAAGTTTTACAGGATTGTTCCATTGTGCAAGAGCTGCAGCTACATTATATTCTGCACCGCCCACGAAAATTTTCAGAGATTGGTCATTGAGCCAGTTTCCTTCGGAATCCGGAGCGAAATGCAAAAGCAATTCTCCGAAACATAATATTTTATTTGAATCAATCATTTTTTTGTTGAACCCTTCGATTGTTTTTACTCTTTTCAAACCTTATAGGTTTTAAAAACCTATAAGGTTTATTGAATTCTGAATAATTTTTTTTGATAAGATTTTCATCCTATTCTTTGCTAAGTCGTCCCTTCGGGACTTTCCTATAGTTCAAAATAATTTTTCGTGTTGTGATAACTGATATCCTGAATGATTTTTCCTACCCATTCTTCATCATTGGGAAGCAATCCTCTTTCCATTTCGCTGCCGAACATATTGCATAAAAGTCTTCTGAAATAATCGTGTCTTGAGAACGACAGGAGACTTCTGGAATCTGTAAGCATCCCAACAAAAGTGCTGATAAGACCGATGTTGGAAAGCGTGTTCATCTGTTTTTTCATTCCGTCTAATTGATCGAGAAACCACCAGGCTGCACCAAACTGAACTTTAGACTTCATTCCGCCTTCATTGAAGTTTCCGGCAAGTGTCGCTAAAACTTCATTGAAAGTTGGATTAAGGTTATAAATAATGGTTTTAGTGAGCTGTCCGGCAGAATTAAGTTCGTCCAGAAGGATGCTCAATCTGTGTGCAAAATATTGTTCTCCAATGGCATCATATCCGGTATTAATACCAATTTTTTTCAGCATCTCTGAATTATTGTTTCTGGTTGCTCCGACGTGAAATTGCTGAACCCAGCCTTTTTCAGAGTACATTTTGCAAAGCTCTTTCAACAGATAACCGCATAAGGCTTCCGGATTTGAGAATGATGGATTATTTCCTTTCAAAAATTCTGAAAATTCGGTTTCCAATTCCAGATTCCATTTTGTGGTATCGGGAAAATATTCAAAGCCGTGGTCGGCCACTTTAGCTCCGATTTCTGCGAAATAATTGATTCTGGATTGAAGTGCATTTAATAAATCGGAAACTGATTCGATTGAAGTTTCGCAAACATTTTCAAGCTTTTTGATGTTTGAAAGATATTGCTCAGGATTGATGATATTGATGTAAGAATCCGGTCGGAAAGCAGGTAAAATTTTTGTTTTGAAACCGCTATTGCTTAAGGCTTTATGATAATTCAAATCATCAGAAGGATCGTCTGTTGTGCAAAGTGCCTGTACTTTGAAATTCCGGATGATGGATTGTGGTAAAAAATCTGCGGTCTGCAAACTTTCATTCATCTGATGATAAACAGAATCTGCATTTTTCGGGGAAAGATATTGTTTGATTCCGAATGGATTTTTAAGTTCTAAATGACTCCAGTGAAATAAAGGATTACGAAGCGTAAAAGGGACAACTTCTGACCACTTTCTAAATTTCTCTAAATCTGAAGCTTTGCCGGAAACGAATTGTTCATCAATCCCAAAATTCCTCATTGCCCGCCATTTGTAATGGTCACCATCCAGCCAAATTGCTGTCGGAGAGCGGAAATTCTGATTATTTGAAATCACGTCCGGCTCAAGATGATTATGGTAATCGATAATCGGCATTTCTTTCGCATATCCGAAATATAGATTTTCTGCCTTTGCTGATTCCAGCAAAAATGATTCTCCGAAAACTTCTTTATTTTTAATGGAATGAGTCATTATTCAATTTAAAAGTGATTTGATTTTATGAAAATCTTTAAAAGCAAGACCTTAATTGAAATCTATAAGATCATCTAAGGCCTTGCAACTACTATATGAAGAAAAATAATACTAATCTTAAACACCACTGAATGCACTGAAACCACCGTCAATAGGCAATAAAGCACCCGTGATAAAACTTGCTGCGTCTGAACACAGGAACTGAACAGCTCCGTTGAGTTCATCTGCATTTCCAAAACGTCCCATTGGGGTTTTTGCAATGACTTTTTTGCTTCGGTCGGTTAAAGAACCATCCGGATTTAATAAAATTGCCCGGTTTTGATCTCCGATGAAAAATCCGGGAGCAATTGCGTTGACACGAATTTTATCGCCAAATTTTAAAGCTAAATCTGAAGCCAGCCATTGTGTAAAATTCGTAATCGCCGACTTTGCCGCTGAATATCCTGCCACTCTTGTAATCGCTGAATACGCCGCCATTGATGAAATATTGACAATGCTTCCGCTGCCTTGTTCTGCCATAACTTTCCCGAAAACATAGCTTGGGTAGACCGTTCCGTTGATATTTAAGTCGGTTACTTCGTTCCAGGCTTCCATTTTCAGGTCGAAAAAGGATTGGTCGGGAGCTAATGTTGCAGAAGGAATATTTCCGCCGGCAATATTGAGGAGAATATCTATTTTACCGTATTTTTCAAGGATTTTTTTTGCAGCAGATTCAAGACTTTCTACGTTCATTACATTGGCTTTCACAGCGAATGCATCACCGTTCAATTCTGCTAATTCTTTAACACGAGCGTCCAGAGTTTCCTGATTTCTTCCAAGAGCGACAACTTTTGCTCCGGCTTCGATGAAACTTCTAGCTAAACTTCCGCCCAGAACACCTGAAGCTCCTGTAATGACTGCTATTTTATCTTTTATGCTGAATATTTCGTTCATTTTTTATGATGGATATTGAACCCTACGGGTTCTGTTTATTCAATCTACATTTTTCCATAGGCTTCACCTACGGCTAATCAAATTAAACCCTTCGGGTTTGGAGTTAATTTTATTTGGACTCAGAACTGACGGCTGCCATTACCCCTTCAATTTGTCCTAAGGCAAGCATTCTTCCAAGGAATGAATAACCAGGATTGTAACCTTTGTCAATATCATCTGTCAAAAGACGACCGTGGTCTACACGCATTGGCAAATCTGGATTTTCTTTTTCAAAAATTTTGATAACTTCTATTAATTTCCCTCTGCCTTCCAAATGGTGCGCTTCGATAAAATCGCCGTTTTCAAAAACATTAGTGCTTCTTAAATGGACAAATTTTGTTCGGTGGGCATATTTTTGGGCAAGCTTCGGAACATCGTTCTGAAGGCCGGCACTTAAAGAACCCGTACAGAATGTGAGTCCGTTGTGAGGATTGTCGACGGCATTCAGGAACCAATCGATGTCATCTTCATTGGTCACGATTCGTGGTAAACCTAACAATGAAAAAGGCGGATCATCGGGATGTACGCACATCTGGATATTCCATTTTTCGCAGACAGGCATTATTTTTTCAAGGAAATATTTCATATTCTGACGGAGCTGATCTTTATCAATTCCATCGTATAATGCCAATAGATTTTTGAATAATTGAACAGGATTTTTGTCGCCTTCTTTGATATTTCCATTTACAAAACCTTGGGTTTTCACAATGATAGAATCAATCAGATCATTATTGTCTTCTTCAGACAAAGTTGTTTTCAGTTCTTCAACTTTTGAGAGAATTTCGTGATTATAATCTTTTTCCGCGCCTTTTCTTTGCAGAATATGGATTTCGAAATAAGCAAATTTAGCTTTATCAAAATATAATGATGATGAACCGTCTTTCCATTGATAATAAAGATCTGTTCTTGCCCAATCCAAAACAGGCATAAAATTATAACAGACTGTTGTAACACCTGCCTTACCGAGGTTTTCAAGACTCTGAATGTAATTTTCTATTAACCGATCTCTGTTTTCCCCTCCATATTTTATGGCTTCACTTACTGCCAGACTTTCTACAACAGACCAATGAAGTCCGAAACTTTCTATATAATTTTTATAATCGTTAATTGCATCCAACGACCAGATTTCTCCGTTAGGAATATCATGAAGTGCAGAGACAATACCTTCTACGCCAATTTGACGCAGCATGTCCAATTTGATTTTATCTTTCTTCCCAAACCAACGCCAGGTTTTCTCCATAGTCTTTATTTTTTCATTTAAACAAAGCAGATGTAATAAATACATCTACTTTGCTTCTATTAACATGAATGTGTATAAATATTAATTGTAACCAGGGTTTTGATATTTAGCCTTGATATCGGCAGAAACTTCCATTGCATCAAGCTGCCCCTGAGGAATTGGTCTCAGATAATGGAATTTCTGAATATTACGCGTTACCGTCTGAGGGGTATGGTCTCCATAATTAGGACCTCCAATTTTATAAGTAGCTGCATATTCTTCCCATTTCTGCGTACGTACCAGATCATACCATCTGTATCCCTCGCCATAATACTCACGGGATCTTTCTGCCAGAATGTAATCTATTGTAATAGTATTTGGTGTAGCAGCAATCATCGCAGCACTGTTATCCTGTACTTTTGCAACGTTTCCGCTAACACTCCATACCCATTTTCCTGCTCTGGCTCTGATTACATTAATAAGATCTCTAGGGCTCATAGATCCGGAAGCTCCTTTAACTGCTGCCTCGGCTGCTAAGAAGTAAAGTTCTGAAAATTTAGCGGCTACAAACGGGCGGGTTAAACTTGGATTTGGATATCCTAAGCCGTTGCCATTATCTGTGCGGTACGTTCCGATTTTCCATATACCCGGATATACTACTCTGCTGATACCGTTTGGTGCAATTATCCAGTCTGCTCTTCCCGGAAGTGTACCTGCTCCAATATTACTATTGCCAGCATTGGAAGGATATGTTGGCTGTGCAGAATCGTCCTTGAGGAACGTTAAGATCGCATCACCAGGATGTACCGGAAGATTATTGGCATTATACAAGGTAGTCTGAGTCATCCCTGCTTTGTCCCAGTTACCGCGGTAGGTGGTCACGAATGTTCCGTCATATCTGGAATCATTTGTTTTATCTGCAAATGTATTTTTAATCACATCAATGGTAGGAGCCATACGTGTCCACGGACGTCCCAAATCCTGAACCGCTGCTCTTTGTACTGAGCTTACAGCAGACCATGATGTACTGGAAGTACTGCTTCTGATATTAGGATAATTCCAGGTCATCATCCAGGCAGCAAAATTATTTGGAGACCAGCCATCCCCGTAACTTGCCTGAATAACGCCTTCATTATAATAAGCACTTGTCTCTGTATGGTCTGCATACAGCATACACTCCTTATTACGGTCATTTGATCCTAGATTCAAATTATAATAGGTAGGCTGTAAAGCGTAAGGCCCCGGGTTATTGATCCCGTCTAATGCAATATCGTAAGCTTTTTGGAAGTACCATTGTGCATTGTGACCATCAGGATCTGTTCTTGTTGTCTCCGGATAGGTTGGGATACTGTTTGGGTTTTGAAGCCACCAGGCATACGTTAAATATGCTTTTGAAAGATATAATCTCGCAACATTTTTGGTAACACCGCCGGTAACCCTCGGACTTGCTGGAAGGTTATCAATGGCTTTGATTAAATCGGGAAAAATGGCTTTTGTGTAAACTTCTGAAACGGTATTTCTTACTGAAGTAGTTGTTGGTGAGATATTGAATGCCAGTTCTCCTGAACCCAAATCCAGCGGTGCACCACCATAGGTCTGAACCAGTAAAAAGTAATAAAATGATCTAAAGAATCTTGCTTCTGAAATCAGTGATTCGGGTACATTAATTAAAGGACCGTTTTGTATAACCCCATTTGCAGAATTGATGGCAGGAAAAACAGATCCCCACACCATACTTGTTGGAAATGTTGAGCTGTCAATATTACCATTATTAGACATATCCAAAGCTTTAAAATTACCATCCGCATCTTTTCCCCAAGTCGCCTCATCAGTACCTGTCATGGTAGAATTTAAGAAGTATCCGTTCCCATAAAGCATTCTCATCTGTCTGTACAATGCTGTAACTCCTTGTGTAATTCCTCTTTCTGTTGTAAAATCTTCCGGCGTATATATGCCTCTTGGCTGTTCATCCAATATCTCATTACATCCTGTACTGAATGTTAATGATGCCAGAAATAGAGCAGCGATAAATTTTTTATTTAAATTGATCATGATTTTTCTTTTTAAAAGGTTAGGTTTAGCCCCATCATATAGTTTCTTGTAGAAGGATTATTTGTACCAATTACTAACTGATTGCTTTTATATGAGTTTACGGCCTGATTCTCGTTTCCTCTTGAATTCGGCTCCGGATCCATACCCGATTCTCTGTAGTAGGGAGAGCCAAAAACAAATGGATTCTGTACTGTAACATATAGTCTCAGACTGTTTACTCCTAAATTTTCCAAAGTATTTCTATTGAAATTGTAACCTACTGTAATGGTTCTTATTTTTACATATGAGCCATCAAATAAGCCTAAAGTTGAGCCGTATTTCGGATTGTCTCCGCTCATCATTCCACCTGGTTTCGGATAGCGTACGTTTGGATTTTCTTCAGTCCAGTAATCGACATCCACGTTATTTCCTCTTCCCGATAGCCTGTTGAGATATCCTGAAGAGCCGTATAGTGTACTGATTAATACTCCACCTTTCTGAAATGCTCCAACCACGCTAAGATCAATGTTTTTATACGCTAATCTTGTATTGAAACCTCCCATAAAATCCGGATTAGTATCAATAATCTGCCTGTCAGCTGGTCCGATAGCTCTAATCGGAGTTCCGTCTGCATTATATCCGCCTGTGTATAAAACTTTGATCATTCCTACATTTCCTCCAGGCTCCAATACGCTCAGATAAGGATCTCCATGCTGCCATAATCCTACGTACTGGTAATCATATAAAGCATTGATATTATGACCTACAAACCATAAATTTCCTTCATTACGGTCTGTCCCGGAAGCTAATGATGTGATTTTATTCCTATTGGCATATAAATTACCTCCGACTTCCCAGCTAAACCCATCAGGATTATTGAATATAGTACCATTAAGAGATATTTCGAAACCTTTATTCTCCGATGCTCCCACGTTCTCGGTTACGGAACCTAAACCGCTGGATGCAGGCAATCCTTTGCTTAGCAATAATTGCTCTGTCTTTGTGATATAATATTCTAAGGTACCGCTAATTCTTCTGTTAAGTATAGTGAAATCCAGTCCATAATTCCAGGTTTTTGAAAACTCCCAGCCCAACCTTGCATTTGACGCTGTGTTTACATAATTCCCGATAACAAATTCATCCCCGAAATTATAAGGAACGGTACTTAAGCTTCCAAAAGTGGTATATGGACCTACAGACTGGTTAGAAGTTTGTCCGAAGCCGGCTCTCAGTTTAAGCAGATTGATATATTTTGAATCTTTTAGGAAGTTTTCATTGGCAATATTCCAACCGACAGAAACTGCGGGATAAGTATGCCACTGATGCCCTTTAGCTAAAACTGAAGCTCCGTCTGAACGGACAGTAGCAGTCAGCATATAACGGTTGTCATATTGGTATAAGGCTCTTCCCATGAAAGACATGAGACCTCTTTTATAATATCCCTGGTTATTAGGATCAATTGTAACCTCCCCTTGTGCGTGGCCTAAATTAAAGTATTGAAAGGCATCAATAGGAACATCCCTTGCTGATATGTATGAGCTGTTGTACTTGGTCTGTTCTGCAGAATACAATGCCGTTGCACTAATTTTATGTTTACCGAAGGTTCTGTCATAAGAGAGTATATTTTCCAACACCCACTGTGTTGTCAGCGAATTTCCAATTCCAGCCGAAGACTCAGTAGCAGGATTTACATTGAGTATACCGGTTCCTGTATAGGTTCCGCTATTTGAATTTCTGTAGGTAAGACCAACATTTAGCCTGTATTTAAGACCTTCAACACCTGGGATTTTTAATTCTCCATAAAGATTATTGTATGAACTGAAAGCATTGGTACGGTCAGCATAGGCATCGCCTAAACTTTCGAGAATACCTCTGGTCTGGAGAGCAGTCTGATCAATGGCACTATACATGACGGTCTTAGGGCTTCCATCGGCATTATAGGGGGTAACCAATGGTGAATAGCCTAACATAGGGGCACCGCTGACACCGTTAAAATCATTGATAGAAAAGTTGGAGTTTGTGGAGAAACCTACTTTTATAAACTTACTGACTTCCTGATCTAAGGAACCTCTGATAGAAAGTCTTTTATAGCTTTGCAAAGGGACTACTCCATTCTGCTGAAAATACGCTACCCCAAAGTTGTAATTTCCTTTTTCGCTTCCTCCTGCAACCCCTACATCATGGTTCATCATCAATCCTACACCGTAATATTTATCCTGCCAGTCTGTATTTATATCATTAAATTCATCCTGTGCATTGGTAAACATTTTGGCATCTGCACGTAATTTGGCGAACTTAGGTCCATCCATTACCGGATATTTAGAGAAGATAGTCTGAAATCCAGTATATCCGTTATAGGTAAATCTTGCTTTCTGACCTTTTGACCCTCTGTTTGTTGTTATTAAGATGACTCCATTTGCACCACGTGATCCATAAATCGCTGTGGCAGATGCATCTTTAAGGATGTCTAAACTTTTAATATCTGATGGGCTTATATCTCCTAAAGAGCCTACAAAAGGAATTCCATCCAATACAATCAAGGGATCATTAGAGCCTGTTAATGAACGTTCTCCTCTGATACGAATCTGTTGTACAGCACCTGGTTTTGTAGAGGTCCTGCCAATATCAACTCCTGGAAGACGGCCTTGTATTGCATCCGTTATATTTGCCGAAGGAACTTCTTTGAGAGCGGTTCCGCCAAGGGACGATACGGATCCTGTAACCGCTTCTTTTTTCTGTGTACCGTATCCAATTACAATAACTTCTTCTATCTTATTTTCTTTGGCAACAGTATCTTTTTTACTTTGAGAATAAGCTAAGCTTGACGGTAACAGAGCCATGGCGAAAAATATCGCAGCCCTGTTGGTTTTAGCAAAATGAAATCTGTTCATAATTATTATTTTTAATATTACATTAATAGAAAGGCCATTGATAAATCCTTAGTGTTATACGAAAGCCTTCTATAATTATTTAGATATACATGTTCACGATTGCTTCAAACAATTCCTGTTTTCCACTTTTGGCCTGAGGTTCACCAACCTCATGAGCAATTCTCTGAAGATCTTCCAATGTAAGATTCCCTTCTTCAAAAGCTTTTCCGTTACCACTGTCGAAAGAAGCGTAGCGTTCTGCACGTAATTTTTTATAATCGGAGTTTTCCAGTATATCTGCAGCAACCAATAATCCTTTGGCAAAAACATCCATTCCGGAAATGTGGGAGATAAATAAATCTTCAGGATCGGTAGAATTTCTTCTGATTTTCGCATCAAAATTAACACCTCCGTTTCCTAATCCTCCTGCCGGAAGAAGTACCAGCCAGGCTTGCGCGAGATCACGGTAATCAACAGGGAACTGATCTGTATCCCATCCGTTTTGGTAATCTCCTCTATTGGCATCAATACTTCCCAACAATCCTGCGTCAACTGCTACCTGAAGCTCATGCTCGAATGTATGTCCTGCCAAGGTAGCATGGTTCACTTCGATATTAAGTTTAAAATCTTTGTCTAAACCATAATGTCTCAGGAATCCAATCACTGTTTCAGAATCGTAATCGTATTGATGTTTGGTTGGTTCCATCGGTTTCGGTTCAATAAGGAAAGTTCCTTTGAATCCCTGATTGCGGGCATAATCACGGGACATTGAAAGAAAGCGGGCCAGATGGTCTTTTTCTCTTTTCATTTCTGTATTCAGCAGGCTCATATAACCTTCTCTGCCACCCCAGAACACATAGTTTTCGCCACCAAGAGCGATGGTTGCATCGATGGAATTTTTCACCTGCGTTCCTGCACAGGCTACCACATCAAAATTAGGATTGGTAGAAGCTCCGTTCATGTATCTTTCATGCGTGAAAACATTAGCTGTTCCCCACAGAAGCTTGATCCCTGATTCTTTTTGCTTTTCTTTGGCATATTCTACAACAGCCTGAAGATTCTTTTCATAGTCTTTCCAGTTATCTGCCGGAGCAACTAAGTCTACATCATGAAAACAGTAATATTGGAATCCAATTTTAGACATGAATTCAAAACCTGCATCCATTTTATGTTTAGCTCTGGAAACCGCATCATTGCCAATATCCCAAGGATGGTGGATCGTTGCTCCGCCGAACGGATCACTTCCGTCTGCACACAGAGTATGCCACCATGCCATTGCAAAACGCATCCATTCTTTCATTGGTTTTCCCATCACGATCCTATCTGCATCATAATAACGGAATGCCATAGGGTTTCTACTTTCTTTACCTTCAAATCTGATGTTTTCAATACCTGGAAAAAATGCTTTTGTTTCTGTTAAAATGTTCATATTATTTGATTTTATTTTTAATTTGTTCTTTATAATTTAATACAGGAATCCCCTGCCTGCTGATTTAATAGGTCCGCAGGTACAATGAATAGCTTCGTTGCAGGATGATTAGATGATTTCGTTAAGATGCTGTTTCCACCTTGAGTATGCTTCTAAATATTGTTCTCTTTTTTCTGTTTCAGGTTCTATAACTGCTATTTTTTCGAGTGAATAAAATGCCTCTTTAGAATCGGCATAAAAACCTATTCCCATCCCGGCGGCTCTGGCAGCCCCTACCGCTCCGTCTGTATCATAAAGCTCAATCATCGCATTGCTCACGCTGGCAAGCGACTGCCTGAAAATTGAACTTAAAAACATATTGGCATTTCCTGCCCGGATCACCTGGATGTTCATCCCCATATTCCTCATAATATCCATTCCATATTCGTAAGAGAAGACAATTCCTTCCTGTGCCGCACGCAAAATATCTCCTTTTGTATGGATATTGAAATTAATCCCGTGCATAGAACAGCTGGTATCTTTGTTTTCCAGTACTCTTTCTGCTCCGTTTCCAAAAGGGATAATACTCAATCCTTTTGATCCTATCGGGGAAAGTGATGCCAGGTCATTCATATCGCCATAGGAAGACAGTGAGGTTGCAAAATTGTGCTTTAACCAGGAATTTAAAATTCCTGTTCCGTTGATACATAATAAAACTCCCAATCTGGTTTGCTCAGGGCTGTAATTGACATGGGCAAATGTATTTACTCTCGACAGCGTATCATATTCCAATTGATCGAGCACTCCATATACCACTCCTGAAGTGCCGGCTGTTGAAGCTATTTCTCCGGGATTGAAAACATTCAGAGAGAGCGCATTATTGGGTTGGTCTCCTGCCCTGTATGAAATAGGCGTTCCGGCTTTTAATCCTAATTCCTGAGCAGCTGATGCCGAAACTGTTGACTGGATACCGAAAGTAGGAATAATTTCAGGAAAAAAGCTCTTAGGAATTCCATAATAATTAATGACATCTTCAGAAATACGGTTGTTCTTAAAATCCCAAAATATTCCTTCAGAAAGTCCTTCAATTGTTATTCCTATTTCTCCGGAAAGCCTCATGGCTATATAATCCCCCGGCAGCATTATTTTATCAATTTTTTCAAAGATTTCAGGCTCATTTTCTTTTACCCAAGCTAATTTTGATGCTGTAAAATTTCCGGGTGAGTTAAGAAGATGGGATAAACATTTCTCAGTTCCGATTTCCTGAAAAGCCTTTTCGCCATAGGGCACAGCACGGCTGTCACACCAGATAATCGAAGGACGAAGCAAATTTTGGTCTTTATCGACCAGGATCAGTCCATGCATCTGCCAGGTAATACCAATTCCTTTAATATCTTCAGGATTGATTCCGGATTCATGCATTACAGATTCATGTGCCAGCTTTAGGTTCAGCCACCATTCTGCAGGGTTCTGTTCTGCCCAGCCTGGGTTGACTGCCATGATTTTCATTTCCTTTTTTGGAGAAAAGTCTGATGCAATAATTTTTCCACTGGATGCCTCAATGAGACAAACTTTAACAGAAGAACTGCCTATGTCATATCCTAGCAAATACATAATTTGAAAAGGGGGATTTATTTAATTAGTTTAGTGTTGTTTTTCTTATAGATTTTGGCATCAAACCGATAGTATCTTGCTGCCCGATGCGATACGTTTTGCTCTATCTCTTCTAAAGGAATAATATAATTAAATGACGAAATTTTTTTGTGAAAATTCTTGATATCGATCTGTTTTTCACTTAACGCGCTGTAAAGTTGATACAGCTGTCTTATGGTAAACTTTTTTGGCAGCAATTCAAAAATAATAGAAAAATCTGTCTCAATCCATCTTCTTATCTCTGTCAAGGATTCATTGATGATTTTATTATGATCAAAGGGCAATGCAGGGACCTGATCTACAGGATACCAATCGACTGTTTCATATTTGGTGCTGTTAATTTTATGATCGATTTTACATAAAGAAAGATAGGCCACCGTAATAATTCTGTCAATATTATGCATATATTCCGTTCCCATCCACTTGATATCAGTCTGATTGCTTGCTCGAAATGGATCAGCAAAACATTTGAACTGCTTGAGAACCATTTTTTTAATTCCTGTTAACTCATGAAGAACCCTATGCGCTGCATCATCCACATCTTCATTACTGAAAATCAAGCTGCCCGGCAATTTTCTTTGCCTATCCACAGGCACATCGTCAACATGACGTTGCACAAGCAAGATATTGAGCCTGTTGTCATGGTCAAATCCAAATACCACACAATCAACAGAAACATAGGTATGAATAAAATCCTGGTTCATCTTTTATTAACATTAGCGTAACATCACAAATATAAAAATTCAATTGAGAAAAAAAAATAAAATATACATTACAGGCTATATATCAACAGTTTATATATCATTTTTTTATGATAAGAATGATGTAAAAAATATGATAAGGTTATCATTAATTTTATGATTATTATTTCAGAATACCTTAATATATAGCTATTTAAATGTTAAATTGACACTTAAAAAATTAATATTTATTTTCATCTAATTTATGATAAGAAAATTTTAAATTTTATTGATATTTTTTAAAAAAGTTATAAGAAAAACGTCCATTTTCTGATTAAACCCATATATTTAAGACGTGTATTTTTTACAATTATTTAACCTAAGAGGTAAAAAGTTATCATATCATAGGATTTTTCTATACACAGTAAGGTAATTCTTAAAGGGTTTTCATTATGTAAATTATTTAATAATTAGTCTAACAGTTAAACAAATTGAATCGTAAACTTTCTGTTCCAAAGGTTTTAAGATAGAAGTTGAGCGTTCTAATCTCCTGACAGTTACCTGTTGCCTTCTGAACTCTATTATCCCACTTCTCTGGGGCCAATATATCTTTTAGCGGAAATTTCAGCTGCCTTGCCATCTATCGTGATTCGTAAGTAGATGTGAGCCGTTCCGTTTATTCTGATTTTATTTTTTTATTAAGAATAACAGGTTGAATGTTTTGTTCATTGTGCGATAGCTTTAATTGTTTAATAATTTACTTATTGCAACCTCTTTCTGCAAGATGCACAATCATTAGACGGCCTAATTGGTTGGCTTTCCACGAGTTTTTAATGACCTATTTTCAAATTTTCACGATAAGCCATTAAAAAGATCATATAAATAGTGACCTCTTTTGATTTTCTTCTGTTACTAGAACAAAAAACGCTGTAAACATTGATGATTACAGCGTTTTATCTTATTTTTGGTTTCTGACTTTGCGGGCATAGAGGTAGTACAATCGAACACTTAATTCCTATTTTATCATTTATGATTAGATTAAGTATATCCCGTAACAGGAGATATTGAAAATATTCACTACAATTTGGTATATGAATAAATATATCTATCTGTAAATCGTCAACAAACAAGGTTCACAGTAATCCTGAGCTGGCGAATTTCAAACTCGTCTTAGAAAAATCCAACCAGCAACGCTTGTAAGAAAACCGTAATTTCTGCTGTAAGATTTCGGCTTAGTACGAAAAATCCCTCCTATTTTCGAATAATCGAATCCATATTGTCAATGAATTTTTTCTCTTTTTTAAGTTGTCTGAAAAATCAGACCATTAATATACTTTTTCTTCCGAATTCTTACTGAAAAGAATTCACAGTATTCTTTAGGGCTGTATTCGAGAATTCGAATGGTTTGATATAGAATAACTTTATTACTTCATTGTTTTTAACTTATTTATTTTCAGTGATTTAAACATTAAAAAAAACTCCCTCTATTCCATCGCAAGTCAATAGAGTGAGCCGTGAAAAACTATATAAAAAAGCCAGCTTAATAAGCTGGCCATTCTATTAGTTTTTAAGAATTTTTTTAATTTTTATTGTATTTGCATTCGTTGTTATTTTTAATATATATTCTCCTTTAATTAAATTATTTGCCTGAATAGTCTTTTCTTTAAGACTTCCCTGTTTAACTAACTTTCCGGAGATATCATATAGTTCATAAGACTTCAGGTTTTCTCCTTTAACCATAAAGAAACTATTAAATGGATTTGGATAAACATCTATCTTAGTATCCGTTTCAGCATCCGCAGATTGTCTCACACTGCTTTTCGCAGATGGAGTACTTCCTGTTATTTTTCCAATATTAGACGCTGTTCCCAGTAACTGTCCAAATTTCGACTCTTCTTTCACACATCTTACGTTCATAGCATTCATTGGATGATTAATAAACGCATCATTCATTGATGTTAGCTTAGAAGAAGTAAGACTATTGGTCCAAAAAGTCAGGTTATGTGCTGTCCCATAGGAATTGGCAGATCTTAAGGCTGCCGTCCATACTCCTGAAACGCCTAACTTTATTGAAGCTGAAACTGCCTCATTATTACTAAAACCTCTAAATCCTGTTACAGGGTAATTTCCGATTTTATATTTTGAATTAGGATTATTATTGTCATTTGAAATACCAAACTGATATCCGTATACTGTGCTTGCATTTTTAATTGTATTTCCTAAATAATAAGGAACACCACCATTATAAATATCCGTTGGATTTTTGATATCAAAATCTACCTCCTGAGCAATACCCATACTGTGAATTCTAAACGGATCTACAGATGCATTTTTCTTATAAAAGCCGTTATACCATGGTGAACTTCCTTTATTGTCATCCAAATGATCAGGATCATTAGGATCATTATCTACTACTCCGTTAGAAATATCCGGAACCCTCCATCCTCCGGGGCATGGATCAAATACCGATTTTGATGTGGCATGTCCCCATCTGTCCATCATTTGATTAGGTGTAGAATACAACCAGTCCTGTCCGTAAAAAGAGTTCAGAGTTGATCTGTTTGTGTATTTTGTACCCGGAATCATAAAAGCGAGTGGATTTTCCACAGAATATTTCAAATTATTCATTATGTTTTCAGCCTTCGTAATTCCAACAGTTCCGTAATCAGTACCTCTTTGCTTAACATAAGTATTTTCATAGGTATTGCCTGTAAGTTCAGTGAATGATGAAGGGTATATATTTCCGTTTGCATCCGGTCCAGATGACGTCCATATACTGTACTCTCCTGTTTTTGCAGCTCCATTGGAAATGTTTACTCCAGTTGTAATAAAACTAGGAATAGGGTCTTTTCTACCCCATTGGTACTGCATTCCTGCAGAACCGTTGATCAAAGGAAGCTCATTTGTATTATCAACCGATTCAGGATTAACAACATCCGGGAATACATCTGTAGCACCAAGGTTTCTATCCATGAATGTATTTTTCATTGGTTGAGCACCAGAGTTTGTGAAATTTACATAATTTGCTGTGGGTGGTAATAATACATCTTCTGTCTGATAAGCCACTTCATCTACATTGGTATTGGTTACCCAAATATGCCAGCTCCAGTAAGCAGGAGTAGAAATATTTCCGTTATGTAGTGAAACAACTGCATTTCCAGATTGATCTGATGCCACCTTTACAGAGATATAAGCATCTTTGATATTATCTCTACTAGTTGGTGTATTGATCACTTTTATGTTGGAGATCAGAGATCTGTTATCTGACCAGTATACGTTTACCTTTAGATTGCTAAAATCGAGCATTCCATGATCTGACAGATATTGATTATAAACAGAAAATGCTTTACTAATTGGGATTTTTATTTCCTTTTCAGTAGTTGTTCTGGTAACTAAATAACTATTTGGGTCTTTAATTCCTTCTGTATAATTTACAATAGTTTCATTAGTAAAGAAACTGGTTGGGAAGTCATATTCATTGGCATACTTATCTTCTATACAACGGCAAGCCATTGCTGCGCCCAGAGAGGATGTAGACTCTTGTGGATTAAGATAATATTTCCCAAACATATTAGGGTATAAAGCCGGATCAGGATGTGATGGTACATAAACATTTGAACTATTAACACCTCCCATTTGTCCTGCATCTCCATAAGCGTAAAAAAAGTACTCATAAGGATTTGTATTGGCAACTGATGCCGAGTGGATAGAAGTTTCATGTGGATCCTGATGATAAAATTCTCCTGTTTTTCCTACAACATATTTACCATTGCCCGGATAAACTCCCATATTTCGAGAGAACTGTCCTTGAGAATATGGAGATGTCGTATTGGTAAAATCCATTCCTAAATTAGGATAAATTTTTATTCCTTTCAAGACCATATTTTCAGCAGTTGGTTTTATATCTTTATAGCCCGCATCATACATCATGCTGCTTCTGTTTCTTCCCCATGGCTGCATAGAATTACTGACATTGGTACTAAAAGCATTAGTTATATAAGATGGTATTCTCCATTTATTAGGGCAAGGATCATATGAGGTCTTTGGCTTATATACATTAATTTCTCCCCCTGTTGTTGTTGGAATATTTTCCGAGTTATCACCCCAAAGATCAGCTTTTTTTCTGGAAGCCGGAGTATTACCTATGCTTTGTGCAAACCATGCATCTCCTAATACAATATTTGTAAAGATGAGATCTAAAGGATTATTTATTGAAAATTTAACATTGTTATTAATATCATTAGTCCCACTAAAAGGTCTTTGTCTACTTGCTATCTTATCCGTAGTATCATTTCCGGTATAATCATACAAATGTTTTTTTGTACCTATAGTTCCACTGATCTCATATTTTGCACTATCTTTATATTCAAAAGGTGGGAAAGGATCTTTTCTTCCCCATTGATAAGTAAGTCCTCCTGATTTATTCCAATCATAGCCAATAAAGTCACGGTTGGTTGCACCAAGGTTTCTATCCATCCATTTTGGTATGAAGGATTTAACAACTCCATTTTCAACATATTTAGCTCTTTGCTCTCCATTCACTGTATTATTATCATAGAGATTTCCATAGGTTACCCCGTTAGACGGATCATCCGTAACCCAAACATGCCAGCTCCAAATAATTTTATTGTTAATCTTTAATGCAACAACCGCATTTCCTTCGCCTTTTGCCTTATCTATTTCTACTTTGATCCTTGCATTCTCTCCTGAACCATCTACTACAAGATTATAATTTGTAGAACGAATTAAACCTGCAACATCCTCCCAGTATACTTCTGCTGTTGGTATACCATCAAGTGCTGTAGCATCATTTAATAATCCATCTTGATCCTTCCACATTGCATAGGCTTTTTTTACAGGAATGTAGAACCCATCATTATTTTGATTAGGATCAAAAACATAACTGTTAGGTGCTTTAGTCCAGTCTCTGCAGTCTACAGCATTAATAGTTGCACTTGTCACAGAGGTACACCCATCGCTATTTTTAATCATAATCTGATAAGTTCCTGCCTGTAAACCATTCTTTGTATTTGAAGTCTGGTAAGTTACACCTCCGTCAAAGCTATACTCCATGCCTAAAGCCGGAGAAGTTACCGTAATACCTCCTGTACTAACAGTACATGTAGGTTGGGTAATTGTAATCACCGGTATCATAGGAACGGCAGGAGCAGAATTTATAGTAACATTTGTAGCTTGTGAAACAGTACCCTGCTGATTTTTCACTTTTACCTGATAATTTCCTGAAGATAATCCTGAAATAGTATTTGATATCTGGAAAGTATTTCCATTATCAAAACTGTAAGTAACTCCCGAAAGTGGAGAGGTTACAGTAATAGATCCTGATGAAACACTACAATTAGGTTGTGTAGCAGAAACTACTGGTGCATCAATCTGGCTGGTCTGAACATAATTATCAATTTTCAATGATGAGATCAAACTATTGCCATAATCTGCACTTAATTCCGCATAATGATTCCCCACTGTAGAAAATGCTACAACAGGATTGTTTTGAGTTGAAGTAAGTACATTAGCTCCATCCCCGAAATTCCATAAAGTTGATATCGGCGTACCTTGTGAAAGATTAGTAAACTGCACATTACTTCCTGTAAAAGTGGAAGTAGGTGTTGCAGAAAACTCAGCAATTGGCGAAAACGTAAATCCATATCCGAAATTTACATTGGCATTAACATCTATAGCCTGTCTCTGACCTGTATTATTAGTATAGGACTTTACTTTTATATAGTATTTTCCAGGAGCCAAAGGATAATTAACAACTTCCGGGCTTCTGGAATTCAGCCAGCCCTTAGCTCCGTCACTCATCCAAGTGGTAGCTGTAATTTGAGTATCCGTTTCTGTTCCGTCTGCATTTTTTTTCACCAGATACGTCCAGTTTCTAACAAAAGATAATGATCTTAAGTTCAAAACGGCAGTTGACACTCCTGCAGGTATCTCAAACTCTTTACTTACATAATAGTGATCTCCGGTTATCACATTATTCCCTGTGATCCATCTTGTAATTCCTGCAATACCTCCTGTTGATGCCGAGGACCAGCCTGCTGCAGTTGCTGCATAACGTGTAACAGGTGTACTCACAACCCCATTCGGATCTGTATAAGTCCAGTCGGGATCAGGAATGCTTGCATCAGACATTAAAGTTCCGTCATCGTTTCTTCCGGAACCTAAATCTAGAATATTTGCTGCTGAAACCTTTATCGTTCTTACAGAAACTGAACTTCCTGAAGCATTGGTAACAGTAAGTTTAGCGGTATATATTCCTGCTGCGGAATATGACACATTGGGATTTGAAATGGTTGAGGAAAACGGGTTACCTCCTGTAAATTCCCATAAAAATGAGGTAGGATTCCCATCACTCGTACTTGAAAAATTCACCATATTGGCTCCTGAAGCCACGGCATTAAATCTGGATAACGGACTTTGTGCATAGATATGCCCTATCAACATTAATCCGAAAAGAAGAATAATTTTTTTCATATGTTTTTTTATTGATTTTTAATATTTCTACGAAAGAAGTATTTTTATTTAGACTTAAAAGTATTTAAGCCTTTGCTTTATTTTTTAAGGTGGTTTCCAGCAGAGATTTCCACCTTACGTTTTTAAGTTTTTTTCCATTTTGTTTTTTTATTTCTGTATAAATCCATATTGATCACGACAAAACATGTCGTAAAATTGCATATCATTACCTCACAAGATCAGAACAACCAGAGTGAAAGTTATAACTGCTTATATTACTACCAGCTAAAATATTTTATCGTCCGCTAAAAATTTTTGAAAAAACCATCTTTCAGAATAGAGAATTAGCAATTGATCTCGTTTCAAAGCTTCCAGTAAAATTTGATTGAAATTTGGTCTGCAAGAAAATAACCAATAGGTCTCCTGACTCCATTTTTGCGATAAGCAGCATGACTTAAATTAGAACCATCAGCAACAGTAAAAGGCATACTTCCTGCTATATTTTCTACATTATTAGTCGCTTTGTTGCTTCAGCCACGAGTTCTATAGCTGTGCTTGAATTTGTAGTGTAGCAATAATACCTCGGGAATGTACAGGATTTCCATTCTTGTTGTGGTCATAAAGACATGTTCCCCACCCAGTAAGAAGCCTTGGATTGACCTAAGCATTCAGGTTGCTTAAAAACAAGCAGACTGAAAGTAAATAAATTTTTTATCATTAGTTAATAGTTAATTCAAAATTGTGCAATTTATTTCATCGATGAAAATTTTATATGTGAGAAATTCAGAAATTATTTTCAAAATTGAATAAATTGGTAAAAGTGATAGGTAATGAATAATGTGATTTTAAGTAACAACTAGATAAACAAAATATACACATCTATGCGACTCTTTTAGCTTTGTTTCGTGAAAAAACTATATTAAAATTTACAATGAAGCTAGAGACTCTTTGCGATGGCAAGGAAAAGAGAAACAGAAATATTATAATGTATGATTTATAAATCATAACTATCATGATAAGTTTTCATCTAGGAGCTCACAACAGATTAAGTATTGATTAATTCAATTAATTATCAGAACTTTGAAATAAAATTAATATTCTACCTATGAAAAAAAATAATTTCTTGGTATTTGTCGTATTAAGCATTATATCTAATTTTTTAACCGCACAGGAATACCGTAAACTTGCTGTTAATAATTCAGCTTTTCAGGACGTAAATGATAACGGGGTTGCTGTTTCATTCGGACTTATTTATAATTGGTCAACTAATACTTATGTAGTAAAAGAGCCTATAGTTTATCGATTGAGAGGTACTAATAATAATGGAGACTTTATAGGAAGTATAACAAGCGGAGGCTTTAGATTACCTGCCTATAAATTAAATGGCAGCACTACATGGACTACTATTCCATTTCCGGCAAATACAACCACTACCTCCACATTTCCGGAAAGTGTTCCTTACCAAATATCTGACAATGGCAGATATATTGCCGGACAAATGGGAGTCTTCGACCAAATTGCTAATAGTAATTATGTAATTCCCTTTGTTCATGATATACAAACAGGTATCACAACCAGGGCCAGCAACAATGATTTTGTAAATGGTACTTTTTATACCGTTAATAATACAGGTAAAGTTGCGGGATGGGTAGATATTCCAACACCGTCAACCAGACGTGTACCAACATTGTTTAGTGAAACGGGCGTTTTTAAATATATTACAAAAAATGGTAATTTGCCGGTATCTACCAGTAGCGAAGTTCGGGCCATAAACGAAAGCGGTGTGGCAGTGGGTACTTTTGATAATCTCCCTTTCATATATGATCCTGCTTCAGATTCTTACACCGAATTTGCAAACCCCGATCCGTCTATATACGCCGGAGGATCGTTTGGAGGAATATCAAATGACGGAACAGTAGTGGGAATGTGGTATAAACCAGCCAATACGAATAGATATACAATAATATACAATCCTGCATTAGGCACAGTTCCCATAGATTTCAAAACCTATCTTACAAATTTGGGAGTCACGGTTAATTCAACCTTAGATTCTATGGGAGCAGCTTACGCAATTTCTCCAAATGGTAAATACATAGCCGGGTTTGAAGATGGCCCGGCAATAGTTGCATATGGCTGGATCGTCTATCTTCCAACCTTGGTTTTGGCTAATAATGAGATCAAAAGTGAGTCCGCTGTGCAATTTTACCCTAATCCCGTCATTGATGATATCCATATTTCATTAAAAACATCAAAAACCGGAACTGCTAACATGCAACTGTACGCTATGGACGGGAAATTATTAAAGGCTGAAAATATAACTTTAAACAAAGGCAGTAACAAGTTCACATTCAATATTAGCAATTCAGTGAAAGGTACGAAGAACGCAATTGTTGTAATTATTACCCCGGAAGGTAACAGAATCACAAAAAAAATAATGTTGAAATAAGCAAATGAATGTACTTGATGTACGCCATTCTTTTGTTTAAAGTTTATTTATTAGTTTACTTATAAATACAATTCAGTACACCAAATTATAACACCTAGATTTTTTAGACCGTAAAATAGAACAAGTTAACTATATGGTCAACTTGTTCTATTAAAATTGTTTTTATTAGGAAATTATTTTAAGTGATTTTAAAAAGAGTATTATCACTAAATCTGACCTGTAATCTGACTATTGCCACCAGTTCCAAATTGGAGTACGGAAAAGATGGTTCTATTAATCTTATTTGAATTTAGAATTATATTATACCAACGATAACAATTTCTATCGAATCAAGGGACTAGTGGAATTTGTTTATAATTATTATTTTTAGATATGAAGAAAAATTACAACCTTTTAACAAATTATAATTCTTTTTTGAAAAACATTATCATTATTTTCTTTTCTGTTCTGTCTCAATTTTTATATGCTCAAATAGACGAAAAGCGGCAACAAGAGATTCAGAATTTATGGAATAATTCTGATAAGTATATACTTAGGGATGCTGTAAGCTCAATGAGATATGCCAAGCAGGCTTCCATACTCTCTGAAAGATATGGAGATTCCTTTAATAAGGCAAAATCCTACCTGATACTAGGCAAGTGCCTTCTTTCGATTGATATGCACAGTGAAAGTTTATTTTATTTGGACAAGGGACTCAAAGAACCGGCAACTGCTGACCATCATGTTTTAAAAGTTCTTTTTAAAGAATTTAAAGGCGACAATTATGGGAAAATGGGCTTACCTGAACAAGAATTCAATGAATATTCTGATATTTTATCTTTTGTTCCTAAAGATGAAAAAAATCATGAATATCAGAGAATGCTATCCCGTACCTATGCAAGAATGTCTGCCAACCTTGGCGGAAGGAAGCAATATGATAAAGCTGATAAATACATTAATAAGGCAATAAAAATACAAGAAAAGTTTTCAGATTCTGAAGGGGAAATATATAATATTTACATGATAAAAGGAGATATATGCCTTAAAAGAAAAGTGTATGATTCTGCTTATTATTTTTTTAATAAAAGTTATAATCTAGTCAGAAAAGATCTGGAATATCAATATATGAGTTTGAAATCATTTGGAGATTATTATAGAGCGATTGGAAATAAATCTAAGGCAATTTCATTTTATCAACAAGCTCTGGATGATATAATAAAATTCAAAATAGATAATGTCTCAAATAAGGCGGAGCTCTACAAAAATCTGTCCCAGCTCTCAGGGGAAACTGGTAATGATCTCAGGAAAAATTATTATTCAGAACTTTATCAAAAAGAGTATGAAAAACTGCAAAATAAAAATAATAAAGATATTCAGTTTGCTGTTAAATCCATATTGAATCAGGAAAAACAGGAGAAAAAATTGTTAGAAAAACAAAATTCCACTACGGTGCTTTCTATTCTGGGAGTTTTCTCTGTACTTTCAGCGATTTTTTATTTTCAGTTTATTAAAATGCGTCGGAAGAAAAAAGAATTAAAGATAAGGTTTGAAGAAATTGTAAATGAATTGGAAGAAAGAAAAAAAAGACAGGAAGAAAATAATTTGGGGAATGCTGGTCATTCATTATCAGGAAAAGGTGAAGATTTTAAAATCTCCATTAAGACAAACACAAAGTTAATTTCTAATGAAACTGAGAAAGACCTTCTGTCTAAATTAATGAGTTTTGAAAATGGAACAGCGTATACCGAAAAAGGCTTTACACAATCCAATCTTGCGACAATCCTTGAAACCAACACAAAGTATCTTAATTATATACTAAAAATTCATCGCAACAAAAGTTTTAATGACTATATAAACGGACTTAAAATAAATTTTATTGTAGATAAGATTTATAACCATCCGGAGCATTTGAATTATAAAATCAGCTATTTATCAGAAATATCAGGATTCTCATCTCAAAGTCGTTTTACACATATCTTCAAACAGGAACAAGGTATGTCCCCATCAGAATTTATAACCCAACTTTCACAAAAACAAAACAAGAATACAACTAAATGATTACCAACAATATAAAAAATAAATTTTGTTGTTTTCCGGAATTCTGCCAATGAAAATTTAGGATTCGATATTGCTCGCAGATATCTTTGTATAGAATTAAAATCATATTAGAATGATTATTTAGGTCTGGAGTTTTATTACAGTAAAACAAGCTACAATCATCTAATCTTAGCGTATTATGAACAAACAGAAGTTTACCTATACGATTTATAACGGCGTGATCTCAATGAATTTCAGCTAAGAATTCAAATTTAAGGATCGTCACGATATGGATATATTCAACTGCAATATAAAGCTCTGGGAATTTATGTACTTAAACTTGTATTTGAAAAAAGTATTTAAATATTAAAACACAATGTCATTATAAATAAGTAGATAGGAATATAAAAATCCTGATCGAAAAAATTACAGAAAATGGGACAGAGCTGTCCCGATCTGTAATTTGTCACAATAAAAACTGAAGCAAAATAAAACGTTTAAGTACAAATTCTGTTTGTTTACTTTGCCATCTTGTACGTTTCAATATTGAATTTTCATAACAAAGATTCTAAACCAAAATAACCAACTATTTAAAGTGATCATCTTAGGATTTATATTTTGATAGATTTTTACAATAGAAACAATTTTGTCACCTCAATAACAACCTCTACAAAAAATGGATCAGGAAGAGTTCTTCTATTCATTGCTAAAATTTTGGATCTCACAATTCAAAGTGAAAGAATGTAGAAAAAGCATATTCTTGCAAGGTAAAAAGCATAATGCTCTAGAATCAATTTTTGATCTTTTCAAGTCCTGGAATAAAGCATTAGATTTAAATACTTTTTTTAACAATGTTAGAAAATACTTGGAAATAAAACTGCTTCTCATTTAATCACATTGATATATGAGGTCTTTTAGCAAATTCAAATCCCCACTCATCCACAAAACATATAAAGCCCTATATATCAAAATATTAATTAAAAACAGTAATACTTAAGTAGTGCTTTTTTTGTAGCTAGACAGATAAATCTCAGTAATTTGTATCCAGATTATTTAGATGGAAAATCGAAAGTCAGTCAGATAGTATTAAGAATTTTTTTATTTATTCTGTCCTTAACTGGATCAACTACCATTTTAGATCTTTCTTAGAATAAATACTGAAGTAATACCATGATTTATATGAATTGTGATTTCTCTATATCGTCATCCATATAAGTTAATTATTCAGAGTAATAACCCAAACAATTACAACTAGAAAATTTAAGATAATAATTAAAATATACTAAATAGAAAAACAATGAGAAAAACAATTATTTTTACATTTACGCTACTTTCATCTATTGTATTTGCTCAAGTAGGCATCAATACAGAAAATCCAAAACAGGTATTTCATGTCGATGGAAACAAAGACAATCCAACTACAGGAATGCCTAATTCAACCCAGCAAATTAATGATGTGGTGATTACTAGTAATGGACAAATAGGAGTAGGAACTGTAACTCCTGTTGCAAAATTGGATGTCGCAGGAAACATTTCTGTGAACACAAACTTGACTGGAAGTGCTTCATCCATTAACTTCTACGAAGATTCCTCAAATGGTACAAACTCGGTATCTTTGAAAGCCCCCTCCAATTTGAGTACCGACCGTTCAATTATCTTGCCTTCCAATGCGCCTTCAAACGGTTATGTATTAAAAACTAATGATTTAGGAGCAACAGAATGGGGACCGGTCAATCCTGCTTCTGCAACATTGGCATCAATCTCTTTAAGCAACGCATCATCAGGTATCACTTTTATAAACAATGGGGGAATAAGCGGAACAGCAGTAAATCAAAGATTTTTTCAAAAATTTGATAACACAGTTACCGACCCTAATAACAGATTTGAAGTCAGCACAGGTACCTATACGGTATCTCAGTCAGGCATCTACCTCATAACCGCCTACATTATGCCAAATGCAGCACCCGACAGGAATGAGACGGGATTTTATTATCCTGTAAACCTTGAAATCAGAAAGAACTGTGGAGGAAACCCTTCAGGAGGCACCAATATAATGGACAATGCAACAATCAGATGGGCAACACCAGGACAAGCAATCCTACGTTATTCCGTGGTAGTGACCGGCATGGTTACACTAACATCAGGTGATACATTAAATACAGTCATTTATCTGAACGGAACCAATGCCTTTGCATCAAGCAGTGCAGGCATATCTTATCCATCAAATTTTACATATGCGAATATTTCCGACTTTAAAGCTTTATTTAGTGTTACAGCTCTGTAAGATCACTATAAAAAAAATACCATGTGCAACGGTTTCAGGTTGAAATAGTAGTGAGATCAATAAAAATGGAAAGGTCCGGAAAAAGTGTATTTTAACCTTATCACTTAAACTCCGGGCTTCCATTTTCTACAACAGTAGAAATATGGTTGCGATGTAGATATTTTTTAATACTCAAAAAAGCGGTATTTAAGTGTCTGCTTTTTTTAAGAAGAAAAGCCTTTCAAATTTTGATTGACGATTAATTTTTAGATGACCATCATCTAATCCAAAAGCTGTTAATTAACAACATCATTTTTTTCAGCAAAATGGCAGCTCTTATTTTAAATTACTTGGGAATCGCCCTATGCACACTATGACAACAATATTGAAAATCATATTTGGTATTCTTTGTAATGAATGTATATATCGTTTCATAGCTCAGGAAGAAGATAAAATGTTTATTTCTATTAGAAGTGCATCTTTAAATCAGACTACGACCTTTCTAAATTGAGAGAACAGCAAAAATTAAAAAATAAATAAATAGCTAAAAATCAATGTTTTAAATTTTAAGTTTTTGCATATTTCCAGAATTCTGCCAATGTAAGTTTAGGATAACACCTTTTAATCATCATAGTTTTGCAGTATTAAAGTCAAGAGTTAGACGAATTAGTTTCGTGATAAATTTCTGGACTGCATAAAATTGAATACTAATTTTAAAAATTTATTTTGATGAAAAAAATGCTTATCGTCTTAGCTTATGGAGTAAGTTTGATGATGTTCGGACAGGTAGGAATCAAGACAGAAACACCACATGCAAGTTCAGATCTAGAACTTGGCTCCAACAATAAAGCTCTATATCTAAATAGAGTGGAAAATCCTGAGAATAATATATCTTCTCCCCAAAATGGGATGATACTGTACGACACTACTAAGAAATGCGTACGTGCCTATCAGGCTGATGCTTGGTCCAACTGCCTTGGTCTTCCAGTTGAAAATGAGGGGACAGTTCTATCTTTGGAATGCAGTTCGGCTACTCATTCTGGAACTATTTACAATGGTACAGTATACAGTTCTGGAATAGAAACAAGTGTTCCATACTCAGGAGGAAATGGAGGATCATATTCTGCCATGGCAATCAATTCTACAGGAGTTACGGGATTGGTCGCAGGGTTACAGGCCGGAACTTTCAACAATGGTTCTGGAAATCTAGTCCTTCAGATTACAGGCACTCCATCAGGAGCTGGCAATGCATTATTTACTCTCAATATAGGAGGTAGAAGTTGTAGTTTTACCCGTATTGTGGAGCCGTCTTCATCTACTATCGGGACGGTAACTTCCCTGGACTGCAATGCAAAGCTAAATCCAGCCAACTTGTTTGTGGGCGAAAATTACTCTGGCGTATTAAGAATCCCGTATACAGGTGGTAATGGGGGATCATATGATGCAGATACATTTACTGTAAAAGGACTTACATTCACACGCAGTGCAGGTAATTTTTCTGTAGGAAATGGCGAAATTATTTACAATGTCTCAGGGATTCCTGATTCAACAGGTAGTATAATAATCACCGAACTAATCATTGGCGGACAATCGTGTACATCATTGAATGTCGGTATGATAACAGGGCTTACTTTATATTGTGGCACAGGGGCATACCAACCGGTTTTAAACCCTGACAATCTGATAGCAGGCCAAACTTACACTGGAACTTATACCATAAAGTATTTTACAAATTCCGGAGGTTTTTATGATGGGACAGCCTATCCCGGGGAGAGCTTCACAGCCAACGGACTCACTTTTTCCCGTTCGGCAGGTACTTTTACAGGAGGATTAGTAACGGATATAGTTTATAGTGTAACCGGAACTCCAACCACTAGTGGAAATATGGACATCACCGTCAATTTAGCTGATAAAAATTGTACAAAACCTGTAACTGTAACAGCAACACCAACAGCTTGTATAAATAATGATTACATAATACATAACGGACAAAAATCAGTAAGGATTTGTGGACAAATATGGATGCAGCATAACCTAGGAGCGAATACCAACCTAGATCCCAATGCCAATCCTCAATCACAAGCTCTGATTGGTAATTACTATCAATATGGAAGAAATGCGGTAGTTGCTACTGGATATACTTCTCCAGGTCCTATAACAGGTTTTGATACTACCTGGCCTGTACCAGCAAATCCTACTCAAAGATGGAATACAGGTACAGAAACCTCACCTGTAAAAAATACAACTTATGATCCTTGTCCTTCCGGATTTCGTTTACCTACTTTAACGGAATTTCAGGAATTAGCTGCAAATACAACGCTGGAAGCCTATGGGAATGACTGGAGTGCAAATGATAATAATTATAATAATGCTACAATTTTCAAAAGTGGAAGTGTACAAGTTACTTTTCCTGCAGGAGGATTTAGAACAGTAAATGGTCCGGGAAATCTTCAAGGAAGAGGTCAAGGGGGGGCTTATTACACAAGCACTATAGGTAATGTAAAACCTTATAATACAAAACCTGCTTCTTTTGGTCAATCAGGTCTCGGGGGTGGAATGCAGGCTGGTAATAGAGCATTTAATGTAAAGTGTATTGCGCAATAACTATTAATAAATGCAATTACATAAAAGAATAGCAAAGCCCGGATATTATTATCTTAAAAACGGATCCATCCTATGAGCAATCCGGGCTTCCATTTTGCTCAGATAAAAACTAATAATTATCACAAAATTCATATTGGCACTTTAATTAGCCAAAAGGTTACAGAGCTCGGGATAGATTCATCCCGAGTTCTGTTTTTTTTAAGGTTAAGCAATGACAATTTCCAACACTTTGGATAACCAAACATTTCTAAAAAGAACTTTTCAGGATCTTTTAAAAGTTTCTTTGGATTCCTCAAAACAAGGCCTTCGTAATTTTTTCTTTGTGCTTAAGTTTTTTTTTCAAATAAGAATTTTCAAAGCAATTAGAACAATTGAAGTCCAATGGTATAACCTATTTGGAAAGTAAATCTTTTACCAAAAATAGATTTCTGTATATGTTTTGATATTTAAATACTCATAATCAATTGTTTAAAGAAATAAAGTAGTCGTTAAGTAGTTGTTTTTTTGTACTTGACTGAAGAAATTTGGTCATTTGCAGCCGGATTATTTCTGAAAAAAAATGCCAAAAAGATTCAAATAATTTTTCCATCAACAACATACTTGTTGGATAGATCATTATTCTTTGTCTTGGGGGCTATTTTAAAAAAAAGAACACAATAAAAACAACATAAATTTTTACACAAATGAAAAAATACGTTATTGCCTTATCTGCATTTACCTCTTCTTTGGTTTTCTCCCAAGTTGGTATAAATACAGAAAATCCACATGCCACATTAGACGTCAGCTCATCTGCCTCTGATCCTACCAAGACTGATGGTATTATTGCTCCAAGACTAACAGGAAATGAACTGAAAGCCAAAGACAGGCTTTATACGAGCCAACTGCAGGGAGCTATTATCTATGCAACATCCGCGGCAAATCCTACCACCATCAAAACCGTGAACGTCACTCAGGAAGGATACTATTATTTTGATGGAAATATCTGGATCAGATTCTCTTCCGAATCACCAGTCGGAAGTGGTGATGACATTAGCATCTATAAGGATAATGGCAGCCTGACAGGTAACCGTAATGCAAACCTGAACGGATTTAATCTGGCATTCACCGGAACGGGGAATTTCGGAATTGGAACTACCGCCAATCCTGTGGAAAAGTTGGAGGTTGTCGGAGATTCCCGTATAAAAGGTAAAGTTGTCATCGGGTCAAGTTCAACCAACAGTAAAAATGCGGCTTTGGCTGTACGTAACATAGATTCAACGGAACCTATAGTCCGATTTACGAATGTGAATGGCTTCAGACAATTTTCAGTTACGGATGCCGGGAATGTTGGAATTGGACTGGGAACAATTGAACCCACTGAAACACTGGATGCAAGCGGGAACGTAAGATTTAGAAATGTGCCTCTAGAGACAGCCATCGATACGACAGACAGAATAATGGTTTTGAGAAGTGACGGAACGGGTAAGAAGGTATCTTCCTCCACCCTTAGATCCGAGATTGACACCAACACAAATATCTACACCAACAACGGAAGTTTGTCCGGGGACAGGACTGTAACGTTAGGCGGAAATAATCTGAATTTTGCAGGAAACGGTTCAGTTGGCATTGGCGTGGCGACGCCCACACAAAAACTCGATATCGCCGGAACGGCACGTCTGAGGAATGTGCCCAATGGCAATGTAGATGACAATAAAATACTGGTAATAGACAATGACGGGATTGTCAAGAAAAGTTCACTTCCTCCAGCTAGTTCTTTTGTCTTGTATGATACTACAGGTAATACTGTTACTCATAGTACAGATAATACACACAGACCTTTGGCCTTTCAAGGAGAACCTGATAGAATCTACACCGACTACATTGAAAAATTGAATAATACCACTTACCGTGTGAAAAAGAGAGGCGTGTATACGGTTGATTTAGTTACAATTTTTGAAGATATTGCGATTGGAGATAATGGTACTGTAGGTTGCATCACAGCTCTAAAAACTGGAAATAAGTCATTAAACAGAATTGGAGATCGTTGGAATGGTGGTAGTGGGACAACTTCAATTACTCGAAGTGTGATTCTGGATTCAGGAGCTGAAATACGTGTATCAACTGCATGTTTGAAACCAGGAAATACAACTTATAAAACAAGTTCAGGGTCTACAATTTTTATAACCTATATGCCTTTGTGATATTACTTTTAAAGATTGGCATAAAAACGTTTGCAAGATTACGCTATGTGTTATGCTGATTTTATTCTTTCATTTATAAGTATTGTTTGAAAAAGAATTAAAGGCAAATACAACTTCAGGATTGTCTAATCTAAACAAATCCTTATGCTTGCGGATATGTTCTAAATTTCAATTGGTAAGAACTACTTGATGTACTAATTTTGGTCTGAAGCTGTCTTCTTAGACGGCTTCTTTTGATAGGCTAAAAATAAAATTATAATTGGAAGAAATCGAAATAAATAATAACATATTTTAGTTTCCACTGTATTTGCCAGTGCCCTGATTTTGGGTTATTGCAAATATTATTAACATTAGCCATAGTATAAATATATGAGAAAGTCTTCAATCTCAATATTTGTATTGCACCTTGTTGGTCGTACTAGTTATTTTTTAATAATACATTGTTTGCAAATAAAATGCTATATGATTGATATAAAAATCAATTAAGAACAAACAGTAGAAGGTAAAGCGAAATTTTAAAGAACTATATTTGCAACAAATGAATTTGAAAAAAAATCTCAGAATTGCTATGAAAGTACCTATCTTATTTTTATTCTTCTGTTTTTTTTCTGGACTTGTCTTTGCGCAAAAGAGTAATTCAGATTCCTACATTACTTATATTGATAAATATGATAGATCATACTACAAATATGAATATTTAAAAGCACTGGAATATGCTAAAAAAGCAAATCAATTGGCCGTCAGGGCTAATAACTCGAAACAGATAGCTAATTCCTATCAAAAATTAGCGACAACTTGCTTACGTCTAGGACTTTTCAACGAGAGTTTAATCTATGCTAACATGGCGTTAGATCAAGACTATATCAGGTCCGATCTTAAGATGCAATTAGATCTTCAAGAAATAGTTGGACTTGTATATTCTAACTTGAACCTTAAAGACCAGGCTATTAAAAGTTTTACGGAAATACTCAATACAATACCAAAAGAAACAAGAGATGTTGATTTAAAGAAACGACGGGCCGCGACATATTTTTACATTGGTACAAGCTTCGATTATGAGCCTGAATATGTTGATTCCATTGAGAAGTACATGAGAATATCGACAGGAATATATGAAGAATGTCCACAAAAAGATGTGTATGAAGACCTGTACTTTTCCTATTTGGCTATGGGGGGCAATTATCTTGAATTGAAAAATGATAAAGATTCCGCAAAATTCTACCTTCAAAAGGCATATGACATTATGCAAAAATATGATCCAGGTTACTTGATGATCGATTACAATATTCTTCAAGGACGCTATTATTTTCTCGCAAAAAATTATAAAATAGCCTTGATCTATTATATGATGGCGGTAAACGAATTAGAAAAACTACCTCATGACAAAGACAATAATATTAGCGTGGTTTATAAAAATATATCTGAAATTTATGATATTCTTGGAGACTATACCAAATCAAAAGAATATTTGGAAAAGTTTTCACAAGTAAGCATTAGAATTCTTGAAAAGAATAAAAAAAGTACTGAATATGCTTTAAAGCATATTTTGAATATAGAAAATAAAAAAAAGAATACAAAAATCAGAAATTATATATTTATTTTAGTTTTAATTGTTCTAGCTCTGTCAGTAGTTGCTCTAAATTATTATTTTAAAGAAAAAAAGAAAAATCATAAAGTATATAGAAAAACACAAGATGTATTAAATGAGAAAGAAAATATAATAATACTACAAGAAAAGGAAGCCATAGAATTAAAGCAAAAAGCCAATACGTCCTTCAATGAGATACTTGAGCTCGCAAAGGAAAATAATCCGCATTTTTTGAAAAGATTTCAGGAAGTTTATCCAGAATTTTACAATAAGATTTTAAAGATCAATCCAAATCTTAAGCCTTCGGAAATTTCCCTCTCCGCTTACATTTCTCTTGGTTTTTCAAATAAGGAGATAGCAGAATATACTTTTAAATCTATAAGAACAATCGAAAGTAATCGGTATAACCTACGCAAAAAATTAAATCTTTCAACAGAAATAGATTTCTTTGTATGGCTGAATTCAATGAAAGACCTCTAATTTAATACATTCTTCATTGAATGTTTTTCTATACTCTGAAGATCACCTCCTCCCCCCTTGCTGGAAATTTTCACTCCCGGGAGAAACTGATATTTCCGGTGATATGGTTCGCTTACCAGCAAAACATATCCCATTATGGGTAGGTCATACTTTATTCGTAACATACTTTACTCTTTCAAACCCATATTGGCGGATCATCAAATGATCCAAATTCCCCGCAAGAAGACAATCCTTGAATGAAAGGCAGGCAGATCTTGCAGAAATTTCCCAGCACAAGGAGTTTATATCAAAAGCAAGAAGATACTTACTTGCTGGAAAAATAGACTTTGGAGATTTTAGAGATACAAAAAAACATAATTTGATTATGTTTTTTTTAAATGATAGATTACAACATCTTACTAAAAAATTGAGTGCATTTAACTCTGAACACGCAGATGTATGGTCACATAAAAGGATTAATATTTAATCCTATAATACTATAAATTTCGCAGGGAAAAGGTTCATCACAAGCATGTTTACACCCGTGGAAATAAGTATATCCAAAGCAGGCTTTAAATCTATCCAAATAAATCCTGCTCTAAAAAAATAGTGCAAGATGGCACAGTCAAAAATAAAATTGACAAACCATTAAAAGAAGCACCAATGCTGCTGCTGAATCTTTCAATGCTAAAATTAAAAATTCAGGATGCAACTCAGAGGCGTGAAAGACAGAACATTTTTTCTCTTCAGATTAGCGAATCTTTTTGCTTAGCCCCCAACTTTTGCTCTTGATCCGAAAAAGGTCATATAAATCATGACCTTTTTTGATTTTTTTTGATACTAGCGCAAAAACAAAAAACGCTGTAAACATTGATGTTTACAGCGTTTTAGCTTATTTTTGGCCTCTGACCTTGCGGAGAGAGAGGGATTCGAACCCCCGGACCTGTTACAGTCAATAGTTTTCAAGACTATCGCAATCGACCACTCTGCCATCTCTCCTGAATAACGGCTATACCGTTGTTTTCAGTGGTGCAAATATAAAACGATTTTACAGTTCTGCAAAACTTTTCCGGAAGAAATTTTAACGAAACTTAATAATAGACTTAAAATCAGACAAATTATTTTTCTAGAACACCCTAACCTCTTCCCTGTCTACTATGGCAATAAAACTGTTTTTTATAAGATCTGATGGATACACAAACTGATCCCCATTTTCTCCCTTCACTACAATGGCCGCCTGTTCATCGTTCAGGCATTTGTCCAGTTGGCTTTGCATTTCATTCAATCTTCCATCCGGAATATCAATAGTGTAGGTTCCTGTGACGTGTTTTATTTTTATAATTTTGTTGTGCATATTATTTTTTTTGATTGGGATTTAAATTTAAGGATTTTACTTAAAGTAGCTAAGTGTTTAACGAGCTTTTGTAACTTTTGTGGTAAAAAAGAAGCCAAAATACAACAAAAAAAGCGCACCCACCGGGTACGCTTGTATGATAACAAACTGAATATTAATGTAATTCAGCAAGATATTTTTCTGCATCCATAGCCGCCATACATCCGCTTCCCGCAGCGGTGATTGCCTGCCTGTAGATATGATCCTGAACATCTCCTGCAGCAAAAACTCCCGGAAGATTCGTTCTTGTAGATCCTTTTTCAGTAAGGATATATCCGTTTTCATCAAGATCAATCTGTCCTGCGAAAATATCTGTATTCGGCTTGTGTCCAATGGCTATGAAGATACCTTCTACATCAACGGTAGAGATTTCCTTTGTTTGATTGTTGATGATCACAGCTCTTTCTACAAGGCTGTTTTCACCTTCAATACCAATCAGCTCATGATTGAATTTCACTTCAATATTCGGCGTGTTTTCTACTCTGTGGATCATTGCTTTAGAAGCTCTGAACACATCTTTTCTTACCAGCATCGTTACTTTTCTCGTAAGCTTTGCAAGATAAGTCGCTTCTTCTGCCGCTGTATCTCCTGCTCCTACTACTACCACGTCTTTTCCTCTGTAGAAGAATCCGTCGCACGTAGCACATGCAGAAACACCGCCACCTGCATATTTCTTCTCATCGTCAAGACCCAGATATTTTGCAGTAGCTCCTGTAGAGATAATCACTGTTTTAGCCAAAATCTCCTTATTTCCTGCATATAATTTGTGAACACCACCGTTTTCCTTAGAGAATTCAGCTTTGGTGATCATTTCATAGTGAACTTTAGTGTCGAATCTTTCTGCCTGCTTCTGCAGGTCCATCATCATTTCAGGTCCTGTAATCCCTGCCGGATATCCTGGAAAGTTATCCACCTCCGTAGTTGTTGTTAATTGTCCGCCCGGCTCCAAACCTGTATAAAGCTCAGGTTTTAAGTCTGCTCTTGCTGCATATATTGCCGCTGTGAAACCAGAAGGTCCGGATCCAACGATCACACAATCTAAAATATTTTGTTCCATAAATTTACTTTGTTCAAAAAGATTTTAATTCAGTCCGCTAATTTCGTAATTTTTAATGTTTTATTAAAGTATTTTTAATGATACTTGTCAATATCAAATATGTGAACTGTCGATGAATTGTTCGCTTATTCTCCAATCCTAAACTCTCTTACTCTCCCACTCCACTTCATTACACCTTCATCTTAATCTTATCCACATTGATAATCTTATACACCAGCTCCTTGATCAGTTCAGCTTCTCCCATATTAACTGCGCCAAGCCCCTTCCCTTTCATATCAAACTCCCTTAAAATAGAAATGACCCTTGTAGCATGTTTTAAAGGATATAATCTTGCACTTTCTGCATAATCTTTGATAAAATAAGGATTAACCCCCATCTGCGAAGCAATAACCTGTGGAGGCTGTCCCGTCATGGTCTGGTAAATGATCACATTGGAAAAGTAGCTGTACAGATTGGCCAACATCATGACAAATGGGTTGTTTTTTGGATTTTTACCCATAAAATGGGCAATCCTGAAAGCGGCATCAGCATTTTTGGTTCCTAAAGCTTTCTGAAGCTCAAAAACATTGTACTCTTTACTGATTCCGATATGATTTTCTACGATCGTTCCGTCCAGGATTTCGCCTTCTTTAAGGATGATCTTTAGCTTGTTCAGCTCGTTGGCAATTCTTGAAAGGTCGTTTCCGAGATATTCTGCAAGAAGGTGGGCAATATTCGGAGCCGTTTTGATTTTCAATTGTGTGCATTCGTCTGCGATCCATTTGGGAAGATTGGAATCTCTTACCGATTCGCTTAAGAAAAGTGCTTTTGCTTTGTCTAAAGCTTTTGTCGCCTTTTTCCTACTGTCCAATTTCTTATGCTTATGAGCAAAAACCAGCACGGTAGACGGTACGGGATTTTCAACATAGGTTTCCAGAACCCTGTTTTCCTCTTCATTAAACTTCAGATCCTGAGCTTCCTTGACGATGATCACCTGCTTGTCCCCCATCATCGGGAACTGTCTTGCCAGGGAAAGAATTTCCTGATAGGAAGTATCTTTTCCGTACACCACAGTCTGATTAAAAGCTTTTTCATCTTCCTCCAGAAAGTCATGTTCCAGCACTTTTACGGCAGCATCAATAAAGTAGGGTTCTTCTCCGTGGAAAAAATAAATAGGTAAAACTTCTTTATTTTTAATATTTTTGAGGATTAAATCTAATTCTTTCATCTTATTAATGGAACTTCCAAAACTGAATTTTCAGGAAACTTTTGATTTTAAATTCAAGAAAGACAAAGATAAGTTTTTTATTTATGACTTGATCCGTAAAACTTATCTTCTCCTTACCCCCGAGGAATGGGTAAGACAGCACTGGGTACACTATTATCTTACCGTAAAGGCCTATTCTCCGTCCGCTCTTATTACCGAAAAAAAGATCCTTCTGAACGGCCTTACCAAAAGAATCGACCTGCTGGTTACCGAGAAAACAGAACCCATTATCCTGATTGAATGCAAAGCGCCCCAAATTAAGCTTACAGAGAAAACATTTGAACAGACGGCGCGGTACAATTCCATTATCGGAGCGAAAGAAATTATCCTGACCAATGGCCTGCAGCACATCAATGCGTATTATGAAAACGGGCAGTATCAGTTTTATAAACCGGAGTAAACTTTCTAACCACCAATTTTTAATTGACCGGGATCACATTCCCCTCCACTGGAGGGGTGGCGAAAATTTAAAGAATTTTTGACGGGGTGGATTAAAAAAATACATATAAGTCACAAAAGCTTTTGAAACACTTAAGTGTATTTAAGTTGAATACATTGCGCAAAGAAGTACACTTAAATTTTCATGAAAATCTCTGATTTTCTCCTTATATGATCTTATTATTTTCAGCCTGCTAAAACTAAAGTGCTTTAAAGTGTTTAAAATTAAAAACTTTTGCGACTTTTGTGGTTAAATAAAATTAAAAAAGTTTAAAACATATATGGAAATTAAGAATATCATCTTCGATTTTGGAGGCGTACTAATGGATTGGAATCCCAGATATTTTTTCAAAGATTATTTCAATGATGATGAAAAAATGGAATACTTTCTTGAAAACATTGCCCAGCCGGAATGGAATGAAGAACAGGACCGCGGAAGAAGCCTGGCAGAAGGCACCAATATCCAGGTGAAAAAATTCCCTGAATGGGAAAAAGAGCTCAGAGCTTATTATGATAACTGGACCGTGATGCTGAAAAGTGATATTCCGCAGAACGTAGAGATTTTAAGACGTTTAGGAAATACAAATTATCAATTGTTCGGGCTGACGAACTGGTCTGAGGAAACTTTTCCTTATGCACTGGAAAATTATGACTTCTTCCAGCTTTTTAACGGAAAGATCGTGGTTTCGGGAGCGGAAAAAATGATCAAACCAGATCCAAGAATATGGCATGTTCTGCTGGAAAGATATAATCTTAAGGCCAGCGAATCTGTCTTCATCGATGATAATCTTAAAAATATCGAAATGGCCAATTCACTTGGATTTATGACCATTAAAATAGACCCGGATACTGATCTGGAAAAAGAGTTGGCAGATCTGGGAATCCAGCTCTGATCATCTTTGTTTTTACAATATTTTCATCCTCAATATAAGTTATTTCTGTAATTTAGTTGAGGATTTAATTCACCTGAATTCGGGAATAAGAAAATGCCTGAAAACAATTGTATTCTTATCGCAAAGGCAGACAAAGTAAATTTTCTTGCATGTCAATAAGGAAAATAAGGATTTATTCAGAAAGGTAATACAATAAATATACAGTGATACGGCTTTTGTTTATCTTAAAAATCAGCTGAATGCTTTGTAAAAGCCTTGTTTATCATTGCGTTTAATCTTTATCGCGAACTTAGGTGAATTCATAATAAATCCTTCTTTACTAAATTACAGAATATGATACGCAACCTTTTATTAACAGCATGCATGATAAGTGCAGGAACCGTTTTTAGTCAAAAATTAAAACCTGTTTCCTATCAGGACGGTTCTCAGAAACTCAACGGATTAGTCACTTCGAATGCCGGAAAAAAACTTCCGGGTGTCCTGATCCTTCCGGCCTGGAAAGGGATCGACGATGAAGCTAAAACTGCTGCTGCCGATCTTGAAAAGCAAGGTTATATTGCCTTTATTGCTGACATTTACGGTGAAGGAAATATTCCGGCTGACAATGCTTCTGCCAGCAAAACTTCCGGATATTATAAACAGAATTATGATGCTTATCAAAAACGGATTTCCCTGGCTTTAGAACAACTGAGAAAGAATGGAGCAATTGCTGATAAAATTGCCGTGATCGGATACTGTTTCGGCGGAACGGGAGCTTTGGAATCTGCGAGAGGAAGTCTTCCGGTAATGGGCGTTGTTTCCATCCACGGAAGTATAGGAAAAGATCAGACCAGAAAAAACAGTCCGATTTCCGCAAAAATATTAGTCGAAAATCCTGCAGATGACCAAGGAGTTACCCCGGAAGATTATAACAATTTAGTCAAAGAGATGAACGAAGGCAATGCAGACTGGCAGATCATCACTTATGCCCATTCAAAACATACATTTACCGATCCGAAATCGCCAGATTATAATGAAGTAATGGCCAAAAGAGCCTGGAATCATACATTGCTATTCCTGAAAGAAATACTTAAGTAAATTTATTTTAATGTAACAGTATAGCAGTGTAACAATATAACAATAATTAAACCGAGTGATTGGTACACTGTTACACTGCTATATTGTTATATTTATTCTTCCTCCCTGTTTACCAGATCCATCGAAAACGCTGGAAGACAGATGGCAATATATTCACAAGATTCTGAAAACGGGTTGCTGTAACGTACTCTTGCTCCTTTTTCTATCAAAATACTCTGTCCTTTTTCAAGAATGATGATGTCTCCGTCTATCTCAAACTGCTTTTTCCCTGAAACAATAAGGGTAAACTCGTCGAAATCCGGAGTCTGATGCGGCTCACTCCAGCCCGGTGGCGCTACCATGTGGGCAATAGACACGTTTGAATTTCCTGTAGAATTTCCCCAGTGCTCTTCAATCAGCTTTCCGTCTGTAGTAGGCACTATAAATGGTGATTTCTGGATTTTGTATTTCATGAATGTTCTTCTTTTTTTATTTCATATACAAAATTAGTTCTTGTAGGCTCTGCAAAATAAGCTACCTCCTCTTCTGCAATCTTCTTGCCACCGATTCTTTCCAAAGCAGTCTGGGAACGGAAATTCTCTTTTCCGATATGGAAATGAACCTTATCTACATACTGGAAGATATAATCAAGCATCAGCTTTTTCACTTGAGGATTAATTCCCTTTCCCCATGATTTTGTTCCATAGAAAGTATAGCCAATAAAAATGCGGCTCTCATTTTCATCAAAATCGTAAAAACGCGTACTGCCCAAGACGTCACCGGAGGATTTTTCTACTATTTTAAAAGCACCTCCGCTTTCCATGGCTCCTCTGAAAAAGCTTTCAAAAACCTCTCTCTGATATCGCTCTTTATTAGGATGCTGCTCCCAAACTCTGGGATCGGAAGCTACTTCATATAAAGACTCAAAATCCCCTTGCTGTAAGGGGATTAATTTATACTCCTGATTTTCTAAAACAGGTTGAATAGAGAATTTCATCGCTTAGCTTTTTGTTTTTGCAGCGTCAGCTTCTATTTTCTTAATTTCTTTCAGTTTATCTGCAATCTTGATAACAGCATCTGGTTTTGCAGGTTTTAAAGCAACTTCTGCCTGAGCCATATCCCACTTAATCACCAGGTTCCCTGAATTTTCATCAGTTGGGTTCAGGGTAATTTCAAACCACTCCTGCTTGTCAGCCAGTTTGTTCACCGGTACGGTTACATCTACTACATCCTGTTTTGGATCATAGGTGTAAGCGCCCCATTGCTGGAAATCTTTATTTAATATTACTTTCCATTCTTTTTCCGTAGGAACGATAAAAAGCCCGTACGTTCCTGCAGGAACCGTTTTTCCACCGAAGTTAACAGACTGTCCGAATGTGATTTTTGTAGAAGAGTTAGCGCCTGCTCTCCAAACCTGTCCGTAAGGAACCAGTTCTCCGAAGATCTTACGTCCTTTCACTCCCGGTCTTCCATAATCAATGCTGATTTTGGACATAGAAAACTGCTGTTCTACCTTCTGACGCGGACTTGCTGCCGGTACTGAGTAATCCTGAGCAAAACTTAAAGCCGAAGCTGATATGCAAAGTGCAAATAGTAACTTTTTCACGTGTAAATTTTTGCCTAAATTTACAAAAATCAAAATAAAATAGCCTTCTCTAATTCCAATAATTTTTGCTTTCTCAAGATTCCGCATACATAGCCCACCAGTTCTCCATTTGGGTCCATTAACAGGGTGTCGAAATAGCAATTTTATTGATGCCATTTGCTGTTCCCACCGCATGTGATATTTTTTCAATGAAGGCTGGTATTAAGCAGTTTTGGATTCTCTGATTTTAGTTTTTGCTGTTCCAAAGATAATGGGTAATTTTAAAATTCCGAATTTAACCCATAATCACATCAGAATGTTCAGAAAACCAAGCATTATCTTACTGCTTTCTGCAGGCCTTTTCAGCATCAGTGCTCAGCAGACGATCCCGTTCAGAATTACAAAGCATAATAATATTATTGTAAAAACACTGGTGAATAAGAAGGATTCTCTGGACCTGATGTTCCAGATTGCTATGGAGGATGCGTCAATTTCTCCGGAAAGACACCACAAAGCGGATCATATTATTTTTGATAAAGATGATGTCAGCAATGATAACACGGTACAGATTGGAAAGATGAATTTAAATAAAGTACGTTTTTTCAATAATGAACTGACGGGTCATGAAGCAGATGGAAAGATAGGAACAGGAATGTTCACTGGAAAGTCTTTCAAAATAGATTATGACAACAACAGGTTTGAAATTTACGATAAAGAACCTGATCTAAATGGTTATCAAGGCATTATGCTATTCCATGAGAATGGACAGTTTTTTATTAATGCAGATAATGTCATTGATGGTAAGCAACAGCAGGAAGCCTATTTTCTGCTGCAGTCCGGATACTCCGGAGCTATTCTCTACAGCAACGCTTTTGCGGAAGAAAAAGAGCTGGATAAGCTTTTAAAGACAACTTCGGAAAAAACCATGAAGAATTCTTCCGGAGAAAGTATCGTAACCAAACAGGGAATTCTTCCTTTCTTCAAGCTGAATAATTCTGTTCTGAAGGATGTACCAGCAGGCTTTTTTACAGGAAAACATAAAACACAAACAGTCAGTTATTTGGGCGCAGATATGTTGAAGAGATTCAATTGGATCTTCGATGCTGATAGAAAAAAAGTATACATTAAGCCCAGCAAATATTTTTCCGAGCCTTATTATAAAATGAACTAACAGAGCTATTTAAAATAAGATAGCCCCTTCCAGTTCCAGAAGTTTTTGCTTTCTCCATATTCCTCCGGCATACCCTACCAGTTCGCCATCTGAACCTATTACCCGGTGACAGGGAATGATGATTGCGATTTTATTAATCCCGTTTGCCGTTCCTACAGCGCGTACGGCTTTAGGATTGCCCAAAAACTCAGATTGCTGTTTGTACGTACGGGTTTCTCCTAGGGGTATTTCAGTCAAAAGCTGCCAAACTCTTTTCTGAAAATCTGTTCCGGTGGTATAAATCGGCACATCAAATTTCGTTCTTTTTCCCTCAAAATATTCATTGAGTTCATCTTCCAGCTGCTTAAAGTGTTTATTCTCACCCTGAACGATTTCTGCATTCATCACTTTGGACAGCTGGCTGAACTGGCGGTCTATATTTTTTCGGTCTGTAAATTCTAGCAGGCATATTCCTTCTTCGCACGAACAGGCGAACATAGGACCTAATGGTGTCTCCAGTCTTTTCAAATCAATAATTTTCCGGCGGACTGTATTTTTGGGTGTCGTACCAATGACATCTTTAAAGCGTTCATTAAAGCCGCTTAAACTTTCGTACCCTGATTCCAGTGCTGTTTCCATAATGTTTCCGCCATTTTTTATTTTCTTAAATGCTTTATTCATTCGGAATTCTCTCTGAAAAGCCTGAAAGGTCATCCCGTGATTTTTCAGGAACCAGCGTCTTAGGGTTACCGGTTCAATGTTTCTTTTCAGAAGGTCTGCATCTTTGATTTTTAATGATTCGTTCTGCTGAAGTTCGTCCAATAAATCCTGAATATACCGGGGTGTTTCATTCAGTTTTTCAAGCGGCCTGCAAATTTTACATGGCCTGTAGCCATTTTCTATCGCCTTTTCTGTATTAATAAAGAATTCAACATTTTCTCTTTTGGGCTTTCTGGCTGTACAGGTTGGACGACAAAATATACCCGTAGTTTTTACAGCCATCCAGTAAATGCCTTCAAATGAGGAATCTTTCTCTAAAGATGCCTGATACATTCTTTCTTCTGTAAGCTTTATCATGTTTAAAAAATTGGGGAAAAGCTCCCGGTCTCACCGATATTTTTTAATGCAGTTTCTAATTGTCCATAAATATAACCATTTAAGAAATTCCCGGATGAAATTCTTTTAACGCCCAGCCTTTTAAGGGTGCTAAAATCTGGAAGTTCAGGCATAGCCATTACACTGAACGGAAGTTTTGCAGCATCAGTAAGGCGTTCAATATCCTGTGTTTCAGTGATACAAGGAACAAAAATCCCGTCCGCTCCCACTTCTTCTATGATTTTCATCCGCTGCAAAGCTTCTTCTGCTGCATTTTCTACACCGAGCAGAAACGGATCTATCCTGACATTGACGAAAATCTCAATATTCTGCTCTTTCAGCTTTTGAATAACTGCATTTAATTTATTAAAAAACTCGTCTGGACTTAATAATTTTCTGCTACCGTCAATAATGACACTATCTTCAATATTGATCCCGACAACACCTGCCTTTGCCAGTCTGGAAATGTTTAAAACTATCTCGTCAGTGGTTTTTCCATAGCCGCCTTCCAGGTCTACGGATAACGGAATTGATACGGATTTTAAGATTCTTTCAATGATATAAAAGTATTCATCAAAGCTTATGTTTTCACCGTCTTCATATCCCAGGCTAAATGCTACTGCCGAGCTTGAAGTCGCCACTGCTTTATAGCCTAGTTTTTCATAAACCTTAGCACTCTGGACATTCCAAACGTTTCCTATCAATAAGGGATCATTCTGCTGATGCAGCTCTTTGAATCTCTGAATTGCTGTCATTTTAATTTTTTATCAAAAGTACTATAGATCCTGTTTTTTTGCAACCGAAAAACGGACAAGTATTTTTTTTGTTAACAAAACCCCGCAAGAAAACTTACGGGGTTTGGAATATATTCTTTGGTTCCGAAATTACATCGTCTCCATTTTAAAGCTCATGCTTTCAATAACTTTCAGGATGGCTTCTACCGTATCCATGGATGTTAAACAAGGAACACCGTTTTCCACACTCATTCTTCTGATCTGGAATCCGTCTCTTTCTACCTGCTTACCTTTGGTCATGGTATTCACTACATACTGAACTTTACCTTTCTGAATCAGGTCGATAAGGTTCACATCATCTTCTCCTATTTTGTATCCTATTTTACAAGGTATCCCTTTTTCTTCAAAGAATTTAGCGGTTCCTTCTGTTGCCCAGATTCTGAAACCTACCTCATGGAATCTTGATGCCAGATCTGCTGCTTCCTGCTTGTGTTTATCTGCAACAGTGAACAAAATTGAACCGTGCATCGGAACTTTTCTTCCTGCTGCGATTAATCCTTTGTAAAGGGCTTTTTCCAGAGTAGTATCTTTCCCCATTACCTCTCCTGTAGACTTCATTTCAGGTCCCAGAGAGATATCTACTTTCGTCAGTTTTGAGAAAGAGAACACAGGAACTTTTACATAAACGCCTTCTTTTGCTGGAACAAGACCGTTTTTGTATCCTAAATCTTTCAGTTTCTGTCCTAATATTGCTTTTGTTGCCAGATTAGCCATCGGAACTTCTGTGATTTTAGAAAGGAATGGAACTGTTCTTGAAGAACGTGGATTCACTTCAATCACATATACATTTCCTTCAAAAAGAACATACTGGATATTCATTAAACCAATAACATTCAATCCTTTAGCCAGTCTTTGGGTATAATCTACCAGAGTATCTATTTCCTGCTGTGAAACATTCTGTGTAGGATATACTGCGATTGAGTCTCCTGAGTGTACCCCGGCTCTTTCGATATGCTCCATAATTCCCGGAATCACTACGGTTTCGCCGTCACAGATGGCATCGATCTCTATTTCTTTTCCGACCATGTATTTGTCGACCAAAACAGGGTGCTTAGGGCTTGCATCTACTGCATGCTCCATATAGTAAGCCAGCTCTGCTTCTGCATAAACAATTTCCATCGCACGTCCTCCCAATACGTAGCTTGGACGTACCAAAACCGGATAGCCGATCTCGTTGGCAATTTTTATTGCTTCTTCTTTTGAAGTGGAAGTTTTTCCTAAAGGCTGAGGAATTCCCATTTCCTGAAGTGCTTTTTCGAATTTGTCTCTGTTTTCAGCTCTGTCAAGATCTTCAAGTGAAGTTCCAAGGATCTGTACACCGTGTGAAGCCAGTTTATCTGCAAGGTTAATCGCCGTCTGTCCTCCGAACTGAACGACAACCCCTTTTGGTTTTTCAAGCTCGATGATGTTCATTACATCTTCTTCCGTCAATGGCTCGAAGTATAATTTGTCTGAGATTGAGAAGTCTGTAGAAACGGTTTCAGGATTGTTATTAATAATGATGGCTTCGTACCCCATTTCTTTGATCGCCCAAACCGAGTGAACCGTTGCGTAGTCGAATTCTACTCCCTGCCCGATTCTGATAGGTCCTGAGCCTAAAACGATGATCTTTTCTTTATCTGAAACTACACTTTCATTTTCTTCTTCGTAAGTTCCGTAGAAATATGGAGTTTCACTTTCAAATTCAGCTGCGCAGGTATCTACCATTTTGTAAACCGGCATTACCCCGTTTTCTTTTCTGAAATTGAAAACTTCACGCTGCTTTACTTCCCAAAGGTGGGCTATGTTCATATCTGCAAACCCTAATTTCTTAGCCTGAATTAAAATTTCTTTATCAAATTTATTGGCAGCGATCACTTTTTCGAAATCAACCAGCTTTTTTAATTTCCAGATGAAGAATTTATCGATTTTGCTCCATTCTACAATCTGTTCCCAGTCGTATCCTTTTCTTAAAGCATCTCCAATGATGAACAGTCTTTCATCGTCACATACTCTGATTCTTCTTTCGATTTCTTCAGCCGTTAGTGCCTCAGCCTGCTTTGTTTTTAATCCTAAGTGTCTGATTCCGGTTTCAAGGGAACGGATGGCTTTCTGTAATGATTCTTCGAAGTTTCTTCCGATGGCCATTACTTCTCCGGTCGCTTTCATTTGTGTAGACAGTCTTCTGTCTGCTGTTTCGAATTTATCGAACGGGAATCTCGGGAATTTTGTTACCACATAGTCAAGGGCAGGCTCAAAACATGCGTATGTTTTTCCTGTGACCGGGTTCATGATCTCGTCAAGCGTTAAACCTACCGCAATTTTTGCTGCAATTTTCGCAATCGGATATCCTGTCGCTTTACTTGCCAATGCTGATGAACGGGAAACCCTAGGATTCACCTCTATAATATAGTAGTCGAATGAATGTGGGTCTAAAGCCAGCTGTACATTACATCCTCCTTCAATTCCCAGGGCCCTGATGATCTTTAGAGAAGCATTTCTCAGCAGCTGATATTCTCTGTCAGAAAGCGTCTGGGAAGGCGCCACTACGATAGAATCCCCTGTGTGAACTCCTACCGGATCTATATTTTCCATGTTACAAACCACAATCGCATTGTCGTTGGCATCACGCATTACTTCATATTCAATTTCTTTGAACCCGGCAATTGATTTCTCGATAAGACATTGTGTAACAGGGCTATATTTCAGTCCCAATTCTGCAATTTCTTTCAGCTCAGCCTCTGTGGAAGCGATACCACCTCCGGTTCCTCCCATCGTAAAGGCAGGACGAACAATCACCGGATACCCAATCTCATCAGCAAAACGGATCGCTCCTTCTACTGTAGTCACAATGTCCGATTCCGGAACCGGCTCATTCAGCTCTCTCATCAGTTCACGGAAAAGATCTCTGTCTTCCGCTCTGTTGATGGCAGAAAGTGTAGTTCCTAATACTTCTACCTTACATTCTTCAAGAATTCCTGATTTTTCCAGTTCTACCGCCATATTCAGACCTGTCTGACCTCCCAGTGTCGGTAACAAGGCGTCCGGGCGTTCTTTTCTGATGATATGACTTACAAACTGAAGGGAAATCGGCTCGATATATACTTTATCTGCGATTTCCACATCCGTCATAATGGTTGCAGGGTTTGAATTGATCAAAATCACCTTGTAGCCTTCTTCTCTCAAAGACAGGCAAGCCTGTGTTCCTGCGTAATCAAATTCAGCTGCCTGACCAATGATGATGGGTCCTGAACCGATTACTAAAATTGTTTTTATATCTGTACGTTTTGCCATTTTTCTTTTTATTGTAGAGTCAAGATTCTAGAGCCAAGAGCCAAGATTCCAGACTTTTATTTTAAATTATTTTTAAACGAATAAATCATTCTCTGAATTTCAGAAACTTCACTTAGTAAAGCATTTATTTTTTCTTCTGATAAGAGATTTAATTCCCTAACCAAGATCAGCTGTGTCTGCAGTTCAAAAGCTGAACCCAGAGCAACTGCCAGAAAATGATTAAACTCTTTACTTCCATTTCTGCCAGAACCTTCCGCAATATTCGAAGGAATAGAAACTGCAGATCTTTTAATTTGAGAAATTAAGCCATACTTTTCATCGTTACTGATCTCCTGACAGATAATGTAAACATTTTTTGCCAGTACAATAGATTTTTGCCAGAAAAGTAGTTTCTCAAAATTGTGCATCTGTAGTCTATTATTCTTAATTCTTACGTCTTGGTTCTTGTGTCTTGATTCTTGGTTCTTATTTTTTAAATTCCTCCATTAAATCCAGGAACTCATCAAACAAATAATTTGCATCTTCTGGGCCCGGGCTTGCTTCCGGGTGGTACTGAACGGAGAAGCATGGGTGGATCTTGTGTTTAAGACCTTCGTTGGTTCTGTCGTTTAGGGCGATGTGGGTTTCAACCAGGTCTGTTCCTTTAAGACTTTCCTGATCTACTGCATATCCATGGTTTTGAGAAGTGATGGATACTTTGTTTTTTTCCAGATCCAGTACAGGGTGGTTTCCTCCTCTGTGTCCGAACTTCAGCTTGAAAGTTTTTGCTCCGCAAGCCAAACCAATCAGCTGATGTCCTAAACAGATTCCGAAGATGGGAACTTTTCCTAATAATCCACGGATCATTTCTAATGCCTTTGGGTTGTCTTCAGGGTCACCGGGACCGTTTGAAAGCATAATTCCGTCCGGATCCATCAATAGGATCTCTTCTGCTGAGGTGTCATGGGAAACTACAGTGATATCACAGTTTCTTTGAGACAGCTCTCTGATAATCCCTAATTTGGAACCAAAATCCACCAACACTACTTTAAATCCTCTTCCGGGATTGGCATAAGCTGTTTTTGTAGAAACAGTTTCCACCTGATTAGTTGGGAAACTGGTACCTTTTAACTCTGCAACAACTTCGTTTTCATCAGTTTCAATGTTTACAATTTTGCCTTTCACAACGCCTGAATTACGAAGAATTCTGGTGAGTCTTCTGGTGTCTATTCCAGAAATTCCTGAAAGGTTTTTCTTTTTAAATAATTCATCTAAAGTGATCTGGGTACGAAAATTGGAAGGAAGATCGCAAAGCTCTTTTACGATAAGTCCTTTAATAGCCGGCTCGATACTTTCATAATCATCACGGTTAATACCATAATTTCCGATAAGCGGATAGGTCATGCAAACAATCTGACCGCAGTATGACGGATCGGAGATCAACTCCTGATAACCTGTCATTCCGGTATTGAAAACTACTTCTCCGGCAGTTTCCAATTCTACTCCGAAACCTTCTCCATGAAACACTTCACCGGACTCCAGTATTAATTTTTTCTTCATTTTTAAAAATTAGATATTAGATTTAAGAAGTTAGAAGTTAGACTTCCTCGTTCTGTTTATTTTCTTTTTTCTTTACTATTTAATCCACTTTAAAGGTATATCCTTCTTTTTCCAGGGCTTCTTTCAAAATTGCCATTCTCGCGAAAACACCATTCTGCATTTGTTTGAATACTCTTGAACGTTCACATTCTACAAGGTCCGTATCAATCTCTACGCCTCTGTTGATGGGAGCTGGGTGCATAATAATCGCCCCCTCTTTCATTGCTTTTTCTCTTTCTTTCGTAAGACCATATTTTCTGTGGTATTCGGAAGCAGAGTAACTCATTTTTGCATCGTGTCTCTCATGCTGTATTCTTAGCAGCATCAGGACATCCACTTCAGATATTAGCTGATCAACCGGTAAGTAAGTTCCATTAATTAAAGCACCTTCATCAAACCAGTGTTCAGGTCCGGAGAAATATACTTTGGCTCCTAATCTTCTTAATGCTTCTGCATTGGAATTGGCTACACGGCTGTGTTTTACATCTCCAACAATGCCTATTTTCAGTCCTTCGAATTTTCCGAATTCCTGATAGATCGTCATCAGGTCCAGCATACACTGGGAAGGATGGTTTCCTGTTCCGTCTCCTCCGTTGATCACCGGAATATTAATGTTGTTCAATTCTTCAAAATACCTGTCTTTTTTATCTCTGATCACCACCAGGTTTACGCCTAAGCTTTCAATGGTTTTCACGGTATCATAAAGACTTTCTCCTTTGTTTACAGAACTGTGTGAAGCATCAAAAGGTACTACCTGCAGTCCCAGCTTTCTTTCTGCGATGTCAAAGCTTGTCTTTGTTCTTGTACTGTCTTCAAAGAAAAGGTTTGAGCAGAAAACTTCTCCTTCAATTTTTGCAGTTTTCCCGTTGGCAAAAGCCAGTGCTTCGGTCAGTATACTGTTGATTCTCTCGGTGCTTAGTTCTGTAATCGTAAACATAATTCTTAATTTTTGAGCATAAAAAAAGCGAAGACAACATCTTCGCTAATAATAATAAATATCGTAAAGGGCGCTTTCGCCCGGTAAATCTAATGATATAAACACTCTTTTATTCATTAGGTGCAAAGATACAGAAATTTAACGAATCTACAAAACCAAATTTTAAAATAAATTAAAACCTATTAATCATTCCTTATTTTCATTTATAATTGATATTTTTGTTAAAGTTCAAACCTATTCTATGGATTTAAAAGACAAAATGATTCTCAGCATTATTCAGGAAGACTCTACTCTATCTGTGAAAGAAATTTCAGAAAGGATAGGTCTTACATTTACTCCAACTTACGAACGTATCAAACAATTGGAGAAACAGGGCATTATTGAGAAATACGTTGGTCTTTTGAACCGTGAAAAGCTGGGCCTGAACATTGTCGTTTACTGTAATGTCCGTCTTAAAGAGCAATCTCAGAAAGTACTGGAAACTTTTGAAAAAAACATTATGAAACATGATGAAGTTCAGGAGATCATCAGCCTTTCCGGTGAGTACGACTACATGCTTAAGATCATTGCCAAGGATATTAATTCTTATAATGATTTTGCAGTGAATGTGATCTCAAATATTCCTAATATTGGCCAGTATCACAGTTCTATTGTCCTTCACGAGGTGAAGAAGTCTACTAAGTTTAAAATTGATCTGGACTAATCCTTTGCTAGATCTACCTTATATTAAAGATGCTTCGACTTCGCTCAGCATGATATCGCTACAAAATGACGTTTAGTATTAGATTGGTCATGCTAAGTGATCAAACTTTTAATCAACTTTAAAAATCCAAGTGATTAAAAATTATCAACCCAATAATTTATTCTTCAGTTTGTTGAACTGATATTCTATTTTATCCAGACAAAGATTTCCTATGCTTCCCTGATGGGTATGATTTAGATTTCCAACTTCAAACTCAAATTCATTATTTTCAATCTCCTGTCCTACTTTTACATAAGCATCACGGAATGAGCTTCCTTTTTTCACCTCTTCATTAATTTTCTCTACGCTGAAAAGATATTTATATTTTTCATCTTCCAGAATCCCTTCTCTTACCTGAATATTCGGAAGAGTATAACTTAATATCTCCAGACATTCTTTCAAGGAATCAATAGCAGGGAAAAGAATTTCCTTTGTCAGCTGCACATCTCGGTGATACCCTGACGGCAGATTGTTCGTTAATAATATCAGCTCATTCGGTAAAGACTGAATTCTGTTGCATCGTGCACGAACCAGTTCGAAAATATCCGGATTCTTTTTGTGCGGCATAATGCTGCTTCCTGTTGTAAACTCTTTTGGAAAACTGATAAAATCGAAATTCTGGCTTAAATATAAGCAGACGTCATAAGCAAACTTCCCAAGCGTTCCTGCTAAAGTAGCCATTGCCATAGACAGCATTTTTTCTGATTTCCCGCGGGTCATCTGCGCGTATACAGAATTGTAGTTCATAGACTGAAAACCTAAGTTATAAGCCGTACTTTCTCTGTCAATAGGGAAAGAGGAACCGTACCCCGCTGCTGAACCCAGAGGATTTTTATTGATAATATTTTTCACCGAAAACAACAGTTCAACATCATCCAGCAATGCTTCGGCATACGCTCCAAACCATAATCCAAACGAAGACGGCATTGCAATCTGAAGGTGGGTATAGCCTGGAAGCAATTTATTTTTGTGTTGATCGGCCAGCTTGATTAAAATCTGGAAAAACTCATCAGTCAAAGATGTTATTTCGCGGATCTCATCCAGCAGATAAAGTTTGATATCCAGTAAAACCTGATCATTTCTGGATCTTGCCGTATGGATTTTCTTTCCGGTATCGCCTAATTTTTCAATTAATATCGCCTCAACCTGAGAATGGATATCTTCTGCTTCTTTATCAATCTCAAAGTTTCCGTTCTCGATATCTTTTAAAATATCTGCCAAAACAGAAAGCATCTGTTCTGATTCTTCACCGGAGATAATTCCGGTTTCTGCCAACATCTGGCAATGTGCCATGGAACCTTTAACATCATATTTTGCTAAACGTTCGTCAAAGTCAAGATCTTTCCCGACTGTAAATTTATTGACTAATATATTGGTGGCCAGGTCATCCTTCTGCCATATTTTTTTCATAATATTCTTTTTACAATATTCAATTCGTTTCAACCTGCTCAGCAGAGCATCTTTATTAAACTATAAAAAAACATCTCCACATTCAAAAAGCCTTCGTTTTTAATTTTCTTTTTTGCATAAATCTTTATTAAAAACTGGCTTTATTGCCTGCTGAGCCTGGTTAAAACATTTATTTTTTTTAGATATTAGAAGTTAGAAATTAGATATTAGTATTTGTTAGTATTAAAGTGTATGTATAAATTTTCAGCATCTAACTTCTAACTTCTAACCTCTAACTTCTCTCTTTACAAAACTTTTTCTAAGATCCTGATATAGATCTCGATTCCTTCTTCAATCTCTTTTATATAGATATATTCATCTGCCGTGTGGGAGCGCCTGCTGTCACCGGGACCTATTTTCACGGATGTACATGGAATGATGGCCTGGTCAGACGATGTTGGTGAACCGTAAGTTGCCCTTCCGATTTCAAGACCTGCCTGTACAAAAGGATGATCCATTTTTATTTTTGAGGAGTTTAGCCTGAAAGACCTGGCCGTTAATGAAGATTTCATTTGTGACTGAATGATCTCAAAAGCTTCCTTATTGGAATATTCATCGGTAACCCTTACATCCAAAGTAAAAGTGCAGGCTTCCGGAACTACATTATGCTGAACACCTGCGTGAATGCCTGACAATGTAACTTTAACTTCGCCTAAATAATCGGAAACCTTCGGAAATCTAAAGTTCAGAATATTGTGAAGATCCTCCATACATTTTACAATGGAATTATCATCATTCGGATGAGCAGCGTGAGAAGGAGTTCCTTTCATTTCCCCGTCTATCACCAACAGTCCTTTTTCCGCGATCGCCAGATTCATCTGCGTGGGTTCTCCTACAATGGCGAGTTCGATGTCCGGAAGCTGTGAAAATAGGGTTTCAATTCCATCAAATCCTGAAATCTCCTCCTCAGCCGTCAAAGCAATCACTAAATTATATTTTAAATCTTCTTTCTCATAAAAATGTAAAAAGACCTGGACCATGGAAACCAAAGAAGCTCCGGCATCATTACTTCCCAAACCGTATAGTTTTCCGTCCTGCACAACCGGAAGAAACGGATCTAATGTATATGCTTTATTAGGTTTTACCGTATCATGATGGGTATTCAGCAAGATGGACGGCTTGGATGCATCAAAGTTTTTATTAACTGCCCAGATGTTGTTTTTAAAACGTTTTGCAGGAATATGATGTTTCTTAAAAAAATTCTCAATTTCTACGGACGTATTATATTCATCTTTGCTGAATGACGGAATTGCAATCAGTTTTTTAAGCAATTCAACTGCGTGAGTCAGTAGCTCTTCTTTACTATAAACAGATTTCAGTTCCTCCATGATGGTTTTCTATATGTTTTTTTAATTGGGTTTCTTTGATTAAGAACACCTTGTTTACATTATTTTTTACAGCTCCGAGAGCATTTTCAAGTTTGGGCAAAATTCCCTTATGAAGTTTTCCTGCTTCTTTTAAAACAGAAAACTCTTCTGCGGATACCCTTTTTATAACCGATCCGGGATCTTCAACATTTTCCAAAACCCCCTCTTTATCAAAACAATACAATAACTCTACATCATATTTTAAAGATAAAGCCTGAGCAATGACTGAAGCAATCGTATCTGCGTTGGTATTGAAAAGATTTCCTTTTTTGTCATGCGTAATCGCTGAAAAAACAGGGACAAGTTTAAGTTTAATCAATTTTGAAATCAGTTTCCTGTTCACGCTTTCCTTCTCAATGTCGCCTACAAATCCAAAATCTATTTCCGGATGTTCTCTTTTTTTGGCTTTAATTAAGTTTGCATCAGCTCCGGAAAAACCTATTGCCTTACATTTTTTCTGCTGAAGTTTTGCCACAATATTTTTATTGATGCTTCCTGCATACACCATCGCAACAATATCCAGCGTATCTTTATCCGTAATTCTTCGTCCGTTGATCATTTTTTGTTCAACGCCCAATTTATCTGCTAAAGTGGTTGCTAATTTTCCGCCTCCATGAACCAAAATCTTCTTTTCCTTAATTTCAGAAAACTGTTCTAAAAATTGGTTAAGCAACTCCGGATCGTCGATCAGAGCACCGCCTATTTTTATGATATATAATTTTTCTTTCATTGTCAACGTTTTTGAAATTCTTGCTCTTTTTCTGATCCTTGTCAAGGTTTAGAACCTTGACAAGGATTGATTTCCGTTATTTGGAATTCAATTCATTCAGAATTTCGCTAAAAACGGCTTGTGCAGAGAAAATTCTGTTTTTAGCCTGCTGATAGATAATGGAGTTTTCTCCGTCCATTACCTCATCACTTAATTCTACATTACGACGGACAGGGAGACAGTGCATTACCTTTCCGTTATTTGTACTTTTCAACTTTTCTCCGGTCAGCATCCAGTTATCCTTTACTTCCGGCATAGCTGCATAGTCATCGAAAGAGGACCAGTTTTTCACATAGATAAAATCTGCATCTTTTAAAGCTTCATCCTGGTTATGGATCACTTTAATATCTTTTGTAAATTTCTTATCGAGATCATACCCTTCGGGATTAGCGATTACAAAATCTACATCCATTTCCTGCATCCATTCTGCAAAGGAATTTCCTACGGCTTGAGCAATCGGCTTGATGTGTGGCGCCCAGGTAAGAACCACTTTCGGTTTACGCTCTTCTTTCCAGTTTTCTGTGATGGTAATACAGTCTGCCAGACTTTGAAGCGGGTGTCGCGTTGCCGATTCCAGAGAAATCACAGGCACTTTAGCATGCTGCTCAAACTGACTCAGGATACTTTCATTAACATCATCTTCCTTAGATTTCATTCCCGCAAAACAACGTACTGCAATGATATCACAATATTGGTTTAATACTTCTATTGCATCTTTGATGTGTTCAACGGTGTCACCGTTCATTACAGCTCCGTCTGCAAACTCCAGATTCCAGGCTTCCTGAGCAGCGTTTAAGGTCAGAACATTCAATCCTAAATTCTGTGCTGCGATCTGGCTGCTTAAACGTGTTCTTAAACTTGAATTCAAAAATACCAGACCTATTGTTTTTCCCTTTCCTTTTTCTGTTTCGGAATCGGGGTTTTCTTTAATTTGTAAAGCTTTTTTTATGATTTCCTGTAAGTTTTCTACATCGCTTACAGAGGTGAATTTTTTCATTTGATGATTTTTTTAATTAATTGTAATAATCTTAACCACAAAAGTTTCTTTTATTTAAACACTTTAGAACACATAAGTAAGTTTAAAATGATATCTATATTAAAGTTCACATAAGATGAAAATCAAGATTTTCAGAAAACTCAAGGGTTCTTTTTAAGCATTTAGTAGTTTCTTATCATTACTAAAGTGCTCTTTTCTTTTGTAGTTTAAATCTTATCTAAAACTACTTTCAAAGCACCAACAAAAAGATCTGTTTCCTCTTTGCCGATATTCAGAGCCGGAAGAATCCTCAATACATTTTTATCATTGGAATTTCCTGTAAAAATGTGATGATCATATAACAGACTTTTCCTCACTTCAGAACAGTCCTGATCCAACTCTATTCCGATCATTAATCCTTTCCTTCGGATGGATTTAATATGTGGAAGGCCTTTAATTTCGTTTTCAATATAATCACCCATTTGCTGAGCATTGGACATAAGATTTTCTTCCTTCATCACATCCAGAACAGCAATCGCTGCGGTACAAGCTAGATGATTTCCTCCGAAAGTTGTTCCCAGCAAACCATTGCTTGCCTGGAATTTTGGATGAATCAAAACACCTCCGATCGGGAAACCATTTCCCATTCCTTTTGCTGTCGTGATCATATCCGGTTCAATCCCAAATTCCTGATGGGCAAAGAAATATCCGCTTCTTCCGTACCCTGACTGAACTTCATCGAGAATCAATACTGCATCATATTTTTCGCACAGTTCTTTAATTTTGGATAAGAATTCTGCTGTTGGGATCATAATTCCACCCACGCCCTGAATTCCTTCAATAATGACGGATGAAATTTCATTTCCCTGTGTTTCAAAGATCTCTTCAAGCTGTTCGATATCATTCCATTCAGATTTGATAAATCTTTCAGAAAAATTAACCGGAGCAACAATTTTTGGATTATCTGTCACAGAAACCGCTGCCGAAGTTCTTCCATGGAAGGATCCTGAGAAATAAAGCACTTTACTTTTCCCGTTATGGAAAGATGCCAGTTTTAATGCATTTTCATTAGCTTCAGCTCCTGAATTACACAGGAAAAGATTGTAATCTTCATAGCCTGAAAGTTTCCCCAGTTTTTCAGCCAGCTCAGTCTGCAATTCATTCTGAACAGAATTTGAATAAAAAGATATTTTCTCCAGCTGCTCTTTTAATTGAGTTTGATAATGTGGATGATTGTGTCCGATGGAAATCACGGCATGACCTCCGTAAAAGTCAAGGTATTTTTCTCCTTTATCATCCCAAAGAAATGATCCCTGAGCTTTTACCGGATTTATGTTGAATAATGGATATACGTTGAATAAATTCATTTTTTTGTTTTAATTAATTTCTTTTGTCTTGAAACAAAAGAAACAAAAGTTCAAGACTGGAAAATTCCACTAAAAATTAAAATTGAATCCTAAAATCCTCAAAACTCGCACGAATTGACTATTTGTTCTTCGGTTAAAAATTTGTCTCGTGCTCAAACAGTGAGAATTTTTTAACGGATTAAATTTCAATTTTCTTAACGCTCCATTTTCCTAAGTCGAATATTTCGGTTTTTCAATTCACAATTGACTTATTGACCATTCACTTTAATGATCACTTTTTAAAATGCTATCGGCTTTAAGTTCAGTCCCAGGTTTTCTTCCCAACCCATCGCTATATTCATGTTTTGTACGGCCTGTCCGGAGGCTCCTTTCAACAAATTGTCAATCGCTGAGTGAATGACTGCTACATTTCCACTCTTTTCTATATGAATCACACAGCGATTGGTGTTGACAACCTGCTTTAAATCAATTGCATTTTCACTTACCTTCACAAAAGGCTCTTCTTCATAAAACTCCTGATACAACTGAATGATATCTGAAAGTACTAATTCCGTTTTCACTGTAGAACTTGTAAAAATTCCTCTTGCAAAATCACCTCTCCATGGAACAAAATTCAGACTGATCTCTTTATGGTTAGATGAAACTAACTGCTGTAAAACCTCATCCACATGCTGATGCGTCAATGTTTTGTATGCCGAAATATTATCGTTCCTCCACGTAAAATGAGTCGTTGCCTGTAAAGATTGGCCCGCGCCTGTTGATCCTGTAATTCCTGTTGTGTACACTTCATTCAACAAACCTTTTTCGGCTAATGGAATAAGAGCCAATTGAATAGCCGTTGCAAAACATCCGGGATTGGCAATACTTTTTGCTCTTTCCAGATTTTTTTTATTGATTTCAGGAAGTCCGTAGATAAAATTCCTGTTTCCAAATTTTCCATCCAGACGGAAATCGTTCCCTAAATCAATGACTAAAGTTTCATCTTTAACAGGATTCTGGCTCAACCAGTTCTGACTTTCTTTATGAGGAAGGCATAGGAATAAAATATCCACATCTTGCGGTCTGTCCGTTAAAACCTGCTCACAAACTGCCTCTAAATCCGGGTACAAATCTGAAATCTTTGTTCCCGAATTGGAACGACTATATAAAAAACTCAATGTTACATTGGGATGAAAAGCCAGCACACGGACCAATTCGCTTCCTGTGTAGCCGTTGGCGCCTACAATTCCTACTTTTTTCATATGATTTTTTTGATTGACAGGAGTTCATCCTATCATTGGTTAAATCCCTCTTTTAAAATTCTTTATTTTGAATTGATCTGGTGGTATATGTTTAAGGAATTGCTTACAATTTTTGTATATCCTTTTACATCTTCTCCCGTCCAGGCTCTGTTAGCTTCACCATAACTTCCGAATTTATCAGACATCAGATCATGTCTGGATTCAATTCCGTTTAAAATAAACCTGTATGGATAAAGGGTTACAAATACTTTTCCGCTAACCGTTTCCTGAGAATCCTTTAGGAAAGATTCAATATTTCTCATCACAGGATCCAGAAAAAGTGCTTCATGAAGCCAGTTTCCATACCAGTCGGAAAGCTGGGATTTCATCATCTGCTGATATTTTGAGAGGGTATGTTTTTCCAGTAAATGATGGGCTTTGATGATCACAGATGCTGCCGCCGCTTCAAACCCTACTCTTCCTTTGATTCCAACAATTGTATCTCCCACATGGATGTCACGGCCAATTCCGTAAGCAGAAGCGAGTTCTTCAATTTTCTGAATAGCATACACAGAATGTTCAAAATTTTCTCCATTTACAGCCACAACCTCACCATTTTTAAATTCAATCTCCAGTTCTGACGGCTGCGTTTCTTTAATTTGTGACGGAAAAGCTTCTTCCGGAAGGTAATTTCGTGATGTCAATGTTTCCTTTCCTCCAACTGATGTTCCCCACAATCCTTTATTCACAGAATACTGAGCTTTATGGAATTCCATTTTATATCCATGATTTTTCAGGAATTCAATTTCTTCTTCACGGGACAGGCTCATATCGCGGATTGGTGTGATGATCTCAACTTCCGGACACATTACCTGGAAAATCAAATCGAAACGGACCTGATCATTTCCAGCTCCCGTACTTCCGTGAGCAATAGCATCTGCACCGGTTTCAATTGCGTATTTTGCAATTTCCTGTGCCTGAACCGTACGTTCAGCACTTACAGATAATGGATAGGTATTGTTTTTAAGCACATTTCCGTAAATCAGATATTTTACACAAGAATTATAATAATCCTCCTGAGCATCAACGCACCTGTATTCTTTCACCCCAAGATTGAAGGCTTTTTTCTCCAGTTCTTTTTCTTCTTCTTTAGAAAAACCTCCGGTATTTACAGTCACTGCATACACTTCATATCCCAGTGTTTCACTAAGATATTTGGCGCAGTAAGAGGTATCCAAACCTCCGCTAAACGCTAAGACGACTTTCTTTTTCTCCATTGTACTCATCAATTTCGGACTGCTGAATTTCAGTCCCGTTTACTTTATTATTATTTTCAGGAACGAAAAGCATCGCTGTACACAGACAGTTTTTACGTTCCTTTTTCATTAAAATTTCATAGTTCACACAGTTCTTGCAACCGTTCCAGAATTCTTCATCCTGAGTGAGCTCAGAATAAATTACTGGCTTATAACCAAGATCGCTATTGATCTTCATGACGGCAAGTCCCGTGGTTAACCCAAATACTTTTGCATTGGGATATTTTTCTCTAGATAACTGGAAAACTTTATTCTTGATCAAAGTGGCGACTCCCCTGTTCCTGTAGTTCGGAGATACAATAAGTCCTGAGTTGGCTACGAACTGACCATGCGACCAGGTCTCAATGTAACAGAACCCCACCCATTTGCCGTTTTCAGTAGCAACCACAGCATTACCATCTGAAATCTTTTTCGTTAAGTATTCAATGGAACGTTTTGCGATCCCCGTTCCTCTGCGCTGTGCTGAATCATACATTTCCTGCTGTATTTCACTCACATACATGAGATGTTCGCATGAGGAAATTTCTATTTCCATTTATTTATCTAATTTTTTTGGCAAATTTAAAACATAATAACTTTAAAAACCAAATTAAAAAGATATTTTTTTTGTTTTAAAGAAATACACAGGTAATTTTATCTTTACAATAAAATATAATATTGCTAAATTATTATATATTTGCTAAAAACATATAGTTATGGAAAACAAATGCCCTAAATGCAATGGCGGTACAATTGTAAAAAGCGGGATCATAAATCAAAAACAGCGTTTTCTCTGCAAAGACTGCAACTACTATTTCACCGTCAAAAAAATAGGAAAACAGATCGACGATTATTACGTAACCAAGGCTCTACAACTCTATCTTGAAGGATTAAGCTTCCGCGAAATAGAGCGAATTATTGGGGTTTCTCACGTTACGGTCAGCTCCTGGATCAAAAAATACAATATCACAAGGCCACCCCATTCTGAATTCCATCCCGTCTATAAAATACTGAAACAAAATGAGTTGATAGAATATATTGCCAAGGAAGACAACATCAAAAACTCTGGACTTATCATTACTCAGTTTGCAGATAAATACATGCTGATTAAATGGGAGAGGTTTAAGAAGTAGTCCAGATATAAGATATAAGATTCAAGAACCAAGAACCAAGAATCAAGATGTCAGACATCAGATATCATATTTCAGACAATTGATTATTAACTCAGCTATGAACCAGCAACTAGCAACCAAGAATATATTCACTCTAAACCCCTCAAACTCTTCCACACTAAAACCCGAAACTCGTATCTGAAAAGCAGATCATTACGTAAAAACTATATTATTACCAATAATATATATTAAATTTTCGTAAATAAATTATTAATTACAATTTGGCTTTCGCAAAAAATAACGCCAAAAATTGATAATTTATGAAGAAATTACTTCCAATTATTGGACTAACCCTAATAAGCAGTTCTTTATACTCACAGGGTTCTCCTGATTACGGAGGCGGGTTAAAATTAAACCTCAATCCGGAAGGAGATAAGTACATCAGATTTATTTTATGGGACCAGTTTTGGCTCAGAAATACCCAAATGAATCCCGGTAGTATGGTTGCGGGGGAAGCTACCGATAATTCCTTGAGCCTGGGAAACAGAAGGTTACGTGCTTTAATGTACGCACAAATTTCTAAACGATACATGATTCTTGCTCACTTTGGGATCAATAACCAGACCTTCATCAACGGAGGAGCGACAGGTACCACGGGAACAGGAGGTTATGGAAATGGTAAGAAGCCACAATTATTTTTCCATGATGCATGGAATGAGTACGCAGTTATTTTACCTGGAGAAGCGGGAAAATTCAGTTTATCTTTAGGGGCAGGACTTCATTACTACATGGGGCTTTCACGTATGACGATGGCTTCAACATTGAACTTCCTTACTGTAGATTCCCCTATTTTCTCATGGCCTTTGATTGATAATTCTGACCAGTTTGCCAGACAGCTCGGGATGTTTACTAAAGGGAAATATGGAAAACTGGAATACCGTTTCAGCTTAAACAAGCCTTTTGCAACTGATATGGCTCCAGTCAATGTAATGGATCCATCAAGAGCCGCAGCGGTTGACAACAATGGAAATCCAAGCTTTTCTAAAGCCGGTTATGTTGAATACCAGTTCCTTGATGAAGAATCAAATACCCTTCCTTTCAAAGTGGGTTCGTATTTAGGAACGAAAAAAGTATTTAATGTAGGTGCAGGTTTTTACCATCAGGCGGACGGGACCAGAACTTCCGTGAATTCTAATATTGAGAAACACGACATTACACTTTTAGCAGTGGATGCATTTGCAGATATTCCTTTGGGAAATGCCAAACATAAGATGGCCGTTTCTGCCTATGCCGGATATTACAACTATAATTTTGGCCCCAACTACATAAGAAATCTGGGAACGATGAATATTGCATCCAATGACCCTAATTTTACAGGAAACAGAGCCATCGCGGGTCCTGGAAATCTACAACCGATGATCGGAACAGGGAATGTAGTGTATGCCCAAGCAGGCTTACTTCTTCCGAATCAGGCAGAAAAACCAAAAATCAGAATACAGCCTTTCGCGGCATATACACACAAAAACTTTGAAGCATTAGATAAATCATCTTCACAGTTTGACGTGGGTGCCAACTGGTTCATAGACGGCCATCACGCAAAGATCACTACGCAATATTCCACAAGACCGGTTTATACCAGTCCTACGGAAAGCCCTTCTTCAAAAGGCGAATTCATTGTACAGTTTCAAATTTACCTTTAAACACCGGATGAACTTAATATCTTAATCTATTAATATCAAAATCAATCAACATGAGCGAAAATCACCACGAAAACTACGAAAATATGACCGACCGGCAGAAGAACCGCACCATCTGGAGCGTGATCACTGCTTCATCACTTGGTACTCTGATAGAATGGTATGACTTTTATATTTTTGGAAGTTTAGCGATCGTTTTAGCAACCAAATTTTTCCCTGCTGACAATCCTACTGCCGCATTTTTATCTACATTGGCGACGTTTGCAGCCGGATTTGTGGTTAGGCCTTTCGGAGCCTTGTTTTTTGGGAGATTAGGTGATATTATCGGAAGAAAATACACCTTTCTTGTTACACTTCTTATCATGGGATTCTCTACTTTCCTGATCGGATGTATTCCCGGATATGAAACCATCGGGTTCATGGCGCCGGTTTTAGTTTTAATCTTAAGACTTTTACAAGGTTTGGCGTTGGGAGGAGAATACGGAGGTGCCGCAACCTATGTTGCCGAATATGCACAGCCTCACAGAAGAGGTTACTGGACTTCGTGGATTCAGACTACAGCTACCGCCGGACTTTTTATTTCATTAATCGTCATTTTAATTACTAAAAACTCGCTATCTGCAGCAGAATTTGATTCCTGGGGCTGGAGAATTCCATTTTGGATTTCAATTTTAATGGTGGGAGTATCTTATTTCATCAGAAAAAACATGAAAGAATCGCCGCTTTTTGCGAAAGCTAAGAGTGAAGGGAAAACATCAAAAAATCCGTTAAAAGAAAGCTTCGGAAACAAGTTTAATTTCAAATTTGTTTTACTGGCACTGTTTGGTGCTGCGATGGGACAGGGTGTTATCTGGTATACCGGACAATTTTACGCCATGAGCTTCCTCCAGAAAGTGATGAATATAGACTCGATGCAGGTCGATTATTTAATGGCTACTGCCCTGTTAATGGGTACACCGTTCTTCGTGTTTTTCGGCTGGCTCTCAGATAAAATCGGACGAAAAGCAATCATGATGACAGGCATGCTGGTTGCCATTTTGGCCTACAGACCTATTTACGACAGCATGTATAAAAGTGTAAATATTGAAGCTAAAACCGTTGCAAGTGATGGGATCAAAGAGACAAGAAGTGCTGCAATCCACAAAGATATTGCATCGGACAGCTTAATTACATTTCACAAAGAAACTACATATACAGACGGAACTTTCATTAAAAAAGACAGTATCGTGCACTGGTCTGCAGCCGGTCCCGCCATGAAAGACGGAAAAGCGGAAGAACCAAAAGTCACAACATCGATTACACTGAGCAACGATACAAGATGGTACCTGGTATTTCTGGTTTTCATTCAGGTGATTTTTGTAACAATGGTTTACGGGCCAATCGCTGCTTTTCTTGTTGAAATGTTCCCGGTAAGAATCCGCTATACCTCGATGTCATTGCCTTACCACATTGGAAACGGCGTATTCGGAGGATTACTTCCGGCCGTAGCAACGTACCTGGTAACTCAGGGAAAGGATGCGGGACATGCAACGTGGTACCTGGAAGGACTTTGGTATCCTATTGGAGTCGCTGGAGTCTGTTTAGTCATCGGATTGATTTATCTTAAAAATAAGAACAACAATATCCACGATTAATAGAGATAATCACTCAGAAATTTATTAATTTTAAATCTACTAAAAATGAACGGATTAAAAAAAATATTAGGCATTGTATGGATTCTGGTGGCATTGGTTGTTGCATACTTCGGAATTACCGTAATGGGAATCCCTAAAATAACCTCAGGAAAACAGGAAGATCTGGTTTTCGGCATTATTATACTTTTTATACTGGTGCCGATTGTTTCCGGTGGAATGGCTATTTTCGGATACTATTCGCTGACAGGAGAATATTCAGACGATAAAATTTAATTTATAAACGATTAATGATAATTGATGGGTATAGGTAACTCATCAATTATCTTTTATCCATCATCATGTATGAAGAAAAGACACGAACAAAAGCTGATTATCCTGAGCATCGGATTGATGATGGCTTTCAGCATTCCTATTTCACTGCTTTTTAACAGTGAAAAAAATGTTTTCGGCTATCCGATGATTCTGGTCTACCTGTTCGTTGTGTGGATAATCTCAATCATTATTTCTTTTGTAATCGTAAAAAGGTATGATGAGTAGTTTTGCGTTATTTATTGTTGTTTTAGTCTATCTCGCCCTTTTGTTCTTCGTTGCCCACCTGGCAGAGAAGAGAAAGAGCAAGCGGTGGATCAATAATCCGTATATTTATGCACTGTCTCTGGCAGTGTACTGCACAGCCTGGACCTACTACGGAAGCATTGGTGTAGCTGCCATTAGCGGACTGAATTATCTGCCGATTTACATAGGACCGATTATGATTATTCCCGCATGGATTTACATCAATACGAGAATTGTAAGAATTTCCAGAGTCAATAAAATCAGCAGTCTTGCCGATTTTATTTCTTTACGATATGGAAACAGCAGAAATTTCAGTGCTATTATCACAATTGTATGTCTTCTGGCTATCGTCCCTTATATAGGACTTCAGATCAAAGCTATTTCCGAAACTTTTCACTTGGTTACCGAGACTTCAATATCCAATAATATACTGACCGATAACGCAACGTTTGTGGTTGTTTTAATCGCTTTGTTTTCATCCTATTACGGAACACGATATGTGGATGCATCAGAAAAACGTCTGGGAATTATTTCCGCCATTGCCCTGGAAAGTTTTTTAAAGCTTTTGTTTATTATTATTTTAGGTATTTTTGTCATTTACTTCGTATTCGATGGCTTTTCAGATATCTATGAAAAGGCTAGTAAATTTCAAGATTTTAAAGAAAAAAATACATTCAACGGAATTGAAGGTGCTATGAACTGGATGGTATTATGTATGATTTCCGCAACAGCCATCTGTATTCTTCCAAGACAGTTTCACACGGCAATTATTGAGAACCGGCAGGAAAAACACATCAGAACAGCGATCTGGTTTTTCCCTTTATATCTATTGATTTTCACCATATTTATCTTCCCGATTGCTTGGGGAGGAAGGCTTATTTTTGATGGAGAAAAGGTAAATCCGGAGTTCTACTCCATCCTGATTCCTCAGCATTTTGACAATACTTTAATTACAGTTTTTGTGTTTCTGGGTGGACTGAGTTCGTGCATTTCCATGATCATTATTTCAGCCATTACTTTATCCATCATGCTTTCCAATAACCTCATCATTCCTTATGGTTTGTTGGGAAAATTCAAATCCGAAAACGAGGTTCAGAATACAAGAAATATTACAAACATTCGAAAATTCAGCATTTTTGCTCTGATCATCATGGCTTTTGTTTTCTATAAGTATTTTATTCTGAAAACATCGCTGGATTCCGTAGGGCTTATCTCGTTTGTTGTAATTGCACAGCTTGCCCCTTCATTTTTTGGAGCAATATTCTGGAGAAGAGGAAGTTATAAAGGCGCTGTAGCAGGACTGCTTGCAGGGCTGGCAATCTGCTATTTCGGACTGATTATTCCGCAGTATTACTTCTCATACAACCAGGAGTTCAAAGGTGTCATCCGTGAGATGTATGATGCGTTCACATTTTTTAATATTCCTTTTTTAAGCAGAATCCCACAGATCTTCTTCTGGTCTATTTTCACCAACACAGCCTTGTTCACTATTATTTCTGTAAGCGTTAAAGGGAATTACCGGGAAAGAAATTTCGCAGAATTATATGTAGACATCGACAGGTATATCCAAAACCATGAGAATGCTTTTATCTGGCGCGGAACTGCTTATGTTTCGGACATTAAAAATATTCTGGAAAGATTTTTAGGAAAAAATAAAACGGATCAAGCCCTAAGGATATTTAATTTAAAATATAATATAGATTCTAAAACTGAAACTGCGGATTCAAGATTTATCAAGTTTTCTGAAAACCTTCTGGCGGGAAGGATCGGGACCGCATCTGCAAAAATTCTGATTGAGGGAGTCACCAAAGAAGATAAAATATCTTTAAAGGAGGTTTTGAATATCTTAGAGGAATCTAAAGAAAACATTACCCTTAATAAAAAATTGACTGAACAGTCCGAAGAATTACAGAAACTTTCCAATGACCTGAGAACCGCCAATGAAAGCCTGATCATTAAAGACCGCCAGAAAGACGATTTCCTGGATTCTGTAGCCCATGAATTAAGGACCCCAATCACCGCCATCCGTTCGGCAGGGGAAATTTTAGCTGACGATGACGATATTCCAACGGATATCAAGCAGGAATTTTTAAACAATATCATTACGGAATCTGATAGATTAAGCGAGATCATCAACGATATTCTCTACCTCGACAAACTGGAACACGGAGAAATTGCTTTAAACATTAAAGAAAATAATATTCTTGAAACCTACAAAAAAGCTTTAAATCCTCTACTCCATCTGATACAGCAAAAAAACATTCATTTAAGTGAAGTGAATCTCCTGAATCAAACTGTATTTGAATATGATGAAGCGAGAATGATCCAGCTTTTCCAAAATATTCTCGGGAATGCTTTAAAGTTCACCGATGACCAGGGAACCATACAAACCAAACTCGCTGAAAAAGAAAATCACCTGATCATTACCATTTTCAATACCGGACAACATATTCCCGAAGAGGACCTGGAAATGATTTTCGATAAATTTTATCAGTCAAAAAACCAGAACATTTTAAAACCTACAGGAAGCGGACTCGGACTGGCTATTTCAAAGAAAATTGTACATGCACATAGCGGAACAATAAAAGCAGAAAACAGCGGCCTGGGTGTAACTTTTACGATAAGCATTCCTTACAGCATAACAAAAAATGAAGTTGAACAAAACCAATAACCATCTATGAGAAAGATTATTATTGCCGATGACGAACACAAAATATTAATGTCACTGGAATACAGTTTTAAGAAAAACGGCTACGACGTTTACATTGCAAGAGACGGAACGGAAGTTCTGGATTTCCTGAAAACAATGGTTCCGGACGTCATTCTTCTGGACATCATGATGCCCAATCTGGACGGATACAGCACTTTGGAAGCCATTAAAAAAGATGAAAGAATGAAAGATACAAAAGTCATTTTTCTGAGTGCAAAAAACAATCCTAAAGACATTGAAAAAGGCCTGAAAATGGGTGCTGATGCTTATGTAACGAAACCTTATTCCATTAAGAAACTGATACAGCAGATTGAGGAGATATTTGAGTAGAGTAAGAGAATCAAGACATCAGATATAAGACACGAGATATGAGACTTGAGATACTGGAAATTAATACACCGTCATTGCGAGCAAAGCGAAGCAATCTTAATAATCTTAATTCTTAAATAGACCTTAATGGTTTCAGTTTCAACCATTATGATTTTGTTAAAGTTGTTTAGAACATTAAGTCTTAGCATTGCTTTAAAGAGATTGCTTCGTCGCTTCACTCCTCGCAATAACAAGAAACATAAAACACAAAATTAATATGGACGCAGATACTCTATTTAAACGAAGTATAGAAGACAAAGAAAATTTCTGGAAGGAACAGGCCAAAGAAATTCAGTGGTTTGAGTTTCCTGAACAAATTCTTTCCAAAGGTAAAAATGATTATCCGCAGTGGTATGCTGACGGAAAACTCAATATGTGCTATCTGTGCATCGATAAACATATTGAAGACGGTTTTGGAGATCAGATCGCCATTATTTATGATTCTCCAGTTACTGGCCAGAAAATAACTTACACTTTTGATCAGGCTAAAGAAGAAATATCAAAACTCGCAGGTGGACTCGTCTCGTTAGGCTTAAAAAAAGGCGATACAGCCGTTATTTACATGCCGATGATCCCACAGACTCTGTTTGCAATGCTGGCCTGTGCAAGAATCGGGGTGATTCACAATGTCGTTTTCGGAGGTTTTGCACCGAACGAATTGGTGGTAAGAATTGATGACTGTAAACCCAAAGCATTGATCACAGCCACAGCAGGTGTAGAGATAGCCAAAAGAATTCCTTATCTGCCACTTGTAGAAAAAGCCATTGAACTGGCCCAGGATAAAGTCGATAATATTATTGTTTACAACAGAAAACTGGTAGACAACCAGCACGAAATGTTCGAAGGGCTGATTGATTACGAAGAACTGGTTCAAAAATCGGAGCCTGTAGATTGTGTTTCTGTGGAATCTATTCATCCGCTGTATTTGCTTTACACTTCCGGAACTACAGGAAAACCCAAAGGAATTGCACGTGACACCGGAGGTTATGCAACCGCATTGAAATTCTCCATGAAATATATTTACGGTGTTGAGCCCGGAGAAACGTATTGGGCAGCTTCAGATTTCGGCTGGGCGGTAGGTCACAGTTTTAGTGTCTACGGACCGCTTATCAACCGGAATACAACGATCATCTTTGAAGGAAAACCGATCATGACTCCAGATGCAGGTACGTTCTGGAGAATTATTTCAGAATATAAAGTTTCTGCAATGTTTACTGCCCCTACAGCCATCCGGGCTATTAAAAAAGAGGATCCAAACGGAGAACTGGTTAAAAAATACGATCTGTCTCATTTCAAAAAGCAGTTTTTAGCCGGCGAAAGATGCGATGTGGCCACTTTAGATTGGTTTACAGAGCATATTGGAGTTCCTGCTATCGATCACTGGTGGCAGACAGAATCCGGATGGCCTATGTTAGGCTTAATGACATTCGATGATCAGTATAAAATCAAAAGAGCTGCAGCCGGAAAACCTATTCCCGGATATGACATTAAGATCTTTGATGAAAATGGATATGAACTCGACGCTCATCAGGAGGGTTACTTAATTATCAAACTTCCACTTCCACCCGGGGCGCTTTTAGGCATCTGGAATGACAATGAACGTTTTCAGAGCAGCTACCTATCCCAATACAAAGGCTATTATTTCTCCGGAGATGGTGCCATTCAGGATGAAGACGGTTATATTTTCATTACCGGGAGAGTAGATGATGTCATTAATGTAGCCGGACACAGGCTTTCCACCTCAGAAATGGAGGAAATTGTTTCGTCACATCCCGATGTTGCCGAATGCGCTGTCGTAGGTATCGATGATGAACTGAGAGGACAGGTTCCTTTTGCCACGGTTGTTTTGAAAAACGGAACAGGAATATCTGAAGAGGAAATAGAAAAAGATATCATCAGAATGGTTCGTGAAAAGATCGGGGCTGTGGCTTTTTTAAAAAACGCCATGGTTGTCAAACGCTTACCCAAAACCCGCTCCGGAAAGATTTTAAGAAAACTGATAAGAACCTTGCTGGATGGAAAAGATTTTCAGATTCCGTCAACCATCGATGATGAAAAAATCATTGAGGAAATTCAGGAAAAAATCAATGACTATAGGGCCTAAGCCATAAATTAAATATATATTTAATATTAATAAAATTCAAATTTCAAAAAACGAAGGGATATGAGAAATTACTTAATTGAAGATCTGCCACATTATTTTGAAGAGTATAAAAAGTCTATTAAAAATCCTAAAAAATTCTGGGATAAGATAGCCGATCAAAATTTTGTGTGGTACCAAAGATGGAGCAAGGTGGTTAAGTATGATATGAACGAAGCCAAAATCACATGGTTTAAGAATGCTAAATTAAATATCACTAAAAACTGTATCGACAGACATCTTGCAGTAAGAGGTGATAAAACTGCCATTATCTGGGAGCCCAACGACCCGAAAGAGGAAGCACAGCATATTTCCTATACTGAATTGTATAACCGTGTCAACAAAACAGCCAATGTTTTACGTGAAATGGGCATTGAAAAAGGAGACAGAGTATGCATCTATCTTCCGATGATCCCCGAATTAGCTGTTACCATGCTTGCCTGTGCCAAATTAGGCGCTGTACATTCCGTTATTTTTGCAGGATTTTCAGCTTCCGCCGTGGCTTCAAGGGTGAATGACTGTAATGCCAAAATGATCATCACTTCTGATGGCAGCTACAGGGGAAACAAAGTTCTTGATCTGAAAAGCATTGTAGACGAAGCATTGGAAAAAACACCAAGCGTAGAATCCGTTCTGGTTGTGAAAAGAACACACAACGAAATTAAAATGAAAGAAGGCAGAGACCACTGGATGGCGGAACTGTATGAAAAAGCCTCCGCAGATTTCGTTACTGTAATCATGGATGCCGAAGATCCTCTTTTCATCCTGTATACCTCAGGTTCTACCGGAAAACCGAAAGGAATGCTTCACACTTCTGCAGGATACATGGTATACACCGCCTACACCTTTAAAAATGTATTTAATTATAAAGAGAATGATATCTATTGGTGTACAGCAGATATCGGATGGATTACGGGACATTCCTACATTTTATACGGTCCTCTGCTTAACGGAGCAACCACTGTGATTTTCGAAGGGATACCTACTTATCCTGAACCGGACCGTTTCTGGGAAGTTATTGAAAAACATAAAATCACCCAGTTCTATACCGCTCCTACCGCCATCCGTTCATTGGCCAAAGAAAGCACGGAATGGGTAGATAAACATGACCTGAGCTCATTGAAGGTGATCGGTTCCGTAGGTGAGCCTATCAATGATGAAGCCTGGCATTGGTTCAATGATCATGTTGGAAATAAAAAATGTCCTATTGTAGATACATGGTGGCAGACGGAAACAGGAGGAATCATGATCTCCCCACTTCCTTTCGTTACCCCAACCAAACCCACTTATGCCACACTTCCTTTACCAGGCATCCAACCAGTACTGATGGATGATAAGCGCAATGAAATTACAGGAAACCAGGTGACAGGAAATCTCTGCATCCGATTTCCGTGGCCGGGAATCGCAAGAACGATCTGGGGCGACCACCAACGATATAAGGAAACCTATTTCAGCGCTTTTCCCGGAAAATACTTCACAGGTGATGGTGCTTTAAGAGATGAGGTCGGGTATTACAGAATTACTGGCCGTGTAGATGATGTGATCATTGTTTCCGGGCATAATTTAGGGACTGCTCCTATTGAAGACAGTATCAATGAGCACCCAGCTGTTGCAGAATCTGCTATTGTTGGTTATCCTCATGACATCAAAGGAAATGCTTTATATGGCTTTGTGATCTTAAAAGAAACCGGAGAAGGCCGTGACAAGGAAAATCTTAAAAAGGAGATTAATCAACTGATATCAGACCAGATAGGACCTATTGCCAAGCTTGACAAAATACAGTTTGTTTCAGGGCTTCCGAAAACACGTTCCGGAAAAATTATGCGTAGGATTCTGAGGAAAATTGCAGAAGGAGATTTCAGTAATTTCGGAGATATTTCCACCCTGTTGAATCCTGAAATTGTAGAGGAAATTAAAAATGAAAGGATTTAAAATTTAATAATATTCAATGGAAACGGGCTTTGGTCCGTTTTTTTATGTTTTATTCCGAATGGACTTTACGGATATGGCAGATTTAAATATATTCAATAGAAATATTTTGCCCCGTTCCACCCAAACGTACAGATTATTTCATCATTAAAATCAAACAGGTGTTCAATAGACATTTTCAAATATTTTAACATTATACTATAGATAAAATAATAAATTGTAAAATTTAATAAATTAATAGCAACAATATTGAAAAATATTTATTATCTTTAAGTACAATTTAAAAACTATTGCTTATGTCAAATATATTAGCTGGATTATTTGCACACCACAGCGATTACAAAAAGCTTGAAGCCGATCTGGAAAATTCAGGATTTGAAAATTCAGATTACATAGTATATCTTCATAACGGCTCTGAAACCTCTCAGTATCTCGCGAGTGTTGCGGTAAAAGATAATAACCAAACTGATGGCGCCCGAAATATTTTCAGCCAGAATTCAGTACTGAAGACCTATTTATTCGAGAATATGGGTATTGGAGAGGCACATTACGATCACATTAAACGATTTATTGATGCCAGAAACAGAGCCGACATCCATCCCAGTCCCGATGTGAGAATAAAGGCATCAAGCAGTGGCATGGATTCAGAAGTTAAATTCTGACAGAAAACACAAAATCTAATAACCGGAAATCCGCAGAGTATTCTGCGGATTTTTTATGGTGGAAAAGTTTAAAAAATTTCGTATTTTCGTTTAATTATAGGCATTAGCACAAATGAGTTACGATTTAGAACAGGAAAACAAAGAAATCCTTGCCCGGTATAAGGATCTGATTTCAAATACATACAGGACTCTGGACGAGGAAAATAACAAGCTTATCCGGAAGGCATTTGATATTGCATTGGATGCCCATAAAGATCAAAGGAGAAAATCCGGCGAACCATATATCTATCATCCTATTGCTGTTGCTAAAATTGTAGCAACAGAGATTGGTCTTGGAGCCACTTCTATTGCCTGTGCTTTGCTGCATGATGTAATAGAGGACTCCGACTATACTTATGAAGATCTTAAAAAGATTTTTGGAGAGAAAATCGCCAATATTGTGAACGGTCTCACAAAGATCTCCATTATGAATCATCAGAACATTTCCGTACAGTCGGAAAATTACAGAAAACTGTTATTGACGCTGTCTGAGGATTTCAGGGTTATTCTTATCAAGATTGCTGACCGCCTTCACAATATGAGAACACTGGAAAGCATGGCTCCGGACAAGCAGAAAAAGATTGCTTCCGAAACAGTTTATATTTATGCACCCATGGCACACCGTCTGGGGCTGTATAATATCAAATCGGAACTGGAAGATCTTTCATTAAAATACAACAATCCTGAGATTTACAGTGAGATTACAGAGAAACTGGAACTGGCTAAAGAAAGCCGTGAAAGATATATTGAGGAATTTAAGAAAGAAGCATCTGAAAGATTAAAAGAAGAAGGTTTAAATTTCACAATCAAAGGCCGTGCGAAAGCTATTTCTTCCATTTACAGGAAAATGCTGAAGCAGGGAGTTTCTTTTGAAGAGGTCTTCGATAACTATGCAATCAGGATCATTTATAAATCGGATGCAAAGAACGAAAAATTCCTGGCCTGGAAGATTTACTCTATCGTAACGGATGTTTACCACAGTAATCCTTCAAGAATGAGAGACTGGATTACTCAGCCACGTTCTACAGGATACGAAAGTCTCCATTTAACGGTTCTGGGACCGGACAGAAAATGGATAGAAGTACAGATTCGTTCAGAAAGAATGGATGAAATCGCAGAAAAAGGAGTTGCTGCTCACTACAAATATAAAGAAGGCTACAAACAGAGTTCCGATGACCGGAATTTTGAACGATGGGTTACTGAAATCCGTGATATTCTTGAACAGCAGCAAAACCTTTCCACATCTGAACTTTTAGATAATATTAAACTCAATTTATATTCTAAGGAAGTATTTGTTTTTACTCCAAAAGGGGAAATCAAGATCCTTCCGACGAATGCAACAGCTCTGGATTTTGCTTTTGCCGTTCACTCTGATCTTGGAATGAAATGTCTTGGAGCAAAAATCAATGGAAAGCTGGTTCCTATTTCTTATGTTCTTCAGAATGGTGATCAAATAGATATTTTATCATCGCAGAATCAAAAGCCTAAGTCGGACTGGCTGGAATTTGTAGTGACATCCAAAGCCAAGTCTAAGATTAAAAGTTACCTGAATTCCCAGAAAAACCAGCTGGTAGAAGATGGAAAAGAGATTCTTCAAAGGAAGCTCCGTCATGCGAAGATCAACTTTAATGATGAAGAGGTGAACAAACTTCAAAAGTTTTTCAATCTAAAATCTTCACAGGAACTGTTCCTTAAATTCCAAAGCAATGAGCTGGATGTCAGTAGCCTGAGAAAATATATTGAAAGCAAAAACGTATTTAATAATTTACTTTCAAGATTCAGAAAATCTCCATCGAAGAATGTTCATTTTGAAGATCCGAAAGAACAGAATCTTGATATGATCGTTTTCGGGAAAGATGAAGAAAAGCTGAATTACAGTTATGCAAAATGCTGTACAGTAATTCCCGGCGATAAAATTTTTGGATTTATCACAATTTCCGACGGTATCAAGGTTCACAGCGACAACTGTCCGAATGCCATTAATCTGAGAGCACAGTATGATTACCGTGTCATCCCTGCCAAATGGGTGAATGCAGAAAGCTTTAAGAACAGAGTTAAGATCGAAATTGAAGGTCTTGACAGGATGGGAATGATCAACGATATTACCACCGTTATCAGCGGCAGCATGGGAATGGATATGAAGAGTATGTCCATAGAATCTAACAACGGTGTTTTTATGGGCAATATCAATCTTGAAGTTAAAAACAAAGGCCAACTGGAAGAAACATTTAAAAAACTCAAAAATATTGACGGAGTTTCCAGAGTGAGACGATTACAATCATAGACATGAATTTATCTTTATATTTTAAAAAATTTTTTAGCAGCAATCAGTCATCGGGAATTATACTTATTTTCTGCGTACTTGCATCATTATTAATCGCCAATTCGTCTGCGGGTGAAGATTTTCAGAACTTTCTGGACAAAGAAGTGGGCACACACCTCTTTCACCTTACCTATCCTGTGAGCATATGGATCAATGACGGGCTGATGGCCGTTTTCTTTTTACTTGTAGGACTCGAGATTAAAAGGGAAATGATGGAAGGTGAGCTTTCTTCTTTCAAAAATGCCTCATTACCTATTTTTGCAGCGGTAGGAGGAATGCTGGTTCCTGCAGCAATATATACTTTCTTCAATTCCGGAACAGAGTATGGCAGCGGCTGGGGAATTCCTATGGCTACAGATATTGCTTTTTCACTCGCTATCATTTCAATGCTGGGAAAAAAGATCCCCAATTCAATTAAAATATTCCTTGCGGCACTGGCTATTGTGGATGATCTGGGTGCCATCCTGGTGATCGCTATTTTTTATACTGAACAAATTCACTGGACCTATCTCCTGCTCTCATTTGGAACGGCAGCACTGCTGTTTCTTTTAAACTTTTTGAAAGTTACCCGTATTATTTTTTATATTATTCCGGGATTATTTTTATGGTATTTCCTGCATCATTCCGGGATTCATGCAACGATAGCCGGAGTTTTGCTTGCTTTTTCCATTCCTACGAATGTATCTGATGTAGAAATCTCTCCTCTTGAAAAGCTGGAGCATCAGCTCCATTTTCCGGTAAGTTTTCTGATCATGCCTATATTTGCTTTAACGAATACTAATATTGCTTTTACCAGCGAAATGGTAACGGGAGTGACAAGTACGTTAGGTTTGGGAATTATCTGTGGACTGATATTGGGAAAACTGATCGGGATCAATGTGTTTTCTTTTATCGCCATTAAATTAAGGTTCAGCGAGCTGCCTCAAAACAGTACATGGCTACAAATGGTCGGTGTTGGATTACTGGCTGGAATAGGCTTTACTATGTCCATTTTTATTGCGCTTCTTTCCTTTAAAGATAATATCCCAATTCAGGATGAAGCTAAATTTGCCATTCTGATTGCTTCTTTCTTAGCAGCGGTTTTAGGGTTTGTAATATTAAGTATGAGCTCTAAAAAAGATATGAATGCTGTAGAAAATTAATCTTTTTTCTCTTCCAGCTTTCTTTTGTGTTCTTCATCGCTTTCTAAATTAGGCTCTGTCACCTGTGCGTGATAATGAGCTGCTTCTCTTTTGATCTCATCAGACAACAGCTTTTCGATTCTGAGTTTTCTGAGGGCCATATTAAGCTCGTTTCCGAACAGCAGAAGATACACATTCACATTTACCCAAACCATCAGCAGGATCATACTCCCTATGGACCCGTAAAGAACGTTATATCTTGCAATATCTTTCACATAAATCGCGAAGATAAAGGTAGTAAGAACAAACAAAACTGTCGTTAAAATAGCTCCTGGTACCGCTTGTCTGAATCTGGCAATTTTCACCGTTCCAAGCCAGTAAAAAAGTGCTAAAAGAATGAAATAAAACAGCGGAAAAGATACAAACCCAATGATTTTGGAAAGGTTATTCACGAGCCAGGAAATATCATAAGCCGGAGTAAAAAGCTTCATAACAACCTCTACATAGTATACTCCGAAAAGTGAAAGAAATACAATAGTAATAAAGCCTATTGTGATAAAAAAAGAAAGGATAAACTCTTTGACATCAGTGAGCTTTTCGTCTGAATTCTCATTGAACCCATTGATAAGGGAAAAAGTTCCGTTGGTGGCAAAAACCAATGCCAAAACAATAGTGAGATTACTAATGCCTTTCATATTCGGGATGATATTGGTTTCAATATACCCTCTTACATCGCCCTCCATATCAGAAGGAAAAACGTTATGCATCAGAACTTCAAAAATATAAAACTGCAGCTTGTCATAATGCGGCATATATGGCAAAACGGAAAGCAAGAAGAGCAGAAAAGGAAACAAACTGATGGTAAAGCTCCATGAAATGGCTGCCGCCTTTCTTCCAATATTGCCTTTGAAAATTCCGGAAATATAGATCTGGAACATCTGCCAAAGTGATATTCCCAAAACAGGAATATGTATACCATCAAAAAACTCTTGAATCTTCAAGATAAATCTGGGAACTTTTATACTCATCTATTTGGTGCATTTTCCTTACTAAACAGCTTCTATACCTCCTAAAAGGAGAAGCATCCGCTGTTTCAAATAAGTCTTATATACAAATATAAACATTTTCTTTATCCTGTTATAAAGCTGAAATTGATTGTTATGCATCAATTGTACAGAATAGCTATTATCTCCCCATCTCAGGAAAGAAAACAGTATTTGAAAAGTAATAGATGTTCTAAAAGTTTTGAATCTGTATAACAGGTTTTAAGTGTTAAACTGTCGCAGATGATGATCCATATGCTTATAAACAAAAATCCCAATCTCTTCTCTCTTCATTTTACCAAAAAAATCATGAATAAAATCCGGATTTGAAAAGTTTTCATAAGCTATGATCTGCTGCATCCAGATCTTTTTTTCATTTTCCAAGTCTCCCTCGGTTTCTTTTATGGCAAAGCTTCCTGCAGGTATGTTTTTCTTAATCGGGGTTTCATCTTTTACAAGACCTTTTAGCGCCATTTTCCCAAACAACCGTCCTAAAAATTCCTGTCTGTAGGTCTGATTATTTTTTCCCAGTATCCAATCGTTCCATACCGTGCAGTGTCTTGTCATCTGGAAAAGATTCATTTTTCCCCATTGTGCCGTATTCTTTGGTCCCAGTGAACCAATTCTTGTAATCAGTTCTTCTCTTACGTTGTGATCAAATATTGTTTTCATAATACATCTTTTTGTAAAATTATGATGGTTAACATTAAATCCTGATACGCAAAAACGACATTCAACAGTGTATTTTGTGCCATAATTTACATAACTTTATAAACAATATACATATAGCGATGAAACATGTCTCGATTATAATATATGAAGGCGTACTGTCTACAGCCGTATCCAATACCGCTTCTCTTCTGATGAGTGCCAATGAAGCAGCTGAGAAAAAAGGGTTTGACGTTCCGTTCCTGATAGAACTGATCGGTGTCCAGAACAAAACAGTACAATCTAATCTTCCCTTACAATTCTGCTGCAGCAAAATGATCTCCGAAAAGTTTGAGACCGATGTTATCATTATTCCGCCAATGGATACGGATCCTGCACATATTGATGCATTTTTAGCTAAAAACAATGCCCTCATCAACTGGATCAAAAGAAAATACGATGAAAAAGCGCAAATGATCAGCCTTTGTACGGGGGCTTATTTTCTTGCAGAATCAGGTTTACTGGATCATATGTCTGCTACTTCACATTGGGGTGCCATGGAGGATCTGCAGAAAAGGTATCCACGCATAGATTTCAAACCTGATCATGTGGTGACGCATTCAAAGGCCATTATTACCGGTGGAGGCGGTTTTTCCTCTTTAAATGCCATGCTGTATTTTATAGAACAAAGCCTGAACAAAGAAATAGCTGTTGAGCTGAGCAAATTTTATGCACTGGATTATGGACGAACCTCACAAAACATTTTCGCTGTTTTTTCGGGACAGCGTCTTCATGACGATGATGAAATTCATAAGGCACAGAGCTACATTGAGAGAACATTCAGAACAGATATCTCCGTAGAGCAGATTGCCGGCCAGGTGAATATGAGCAGACGGAATTTTATCCGGAGATTTAAGAATGCGACCCGGTTAAATCCTATTGAATATATACAGCGTGTGAAAGTGGAAGCTGCAAAAAAAGCATTTGAAACCGGAGAAGCCAATATTGCAGATGTTACCTACAGCATGGGATATAATGATTTAAAAACATTCAGAACAGTCTTCAAAAAGATTACCGGATTCACACCTGCTGATTACAGGAATAAGTTTAAAGGACAGGAAATAAGCAGTTAATTGAAAGAATGAAAAAATTTAAAGATTTAATATTTAAGGCCGAGTCTTAAAATACTCTAAGGTTAACCTTTTCTTTTTTAGCATTAAAAAATGGTATCTTTGTTCTTTAAAATCCTCTATACATGCGAATCAGCTTACTTTGTATCGGTAAAACAGATGACAAGGAGATCATGTCCCTGATCAATTACTATCTTACCCGTCTTCCCAAACACTGGAATTTTGAAATCATTGAAATTCCGGATATAAAAAACGCAAAAAACCTCTCACCTGAACTTTTGAAGAAGGAAGAATCTAAGCTATTCTTAAATTATATTGATAAAAATGAACTTGCTATACTCCTAGATGAGAAAGGCAAGCAGTTCACCAGCCGTGAATTCGCGCAGAAAATTGATACTTGGATGAATTCTTCGGTAAAAAAAGTTCATATCCTTATCGGAGGTGCCTATGGTTTTTCTGAGGAGATGTACAGCCGGGCCAATGAAAAAATGTCTTTATCAAAAATGACTTTTACCCACCAGATGATCCGTCTGTTTATTGTTGAACAGCTTTACCGTGCTGATCAGATCTTGCAGGGAAAACCGTATCATAATGATTAATAGACTTCAGATATTAGATTTCAGATTGCAAGCTTAACACACAGACTAAAAACCAACAACCAATCCCCTACACCTTCAGATCAATCTGCCTTTTGGCTTCGCCAATGACAAAAGCAACGGAATTGGCAATATTAAAACTTCGGATCAGTTTTGACATAGGAATAGTCAAATGATTTTCGAACTGCTCTAAAACTTCCTTACTCAAACCCACACTTTCCTTGCCAAAAACCAACCAGTCACCATCCTGGAAATTATTTTCCAGATAGGACTTTTCAGCACGTGAACTCATTAAGAAAACGCGGGATGGATCTGGGATATTCCTTATCCATTCTTCAACATTTGCATATTCAGTAACATCAAGATGCACCCAATAATCTAAACCAGATCTTTTCAGGTTCTTATCATTGATTACAAATCCAAACGGATGAACCAGGTGCAGTTTACTTTCCGTCCCCACACATAGCCGCCCAATATTACCTGTATTATTGGGTATCTCGGGTTCTATAAGAACAATATTCAGCATTTATTTCTTTATTTATGACTTATTTTGGCTTATAATCATTCTTTACGGGCGCGGCATTTCATGCCGCGCCCGTAAAGAATGATTTATATAAGGTTTATTTTTTCACACATTTAGCATAATAGTCCGCTAAAATAGCTTTTTCATAGCCCAGGCTTACTGCTTTATCCAGATTTTCACAAGCTTCTTTAGGTTTTGCCGTGTCAAATAGAACCAATGCTTTGGTTACATAAGAATGGGAAAATTTCGGATCTATGGAAATGGCTTTATTAACGTCTGTGAGAGCCTCTTTGGACTTTTTCATTTTGAAGTAGACATCTGCCCTACCATTATAAAGAAGGGATTCCGGTTTTTCAGCAATCAACTGATTGTAGTCTTTTAAGGCACCGTCCAGATCACCGTTATTTTTCTTTAGATTGGCCAGTCCCGTTTTGGCAAAAATATTATCCGGTGCAAAAGTCAGGATCTGTTCAAGATCATTCAGGGCGAGATCTTTTTTCCCCTGGCTGTCATAGATCTTGGAACGGGTAAGATAAAATTCAGGATTTTCGGCATCGATTCTGAGACCGGTGGAAATGTATTCCAATGCTTTGATCTTATTTCCTTTCTGGCTGTTCAGTGATGCAAGATTGGCATATACAGGAGCTGATAAAGGATTGGCCTTTAAAGCGGATTCATAAGATTTCAAAGCTAGTGAAGACTTTCCAAGCCTCCTTTGGGCTGTCCCCAGATTATTATAGTATTCGGACTGAAATTTCTGGATCTGCTCTTTTTCTGCAAGCTTAGTGTATTGCTCTTCCGCACACTTGTAATCAGCTTTTTTAAAGCATTCTTCGGCTTTACTCTTATCCTGTGCAAAAAGACTGAATGAGGAGTATATGAATGCTGTCAGTAATAAAGATTTTTTCATGAAGCTATATTTTGTTTGTTGATGACTTTTTTGGCGAGTACTCCAAATATCACTCCCAATAAAGATCCAACAAACGCCCCCACCAAAATATCTATCGGGAAATGCACTCCTAAATATATCCGGCTGTAAGAAACCACCACAGCCCATGCAAATATAGCATATGGAAACCAATTGAGCTGCTTTTTCAATAAAATACTTAAATAAGCTGCCAGGAAGAAGGTATTGGATGCATGGGCAGAATAAAACCCGTACTGTCCACCGCACTTCACGATCCTCATGTAATGTTCTAAGCTGGGATCATGACAGGGCCGAAGCCTGGCCACTCCATATTTGAAAACACTTGCCAGCTGATCAGAAACGGTAGCTCCAAGTGCAATGAATATAAGAATAAAAATTAAGGATTTTAGTTTATAACTCTTGTATAAAAAGTAAAGAAACATGATGTAAAGCGGTACCCAGATCCATGTACTGGAAATGAGCATCCAAAACTGGTCGAAGGAAGTATCGCCCAAATTATTAAGGTATAGAAAAACCTTTTTATCTTCCTGAATGATTTCTTCCATGAATTATCTGCTTACAGGCCCTTCGTAGGTTTCGTCATCGGCAGGCTTTAGTTTTGGAGGTTCATTAGTAGCGGAAGGTTCTGTCACAATATCTTTTTCAATATTCTTCATAGGATTGAAATTTTTTGCAGCATCCTTTACCTTCTCAATTTCGCGTTTGATCTCAGAAACAGGATTGTCTGTTTCCTTCATGATCTCAGTTTTAATATCTTCCACAGCTCCACGCATTTTTCTAACACCTGACCCTAAGTCACGTGCTATCTGAGGAAGTTTATCCGGACCGAATAATACAACAATCGCCACCGCGATCAGTGCCATTTCTCCAATGCTTAATTCCATGTTGTAAAATTACGAAAGTTTATACATTTATTTATAGGAAACTAAAATTTTAAACAAATTTTAAGATTTTGGACGTTTTTAGGTTTCAAGTTGCAGAATTTGGGGTTTGAGTCTGTGGGTTTGAGCATTTTTGCTTTGTACTGTTCTTAAACGTTTTTGATTTACGCCTCTGTTTTTGATTGATCCGTTAAATTATTACGTCTGTTAAATATCCATCCGTCCATTGATAATTTTCCAGCACCCTCAAACAGTAAGGCTAAAGCAATTCCAATGACTAGAATATCAAACTGGCAGCCCTCTCCTTTCTGAGTTCCGAACCAGTTCATAAAGAAACCGTTCTCCACATGAGCCGTCAGCATAATTCCTGTCATTAATCCGATAAATGACAACGCCCAAAATCTTGTACCTAACCCCAAGAGCAGAAGAAATGATCCTAAAAACTCAACCATTATTACTGTAAACGCAGCAATAAAAGGCAGATTAAGATCATGTATAAAAAGGTCCATGGTTTTGGTAAATCCCATTCCACCAAAGAGTCCGAATGTCTTCTGCAGGCCATGCGGGATAAAAACAATGCTTAATGTCCATCTGAGAAAAGTTCCGGTCCATGTTTCATTCGTTTTAAAAAATAAATGTTTCATAATAAAGGATTAAATAAATTGTTTGATAAGTTTCAACAGGTTTAATTGTATAAAATAGTAAGCTTTATATTTTTAGTTAAATAATCTGGCAGCAGCAAATACCCCGTAATTCTGCTTACTTTCTTTAAAAGGTCCGTAAGTGTCAAAGTTGGCGCCTGCACCAAAAGTGATCAACTTATAGCTTACCCCAAGTCTGAGCATCAGATAGCTGCGGGCATGTTCTCCGTCTTTTATGGTTTCGGAATACAATCCCTGAATTCTTGAGTATCCGTTCCAGTTTTCACTGATTTTAGGTTTGTACTCTATCATAACAAAACCTTCGGCAATACTGCTTTTGGAAAAGCCAATAAATCTTGGATTAACCACCAATAAGAAATCATTAAAATTCCGGGAATACATAAATCCGGCAGTAGGACGCAGACCTGTTGCAGGTGTATAATGAGAACCGCCCAGTAAACGGATGTTTTTGATGATCTCAAAGGTAATGTTAGCCTGGATCATGGCATCTTTAGAATTATCCTCCGACCATTTCGAGGAGATATTGGCCACACTGAAGAACTCCAGTCTTTTGCTACCTTCAAATGCTTTATTCACTGTCATCTGGGAAGCAAATCCTTTGTTTCCGGCTAAAGCTTCAAATATAACAGGTGGATTTGAGAGCTGGATATTATTTTGAGAACAGAACAGTAAGGGAGCTAAACCGGCTGTTAGAAATAGTATTTTTTTCATGTTTTATCCGTCATCAATTATACCAGCAAAATTCTGAAATAAAATAGAATATGGTTAGAACAGACAAATCTATTATTAGGACAAATCAATCCCTTTACGATAATCCGAAGGGCTTACACCACTATGCTTTTTGAAAAAGCGGGAAAAATAGGAAACATCGTCTACTCCCAATGCAAAGGCAATTTCTGAAACAGAAAGATGAGATAGCGAAAGAAGGGCTTTGGCTTCCATCAATAAAGATTCATTGATAATTTCTGAGGCTGTTTTACCCGTAGCATTTTTTACAGATTTGTTTAAATGATTGGGTGAAACACTGAGCAGATCAGCAAATTCTTTCACTGAATGCAGGTTTTGGATCTGGCTGGTGATCAGCTTCCGGAAACGGAATACCAATGTTTCACTAACAGAAAGATTTGGAAGTGGAAGCTTCTCTATAAAATGCCGGATCTCTCCCAATAAGGTAAAAAGATACAGCCGGATAAGATCTAAGCTTTGATTTTGATGATAAAGGGCCTCCATCTGCTGAAGGACAAGAAAGATCCTCTCCCGATGTTCATCATCAAGAAAAAGGGTCGGATTGTAAATAATATCAGCATGATGCAGGATATCCTGTAAGTATTTCAGACCAGGGCCATCGGCAATGAATTCATTGGAAAAGTGGCAGTAAAATCCTTCTACATCAGGTGTATTATTGATGAATGTCCGGATTTTATGTGGTGGGAGAAGCATGATCATTCCTTCCTGCACTCCATACAGGCTGGAACATACCATTTTTTCTATACTCCCTTTCCTGATGAATATAAAATCATTGACTGTTTTCCTGTGCGGCAGAGAAGGGGTTTTAGCATCTTTGAGGACGTGAAGCGGTTCTATAAAAAATTCATTCAGATCTTTTTTTGCTGCACTTTTCTCGGTCCAATCTATATCAAGGATCGGATTAAAGTCATCGGGCTTATATTGAGGAATACGACCCATACGATCTATTTAATTTAAAACAATTTCAATCTTTAAGCTCCTTCTAATTACAATTTTTTGATCAGCTTTTTATCTTTTTTCTGAAAAGCATAATAGGTCATTATCACACTTATCGCCATTAAAATAAATGCCAGGAAGAATGGTGCTCCTGAAAATTCAAATGGGGCTTCATCGTGGGTAAAGAAATAAAACAGGTTGGTCATCAACGGCGGTCCTATGATGGAAGTGGCACTCATCAAACTGGTTAATGCTCCCTGAAGCTCTCCCTGCTCGTTGGAAGGAACGCTTTTCGTAATCACTGACTGCAACGCCGGCCCACAGATTCCTCCCAAACAGTAAGGAACCAAAAACGCAAACATCATCCAACCTTCTGTAGCAAACGCAAACAATAGCATCCCTAATGCATACAGTGCTAATCCGTAATAGATACTTTTTTCCTCGCCAAGTCTGGGAGTTGTCCAGCGTATAAGAACACCCTGAACTAAACCAACTAAAAGTCCTACAACTCCTAATGAAATCCCAACCATTCTTTCTGTCCAGCTAAATTTATACATGGTGAAAAAACTCCAGTTGCTCTGCACAGCATGTCCTGCAATATAGATTAAAATCAGGGCAAATATCAATCCTGAAATTTCCGGGTGCTTCCCTAAAAACTTAAATGAACCAACAGGATTTGCACGCTTCCAGTCGAATTCTCTTCTCTTATCTTTATCTAAACTTTCAGGAAGAACGAAATAACCGTAAAGGAAATTTAAAAGACATAAACCTGCCGCTGCATAGAAGGGCACTCTGGCACCATAATGTCCCAGAACTCCTCCCAATACAGGGCCAATAATAAACCCCAAGCCAAATGCAGCCCCGATAAGACCGAAATTTTTCGCTCTATCTTCGTCTGTAGAAATATCAGCAATATAGGCACTAGCCGTTGTTACACTGGCCCCCGTGACTCCGGCAATAACCCGCCCCAGGAAAAGCCACCAGATTGTGGGTGCAAGAGCAAGAAAAATATAATCTACGGCAAATCCAAAGAGAGAGATCAGTATAATAGGTCTCCTTCCGTATTTGTCACTTAGATTTCCTACCACCGGAGAAAAGATAAACTGGGTAAATGCATAGGCAAAACCAAGCCAGCCACCATATTTTGCTGCTTCACTGATATCGGCATGAATAAGTTCCTCAATTAATTTGGGAACTACCGGAATAATGATTCCCCATCCAGTAATGTCAATGAGCAGAGTAATAAATATAAAGCCGATAGCTGCTTTTTTCCTTGAATTTTCCATAATGCTGCAAAAATAATGAAATCTGGAAATATAATGGTTCTAAATTGTGGAGGAACAGCCAAGATCAAGAGTCAAGATTTTAGATGCCACACTTCAAATGCGGGTTATACAAATATCAATTTTAACCTTGAATTTTAAATATTAAATTGAAATCCTAAATTACAGGCTAACCTCAATCCGTTCTGTATAATTCAGACAAAAAGACCGCTTCTTTCGAAACGGTCTTTACTTATTTATTGTAGTTGATATTATTTTGAAGCAAGCACTTCTTTGCTGGAAGTGGATTTACCGTGTACCTCTTCTTCTTTTCCTTTCTTAAGGAAATCATAAGCGATTGCCGATGCAACAAAGATAGACGAATAAGTTCCAAATCCGATACCTATTAACATGGCAAACATAAATCCTCTCAGGTTTTCTCCACCAAAAATAAAGATTGCTAAAATTACAAGGATGGTTGTAAATGAAGTGTTGAATGTTCTGCCTAATGTACTTGAGATAGAGTCATCAAATAATCCAGCCAATGTTAAAGCTTTCTTCTCTCTTAGATACTCTCTAATTCTATCGAATATAATAACGGTATCATTGATTGAGTATCCTAATACCGTAAGAATTGCTGCAACGAAATCCTGATTGATCTCCATATTAAACGGCATGAATTTATGAAGCAATGAATACGTCCCTAAAATAATGATTGCATCATGGAATAGAGACACAACAGCTCCCAGTGAAAATTGCCATCTTCTAAATCTTAACAAGATATAGATAAAGATCCCTGCTAAAGCTGCTGCTACAGCAAGCATACCGTGAGTTTTGATATCATCTGCTACCGTAGGTCCTACTTTTTCAGAAGAAATGATTCCCGCTTGTTCTTTATCTGCAGATTTGAAATCACGCAGTGTAGTATTGGCAGGTAAGCTGGTCTTTAATCCTTCGTATAATTTTTGTTCTACAGTCTGGTCAGCTTTTAAAGATTCATCATTGATAAGATAATCTGTAGTGATTTTCAACTGTCTGGTGTTACCGAATGTTTTAGCTTCAACAGAAGAGTTCTTACCGTCTTCTGTTTTGAATACTTTTACTAAGTTTTTTTCGATATCCTCAGCATTAACATCTTTATCAAATCTAACCACATAATTTCTACCTCCTGTAAAATCAATTCCATATTTGAAACCGTTCATAGCAATAGATGCGATACAAACTAACGTCAAAATCCCGGAAATGACATAGGCATATTTTCTCTTTCCGATAAAATCGATCCAGGTATTTCTGAATAGGTTCTTCGTTGGAGCAGTCCAGACAGAAAGATGTTTTCCTTTATTTAATCTTGTGAAGATCATTACCCTGGAAAGCAATACAGAAGTAAAGAATGTCATTAAAATACCAATTCCTAAAGTCAGTGCAAATCCTTTGATAGGACCCGTTCCGAATAAGAAAAGTACACCAGCCGTCAGTAATGTTGTTAAATGACCATCAATGATCGCACTTAATGCATGTTTAAAACCGTCTTTATAAGCTTCCAGAATGCTTTTTCCTGCAAATAATTCTTCTTTGGTTCTTTCGTAAATAATTACATTCGTATCGACTGCCATCGCCATCGTAAGAACGATACCCGCGATACCAGGAAGTGTCAATGTAAAGTCTCCGGAATCCATAATTCCGAAAATATAGAATAAGTTGATGATCATTGCAATTACAGCGTATACACCTGCACCACCATAATAGAAAATGATATAAATAATAATGATAAGGAATGCGATAGCAAATGAGATAACTCCAGCATTAATAGATTCCTGTCCTAATGAAGGTCCTACTACTGTAGCCTGAACTACTTTTGCACCCGCCGGTAATTTACCGGCTCCTAAAACGTCTACCAGTTCTTTAGCTTCGTCCTGAGAGAAGTTACCTGAGATCTGTGTTCTACCGTTAGGAATAGCGTTCACAACATTTGGAGCAGTATATACTCTGCCATCCAATGTTACCGCTACCGGTCTACCAACGTTTTTCTCAGTTAATGTTTTCCATTCTTTAGCCCCTTTAGAATCCATCTGCATATCTACGACCACTCTGCTTAGCTCATCGTAGCCAATGCTCGCCGTCTCAACAGCACCGTCTACCGGAGCTTTTTGGTTGATATTACCTCTGATCGCATACAATACTAAACTTTCTGCATCTGTAGCTTCAGGTTTGTAACCCCACATGAACTGGGTATATTTAATGTTGGATGGACGTAATGACTGACCAACTTTGCTGCTTAAAATTTTATTTATCACAGCAGTATCTGAAAGTTTCACGCTTGCAACACCATTTGATCTTAATTTGTCAAGGTTTAAAAGGCTCATGAAGTTGGTATTCTTCGCAACCCCCATAGAATCACCTTTTATAGCCACCATTGTAGCCAATGTCTGGAAATATGGTGCTATTTCAGGAACCTGCTGTACTTCCCAGAACTGTAGTTTTGCGGAAGTCTGAAGCATTTTCTTCACTTTGTCGATATCTTTCATACCAGGCATTTCAACAGAAATTCTTGCCGTACCCGGTACTCTCTGAACGTTTGGCTGCACGGCACCCATTTTATCGATTCTGGTTCTGATTACTTCGAAAGCAGTACCTACAGAAAGGTCAATTCTTCTTTTAATAATACTTTTTACCTGATCATCAGTCGTATTGTACTTGATCTCCGATAAATTGGTATTCCCGAAAAGTTCAGTATCTGCAAGCTTAAGATTGGTCCCTTTTGCTTTGTTGATCGCTTCAAACTGATCGAAGAAATTATCGATGTAAGATTTTGTAGAATTCTTCTGAACTTCATCCGTCTTGTTTAAAGCCTCAATAAGGACAGGATTGGTAGAATAATTGGTTAAATCATTCACCAGATCTCTTTGGTTGATTTCCAAAAGAACGTTGATCCCACCTTTCAAGTCAAGACCAAGTTTCATTTCCTTGTCTTTGGCTTTAGTGTAATAAAGTTTTGTGAATCCCAGGTTCAAAGTATCCTTAGAAAGTCTTGTAATTTCTTTCTGATACTTTTCTGGATTGTCTCCTGCAACAGCAGTCGCCTGCCTTTCAATTTTGCTGGCGTACCAAGTTGGTAATAGCTCATTTAAGCAAATTAACCCTAGTACAATAGCAACAATTGTAATAAGTCCTTTTCCTTGCATTTTGTTATAACTACGTTAAATTAAGTCGGCAAATATAATGATTTTATTATTATTTTATGAATTTTTTAACAGCAGAAACGGTTTATTTTCAGATATATCCGGGTTTTAACTTCTATTTAAGATTTAATAATTTTTCTTCCTTATCGTAATGAAATTTTCAAATTCCGATTGGTATAAAATTTTCATTCACTTATCAATACACTAAATATCAAAATATTATGAAAAAACTATTTTTTACACTAGGCGTTTTTTCTTCTTTAATCGTTAATTCTCAAAACATTAATTTAGTAGAATTTGCGTCAGGGCTCACCAGCCCCGTTGAAATTACAAATGCCAATGACACCCGCCTTTTCGTTGTACAGCAGAATGGGATCATCAAGATCGTTCAGCCTAACGGAATGATCAACAGTGCTGATTTTTTGAATATCAGCTCTAAAGTTCTTTACGGAGGAGAAAGAGGCCTTCTTGGCCTTGCATTTCATCCCCAGTACGCAACCAACGGATATTTCTTTGTGTATTATAACAATACCGCCGGAAATATCATTGTAGCAAGATATTCTGTGAGTTCTGCCAATCCTGACGTTGCAGATCCTGTTTCTGAAAAAATCCTCCTGAATATCCCTAAACCGTTTGCCAATCATAACGGAGGAAGCATTCATTTTGCTTCCGACGGAAATCTTTGGATCGTTACAGGAGATGGCGGAAGCGGTGGAGATCCTAATAACAATTCCCAAAATATAAATTCACTTCTGGGAAAAATGTTAAGGATAGATGTGAATGCTACAGAACCGTATAATATTCCACCCGGAAATCCTTTTGCAGGAACTTCAGTAACCGGGGCTGATGAGATCTGGGCCTATGGACTTAGAAATGCCTGGAAATTTTCGTTTGATACTGATACAGGAAATGTAATGATCGCTGATGTAGGCCAAGGGGCCATCGAGGAGATCAATAAAATGCCTGTTACCCAAGCCGGAATCAATTACGGATGGCGATGTTATGAAGGCAATAATGCCTACAATACAACAGGATGTGCCCCCATGTCCACGATGACGTTCCCGGTTGCTGTGTATGATCATTCAGGAGGAAAATGCTCCATAACCGGAGGATATGTTTACAGAGGAAGTCAGTATCCCGCACTTCAGGGGAAATACTTCTTTGCAGATTACTGTTCTTCACAGATCGGAATTATGAATCCGGATAATTCCATTGTGTGGAATTCTGCAAGTACAGGTAACAATTTTTCTACTTTTGGACAGAATTCTCAGAAAGAATTGTTTGTGGCAGCGGTAAACAGCGGGAAAATATTTAAAATTACAACCGGAGCGCTGGCAACATATGAAACAGACCGCTTAACTTCCATATACGTCCATCCCAATCCTGCTTCCGAAAAGGTATTCATTGAAGGTCTGGCAGATATGAAAAGTACTGCAGATCTTATCAGTACGGAAGGAAAAATAGTTCTGGAGAAAGCAAAAATTGAAAATGACGGCAGCGTTGATATTACAGGAATTCCTTCCGGAGCTTATTACCTGATCATCAAATCGGGAGATGTGAAATCTTACAGCCAGAAACTTATTATTAAATGACAGCAATTTTACTTCAATAAAAAAGCGGTTCTGATGGGAACCGCTTTTGTTTTATATCGTCATAGAAAAAATTCTCGTTTCAGGTTTATTCCTCATCATTCTGAGATCGAAAACCATTGCAACATTTCTCGTAAACGCTCTTCCTTTTTCTGTAATCTTGATTTGACTGTCGTAGATCTCCACCAATTCATCTCTTTCCATTTCTTTCAGCATTTCAAACGCATTTTCCAGTTCCGGGAAAGAATTTTTATCAGTAAATGTCGTTTCAAGCTGACACATCAGATTCAGGATATGCCTTCTTACGGTAAGATCTTCTTCGTCCAGAATATGACCTTTTACCACTGGAATTTTACCTTCTTCGATAATCTTCTGGTATTCTTCCACCGTTTTTACATTCTGGGCAAAAGCATACCAGGAATCTGAAATGGCAGACATTCCAAGACCTACCATCAGCTGGGTGTTGCTTGAAGTATAGCCCATAAAGTTTCTGTGAAGCTTTTTATGAATCAGGGATTGGTACAGGTCATCATGTTCAAGAGAAAAATGATCCATTCCCACTTCTATGTATCCTAAATTCTCAAGCAGTTTTTTCCCGTCTTCATATAAACGGCGTTTTTCTTCGCCCGTTGGGAGATCATTTTCATCAAATCCTCTCTGTCCTACCCCTTTTACCCACGGAACGTGTGCGTAAGAATAGAATGCAAGCCTGTCCGGCTTCAGCTCCATTGTTTTTCTGATGGTATGCTCCATAGCATCCCAACTCTGGTGTGGAAGTCCGAAAACCAAATCATGACTAATTCCTCTGTAACCGATTTCCTTAGCCCATTCTGTTACATTTTTTACATTTTCAAAGGATTGTATTCTGTTGATGGCCTTTTGAACTTTAGGATCATAATCCTGAACGCCAAAACTTACCCTCCTGAAGCCAAGATCGTATAAAGTCTGAAGGTGATCCCTTGTTGTATTATTCGGATGTCCCTCAAAAGAAAATTCAGGATGTTCTGCTATTTCTACGGTTTCAAAAATACCTTCTAATAAGGTTTTTAAATTTTTTGGCGAAAAAAATGTAGGGGTACCGCCTCCAAGGTGAAGTTCTTTCAGCTTTGGTCTTTCTTCAAAAAGTTCCAGATAAAGCTTCCATTCCTTTAAAACACTTTCCAGATATGGAATTTCAACGCTGTGCTGTTTTGTAATACGCTTGTGGCATGCACAGAACGTACACAATGCTTCGCAGAAGGGCAGATGAATATAAATAGAAATTCCCTCCTCTGCATTGCTCTCATGAAATGACCTGATCACACTCTCCCTCCACTTTTCAGAAGAAAATGTAGATTCGTCCCAATAAGGAACTGTGGGATAAGACGTGTAACGCGGTCCGGGAATATTATACTTATCTATTAAAGAATCCATTTCAAAATTTAAAATATTATCATTATGAAATTTAACATAAAATAAATTTCATCCTGCAAAATTAACCATTACGAATGAATTTTAAACCATGAAATATATTAGGTCGTATTTTATAATGAGTCTAAATATGATTGCTACGGGAATCCTTCAAATAATGATAAATTCTATCCCTAAGATTTAAAATTTTAATTTCATGACTGAGATCCTGTCTTTTCCTGCAAAAACAACGGTATTGCCATCTATCCAACTGCAAACAAAAAATCCTTTCTCATCAGAAATCTTTTTCCAGGTTTTCCCGAAATCAGAAGAATAGCTGATATGTTTATCTCCTACCGAGATGATCTCTCTACCTTTTGAACCTGGCTTAATTTTCACACAGGTCGTGTAGCCTGCATTTTGTCCGGAAGCCTGTATTTGCCAGGTTTCACCACCATCGTTTGTCGTGGCAATATTATTGATGTTCTCATCCTGCTTGGTGTAATCTCCGCCTACTGCAATCCCAAATTTATCATCATAAAAATCTATTGAATACATTCCCTGAGAAGATTCTCCCTGGATAAAAGGGGTTTCGAAAACATGGATACTTTCTTTTTTTAAATCCATTCTTAAGATTCTTGATGCTTTTCCGCCAGTTGCAATCCACAGATATTTTTTTGTTGAAGCGATATTGGTATTGCTTGCTGCAAAAGCCGCTTCACCGCTGTTCAGTTTTATATCACTTTTGAACATTCTCCATTTTCCATTACTGTAAACAGCCAGTTTCAGTAGATTATCCTTATCTGCATCACTGAAAGTATAAGCCAGCTGATGATTCACGAAATGCAGAGCATCATAAAAAGCAGTTTTCACAGTATCAGTAAAGATAATTTCTGACTTCAGATCTTTTTTATTAATCTTAAAAAAATAGGCAGGACTTTCAATATTAATAGCATAAAAAGAACTCTTATCCTGTGCCAGCGTTCTAAACTGAAGCTTTTTATCCGATAGACCCAGCTGTTTTTGGTCTTTGTTATTTTTAAGATCAACAAAGCCAAACTTTGAATCTGTTCCGGTATACCAGACTTTATTATCATAAACTTCAAGAGCTCTTATGCTTATCTTGTCATTTAAAATAGTGGTAAAGCTTTCTATTTGCTGGGAAAACATAAATATTCCCAAGCATACCAATAAAATGGAAAAAGTTTTTTTCATAGAGACAAAAATAAAAAATCCACAGAATTCTGTGGATTTTAAGTTGATATTTTTTATAAATCTATATCAGGTTTTTCTAAAGGCTCCTGTTCTGCTTTAAAAGTTTCTCCAAAACCTCCGTTCTGAAGCTTGGAATGCTTTTTACTGTACAGGAAGTACACAAAGAATCCGATGATCAGCCATGCAAAAGAATACATCTGCGCTTCTTTGCTCAGGTTAAAGATCAGATAAACATTGATCGCGATACCTAAACAGGCAATAAGAGGTAAAGCCGGAACTTTAAAGTTTCTCTGTAAATTAGGCTCTTTCACTCTTAATACCCAAACTGCTACACATACCATTGTAAACGCGAACAAGGTTCCGAAACTGGTCATATGGGCAAGATCATTAATCGGTGTAAGAGAGGCAATAATAGCAATTACCACTCCTAAAATAAGAAGGTTTTTTGTAGGTACTCCAGTTTTAGGGTTTACTTTTGAAAAAGTAGCCGGGATCAATCCGTCTTTAGACATTCCAAGGAAAATTCTTGACTGTCCCATAATCATTACCATCAGTACAGAGATCAATCCTATTGTAGCAGCAATGGTAATAATGTAACCAGCCCATGCATATCCGGCAATATCAAATGCATATGCTACAGGTGCTTTGATCGCATCCGGATATTTACCCAACGGGTTAAAGTCTGTATAATGCATCATTCCTGTTAACACCAAAGAAACAAGGATATATAAAAGCGTACAGATGATCAACGAAGCGATGATTGCAAACGGTACGTCTTTTTTAGGGTTAATAGCTTCTCCCGCCTGTGTGGAAACGGCATCGAAACCTACATATGCAAAGAAAATAGCTGATGCTCCCGCAACCACACCTGCCAGACCGTAGGCGGAATGCGAGACTCCATTTTCGGTAATAGTGGTTGGATCAGGAATAAAAGGAACCCAGTTTTTAAAAGGTTCAGCTGAATTTAAAATAATAAATGCTCCTGCAACGATTACAAAAATAATGGCAGAAACTTTAAGAACTACAATAAAGTTATTGGCTTTAGCAGCACCTTTGGTTCCTCTTACCAGAATAGAAATTACAAAGAAAACAATTAAAAATGCGGGTAAGTTCATGGAAAACCCAGAGTTTCCTGCTGCAATATAGGTTTGCGGATCTGAGGTAAGATAAGCAGGAAGATGCAGTCCAAACATTTTGAGAAGCTTGGCAAAATATCCTGACCAGGATACGGCGACCGTCATGGATCCCATAGCGTATTCAAGTATCAGCCCCCATCCTATGATCCATGCAAAAATTTCTCCTACTGTACCATAAGCATAAGCATAAGCTGAACCTTCTACGGGAAGTATGGAAGCAAATTCTGCATAACAAAGTGCTGCAAATACGCAGGCTATCCCTGCAATTACGAATGAAAGTGCCAGTGCAGGCCCTGCATTATAATACGCACCTGTTCCTGTAAGTACAAAAATTCCTCCTCCAATGATTGCTCCGATTCCGATAGCAGTAAGGCTCCATTTTCCCAGAACGCGTTTCAGCTGACTCTTTTTGATATCAGCTTCATAAGCGCTCATTGGCTTCTTAACCCAAATTTTAGACATGTTTTTTTATTTAATTAAAGATTTACGAAAATATAAAAAATTTATAAACCTTAAGGTTTATTAATAAACTTTCGTGATTTATTTTAAATAAAAAATTTAAAAAACTGATTTACACATTATTTAATTTATTTTCAAAAGTGCTAATTTTTGCTTATTTTTGATCGCATGAATTTATATGATCTTTTTGTAAAGCCGTATGAAAACTACAGTAGTCTACAAATTTTACTGGAAGCCACCGGTACATTTTTCGGAATTTTGAGCGTCTATTTTTCAATAAAAAAGAATATCTGGGTATACCCTACAGGTATCATTTCTACGTTGATCTACGTTTATATTCTGTTTAACTTTGGTCTTCTGGGAGATTGTATGATTAATGTGTATTATACCGCAATGAGCATTTACGGCTGGGTACTTTGGTCAAAAAATTCTAAAGATCATATTCATGTAGAGGTAAGCTGGGCAACAAATAAGGAAAGAATATTCGCCGGGATACTTTTTGTATTAAGCATAGCACTGGTTACCCTTATTTATTATTACAAACCTTATATTGACAATCAATTTTCTCTGGAGGGCACTCATTTAGGGTTATATCATCTGGATTGGGCGAATTGGCTGGATGTGATCACCACTTCTATATTTTTAGTAGGTATGTGGTTTATGGCCAAACAGCGAATTGAGAACTGGATTTTCTGGATCATCGGAGATTTTATTTGCATCCCTATGATGATTTTTAAAGAACTCGCTATCACTTCGGTTCAATATTTGGTATTTACTATAATGGCGATCTTAGGATACCTTAATTGGAAAAAAAGTTTAAAAGAAAAAAGTACAATAAAGTCATGAAAAATTTATTTAAAATAGCATTCAGTATCGTAGCTATAAGCAGCTTAACATCGTGTTTGGCATATAGTGACGGATATGCAAACAATGGCGGCTACGGAGATCCGTATTATAATAACGGATATTACTATGCCCCTTCCGGATATTATGGAAACGGCGGTTATTATGGAAATGACGGCTATTATTACAGAAACGATATCAATTATTATTATGACAATGGTATTCCATATTATTACTATAATTCAGGGAACAGCCGAAGAAAAGTATACGTTGAGAGAAAAACTACGGTAACTTCACAGAGACCTAATAACGGATTCCAGAATACACGTACCAATAACAACAACGGAGGTAATAATAACAGTGGCTTCAATAACAACAGAGGAAGCAGCACAAGAAATAACAGTAGTAATAACGGATTCAGAAATTCGAATAACAACAATTCTAATAACAGCCAAAGACCACAGAGTAATCAGAACAATGGGGGCTTTAGAAATTCAGGCGGAAATTCTCAGAACAATCAGGGAAACCAGAAGAACCAAAGCAGTAGTGGGTTCAGAAATACACAGCAGTACAAACAAAACCAGAACAACACCAGAACAGAATCTTCCGGTGGGTTTAGGGGAAGCACAAGCACCCAGAATAACACTCAGCAAAACAGCAGTTCTACGAGACAGCAGTCAAGCGGAGGCGGATTTAGATAAAACGATTATAAATAAGAAAACGGACAGCTAACACTGTTCGTTTTTCATTTTAAATATATTAATTTTGCTCGTTAATTTTAGACTAAAAAATATGGAATTTTATAAATATCAGGGGACCGGAAATGATTTTGTAATGATTGATAACCGTGATCTGCAGTTCCCTAAGGAGAAAGATATTATTGAAAAATTATGTGACAGACGTTTCGGAATTGGTGGCGATGGGCTTATCCTTCTGGAAAATGACGATGCCTATGATTTCAAAATGGTATACTATAATTCTGATGGCGGCGAAAGCACTATGTGCGGAAATGGCGGAAGATGCCTGGTAGCCTTTGCTTTTTTTCTTGATATTTTTGAGGATAGATGCAAATTCATTGCGACAGACGGTGAACATGAAGCAGAAATCCATAACGGTATCATTAAATTAAAGATGATTGATGTGAATACAATTTCGGCCGATGGAGAAGACACCGTGATGAATACAGGATCACCTCATTATGTAAAATATGTGGAAGATCTTGTGAATTACAATGTTTTTGCAGAAGGACACGGCATCAGAAATTCCGAAAATTATAAGGAAAAAGGCATCAATGTGAATTTTGTAGAAAAAATTACTGATGATGAAATTTTTGTAAGAACCTATGAACGAGGCGTTGAGGATGAAACTTACAGCTGTGGAACAGGAGTTACGGCTTCTGCTTTAACTTTTCTCCAAAAAAACAATCTAATCTCCGTAAAAGTTAAAACTTTAGGGGGTAATCTTAAGGTTCATGCTGAAAGAAACGAAAATTCTTTTCAAAATATTTGGCTTGAAGGTCCCGCAAAGCAAGTTTTTAGAGGTAAAATAGATCTTATTTAAAAACTAAACTTTTAATCAAATTTTTAATAATGAAAAAAACTGTTCTCATTATCGCTCTCATTATTGTAGGAGCGGCAGGATTTTTTGGTTTGAGATTTTATAATAAATACTATGGAAACAACGTAAAGAAAGACGGATATGTACTGATTCCCCACAAAGCGGATTTCAAACAGATTCTTGACTCGGTGGCTCCATATGTAAAAGATAAGGAAGCTTTTGAAGCGGTTGCCAGGGATAAAAATCTTGATAGATTTTTTAAGCCGGGCCGCTACCATTTTCAGTCAGGAGCAGGAAACACTAACCTTGTGAATATGATCAAGGCCGGGAATCAGTCGGAAAATACCTTCAGAATCGGCGATTTTGGAGACATGTACCAAATGATTGGAAAAATCACAAAAAAAACGGAACTGGACTCTTTACATTTTGTAAACGATCTGAATAAAGTAGCATCAGAAAAAGGGCACAAAAATGCAGAGGATTTGAAAAAATATTTTTTCATTGATACTTATAATTTTTTCTGGACAGTAAGCCCGAGAGAGTTCTTCAAAAAATTTGATGAGCAGTATAATGAATTCTGGACAAACGAAAGAAAAAACAAGGAACAGCAATCCGGCCTGACGAGAGATCAGATCTATGCCCTGGCGTCTATCGTTTATAAAGAATCCGGCGGAAAAAAGGATGAAATGAAAACGATCGCAGGATTATATCTGAACCGATACAGAAAAGGAATGAAGCTACAGTCTGATCCTACGGTGATCTATGCAATTAACAAACAGACCAATTTTAAAGATCCGATCAAAAGAGTACTTTATAAACATTTGTCTACGCCATCACCATACAATACCTATGCAAATGCAGGAATTCCTCCAGGGCCTATCTGCGTGGTAGATAAAAGCTCTGTAGATGCGGTTTTGAATGCAGAAAACAACAATTATATATTTATGTGTGCTGACCCTGCAAGATTTGGCTATCATAAATTTACAGCAAGCGCTGAAGAGCATGCCATCAATGCAAAAGCTTATCAGGACTGGCTGAATTCAAAAAATATCAAATAAAAAATTAATTTAACTTTATTTAACAATACGCTAATTAACATTTAACAATTATATACGACTTATACATCTATAAATAATACATAAATCGTAATACTTTGAAATCAAACCCAATTAATGATTTCACAATATTAAGACTTATATTCTTACGATTTTACACAAAAAATACCTTATGAATCAGACGGAAATTGTCAACATTTTCACAAAAAAAACGTTAGCACTCACTTTTATACTTTCGGCAGCTGCAATGGCATTTGCCCAGGATAAAGCAGGCGTTACGGGAATGATTGTCAACAAAAACAACCAGCCGGTTCCCTATGCTTCTGTGACGTTCAGCAACAAAGCGAACAAATCATTAAGCGATGCTGTACTGACCGATGAAAAAGGACAGTACAAACTGGAACTTGCCCCTGGAAATTATGATATTACAGTAGAGGCAATCGACTATAAAAAAAGTATAGTCAATAAAAGTATTGCAGGTCCCGGAAATATTGGTGCATTATCCATACAACCTGAGGCAACAAGCACTTTAGACGGCAAAACCCAGGAAATACAAGGTGTGGTGATTACTGCTGCAGCTACAAAGCCTTACAAAGTTGAACTTGATAAAAGAACTTACGATCCTTCGCAGGACATTGTAAGTAAGGGAGGAAATCTTCAGGATGTCCTTTCGAATGTTCCTTCTGTTTCTGTGGATACCGACGGTACGGTTTCGATGAGAGGTAGCTCCAATGTGAAGTTCCTGATCAACGGGAAACCTTCTGCCCTTCTTGGGATAGATGATGGCGCCAATGCACTTCAGAGTATTCCGGCAGATCAGATCGACAGAATTGAAGTAATTACTAATCCTTCTTCTAAATTTGAGGCTAGCGGTACAGCGGGTATTTTGAATATTATTTTAAAGAAAAGCAAGAAAACTGGTTTTAACGGTAGTGTTATCGGAACGTTAGGCTACCTTCCTCAAACCAACCTGAATACTAATCTTAACTGGAGAAAAGGGAACTTTACATGGTTCCTAAATGGCGGAGGTGGCTACAGGGAATCAAAAAATACCAGTAGAACAGATGATTATTTTACTAATGCGGTGAAAAGTGATGATTTAATTACCAGAAATCAGGACTCTGAAACTAAAAGTAAAAATAATAACTATAATGCTTCTGCAGGTATCGTTTATGATGTTTCTGAAAAAACATCCGTAAACGCATCAGGAACTGTAAGAACTTTTGACAGTGAAAGTTTTGGAAATATTGATTATAAATATTCTTATTTAGCAAATCCGAATGGTGTTTCTAACAGAACAACCTTTGGAACTAATAATAATTTAGCCTTCCAGGGAGATTTTGGTTTAGACCATAAATTTGATGATAAAGGTCAGAATCTATTTCTATCATTAAGCTTACAAAGAAGCAGATCATATAATGACACTCATGTTGATGAGACTCAAAATGGAGCATTTTTACTTAAAAATGTGGTTAACCAGAATACAATAAATAAAGCTGTTATAGGTAAAGCTGATTATGAATTACCTATCGGTGAAAATTCAAAATTAGAGGCGGGTTACAGGATAGACATCAACACTAATGATTACAGTAATGATGTTTTGCAGAGTACTGTTTCAGCACCTACTTTAAGCTTCCTTAAACCATATACTTATGATGCGACATATAAAGAGACTTTCAATGCTTTTTATTTACAGTTTAAAAGTAAAATAGGTAAATTAGGATATCAGTTAGGATTAAGAGATGAATTATCTAAAGTAGATATTAATTATCAAAACCTTGACCCTACGAAACAACCGATTGTTACCACTAAAAATTACAATAACTTATTTCCAAGTGTTTATTTAAGTTATGAATTTGCAAAGAATAATCAGTTGTTGGTAAATTATACAAGAAGAATTGACCGCCCAAGATCTTTCTTTATGATTCCTAACCCAAATTATAGTGATAACCAAAATATTTTTGACGGAAATATTAACCTTAACCCATCATACGTAGATTCTTTTGAATTTGGTTATAGCATTTCAAAAAAGAAATTTACAGTCAACCCAACATTGTATTACAGACATCAGACTGATGATACAAAAATGTTAGTATTCAACCTCAAGGAAAAATATATTGATACAGATCTAACTGAACGTGAACGCATTGTATCCCATACAAAACCTATTAATCTCGGAACAGATGACCGTTTCGGTTTAGATTTAAACTTTAACTGGGATGCAACAAGTTGGTTGAAATTCTTAGGTAATGTAGATTTGTTTGGTTACAATACAAAAGGCAGCACTCTATATGATACCTTTGATAAATATGGCAATCCTATTCAGGCAGTTGCTGATTTTAATGGTAAAGGATTTTCAACAAGAGCGAGACTTACTTCAACGGTTAAAGTTGATAAAACATTCAGTTTCCAACTACAAGGGTTTTACAGAGGAGCCCAGAAAACGGCTTATCAGGACAGAAAAGATATGTATGCCATCAGCTTCGGCGCATCTAAAACAATTTGGAAAGGTGACGGAACTTTAGCATTTAATGTTCAGGATATTTTCAATACCAGAGCGATGAGATTTACAACATATACAGCAAATAGCGTAAGAGATTCTTATATGCAATGGCAGCCAAGACAGTTCTCAGTTTCTCTGACCTACAGGTTCAAGCAGGGTGAGAAGGTAGAGCAGCCTAAAAGGAAAAAAGATATTAACTCCAATGCAGCGGGCGACGACCAGCAAGTTCCCATGTAATACACAAAAAATCCCGGAAAAAATATTTTCCGGGATTTTTTTATTTTACGGTTTCAGTGTGTTTGGACTTTTCCTTCTCAGCTTCATAAATTCTTCTTCTAAGGTCGCTGGTTGAAAACCTGTGATCTCTTTTATTATAAAAAATCTCAATTCCTTTCTCTTCACAATACTTTTTACCGGTAAAATCCCTGTCCATATAATCATCACCAATAATTCTTACATCAATAACAAAAGACTTTAAAATATCTTCAAGATCTTCTTCTGTGTAATACGGGATAATTTCGTCAACAGCATTTACAGCCTTTAACTGAATGTATCTTTCTACAATGGTCTGGCTCGGCCTGTTCTTATTGGGCCGGTCGTGGGAAGGGTCTATCTGAAGCCCTACAATTAAGTAATCACATACTGTTTTAGCTTCTTCAAGCATTTTGATATGCCCTGCATGCAGCAGATCAAATGAGGAAAATGTAATGCCTATTTTCTGTGTTTTCATAATAGTTCAATTAAATTCCGCTACAACAATTATTCTTTTAGCCGATAAAAGACCAATATTGAGGGAAGGGTTTTATAATTTGTTTTATCTTTTAAATTTATTAAACAGCTTTGGATTCAAGGTACTGCTGCCATTTCCAAACGGTTCTCAAAGCTTCTTCCAATGGAGTTTCAGACTTCCAATGAAGCTCTTTTTCGGCTTTATCAGCATTAGCATAAGCAATGGTAATATCACCTTCTCTTCTCGGACAGATCTGGTAAGGAACCTTTACGTCATTGGCTGTTTCAAAAGCCTTCACCACTTCCAATACAGATGAACCCTTTCCTGTCCCTAAGTTGAATATATCAATCACTGTTTCTTCGCTGCTCTCGAGTAATCTTTTAAGAGCACTTACGTGGGCCTTAGCCAGATCTACAACATAAATATAGTCGCGGATCGCTGTCCCGTCTTCCGTATCATAATCGTCACCCCAGATATTCAGTTTCTCGCGGATTCCTGCTGCTGTTTGGGTAACATAGGGAATTAAGTTATTAGGAACTCCTAGTGGAAGTTCACCTAATTTCCCTGAAGGATGAGCTCCTATCGGATTAAAGTATCTTAAAAGAGAAATTTTTCTGTTATACGCTTTTGCAAAATCAATCAGAATTTCTTCTCCCATCTGCTTTGTTTTACCATAAACACTTTCAGGAAGCTTCAACGGTGTATTTTCGTCAATAGGCATTTTCTCTGCCTGTCCGTACACCGTACAGGAAGAGCTGAAAATAAAATTAGAGATCCCCCTTTCTTTAAATTCCTGAAGGATGTTAATCAGCGTAAATAAATTATTTTCATAATAATCCACAGGTTTTACCTGACTTTCTCCAACTGCTTTGGATGCTGCAAAATTGATACACCCTTCAATTTTATGGGCATCGAACACCTGGGTAAGAAGTTCTCTTCTCTTTAAATCAAAAGGATAAAAAACGGGCTTTTTACCTGTAATTTCTTCGATATTTTTTAAAATAAACCTCTCCGAATTGGATAAATCATCCACAATTACAACTTCATAACCATTATTGATGAGTTCTACTACGGTGTGGGAACCTATATATCCTAATCCTCCTGTAACAAGTATTGCCATTTTTTTGTTTAATATTTTTTAATCGTTGTGTTTTCCTATATTTTCAATTTCGTTTTTTGCTGGAGTATGTTTAAAGTAATTTATAAATAATGTTGGCCCTATTAAAAACAAAGTAAGACCAAATAAAAAAGAATATATATACTTTCCCCATATTTCATCATAGTTGATATAAAAGCTCAGTGATCCCAAAATTATTATCAAAACACATGTCATGTTTAAATACATAAACATTTTTTTTGATTCTTTGAAAACATGTACAAATGTCACAATCAATAATGTAAATACTATAAAATTTAAAAAATAAATAGGAATTCTGAATTTAATATACTTTTCTACTAATCTATAGCCTTTTAGTAAAACATTAATTACAAATACTCCATAATAAATAATCCAACCTAAAATAAAAATAATTGTAAAAAAATAGGCAAACTTATTTTTAAGTATTCTTTCATCGTGAAGCATAGTCTTACTTCATAAATTCCAATACAGCATCCGTAATATACTTCAGCTGTTCTTCATCCAGTTCTGTATGCATTGGAAGAGAAATTACCTGATCCAAAAGCTTGTCTGTATTCACAAAATCCGCATCATTACTTTCCTGATAGTATGCTTTCTGTTTTCTCAATGCCACTGGATAATAGATCATTGCCGGAATTTCTTTTTCTGTAAGGAACTTTTGAAGTTCATTACGTTTTCCATTCAGGATTTTTAAAGTATATTGATGGAATACATGGGTAGAATTTTCAGATCTTTGAGGGGTAAGGATATCTGCATGTCCTGCAAAAGCTTCGTCATAATAATCCGCAGCTTTTCTTCTAGCTTCGTTGTAAGAATCCAGGTGAGGAAGTTTTTTTCTCAAAACCGCAGCCTGAATACTGTCTAATCTTGAATTCACTCCTACCTCATCATGATAATATCTCTCGTACATCCCGTGGTTAACAACTCCTCTTAAACGGTGCGCCAGTTCATCATTATTGGTAAAAATAGCTCCACCATCACCATAACAGCCTAAATTTTTAGAAGGGAAAAATGAAGTAGTTCCCACAGTTGCCATGGTTCCTGCATATTTCACAGTTCCGTCAGAGAATGTATATTGCGCTCCTATTGCCTGTGCATTATCTTCAATGACATAAAGATTATGCTCTTCTGCAATTTTTAAGATCTCCTCCATATTGGCACACTGTCCGAAAATATGCACCGGGATAATCGCTTTTGTTCTTGGCGTAATCGCTTTTTTAATTTCTTCTGTAGAAATGGTGAATGTATCGTAATCTACATCTACCAGCACTGATTTCAGTTTAAGCAGATGAATAACTTCTACTGTAGCAGCAAAAGTGAAATCTGCGGTGATTACTTCATCTCCTTCTTTAAGATCCAAAGCCATCAGCGCAATCTGTAAAGCATCCGTTCCGTTAGCACACGGGATCACATGCTTTACATCTAAATAAGATTCCAATTCATTCTGGAAAGACTTTACTTCCGGGCCATTAATAAAAGCCGCAGAATCCATTACATTTAAAACTGCATTATCTACATCATTCTTTATTTTGTAATACTGACTTTGCAAGTCAACCATCTGAATTTTTTTCATAAATAAATATTTGTGTAAAAATAAGGAATTTAAAATCCTATCAAAAATTTTATTGATTTTGTTTTATCTTTATAGAAAATAACTTTATGAAAAAACTTTTACTCTTTTGTCTTTTAGTGGGTTACTCTACCGTAAATGCACAGACGGAGCTTGTTTTTGTTTATTTTACGGGTAAACCGAATAAAGCTGCTTTTTATACGAATCCGCTTTCAGAACTTACTCAAAAATCCCTTACCAGACGTATTTCGCTGGGTATTCCGCTGAATGATCAGGATGCCCCGATTGAACAGTCCTATATCCAAAATCTTCAAAACCTTGGTTTTACTGTTACAGATTATTCCAAATGGCTTAACGGAGCGGCTGTAAATGCAACTCCGGCACAGATAACAGTTTTACAGGCTCAACCCTATGTATCGTCAGTAGAACGCTTTGCAAGAAACAATAGTTCTGTTCCCAAAACAGCTCAGCAGGATAAATGGAATTATTCTTCTGAGGCTCAAAAGACTCAGACCTTTTTTGATTATGGTTCGGGTTCTGCACAGATCGACCAGATCAATGTAAGACCTCTTCACCTTGCCGGATTTACAGGGACAGGAATTTCCATTGCAGTTATCGATGCAGGTTTTCCTTATGTAGATACAGGATCTGCTTTTGAAAGATTAAGAAATAACAATCACATTAAAGCTGTTTACGATTTTGTCACCAAAACAAACAATGTGTACAGCACTGCTATCAGCAATCACGGGTCTGCTGTGCTGGGAGCCATCGGAGGTTATATAGAAAACACCTTCGTGGGATCCGCACCGGATGCCGATTTTTATCTTTACCGCAGTGAAAATGCTGTTGGTGAAATTCCGGAGGAGGAATTGTATTGGATTGAAGCTGCAGAAGAGGCTGACAGAAAAGGGGTTGATATCATTACGTCTTCTCTTGGATACAATGTTTTTGACGATTCCCGGTACAGTTACAGCTACTCCGACATGAATGGAACCACTTCTTTTATTGCAAGAGCTGCTGAAATAGCTGCCAATAAAGGAATTTTTGTGCTTGCAGCATCAGGAAATTCAGGACTTCAGCCGTGGCATTACATCATGACTCCTGCAGACAATGCCAAGGTATTCAGCATAGGATCAGTAGATGCGACAGGGAGCTCTTCAGGATTTTCATCATATGGCCCAAATGCGCTTGGCGTGGTAAAACCTGATGGAAGTGCAAGAGGAACTGCATCTGCTACAGTTAACAATAGCACCCTAGTTTCGGTAAACGGAACTTCTATTGCAACGCCAATTGCAGCTGGCGGCGTTGCATGTTTCATCCAGGCTTTCCCTTCCATGAACAGGGAGCTGATGAGAACAAAATTACGCCAGACCGCTTCTCTCTATCCAGCTCACACAGACCAGATGGGTTACGGTATTCTTAATTTTGGAAACCTTTATAATCAGGTATTAAATACTTCTGAAATGGTGAAAAAAGAAAAGTTGGCCATTTTCCCTAATCCTGCTAAAAATATTTTAAATGTTGCTTCTGAAAATGAAGTTATTTCGTTGGAAATCTATGATAATTTAGGAAGATTGATTACAAAAGTTAACCATCAGAAATCTGTAAAAGTTGAAGATTTTGCAAAAGGAGTCTATTACCTGAAAATTCAGACAAAGGATAAATTTTATTATGAAAAGTTTATAAAAGAATAATTTTTCTAAGTTTAATTCTACGCTGCAAAAAGTTCAGGAAGCTATTTTTTGTTATAAAAATCTCATTTTTTGAAATTTAATTGAAAAACAACCAAAAGTTGTCATAAAACAACTAAAAATAGCGTAATTACAACTATTAGATTCCGTTTTCATCACAGTTTTTGGAACTGACATAAATATCTTTGCTTCATCAAACAAAGAAAAAATTACATTATGTTAAACACTAAAATCATTGGCAATAAAATTGTCAAAGCACGAAAAGAGACTAATATGTCTCAGGCACAACTTGCAGAACTTTTATTTATCAGCCCTCAGGCAATCGGAAAATGGGAACGAGGAGAATCAATTCCGGACCTTATCACCTTCAATCGTCTTGCGGAAATTTTAAATGTTGATCTTAATTATTTTTCAGAAAACTTTCAGTCTACAACCAATAAGTTGATATCCAATGAAGTTTTGGAGAAGCAGACTTCTGAATCTACACCCGAAAAAACGGACAAAAAGCCTAAATGGAATATGTCACTCGGAAATTGGATAGATGCCGACTTTTCCGGATTGAAAAACCTTCATGAAAAATTCAGTTCCTCTAATATGCAACGTTGTAAGTTTATCGGCTCAGACTTGTCAGGACTTATTCTAAAAAATAACCAAGTGGATAGCTGTGACTTTTCAAGGTCTGACATTAGCAATAGCTATTTTCATTACTCCCACATCGTTAACACCCTTTTTAAGGATTGCTCTCTTAATGAAACCGAGTTTTCAGGAAGTCACATCAAAGGCTGCGATTTCTCCGGGGCCGATTTTACCGGAACAGTCATTAAATCAAGTTCTTTTCAGAAAAGTATACTAACCAATGTAGTATTGAACCGTACTTCTTTCAATGCTACAGATATTTCTGATATGATTTTTGAAGGCACAATAGAAGATTGTTATTTTGAAAACAGCACATTTTCAAAGGTTACATTTCAGAATTCAAAACTTATTCATACTTTCTTTAAAAGCAGAAGTCTGAAACACATAAAATTTATTGATTGTCAGGCTGATCGTATAACTTATGAATTCTTAAAAAACGGTAAAGCCGATGTAAGCGGCATTATTTTGTTAACTTCATAAAATGGATATAAAAGTAAAGAGACTGCCTCGGAGAGAAACAGTCTCTTTAAATAATTTTACGCTGAATTCCTACTCGCATTAATATTCCCAAACAAAGAGCGTGTCACAAGCTTCTCATAAGCTTCTTTATTTCCCTCTCCTTTCTGGATCTTCATCAGTGCATACTGCTGGATACTCAACAGCGGAAGGACTATTTTTTCACGAATCTTGACTGACTTTCTGGATAACGGATCTTCTTCCTGCAGCATGTTGAAACCGGTAAGCTCAAGCATAATATCTCTTGAAAGAACATATTCATCAAAAAGCACATTCCAGAATATTCCGAATTTCGGATTGTTTTTAATGTAATACGTCAACGGAAAATAAGATTTGTTCATACTCATCATCGAATTCAGAACTAAGGTTTTAAAGAAATCAGAACCTTTATACAGCTCTTTTACTTCATCCAGTCTTCCCTGCTCTTTCATCTGCTGCATAGCAAATCCGAACCCGAAAAATCCGGGAACATTCTGCTTCAGCTGAGACCATGAACCTACGAATGGAATAGCTCTAAGGTCTTCGAATTTCAGTTCAGTGCCATTTCCTCTTTTGGACGGGCGGCTTCCTATATTTGTTTTACCGTAATATTCCAAAGTACTCATCTCCTGGAGATAAGGAACAAACATTGGGTGAGCTTTAAGGTCTGAATATTTTTTGTAACTGATATCGGCAAGCTCGGCGATCAGTTTTCTTTCTTTTTCTGTAAGATCTTTTTTGGAGTTTTTAAAGACATCATTTTCAACTCCGGCAGTAAGAAGCTGCTCAAAATTGTATTTGGCCTGTTCTTTATTTCCGAAAATACTGGTGATCGTCTGTCCCTGAATGGTCAGTTCAATTTTATTGTTGGCAATCGTATTTCCCTGTGATGCATAAAAATCATGGGTCTTCCCTCCTCCTCTTGCCGGCGGACCACCTCTGCCGTCGAAAAACACTATTTTAATTCCATTCTGAACGGAAAGTTTAGTTAAAACTTCTTTCGCCTTATAAATTTCCCAGTTGGCTTTCAGATATCCGCCATCTTTTGTTCCGTCTGAAAAGCCAAGCATAATGGTCTGCTGATTTCCTCTGCTTTCAAGATGCTTTTTATAAACCGGATTCTGGTAAAGCTCGTTCATTACATTTTCGGAATTGGCAAGGCCTTCCATGGTTTCAAAAAGCGGAACAATATCCATTTTAATCTCTTCATCCTGATATCCGCAGATCTTAAAAAATGCATATACATTCATTACATCCTTTACAGCATCGGAATTGGAGATAATATAGCGGTTCATTCCCCTTTGTCCGTTCAGATCCTGGATCTCAGAAACCTGTGAAACCGTTAATAAGGTATCTTTAACAATATCTTCAAACTGATCTGCATCAACTTTGTTATCAAGCTGGATAAGCTTATTGAATTTTTCTTCTGAGCTGGCTTCAATAGTCCCGTATACTTTTGCAAAAACCTCATCAATAACCTTCTGATGGATCCTACTATCCTGACGGATATCCAGTGTTGCAAAGTGAGTACCGAAAATTTTCACCCGGTCCCTGAAATTCGCCAGAAGATCTAAAAACAGGGAATTGTGATCATTCACCAGTATTTTTTCTGCTTCATCTGCCTTTTTTAATATATCCTCTGCTGTGATCACATTTCCGTTGAAAATGGCACCGTAAAGCTCATCACTTAGCGCCGTCAAGACTTCAGATACACCCCTGAAGCTTAATCTTCTCCTAATAAATTTCAAATGGCTGTAATAGGATTTCAGAATTGCAGAACGAAGCTCTTCTGCCACTCTTTTGGTAACATCAGCGGTTACAAACGGATTACCGTCCCTGTCACCACCCGGCCAGAAACCAAGCTGAATAATATCTTCATGAAGATGGAAATGTCCGTTTCCAAAAGTCTTTTTGATTTTGGTAAACAGCTCTCCGATCGTATCGTAATAGACATATCTTAAATAGGAAATAATGCTAAGCGCTTCATCAATTGGAGTTGGTTTTTCTTTATTAACGAAAGGTGTTTTTCCCAACTGCTGCAGAAGCATATCGATCTGGGTAACGGAATCGCTGGTAATAGCCCCCCGTAAATCCTGAATGATCCTCTGTACCGAGCTTGGATAAAATTGGGTCGGGTGCGCTGTAAAAACTACTTTTACTGTAAAATCCTTCAGTTTTTCACGAACTTTTTCAAGCTTATGGTCCTGATATGAGCGTTCAAACAGATTGGTTACTGTTCCGCTGTCACTTTCAGAATGGAGGTTTGGAAATGCAGCATCTTCTATACTGTCAAATAAGACCACCTGTCTTTCGATGTACTGGATAATTTTAAAAAGCAGTTCTACTTTCTGTTCCTCCGCCTGGAGATCGGTATGGTTTTTAAAGAATTCTTCGACAATTTCCTCAGGGGTTTTGCCATCTTCATATCCGTTTCGGCTTTCCTCGTAAAGGAAGGGAAGAAGCATTCCGATATTGGTCATTTTATCATAAGGCAGGCTCATAAACAATGAATTGTAGATCTGGAACTTATTCTCCACGATCTGCCTGAATTTTTCTGCTCGTTGGTCGTGTATCATATAACAAATGTAATGGATTTTGAAATTAAACCAATTGACAAATGACAAAAAACGGAGTGTCCCGGAACAAAAATCATATTTTCTAAGGACTTCCGTAGATTGAGTTTAAAATATATCTTTGCAAAAAATTTACAGCATAAATGAAATTTGGAATCATTTTCTATACAATTTTAGGGATTTTAGCTTTATCAATAGGCGTTTATTTACTTCAATATTTTTTCATCCTTTCCATAATATTTTTTATTGGAGCATTTATCAATGGAGTTTTTATCTATAAAGAATATAATATTCATAAAAGCGATAAAATTGAATATGATGAAAATACACTGCCTGATGAAATTATAATCAAATACTCACGTTCAGGCAGAATCATTGCTATTTCTGCCTATAGTATTTTTGTGATTCTGGGAATATTTTTTCTTTCCTGCATCATTATTACGTTCAACTTTATGACGATGTTTATAGTTGCATTATTAACAGCATTTACGATTTATTTTCTTGCAAAAGTTATTTTGGAAATTAAGAAAATATCTACAGTAATGATTTTCATCAGTGGAAAAGGAATTCAAATAAAAGATAACCCAACCTATTTGTGGAATGAAATTAAGCTTGAAAAAATTATTGTAAAACGTTTAGTAAGTCGTGAATCCAAACATAATTACCAACCTGAAGTTAATTATTTATATTTTTTTCATAACAATGAAAAAATAGAAGTTAACATCGACGATTTTGATATTACGGATTATCAGCTTGCACAGGTTCTAAAAATATTTAGGATCCGTCATAACAATTCAGGTTTATTATAGTTTAGAATACAACAGTTTAAATGATTAATTTTACTTTTAACAGAAATTAATCAACATCTCATGAAAAATATATTCATATTCCTTTTAATCGCTTTTATTTTCACAGGCTGTGGTGAAGACTGCTATAATGCTCCTCAGACGATAGCTTTTAAACTCGTTAATGCTGATGATGAAAATCTGATCACGAACGGAACACTTATTGCCTATTCGATAAAGGACGAAAATCAGGTTGCAATACAATTGACCAAAACATCCGACGATATGATTATTTTAGAAAATGTGGGTGCTTATAATGGAACAAAAAATTATACTTTCCAATCTAATGTTAAAGCTTTTGACTTTTCAATACAGTCTTCAGAATTTAAAGGGGGTTGTGACGGGTACCAGATCAATAAATTAACATTTACCGGTATAGGTATTGATGTAACAGACGAAAAAGGATACTATAAAATTGTACTGCAATAATATAAGTAGTCTTCATACTATTTTAAGATAATAATAATTATGAAAATTATTTCGGTCATTTCTTTTCTGATACCAGGTTTGCTGCTTTCCCAAAATGCAGTTCCTGCCGATTTCAAAAAAATCCCGGAAATCCTTGACAATACCGAACTCCTCTATCCATTTATTATTCCCGATAAAGAATATAGCTATTGGAGAGTACTGACTAATGATCCTGACCCAGAGAAGGCTGTGATCTACGAGAGCCAGATGCCGGATTTCATGACCATCAATGAGCCTCTTCCTGAGAGAGGTTTCTTCCAGCAATGTATAGGCAATCGGTGCTTCTCATACATTCTTGCCTGTAAAAAAGACAGATCCGTATATTTCTCTAATGAACAGCAACTGAGGGATTTCATCGGAACTGTTGACAATCTTCCGGAAGCAATTTTATTAGCCCAAACCTATGGTTTTAAGATAGATACAAGCAATAAACTGAGTAACTCTTATAAAATTGAAGATAAACATATGTATCTGTATGTCTCAAAGTCCAAAGGCTGCCCGGAAATTAAAGAATCTTATTTTATAAAGATCAACAGAAAAACCGGCAGGCTGGAATCTACAAACAATGGTGTTTATTTTAAAAATGAGAATTGTAATCAACCCATTTCTCAGTAGAAGTAAGAAAGTAATGCCAATATATTTTATATTTAAAATTCTCGCTGATTAAAGCAGATTGCGCAGATTTTTTTATGCTATAGCTTGGATGAAATCAACTTTGCTGATTCCTGCTTTGCAACCTCAAATTATATAAACTTTGTGTTAAAAACGTATTTTTTATCCGAATTAAAATCCCGTGAGGAAAATCAGAACCAAGATCTCACAGAACAGGTAAAATTTATATTGTTATTATAAAACACTATGATAGGAATTTTAAAATTTCATTAACTCTGTTTTCATATTGCTTTCCGTAAATTTGGATCAAATAAATTTAGAACAATGCTTAATTTCGAATTTAAAAATCCGACAAAAATACTTTTTGGAAAAGGTGAGATCGCTAAAATTTCCCGTGAAGTTCCAAAAGATGCCAAAATATTAATGATTTATGGTGGCGGAAGCATCAAAAACAATGGTGTTTATGATCAGGTAAAGGAAGCTCTGAAAGATCATGATTTGTATGAATTCGGAGGTGTGCCTGCCAATCCGGAATATGAAGTACTGATTAACGCTTTAAGCTTTATCAAAGAAAAAAATATCAACTACCTTCTTGCTGTAGGTGGTGGATCTGTAATCGATGGAACTAAATTCCTTTCTGCGGCTGCTAACTATGCAGGCGAGCCTTGGGAAATCCTTAAAAACTCAGTAAGAACTTTTGAAGGGGAAGGAATGCCTTTCGGAAGTATCCTGACTTTACCTGCAACAGGTTCTGAAATGAATTCCGGCTACGTCATTTCAAGAAGAGAAACTAATGAGAAATTATCTTCCGGTGGTCCGGGGCTTTTCCCACAGTTTTCTGTTTTAGATCCGGAAGTAATCAGAACGATTCCTAAAAACCAGATTGTGAACGGAATTACCGATGCTTACACCCACGTTCTGGAACAGTATATGACAGCGCCTTCTTCTGCTGATCTTCAGGAAAGAATTGCAGAAAGCATTCTCATCAGTCTTCAGGAAACGGCTCCGAAAGTTCTGGCTGATGATTTTGATTATAATGCTGCCGGAAACTTTATGTGGTGCTGTACGATGGCGCTGAACGGGCTTATCCAGAAGGGAGTAATCACGGACTGGGCAGTACACGCCATGGGACATGAGCTGACTGCTTATTTCGGGATCGATCATGCAAGAACCTTAGCCGTTATTGCACCTTCCCATTACCGTTATAATTTTGAAACGAAAAAAGGAAAGCTGGCGCAGTATGCTGAAAGAGTCTGGGGAATTAAAGAAGGAACCTTAGAGGAAAAAGCAGAACTTGGAATCAAAAAAATGGAGGGATTCTTCCACAGCCTGAACATCAAAACAAAGCTTTCTGAATATACGGAAGATTACAAAGGTACTGCTGAAAGAGTGGAAAAAGCATTTACAGAGAGAAACTGGTCCGGGCTTGGTGAGTACAAGAAACTGACCCCTCAAGATGCTTATAAGATTGTTGAGATGAGTTATTAAGTTTGGGAGTGATAGATTTGAAGGTTTGAGAGTAATGAGTGCAGATACGAGTTGCTGTCGATTGAGCGTCTGATATATGATCAAAGGGAATTCTCGAACCATGATTAATTCCTGCAACCTAAAAATCTTCATATTTAGTCTCCTCTTCTATAAAAAAAACGGTTATTTATAAACATTCGTTTAAAAAAGCTTGATTTCATTATAGATATTTCAAATTTATTTATATTTTAGCGTATTCTTAAATTTGTGAAAATGAAAAAACAGCTACTTTTATTTGCCTTTTCAGCTTTGGCGCTAACTTCATGTAAAGATGACAATATCGAAGCCTATGAATTAGAAATGATGAGCGGAGACTGGAAGGTAAGCAAAATAGAAATTATTTCCGGAAAAGACAATAAAACAGTACTTGAGACAGAAACTCCGTCTGACTGTCAAGCTAAAGATATTCTGCACTTCAGAAGTGATTATTATACCAGCTATACGTATTACTCTGCCATCGGGCTTGAATGCCAGATGAGCGGAAAAACTGAAGGAAAGTTCACGTATACAGAAGAGTCTAAGCTGATGAGCATTAAAAATGACAATGATACTGAAAGATGGTACAGAGTGGAAGTCCTTACAAGCCACGATCTAAAACTGGCCCACCTGTTTGGGGCATTTGATCAGAACGGTGATGGTACAGATGATCTCACTTATGTGACCTACAAAAGATAAACACAGACTCTCGATTTTATCGGGAGTTTTTTATTACATTTATCAGATATTTTAAAATTGATTACAATGAAGAAGATTCTTTCAGCATTTCTACTGCTGTATTTTGCCTTGTCCTTTTCACAGGAAAAGAAACCAACGTTCTGGCAGGACATTCAAAATTTCAAAAAAACGGATCAGGAAAATCCTCCGCCTAAAGACGCCATTCTTCTGATAGGAAGCTCTTCTTTTACGAAGTGGACAGATGTTGCGAGCTATTTCCCTGATAAAACAATTATCAACAGAGGTTTTGGAGGTTCAAGGTTGACAGATTTAAATGATTTTGCTGACGATCTTTTAAGCCCTTATCAGCCTAAACAGATTATTATCTACTGCGGCGAAAATGATTTTGCAGATAACCATGACCTGAAAGCAAAAGTTGTTGTGAAAAGGTTTAAAGCATTCTACCAAAAGATCCGTGAAAGATTTCCCAATATAGAAGTGGACTATATTTCTATAAAATATTCGCCGAGCCGCGAAATGTTGTGGCCACAAATGAAAGGAGCGAATAAAAAGATTGCCGCTTTCATGAAAAAAGAACCGAATGCAGAATTCATAGATATTACGAAAGTCATGGAAGATTCCAGCGGAAATGTAAGAAAAGATCTTTTCGTGGAAGATATGCTCCATATCACCCCGGAAGGCTACGAAATCTGGGCAAAGGTTATGAAACCTTATATGAAATAATACCTGTTATAAACAAAAAAATCCCTGAACGGGATTTTTTTTATTTCTTTTTCTTAGATTTCGATACTGATATCGATTTCTGCTGGGCTCTGTTAGCTCCAAATTTCTTCGGTGCTTTTCTTTTGGAAGGTCCACCCCAGTTTTCTTTCTTGTTTTTATCTTTTTTCTCGTGAAATGCTCCTCCTCCTTCATACAGTTTTACCTGCGCAGGATTTTTCATAATGATCACATCTTCTTCGGAAGCAATTTTCTTAGGATTGATTTTCACCTCTGCAGGGAAATCATTGAACTTAAGATCTTTATCCATTAAGAGCTCAATGTCAAGAACATAAGCTTCTTCTTTCTTAGTCACGAAAGTAATTGCCTTACCATCTTTATCCGCCCTACCCGTTCTTCCTATTCTGTGGATATACTGCTCAGGAATTTCCGGAGTCTCAAAGTTGATAACATGGGTAATATCTGAAATATCAAGACCTCTGGCCATTACATCGGTAGTAATTAATCCTCTGATCTCTTCGTTTTCAAACCTCTTCATAGCTTTAAGCCTGTAGTTCTGGGATTTGTTTGAGTGAATGACGTCAAACTGCTCAGGGAAAAGTTCATCAATTTTAGAAAACAGAAGATCAGAATTCTTCTTATTGTTTGTGAAAATTAATACTTTAGACATTTCATCTTCATTATTTTTCAGTAAATATTCAAGAAGATTGATTTTTGTATTAAAGTTTTCTACCTTGTATCCGGTTTGGTCAATTTTTTCAAGAGGTGTTCCTGATTTTGCCAATGAAATTTCTACCGGGCTGGCAAAGTACTGATCCAGCATTTCATCTACAGCATCTGTCATGGTAGCCGAGAAAAGAATATTCTGCCTTTTCGGCTTCATCATTTCGAAAATATGAGTAAGCTGTGGTCTGAAACCTAAGTTCAGCATCTCATCAAACTCATCAATGATTAATTTCTGAACCTCCCTCAATGAAATCGCATTGTCAATGGCAAGGTCCATTACCCTTCCCGGAGTTCCTACCAGAATATCACATCCGTTATTAAATAAAAGTTTCTGTGTATTGATATTTTTTCCTCCATATATTCCGATTACCCTTGCTGTAATATTTTCTGTCAGTTTCTCAACAATTTCAGCTACCTGTACCACCAATTCTCTTGTAGGAACAAGAATCAAAACAGTAGGATTCCCTGTTTTGTTGTATTTCCATGTTTTAAGAACGGGCAGAAGATAAGCCAATGTTTTCCCGGTTCCGGTCTGCGCGATCCCCATTACATCTCTTCCGGAAAGTATAGGGCCAATGCTCTTTTCCTGAATAGGTGTAGGTTCGAATAGTTCCAGATCCGCTAAAACATCAAGAATTTTAACCGGCAGGTCAAAATCCGCAAAAGTGAGTTTTTCCATGGTGCAAAGATAGGTATTTAAATTTAGAGGTTAAAGAGACAAGAATCAAGATATCAGACCTGAGATGCTGAATCATTAACTCATCAACTCTAAACCAGCAACTCATTTTCTCTAAAAGAATCTCACCTAATTCTGAAATCAATTCACCTTAACACTTTCACTTTTAATCCTGATATCATCATCTTTCCAAATACTTGAAGTAATGATCACGTACCCTTTCTTTTTTGGATCTTTTCTGATTGGGAATTTTTCTTCTTCCCACTGCGAACAGTGTGTGGAAATAGAAGGCACAAGTGTTTTCCATCCGATTTTATCTAAGGTATAGACAAGAAAACCATGCCAGCAGCTTGTACACCAACCGGGATAAAAACCAATCTCATCTTTTCCATCTTCATTAAGGTCTCCCAAGTTATACAAAGTACCGTCATAAGCGGGTGAAACTATGAATGACTTTATTTTTTTATCACTGAAATAAATAGTCGTTTCACATTTCCCATCGCATTCATCAGAACAATCACTGACTTTGGTGTAGGCATATTCTTTTGTTCCATTACCGTCAAAATCTCCTAAAAGTCTATCTTCATTAGTTTTCTGGGCTATAAACAATGAACCACAGAAGGTCAGAGTTATTAAGATAAGTTTTTTCATAGGCTACTTTTTTGTTTCAGGTTGGGGATCAAAATGCAAAATTATAAAAGTAAATTTTGGGATTCCCGACCGGTTTAAATCTCCAAACTAAGGTATTCATTTATTTCCTGGTTACTCTCAGTAAAAGAACCAAAACCAATATAACAGAAAATACAAAGCCTAAAACTGCAACTAAAGACATTTCACCGATCCGTGGACCTGATTCTGAAACAAAAACAATAGCTGTGGCAATAATATTGGCCCCAAGAACCATGGCTAAAATTAAATTGACAATACTGGATTTAATTAGTTGGTTGGTTTTTTCAATATTTTTAATCTCACTGGATACCGTGAATTTATTATCATCCAGCTTCTGAAGCACAGATCTCAGCTCTTTAGGAATTTCATCTACATTATCTGTGAAATTCATCATCCGGTCCATTCCGGTTTTTAAAAGATTTTTCGGTTTGATCTTTTTCGTCAGGATTCTTCTGGTATAAGGATGCAGACTCTTCACAATATCCAGATCCGGATTGATCGTCCTCCCAACACCTTCTATCAGACTGATCCCTTTAAACAGAAGATAAAAATAGTCCGGCATATAAAGCCTGTTATCCTTCAGAATATCCTTCATTTTATTAATGATCACTTGAACATTGATATCCTGCAGCGATGAACTGTGAACAAAATTCAAAATATCTTCTACATCATTTTCAAACCTCCTTTCATCAGGAATCTCGTAGCTAACAGCCATTTTTTTGAGATAGCGGACAATTTTATGTGGATTTTTAGCTACAAAACTTACGATCAGGCTTTCAAGAATTTCCTTATCATTCGGCTGGATCTTTCCTACCGCACCGAAGTCTATAAAAACAATTTTACCATCTTTTTTTACTAAAATATTACCAGCGTGCGGATCAGCATGGAAAAATCCGTAATCCAGAATCTGTGAAACAAACAGTCTTAAACCTACTTCCGATACTTTTACAGGATCAATGTTATGGGCTAAAAGAGAAGCTTTGTCAGTTACCTTAATCCCGTCAATAAACTCCATGCATAGAATATTATTGTTGGAATATTCTTCATAGATCTTCGGAACATAGGTTTCCTTATTATTCTTAAAATTTCGGGCAAAATGCAGAATATTTTCTTTTTCATTGATGAGGGAAACTTCTTCCAGCAAAGATTTTTCAAAAGTAGAGATCGCCTGTTTCAGATTGAGCTTTTCTCCTATTTCAGAATAAGCAGAGATCAGTTTTTCCAGGTCTTTTATGAGAAGTAGATCATCTTCAATAACGGTCTGTACATCAGCTTTCTTGAGTTTGAGGATCACAGGACTTCCATCCAGCAAAACAGCTTTATAAACCTGTGCAATAGATGCAGTGGCCAAAGGTTCTTTCTGAATTTCCTGAAAATGATCTTTAACAGATATATTGAATTCATTCTCAAGAATTTCTTCTACATCCATATCGACCGTATCTACCTTGTCCTGAAGTCTCTGTAACTCCTGGATCAGTTCTGGCGGAAGCAGGTCTTCCCTATTACTGAAGGTCTGGCCAAGCTTTACAAATGTAGGTCCAAGCTCTTCCAGCACCAGTCTGATCCTCTCATATACTGTCCCTTTAGAAATGACCTCATCCGGATCAACAGAAACTGTTTCCTGCTTATTTCCTGTATTCATCCTTGCCAGCATATCTTTAAACCCGTATTTACTCAGTACGGAAATGAGTCTTGCTGATCTTTTCAGTTTTCGTTGCTGCTTGTCAAACATATATTTCTAAATAGTTGGTGCAAATTACTCCAAAAATTGTTCCTATTGCTATTTTTATTTGCATACGAACGTATATCATATGACTCAATTGTCTTTCAATCATTGAAGTTCAAATTAAAAAGGAACCATCACTTACATAGGTTCCATAAAAAAAGCCGCCTGAAATGGCAGCTTTATTTTAAACAATATCTTTAATAAGTGATTATCCTACTACTTTAACATTGTCTGCCTCAGGTCCTTTTTTACCTTCTTTAATCTCAAATTCTACTGCCTGTCCTTCTTTTAAAGATCTAAGGCCTGAAGACTGAATGGCTGAATGATGGCAAAAAATATCGTTTCCGCCTCCGTCTGGTGTAATAAAACCAAAACCTTTTGTTTCGTTAAACCATTTTACTGTTCCTGTCATTATATTTTATTTAAATTGATCAGTGAAGATAGTAAATTTAAGAATATCCTCAAAAAAAATATATATTCTTAGCTTATTTTTTTCAAATCGCTGAAAATGCTGAAGAAAAAAATTTACATTCCTGATATTATTTAATGTATTTTTTTATCTTTATACCCATCAAACTAACCTATAAATATTAAAAAATGAAAAATTTACGAAACAACAAACTTTCAAGAGAGCAATTAAAAGGAATTAATGGAAGCGGCATTATTATCGGAAACTGTTCAAATGAATGCTGTCCTACTGACGGAAGACCAAGATGTCCAAAACTGATATGCCCTGCCGTGGTATGCCCTCAGTATATGTAAAAAGAACTTATCTAAACAAAATATCCTGTTCAAATTGAACAGGATATTTTTATTTAAAATGATAGTTTTCTTATTTAAGGTAAGTTTCATACAGATCTTTTCTGCGGTCATTCATCACCTGAACAGAGCCGTTGTGATGAAGATCTTTTAATAAGTTCAAATCTACGTCTACAATCAATGTCATTTCTGTATTGGGAGTAGCTTCTCCTTTTACGGCATTGGACGGAAAGGCAAAATCTGAAGGTGTAAATACGGCAGCCTGTCCGAACTGGATATCCATATTGTTCACTCCCGGAAGATTTCCTACACAACCTGCGATAGCAACATAGCATTCATTTTCGATAGCTCTTGCCGCTGCACAGTGACGTACTCTTATATATGCATTCTGAGTATCCGTAAGATAGGGTACGAACAGAATTTTCATTCCCTGGTCTGCCAGAATTCTCGGCAGTTCGGGAAATTCCACATCATAACAGATGACAAGGCCTATTTTTCCACAGTCAGTATCGAAAACCCTGATCTCGTTTCCGCCTTTCATTCCATAGTATTTTCTTTCATTCGGAGTGATGTGAATCTTCCGGTATTCATCGATCCGGCCATCACGGTGAAGGAGATAACTCACGTTGTACAAATCGTTATGATCATGATCAAAAACAGGCATGCTTCCGGAAATAATATTGACGTTGTAGCTGATGGCCAGTTCGGAAATTTTATTCTTAATATCCTCACTTAATTTAGCCAGTTCTATCATACTGTCTCTTTCTGAAAGCTTATTGAACGGCGCCAGCAACGGAGTATTGAACAGTTCCGGGAAAAGGACAAAATCGGATTTGTAATCCCCCATTACATTGACAAAAAACTCTACCTGCTCATAAAATGCATCGATATTTTTAAAATGTCTCATCTGCCACTGTACAAGTCCCAAACGAATGATGCTGTCCTGCATCGTATTCGGCTTTTTACTGTAGTAGATATTATTCCATTGAAGCAAAACAGCATTTTCCAGTGACGATTCATCTTCGGGAAGATATTTTTTGAGGATTTTGATGGGAAGAAAGTTATTGGAAAGCTGAAAGGACAATACAGGATCGTAAATTTCCTTGTCTCTTACTCTTCTGATGTATTCTCTCGGGGAGAGCTCGTCGCTGTATTTATGATAGTTTGGGATTCTTCCACCCAAAATGATGGATTTGAGATTAAGCAGTTCACATAATTCTTTTCTGGCATCATACAGTCTTCTTCCCAGACGCAATTCACGAAACTCAGGGTCAACAAAGACTTCAATCCCATAGAGTACATTTCCTGTGGAAAGATGGGTATTGAAGGTATAATTTCCTGTAATATCGACATAGGTATGATCGTCTCCGAATTCGTCATAATTCACAATAATGGAAAGTGCTACAGCAGCCAGTTTTCCGTCTACCGTGATGCAGATCTGACCTTTAGGGAATATTCTGGTGAGCTTTTCGATGCTTTTTTTAGACCAAATAGATTCAGACATCTGCGGGTAAGCGCGTTTCATTGTTACTACCAGTTCATCATAATCCTGAAGGGTCAGGGCTCTTGTTTCTATTTGCATTTGACGTAATTTTACTTAAATTTAGTGAAAATTTATTTTAATAAATAATTACTCAGCAAAACATTATCCAAAATATCAATTAGGAATGGCAATAATTTTTCTGAATCAAAGTGAATGTCCTATTTGTAAAAAAACTTTAGACAAAGGACAAGATATTGTTTTATTTCCATCTTTTACTTCGGATAAGAATGATAAGTTTTACGTATTCAATGATGAGGGAGCTCACCGTTCTTGTTTGCAGAAAACAAAACTTGGAATAGAAGCATTAAAATTTTTAAAAACAAAATCTCCAATATAACAAAAAAATCCCACCCAAAACGGGCAGGATTTATATTATCAATTCAAGTCAAAAATTATTCCCACTCAATCGTTGCAGGCGGTTTGCTTGAAATATCGTAAGCTACTCTGTTGATTCCTCTTACTTCGTTGATGATTCTGCTGGATACAGTATCAAGGAACTCATAAGGAAGTCTGCTCCATGTTGCCGTCATAAAATCGATGGTGTTGGCAGAACGGACTACAGCTGTATATTCGTAAGTTCTTTCATCTCCCATTACTCCTACTGATTTTACAGGAAGAAGCACTACGAAAGCCTGGGATACTTTTTCATAAAGATCATTTTTGTATAATTCTTCGATGAAAATATCATCAGCTTCCTGAAGGATTTTCACTTTTTCCGCGTCTACAGCTCCTAATACCCTGATTCCTAATCCAGGACCCGGGAAAGGGTGTCTGTGTACCAAATGATGCGGAATACCTAGCTCCTCACCTACTTTTCTAACCTCATCTTTGAAAAGCTCTCTTAATGGTTCCAATAATTCGAATTCCATATCTTCAGGAAGTCCTCCTACATTATGGTGAGACTTGATCACTGCAGACGGTCCGTTGACAGACTGGCTTTCGATAACGTCAGGATAAATGGTTCCCTGAGCTAAGAATTTAGCGCCTTCAATTTTATGGGATTCTTCATCAAAAACGTGGATAAACTCGTTTCCGATAATCTTTCTTTTCTGTTCCGGATCATCTACTCCTGCCAATTTTGAAAGGAATCTTTCTTTAGCATCAACCATTTTAATGTTCATATGGAAATGTTCCCCATAGTTATCCATTACTTTCTGGCCTTCGTCTTTTCTCAATAGCCCTGTATCAACAAAAATACAGGTCAGCTGATCTCCGATTGCTTTGTGAATTAACACTGCAGCTACAGAAGAATCTACGCCTCCTGAAAGTCCAAGGATCACTCTGCTGTCTCCTACTTTTTCACGGATCTCTTCAACAGTTTTCTCGATATAGTTGGTCAGTTTCCAGTTTTTCTCAGCATTACAAATGGCAAAAACAAAATTTTCAAGCATTTTTCCGCCTTCTTCTGTGTGAGAAACCTCCGGGTGGAACTGTACGCAGTAGATTTTTCTGTCTTCATTGGACATGGAAGCCATTACTCCTGATTTTGCATTCAATTCAAAACCTGCAGGCAATGCTCCTACTTCATCAAAGTGACTCATCCATACGATAGAATTCTGAGTAACTCCTTTGAGTAAAGAACTTTCTTTAATGATATCCAAATGGGCTTTTCCGTACTCTCCTTTTTCACCTTTGTTTACTTTTCCGCCTAAAAGGTGAGCCGTAAGCTGCATCCCGTAACAAATTCCCAAAACAGGAATTCCCTGCTCATACAGTTCTTTTTCAACCAGGTGAGCATTTTCTGCGTTCACAGAGCTTGGTCCTCCGGAAAGGATAATTCCTTTGGGTTGTTTTGCTAAAATATCCTGTAAAGGTGTATTGAAAGGAAGGATTTCAGAATATACCCCCATCTCACGGATTCTTCTTCCGATAAGCTGGTTGTACTGTGATCCGAAATCTAATATGATAATACCGTTGTTCATTATTATAATTGATAAATGATGATTGATAAATGATGAGTTTTGGCTAAAGCCAAATTTGATTTCTTTTGTTTAATCAGGCTAAAGCCCGATCCTATTGATGAAAACTTTACAAAAAAAGACTTGGAAATGTTCCAAATCTTTTTTTTGATTTATTTTAAAACTTTCCGATGTCTTCTCTGTAGAATCCGTAATCGAAATGGATGTGGGCTGCATCTTCGTATACCTTTTTGCGGGCATCGTCGTAGGTAGCTCCGGTAGCCACCACGTTCAGAACCCGTCCGCCGTTGGAAACTACTTTATCTCCTTTTCTTACTGCGCCTGCATAAAGAAGTTTAGAATGTTTCAGTTTGCCCTCTCCTACAATTTCATATCCTGTTTCGATATTTCTAGGGTAACCTCCTGAACACATTACAAGACATACTGCCTTTTCGTCCTTAAACTTAAGCTGGATATCTTTTCCATTCATACAGTCCTGAATCACATCAAGAAGGTTGTTTTCCATTAGTGCCATTAATACCTGAGTTTCAGGATCTCCGAATCTCATGTTGTATTCAAGAAGGTAAGTTCCGTTTTTAGTGACCATCAATCCGAAGAAAATAATCCCTTTGAAGCTGAATCCTTCTCCTTTAAGACCGTTAATGGTAGTCTGTAAAATATTTTTTTCAAAATCAGCATAATGCTCCTGAGTAAAATCCGGGCTTGGCGCTACAGATCCCATACCACCGGTATTTGGTCCTGTATCACCGTTTCCGGCTTTTTTATAATCTTTTGCAGCAATACAAGGGAAAATCTTTTCACCGTTTGAGAATGCAATGATTGAAGCTTCAAAACCTTCTAAATATTCTTCGATAACCAGACGGATTCCGGCATCTCCATAAATTCTTCTGATCATGAAGTCGTGGATGGTAGCTTCAGCTTCTTCAAGATTGTCACAGATGACCACCCCTTTTCCGCCAGCCAGACCGCTTGCCTTGATCACCAAAGGATACTGCTGTGTCTGAACATATTCTTTAGCATCGTTGTATGAATCAAATACTACAGCTTTAGCTGTTTTGATATCATAGGTCTGCATAAATTTCTTAGAGAAAGCCTTACTTCCTTCCAGGCTTGCTACTTTTTTGTTGGGACCGAAAACTTTAAGATCGTGCTTTTTGAATTCATCTTTCAGACCTGCTACAAGAGGTGCTTCAGGTCCTACGATGGTAAGATCTACCTTTTCTCTAATGGCGAAATCTCTCAGTTCTTTGATCTCTGATAAATGAACATTTTTCCCTATTACATCGGTGGTAGCATTACCGTTAGCAAAAAACATTTTAGAAATTCTCGGATCGTTCTGAAGCTTTGCCGCTAAAGCAGATTCTCTACCGCCTTCACCTATGATTAATATTCTCATACTTTATTTATTATCTAGTCTATTTTACAAATATATAATTTTGAATGCTATAAATACAATCCCCAATTATTTTTTAATTCTATTTTAATTAATGTAAAAAGTGTCTAACCCCTGTAAACATCATTGGGATACCGTGCTCATTGGCAGCATCAATACTGTCCTGATCTTTTACACTTCCGCCTGGCTGGATGATGGCTTTAATTCCTTCTTTAGCGCAGAAATCTACCACGTCACGGAAAGGGAAAAACGCGTCGGAAGCTAAAACAAGATCTCCTATGAATTTTTCTTTTGCTCTTTCGATGGCCTGTTCAGTAGCCCAGATTCTGTTCACCTGTCCGCCACCGATTCCGAAGGCCTGAATACCATTGGAAACAACAATTGCATTAGATTTTACATACTTCACCACTCTCTGGGAGAAAAGAAGCGCTTTTTTCTGCTCTTCTGAAGGCTGTATATCAGTTACTACCTTGATATCGTCTGAGAAATGAGTGTCATTATCCTGAACCAGGATACCACCATCGATCTTCACCCACGTTTGTTTATCAGAAACAGGGTTAACGATTTTTATAATTCTAAGGTTTTTCTTTTTTCTTAAAACTTCAAGAGCTGCTTCATCAAATTCCGGAGCCATTACGATCTCAAGGAACGTTTTGTTCAGTTCTTCAGCTGTAGCCGCATCGATTTTGTAGTTCATTGCAACAATTCCGCCAAAAATAGAAACCGGGTCACATTCGAAAGTCTTTTGGTAAGTTTCTAAAGCTGAAGTTCCGATCGCTACTCCACAAGGTGTAGAATGCTTCACCGCGCAACATGCCATTTCTTCTTTGAACTCAGTGACTACTTTCCAGCAAAGGTCCATATCACGAAGGTTGTTGAAAGAAAGTTCTTTACCACCCAGCTGTTCAAAATCTTTCATCGCACCGTTCTCAAACGTAGAAACGTAATAAGCAGCAGTCTGGTGAGGGTTTTCACCATATCTTAAATCTGATGCTTTTTTGTATGAAGCATTAAGATAGGTAGGATATTCTTCATCTAAAAGCATTCTTGAAATAGCCCCGTCGTAAGCTGAAGTAAGGTTGAATACTTTTCCTGCAAGCTTTTTACGTGTTTCGATGTAGGTATCACCATTCTGTTCCATTTCCAATCTTACCGTTGCATAGTCTTCCACATCGGTAATTACGGTAACGGAATCAAAATTCTTAGCGGCAGAACGAAGCATTGAAGGACCTCCGATGTCGATAAACTCTACCTTCTCATGTAAAGAAATGTCTTTGTTCACATTTTCAAAGAAAGGATAAAGGTTTACGATTACCATGTCGATCAGGTCAATTCCGTGTTCCTGAACAGTTTTCATGTGCTCTTCATTGGAACGGACTGCTAAAAGACCTCCGTGCACTTTCGGGTGAAGGGTCTTCACTCTTCCGTCCAGCATTTCAGGGAAATTGGTTACCTCATCGATCTGAATCGGATTTAAACCAGCATCTTTCAAGTGTTTGAACGTTCCTCCTGTAGAAATCAACTCATAATTCCGGGCTTCCAAGAACTGGGCGAACTCGATCAATCCGCTTTTGTCAGAAACACTGATTAAAACTCTCTTTTTACTCATTTTACTTTCAATTTTTTACTTTTTACAGCTATTTCAAACTGTAGCCCGGTCTTTCACCCCCGGCCTTACTTTTATTTACTTAGATTTTTTTTAATGTAGCAATGTATCAGTCTAGCAATGTAACAATGAATTTAATTGACACACCGGTACATTGTTATATTGGTATATTATTTAATTTCCTAAAACTTTATTGATGGCTTTTGGAAATATTTCATATTCAATATGGTGAACTTTCTCTGCTATGGTTTCCGGAGTATCTTCTGCGGTTACTTCAAAAGATTTCTGAAGAATAGCTTCCCCTTCGTCAATTCCCGGAGTTACAAAATGTACGGTTGCACCGCTTACTTTTTCTTTGGCTTCAATAACTGCATGGTGAACATTCATTCCCCACATTCCTTTTCCCCCGAATTTCGGAAGCAGTGCCGGGTGGATATTGATAATCTTTCCGGACCAGCTTTCACAGAACTCAGGTTTCAGAATGGATAAGAATCCCGCCAATACGATCAGATCTGTATCTTTCGGAATCACATTTCCCAATTCACTGCTGAAATTCTTTCCTCTGGGAATCAGAACGTTTTCTATATGATGATTTTTGGCTCTTTCAAGTCCGTAACATTCTCTGTCTGCCACGACCAAAGATACTTTTGCATTTTGGATCTCTCCGCTGTCAATGGTATCTATGATTCTCTGCAGATTGGTTCCGGAACCTGAAACGAGTATAACGATGTTTTTCATGTTGTTAATGTAACAATGTATCAGTCTAACAATGTAACAATGAATTTAATTGGTACACTGGTACATTGATCGATTGTTATATTGCTAAATTAATTTTCTCGCTTCCTTCCGTGATTTCCCCGATTTCGTACGCATCATCTAAAAGGTGCAATACTTTTTCAGCGTGCTCTGCATCTGCAACGATGATCATCCCTACTCCCATATTGAAGGTTCCGAACATTTCTTCTCGGGATACTCCGCCTCTTTTTTCCAATTCAAGCATCACACTAGGAATTTTGATTTTGGCAGCATCAATAGAAGCACATAATCCTTCAGGAATAATTCTTGGAACATTTTCATAAAGACCACCACCTGTAATGTGGGCAATACCGGAAACTTTTACTTCTTCCAATACTTTGTGGATGTCTTTATAATATAATCTTGTAGGTACTAAAAGAGTCTCGTATAAAGGTTTTCCTTCAAATTCTTCTTCGAAGTTAGGGAACACTTTTCTTACCAATGAAAATCCGTTGGAGTGGAATCCTGAGCTTGGCAGAGCAATGATTTTGTTTCCTGCTTTAATAGTAGAACCATCAATGATCTGATCTTTTTCTACAATTCCTACACAGAATCCGGCAACATCATAATCTCCGGGCTGGTACATTCCCGGCATTTCAGCAGTTTCACCACCAATCAATGCGCAATTGTTGTCCTTACATGCTTTCACCATTCCAAGAACGATTTCAGCAGCAATTTCTGAATCAAGCTTACCGCAAGCTAGATAATCTAAGAAAAATAATGGTTTTGCACCGTGGCAAAGGATATCATTGGCACACATGGCGAAGCAGTCGATACCGATAGAGTCATACTGTTTGGTATCCAAAGCTACTTTCAGCTTGGTCCCCACTCCGTCTGTTCCTGAAACCAGCACAGGGTTTTTATATCCTCCGATCTCATAGAAAGCTCCAAAACTTCCCAAATGGTTCAATACATTTGAGTTGTGGGTTTCGCCTACTGCTTTTTTGATCTTATCAACCGTTTTGTACCCTTCTTCTTTGTCTACGCCTGCTGATTTGTAAGTGTTGCTCATGTTTAATAATTTTTATTAATGTAGCAATGTATCAGTTTAACAATGTAACAATCATCTTGTTGGGAAAACCAAAAAACTGGTAAATTGATACATTGGTATATTGGTACATTTTATTTCTATAATTACTTTTTATATCGATTTTAGAAAATAAAAAAGCCGACAATCTTGGTAGATCATCGGCCGTTATTTTATCTCAGAATTTCAGAGCCCACAGTTTTCCCTTTCTCTGAGAAACATTCTTTAAAAGTGGTCTGAATTTTCATCTTTTTTCTTTTTGCAAAAATAGTAATTTTAAATTAATATTCAAATTCTATTTTTCAAGGATGATTTCAATGGCTGCAATCTTTTTGATTTTCTCTTTTAACTCGCTGTCTTTCTCTGTATTAGAAATCTTATGAGCCGCTTTATCAAAGTTGTCATTAAAGAAAGGAAGTGAGAAAGTTTCTACAATATTTCCACCGTGAAAAGGGAAACGCTTCGATGCAGCTTCTAAAACTCCGGCTCCTCCTCGGCCTCCCGGAGATGTAGACATCAATAACATTGGAACTTCATTCCATACGGTTCTGTCTTTGATTCTGGATACCCAGTCGAACACATTTTTGAACGCTGTAGAGTAAGTTCCGTTATGTTCAGGTAATGAAACCAAAAGAAGATTAGCTCCGTCAATTTTTGATGCAAAATCATGGGCTTCCTGGGGAACGCCACCTGCCAATTCTCTTTCGTGCTTATAGATCGGCATTTCGAAAGGATTAAGATCTACTACTTCTACTTCTGCATTTTCAAAAAGCGATGATGCATACGCTACTAATTGTCTGTTCATTGAAGCATCTGAATTGCTTCCTGCTATTGCTAAAACTTTCATTATTATCTATTTTTATATACTGTGTTCTATTTGTTATTTTAAATAAGCCGGCAATTCCATCGGTACTTCCATTAATAAGATCTCAGCATCTTCTATTGCTTCAATATTAAAGCTCTGAGTATCCCAGATTCCCAATCCGTCTCTTTCATTCAAAATTCTGTCTCCTACTTTAGCGCTTCCTTTTAAAACGAAGGCATATACCCCGTTTCCTTTTTTATTGAGCATATAGTTTTTTCCATTTCCTGCCTTAAAGTTAGCCAAATTAAACCATGCATCCTGATGGATCCAAACGCCATCATCATTTTTATTGGGAGATAAGATCTGCTGGAATCCATTGATCTTTTCACCTTCTTTAATGCTTTTCTGATCATATCTCGGTTCAACATTCAGTTCTTTAGGAAAAACCCAGATCTGAAGAAATTTCACCGCTTCATCTTTATTTTTATTATATTCACTGTGCATTACACCGGTCCCGGCACTCATTACCTGGATCTCTCCTTTTTTGATAACGGCAGTGGTTCCCATTGAATCTTTATGTTCCAGATCTCCTTCCAGAGGAATAGAAATAATTTCCATATCCCTGTGCGGGTGTGTTCCGAATCCCATTCCCTGTGAAACGATATCGTCGTTCAATACTCTTAATGCTCCAAAGTTCATTCTGTCCTTGTTTTGATAATTAGCAAAACTGAATGTGTGGTAGCTGTTTAGCCAGCCGTGATCTGCGTGGCCTCTTGAATCTGCTTTATGATATACTGTTTTCATACGTGATTATTTATAGTACAAATGTAAGGGATGAGAGCCTTTGAAACTGTTGATGTAGGTTAAGAAAGGTTTTAGGCCGTAGAAAAGGTGAAAATGTAATTGTTTTGGATGTCATTTGGGGTTAAATGTAATGGCGTAATTTATTCCTATTCTTTTGTTTTAAGTCGCAAGGATTTTATCGAAGTAAAATTGACTGAGGATATAAACTAGTTTTGAAATCTAATATTTGGCTAAAGCCTTCGACATGCTTTATTAGTATTTATTTCAATTTTTCTCTCTCTACTGGAGTTCCGAAAATATGTTTGCGGTGATTTTCGCCCCAATCTTTCAGGGATTCCACAACAGGGTGTAGTGTATTGGTATATTGTGTGGGATAGTATTCTATACTTACCGGATAGGTATCCTTAACTATTCTTTCAACTAACCCGTTTTGTTCGAGTTCTTTTAGTTCTTTGGCTAAAACTTTTGAGGTCAGTTTCGGAATGCTTCTTTCAATTTCAGTAAAACGCTTATTTCCTGCATTCAAAGAAATGATAATTTGTAATTTCCATTTCCCATTAATAACATCCAGGGTATCGCGGACAGGTTTTAACGCCTGCATGCAATCTTTATGATTGTGTTGCTTTTCCATTTTTTTACTTTCCTTTAGGTAACTACTATACTTTGGAAAGTAAAATTACAATAATTTTGTTATTCATAAAAACGAAAAAATATAAAACAAAATGGCAAATATTTTAAATATCCAAACCAGCATTAGTGGAGAAAACTCTGTGAGTAACAAGCTTTCTCAAGCTGTAATTAATCAGTTATTGGATAAAGACCCAAACAGCAAAGTGGTAATCCGTGATCTGGCTTTAAACCCGATTCCGCATTTGGAAATTCATCATTTCAGCGCTTCCCGAATTCCGGATGAAGAAAAGAATGATGAACAGAAGGAAGCTTCCAAATATTCTAACGAAGCATTGAAGGACATTCAGGAAGCTGATATTATTGTTATTGGTGTTCCTTTTTATAATTTCACTTTCCCTTCGACTTTAAAATCATGGATCGACAGCATTGCGGTTGCCGGAAAAACATTTTCGTATGCAGACGGAACACCAAAAGGTCTTTTACAAAACAAAAAACTGTTTTTAAATTTTGCCATCGGCGGAGTGTATGAAAACGGGCTCATTGAAAATATGGAGCATTATTTAAGAACTTTATTTGGATTCATCGGGATTACAGATGTAGAAGTTTTCAAATCTCAGGGAATGATGGTTCCTCAATTAAAAGAGGAGAATTTTTCAAAGGCAGTTGCAGATATTGAAACTGCTTTGGCGTAAATCGTGAATTATCATGGTGAATTTTTGCAATTTGTTATTGACAATTTCATTTTTAAACCATTAGCAAAATTAAATATTTAGATCATTAAATTTTGGCTAAAGCCCTTTGGTGATGGCATTAATTGAAAAAGCGGGCTAAAGCCCGCTTCTATTGAATTGTATTATGATTGACTGACATTCGAGGTTTCTGTGCTTCCAACATCCGACTTCTTCCTCTAGCTTCTAACCTCTAATTTCTAACTTTTTCCTTTAAAAATGTACCTGCTGGATTTCCTCTTCTATTTCCTTAGGGGTTTCATCTTCTGATTTTACAAAAATCATTGTAAGGACAGCTCCGATTAGCATGCAGATGCCTCCGACTACAATATAATCTATGGCTTGCTTTCCAAAGACACTGCTTACAATGGGTCCTCCGAAAATACCATTAATAATTTGCGGGATTACAATGAAGAAATTGAAAATTCCCATATAAACCCCCATTTTCTTTTGCGGAATCGAATCAATTAGCATGGCATAGGGCATTGCAAGAATACTTGCCCAGGCAAATCCTAATCCTATCATTGAAATCCAAAGACTATTAATGTCTTTAATAAAATACATTGAAATAAGACCTAGCCCTCCACAAACCAAAGCTAAAGCGTGGGTTTGCTTTTTGCCGATAAACTTAGCAATCGGAGTCAGGGCGAATGCAAAGAAAATTGCATAGAAATTATAGCTTCCGAATAAACTTCCCGTCAGATCTCCGGCTTTATTAAATTCCACTGAATGGGTATCATCAGGAGAAAGCCCGAAATGATGGGTTGCCAGAGCACTGGTTGTGAAAACCCACATGGTGAATAATGCAAACCATGAGAAGAACTGAACAATTCCCAGTTTTTTCATTTGAGAAGGTGCATTTTTGAAATCTTTAAAAATATCTGAGAATTTGGATTCATTTTTCACAATGGGTTTTCCACCTTCAAATGATGCGAACTCTTCCGGAGAATATTCTTTGGTCGTAATAATGGTATATAAAATTGATACAATTAAAACTCCTGCTCCAACGTAAAACGAGTAAATCACATTGTCTGCCACAAAACCTTTGGGAGCGGCATTTGACACTCCTAATTTTGTCAGCCAGTTCGGCAAATCAGACCCGATAACGGCACCGATTCCAATTAGGATTGTCTGAACGGAAAATCCAATCGTTGCCTGATGCTTTGGAAGCATATCTCCCACCAATGCCCGAAAAGGTTCCATTGCCACATTGATTGAGGCGTCCATCATTGCCAGAAAAATCACTGCTATCAATAAGACATTGGCAGCCATCATTTGTGTGGCAGAAGCAGCATTGGGAAGCATAACCAAACCTATTGCGCATAAAACCGCCCCGATTAAAAAATAAGGCTTTCTTCTTCCGAGCGGACTCCAGGTATTATCTCCCATATGCCCGATAATCGGCTGAACAATCAATCCTGTGATCGGCGCAACCAACCAGAACCAGGATAATTCATGAACATCTGCCCCGAAATTGGCAAGAATTCTACTTGCATTACCATTTTGCAAACCAAAAGCCATCTGGATTCCCAAAAATCCCATACTCATATTGATGATCTGAGCCATGGAAAGATTCGGTTTTATTTGTTTCGTAAAAGTACTGTGCGGAGGGTTCATTAATGTTTTTTTAATTCTTGGATTAAGATATTCTCAATGGCTGCTTTCTCTGCAACCACTTTATCAACTACATCATTCGGAACAGTTACAGAAAGTACATACTGTTTTACTTTCCAGCTTCCGTTTATTTTTTCTACAACGCCTGAACCTCTGCAGATTTTCATTTGGGTATCCAGAAGCTCATCAAACCATGCAAGTTTACCATCTTTGCTAAAATAGATATTCCTTTTAAGGGAAGTAAAATTCCAGGTTTTCTTTTTGTCAAAATAAGGTTTAGCCCAAACCATAAAAGCTTTTTTATCCCAAACTTCTGTAGCATCGGTTCCGATAAACGTGGACTCGTCTGCAAAGTAGTTAAAATAGGTATTGAAATCAGCTTTTGCAGCAGCAGTATTAAAGCCGTCCAGCATAATTCCTATTTCTGTTTTGTCTTTTTCAAATTTGGTCCCGTTGGACTGGGCGTGTACTCCCATAAAACCAAGTATAAAAAGCACTAATGTGTAAACTATTTTTATTTTTTTCATAGTATCATTGATTTAGTTTTAGAATTCGATGATCATTGGAGTTTTTGCAGGTACAGTAAGACTGTTTTCCATAGAAAATTCCTTTCCTGAAATGACATCTTTACCTTTTATCACACCATTTAATGATTCCGCAAAACGTTTTAAGTCTAATATCTGATCTTTTTCATTATTGTTGATGACTACCATTACATTATCCTTGGCATCATATCTGAAATAGACAAATAGGCCATCCTGAGGAACGTAATTTTTAGTTTTTCCGGTATGAATCACTTCTTTTCCTTTTCTCCAGTTTAATAATTTTTGGCTAAACTGATAAAATTCTTTCTGCTCTGGCGTCTGTAATGAAGGATTAAAAGCATTCTGTGTATCCGACTTCCACCCACCAGGAAAATCTCTGCGGATATCGGCATCACCTCCTTTAGCTTTATCTCCTCTCATCCCTACTTCTGAGCCGTAATAAATCTGTGGGATCCCTCTGACCGTAGAAATCAGGGTCAATGCCATTTTGTAGGCTTTGGGATCGGCATTGAATATCTCATTCCACCTTTCGGTATCGTGATTTTCAAAGAAGACCAGAAGATTATTAATGTCAGGATACAGGAAGTCGCTGGTAAAAACGTTGTAAAGCTTTACCATTCCTGTGTCCCAGCTTTCTTTTTCTTTAATAGCTTTCGGCATATCACCGTACAGCATAAAGTCCATAACGGAAGGCAGGTTAGAATTGTAGCCTGCTGCTTCTCCTGTCTTAGAATCTTTTTGCCACGCTGAAATCTGTCCTGCGGTATTAAGCCATGTTTCACCTACGATATTGAATTTTGGATATTCATCGGTAATGGCTTTTGCCCATTTAGCCATACCTTCTTTATCGTTGTACGGATAGGTATCTACGCGCAGCCCACCCAATTCGGCATATTCAATCCACCAGATTGCATTTTGGGTAAGGTATTTTAAAACCAATGGATTTTTTTGATTGACATCCGGCATGGTGGTATCAAACCAGCCATCCAGTGCATATTTTTTATCAATTTCTGAGGCATTGGTGTCAAACTGGGTCGTTGTTTTGTAATTGGACCGGTAAAAACCATTTTCTCCTTCATCAAACCAATGAATCCAGTCTTTTGAAGGCAGATCTTTGATAATCCAATGGGAGACTCCCCAATGGTTGGTTACATAATCCATGACCAGCTTCATATTCCGTTTGTTCAGCTTCTGGGAAAGTTCGCGGTATTCTTCATTAGTCCCGTAGCGGCCATCTATTTTATAAAGATCAGTTTGTGCATATCCGTGATAAGAATATACTTTTTCATTGTCTTCGTTAACGGGTGTAAGCCAAACAGACGTGGCTCCAAGGTTTTGGATATAATCAAGGTTGTTGATGATTCCACGAAGATCTCCGCCATGTCTCCCGTTCGGTAAGCTACGATCTGCTTTTTCAATAAGACCAGGTATGGAGTCATTTTTTTCATCACCGTTAGCAAAACGGTCCGGCATGATGAGATACATAACATCTTTTGAAGTAAAAGATTCACGGTCTGCGGATCCGGGCGCTCTTTGTTTCAGCTCATAAGTATAGGAGCTGATATTTTTCTTTCCTTTCTTGAGATTAATTTTAAACTTCGGAACATTGATCTCATTGGTATTGACTGTTACAAAAACATAATTGGGATTTTCAACTTTTTTTATGTCTTTTATCTGAATACCGTCGGAAAGTTCAATTTCATTTTGGGCAATATCTTTTCCGTATACCAGGATCTGAAGTTCAGGATTTTTCATTCCTTTCCACCAAAAAGCAGGTTCTACTTTCTGAATCTGAGAAAAAGCCACAGATGCTGCTGAAAGGGCAAAAATTGTATATATTTTTTTCATTTATGATTGTATTTTGATCAATAGTTTTGTTAAAAAGTAATGCCCCGGCCCATTTTTCCGAATATAATGAACCGGGGCAAACAAACTTATGAATTAAATCTTAATTGACAGGCTTTACAGAAACAGCAAAACCACCGCTTCTCGCCATTTTGAAATTCAATTTAGATTTGCTGGTGATCTGTTTTTTGTAGATGTTATAACTTTGAGGATTATCAATATAATCGGCATCTTTTCCATCTTCGTAAACGGTTACCTCATATTTTTTCCCTTTATCCAGGAAAGAGAAATCTACGGTGTACTCACGCTTATTTTCATCAGTAATACCTCCTACAAACCAATTGTCAGTACCTTTTGCCTTTCTGGCAGTGATGACATAATCTCCCGGCTCTGCCGATAAAATCTTAGTATCATCCCAGTCTGCAGCAACATCCTTGATAAACTGGAATGCATCCATATGCTTTTTGTAATTTTCAGGAAGGTCTGCTGCCATCTGAAGAGGCATATACATGGTTACATACAGGGCAAGCTGTTTAGCAAGGGTAGTTTTTACAAAACGCTTATCTCCAGGGAAGTAATAGTCTAATTTAGTCTGGAAAATTCCCGGTGTATAGTCCATAGATCCGCCCATCCATCTTGTAAACGGAAGAACGGTCTGGTGATCCGGCTTATTTCCTCCGAATGCTTCGTATTCAGTTCCTCTGGCTGCTTCTGCAGAAATATAGTTCGGATAGGTACGGCTTTCTCCTGTAGGACGTACTGACTCGTGGGAATTGACCATAATTTTATAATCGTTTGCTTTTTCAGCAATTCTGTAAAAATGGTTGATCGTCCACTGTGAGTAGTGGTGTTCTCCTCTTGGAATGATATCTCCCACATAGCCTGTTTTTACGGCATCATAGCCGTATTTGTTCATCAATTGGAAAGCTTTATCTGACCATCTTTCGTAGTTGGTTGCAGAACCTGACGTTTCGTGGTGCATGATAAGCTTAATGCCTTTTGAATGGGCATAATCATTCAGCATTTTGATATCAAAGTCCGGGTATGGTGTAATGAAATCGAAAACAAATTCTTTGGAATGACCGAACCAGTCTTCCCAACCGACATTCCAGCCTTCAATCAGTAATCCCTGGAACCCGTTTTCAGCTGCAAAGTCGATATATTCTTTAACTCTTGTATTGTTCGCCGCATGTTTTCCGTTCGGAGTTAATTTTGAGAAGTCTGTTTTGCCCAGGTGTACGTTTTCTGCAGTAGAATAAGCCCACTGGGATTTTCCGATGATCATTTCCCACCATACGCCCATGTATTTGGTTGGGTGAATGTAGGAAGTATCGGTATATTTTGTAGGTTCGTTAAGGTTGAAGATCATTTTGGATTCCATTACCTCTTCCGCTTTCGGAGACACAATAATGGTTCTCCAAGGCGTTACTGAAGGGGTTTGAATATATCCTTTTGCTCCCTGTCTGTCTGCAGTAAGATGTGTTTTGAATTTAAAATTCTGAGCATCCACTTCAAGATGGGATACCGGATAATCTAAAACAGCTGCTTCTGCCACATTCACATACAAAGGATCTTTACCTTCCTTTTTAAGCATTAATGGAGACTGGACAGCATTTTTAACGAGAGCCTGGGAAGCATTGGCATCGAATGCTTTATCCCATTGGGAAGGAATTTCGGAAATTTTTGTTTCCTGGTATTGATATTCCTGGGAATCATAGTCGGCAACCATCCACCATGCTTTCATATCTGTAGGAAAATCTATTTCGGAATCTTCTTCTCTGATCACGAAATAATTCAGATTTTTCTGTTGCGGGAATTCATATCTGAATCCTAATCCATCATTAAACAGTCTGAACTTTACAACAATACTTCTGCTTGTAGAAGCCTGATCAAGGGTAACCGCGAGCTCGTTATAATGATTGATATAGTTTTTCTTTTCGCCAAGAACCGGCTGCCAGGTTTCGTTTTTAGAGTCACGTTTTTCGTCTTTTTTCGTGAACCCGTTATTCAGGTCAAATTTTGCGTCTTCAGCTTTAGCAATTTCGGAAGCAAATTTGATGGCTGAATCTTTAAATAATCTCAATCCTAACTTAGAATCTTCTACCACCACAGCACCATTATATTTTAGATTGTAATAAGGTACTCCTTGTTTCAGCTGAAAATTCATTTCAAATTTTCCATCCGGTGATTTCAAAGACTGTGCATTCACTCCCATGAACATCATTGAGAGCAACACTGCTCCAACTGTAATTTTCTTCATAATGATTATTTATAAACTTAAAAATAGATAAAGTGCTGCGGTAAAGCAACACTTTATCTAATTATTCATTGAAATTATTATAATGGCTCTATTTTATAAGTACCTAATTTCAGATCTACAGAAATTTTATAGCTTCCACCAGTACCATCAAATAAAATATTGCCGTTGCTTCCTTTTGGAGCAAGATATCCTGTGTTACCATCACCATCAATATTTCCCCAATCCAAATCTCCCCAAGACTGTTGTCCTAAGAATTTTATCTGTGTACCAGCAGAAAGAGAAATAGTATGTTCAAATTTGCCATTTCCTAAATTTGTCATTGGAATTGCAGTGCCAGCATCCCAGCTATTTACTGTGCCTACTAAATATAAATTAGTAGGATTCCAGACAGCAATTGGTGAAGCAGAAACAGTAATTGTTTTTTGAGTCGCCTCTGCATCAATAAGTATTTTATACATTCCCGTCGCTCCATTAAATTGAATGTTTTCAGAAGGTGCTGCCACTAAATTGGTAGACCAAGTTTTAAAATACTTATAACTATCATTCATTCCAGGAGTATCTAAACTATAATTAATAGGATTCCAATCTTGTTGTCCTAAAAATCTGAAAGCTTTTCCATTCTCCAAATAAGTATAAATTGTTGAAAAATTTTCTTTTTTATACAACATTTGTGATGAACCTGCGTTCCATCCTACTGCTGATGCTTCCCCTACAATATAAAAAGAAGGAAACTCTGTCAAGTAAGGTGTTACTGTCATAGCAATTGTATTAGAATATAAAGCCACATTACCAACTGTTGACTTCATTCTAATCTGAATTTGTGAAGGTACACCAGGTACAAAACCAGCATCAAGTAAAATTTTATTAAAAACACCAACTGTATAAGTTACTGTTAAATCTTTTGCAGAAATAACAGTGCTTTTAGCACCAACAAAGTTTGTGCCTGCAGCAGCAACTTCTAGTGAATTAGTTAATGCTACTTTTGTATCAAATACAGGATTAACCCAATCAAATTTAACAGCTTTGTTTGCTTCATTATCTTTTATAAGCACCAAAGTTGTAGCATCCGCAGATAATACAGGAGTTGATCCCTGCCCAAGTGTGGCCTGATCTTCATCTTTTTCACAAGACATTAATAAAAATCCTATGAATGCAATAGCGAATATTTTATATAAATGTTTCATTTTTAATACTATTTTATATTAATAACCAGGATTCTGAATCAAATTAGGATTCGCATTTAAGTCACTTGCAGGAATAGGGTAAAGCTTTCTAAAATCTTCTACGGCTTTACCATCTTTAACACCTCCTTTGAAAGGCCATAAATAACTTCCTGAAGTAAATTTTCCGAATCTAATCAAATCTGTTCTTCTTACTGCTTCCCAAGATAACTCCCGAGCTCTTTCATCTAAAATAAAATCTAGATTAATTGATGAAACATTTCCTGAATTGTTTCCATAAGCTCTTTGTCTCAGTAAATTTACATACTGAACTGCTGTAGCCGTACTTCCGCCTCCCCCACGCAGAACCGCTTCTGCATATGTTAAATATGCTTCCCCAAGTCTGAACATTGGAAAATCTGTATCAACAAAATCTCCCGCCACATCTGAACCAGCCTGACCGTTTCTTTTAATATTTTTAAATTTTGTAATTGGGTACCCGTCTGTAAAGGTAGCAACATTGTTAATTTCCAAATTTTGCCCATCAGTATGGAAAGTTCCTCTTTTATCAATTGAACCATCTGTAGCAGGAAATAATGCAGCAATATTCTTAGTGCTTCTCAGACCACCCCAACCACTATTGATTCCAAAATTAGCAGGATTCATAGATCCCCCTGTGCTTGCATGTATGATGTAAGTAGTACCACCAAATGTTCTAGTGTGAGTACCATCATAGTTTACAGAGAAAATAGTTTCATTATTATCTAAGTTATTGTCTGCTAAGAATAATTCGCCATAATTAGCTTTTAGTGAATATCCAGCATTAATAACCTTTTCAGCATATACTCTTGCATCAGAATATCTGGCTTGACCTGTATATACTTCAGCATTTAAATATAATCTTGACAGTAACATCCAAACTGCAGCTTTATCAGCACGGCCATATTCATTTGTTCTAGGATCTTTTAAAAGATTTTCCAAATCTTTTAATTCAGATTCTATATAGTTGAAAAGTTCTTTACGTTCAATTCTTTGTGGAGGTATTGTTCCTACCTCACTAGTTTCTGTTGCAAACGGGCCATTACCAAAAAGATCTATAGCATGAGTATAGCTTAATGCTCTCATGAAACGCGCTTCATTTCTAAACATTTTTGCCTCTTCAGCATTTGCTCCTGTAATATTTCTTGAAGCTAGTTTTTCATCTGTCGTTTCTCTGATAAACTCATTGGAAAGCCCAACCTGATAGTAAATTCTGTAATACAAGGCTGCAATAAATTCATTACTTGCAGACCATGTCATACTATGAAGGTCAGGAAGAGAACCGTCTCCCCAAGCAATAACCGCCTCATCTGTAGGCAGTTCTTGTAATTGAAAATATTGTCTTATATAATTGGATGTTCCTCCGTCAATTCCACTGATATCAGGATCACCATCTCCTCCGTTCTGACCGCTCATTGCTAAGCCTGCATATATTTTTGCTAGTACACTCTTATAATTGTTAAAATCGGCATATACAGAAGCTGAAGTCACCTCTGTTTCAGGCATTCTATTCAAATCATTCTCACATGAAGTAAGAAATAATACTGCTGTAAGACCAGCAGAAAACATTGTTTTATTAATATATTTAAATGTCATGATTTCTCTCTAATTAAAATTGAAAATTAAATCCTACTGAATACACTCTAGGTCTTTGGTACAAATTATTATCGATACCGTTGAAAACTTCAGGGTCTAAACCACTGTATTTAGTGATAATAAATGCGTTTTGAACAGAACCGAAAATCCTCAACTTAGAATCTTTTATAAATCTTGGGAAATTATAACCTAAGTTGATATTATCCATTCTAACAAATGATGCATTTTCAACATAATAATCTGACAACAGCTGAGTACGTTTGAATCCGGTATCTAAATAACTTGTATGAATATTTTGTAAATACCCGTTAAGTGTAATGCCTTGCTCTGTACCATATTGAGACGCTACATTATTATAAACATAATTACCAATACTTGCTCTCATAGTGAATCCTAAATCCCAATTTTTATAATTAAATTTTGATGAAAATCCTAGTAATACATCTGGAGCAGGAGATTTATATCTGTACAAGTCATCTGTATTTACTATACCGTCTCCATTTCTATCTACATAAACACCTTCAATTGGCTTCCCGTTTCCATCATATACCTGTTGGTATACATAAAATGAATTTGGCTGATAGCCTTCTGTGTGAACTTGAATAGTTGTCCCAGTTGCTCCTCCAATTGAATTAAGTAAAACCTGAGATGAATTAAGGTTAGTAATCTCAGATTTAAAATGAGTAGCATTTACATTAAACTCCCAAGAAAAATTTTCTGTCTTAACAGCTTTAACATTAATATTTGCTTCAATCCCACGATTACGCATATTACCTACGTTTGTAAGTAGATAATTCGTAAGATTTGATAACGCCGGTACAGGAATAAAACTGATTAAATCTTTTGACTCTTTTTCGTAAACATCAATTGTTCCACTTATTTTATCATTTAAAAAGCCAAAATCAAGACCTAAGTTTTTAGTGGTGGTAGTTTCCCATTTAATATTTTTATCATAGCCTTGAGCTCTATAAGTACTATAGAAATCATCCCCTAATTGATATTGAGCACCGCTGTCCGATAAAACATATCTAGCTAAATAAGGATAGTCATTCTTATCAATTTCTTGTTGACCTGTCTGCCCCCAACCTGCTCTTAATTTCAAAGTAGAAATCGTTTTAGAGTTTTTAACGAAGTCTTCTTGGTCAATTCTCCAGGCTAAAGCTACAGACGGAAAATATCCAACTCTATTATCTTCACTGAATCTTGAGGAAGCATCCCTTCTTAATGAAGCTGTTAAAAGATATTTATTATTGAATGTATAATTTAATCTACCAAAATATGAAATAATTGTATTTTGAGTAAAGAAATCATTTCCAGTTGCAGGATTTAGAATTCCTGTTCCATATATTGTAGGAGCGAACGGTTCTGATCTTTGCCAATCTTGGTAAGAATAGCCAGCAGTGAAATCTACAGTAGATTTTATAGATTCAAAAGTTTTAAGATAATTTAAATAAAAATCTAATAATTTATTTTTCTTTTCCTGAGAATATTTTCTATAACTCCCCTTATTATTATAAGCAATAGCTGCAGTAGGTAAAACAGTTGTATTACCATTCGCATTACTATAATCGTAGCCCAAATTTAAATTAGCTCTTAATTCCGGCAAGAAATGAAATTTATAATCAAACTGTATGTTTCCTATCAATCTGTTTACATAAGATAAATCTTTTCTTTGATCAAGCATTGAAACCGGATTTTTGGTTCCATTTGTATTAGGCTCTCCATTTGCCTGCAACCATTCAAAATATCCGCCATATTTACCAAAGGCAGGATTAGCATCATAAACCGTCTGAGTTGGATCGAACACAACAGCAGCACCTATAGCACCATCATCTTTGAACCTATTCTCAACATACGTCCCCTTTAAGTTAAAGCTTACATCTAAATGTTTATCAAAAAATTTAGGATTCAAATTTAACGAAGCTGTTGTTCTTTCAATCGTATTCGTTTTAATAATACCCTCCTGATTAAGATAGCCTAAAGATAATCTGTATGGTAAACCTTTAATCCCCCCTGATAAGGAAATGTTATTGTCAACACCTACTGCAGTTTGATAAATTTGATTTTGCCAATTTGTATCTCCTTTTCCTAAATAACCCTGATAAACAGGAGTAGCTTTTTCATTCACTATTTTTCGGAAATCATCTGCAGACAACATATCTATATTCCCCATTTTGTTATATACAGATGTCGTGGTAGTATAATTTGCTTTCAATTTCCCTGAACTGCCTCTTTTTGTTGTAATAATTACTACTCCATTAGAAGCTCTAGAACCATAAATTGCAGCAGCTGATGCATCCTTTAGAATACTGAAACTTTCAATATCATTAGGGTTAATTAATGCCAAAGGATTCGCTGCACCGCTAATTCCGTTAGTATCAACAGGAACACCATCAATAACAATCAAAGGATCATTTAATGCATTTAAAGAAGACCCTCCACGAATTCTAATTGTAGAACCCGCACCAGGTGCTCCCCCATTACTTGTAATCTGAATTCCAGAAGTTTTACCTTGTATCAGTTGTTCAGCAGAATTAATACTTCCCTCATTAAAATCTTTGGCAGAAATTGCCGTGATCGACCCCGTCAGGTCAGATTTCTTTTGCTTTCCATATCCGATCAATACAACCTCCTCGATTTTTTTCTCCTTGGTTATAGTGTCCTGTGTCTGTGCATGTATCATTGAGCTTGCCAATAAAAAGGCAGGCGCAATTTTTAATACCGTTGTAAAATTTTTCACAATATCGTTTTTTTAGTTTCGTTTCTTAATAAGGCTGTACAAACCAGCCTTGCAATTTATAAAAAAATTAGAATTATTATAATATTATTGAAAATTTAGATAAATTTATGTAAATTGCTTGTCTGTTATAAAACCAAATATCTGTTTTCCATAACATTACGTTAACATATGCGATACATAATATATTAGTATAATTAACAAAAAGTTAAACATTTGTTTAACTAAATGTAATATTTCAGTCGGGCAGCCGGGCAAAAAACTTATTATAACCGAATATTAGGCGGTTCTATGAGATAATTCTTATCTTTGCAGTTAAAACTTTACGATAAATGTCAAACAGAAAGATGATTACGGCAGCTTTGCCTTATGCAAACGGACCGGTTCATATAGGACATTTGGCAGGTGTATATATTCCTGCGGATGTCTACGCAAGATTTCAGAGAAGATTAGGAAAAGATGTAGCATTTATCTGCGGATCGGATGAGCATGGGATTCCTATCACCATCAGAGCAAAAAAAGAAGGAGTAACGCCTCAGGATATCGTGGATAAATACCATGAGATCATCAAAAAATCTTTTTCAGATCTGGGAATTTCATTTGATGAGTATTCCAGAACGACTTCAAAAAAACATTACGAAACGAGCCAGGATTTTTTTAAAGTTCTTTATGAAAAAGGGAAATTTACAGAAGAGGTTTCCGAACAGTATTTTGATGAACTGGCCGGGGAGTTTCTCGCAGACCGATATATTGTAGGAACATGCCCGAACTGCGGGAATGAAAATGCTTACGGAGATCAGTGCGAAAAATGTGGTTCTACCTTATCCCCTTCAGAGCTGATCAATCCGAAATCAATGTTGAGCGGAAATGTTCCAATTCTTAAAGACACCAAAAACTGGTATCTTCCTTTAAATGAATATGAAGATTTCCTGAACGAATGGATCATTGAAGGTCATAAAGACGACTGGAAGCCAAATGTTTACGGACAGGTTAAATCATGGCTGAATGATGGTTTAAAACCACGTGCCATGACCAGGGATCTGAACTGGGGAGTTCCGGTACCGCTTCCGAATGCAGAAGGGAAGGTTCTTTATGTTTGGTTTGATGCTCCTATCGGGTATATTTCCTTCACTAAAGAATGGGCAGAGAGAAACGGAAAAGACTGGAAAGATTACTGGCAGAATGAAAACAGTGATCTGGTTCATTTCATCGGGAAGGATAATATTGTATTCCACTGTATTATTTTCCCTGCCATGATGAAGGCTCACGGTGATTATATCATGCCGAAAAATGTTCCTGCCTTTGAATTCTTAAACCTTGAGAACGACAAGATCTCAACGTCTAGAAACTGGGCGGTATGGGCACATGAATATGTAGAGGAATTCCCTGGACAACAAGATGTTTTAAGGTATGCATTACTTTCATCTGCTCCCGAAACAAAGGATAATAATTTTACATGGAAAGATTTCCAGACTAAAAATAATTCTGAGCTGGTAGGAATTTTTGGAAACTTTATTAATAGAGTTGCTGTTCTTATCCATAAATATTATGATGGAGTGATTCCTCAGGGAGGTATCAACAGCCCTGAACTGAAAGAAATTAACAAAGCAGCTAAAGAAATTTCAGGATTCTTAGAAAATTATGAATTCAGAAATGCATTAACTGCATTAATGAATCTTGCCCGTTTCGGAAACCAGTATCTTCAGACTGAAGAACCTTGGAAAACCATTAAGGATAGCCCTGAAAAAGCAGCACAATCCTTATTTGTAGGAGCTCAGCTGGCTGTTGCATTAGCTCAGTTATGCGAACCATTCATGCCTTTCAGTTCTGAAAAATTGTTAACCATGTTTAATGCCAAGCAGGTAAACTGGAGTGATGTTGAAGATAAATCTGTTTTAGTAGAAACAGGTCATAAGATCAATGAAGCTTCTCTTCTTTTCTCAAAAATTGAAGACAGTGTAATTGAAGCTCAGATTGAAAAGCTGGAACAGACCAAACAAAACAATAAAAAAACAAACCCTAACGCCAACCCTATGAAAGAAGAGATTTCTTTTGATGATTTTGCTAAAATAGACCTTAGAACAGCTACCATTTTAGAAGCTGAAAAAGTGGAAAAAGCGGATAAATTATTAAAATTCAAAGTAGATACAGGGGTTGATATAAGAATTGTAGTTTCTGGTGTTGCAGAAAGTTTCACGCCGGAAGAACTTATCGGAAAGCAAGTAATGATCTTATTGAACCTTGCTCCAAGAAAGATCAGAGGAATAGAGTCTCAGGGTATGTTCTTATTAACGACAAAGCCAGACGGAAAACTGTCTTTCGTAACACCGGACGACAGCAATGTAGAAAATGGTATTGAGATAGGATAATCAATATTTAAGATAAAGCAAAAGACACATGACTTTTCATGTGTCTTTTTATTTTGTACTCCATCCTAAAACAAAATTTAAACTCAATGATCTTAAAAACTTGATATTAACCTTAAAACCATTAAGAAGAGTTTAGCTATTAAGAGTATTAAGAGATTGCTTCGCTGCGCTCGCAATGACAAGGCAATATTTATTTTTTAGTCAATTTTGCCAGGTAAGAATCTTCATCCCGCATTACTTTTTCTATGGTAAAACCATTATTTTCAGCAGCATTTTTTAAAGTTTCAAAATCAAGATAGAGCCATTTTATAGGCTCTTCCGATTCTCCTTTATAATGAACCACATAATCCAGTTCACCATAATAGCCGCCTGCCGGAATATAAACGCCACCATCTTCATCACGGTCGAACATATACAGAATATCTGTACTGTCGATCAGGATCTGTCCGTTATCATTAATTAAAGTATGCAGCTTCTGAAGATAGGTATCAATTTTTTCCAAACTTTCAAAAATTCCGGTTCCGTTCATCAGAAGCAGAACCGTATTAAAAGTTTCTCCCGAGAAATCCAGCATATTTTCACATACTGCTTTTTTGACTCCTCTCAATTGGCAGACTTCAATACATTTTGGTGAAATATCCAACGCCAAAACATCAAGATTTTTTTCATTCTGGAGATATAAGGCATGAGAACCGGCACCGGAACCAATATCCAGTACTTTTCCCTGAGCTAACTCTAGTGCTTTCTGCTCAATATCATTCATCTCCTCAAAGTCTCTGAAAAGATATGCTACCGGAAGCTCATCCAGTTCTGATATTGATGTTTCTGTCTGCAGATCCTTAGGATTTTCATTGTGAAAGTAATCCCAGGCTGCCTTACCCATTAAGTCTTTCATTGCTGTCTTTAAAGTGCAAAGATAAGGGTTTGGGGTTCGGATTGCAAGTTTGCCTGGGGTGAGAGAGTTAAGGATTTGAAAGTAAATAAACTATCGTCTGGTATCCGGTGTCTTGGTTCTTGGTTCTTTATTCTTTATTCTTTATTCTTTATTCTTTATTCTTGACTCTATCATTCTCATCATTGACCTAATAATCCTACCCCATCGAATCCTTCTCCTTATGCCTGTCCTTTTCTGATTCATTCTCTGCAACACCGGCTTTCCAATAAGAATAGGCATTAAGCTCCTGTGATGTCCAGTTTTTTTCTTTTCTCAGATAAGTGCGGATTTCTTTAACACTTGAAAATTCTGCCGCAACATATCCGAATTTAGACATTTCCGGAATAGCAATATTTTTTACAGTATCTGCCATTTCACTGCTGATGTGCGGACTGGCGTTATGAAGCCATTTAAATTCAATATCAGCTTTGGTTTCAAGGCTCTGTTCATCCCCTTTTCCGTGAACTTCAATGATGCAGACTCCTTTCGCTGTTTCAGGCAGGGTTTCCAGCATCGCGCTCAAAACAGGAATGGCAGTAGCATCTCCAACAAACAGGTACCATTCAACGTCCGGATACATTTCTTTAGCTTCAGTTCTCATCATGATGCCTAATTTGGAGCCGGGTTCAGATTCACGAGCCCACTTTGATGCAGGACCGCCATCGCCATGGTCTACAAAATCGATAACCAGTTCGTTTTTTTCAAGATCAATTCCTTTGTGGGTGTAGGTTCTTATGGCAGGCGCTACTTCCTTTGGAGGATATACCCATTGGCGGTTTTCATCCAGTGTCGGAAAATAAATTTCATCCAGACCTGCCGGTGGCACAGCGATCTTGTTATTGTCACCAATGGTGGTATTTTTAAACAAATGAGCCTCCGGAGAATACAGATAGGCCCTGATATAATGATCTGTGATATACTCTTTTCTCGTCATTTCCGCAACAATGCGGCCTGTTTGAATTTTAGCCATAACTGAATTTTTAAAGTTAAAATCCGGCTTCCGTTGATGATGAGAAGCCGGATCTGTTATTATATAATGAATTTAAATCAAGGCTAAACAGCTCGATTTAAATTTTTAGAAATCAAAGGTATAGGAAAGGTTAAATGTTCTTCCCCTTCCTTTGTAGTTGAACAGTTCAGGAAGTCCGTAGGTAGAATATAGAACCTGTGAACGCTTGCTCCATATAGTCTGATAATCGGTATTGAAAATATTCTGAATCCCAAGATTGAATTTACCCCAATCGAAACGGTATCCTACCATTAAATCCGAAGTATTGTACCCATCGATTTGATTTTTAAGATCGTCCGTCAGCTTGAAACTCTGTAAAGACTGGAATCTGAATGACCAGCTTTTAACATTATATCCAATGTAAGTGACCAGTTTTGAAGGGGAAGCATTGTAAATTTCCTGCTTCTTCCATTCGTTATTATTCTCAACTTCAGATTTGATTAAAAGTCCGCTGGCTCCGAAGTAAACCCCATTGTTCATGAAATAGGAAACCTCAGCCTCAATTCCCATATTTCTTAGCTTAAGATCATTGACAAGGATCTGGAAAGTCTTCTTGTCAACCGTGACTGTTTTATCCGAATTGCTTAAAAAACCAGCAATCTGACCTCTTAATCCTCCTTTATTGATACGGTACCCCATTTCAAACTGGTTGGTTTTGATAGCCTGTAATGGTTGTTCTTTAACATTAATGCTTGAAGTTATGTCCCAGTTGGTTCCTTTTAATATATAGTTTCCAATTCCATAATATTTCGATGGATCTGCCAAACTCACTCCCTGGGAAAAAGTTCCCCAGACCTGATGCTGCTCATTGAATTTATACAGTAAACCGGCATTCGCCAATGTCACATTGTATGAACTTTCTCCTCCCGGAATAGCAGAAGCTGAAGTTCCGTATCCCATGGCCACCTGAGTCTGCTGCACTGAACCTACAAAATCATCTACTTTTACATTGATATTCTGATAACGGATTCCTCCGTTCACTTGGAGTTTAGGTAAGATGTCATATTTAGCCTGAACATATCCTGCGTAACTCTGAGAATGGTTGGTTGGATATCTTCCCAGGCTGTATTTGGTTTCGTTTACCAAGCCACCGCTCGACATTGTTTTGGCAATATCATATACCGACTGGCTTCCTTCAAATTTTTCAAGATCAACATCTACTCCATAGGTCACATTCAGGCTTTTCCATGATTTCGACAATAATGCTTTTACACCGGAATAATAGGTATCCTGCTGCGAAGAAGACATATAAGCCGTGTTTACGTTATTTAAGTTAACATTTCCGGGGAAAGGATAAAATCCTAACTTCTCTCCTCTCGCAGCCAACTGTACATACAAATCCTGACCTCCTAAAATATTATTCCCATTATAAGCAACTGTTCCCATGAAACGTTCTGTTCCTATATTTTTATCAGATGAAAAGCCGTCACGCATCTCCAGAAGGTTGGCATTTTTTGTCGTAAAAGCGCTTAAATTTTCGCCTAAATAAAGACTTCTATCACCATTAAACTTAGAATTGTAATACTGGAGGGATGCCGTGATTTTATGTTTATTATTAAATTTATAACCTCCTGTTGCCAATATATCAATTGACTGGTTGTACTGAAGGTCAGTTTGCGTAATATCTGTTAATACCTGACTTTCATCGGCCCCATAAACTCCCCCATTCTGCTGGTAAGCAACCCCCAACCTTCCGAAAAATTTCGCCCCTTTTGCTGAAATTGCCTGAGCTGCCCGGAAATCGTGGTCATCTTTTCCCATGAACCCTGTTCTTACTCCAAGCTCAGTTTCTCCGCTAATTCCGTTTTTAGGAGGTGTTTTTGTGATGATATTAATGATACCGCCGGTTGCATTCCCTCCGTAAATAGAACTGGCTCCGGAAAGCACTTCAATTCTTTCGATATTAAAAGGATCAATAGCGTCCAGCTGACGGCTGATGGCGCGGATACTGTTCAGCGAAACACCATCTATCATCACCAAAGCCGAACGGCCTCTCATATTTTGTCCGTAGTTGGTTCTTCCCTGCGGACCGATATCCATGCTCGGGATCAGGATTGCGAGCATTTCTTTGATAGGAACTCCGCTTTTTGCCTGTTCCTGGATTTTTTCTTTCTGAACCACCCAAACCGTTCCCGGGATATCCGAGATCTTTGTTGGTTTTCTGGATGCCACGATTACCACATCATCAATACCTTTATAGGCTATAGAATCATTCGCTGTCTGGGAAAATACAATTCCTGAAGCCAACAGACCTATGAATGCATATTGCTTTTTCATTCTTTTCTACTCAGTTTTATAATCCGTCAAATATAATTTTTATTGCTTCTAAATAAAAACAACAGAATATGAAATTTTTCATATTTTCACAAAAAAAAGCGTTTTATTTTCACTCATAAAAACGTAAGATCCCGGACTTCGTAAAGCCAAGGATCTTACTGGTGAAAAACAAGGTATCTTAAACTGCAGGCCCGGCTGCGTCTTTTATTTCTTCTAATAATTTTTTTCTTTCCCTAAGTCTTCTTCTCGCAATAACAGATTTACCGCCGAGAACTCTCATGAATCTTAAATACTGAAATCTTTCTCTTCCGAAATGATGCGTTATGATATACAATAGTACTCCAAAACCCACCAAAATAATATACCCGAAAATCTTTTTACTGGCTATGATAATGGCATTCAGCTGAAGCGTCTTCATATTTGCTGCTAAAGTCTGAGGCGTAACCGTCATTCCATCAATATACACTGCAAGATCTCCTACTGCTGTTATCTGGAAGCGGTACTGAAACCATGAATATAATGCTGAGAAGACCCCTACCGCCAGAAAAGTTCTCCATACCAGCACCAACCCGATTGCGGCCAGCATATCCTCCATTTCAAGCTTATCCAGGGTATAGAACCATACTGAAATAAACAGTGAACACATTCCATATCCTTTTAAAAACATCGGTAAGTACCAGTTCTCATAATTGAATTCTAAGACCATCGAAAAGTACATAATCAATGCATAACCCATCATCGCCGAAAATCCCGAGAAGATGTACATTTTCAGTGGTATTTCTTTTTTAAACCAGAATACAGCTATTATTCCTGCCAGGATAATTCCAGGAATCATCAGCATATTCAACCCTGCATTCGTAAGCTGATCATAGCCGAGAACTCCTACTGCAAAGGTATTCTGCAATGTGGTCGTTCCTAAGAACATTCCAAGAAACAACAGCATAAATAAACCATGCTGCACATTATTTTTTTTGAATATCTTAAATGACAAGTAAGGTCTTTTTAAAGTAAACTGACGAATCACCAACAATGCAAAGCTTATAAAAGCAGCCATACTTGCATTCATAATATTTTTTGAATTCCACCAGTCCTGCTGCTTTCCGAAAGAAAAAACGTAGGCAGAAAACATAAATGTTGAAACAAACAACATGATACTCATCCAGTCGATATAGTGCAACGGAACTTTTAATGCAAAGTATTTATCATGCATAAATATCCAGTGAATCAGAGCAAGGATAAAACACGATACTGCTGCAATGAGGTAGAAATGCTGCCAATTGTAATGAATGGAAACTACCACCGCATAATAAGCCGCTACTTGGTTCATCACCAAAACAAAAGTGTAAAATAGCCCATAGAACATTCCCCTGTTACCGATCATCATCATTAACGGAAGAAATAACTCGATCGTTACCATCATCTTCAAAAACCCGATAAACAGTGACGTAAATACGAAGATCATTGGTTGCGTCGTAGTTCCGTCGATGTAGCTCAACAATCCTAAAAGAACGAGCAGCACTGCCATTTTATCTCTCACCTTGAATCGCATCTTTAGTCTGAGAACAATCGGCATACAGGCGCCCATTCCTATTGTGGTGGCATAATTGGCCCACATAAAGTATTCCGTCATTGCCCCGGTACCGCTCACCAGATAACTGATGTTTCCGGTATACACACCGCCAAGCGGCATCACCACTGCCAATAGCAGTACAATGAGCAGCAGCTGTACTGGTTTAGGTACCCAGTCGTTATATAATCCTTTGTTGTACATGAATTTAGATATTAGAGGTTAGAAGTTAGAAGTTAGAAGTTAGAGGATGGAAGCGGGAAGATGGGAGATAGAAGTTTTTTTGTCATCATACTTCTGCTTTCCAGATAAGTTCTGTTTAAAAAAAATTAAAAAATAAGAAAGGGACCGGAAGTTATGATTCGTCTGCATCAACTTCCCTCTTCTGACTTCCGGCTTCCCTTCTAAAATCTTTCAATCATTAAATGCTTAAATCTTTCAATCCTAATTAATATTTACATTCATGTTCATTCCTGCACTCAGTTTTTCCAAATCTTCTTTTTTATTGGAATTAGTGAATTCTATTCTTACCGGAATTCTTTGTTGTACCTTGATAAAATTACCTGTAGAATTGTCTGTAGGAACGCTTGAATATCTTGAACCTGTTGCCGCTGAAATAGCAGTGACTACTCCTTCAAATTTTTTTCCTCCCAAAGCATCAGCGGTCATTGTCATCTTCTCCCCGATTCTGATATTGGGCATCTGGCTTTCCAGGAAATTAGCTGTTACCCATTTCTGACCATTCAGAACGATGGTCGCTACCTGTTGGCCTGGTTGTATCAGTTGTCCTTCAGATATTGTTCTGCGTCCCATGATTCCATCATATGGGGCTGTTATCACGGTATAAGAAAGGTTGATCTTTGCCATTTCCAGCGCTGATTTTGTTCTTTTGATCTCTGCATCATTAATTCCCAACTTGCTTTTAACCTCAGTTGTGGAAAGATTGGCAGACTGTTTCTGGTTCACTAAGGTTTCATACGCTGCTTTCTGGGCCTCATATTCCGTTTTGATCTGATCGTACTGTTGTCTGGTCACTGCTTCTGCTGCAAGAAGGTTTTTATACCGGTTTAAATTCTGCTCGGCATTCCATAATCTTGCTTTGGCACCGGCGATATTGGATTCCATGACACTTACGTTATTGGAAACTGTATTTACAGATGAACTGGTTGCCGATCTCTGGGCAAGTGCATTCTGATACGCTGCTTCTGCCTGTCCTAGCTGGGTTAATAATTCATTTTTATCCAGAATAACCAAGGTATCCCCTTTTTTAACCTTTTGATGCTCTATGAATTTTATATCTTTGATATAAGCCGAAACCCTTGTATTAATTGGGTTAATGAATTCTTCCACCTGAGCAGCTTCCGTATAGGTTTTGTCTCCGATGTGGAAATATTCACGGACCAGCCAGAAAAGTCCGAATCCTATCACCAGAAATACAGCCGTATTGGAAATGATGGCTCTGATTTTATTTTTTTTATTCTGTTTCTTTTTAACTGCTGCTCCTGACTGTGCCGGAGCGGCCTGAGTATTTTGAGTGGTTTGTTCCTTGTTTTCCATTATCTTGATTTTCAGTTTTAAAATTAAAGTGTTCCTGCAGACTTCAGCAGGTTATAATACTGATACAGTACATTGATCTCTGCATTGGCATAATCCAGTTCCGATTGAAGTTTCTGGTTCTGTGCATCAATCATTTCTGCCTGTACCGCCAATTGGTTTAAATATTTAGCTTCAGTGATCTTATAGTTTTCTTCCGCCAGCCTTTTTGCATCATTCAGAATATTAGCCTGCTGGATAGATTCCTGGTATTTTACATAGGCTGCATTGACTGCCATATCTACATTCTGCTGAACCAGGGTCACGGCATCTCCTGCCTGTGTTTTTTGTAGCTCACCAAGCTTTACTTTCTCTTTTGTCTTGTATAGATTATCAATATTGTAGCTCAGGGAAACACCCGCCTGCCATCCTCCTGAATACATATCCAGAACAGGATTTCTTGTGGTAACCGGACGTTGCAAAGTATAGCCTCCGAACCCGGAAAGTGTCGGCAGCTGGTCTGTTTTAATAATTTCTATGTTTTTATCAGCAACATCAATATTTTTCTTCGCCGATTTCAACTGAGGGTTGCTGTCATGGGCAAGCTCCATATAGTAATCCATACCGATTCCGGATTCTTTATCCGTTAAACTTTCAACGGGAACAATCTCTGTTTCTGAAGGAAGCCCTAATGCGATATTTAAATTGTAATTAAGAATTTTTTTATTATTCGCCAACGTCAGAATTCCCTGATCCAGATTTTTGATCGCCAGTTCTGCACGGATCACTTCATTTCGGGTCACCATTCCCTGCTGATAGAATTTCTGAATATTTTTGAGGCGTTCCTGAGCCAGCTTTTTGTTATTCTGAAAGACCGTTTCCTGATTGAACATTTTATAGACATCCAGATAATTGGAGATCACGAGAAATTTTACATCAAGCTTATTTTTTTCAAGATCCAGTTCAGAAAGCTGTTCACGAAGCCCGGCCATTTCAATGGATTTATTCACTAAACCTCCTTTAAAGATGAGTTGGGTTGCCTGTATGGCATATGAACTTCCGTAATGTGGCATCGGAATATGGATTGAATTTGAAAAATCTTTATCAATCGCTACAGCATCGCCTAAATAGAATTGGCTTGTAGAAGCCATAATACTAGGGAGCTTTTGAAGTTTTGCAACATTTGTATTTTGTTTTGCAATCTCAATATTCTGTGCAGCCACTTTTAATTGCTGATGATTTCTAACAGCCATATCGGCCGCCTCACCTGCGGTCATCTGTTTGATCTGTTGAGAAAAAAACAGCACAGGGAATAGAGCTATCACTAATGATAGTGCTGTTTTTACATTATTTGTCATTTTACCTTGTTTTACGAAGGCAAAGTTACGGCAGCAACAAAATCAATCAAATGTTTGAATTTTGGAAAAAGATGTTCAAATGTAAGATTTTAACTTTCAAACTGATGTCTGTACTGTCTTGGGCTTACTTCGAGATGCTTTTTAAAAAAGTGAGAAAATGCATATTGATCGCTGAAACCGAGGATTGAAGAAATCTCTGAAACAGGTTTATTGGAAGAGTTCAAAAGCACTTTGGCTTCATTCATTACAATTAAGGCAATGATCTGGCTGGCAGATTTTCCGGTAATGGATTTCACGACTGAGGAAAGATGTCTGGTTGTAATCGACTGCCTTTCGGCATAAAACTCAACGGTTCTTTCTGTCAGATGATGTTCTGCGAGATCTGTCAGGAATACAAAAACAATCTCTTCCTGCCTGGACATCTGGTTCATAGAATTATTATCCTCTTTAGAAATAATTCCGGCCATCTGGTAGCAGAAAACAGAGAAAAGATGTTCCACCATTTCTTTTTTGTAGAGCATGTCTGCATCTGAATCCAGAATAAATTTCAGAAAATTGACACTTTTCCAAACCACTTCCATTTCGTTTTCAGGAAAAGGGACCCCTTTATTCATTTGCTGGCGAAAATAGCGGTAAGTAATCAGTCGGTTGAATTTCAATGATAAAGCAGAGATAAATTCTCTTTTATAAGAAACCATTCTTGACTGAAAATCTCCGCTTACGGAAACCACCTCATAGATTGTCTGAGGGTCAGTAACCATAAACATATTGGCAGAAAGCTCCAGATCACTGAAATGCTGACGGAGCTTTATAGTACCTGATTTAATAAAAATAAAGGCAGGATTTTCCGGACGGAAAGGCTTATCCGCAGAAATTCTCTCGAAAATATTGTGCTGTGTAAAAATTTCAACACCGAATTTTTCTAAGGCTGACATAAAACAAATGTAACCAATATATTCTGTGTTTACAATATTCAGTCTTCCAGAGAATACACCGCAAAGCTTGCCAGCCAGTGGTCTCCTCCATAATTCCCCTGAAATAATAAAGGAAGTCCATTCGCTAAAAACACATCTGCCGTTTTCTTAAAATCTTTTTTCAGAGGATGTCCGTCAGGAAGGGCTTTGGATATTCCTTTCATACACCATGCTTTGGAGAAAGAGAGACCTACAAGATGAACGGTCTGGTAATCGCTTAAATCACTTACGACAGGGATTTTTTCAATATTCTCTAAGCTTCTTTTCTCATAAAAATTATTCAGCCATAGGACAAATTCTTTCTGAGGCAGTACTCTTCTCATCAGGTCTGCAATTTCGAGGCTTGGCGAGAAGAAGTCTGATCCGTCAGGTTCCAGATAGGCTGGAGTTTTCTGATCTTTAGCGTAAAAATATTTCGCTTTTTCTTTAAGCTGATTTTCGAATTCCTGATCCTTATTTGCTCTGGCCCAATCGATCGCGAAAGCCAGGCCAAACGCTGTATTCGGGTGAACGCCGGTTCTGTTCGGATAGGTTTGTTTGGGAAGATAGGCCTTCCAGGATTTTAAAATCTGATCTGTCAGGGGTTTTAAATTTTCGTGCCAGATTTTAGCTTTGGGATGATTCCAGGTGGTCAGCTCCTCATCAAGCTTCAGCAGCCATGCCCAGCCATAGGTTCTTTCAAATGTAGTGGTTAATTGATATTTTGTAAAATAATCGGCTTCGGCCTGCAGGTTTTCTTTACTTAACGAATTATCAAGGATTTCTTCAATGTCTTTTGCATTAGCCAGATTGGGTTTCGTTTTCAACAATCTCACAAGCATCCAATGCCCGTGAACGGAACTATGCCAGTCGAAACAGCCATAAAAACTTGGGTGAAGATCTTTTGGAGTCAAAGTAACCTCGCCGGCGTTGTTGATAATATGCGCCGTTTTATTGGGATATTCCTGGTTGATGCAGTGAAGTGGTTTTTCCAATAATTTAGCTGCCATTTCATCGGTAAGTTTCGGAACTTCCTGGGCGCAGATCAAAAAAGGAAAAAGCGTGAACGCTAAAAGACTTTTTTTCATTCAATAAAAATAGAAAAAAATTTAGATCCCAAGCTATTTTTAAACTTCATTAAAATAGCTAAATCCTAAAGATATCAATAAAAGAATGTAAGTATTCAATAAAATAAAGATTTAAGCATAATTTTTGATAAGATTCCTTAAAAAATATTTATGAAAAAATTATTTCTACCTTTATGTATACTTCTATTGATGAGCGGTTGTAAGAAATCTGAACTGGACGTTGCCAATTCCTCTCCGGCAGTAGCAGCTGATAAAGCAGTAGCAGTCGCTGAGTATGAAGTGGAGGCTCCTCCAGCGCCAAAAGAAGTTTATCAAATGGCTCCTGCTAGCTCTATTTCTGAAAAATCAGAACCCGTTAATAAATCTGCGCAACCTTCTATAGCCCCGAAAAAGCTGGACACTATTGCCAAAAAGATCATTAAAAACGGCAATATGAAAATCCAGGTGGGAGATATTAAGAAAGCTCAGAATCAGGTAGAAGATATTCTGAAAAAAAATAATGCTTATATTCAAACTGAACAGTTTCAAAACACTGACCTAGATGACAATTTAGACCTTGTTATCCGTGTCCCGCATAAAAATTTCGATGCGCTCATTAATTCATTTTCTGACGGAGTGGGTTCTGTTTTATCCAAAAATATCTCATCTAATGACGTCACTGAAGAATATACCGATGTCTCTATCAAATTGGCCAATAAAAAGATCTATATCGAGAAATACCGCGATATGCTTAGAAGTGCTTCTACTACAAAAGACATGATCGAAATTCAGGAGACCATCCGAGAGCTGGAAGATGAAATTGATATAGCGGAAGGCAGACTTCGCTTCATTGACGACCGGGTGAATTACAGCACACTCAATCTGAGTTTATACAAAGAAAAAGTAAGAAGCTCAGCTACCTCAAAAATTGGTTTTGGAAGCCGTTTTGCAGATTCTATCACTGAAGGGTGGAACAGCTTTATGAGTTTTCTATTGGGAATTATTTCTTTATGGCCGTTTATGCTACTTATTCCAATTATCATCTTCTTATGGCGAAAATGGAAGTCAGGAAGATCAAAATAGCAAATTAATATTTTGTAGATACCAAAATCCGGATATCATTGCTGATATCCGGATTTTTATTGCTTTTTCAATGATTAAGCATTGTAAAACTCTTTAACTGTTTCCAGCACTTGTTCCTCCGACATTTTCTGTGCTGTATCTAATGTTATCGTTAAATTTTTAAATTGTGCTGTATCATGGAGATAGTTTTTAAGCTCTTCCTGAATGGTTCCCGGACCTGTAATGTAAACTTCCTGGGAATTGGTCAGAAGATGTTCTATTTCTTTAAAGAACTTTACCCTGTTGGTACGTTCTGCATTATTTCCTGCATTTTCACTTGAATTTCCATGCTGTATTTCTGCTTTTACGGGACTGCACAGGAAAAATTTGAATGCATTCTGTGCATCGTGATTCTTTACAACAATTGCTTTTTCTGTATCTATCCAAAGTCCTGCTAATTTCTTATCTGACATAATTTATTTTTTTGGTGTTATAAACTGTACAGAACAAGAATGGTGCAAAGGGCATGTTAAGGGCTGTTAAATGTTTATTTATAGGTAAGATGGTAATGAAACAGCTTCAAACTGATAAATGATTTTATATCTCTCGCAGATCGGGCAGATTTTTTGGACATTATAATGATGTAATCTGTGAGAAAAAATTAATCCTTGAAAATATTTAAATTAGTAAAGATTAAAACACAACTCAAAATGAATGAAAATGAAATTTCTTACATTGTAAGAAAATGTATCTTTAATGTATACAACAAGCTGGGACCAGGCCTCTTGGAGACTGTTTATCACAAAATTCTTATCTATGAATTACAGGAGAATGGGCTTGATGTACAATCTGAATTAGCGATTCCAATAGTGTATGATGGCAAAGAATTTGACTTCAACTTTAGAATAGATATTCTGGTTGAAGATAAAGTAATTCTGGAACTCAAATCCGTAAAAAACCTAGATGATATTCATTTTAAACAACTTACTACTTATCTAAAGCTTTCCAATAAGAAATTGGGATTGTTGGTTAACTTTAATACTACCAATATTTTAGATGGGGTAAAAAGAGTCGTTAATAATCTATAATATTTTATGATGCATAGTAGTCTCTCGCAGATTTAGCTGATTACGCAGATTTATAATACTCACAAAACGATCTGCTCAATCTACTAAATCTGCGAGAGATATAATAGACAAATTACTGTAGAGATTGCTTCACTTTCAATTCGCAATGACGTTGTGAGAACTATTTCCCTAAGACAAATACCGCAGGAATTTTGTGGAGTTCCGGCTTTGCTTTTTTCCAGTCGTTAATGGTTTTTGTCTGGATGAATTCATGCTCCGGATCGTTAATATTTGCTGCGATGCAGAGCTTTGTATTCGGCGATAAGAATTTGGTAAGGTCTTCAAAAAGCGGATTGTTTCTGTACGGAGTTTCCATAAAGATTTGAGAATATCCTGTCTGTTGCACCAAACTTTCCAGACGCTGGATCTGCTTTTTCTTTTCTCCTTTATCTATCGGAAGGTAACCGTGAAATGTAAATTCCTGACCATTAAATCCGCTGGAAATTAACGCTAAAATGATGGATGAAGGTCCTGAAACAGGAATTACTCTTATATTTTTTTCATGACACCATTTCACAATCAGGTTTCCGGGATCCGCAATACATGGAAGCCCGGCCTCGGAAAGGAGCCCAAAGTCCTGTCCCTGCAGCATAAGTGTTTGAGCTTCTTTGATATCAGCATTTTCCGTGTACTTGTCAAGCAGAAAAAGCTTCAAATCAGACTGCTTCTTTTCGGGAGCAAAGAATTTAATAATCTTTCTGGCTGTTTTTTCATTTTCCACAAAGAAATAGTCCGTCTGCATAATATAATCTTTCAGTACGGGTGAAAAGTGAGTGATAGAAGTATTTTCCGATAAATAGGCTGGGAGTAAAAAAAGCATTTTTATTGTTTTTTAGTTCTTTCTTTTAGTGTAGGTTGAGGGAAATATTCCGTAAGATCCATAGAGAAGGTAACTGAAGTAATTTTCCATATTCCGTGGATCTTCATCAGGGTCCAGATTTCTTTACCCCAATTTTCCATTTTCCCATCATACCAGAAACTATAGTCAAAATTGGCAGAAGCTACAGCTCCGTCTTCAATGATTTTGATATTGTCGAATTTTTCTTCAGATTTATTATCTTTAAAGCCTCTGATAAAGGCTTTATAATCATCCGTAAAATAGTATTCCGCTTTTGGATTTTTTTCCAGACGTTTGGCCTGGGTTCTATCATTATATATTCCGGTCCAAAGTACAGGATCCTGAAATAAAGATGCAAATTTGGCTTCATCCCTGGTTTTGATACACTGCATAAATTCTTCCATTACTTTCCGGATTTCAGTTTCGTCCTGGGTTTGGGCAAAAGAAAAATTAAAGCTTAAGAGAAGTGTGAGAATTAATGTTTTCATATTATGATAGAATTTGGTTTTTAATAGCGTCACAGCCTTTATCCAACAATTGGAAAACATCTTCAAAATTCTTCATATCTCCCCAGTAAGGATCAGGAACCTCTGTATTTTTATGATCTCCCAGTGCAGACATAAATAATAATATTTTCTGGTGCTGTTCTTCATTCTGTGCTTTTGAAACCACATCTTCATATACATCAATATCCATACAGTAGATCTTATCAAAAGTATCAAAATCAGTTTTAGTAATAGGTCTGGACCTTTGTTGCGAAATATCAATATGATGGTTTGCAGCTGTTTTTACAGCTCTTTTATCAGGAGCTTCCCCTTCGTGCAGAGAGATTGTTCCGGCTGAGTCTACAAAAAAACTTTCCGGGACCTTTGTCTTCATAATACCTTCTGCTAAAGGACTTCTGCAGATATTGCCGAGGCAGACCATCAATATTTTCATAGCATTTTATTAATTGAAAGATTAAATGATTTATACATAAGACAATTAAGGATGCGAAATCATAACATTCAGCAGCAAAACTAAATAAAAAATGAAGAATAAAACTATTCTCCATTTCAATTTATTCAGATTAAATTATTTCTATTTTTTGATTCTTTCAGCAAGATCTTTTACGTACTTCTTTACTTCTTTATCAATTTTTGATACATCTTTAATGGTATCGCAGGCGTACATTACCGTTGAATGGTCTTTTCCGCCCATCTCTTCGCCTATTTTTGTAAAGGTAGCATTAGTCAGCTCTTTTGAAAAATACATCGCCAATTGTCTTGGAAGTGCAATTTCTCTTTTTCTTGTTTTAGAAAGAAGCTGTTCTTTTTTGATTCCGAAATAATCGCATACCACCTCCTGAATATAAGGAATATTGATCACCTTCTTCTGGTTGGCTGCAATCTTATTGATCGTATCTTTCAGTAATTCAAGACTTAAGTCTGTTTTATAAACAGTAGAATAAGCGATCACAGAGTTAATGACTCCAATAAGCTCTCTTACATTCGTCTTAGCTTCAGCAGCAAGGAAATCCAGCATATCACCAGGAAGAACAATTCCGTCTCTGCTCAGTTTATCTACTATGATCTGTCTTCTTGTAGAAAGATCCGGTGATTTAATTTCGGCAGAAAGTCCCCATTTGAAACGGGAAACAATTCTTTCCTGAATATCCATGATATCTGCAGGTGCCTTATCTGAGGTAAGGATGATCTGCTTTCCGTTCTGGTGAAGATGGTCAAAGATGTGGAAGAAACTGTCCTGTGTGGCAGATTTACCTGACAGGAACTGTATATCATCAATAATCAAAACATCAACCATCTGGTAAAAGTTCGCAAACTCAGTCTGCTTATGGGCTTTTGCTGCTGAAATGAACTGCTGGATAAATTTTTCTGAGGACAGATAAAGCACTACTTTATCCGGAAACTGATTTTTTACCTCAAGACCTACAGCCTGTCCCAGGTGTGTCTTTCCAACTCCGTACCCTCCGTGAAGAAATAATGGGTTGAAAGCTGTTGCTCCCGGTCTTTTAGCAATTGATCTCGCCACTGTAGCAGCAAATTTGTTACTCTCACCCTCTATATAATTATCAAAAGAATAATCAGACTTCAGATTCGAATCTATATTTACTTTTCTTATTCCAGGAACTACAAAAGGGTTTACAATATTTGCAGAGAATCCCTGCGGCATTGTTTCCTGCATTTTTGGAGTAGGAACGCTTTTTCCCTTCATATTCATAGTCACTGGCTTCTCCTCTCCGGTAGGCCTGTTTTCCATGACAGAATACCATAGTTTAACTCCTTTTCCAAGATTTTTCTTCAGGGCAGCAGAAAGCAGGGACAGGTAATTATCCTCAATATATTCCTTGTAAAAATCGCTCGGCACTATAAGCGTAAGGTTATTCGCAACCAATGAAAGTGGCTGTACCTTATCGAATAGCATGTCGAAGGATTTTTCAAGCTTCTTAAGATCAGAATTATCCTCAGCTGCGTTTAAATTATCACGCATGAACTGAAGACACTTCTGCCATATCATCATTAAATTTTCATCCATATTTATGCCCCGATTAAATCTTTGTTAGTACTTTTTGTAGAAGGAAGACAAAGGTCCAATTTTTTCTTTTCAAAAAAAAATATTGCAGGTATTGATTATTTAAAAATATATTTGTATGTGTAAATAAGGACTAAAAATGATACATACAACCCACTCAATACGAGTACGTTACGGAGAAACAGACCCTATGAAATATGTGTACTATGGCAACTATGCAGAGTATCTTGAAATTGGCAGAGTGGAACTCTTCCGAAGCATAGGAATGTCATACGATGAAATTGAGAACCAAGGAATTTGGCTGCCTGTTTCAGATTATAAAATTAAGTACATCCGCCCAGCGCTTTACGACCAAAAATTAGAAATTCATACCTACGTAAAAAAAATTCCGGGGGTAAGGATTGAATTTGAATATGAAATTTTTAATGAAGAAAAAGTAAAGATTACGGAAGCATCCACTACCCTATTCTTTCTGGATGCAAAAACCAATAAAATTATAAGGTGTCCGGATTTCCTGATGAAGCTTATTGAGCAAAATTGGAACAAATAGCAGATCTTAGGCAGCAGTTGCCAGATAAAAATCAGGATATCACTAATGGAAGGTGATTCTTTTTAAACTAATTTGCATCTTTGTCCATCAATTATAATTCTAAATATCATAACATTTTATATAACGTATGAAGATCGCATTTTTGGGACCCCACGCAAGTTTCACACAGCTTGCGGCCACACAACTTTTCCCCGGGGAAGAACTTTTACCGCAGGCCAATATTTTGGACTGCTTTAATGCTGTTAGCAACGGAGAAGCTGAAAAAGCTGTTGTTCCTTTGGAAAATTCTATTGAAGGAACAGTTTCTATGACCCTGGATTATTTATATAAAACACCCTCCATTAAAATTGAAGCGGAAGGAGTGATGCCTATTGCCCACCATTTGATGATTCATCCTGAGAACAGTATGGAAGAAATAGAGAAAATATATTCTCATCCACAGGCTTTGGCTCAAAGTTTCCATTTTCTGGATACGCATCATAAAGAAGTAACAAGACAGGATTTTTCTTCTACTGCAGCAGCAGCCAAATATGTTTCTGAAAATAAAGATTTGAAAATAGCTGCCGTCGCCAATCAGTTTGCCGCCAATCTGTACGGATTAAAAATCGTTCACCGGAATATTCAGGATTTTGAACAGAATCATACCCGTTTTATAGTCATTACCAAACAGCAGCCGGCTTACCATAACACCAGCCTTGAGGTACTGGGAGAGAAATCCGGTATGCTGATCAACCTTCCTGAGGATCATGCGGGTGGACTTCATCAGGTCCTGTCTGTTTTTGCCTGGCGAAAGATGAACCTCAGCAAAATTGAATCCCGAACACTAAAAACAGGCCTCGGTAATTACTTTTTCTTTATTAATGTGGTTGGAAAGTGGGAAGAAGTACTTCATGGAAATGCTCTTTTGGAACTTCAGTCAATTAATGCGGAGGTTGACTTTCTGGGTAATTATAAAGAATTCCTCCTCGAAAGCTAAAATTACACAGGTAACCCAACAACACTGCTTTTATGGCAGTGTTTTTTGTTTACAATCCGCTTTTCTTATCACAATTCCTTGAAATACGCTATCAAAACAGACACATAATCATCACGTTTACTGATAATTAAAACGATATTTAAAATATTTAATTTATAATATGAGGATATTAAATAAATTAAGTATTTTTACTCTGTTATTACTTTATAATATATTAACACATAATTATATTACAAAATAATATACATTACAATACAAACATTTGTACAAATTATTAACAATATAATAAACATATGTTTAAAAAAAACATAATACAAGGCATGATTTTTGCTGTGTTATTCTGAAAACTAATTGAAAAACTTACATAATGAAAACTAAAATTTACAATTTGCTCTTAGCTTTATTTACACTTCCCGCTTTTTCCCAAGTTGGTATTAATACAGCTAACCCGAGCGCTACCCTGGATGTGAATGGAACTTTGAAAGTAAGGGACACCCAAATGATCCCCGCTTTGCCCGGATATACTATTATGGTGGTGAACGATGGAACATTTCAAGTTGCTAAAGTAGACCCTCAGTTGATTATCGATGCTGCCACAGCTGCAGCTGGTGTTAATACCTCCGTATATGCAGCGAAGAAAACTACCGGAATCACTCTGATCAGTCTAGGTCTTTTTCCAACCGGGTTCAGGGCTGTCAATTTTTTAGCTTCTGAAAGAACAGTAGGATCCGCAGCATTATTCTCTGATACGGACAACACGTATACGATACCCTCTAACGGTGTTTACCAGGTAGGTTTTACATTCCGTTACGGCGCAGGCCTTCAGGCTGCCTTACTTACGAATACTCCGGGTATCGGAATTTTCAGAAACAGAGCTGGTGTTGGTACTCTTATTGACAGCCGTGTATTCAGCGGTATAACAATTCCGCTTGTTTTAAGCTTAACTATTTCTGAAAGTACAATTAATTCACTGTATACATTCCAGGCCGGAGATAAAATTTCATTTGGACTTACTGGATCTTCAGCCCTTGAAGCAGGATTATTAGGAACAAGTATTGGATCTTTCCATATCCACAAAGTATCTAATTAACAGATAAATTTAATCACTCTGCACAGTTAATCCATCACATATTCTGTGATGGATTAATTTTTTATCCTGTCACATTTATTTATATTTGATAAAAAGTAAAGAATGAGTGGGTTTCTTGCAGTCATATTAATCATTGTGGTCATCTTTTTTATTTTCAATAATCTTAATCACAAGATCAGGAAGCTTGAAAAGGAGGTTTTTGATTTACGGGTAAAAATCAATCAATCTCAACAAAATGCAGATACCTTCAAACAACCGCTGGCCAATGAAGAGATTCCGGCACCTCAACTGGTACAGGAGGGCATACTGCCTGCAGCCAACATTTCTGATGAAGCACCCACTGAACCTCAAAGAGACTGGATGGAACCTGTTTTTGAGTTTTTAAAACAAAATATCCTGACCATTATCGGTATTTTCACGCTTGTTCTTGGAATTGGTTACTTTGTAAAATATGCTATAGACAAAAACTGGATCAGAGAAACAGCGCGAGCAGGAATAGGCCTGGCAGTTGGAGCCGGGATTATGCTGACAGGACATTTTCTGAGAAAAAACTATGCTGTTTTCGCATCGATCATCACGGGAGGCGGAATTGCTGTTCTCTATTTCACCACTACCATTGCTTTCCGGGAATATCACCTGTTTACCCAAAATACTGCTTTCATTATTACTACTATTGTTACCATTATTTCTATTGCCCTCGCCTATTATTATAAAAGTGAAGTGTTGATTATTTTTGCAATGCTGGGCGGATTTTCTGCTCCTTTGATGATCAGTACGGGACAGAGTAATTATCTATTTCTTTTCACGTATCTTACTCTGCTAAATATTGGCATGCTCACCACAGCATTTTTAAAACGCTGGAAAAGCGTGGGATGGACCTCTTATACTTTCACCAGTATCTATCTGTTCTTCTGGACTGTAGAACACCCCGAACTACTCAGTATTGTTTTCTATATCATTAATTATATTATTTTCTACATTTTTGCGCTACAGGATCACATCAAAAAAAATATACTTTCATCGTGGGATACTTTCATGCTGGTGTTAATTAATTTTTCCAGTATTATTGGCCTGATTTATATATTCCATACCTTAAGCTATGAGCCTGTAATTATTTTCCCGCTGCTTTTTGCCGTTATCAATGCCCTGCTGCTTTTAAGAGAGTATGGGAAAAGGAACTTCGGCTTCAGCTATTCTATTTTTGCGGCACTTACGATCAGCCTTATTACGATAGCTGTTGCCCTTCAGTTCAAAAGTCATCTTATTACAACTGTCTGGGCCGTGGAAGCGACGCTTCTTCTTTATATATGGAAAAAAAGCAGACACAGCATTTTCAAAACTTGCTTTTATGTACTTTTCCCCCTTGTCATTATTGCACAAATCATGACCTGGTCTGAATATCTGAACAAAGACAATATGGCTGCTGTATTCAATCCTGTTTTTTTAACGAGCCTTGTGACTGTTACCACTACGATCGTGAATCTCTTTTTACTGAAAAAGATCAACGAAACACAAAAGCAGGAGGATAGTTTTTTTGAAAATATTTTTGCTATTGTAAGTTATAGCGTTATATATATTGCCCTGCTGCTGGAGATCAGCTATCATATCTCGGATATGCCATGGCCGGCTGTTGTAAGTATTGGTTTGCTATTCAGCATTTATTATATTTTTGCCCTGATGATACTCAGGAAAAAGCTGGGTATTGAAAGCATTATCCAGACTGGGCTTATTTACCTGCTATTTATCCTTATTGCCTTAAATGCCTCATTTGCAGCATCAGAGGTTGTTACATCGGTTTTAAAAAAGAAACTTACATTCGGTTTTTATATGATCCATTTTCTTCATTGGATTCCTTTTACATACATATTGTGGAACGCAGCTGCCAGTATTGGTTTTTATAAAACAAAGCTCTCTTACTGGATAATTTCAGTAACACTTGTTATTGCAGTAAGCTGCGGATTCTATCACACTTACATCCTAAGCTCCGTAAACGACATTTCGCTGGTCTATAAAACGAAAGAACATTTTAATATTCTCTATCTTCCGATCATCTGGACTGTTCTTGCCAGTATTTTTATTTATATCAGCTTAAAAAAGAATATTCCTGAATATGGCAGGATTGGCTTTGTACTCATAGGAATTATGGTGCTGAAACTTTATAGTTATGATGTCTGGCAGATGGATAATATCTCAAGAATTACCGCATTTATAATACTAGGCGTTATTTTATTATTGAGCTCTTTCACCTTCCAAAGACTGAAAAACATTATCAGGAATATGGTGGATACAAAGAAGGAAGAAAAAGAGGGATAATAACGAAAGCCGGAGTTACTATATTTACCATATAACTTGCCAGCATCATTCTCATAAAACAGGCTATAGAAAACCTTCTTTTAAAATCAAAAATCCTTAACAATAGTTTTTATTTCTAGATAATATTTAAAATATCACAAAAATTCATTCACATTTTGTAAAATTTAATTATATTTATCCAGTTTTTAACAGTTATATATTCTGGTTATGAAAAAAATACTCTATTCTTTTTTAATATTATCCTCTGTAGCATTATCTGCCCAGAAAAACCCTTCTATAAAGTTTGCCGTTGCCAATGATATTGTCGGAACAGTAGGCATGTTCAGTGCAAGAAAAGCCATTGTTCAGAGTTCTAATATCTACAAAGGTCCTTCAGCACTGCCACAGGGTTTAAAAAAATACAGCTTCATTGCAGAAAAAGGGTTGACTGAATTTAAAATCAAAAACGGCTATGACGGTTTGGATATAATATCTTTAGCTCAACTGAACTCACAGTACGAGTTGCCTGAAAACACTCCAGTTTTTATTGAAGGCTATGAATTTTCCGATACAAATACAAAGATCTATGGCGACATCATGGGTAATGTAGAAGTTAAGGATCATAACGGAAGGAAAACAGTTTTCCTAACCACTAGTAGTATAAAATAAACGACACCTAAAATAAAATTACATCATAAAAGGATACTTTTGAAAGTATCCTTTTGCTTTTAATACCGGTTATTCCATTTTTTCTTAAGTTCTTCGTAGATTTTTTTTTCTGTAGCATTGTTTCCCGGCTGGTAAAGTTTTACATCTTTAATTTCCTCAGGCAGGAAATCCTGCTCAACAAAATTTCCCTCGTATGAATGGGCATACTTATATTCTTTACCATAATCAAGATCTTTCATCAGCTTGGTTGGTGCATTTCTCAGATGTAAAGGCACCGGCAGGTTTCCAGTTTGTTTTACGAGAGCCAATGCTTCATTAATAGCCATGTATGTCGAATTGCTTTTAGGAGAAACAGCCAAATAAACTGCTGTTTCGCTTAAAATAATTCTTGATTCCGGATTTCCTATAACATTAATGGCCTGAAAGCAGTTGTTGGCGATCACCAAAGCGTTCGGATTTGCCAGCCCGATGTCTTCAGCCGCAAGAATAAGCATTCTACGGGCAATAAACTTGATATCCTCACCTCCTGCAATCATCCTTGCCAGCCAATAGACAGCACCATTCGGGTCACCTCCCCGCATAGATTTTATAAAAGCAGAGATGATATCATAATGCTGCTCGCCGTTTTTGTCATAGAGCGCCATCGTTTCCTGCAGAATGTCCAGGACATCCGAGTTATTGATTTCTTCTTTATCTGAATTCACATATTGATTAAGAACAAGTTCTACAGAATTGATCAGTTTGCGGGCATCCCCTCCTGAATACTGAATAAATGCTCCTTTTTCAGCAATCTTAAAAGAGGTTCCTTCATCCTTATTGAATCGCTGGGTGGCGGTATCGGCTAATTCTTCAAGCTTTTCATAGCTTAAGGCTTTCAGAATATAAACCTGACTTCTAGATAAAAGAGCGGATACCACTTCAAAGCTTGGGTTTTCTGTAGTGGCACCAATCAGTACAATCCATCCTTTCTCAACAGCATGCAATAATGAATCCTGCTGTGATTTATTGAACCTATGAATCTCATCTATGAATAAAATGGGAGATTTTCCTGAAAACAGGTTTTGTTTTTTAGCATCCTCAATTACATCCCGCACATCTTTTACTCCCGAAGAAACTGCGGAGAGCTTATAGAATTTCCTGCCCGATTTTTCAGAAATAATTTCAGCCAGGGTTGTTTTTCCGGTACCCGGAGGTCCCCAGAGAATCAGGGAATTCAATGCATTATTTTCGATCATTTTCCTGATCGTACCTTTTTCACCGGTAAGATGCTCCTGCCCCAGAACCTCGTCCAGAGTTTTAGGTCTTAACTTTTCGGCTAATGGAATATTTTGGCTCAAGATAATTTATTTTTAGGATAAACGGATTCAGGCTTTTGGGTCTCTGAAACTTATAACAAAATTAAACTAATTTTAATTTTTTTACCCTATTTTTGCATTGTTTTGAAACTTACATTCAATAAAATCATTAGTTTTCCTTTGGTAATTTTGATAAAATTTTACCAGTGGTTTATTTCGCCCCTACTTCCCAAAAACTGCCGTTACGAACCTACCTGTTCTCATTATATGGTAGAAGCCCTTCAGGTACATGGTATTTTCAAAGGGCTTTGGCTGGGTATCAAAAGAATTTCAAAATGCCATCCGTGGGGAGGCAGCGGTTACGATCCTGTTCCTCCGAAAAAATTAAATCAGTAACAAACTATTAAATTAATAGAAATGAGTAATCTATTTTTCAGAATTTACCTCATCGTATTTGTATTCATTACACAATCTGCGTTTGCCCAGCAATATCCGGGAGAATTATCTGACGGAACCCTGAAAGTAAATGGAGGCAGTGTTCCGGTAAAGATCTATTCCACTACCGAAGTAGGTGACCTTAATGCTTTCCCGGAAAAAGCCACAGACAGCAACATCCTGGTTATTCTGAACGAATCCAATTTTGAACCTGCGTACTTTAATTACAGCGCTACCACTTTAGAGAAGTATAAGAGTTTGCACTATCAGCTTTTCGATAAAGATTTTAAGCTAATTGACGGTCCTGCCACACAAGACAACATCACCAAATTCAAATATGCTGTAAAAACAGCTAAGCCAATTAACGGAACCGACAGTGTCGCTTTGGAAACGCCTTTCAAAATATGGGATCCTTCAAAAGGGATTCAGTTGGGACCGGTTACCCTTCATTTCTACAGCTTAATGTTCGTTTTTGCCTTTGGTTTTGGATATATTTTAATGTTAAGAATCTTCAAAATCGACAATGTTAACCAGAAATATCTGGAGCCGCTTTTCACATGGACGCTGATCGGAACTATTTTGGGAGCCAGATTAGGACATGTCATTTTCTATCAGCCGGAACTGTTCAAAGAAGATTTCTGGAGCGTATTTTTACCGATAAGCACTAAAAACGGGTTCAAGTTTACAGGATTCTCCGGATTGGCAAGTCATGGAGCTACAATAGCTTTGATCTTTACTACTTTATATTATTCATTTAAGATTATCAAGAAAAATCCATTCTGGGTATATGACAGAATTGGAATTGTGGTTGCTTTGGGAGGTGCATTTGTAAGAATAGGAAATTTTTTCAATTCGGAGATCGTAGGAAAAGCTGTTGATCCCAATTCTCCTCTTGCTATTCTTTTCCCACAGCAAAGCAGTGAATATGGCCCAACAGTTCCCCGCTATCCAGGTCAGCTTCTTGAAGCTGTCGGATATTTTCTACTGTTCCTGTTGTTATGGATATTATACAGAAAAACAAACAAAAAATATCAGCAGGGATGGCTATTCGGATTATTCTTTATTATCCTTTGGGCTGTAAGATTCTTTGTGGAATTCCTGAAGGAACCTCAGGGAGACGAATTCATCCAGATTGGAGGGCTGAATACGGGACAGGTACTTTCCATTCCGTTTATGATTGCGGGAGTTGTTATCATGATTATTTCAAAAAAATTCAAAATCACTCAGGCAGAAAACGAGAAACCGGAGTAATGATAAAAATAGGAAAGGGCAAATTTGCAGATAAGCGAATTTGCCCTTTTTCTTTTAATCTTTAAGATTAATTTAAACAAATGAGAAGTTTTCTGTTTTACTCTAAAATTAAAACTGTCTATTATCATAGTCTGATCCTGTTTATCCTGTTCAATTCCTCGAAAACATCTCCGAATGTATTGATGACATCTGTAGGTAACATAGATTCTTTGGAATATTTTTCAGCAGCCATATCAGCCGCCCTTCCATGAAGCCAGACTCCTAAAATACACGTATCTTCTTCAGAATATCCCTGAGCAAGCAGCGAAACCAGAATACCGGTAAGAATATCCCCACTCCCTCCTTTGGCAAGTCCTGCATTACCGTTGATATTATAGAAAACATTTCCCTGGGGAGTAACAATCTGGGTATGATGATCCTTCAATACAATATAAATATTGAGTTCTTTAGCTTTTTTACGGGCAAGTTTCAGTCTTTCAAAAGAGTTTTGTGTGCTACCGAATAATCTTTCAAATTCTTTTGGATGTGGCGTTATGAGAGATTTTTGAGGGATCAGTTTCAGGTTTTTATGATCTTTTGAAATAATATTCAGTGCGTCTGCATCTAAGACCAAAGGACTATTATATCCTTTTAAAAATTCCAGCAAACCTTTTGCGGTCTTTTCATGAGTTCCCAGGCCAGGCCCAATCGCATAAACAGTATCACTTTCCGGTTTAAAATCTTCTATCTGCTCATTCCCGCCTTCTATAAACATGGCTTCAGGACATGAGATCTGCAGAATTTCATATCCGCATTTTGGTGCAAGGGTAAAGGTAAGCCCCGCCCCGGTCTTTAGGGCAGATCTGGTGGCCAGTACTGCGGCACCCATTTTCCCGTAACTTCCTCCCACAACTGCCACTTTCCCATAAGTTCCTTTATGGGAAAAATCTTCTCTGGGTTTAAAAATTCTATTGATAAGCTTTTCATCAATAACAAAATCTTCAGCAGCTTCTGATTCTAAATATTCCGGATGCAATCCTATATCCAAAATAATTACTTTCCCTGCATACTTACCTGTTTCAGGATGAAGAAAGCTTTTTTTCCAGCACTGTAAGCTTAATGTATAATCAGCATTAAATATAACCGGATCTTTTTCAAGTATACTATCAGCAGGCAGTCCGGAAGGAATATCAACGGAAATTTTAATACAGTTTTTTTCGTTTAACATTTCGATTACCTGCTTGCCAACACCTTCCAGAGGCCGTGACAACCCTGTACCAAACAGAGCATCAATAATAACAGTTCTGTCGTCGAAATTATATTGAACGGCTTCTTTGAATTCCCTGACAGAGATTCCGGAAAAATCCCGAAGCCTTTTTAGATTCACCGAAGCATCATCAGAAAATTTTCCTTTAGGATTTTGTACAAAAACATCTGCATCAAAGCCTTTCGTGTAGAGTATTCTTGCCAGTGCCAGTCCATCGCCACCGTTATTGCCGCTGCCACAGAATATGGCCATTTTTTTGTGATTTTTACAGTTTTCTGATATCCAGCCGGCTAATGTTTCAGAAGCTCTTTCCATAAGCTGTACAGACGAAACAGGCTCATTCCAAATCGTAAACCGGTCCCACTGGCGTATTTGTTCTGCAGTAAAAACTTTCATAAGATAGGCAAAATTTTAACCAAATTACAAAAGTTTTCTTTTACTGTTTACAGTAATTACTACAAAAATAAAATATTAACCTAAATAATGAATTCACTAAAAAAAACTCATTAATTCCAGCCTGTAATTCAATTATTATGGCGCAAAAAACTCTAAAAAGTACTTTATATTACGTTTTTTAATTCTATTTTTGTGCGTATACTTAATTAAAAAATATAAATTATGGGATTTGTTAAAGAATTTAGAGATTTTGCTTTTAAGGGCAATGTACTTGACCTGGCTGTGGGTGTGATCATCGGTGGAGCATTCGGGAAAATTGTTTCCTCCTTGGTAGAAGATGTTATTACTCCGCTTTTACTGAATCCGGCACTGAAGGCTGCTGGAGCAGAAAACATTTCGATGCTTTCATGGAATGGGGTGACTTACGGTAATTTTATTTCTGCTGTAATCAGTTTTCTATGTATCGCTATAGTACTGTTCTGGATCATCAAAGGCGCCAACAAAGTTGTTAAAAGAGAAGAGGCTGCTCCGGCAGGACCTACTGCTGAACAACAATTGTTGACAGAGATCAGAGATCTTTTGAAAAGTAAAAATAATATATAAAAACAGAAAAGACTGCCTTTTGAGACAGTCTTTTTTCTAATCAGTATTTTTTGAGTTGTTCTTTGCTTTGAAGCAATTGAACCAAAAATTCAAGACTCAGACAATAGAGTTTTTTTACCGTTCTCAGAATTCATTTCCTAAAGTTCCAGTTTTTTAGGTCATCTGTACGACTTACAATTAATTTAGAAAAAATAAAAAGACCATCTCAATTAAGGGACGGTCTTATTTTATTTTATCCGATTCAGCGGTTACTGAATCTGTAAGATACTTGAAATCTGTTCCGCAAGAGATAGTCCGATCCTGTCCTGAGCTTCCAAAGTAGAAGCACCGGTATGTGGAGTCAGAGAGATCTTTGAATGGTTCAGTATTTCTTTAGAAGGAGTAGGCTCATTGATGAAAACATCCAACCCAGCAAATTTCACTTTTCCTGAATCTAATGCAGCAATTAAAGCTGATTCGTCAATAACACCGCCTCTTGAACAATTTACAATGGCAACACCATCTTTCATGATATCAAACTCATTTTTCCCGATCATGTATCCGTCTTTCTGAGCCGGAACGTGCAGGGTAATGAAATCTGAATGTTTCAGAACATCCTGAAGCGGTTCAGTTTCTATATCTACATTAATGAACTGGTTATTGTAAAATTTCACTTTGATGCTTGCTTTTCCTACATTATTATCAGCAGCAATCACCCTCATGCCTAATCCCAGTGCAATTCTGGCTACTTCCTGTCCTATTCTTCCCATTCCAACGATACCGATAGTTTTTCCTCTTAATTCGATACCGGCAGTATATGCTTTTTTAAGACTCGCAAATTCTGTATCTCCTACTAAAGGCATTTTTCTATTGGAATCCTGCAGGAATCTCGCTCCTGAAAATAAATGGGCAAAAACAAGCTCAGCAACCGATTCCGAAGAAGCAGAAGGAGTATTGATTACATGAATTCCTTTTTCTCTTGCATAATCTACATCAATATTATCCATACCTACACCGCCTCTTCCAATAATTTCGATAGATGGGCATCCGTCAATAATATCTTTTCTTACCTGTGTAGCACTCCTTACCAACAGGGTGCGGATCTTATGCTCATTAATGTAATCTACCAAAAACTCCTGCGGGACTTTTGCAGTGATCACTTCAAAACCTTTCTCAGCCAGAGCATCAATGCCAGATTGATCCAGACCGTCGTTTGCTAAAACTTTCATAAATACAATTGATATTAAAAGTGAAGAGATTTAAAAATTAAAGAATTTCAGTGTGTACACTTTTTATCATTCAATTTTTAAATCTCTGTATATGTTTTCTTAATCTTCTTTGAAAACTTCAATGGTAACCTGCTTTTCTACAAGGTCTGTGAATCTCCCTTTGTATCTTGTAGCTCTTACCAGATGGTTATCTATCCAGTGGTAATTTCCTCCTCTTGGTTTTCCGCAGAGTACACTGTGGTACTTGAAGCCATTCTTATCCAGCCAGTCGATGGTGATCTGTTTCAGGTTTTCCGTTCTTGAAGTGAAAAAACAAATCTGATGTCCCTCGTCATACCATTTGTTGATGGTTTCAAGTGCATCAGGATAAGGTTCGCAGGTAACCATTCTTTCAGGTTCTTCATTCGGGACATCATCTGTAATGGTACCGTCGATATCTATTAAGTAATTTTTTACCCCGTCCTTCAAAATAGGACTTATATGCTCTTTATATTCTAACTCCATCATTAAAATTTGAAATGCAAAGTTACGGCTTTTACCTCGAAGCTCAATATCAAATTTGGTATATATTGAAAATACACTGTAAAAAATGCTATTTAATGAATAAAATTAACAATACTTTGTCATTAATCTAGCTGTAGTTAATTTTATTCTGTTTTTAATGTTAAGATAACCTGAAATAAAAAATGACATGCTTAAAACTTCTCTCCCAGACTAATCCGCAAACGGTTCAAAGCGTTCATTAAGGAAATGCTGGAAGTGAGTTCTACAATCTCTTTTTCTGAGAACTCTTTTTTTAATTCTTCAAGTAAGACCTCCATGTCTTCGGTCAGGCCTGTCACAGCATCCGCCCATCTTAGTACCAAAACCTGCTTCGAACTAAATGAAACAGAATGTTTGTACCCCGGTATTTTATCTATTAAAGATAATTCCATTCCCATTTCTCTTAATTCATTAGCATGAAAACTGCAGCAATAGGAACATCCGTTCAACTGGGATATTCTTAATTCAGCCAAGGCAATGAGTGTATTGTCCATTTCTGAAGTTCTAATGCTTGAGTGAGCCTGATACAGATAGCCTACCGTCTTTTTTGAAATCTCTTTATAATCCATTTCTTTTTTTGACAAAGTTAGAAGTACAGCTGCTTCTGAAAGAGTATAAAAATTGGATAAATAAGTAAAAATAAAAGATCTAATTTTGCCGTATCAAGCCTGACAAAAGCATGGACCATATTCAAGAACTTATTGAAATCGAAACAGCCGAACTTACTGAATGGAAAGACAGATTTCGCAAAAACAGTTTTTTCGAACTGGTATTTATCCTGGAGGGGAAAGGAACTCAAAGTATAGAATACCAAACTAAAGCCTATGAAAAAAATGATTTTTTCCTTTTGCCCCACTCTAAATGCCATGCCTACAAAATTTCGGAGCCTACTACTTTTTTCTTTATCCGGTTTACGGAACATTATTTCAAAAACCTTAAAAACACCCCTATAGATTATTTACAATGGTACAGTAAGCTTAATTATATTATTGGATTTTATGATTTCAATACGGGTCTCTATTTCAATGACGAAAAAGACAAACGCCAGGTAAAGAGGTTATTTGAAATCATACAGCTCGAAAAAGAACAGAGATCGGAGTATTCGGAAACCTTAATTGCCAATACATTAGTATCCATATTAACCATAATAAGTTCAAAATTAACGGCAGCCCATCATGTATACAAAAAAAGTGATAATAAATTTGCAGACATCATTCAGCATATCAATCAGAATATTATTGATGAAAAAAAATTATCGGTTGTCTATCTTTCAGAGAAGTTTAACATTTCTAAAAAGTATTTCAGCGAATATTTTAAAAGAAATGCCCATGAACCATTAAAGGAATATATTCAGAAAACAAAGCTTCAGATAGCGGTCAACAGAATACAATATACGGAGGCACCTTTCCAGGAAATTGCATGGAGCCTTGGGTTTACGGACAGCAGTCATTTAAACAAATCTCTGAAAAAACATTTTGGGGTTACTTCATCTGTTTTAAGAAAAGAAAAAATTTTAATAAGATAAGAAAGCCAGCGACAATTATTGAAATCTGAGAAAACAACTTCCTCCCGCTCTCTCTTTCATAGCAATTCTTCATTATTTTTAGACCGAAATCAGGTTGTGGATATTCTCACCTTTGCTCCTCGCCGCATATCATATGATGTTTATCCAAAAATTTTCAAAATACATTTATTAGGCTTACATTTGTAGAAATGGAAGAATTTGTAGTTTTAGTAAATGCCGAAGATGAAGTTCTGGGCCTTATGGAAAAGCAGCAGGCTCACATCAACGGTCTTCTGCACCGTGCATTTTCTGTGTTTTTGTTCAACAGCAAAGGCGAAATGCTCCTTCAAAAAAGGGCACCGGGAAAATACCATTCTCCCAAACAGTGGACTAATGCAGTATGCTCTCATCCAAGAGAAAATGAAACCTATCTTGAAGCTGCCAAACGCAGATTAAAAGAGGAACTCGGAATCGAAACGGAGCTTTCGGAAAAATTCAATTTTATCTATAAAGCAGATGTAGGAGGCGGACTTTGGGAACATGAACTAGACCATGTATTTGTAGGAAATTATGAAGCTGATTTCAATTTAAATCAGGAGGAAGTGGAAGAAGTAAGATTTATTTCCATGGAAGACCTTGATAAAGAAATGAAGGAAGCTCCTGAAAATTTCACAGAGTGGTTCAAAATCATCCTTGAAGAATATAAATACCATTTTTAACTGATGAAAAAAATAGTACTCGTATCCGCTTTTTTATCGGCAAGTCTGTTTTTTGCCCAAAAAGCAAAAGTGTATGACGGTCCCGGTTACACAATTAATGTTCCTGAAGGCTGGAAATCTACCAATGACAACGATATTGTCAATATTTTCCCCAGCAATGAGATCGGAGCCATTACCATTTCAGAATACCATGATCTGAATCTTCCAAAAACAGAAATGAAAAAGTTCATCCTGGCCCTTTACAAATCTGAAGATCCGGAGAGCAAAATAAAGGAAAGCAAAGGCAGAAAAGGATATACAGAATATTCTTACGAATATTTTGATGAAAAAAACAAGCTTTTCTGGATTACCAGAGCTTTCCAGAAGGATAAGGATCTGTATCTCGTTTCTATTAACTGTGGCCAGAAGTTCTGGAACGGAAATTATATGAACCTTTTTAACGAAACTTTCAACAGCTTTAAAATAAAGAAATAAAAATTAAATATGAAGAAAACAGCCTTATACGATAAACACGTTTCTTTGGGCGCTAAAATCGTACCTTTTGCAGGTTTTGAAATGCCTGTACAGTATTCTGGTGTAACAGAAGAACATTTCGCCGTAAGAGAAAAAGCAGGATTGTTTGACGTTTCACACATGGGACAGTTTTTTATTGAAGGACCGGGATCTAAGGATCTTCTACAGTTTGTTACGACGAACAATGTAGATGCCCTGGAAAACGGAAAAGCCCAATATTCTTGTCTTCCTAACGAAAACGGAGGAATCGTAGACGATCTTATTGTTTACAAAATGGAAGATGAGAAATATTTTGTAGTGGTAAACGCGTCAAATATTGAGAAGGACTGGAATCATATTTCAAAATACAACACTTTTGGAGCTAAGATGACGAATGCATCCGATGATATGTCATTATTAGCAGTTCAGGGTCCTAAAGCTACAGAGATCTTACAGAAGCTTACAGAAACCAATCTTTCTGATATTCCTTATTACAGCTTTACAGTAGGAAGTGTGGCGGGAGTAAATAATGTAATCATTTCAAATACAGGATATACAGGAAGCGGTGGTTTTGAGATCTATTTCAACAATGAAAATGCTGAACAGCTTTGGGATGCGATCATTAATGCAGGTGAAGCGGAAGGGATTATTCCTGCCGGACTTGCTGCAAGGGACACTTTAAGACTGGAAAAAGGTTTCTGCCTTTACGGAAACGATATCGATGATACTACTTCTCCTATTGAAGCAGGATTAGGATGGATCACAAAATTCGATAAGGATTTTGTTTCTAAAGATACATTTGCAAAACAAAAAGAAGAAGGTGTTACAAGGAAATTAGTAGGTTTTGAGCTTCAGGATAAAGGGGTGCCAAGACATGATTATCCTGTAGTAGATGCTGAAGGAAACGTGATTGGAAAGGTAACATCAGGAACACAGTCACCAATGAAAAAAATCGGTCTGGGTCTGGCTTATGTAGACAAGCCTCACTTCAAACTGGGTTCTGAGATCTTTATTCAGGTAAGAAATAAGAATATTCCTGCAAAAGTAGTGAAAGCTCCTTTTGTATAATTGTTCGAAAAAACATATAAAAATAGGCTGTAATTGAATTACAGCCTATTTTTTTGTACTTAGTAGCAGATACAGCAGAGTATTCTGTCCGGAGTACAGGCATCACCTACTCCCGGTGTATTGGAGATAACGCCTCCTGCCGGTCCACACAACGTATAACAGTTGACAACAGGCCTGATTCCTCCGTTAATTTTTTTTTAATGCTGATCTGTTAAGATTCTTTGTTTGTAAAAAGTTTTTCATGATACTATTTTTTGGTTAATATAAATATAAGTATTTAATAATTAAACCATTGTAAATAAATCACAAAATATTGATAAAACATCTATTCAACGAAACTAAGGACTTAAAAAGCAGTCTGGAAATCAGGTCTTCATTCACTGATTCCAAAGAATTCTCTTAGAGCCTCAACATTTTTCTTGTCATTTCCTACAAAAATTTCATTGTCGGTAAGAAAAACGGGACGCTTCAAAAATGTATAATGGTCAAGCAATAAGTCTTTGAAATCTTTTTCTTCAAGAGATTTTGCATCCAGGCCTCTTAGTTTGATCTGTGTGGATTTTTTACTGAACAAAGCTTCGTAAGATTTTGTTTTTTTATACATAGCAGCCAGTTCTTCTTTGGTAACCGGTTCTTTTTTGATTTCACGGAGTTCCCAGTCTTTAAGGTCAAACTGTGCCAGGATCTTTCTGCATGTATCACATGTATTGAGATAAAATACTTTCTTCATTGTTACTTTTAAATCTGTTATGGGTTAAATTTCCTTCTTCATTGAAGTTTTACCTTTCAAAAGTAGGATTTAATCTAAAATTCTGGAAATTATTAAATAACTTTATTCAAATTTTATAAAGATGCAGAACAAGCCTATTACTTTTCAGTTTATTTCAGAACCTTCGGATGTGAATTATGGAGGAAATGTACATGGAGGAAGCGTTATGAAATGGATTGATCAGGCAGGTTATGCCTGCGCCACAACATGGAGCGGAAATTACTCCGTAACGGTTTATGTGGGCGGGATCCGTTTCTATGAGCCTATCAAGATCGGGGAAGTGGTCAAAGTTGACGCACAGGTTATTTATACCGGAAAATCGAGCATGCATATTTCAATCAATGTTTTCTCAAGGAACTTAAAACAGCCTACGTTTGATAAGAAGACGCACTGCATTATTGTTTTTGTGGCAGTAGATGAAAACGGTAAAAAGCTTCCTGTCCCGGCATGGGTTCCTGAAACGGAAGAGGAAAAACAGCAGGAAGAATATGCAAAACGCCTGATGAACCTGAGAACTCAGATTGAGGATGAAATGAAACCTTTTTTATAACCTATGCAAAGAAAAGATTTCATTACACTTTCATCATTAGGGTTTCTGGGGTTATATTCCTGTGGAATTTCCAAAATTAGCAGTAAAAAATCGTTAGCTATTCAGCTTTATACCATCCGGGACGCTGTTTCGGATAACCTTGAGAAAGCCCTGGAAACACTGGCTGCCTTGGGCTTTTCAGAACTGGAAATTTATGGATACAATGGTACATTCTTTGGAAAAAGCAGAACCGAGTTTCAGACTATTCTTAAACAAACCGGCTTAAAAGTCATCAGTTCGCACCATACTACTGGAATTATCCATAAAGACCGGGGAACCTTATTGTACAGCTGGGAGAAAGCTGTGGAGGATCTGCATTTTATTGGTGCTGAATATATGGTATGCTCTTATCTTTTTCCTGAAGAAAGAACTGTTGAAAACTATAAAAAGCTTCCTGAGCTATTTAAAAAATGTGGTGAAGCAACCCAAAAAGCAGGAATTCAGTTTGCTTATCATAACCATGATTTTGAGTTTGAAAAACTGGAGGATGATAAAAATGTGTATGATTTTATTTTAGAGAATACATCTTCAGAACTGGTTAAAATGGAACTGGATTTATACTGGATTTCAAAGGCCGGACTTGATCCGCTGGTTTATTTTGAAAAATACCCCGGCCGTTTTCCTCTATGGCATGTGAAAGATATGAAAGCCGGTACAAAAGATTTTACAGAAATCGGAAACGGCACTATCGACTTCAAAAAGATTTTTGGTACGAAAGAAAAGGCTGGCCTGCAATATTGGTTCCTTGAACAGGATTCCAGCGACAAAGATATTTTTGAAAGCATCCGGATAAGCAAAAAGTACATTCTTGAAAACAATTTCTTTTGAAATAATACTTATATTTGCAAGATAAAGGAAATGGTGCTCTTCCTTACCCAACCGCTTTACAGAAGCTGATGACGCCTGATTAAGAGATTATTAACCAATAACTGATCAGGATAATTATGTCAAAACCACAAAAAACACTACATAGAAAAGCAATTTTTCATACCCTTTTATTTTTCAGAAAATACCCTGCTCTGCCTTACATTTTAAAATGGCTATGCATTAGCATTATTATTGGTGCTTTAGTGGGAACGGCTTCCGCGGGATTTTTACAGTCCCTGGAATGGGTTACCAACTTCAGGGAAAGTCACATCTGGCTCATTGCCCTGCTTCCTGTTGCCGGTTTTCTTATTGGCCTCCTCTATCATTATTACGGAAAGGATGTAGCAGCGGGAAACAATTTACTGATTGACAATATTCATGATCCGAAAGGGATTATTCCTTTCAAAATGGCTCCTTTTGTATATCTGGGAACTATTGTTACACATTTATTTGGGGGTTCTGCCGGCCGGGAAGGAACTGCCCTTCAGATGGCGGGAGCTATGGCAGACCAGCTCAGTAAACCTTTTAAGCTTGATAAAAGTGAACGAAAAATTCTTCTCATTGCCGCAATTGCAGCAGGGTTCGGCTCTATTTTCGGGACACCTTTGGCCGGTGCGGTTTTCGGGCTTGAAGTTTTCCTGATAGGAAAAATACGGTATAACGCTATTTTTCCGGCTTTTGCATCAGCAATTCTTGCAGACCTGGTTACCAATCTTTGGAATGTAAAGCATACTCATTATCATATAGATCTCATTCCGAAACTGGAATTCTTACCTGTTTTGTACAGTATTTTAGCCGGAATTGCCTTCGGGATCTGTTCTGCAGGCTTTAGCAGAATCCTCCATTGGGCGGGTTCCTTTTTTAAATCTAAGATCAAATATCCGCCATTCCGTCCTGTAGTTGGGGGAATTATTGTTGCTCTGGCTGTTTTTGCCATGGGAACCACAAGATATATCGGATTGGGAATCCCTGTAATTGTTGAATCCTTCGAAAGACAGCTTCCGCTCTATGATTTTGCTTTAAAAATGATCTTTACCATTATTACTCTTTCGGCGGGCTTTAAAGGCGGTGAAGTAACTCCTCTATTTTTTATCGGCGCCACTCTCGGAAGCGCGCTCTCTCTGTTTATTCCATTACCATTTGGCCTTCTGGCAGGAATGGGATTTGTCGCTGTGTTCGCCGGAGCAACCAATACTCCACTGGCCTGTATGTTGATGGGAATCGAGCTATTCGGAGCAGAAGGCGGTGTTTATATAGCTATTGCATGCGTAGTTTCCTATCTGTTTTCCGGGCACCACAGCATTTATACAAAACAGAAAATCGGGGAAGCAAAGAACAAACGGTATGAAAGCGACAGGAACAGGTCTATTTCGGATTTATGAAAGTTTGAGGATTTTGCTTCTGCCAAAAGTTCTCAATATGATAATGTTTAACTTTACAACACTCAAACGCTTACCCTTAAAACTCTGCATAAATTCACTAAGTTTGTTACTATAAGTTCATATAAAAATGTTTGACTACAGATTAAAAGTTTTCCATACAGCCGCATCAAGACTGAGTTTTACTAAAGCTTCTGAGGAACTTCATATTTCACAACCGGCCGTCACCAAGCATATCAAAGAAATTGAAAGTCAGATGGGCACCAAACTGTTTGACAGGAAAGGAACTTCGGTACAGCTTACCCAAAGTGGAAAAATTTTATATGAATATGCAGAAAAGATCCGGAATATGTATCGTGATCTGGAATTTGAAATCAGTCAAATTAATGAACAGCATAAGGGAAAGCTGATTATTGGAGCCAGTACCAGCGTTGCACAGTATGTTTTACCTGAAATACTGGCCAAATTCAACTCTTATTATAAGGATATTAAGATTGAACTGATTGCCCATAATACTGAGATTATTTCCGAGCTTCTGAAGGACGGAAAGATCGACCTGGGAATTATCGAAGGGGAATCACAGTCATCCTTTTTTGATTATAAAATTTTTAAGGCTGATGAAATTGTCCTTACAGCAAAGACAGAACATCCACTAGCTCACAAAAGCTTAAATCTGAAAGATCTTTATGATCTGAATCTGATCTTCAGGGAACAGGGCTCCGGCACCCAGGAATTCATCCAAAACCGCTTAAAGGAAAAAGGAATCAACATCGAAGAGCTGAATACCGTCATGCAGCTGGGAAGCAGTGAGAGCATCAAGAATTACCTTTTACACTCAGATTGTATGGCATTCCTCTCCATCAGCACTATTTTGAATGAATTAAAGAACAATAGCCTGACTATTGTTGATATTAAAAACTTCAGTATTGAGAGGAATTTTCATTTCATTCTTCCCAAAGGTGATCAGTCTGAAATGATTAAGCTTTTTCTGAGATTTGTAAGGAGTTAGGGTGCAGATGGTAGGTTTTAGGGATTGGTCACAGTTTAAACTATGGTCTTTTATTTGGGTTTAGACGGGATAGATGTCAAAGATGAATTTTGCTTTGCAAGTGAGTGGTGAATTTTATATTTGTAGAAAAGAATCAAGATATCAGATATCAGATATATCAGATGCTAACTCGTTAACTTAACTACTATGAACTAGCAATCAGCAACTGACAACACTCAATAATTCATTTACTCTAAAAACTCTAAGACTCACGACCTGTCACTCTCAAACTCTCCCATTTAAAACATAACCAAAAGTTATCCATTATAATAAAATACGATTTATTTTGTAATACTATATTTCGGAATTTTGGAGTCTGATTTCAAAACTTATTTTATGAAAGATTTCCTCCAAAATGAAAGAATACGAAAAGCTGTTTTTATTCTACTTGCCGTTATATGCCTTACTCCACTAATTTCTTCTCCCATAGCTTTGGCGTTAGGCTTTGGCCTTGCTGTTTTTATAGGGAATCCGTTTGAGCAGCATCTGCACAAATACATTCATCTGCTTCTTCAGATTTCCATTGTTGGACTGGGTTTCGGACTTAAGCTGGATGAAGCGCTTCAGGCCGGAAAAACAGGATTCTTTTTGACGGTTGTGAGCATTCTCACGGTGATGATTCTTGGATATGTTCTGGGAAAAGTATTCAAGCTTGAAAAAAAACTTTCCTACCTGATCTCTGCAGGAACAGCAATCTGTGGCGGAAGTGCTATTGCAGCTGTCTCTCCTATCATAAAGCCCAGCACAAAAGAGATGTCTTTGGGACTTGCCATTATTTTTACATTGAATTCGGTGGCTTTATTTATTTATCCTGCAATTGGGCATCTGCTGCAACTTTCGCAGGAACAGTTCGGGCTTTGGTGTGCCGTGGGAATTCATGATACGAGTTCTGTGGTAGGAGCGGCCGGAAAATATGGAAATGAAGCTTTAAAGATCGCTACTACGGTGAAACTGGCCCGTGCTTTATGGATTATTCCGGTTTCTATTATTACCATGTTTATCTTTAAAAATAAAGAATCCAAGGTGAGAATCCCGTGGTTTATCGGTTATTTCATTATTGCTATCCTGCTAAATACCTACGTCCCTTTTCCGGAACACTTAAATATTTCCATTACAGCTTTGGCAAAATCCGGATTGAATCTGACTTTATTTTTTATAGGTTCTACTTTATCGATCCAAACTTTAAAAACAATAGGTTTCAAACCGCTGGCTGCAGCTGTTATCTTATGGATTGTTATAAGTGTGGGAAGCCTTATTTATATTATCGGTTAATATTTTATTCAATTTTTTAAAAAAAATAAACACAAATCATTGATTATAAATAATTTACAAAAACAAAATAAACGATTTTTCTTTTTTATAAGATGTAATTTAAAGACAAAAACCTTCTGGAAGGTCCAAAAGGCTTTTGCGTATTAAATGTGGAAATGTTTATTTCTGACTGAAATAGTTCTTAAATTTCTGAACCACAGTTATACCCTTGTGTACAAGCAATATGCTGCACACAATACCAAGGTCCTGTTACAGAACCTGAGCAGCTGCATCCGCAAAGTGATAAATCAGGGGTTCCGCTGATTCCTCCAATAATGTTCTTTAGATCTGCTTTTTTTAATTTCTTAGCATTTTTCATAGTGTTGAATGATTTGATTTAGGATTAAACAATATAGTTTAGTTACCTTCCAAAGTTAAACAAATATTAATTATTCACAACATAATTTAATTAAAATTTTAATAATACGTTGATTTCATTACTTTTATTACATTATAAGCGGAATAATAACGGTTAACCTTTATTAAACAATTTTATAATCCTGTTCTTTTAACCCGGCATAAAACCGTTCAAGAGAAAGACAACAGAATTTTGTTTTAATTCTTAAGCGTTAATAAATAAAACCTTTCAATTTCTCGAAAGGTTTTAGTGATATTTTATTAACAGGTTATTACCTGCAGACACTTTTTATACTTTATACAATAAGACGGACCTGTCACTGCACCTGTACAGCTACAGCCACATTGCGAAAGATCCGGAGTGATTACTCCACCAACTCCGCCTATAATGTTCTTAAGGTCATCCTTTTTTAACTTTTTTGCTTTTTTAAAAATTTCCTGTGACATGATATTTTGATTTTAATTAAACAATAGAATTAATTTCCTTTACTTTCAAAATTAAACAATTAATAATGATATAAAACACAATAAAATGTTAATTTATTTATTTCATTGTACTTAAAAAAAGATAATTTCTGTTAAAACTGTTATACTATTCAATAAATTCCAGATCTTTATTGTGCGTTTCTGAAATGGTCAGCGATGAATAAAAGGCTAACCCGAATACAACAATTCCTACAATTGCCGCACTTATAATAACACTGAAATTATTTTTCAGCAGATCAAATGCCAGGATCATTACGGGTAACAGACCTCTTACCATATTGGGTACAGTAGTGGTTGCCGTATTTCTGATATTGGTCCCGAACTGTTCTGCCGCAAGGGTCACAAACATTGCCCAATACCCAGTACCTAAGCCCAGCCAGACACAGAACATGTAGTATTTTGTTTCTGTATTGGTATTTCCAAACAACATGACCGCCACGCCGATTATCGTGAACAGCAGCATATAAAAAATAGCCATTTTCCGGGATTTCAATGCGTGGGAAATAAAACCGCTCATCAGATCACCAGCAGAAATACCAATGTAGGCCCACATAATGGCTTTTCCAGGGTTCAGATCTTTTATTCCTAATTCAGGGGCAAATTGGTTGGCTAAAACTGCCAGAATGCCTATACAATACCATGTAGGCAGACCTACTGCTATGCATTTAAGATACCTGGTCAAACGTTCCTTATTGGTAAAGAAAGAAAGAAAATTTCCTTTAGAGACGTTTTTATGCTCTATATTTTTATAAATCCCTGACTCTGATACGCTTACCCTTAGAATCAACAGCATGATCCCCATAATTCCGCCGATAATGTATGAAATATTCCATCCTCCGGCCAGCTCTACAGTAAGCTGGGCTACTACTGCACCCATCAATCCGAAACCCGCTACTACTGAAGTTCCAATTGCCCGCAGACTCTTTGGCAGGCTTTCAGAAACCAGGGTAATTCCGGCTCCAAGCTCTCCTGCAAGCCCTATTCCTGCAATAAATCTTAAACCTGCATATTGGTACACCAAGTGCTCTTTGGGAAAATAGGGTAAAAATCCACAGGCGATATTGGCAAGGGAATATACTAAGATAGACCCGAAAAGTACGGACAGCCTTCCTTTTTTGTCTCCAAAAATTCCCCAGAACACGCCACCGATAAGAAGTCCCACCATCTGGCAGTTCAGGATAAAGGTTCCGTCAGTATCAGGATCCAGGCCTAAAGCTTTTAAACTCGGAATTCTTACAATACCAAATAAAAGCAGGTCATAGATATCTACAAAATAGCCTAAGGCTGAAATAATAACGGGGATTGAAAAGATGTACTTCAGTTTTGAAGATAAAGACAGTTCTTGCATTTTTAAGTTTTGATAAAAATAAAAAAACCTTTCAATCTCTTGAAAGGTTTTTTTTAAATATCTTAATCGTGTATTATCTTGCAATATTCACGGCTCTTGTTTCTCTGATTACGGTTACTTTTACCTGTCCCGGATAGGTCAGTTCATTCTGGATCTTTTCAGAGATGTCGTAAGAGAGCTGGTTGGCTGTTTCATCACTTACTTTTCCACTTTCTACCATTACTCTAAGTTCTCTACCTGCCTGAATCGCATATGCACTGGAAACTCCATCAAAGCTTAATGCTGCAGATTCAAGATCTTTCAGTCTCTGGATGTAAGATTCCAGAACCTGTCTTCTTGCTCCCGGTCTTGCTCCGGAGATTGCATCGGCAACCTGGATGATCGGCGATAACAATGACTTCATTTCAATTTCGTCGTGGTGAGCTCCGATTGCGTTAACAACTTCTGCATTTTCACCATATTTTTCAGCCCACTGCATCCCCAATAAAGCGTGAGGAAGTTCAGACTCCTGCTCAGGCACTTTACCAATATCATGTAAAAGACCTGCTCTTTTGGCTAATTTTACGTTTAATCCTAATTCTGCAGCCATTGTTGCAGCAATATTCGCTACTTCTCTTGAGTGCTGTAACAGGTTTTGTCCGTAAGAAGAACGGTATTTCATTCTACCTACGATTTTAATCAGTTCAGGATGTAATCCGTGGATTCCCAAATCAATGATTGTTCTTTTTCCTACTTCAATAATCTCTTCTTCGATCTGTTTTCTTGTTTTTTCTACTACTTCTTCAATTCTTGCCGGGTGAATTCTTCCATCCGTCACCAATCTATGAAGGGACAGTCTTGCAATTTCTCTTCTTACAGGGTCAAAGCATGAAAGAAGAATAGCTTCCGGAGTATCATCAACAATAATTTCAACCCCTGTCACAGATTCTAAAGCACGGATGTTTCTCCCTTCTCTACCGATGATTCTACCCTTTACCTCATCTGATTCAATATTGAAAACCGATACTGAATTTTCAATTGCCTGCTCGGTTCCGATTCTTTGGATCGTCTGGATAACAATCTTTCTTGCTTCGTTCTTAGCATTCAGCTGTGCTTCTTCCATAATTCCCTGAACGTGTGCCTGGGCTCTTGTTTTAGCTTCGGCTTTCATGGTTTCCACCAATTCTGCTTTAGCCTCTTCTGCCGTATAATTGGCTATTTTTTCAAGGATTTCTACTTTCTTAGTGGTAGCCACATCCAGTTCCTGCTGTTTTCTGTCTAAGATCTCGTTTTTCTTAGCGTAGTCTGCAATCTGCTTGTCAAGGTCCTTTTCAAGTTTTCCGGTCTTGCTAAGCTCATCATTAAGCTTATGCTCCTTGTCTTTAATTCTTTTTTCAACCTCCTGCATTTTTTTCTCACGGGATTGGATATCCGCATCGTGCTGGGATTTCAGTTCCAAAAATTTTTCTTTGGCCTGTAGATTCTTTTCTTTCTTTATGGATTCAGCTTGAACATTTGCTTTTTCTATAAGGTTTTCGGCATTTTTCTTTGCATCATCTACAATAAATTTTGCTTTGGTATTCAGCGAGCTCTTAGAGAAAAGAATCCCTATCACTGCTCCTACAACTAAGCAAATAACGCCTACTATAATGGTGGCTGTTGTCATAATATATATTGAGTTTTAATTGTCTTACACTTATCTAAATAAAAAAAACCTACAACAATTCAGGGATTGAGAGTAAACTCCTAATCAACACGATTTGAACTGATTTCCTCTGTCTGTAATCCGGGAGACCCGGCACGCCATTCAGCGGACATTTGCTCGGTAATTGTTTAGCGTTGAGTTTACCTTAAATGTGTTAGAATTATTGTAGGCAGTCTGATGGGAAAAAATCTATTTCCCAATTTCATTCAACGACTGATTAATCTGCACTAATCTTTCGTTGGTAGAATTTATATTTTTTTCGTAGTTAAGAGAAACTACTTCAGCATTGGTTCCCAGTTTCAGGGCACACATAGCCAAAGCATCCTGTTTGTCTCTTACATCGAAGTTCTGTTCAAAATCTTTAATCATACTTTCAATCTGCTTTCCTACTTTACGCAGAGTTTCTTCCTCTGCGGCCGGTACGTTCAGCGGATATACCCTTCCTGCAATGTTGATGGTTATTCTTCTTACATCCATTATAGTCCACTGTTTTGAAGCTGTGCAATACAGAAATCAATTTCTTTTACCAATCTGTTGATGTGGTTTTTCATTAATCTGTTGTGTTCAGGATTCCCTGATATTGCTGAATACAATTTTATATTTTTTTGTTCTTCTGCTAATACCTGATTTCTTCTTCTTTCCTCATCATACTTCGTTTTCAGCTCTTCATGCTCAACAGTTAATTCAGATAGTCTTTCAGTAAGATTTTTATAGTTCTTTTGTAAAAGCAAAATCTTTTTCTCTAATTCTGAAAAATTATTTTCTAAATCTTGAAGCATTTCAGGTTTTCTATATTCTAACTAATAGCAAAAGTAAAAAAATAATAACAGTAACAAAAATAAAAGTCTCTATATTTTGATTGGGCACGAAAAAAAGGAGATGCATAAGCAACTCCTTTTGTATTTTTAATGTATATTTTCTTATTCGAATTTCAGAACAAACATTACAGCTCTTGTCTGAAGCGTAGACATTGCAGTTGCCCAGTATGGAGGTGTCGTTGCATTATCTGCCACTTTCTCGTTATTCATGAAGAATGTTCCTCTGATCGCCGGAGTAAGTTTAAATTTATTGAAATAAAACTGAATTCCCATTTCAGCAGACCACGCAAAGTTATGCGTTGTAGATCTGAAAACCTGCTGCATGTTGTCATCTTCAGAATCTGAATTGGACTGAAGGTTCACTATATAGTTCACCCCTGCCGCAATATAGGGTCTGGAATTGTACCATCTCTGGCCGTGAAGCTCCAGCAAAACAGGAACGTCTACCAATGTAGATTTTATCTCTCTTACTCTGTCTTTCTCAGTTAAAGCGATTGGAAAAAAAGGAGGGTTCGTCAATGTTCCGGCAGCATACTGGTCATTGGACTGAGTGTTAAAGATCAACTGCCTTTGAGCAAATTGCAAGCCTGGTTCCAATCTTAAATCCAGATAGTCATTCAGTCTCCATTTGGCGATCAAACCGGCCCCGAAACTGTAGCTTTCTTTAGATTTAACAAGATTCTGATTACCTTCCGCACCATATCTTGGATGTAGGACGATACGGTAGTCTAGCCTGTTGCCGTTCAAATAAAAACCCCAACTGAATTTCTGCTCGTCAAAGTCTTCCAACTTATCCATTCTGTTTCGGGTTCTGAATTGTGCATCTGCAAAAACTGCAATATTAACTGAGGCTAAAACCAGTGCTCTTAATAGAAATTTATTCATAGGTTACTTTGTTGCTTTATAAATTGTGGCTATACCTAAACTTAACTTTTTATATTCTACTTTCTTAAATCCTGTATCTAAAAGAATTTGTTTCATCTTTTCCCCGAAAGGAAAAGCATTTACAGAATCCGGAAGGTATGTATATGCCCTATTATCTTTGGAAACCAGTCTGCCAATGGCAGGTAATATATTTTTGAAATAAAACATATAAAATGGCCCTAAGAACCCCTCAACCTTTGAAAACTCCAGTATATAAACACTCTTGTTATCTTTAACTACTCTTCTTAATTCTGCCAAACCTTTGGTAAGGTTTTCAAAATTTCTCACTCCAAATGCAACGGAAACAGCGTCGAATCTATTGTCCTCGAAAGGTAAATTTTCTGCATCCCCTTTTTGCATGGAAATTTTGCCGTCTAATTTAAGTTTTTTTATTTTAATAACGCCAACATTCAGCATTTGTTGTGATAAATCCAAACCAATTACTTTCGCATCGGTTCCTTTTTCAATGGTGATTGCTAAATCTCCCGTTCCTGTAGCCACATCCAACACTTCCTGCGGATTGTCTTTTTTCATCATTTTCACCAATGTATTTCTCCATAAAACATCAATTTTCATAGATAAAACATGATTCAGAAGGTCATACTTCGGTGCAATATTGTCGAACATATCCTCTACCTGGCTTTTCTTGGTAGCCTCAGAATTGTAGGGAGTAACTTTGGTAATATCTTTTGTCAAAACTTTAAAACTTGTAATATTCTTTGTAATAATTTAGGAAATCCTGCTTTCTGAAGATCTTTGATCTCGATTCCACCTTTTGGATGTTTTTAATTACCTTATCGTAATCTTCATCTACATTATAATAAAAATCTTCAGTATAAAGCTTATTGAAGTGCCTTGCTCCTCCAAAATAAGCTTTTCCGTCAATTGTGGTTTTGTCCAGGGCCAAAAGTAATGAATCTTTTTTAAGATTGTACCCATAATATTGATCATTAATATAATAATCCTGATGGGCAATATTGATCAGTCCACGAATCTTACTTACTTCAAATGCAGAATCATACAGCATTTTCTTGTTCTGGTCGAAAACTTTGATAGAGTTTTTCCCTTTTTTTACGTCCACATGTACATACTGGCCCGCAGAAATAACCCCTTCGGAACCGTTATTGATCTTAAAATAATATGTATTGGGGGTAGGATTGTCTACTACAAAATAATTTTTCTTGGCTAAAAAGAAGAAGTAGACCCCAAAGGCAACGATAAACACCACAGCTGCAATAAGTAAGCCTTTTAAGGACGAGTTGTTTTTCATACGATTGTAAAGTACAATTTTTGCAAATTTAATAATATTTTTAATTCTCCGTTATTAATATTAATTATTAACTTTGCATCTTTAAAAAATCATATAAACGAATGCCAAATACGATCATTATTGGTTCCGGATCCTATATTCCTAACAGAGTTATTGGTAGAGATTATTTCATGGATTCTGAGTTCTACACTGAAGACGGAGTTAAGATTGAAAAACCTGCAGAAGAAACCATCGCAAAGTTTGTAGAAATCACAGAAATAGAAAACAGAAGATTTATTGAGGACGATCTTTCCAACTCACAGATCGGTTCTGAGGCTGCCAAAGCTGCCCTTGAGGATGCTAAAGTAGATGGTGAAGAACTGGACTATATTATTTATGCGAGCAACTTCGGAGAAGTTACTGTAGACGGATATGTGAATTTTATGCCGAATATGGCAGCAAGAGTAAAAAATAAGTTGGGCATTAAAAATAGAAAATGTGTTACTTATGATATGATCTTCGGATGTCCGGGATGGGTGGAAGCCATGATCCTTGCGGACAATCTTATCAAAGCAAAAGCCGCAAAAACCATTCTTGTGGTAGGCGCAGAAACATTAAGCCGCGTTACTGATCCGCATGACAGAAACAGAATGATCTTTGCCGACGGAGCCGGAGCAGTGGTAGTACAGGCTACAGAGCAGGAAAATGTAGGTATTATTGCCCACAACACGATCTGCGACAACGGTCCGGAGCTTTGTTACCTGGAAAATGCACCTTCTATTAACGCTAATGTAGACCAGAGGCGCCTTTACGTAAGAATGCAGGGAAGAAAGATCTATGAATACGCCCTTAAAAATGTTCCTTCAGCGATCAAAGAAACAATCGAAGATGCGAAACTTTCTATCCAAGATATTGATAAGATCCTTATTCACCAGGCCAATGCCAAAATGGATTATGCCATGATCGAAAGGCTTCATAAGCTTTATGATATAAAAGATTACGACCATGCGATCTCTCCTATGACGATCCAGGATCTTGGAAATACATCTGTAGCAACCATTCCTACAATGTATGATTTAATAATTAAAGGAAAAATGGAAGGTCAAACGTTTAAAGATAAAGGTAACATTGTGATGACTTCGGTAGGTGCCGGAATGAACATCAATGCTATCGTTTACAGATTTCCTTAAAATATTTAAATAACAAAAAAATATAAAGCACAGGGGAAATGTATTCTTTGTGCTTTTTTTAGATGTATTATGCAAAGAAATTTTTTGATCATTGCCGCTATCTTCCTAATTCTAGAAGTCTATATTTATCAGGCCATAAGAACATTAACTGATAATTTCTGGGTCAGACTCGGGTATTGGGCTGTATCTTTGACCGTTTATGGAATTTTCGCCTATGAAGTTACCCATTTCCAAAGATCGGACAGAAGCATGGTCAGGGCACAGATCACGATCTCGCTATTCCTGATCTTCATGCTGCCTAAAATTTTTGTAGTATTGTTTTTGCTTATTGACGATATTTTCAGAACAGGAGGATATCTGATAGGATTAACACAACCGAAAGAAAGCTTTTTCCCTGAAAGAAGAAAGTTTCTGAGTATGATAGGATTAGGCCTTGGAGGTGTTCTTTCAGCTCTTTTTATTGACGGAATTACATTTGGTAAGTACAGACATACCGTAAGAAGGATAAAAGTAAAAATACCCGGTCTTTCTAAAGATTTTAAAGGCTATAAAGTAATCCAGATCTCTGACGTTCACAGTGGCAGCTTTCCTGATCCGGACAAATTACAGCATGCCATTAACCTAATTAACGAGCAAAACCCTGATCTTGTTCTTTTTACAGGAGACATGGTCAATAACATTGCTGATGAATTCAAACCTTTCATCCCGTTATTTTCTAAAATCAAAGCAAAAGACGGAAAATTTGCAGTGCTGGGAAACCATGATTACGGCGATTATGTATCATGGACGTCTAATGATGCCAAGAAAAAGAACCTTGACACGCTTATTGAATATGAAAAACAGGCCGGTTTTGATATGTTGAGAAATGAGCACAGGATGATAGACAAAAATGGAGAGAAGCTTTATATTCTCGGCGTTGAAAACTGGGGACTGAAACCATTTCCGCAATTTGGGAAAATTGATGATGCTTTAAAAGGCGTACCAGAATCCGCTCCTAAAATCCTGATGAGCCATGACCCTACTCATTTTGATTATGTGGTAAAAAAACACCCGGGAAACATTCATCTGACCCTTTCAGGACACACCCACGGGATGCAGTTCGGCTTGGATCTTAAAAATATAAAATGGTCTCCGGCACAGTACCGCTATCCAAAATGGGCTGATCTCTATGAAAGTGAAGGCAAGATGCTGTATGTAAACAGGGGCTTTGGTGTTCTTGGTTATCCCGGAAGAGTTGGGGTTCTACCGGAAATAACTCTTTTTGAACTGTCTTAAATAGTCTCTCGCAGATTTAGCGGATTATGCAGATGTTTATGGATATTATGATCTATAGCCACAGATAAGCAAGTTCAATAATACCCTTATATCTTAACAATGTACGATACAATTACAACGCAAACATCTGCTAAATCTGCGAGAGCATAAAAATCCTCGAGAAAGAAATTTAAAAAATATAATCCTTCATACGGGAAGTGGCAAGTTCTTTTTCGTTGATCCAGGTAAGGAGGGCGTCCAGTTTGTCCTCCATTTTTTTGCCCGAAAACAGGCTTCTGTAAAACGGAATATCAAACCTGTATTTTTTAAAATCGGTAAACTGCCAGGAATTGAGGTAGATCAGTACAAAATCATCATTTTTAAGGGTTTCAAAAACCATATTCTGATAATAATTCATCGGCAGAATCTGAAATACAAAATCATTATAGGGCAGCTGGCTGTATGGTGAAATACTTTCAGGGACAATACTCAGTCCGTCTTCTTCATTAATTTCTGTATCTCTTTTCAATCTTTTGAACGGAAAAAGTATGTCTGCATTATCAATATTGGAAACATAATTAAACTCCAGGGATTTCAAATCCTGCAGAGGAAGCTTAAAATCTTTCTGTCTGATTCCTCTAACCTGTTTTTCCACAAAATCCTCAATATTCTTTTTAACATTCTCTATTTCCTGAAGATTAGAATTCAAATTATAAAAAGCAATTTCATGCCCTTTGGATGAAATTGCTTTTATTAAATTCTGCAGTTTTCCTGCCATAGAAATCTCTATAAAAAAACTTGCTTTTATATCATGAATATTTAAAATCCGAAGAATAGCTTTTGTATTGTCTTCTGTGATTTTCAGTCTTTCCACATCAGAAATTTCTGCACTGTTTTTCGCTTCAGCTTCAATATTCAGGATGTTAAAAGTCAATAAAATCATTTAAATTAAATTTTAGATAAATATTATAATTGATTAAAAATCAGATGTTAAAATGTTAATTATTTAAATGTAAACTTTAAGTAATTAATTTTTATTCAATTTCACCTTAAGATTCTTAATCATGTCCTTCGTCATTTCAGAAATTCCAAAATCATAAGTGAGTCCCCAGTCTTTTTTCGCTACGGAATCATCAATGGAAGCCGGCCAAGAATCTGCAATAGCCTGTCTGAAATCCGGTTGATAATCGATAGAAAAATCAGGAATTTCTTTCTTGATTTCTTCTGCCAGTTCTTTCGGTGTAAATGACATTCCACCTAAATTATAGGAAGAACGAACGGTAAGACTTTCCTTCGGAGCTTCCATTAATTTCAATGTTGCATTGATCGCATCATCCATATATAACATCGGCATTCCTGTATCTTGGGAAATGAAACTTGTATATTTTCCTTCTTCTATTGCTTCATAAAAAATCTCAACTGCGTAGTCTGTTGTACCCCCTCCAGCAGGAGTCTTCCACGAAATAAGTCCCGGATATCTTATACTTCTTACATCTACTCCATACTTGTCGAAATAATACTCACACCACTTCTCTCCTGCCATTTTGGAGATTCCATAAACTGTTGTAGGATTCAGAACCACATCCTGTCCTACATTCTGTTTTGGAATTCCTTTCCCGAATACCGCAATTGAGCTTGGCCAGAAGATCTTTTTAAGAAGGCCTTCCTTTGCCATTTCACAAAAATGAAGCAGAGGCTCAAGGTTCAGCTTCCATGCAAAAATTGGCTGCTTTTCTGAAGTTCCTGACAAAAGTGATGCTAAATGATAGACTGTTGTGATCTCATAGTCTTTAATAACCTGCCTTACCAGCTGCGTATTGGTAACATCCATCCTTTCATAATGTCCGGCAGCAGTGATCCCCTTTTGCCATCTGTCCAGTCCTGATGCCACTACATTATCAGCTCCGTGAATTTCAACAAGCCTGTTCGTCAGTTCGGTGCCGATCTGTCCCAGAGCACCCGTAATTAATATTCTTTCCGTATAGGATTCCATTTTACATATTTTTTTAGAATTCTACAAAAGTAAAAAAATCATATCAACCAAAATAAAAAAGGTATGCATAAACATACCTTTTTCATAATATCTAAAAAGAAACTGTTAAAAGCTCAGATTAACTCTTGCAAAAAGAAATCTTCCATTCATTCCAAACTGGGATGTATTTCTGGAGTAAACGAACTGATTCTGATTGGTAAGATCTATAGGAGCAGCATTAACGTAAGTCAAATTACCGGAACTATCCAGAGCAGGTACTTTCACCGCAGTTGGTCCGTAATTTTTATCCGGATAAATATCGAATAAATTATTAGCTCCAATGGTCAGCCTGAAACTGTCACTGAATTTGTAGCCTACCGATAAATCTGTAATTACCTTACCACCCCAAACAGGATGCTCTGTAGCAACAGCCTGTCCATTGATGATTTCTCCACTTACAATACCATCTCCATTAGCATCCATTGTATTCGGATCCGTGACCTCTCCGAAATATACATTTCTCAAAAGCACATTAAATCTACTGATTTCCAAAGTATTATTAAGAGAAGCTTTAAATCTTGGCACAGCCTCTTCAAGATAAATCCTACTCGATTCCGAGTAATAACGGTTGACCTGCCCTGCTTTAATCAAAGCATCCGAACCATGAATGTCTCCTACCCGGTTGGTCTTAGATACCGTCACTGCCAGATCAGAATTTAACGAAAACTTCTCGGAAAATTTACCTCTGTGAGATATCACCCCTTCCACTCCCTTGGTCTGAGTATCAATAGCATTAGCAAAAAATGTAGCTGCATTGGCATTGGCCTGGTCAAAAAGATTCTGCAGATTTTTTTCCGGGCTTCCGTCAGCATAGGTTCCGGCCGGTCTTGAGAACTGATCGGTAAGGACCACCCTGTTTTTGATCTTAATATAATAACCGTCAACAGTAAAAGTAAGGTTAGCCTGTGGAATTTTCGCTGTAAACCCCGCAGAATAACTAATTGACTCTTCCTGTTTCAATTGTGGAATACCCAAGAGCTTGGCAGCTTCTGAATCATTTGAAAATGTACCCACTTCAAATGCTGTACCTCCTACAAACTGGGTTGCCGTAGCATTGAAATAAATCTGCTGTAAAGATGGAGCCCTAAAGCCAGTTGAATGAGCTGCTCTTATATTAATCTGATCGGTCAGTTTATACCGTGTTGCTATTTTATAATTGAACGTAGATCCAAAATCTGAATAGTTTTCATACCGCAAAGCAGCACTCAAAAGCCACTTATCCGTAACATCCAGTTCGGTATCCACATAAGCGGCAACAGACTGCCTGCCTTTATTTAGAGCATTTTCAGGTCTAAACCCGGGAAACACCTGCGATCCGCCCGGTCTGGTAGCTCCTAAAAAATCAGTGGGTTTCAAAGAAGCAACAGTTGATGGAGTCTGGATCCTTCCATTGATATCATAAAGCGCCCATGACGCCTCTTCTCCGTTTTGTATCTTATACCGTTCAAATCTAGCTTCTCCTCCGAAGGCTACATTAAAACCTTTCAGCCAGTCAAATTTTGTATCGAAATCTGCATTGATTGTATTTTGCATAAAGCTCAGTCCACCTGCATCAAATTCGGTTTTACCGGGATAAGCCATGGACGCATTGGCCGTATTCTTAATAGTATAATCAAAAGTATTCTGTCCAAAGGTATTGCTTATGTCATAGTTGACATTCCCTAATTTCCCTTTAAATCCGCCTGCAAAAGAAAGGTCAATAACATCAGAGGCTATTTCCGGTAAGAAACCGTTCGGGTATAAGGCCGTAGACGTTCTGTTTTGATTGGGTCTTCTGAAAAAACCCGCTGCATTACCATCTCTGTAAGAAATGCCTCCAAAAGCATATCCTTTCACAGATGATGAAAGATCAAATTCAGAATTCATAAAAAACTGGCCGGATGTCAATTTCGACTGTCCTACCCGCATATTAAAATCATCCCTTGTTAATCTCCTGTAAGCCAATTCATTTTCAGTTACATTAACTTTCAACAAATTCTGCAATTGTGCAATAGTACTTGCAGATTGAATATCTGCCTGTTGCTGCGCCGTAAAATAACCTACCTGTGGGGCATACTGATGAATATAATTTATAATCTGCTGTGTATTTGGAGTATTGCTAATATTACCAAAAAGTGAAGAAATATTCACTCCATTTTCCATTGCTCTCTGTTCAATGGCATTATAAGCATTAAAAATATCCCCGGTCGCTGCCATAGCCCTCCTGGTATCGTCTCTGCTTAATAAACTTGCCGTGAAATTAATAAATCCATTGGTCCCGACTTTAGTCCCGTAATTAAGATCTACCTGGTATTTCCCACCGTCCCATCCTCCATGATGGTCATTAGATCCTTTTGAATTAAAAGCTCCTGCAGTAATAGCAGCTGTAAAAGCATTGGTGTTTTTCTTCATAATGACATTAATCACCCCTGCAATAGCATCAGAGCCGTATTGTGCAGAAGCTCCGTCTCTCAGTACTTCCAGCCTCTCTATAGCAAACGCAGGAATAGCATTAAGATCGGTACCTACTGAACCTCTGCCCGGCGATCCGTTGATATTGACCAAAGAAGAGGTATGTCTTCTTTTTCCGTTGAGCAGGACTAATACCTGATCAGGTCCAAGTCCTCTTAGCTGGGCAGGATCCACATGATCTGTACCATCTGCTACAGTTGTTGAGTTAGATGTAAAAGAAGGTGCAGCGTAATTCAGAATCTGATTAAGGTCCATCTGAGGACTTAAAACTGACTGGGAACCAATATTAATAACATCTACCGGCACCGGAGTATCGGTAGCAACCCTTGCTTTATTTCGTGAACCAATAGTGATTTTCACTTCATCGACCTGATTAGTTTTTATTGAATCATTAGTTTGAGCATTGGCATTTGCTGAAATAAAAAACAATACTCCAAGCAGAGCAATTTTTTGATAATTTTTATTCATATGTATTTTTTTAAGTGGCAATTCATCATATAAAAATACATTAAAAACATTAAAATACAGATTACTTTAAAAAATAATTATAATAATAACACTATTTAAATAAATTTTATCAATACTATTGATTTTTTACATATCAAATATATAATTCGATAAATAGTTTACTTTCTATTCGACTGATCTAGTGATAAACACCCATTAAAGAAAGGTCAGTTTCTTTAAAATTATCTACTTTTGTCTTAAAACATAATCTTATGAAGAAAATATTTATTGCTGCCTTATTTACAGCATTTAATTTTTCATTTGCTCAGTTTACTGATTTCAATATTATAAAGGAGGTAAAAGTAAAGAATAAGGGTGTAGTGATTTCTGCTCATCCTCTTGCCAGCGAAGCAGGAGCCGAAGTAATGAAGATGGGTGGAAATGCGTACGATGCTGTAGTAGCAACCCAATATGCTCTTGCCGTAGTTTATCCTCAGGCTGGAAACATTGGCGGCGGCGGCTTTTTAGTAGGCGTTAAAAACAATGGTGAAAAATTCACTCTGGATTATAGAGAAACAGCTCCGAAAAAAGCGTCTAAGGACATGTACGTTGATAAAAACGGAAAGGCGGATACAGAACTTTCCCAATACGGAAGACTCGCTGTAGGTGTGCCGGGAAGCATCTCCGGATTTTTTTCGACTTTAAAATACTGCAAGCTTCCGATGGATAAAATCATTCAGCCAGCTATTGATCTTGCGGAAAAAGGATTTGCCATTACAGAAATGGAAGCCAATATGCTGAATACACACAAAGAAAATTTCTTAAAACATAACAAATCCTCTATTGCTTTTATAAAAGATACTCCCTGGAAAGCCGGTGATCTTTTAGTTCAGAAAGAACTGGCTGCAACATTGAGACTGATCCAGAAACTGGGAGCAAAAGGATTCTATGAAGGAAAAACCGCTGAGCTTATGGTTTCGGAAATGAAAAAAGGCAACGGGATTATCACTTTGGAGGATCTTAAAAACTATAAAACGGTAGAAAGAAAACCTTTGGAATTCGATTATAAAGGAAGTCGTGTGGTCACTATGCCTCTTCCGTCCAGTGGTGGCGTATTGCTTGCCCAGATGCTGACAATGGCCGGGTACGAAAATCTGGAAAAATACCAGCAAAATTCAACGGAGGCGGTACAAATCATGGCGGAAGCGGAAAGAAGAGCTTTTGCAGACAGAGCAGAATACATGGGCGATCCGGATTTTATTGAGGACAAAACCACCTATCTTACTTCCGATTCATATTTAAAAAACAGATGGAAAAGCTTCAGCTTCAGTAAAGCGACACCAAGTTCAGAAGTCGGAAAAATCATCAGCCAGCCAAAAGAATCTACCCAGACCACCCATATTTCTGTTATAGATAAAGAGGGGAATACAGCCTCTGTAACAACTACACTTAACGGGTATTACGGAAGTAAGGTTGTGGTTTCGGGTGCAGGTTTCTTCTTAAATAACGAAATGGATGATTTCTCTATCAAGCCGGGAGTTCCGAATATGTTTGGAGCCGTAGGCGGAGAAGCCAATTCTATACAGCCCAATAAAAGAATGCTTTCTTCTATGACTCCTACTATACTGCTTAAAAATGGAAAGCCATATATGGTGGTAGGAACACCGGGCGGAACAACGATTCCTACTTCTGTTTATCAGTCTATCGTGAATGTGATAGATTTTAAACTGAATGCCAATATTTCTGTGAATGCACCGAAATTCCATCATCAGTGGCTTCCTGAAAAAATTACCGTAGAAAATAATTTCCCTGAAAGCACGATCACAGCTCTTAAAAGTAAAAATTATGTGATTGAAAAAATAAAGCACATCGGAAAAACAGAACTGATCCTGATGGATGATAACGGAAACATTCATGCTGTGGCAGACGGCCGGGGTGATGATTCTGTTGCGGTGGAATAAGCAAAATCCGGGGTCCTGTTTATATATGCTTCGACTCCGCTCAGCACGACCACGTTGATGTAAATTGTGTCATGCTGAGCGGAGTCGAAGCATTATTTTATCCACTACTCTTATTATCCTAAACTTCCAGAATTTCCAGAACCTCCATCTCCCATCTCCTTTCTTCATCATCAGTTTTAACTGACTTTCGTCATGTTTTAAGATAAAAATTATTAATTTTCCGCGTTCAAAACCTAAAATGAATCTTTTGAAAGCTAAAAAAATCTATCAGCAGCTTTATTTTCAAGTCATTATCGCCATAGCAGCCGGTATACTTCTGGGAAAATTCTATCCTGAGCTGGGTGAAAAAATGAAACCACTTGGTGATGGATTCATCAAACTGGTAAAAATGATCATCGCTCCGGTGATCTTTATTACTCTAACATTGGGAATTGCCCATATGACTGACCTTAAAAAAGTTGGCCGCATTGCCGTAAAAGCAATGATCTATTTTTTTACATTTTCAACTTTAGCACTGATTATCGGATTGATCGTAGGAAATATTTTACAGCCGGGACACGGTTTAAATATTGATCCTGCTACTCTATCGGGCGATGTTTCACAGTATCAGCAAAAGGCTCACGACTCTACCCTGACAGGCTTTATCATGAATATCATTCCGGAAACGCTTTTCAGTCCGCTGGTAGGAGAAAATATACTTCAGGTGCTTCTGGTAGCTATTCTAATGGGCATCGCCTTGGTTCTCACCAAAGAGAAAAGCCAGAAGGTAACTGATTTTCTGCAGGATATGTCAACTCCGGTTTTTAAAATTGTTCATATGCTGATGAAGCTGGCCCCGATAGGAGCTTTTGGTGCAATGGCATTTACTATCGGGAAATATGGTCTTCATTCTGTATTGAATCTTATATTTTTAGTAGGAACATTCTATATTACTTCCATTCTATTTGTCGTATTGGTTTTGGGATCAGTGGCCTGGTATAACGGATTCAATATTTTCAAGCTGATGTTTTATCTGAAAGAGGAGCTTCTATTGGTTTTAGGAACCAGTTCTTCTGAGTCAGCGCTTCCGGGAATTATGGAAAAACTGGAAAAGGCAGGTTGCTCACGAGCAATTGTAGGCCTTGTAGTCCCTACCGGATACTCTTTCAACCTGGATGGGACAAATATTTATATGACACTGGCTTCTCTTTTTATAGCTCAGGCCCTGAATATTCATCTTCCACTGGAAAAACAGCTGATGCTGCTTTTGGTGGCCATGTTAAGTTCAAAAGGTGCTGCTGGCGTTACGGGAGCAGGGTTTGTGACACTGGCAGCAACACTGGCAGTGGTTCCTGAAATACCCATTGCAGGAATGACTCTTATTCTGGGAATCGATAAATTTATGAGTGAATGCAGGGCTTTAACGAATGTGATTGGAAACTCGGTAGCGACGGTAGTTGTTGCCAACTGGGAGAAGCAACTGGATAAAACCCAGCTGCAGTATTGCCTGGATTATCCGAATGAAATTGAGAAGAAGCTTGAGGTTTGATCTTAAGCAATAAACCTTTATTCTTTTTAAGATTGGAATGACTGAGAATTAAACTAAAATATTCAGGCTGGCTGGTAAAACCTTTACATGTATTGGTGATTTTATTTTATTAAACTCACCATCTAGATGCCAGTTTTTGGTTGTTACTTTAAATGAAATTTCTGAAACGGGAAGATACGTTACATACTCATCGTCCTTCAACTTTTTGGTAAACATTCTGAAGGCAAAAAGAGCGGAATAGGTCAGTGGGAATTTTTTCACCAGCACCATATCTACCAATCCGTCACTTTTACTTGCCTGGGGAGCGATATAAGCATTGTTTCCGAACTGACGGGTATTGGCTATATTCAACATTAAATATTTACCATTGTACTGTTGATAGGCTTCATCAAAAAATTTAACCTTGATAGGTTTATAGTTAAAAAATGTTTTCAGGGATACTTTGATATAGTTTTTGAATCCGCGGTTGGTTTTTTCGAATTCTTTCACCACTTTTCCGTCAAATCCTGTTCCTGAAACATTGATAGACAGTCTGTTATTAACGGTAAAGGTATCAATCTTTCTGGATGCTTTGGTTTTAATTTTTTCTAAAAGCTCATCGAGGTTTTTGCTGAACTTAGTCTCATTGGAAAAGCCATTGCCAGATCCGGCCGGAAAAATCGCCAGAACTTTATCCGTATTAATAAGATTTCTTGCTACAGTTGAAATAGTTCCATCCCCTCCAATGGCTACAAAAATGTCAATATGGTCAAAATTTGCCCTGATAAAATCATCTGTCGCCGGAATAGATTCGGAGATATAATATAAAGGATTGTCAACCTTTTTTTTAAGTTCGTCAAGAAACGGCTGATAATTTTTTTTGGCCGAAAAGGGATTAATGATAAAAGCTACTTTTTCCATTACCGCAAAAATAGAAAATGCTTCCAGATCCGGAAGCATTAATTTATTTTATTTTCATTCTTTCTTTGAATTTTGCATTCAGTGTTCCTCTCAGCTCTTCCCAGGATACGGTAATGACGATATCTCCGGCGGCAAAGGCAGTAATTTCATATGGACTGTAATGGAAATAGAGGTTTTTCTGATCAAAATAGAAATTATCTGTTGCAGGAATAATTTCTACCAACAACATGTCTGAATTCTTCACTTCTCCTTCACTGTCTTTTGCCCCGCTATGTGCTTTATTAATATTCTTCATCAATATAGCCTCAAGCTTAGCTTTCGGCATTGAAGTAATATCTTTAAGTTCCAGTTTTTTATTGCTTTTAAGATCAAAAACCCTTTCTGAAAATCCATAATTATCGTGAGCGCCGCCTTCATAGGCGCTCCATGCATACCCGATATGCATATAATCATTATCAGTAGAAACCAGGTTCATATGGGAGCTTGTATACCATTCCTGCGCGTAGGAAATACCTGAGATCCAGTCTTTACTGTCACTTTTTACAGATTGGAAATACTTATTCTTCTCATTATCCAGAAAAGCCTGCAATCCTTTTTTAGAAAAGTCCCTGATTCCCTTATTTTGAAAATAGATACTGTCCAGCAATTGTTTGCTTTTCAGCGTTGGAAAAACAAGCAGATTGGAAGAGAATCTTATGGTTAATGAATCTGTAATTTTTGAGGAGTCACTCACTTTCACGGAATCCACTATGAATTTTTCCGGTTGGGAAGTTTCTGTTTTATCAGATAATATTGTACTTTCTCCTTTTTTACAGGCTGAAAAAGCGAGAAGGGAAGAAACTGCCAGAACGGCAATGGTGTTTTTCATAATTATATATTTTGGGAGGTAATGCAAAAACCATTCAAAAATGAATGGTTTTGCAAAATTATTTTTATTTGATCTAATAATCGGTCTGAGGATATTCTCTTCTATGATTTTTTGATCAGGCTTATCACCTGATTCTCACTTTTTGAGGCGGTTCCCCAAATCTGTTTGAATGCAGGATAATATTCTTTTGGATAATCCGGACTGGCAATTTTTGTAGTGGAGATTATTTCAAGCTTATTACCTTTCTGTTCAGCAATATAGCTGTATTCAATTTCTTTGTCTTCTGTAACGATTTTTTTACTTTTAGGCATTGCTTCTATGACGTAGCCTTCCGGTATTTCAAGGATTACTTTTTTCACTTTAGTAATTGAAGAGATAAAATCAATCGGATATTTTCTTTCCTCGCTCTGGTCAAATTCATTGGAATTCTTGCTCAAAAAAAGCATTGGGTTAATGATCATTTTCTTCCCTATCTTATCAATCAGATTATCTGAGGAGAATTTCATTGTGCTCTCAAAATCCCCGTTTTCCAGAGTTTTGGTTTCAATTCCCGTAAAATCTATTGAGAAGTTTTCTTTATACTGCTTTTTATATTTTTCAGCATTTTCGTCATAGCTTTCCTTGGCAAACATAGCATATGAGCCGGTATCCTTGTCGGAATATGTACCGGAAATACTGCCGTCTTCATTGATTTTTGCTTCTGTAGTAAGATAATTGAAGCTTGTAGTGGCGTTTCCCATCTGCATCAGTACTGCTTTATCTTTAGCCATGAGAACGCCATACTGATTCCAGTCTCTTGGGGGAAGATTATTCATCGACGACTGCTTGGAAGTGGCATCATAGAGATTAAAACCGTCTTTTATCTTAACACTTGCAATAACAAAATTCATCCCAACTATGCTTGGAGAAGTCAGGTTGATCAAGCCGTTGTCTACCGTGGAAATAATAAGAGGATCTGCTTTCAGTCCTGCTTCTCTAAGCATCATGACAAGCAAGAGGTTTATTTCTGCAGCATTTCCGGTTTTGGTTTCTATCAGTTTCTTTATTCCGTCTTCTGTATAAATTCCTCTGTCTTTGTTCCAGGTGAATGTATTTTTTACATAGTTAAAAATAGCATTAGCTTTTTCAGCATCGGAATTGAGGCCTGAAATAATTGAGGATACATTTTCTTTAACCAGTCTCGTTTTTTTCAGTTCTCCACCAAAATCTTCATCTTTATACAGCTTTTCTTTGATTTCTTCCCACGAAGAGGAATGCATTTTCAGTTCTCTAAAATTAGTGGAATGAAGTTCTGCACTCACTTTTGTCCGGTAATTCCTGTCATTTTTAACAAATTTCTCAGTTTTAAATCCTTTCAGATTTTCATACCCGAATCTATAGGTTTTAAACGGCATCCCGTACATTGTTTTTTCTTCCACCATTCTGTACTTTGGAGACAATGAGCCTGTATAATTTACATTATAGGCTATATATGAAGGGCTATCCAGAATATATTCCGTATACAGCGAAGGTGCATCGGACTCTATTACAACCTGTGGAACTGAATATAAAAACGGTGATAAAACTTCATACTGATATTCTATAACAGACCCATTTTTTACATTGGGAAAAGCAAATTTGGTGATGGTTGTATATTTGCTTTCCTTGCTCTTATATTTTGAGCTCTTATCTACTTTTGTAGCCGCTGCAGCTCCGTTTTCCAGGTTATATACGAAAGCTTTCATCTTATTTAAGGTCTCTTCATTGCCACTTGCGCTTTTGTATAGTGGAATTTCAAGATTCAGCCAGTCTTCTGCCTTATCTTTATCATAGATTTTGACTCTGTAAAAAACCTTTTTCCTAAGATCTCCCGTAGAGGTATCAATATCAAAGTGTACTGATTTATATAAAATTTCTGCCGGTGCATTTTCATCCAGCGTTGATTTTGTTTTGGACAGATCCGCATTGTCGAATTTCGGAGGATTAAGAAATTCATGTTTCTGGCCGTTTATATAGATCAAAGTTCCGAAGCAGAACGCTGTTAGTATTATTTTTTTCATGGTTAGATTTTAGTCAGTAAGATTTTGGAATTATCAATATTCAGGGTCTTTTTTCTGAAGCTTACATAATCGTTGTATTTTTCTTTCGGAAATATCCCTTTGTTAATTTTAATGAATCGGGTAACTTTCAATGATTCGCCGTTTTTTACAAGATTCAGTTTATAGGTTCCGAATTCAGAAGTGATGGTCATATTTTCCGGAACTTCGTCAATTTTATAATTTTTTGGAATGATAAAATCAATTTCATACTCATCCTGGAAAGACTGTCCTATTTCAAATGGAAGCTCACGGTTCTCATCTGATTTATAATAATTATTGGTAAAAATAGGCACTGCTCTGAAAATCAGGTTCGTTCCTGTATTTTTGGAGTAATTATTGGCTTTAAAATCTACATTGAATTTTATTACTGCATTGTCTTTATCATTAACAAAGTCTTTCATTTCAATTTTTTCAAAATTCAGAACATCAAATCTTGCTTTCATAGCCTCAATTCTCTCCTTCGGTGATAAATAAGCGTAAGGCAAGTTATTATCATACTGACTTCCGGTATAAGCAAACTGGATTTCTCCGTTGATGCTGTTGTCTTCTGTAAGATTAATTTTCAAAATTTGCTTTTCTCTGTTGTGTTCGGCTGTATAAGTGGGTGTATTGATAAGTTCGATCCCTTTTTTGGTTACTGCAAGAACATTTCTATCGGTAGTACTGTAGCTCAAATGGTTAAAAGCAATCTGCTGGGAAGTGTTTTCCAGCCAGATATTTCCTTTTTCCGTAGGCACCATCAGAATCGCATGATTCCCACCCATAGATGGAAAATCCGGATCGAAAGACACCTGCGATGAGCCGGAATTAATCACGCAGTAATGAGAAGGAATTCCAGCCTCGTTCAATAAGGTTTTCATGTAATTGGTAAGCCCTTTACAGTCTCCGTATCCTTTTTTCTGAACTTCATCCGGAAACATAGGAAGCCATCCTCCGATTCCCAGTCCTACAAATATATACCTGGTTTTCGACTGCATATGCTGATAAATCTTTTTCACTTTTTCCTCCGTTGAGCCCTCCAGTTTCAAAGCAGCCACTTCAGCTTTAATGGCCGGAGTAGATACAGAAACAGGCTCTACAAGGTTAGCATAATACCAGGTTCCAAAATCTGTCCAGCTGTTCAATGTTCCCTGTTTACCTTCCAGATTAAATTTCGCCAAAGCAAAACTTACTTTAGGCAGGATCTTTTCGGGCTGAGGCAGCATCAGAGCATCATCTATTGCCGGAACATTTTTATAGGAATAGGTCTTTTCATTACCGTTATCAGCTACGGAAACGGAACCATAGCTATATTTTGAAGGATAAATTTTGGTCTTAAGGTCGATCCCGGATTTATTAATAACTTTAAACCCTGCTTCTTCCAAAGCTGTATTGGGAGAAGAAAACGGCATAAAATCAGGAATAAAAATTGTATTCTCATTGGTAATCTGATACGAAAAATCAATTGTATACGGATAATAAGCAGAAGTATAGGACAATGCTAAGACCCTGTTATCTGAATAAAATACACCTTGTGTATTGTTGGCAAAGTCACCAAAATCTGATTTTGAAAAGCTTTTTACTTTTTTTCCGGATTCATCATACACGGTAACTTTTACATCAGAAATATTGTCTCCTTTTTTATAGGGAATATAAATCTGTGCCTTAGAATCGCCATCTTTATTTAAAACTGTGATTACTGTATTATGCTGGTATTTTATTTCATCAATTTTATTAATCTGAGCTGTTGTAAAATCCTTTCTGATCACAACATTGGCATTTTTCTTCAGGTTTTCAGGAATGGCAGAAACAGGATAGGTCTGTGCAAAATATAAAGAGGCTGTAGATAAGGCCCCAACAATTATAATTTTCATCATGGGTATTAAAGTTGGCACAAAAATAATAAAATCTTAATAAATGTTAATTTTTTATTTTAATATAATTGACAACACTATTAGAAAATACTTCATTATCAAAGCCTTACTTTATTATAATTTTAACCGTTTATATCTCTAAATGAGGATTTTTTCATCATATCCCCGTGAAATTCTTTTTTTCAATATCATATTTAAAAATCTTCCACTTAAATATAAGACATAAAAAAAGACTCCATTTCTGAAGCCTTTCAATATCTGTTTAATTATTGATTATTAATCATTTGGAATTCTGTTGCCATCATATTTATCACTGCTGAAGGCCAGCACCGGTATGAAAATAAACCCGAAGAAAAACAAAAGAATGGTATAAACCGGGGTTTCCTTACCAAAAGCATTTGCCAGTCTGTCACTAACTATCCATGATGCATAGAGATTAACAAAAGGAATAAAGAAAAGAATGATCCACCATATTGGTTTCTTTACAATTTCCAGCAGTACAATCATATTATAAACCGGTACAAAAGCGGCCCACGCATCTTCCCTGCCTGCTTTCTGAAATATTTTATACATACAGTATCCATAAAATAGATAAACAAACAATCCGAAGATCATAGCGCCCACTCCCAGTCCTGCAGCCGCTGCACCCGAAATTGCATCAACCCCTTCGTAAGGATCTGTTTGTAAAAGAGTTAACATAGTATTAATTTTTATTGGTTTTCACCAAATATAGAAAAAGCTTCTAATAAATAGAAGCTTTTCTCAATATATTTTTAATAACAATTATACATCAATCTTGGCATATTTTGCATTTTTCTCGATAAATTCTCTTCTTGGCGGAACCTCATCTCCCATCAGCATTGAGAATATACTGTCAGCCTCTACCGCATTATCAATTGTTACCTGCTTTAATATTCTGTGTTCAGGATTAAGAGTTGTTTCCCAAAGCTGCTCAGGATTCATTTCCCCAAGACCTTTATAACGTTGAACTTCTACACCTTTTCCGTCCGGAGACATTTCTAAAGTAAATTCTTCGCGCTCTTTCTCGTTATAGGCATATACTTTCTTGTTACCTTTCTTTAATAAATATAAAGGCGGCTGAGCGATATAAATATATCCGTTCTCAATAAGTTCCTTCATAAATCTGAAGAAGAAGGTAAGAATCAGGGTAGAAATGTGAGAACCGTCAATATCGGCATCGGTCATAATCACTACTTTATGATATCTCAGTTTAGCCATATTTAAGGCCTTACTATCTTCTTCTGTTCCTACAGAAACTCCAAGAGCAGTATAAATGTTTTTAATCTCTTCGTTATCATATACTTTGTGAAGCATAGACTTTTCCACGTTCAGAATCTTACCTCTCAAAGGTAAAATAGCCTGGAAATGTCTGTCTCTCCCCTGTTTAGCTGTTCCACCCGCGGAATCTCCTTCTACTAAGAACAGTTCGGATTCTGCCGGATCTTTAGATGAACAGTCAGATAATTTCCCAGGAAGCCCCGAACCTCCCATTGGAGATTTTCTCTGAACCATTTCACGGGCTTTTTTAGCTGCCTGTCTTGCTTTTGCAGCTAAAACCACTTTCTGAACGATAATTTTCGCTTCATTAGGGTTTTCTTCTAAGAAATTAGTAAGCATTTCCCCTACTATTTTATCTACAGCTCCTGAAACTTCGGAGTTTCCTAATTTTGTTTTGGTCTGTCCTTCAAACTGAGGTTCCATTACTTTTACAGAAATTACAGCTGTCAATCCTTCACGGAAGTCATCACCAGTAATTTCTACTTTTTCTTTAGCAGGAATTCCCAGATCATCAGCATATTTCTTCAGTGTTCTTGTCAAAGCACGTCTGAAACCGGCAAGGTGAGTTCCCCCTTCATGTGTATTGATATTATTAACATAAGAGTGAAGGTTTTCGCTGAATGACGTATTATAACGCATGGCAACTTCTACAGGAATATCATCTCTTTCTGCTTCCATGAAGATCACATTCTCCATGATAGACTCCCTGTTTCCGTCAATAAATTCAACAAACTCTCTTAAACCTCCTTCTGAATGGAAAACTTCCATTGGGAATGATCCATCTTCGTTTTCTACCCTTTCATCAACAAGAGTTATTGTAATTCCTTTGTTAAGAAAAGCCAGTTCACGTAACCTTGTAGCAAGGGTATCGTAGTTGTATACAAGCTCCTGAAAGATGGTACCGTCCGGCTGAAAGAAAACTTCTGTTCCTCTTTCAGTTGTCGTCCCAATTACGTCGACCTCTGTAAGGGCTTTACCTTCCGAATATTTTTGCTGATACAATTTTCCATCAAGGCTTACGGTAGCCACTAATAAAGTTGACAATGCGTTCACACAAGAAACCCCAACTCCATGCAGACCTCCGGATACCTTGTAAGAATCTTTATCAAATTTTCCTCCTGCTCCAATTTTGGTCATGACAACCTCAAGGGCAGATTTCTGCTCTTTTTCGTGGAAATCTACAGGAATACCTCTACCATTATCTTTTACAGAGATTGCTTCTCCTTTATGAATTCTTACTAAAATAGTATCACAATGCCCTGCCAAAGCCTCATCAATAGAGTTATCTACTACCTCATAAACCAAATGATGAAGACCTCTTACTCCTACATCTCCAATGTACATTGATGGTCTTAATCGTACGTGTTCCATGCCTTCTAAGGCCTGGATACTGCTAGCTGTATATTGTTTTTGACTCATATAAAATTATAAATTTTGCCTAATGCAAAGACCTACAAATATCGTGATTTTTTTCGACTTATGAAAGTTAAAATATGTCAAAAAAACACAGAGCTCTTAGTGAAAAAAAGAAAATTATTTCATCAGAAAAAAAGATTAAAGTTATTATCTATTTCTCAAAAGCCAACTGTATTAAATCATATTATACATCCGTAATTTATCCTTAAATTTATTTACTCAAAAGTTGATCGTATGGATGATTTTATTGCAGCCCGCGCGCAGATGGCTCTGTCGCTGGGTTTTCATATCATTTTCGCCTGTGTGGGAATGGTAATGCCTTTTCTGATGGCTTTTGCCCACTGGAAATACCTTAAGACCAATAATGAAGTATATAAAGGCCTTACAAAAGCCTGGAGCAAGGGAGTTGCTATTCTTTTTGCAACCGGTGCCGTATCAGGAACTATGCTTTCTTTTGAACTCGGACTTCTGTGGCCGGGATTTATGAAACACGCCGGACCGATCTTCGGAATGCCGTTCTCTCTTGAAGGAACAGCTTTTTTTATTGAAGCAATTGCCATTGGATTCTTTTTATACGGTTGGGAAAAATTCAACAAATGGTTCCACTGGTTCTGCGGATTTCTGGTCGGTTTAAGCGGACTGGCTTCCGGAATTCTGGTCGTGGCAGCTAATGCCTGGATGAATTCGCCAACGGGTTTTGATTATATCAACGGGCAGTATACCAATATAGATCCTATAAAGGCCATGTTCAATGATGCATGGTTTCCCCAGGCTCTGCATATGACAGTTGCAGCTTTCTGCGCTACAGGATTTGCCGTTGCAGGAGTTCATGCTTTTTTAATTATGAAGAAAAAAAATGTGGAATTCCATACGAAAGCATTCAGAATAGCAGCCGGATTTGCATTGATAGGAGCGTTTGGAGCACCTTTAAGCGGCGATGTAGCGGCTAAATCCGTTGCGGAAAGACAGCCTATTAAACTTGCTGCGATGGAAGCTCACTTTGAAACTGAAAAAGGAGCCCCCTTCATTATTGGAGGAATTCCTGATCAGGAGAAAGGAGAAGTAAAATATGCCATTAAAATTCCAAAAGTTTTAAGCTTTCTGGTAAGCAACGATTTTAATCATGAAGTAAAGGGATTAAATGACTTTCCAAGAGATGAATGGCCTCCGGTAGCTGTTGTGCATTACGCTTTCCAAATTATGATCTTCTTCGGGGTTGTCATGATCATCATCGGAAGTATTTATCTGTACGCTTTCTTTTTCAAAAAGGAATGGCTGAACAAAAGCTGGCTTTTAAAAACATTCCTGATTACAACACCTTTCGGATATATCGCCCTGGAAGCAGGATGGACAGTAACAGAGGTCGGAAGACAGCCATGGATTATCTACGGGATTATGAAAACGGTAGATGCTGTGACGCCCATGCCGGGAATACAGTATTCATTTTACTTCTTTACGGCCATCTTTGTATCATTATCACTGATTATTATCTTCCTTTTGAAGAGACAGATCCAGATGGTTCCTAAACTTTATGACCCTACAGACGCTCAGTTTAACGATAAAAACAAAAAATCATGATCTACGTTGTTATAGGATTTCTGTGGCTTTCCATCTGCCTTTATATCATTCTGGGCGGTGCTGACTTCGGAGCCGGAATTGTTGAGCTTTTTACCCATAAAAAAGCACGTCATAAAACAGAGGAGATCATGTACCAATCCATCGCACCCGTTTGGGAAGCCAATCATATGTGGCTGATCATTGCGATCGTTATTCTTTTTGTAGGATTTCCTGAGATTTACACGACAATGTCGACCTATCTTCATATTCCTCTGGTTCTGATGCTTTTGGGAATTATTGCAAGGGGAACAGCTTTTACTTTCAGACATTATGATGCTGTAAAAGATAACTGGCAGATTTTATATACCCAGATCTTTTACTACGCAAGTCTGTTAACTCCATTTTTCTTGGGACTGATTGCAGCGGCTACCGTATCACATTCTATCAATCCTGATGCAGTAGGATTTTTAGATTTATATATTTTCAGCTGGCTGAACTGGTTTGGAATTTCTGTAGGATTGTTTACCGTAGCGCTTTGTGCTTATCTGGCCTCTATTTTTTCATTAAGAGAAACCCGGGATAAAACCGATCTTACCCTGATGATCAGAAAATCCAGACAGACCATGGTTTTTGTGGTAATCACAGGGATGCTGGTGTTTTTAACAGCTTATATTTCCGATATTCCTTTGGTGATGTGGGTATTTTCAAAACCTCTAGGGGTCATGGCCATTTCCTTTGCCACAGTAGCTTTAGCATTGATTCTCCGTGCCCTACATCAGCAGAAACTGCTTCCTGTACGTGCACTGGCAGGGTTCCAGATGGTAATGATCTTGGTTGCAGCTACTTACCAGCATAATCCCGATATCATATTGCTCGGAAACGGACAACATCTTTCATTACTTGAACACATGGCTCCTCCAAAAACTATTAATGCTCTGGGTTGGGCATTGATGCTCGGCTCTTTGTTTATTCTTCCGTTTTTATTTTACCTGATGGCCTCGTTTAGCAGACAGAGAAAATAATATGGTACAGTATAAAGATAAGACAGAACTTATTAAAGCGATAAAACAGAATTATCTGCTTTATGATAAAGAGTTTGATAATATTCCCGAAGACGAAAAGAACCTGCTAAAACCAGGAGTTGATAAAAGTCCTTCACAGAATATATCGTATCAGATTGGCTGGACCAATCTTTTGCTGCAATGGGAATCGGAAGAAAAGAAGGGAATAGAAGTACAGACTCCCACACCGGGATATAAGTGGAATAATTTAGGAGGACTTCATGAATCTTTTTATAAAGAATACGGAGCTCTAAGACTTCATCAGCAAAGAGAGATTCTGAAGAATCAGGTCAATGAGATTGTAGAATGGATTGAAACCCTTGATCACGAAACCTTATTTGTTCCTGAACAGAGAAAGTGGGCTACAACACCCGCAAAATGGCCCATCTGGAAATGGATACATATCAATACTGTAGCACCGTTTAAAAATTTCAGGACTCAGCTGCGTAAATGGAAAAAAGAAACCGGTACAGAGTGATTCTGTACCGATTTGTTTTAATTTATACTTTATTCTAATTTTTAATTCCTTTTTTAGAAACTACTTTGTTGGATTGCGTGGTAATTTTAATCATGTAAATACCCCTTTTTAAAGCAGAGGTATCTAATGTAGAATTTTTACCTTCCAAAACCAGACGTCCAGTTTCATCGTAAATCTCTATAGATTTTATTTTTTCTTTCGAGTTGAAATTAAGTTCGTTTTGGAAAGGGTTTATAAACTGAAGCGATTCTTTTGTTTCTTTATTTTCTGAAGTAGAAAGCGTTGCATTGGAAATAATATATCTAGAAATCTCGTTCTCAACAAAGGCATATAAATAATTATCTTTAACTTTTAAAACCAAATTTTTATAAAAACTATTAGTATTATAAAAAACTTGAAATATATAGTGAAGATTGTTATTAATTGTAATTGGATTCCCTGAATAATCGTAACTCATAAGTTCAAATTTTTGATCTCCAGTTGCATTATCAAAACTAAAAAAAAGTATAAAAATATAATTTTCATATAATGTAGGATCATTTACTGTAACTATATAATCATCTCCATTAAATGTATGAAAAGAAGGATAATTTATTACTCCACTTACACCAAAACTAGTATCCAAAATACCAGCAGCGTTGGTACGGGTAAGCTGTCCAGTTGCTACAACTCCACTCATTGTATTACTGTCGGTATTATGTATAAATAAAGCGTTGCTTTGAGGCATGTATGAACTTCCAAGAGAATAAATAGGAGGGGCTAAAGTACCATAAAAATATGAATTCCCATTTTGCCCATAAGACAAGTCTAAATTGCCAGTCGTGATATTTATTTTTCTAATGTATGTGGGTAGATTATCAACATCTAACACAACTTCATACAGAAAATTTTGATCAAAATATTTAAGACCACCAGGATTGTCTAAAGTGAACTCTAATGATGGATCAAGAGCTACAACTCCATTATTTCCATAAGTTGTATCTGGAGCTCCTGTTGATAAATATTTTTTTATATTTTGAGGATTTCTTGCAATTATTTTACCATCTGGAAGAACTATTTTATAGTGCGATAAATCATTGTTAGCTAAAGGAGTATTAACATTTCCAAATCCTGTATCTTGCAATCCGTTAGAAAAATATTTTTCTCCGGAATCCAAGTAAAATTTATTCGTGTCTGCATAGAAACTATTAGAATTATAATTTGTTGTTGAGACGGTAAACTCTCCGTTAGTTCCAAATGTTGCATCTAAGCTCCCATTATGGTTAAGTCTGTAAAATTTTCGACCAACCAAACTTCCAGAAACATCATAAATTGGTTGATTAACAAACAGTTTATCATCTTGAAATGTAGGTGCATTATAATCAGACAAATGGTAACTGGAAATATCGGTTGTTCCTAATTGTACAGTCCCATTATTCCCGAAACTTAAATCTTTTGTGAGGGTAATTTGTGCGTGAGAATATGCAAAATGCAGTACAATAACCGCAGAAATTATTTTTTTCATTTAGATGTGTTTTTCTTAAGAATAAACTTAATAAAAATTAATCACATAAAAGTACAGAAAAGCGAACTTTAAGTTCGCTTTTCTGTACTTATTTACATCTAGTTGATTCTAAACCAGCTTAATCAAAACATTTTCATCAATCTTCTCAACCTTCACCAAGTTATGTTTCGTCAAAGTCTTAGAAGCTTTATCCCATTTCTTACCGGATAACTGGCTTCTTTCTTTTACTACAGCTAGTGTAAACGGCTCTTCCTGAGAATTAAGGATTTCAAGAATCACTTTTTCATCTTCACCTAATTCAATCTGAGGAACTGTTTTTTCCGGTCTCATCTGAGGGAAGAATAATACTTCCTGGATGGATGCGTTGTTCGTTAAGAACATGATTAGTCTGTCCATACCGATTCCTAATCCGGAAGTTGGAGGCATACCGTATTCCAGTGCTCTTAAGAAATCCTGGTCAATGAACATTGCTTCATCATCTCCTCGTTCTGATAAGGCCATCTGGGATTCAAAACGCTCTCTTTGATCGATTGGATCATTAAGCTCTGAATAAGCGTTTGCAATTTCTTTTCCACAAACCATTAATTCAAAACGCTCTGTTAAGCCTTCTTTGCTTCTGTGTTTCTTTGTCAAAGGAGACATTTCGATCGGGTAATCCGTGATAAACGTCGGCTGGATGAAGTTTCCTTCACATTTTTCACCGAAGATCTCATCAATTAATTTTCCTTTCCCCATCGTTTCATTTACGTCAATTCCGATAGATTTGGCGAAATCAAACAATTCCTGTTCAGTTTTACCTGTGATATCGAAACCTGTATATTTTTGGATCGCTTCCGTCATGGAAACTCTTGGATAAGGCGCTTTCCAGTTGATCGTGTGCTCTCCAAAAGTAGATTCCGCACTTCCGTTCACCTGAACTGCACAGAATTCCAGAAGTTTTTCTGTGAAATCCATCATCCAGTTGTAATCTTTGTAAGCTACATAGATTTCCATAGCTGTAAATTCAGGATTATGAGTTCTGTCCATCCCTTCATTTCTGAAGTTTTTAGAGAATTCATAAACCCCGTCAAAACCACCTACAATCAGTCTTTTCAGATATAATTCGTTGGCAATTCTTAAATATAATGGAATATCTAAAGCATTGTGATGCGTGATAAACGGTTTTGCTGCTGCACCTCCAGGAATCGACTGCAGGATAGGTGTTTCTACCTCAAAATACCCTGCATCGTTGAAGAAAGTTCTCATCGCATTGAACATTTTTGTTCTCTTTACAAAGATTTCTTTTACCTGCGGATTAACCGTTAAATCTACGTAACGTTGTCTGTATCTCAGTTCGGGATCTGTAAATCCGTCGTGCACTACTCCATTTTCGTCAGTTTTAGCCTGAGGAAGCGGGCGTAAAGCTTTGGTAAGAAGCGTAAAATTCTTAACCAAAATTGTCATTTCGCCTACCTGAGTAGTGAATAAGGTTCCTTCAATACCGATAATATCACCGATATCCAAAAGATGTTTGTATACTTCGTTATATAATTCTTTATCTTCACCCGGACAGATCTCATCCCTGTTAAAATAAACCTGGATCTTACCTTTAGAGTCCTGCAATTCAGCAAAAGAAGCCTTCCCCTGAATTCTGCGGGACATCAATCTACCAGCGATCTTCACCTGTTTATTTTCAGAAAAATCCTGTTTTATAGATTCTGTAGTATCTGTAATGGTATACTCCTCCGCAGGGAATGCATTAATTCCCATTTCAGTAAGCTTATTCAGCTTTTCTCTTCTAATGATTTCTTGTTCTGATAATTGCATTTCTTATTTTTCTAAAAGCGTACAAATTTAGGCATTTTTAGTGATTTGTCAATTACGAATTGTGAATTTGCTGACCAACGGGGATTATCACTGACTATTAACAGCTTGAGCGTAAATTGTCAGTAGTAAATCCTATTTCACAGTGAGTTTTTTGGTAGGATTATTATTGACATTTGACTTGCGCAGCAAAATTGTCCATTGACTTCAATTGTGAAAAGTGAACTGTCAATAGTGAATCTGCTTTGCAGTGAGTTATTAGTGAAGGTTGCCATTGACATTTGACTTGCGCAGCAAAATTGACCAGTAACTTTAATTGTGAAAAGTGAATTGTCAATGGTGAATTTGTTTCGCAGTGAATTATTAGTGAAGGTTACCATTGACATTTGACTTGCTCAGCAAATTGTCCATTGACTTCAATTGTAAAAGTGAACTGTCAATGGTGAATCTGTTTCACAGTGAATTATTAGTGAAGGTTGCCATTGACATTTGACTTGCGCAGCAAAATTGACTATTGACATCTTATATCCACCCTGTCCTATCCTTCTCAGGAATAAATGTCCAGGCCAGCATCCTGCTTATCTTTTGCCCCTGAGCCATATCAATGGTTTTAATTTCTAATGCTTTGACTTTCTTTAATAGTGTGTTGAGCTTATATAGATTGTCTTTTTTAGACACCAAACATGTGAACCAAAGGACCTGTGAGGAATACTGAATACTTTCTTCAATCATTTTTGAGATAAAAGCCAGTTCACCACCTTCACACCATAATTCGGATTGTTGTCCGCCAAAATTAAGAAGAGGCTTTTTAGATTTTGATTTATTGATATTCTTTGTTTTTCTAAGGTTTCCTTTCAGCGCAGATTCTTCTGAATCATGAAAAGGAGGATTACACATAGAAAATGCAAAACGGTCTCCAGATTCAATAATATTTTTAAAGATATGATTGGAATCAGGCTGTTGTTTTAATGGAATAATAGATAATAAATCCGGGTTTTGATCCAAAATACGCCGTGCATTTTCCAACGAATCCTTATTAATATCTGTTCCCATCATCTTCCACCCATAAGATCTGTGAGCCAGTAAAGGATAAACAAGATTCGCCCCTGTTCCGATATCTAACCCTGACACAGAAGTCCCTGTCGGGATTTCAGGCTGCTGTTCGGCGATAAGATCGGCAATATAATGGATATAATCAGCCCGTCCGGGAATAGGCGGACAAAGATTGGTTTCGGGAATATCCCAGTTTTTGATATGATAAAAATATAAAAGTAATGCCTGGTTAAGCAGTTTTACCGCTTTAGGAAGACTAAAATTAATGGTCTGCGTTTCGTAAGCATTAACGAACACATAGTGTTTCAGTTCTGGCACACAAGAAATAAGCTGATCAAAATCATAGGGATTGCGATGCAGATTTCTTGTGTGCAGACTGGATTTTTCAGTAGACATTATTTATTTTTTCTGACTCAGAATATATTCTACCATTTTTTTGGCATCTTCTTTAGATACCTGTGGATGGGCAGCCATCGGAACACCTCCCCAAACTCCGCTCCCGCCTTCTATGATCTTGGAAGCCAGCAGCTCAATATCTTTTTCAGAATACTTTTCTGCGATCTCCTTATAAGAAGGTCCTATCATTCTCTCATTCACGGCATGGCATCCTGAACAGTCTAATGTTTCAATGATCTGGTCACCTGAAAGATTAGCTTTTGCGGGTTCCGAAACAGCGGATGTTTCGGCAGGCATACTGGGTACCTCCGTGTTTTCTTTTTTAGAACAGGAAAGGATCAGAAATCCTATAGTTCCTGCCAAAAGGAATTTTTTCATTATTTTTTTGCTGCAGTAGAATCTGTTTTAGCAGCCTCAGGAGTAGCTGGTGCAGGAGTTGTTGCGGCAGCCGGAGCAGCTGTCTTAGCTGTAGAATCTACTACTGTTGTAACCTCAGGCTCTTCAAGCATAGTGTTGCTGTCCTGTAAATTATTTTCTGGTTTCTTAGAACAGTTTACGACGAATAAACTTCCGATAAATGCAAGTGCTAATACTTTTCTCATTATTTTTTCTATAAAATTTAGACAAAAGTATAAAAAATAAGCTTTTAAACTTATGACTTATCTCCACATTACACACATTTTTCAAGAAAATTAATGATTATGTCCTTCGATAATTTTAAATTTAGGATATGATCTTTATATCCAAAATTCTGTTTTTCACCAGTCATCACGGTTTTTACACGGTGATCATACTTTTAGTATTCTTTGGTTTACTTTCTTATGTTACCAAAAAAGCATGGTTTCTGGCCCCGATTCTCCCTCTTGCTATTCTGAACGGTGTCGGCGGACAGTATCTGAATGCATGGTTTTTAAATAAATATGGTGTAGAAAGTACAGCCATTATCACCTCCGATGTAGAAACCAACTCTACTCTGAATGAGATGTATATTCATGATTATTAAGCTATTGTAAAAAAGCAGGACGGGAAATATGTTTCAACTTATTTTTCAACAACAAGTGCTACTATTTATCCGATTGAAAATGCCATCAGGATCCCGAGGACGGAACAGCATTTCCCGGTAAAATACATTCCGGGATATGAAAAAAACATAGTAATTCTGTATTATCAGTCTGAAGAAGGAAACGCTTTGCTGCAGTATGAAAAGATGGCTCCGGTCAACTCCGCAAAGATCAAATATGAAACGGACAGAACGAATAAAGAGTTTATTGAAGAATACATTTCTGCTTTAGAGGATTATGTAAGTTCCTATAACAATGACGAATACAAAACAAAAATTGAGGAATTAAAAAAGGAGTTGAAGCGACTTAAATAGAGAATCTCAAAATTAAGTTTTTTTATTTTCTGCCATTTTTTTGTTTTTATATTAAAAAAATTTCTACATTTGTCCCATGTTTAATATGAGCAACAATATTTGGTGGTGGCTTTCAAGCTCTTCGTCGGGTCTGGAGGTATTGTCATGTTGCTAATGAGATAGCAGAATAATTAAAATAAACAATATATAGGCTTTGACGGATTCCGTTGAAGCCTTTTTTATTTCATCCAAAACAAAAAATACAAGTCAGATGACCACTCAGAAAATAAAAATAAAGACCGGTTCTAAAAAAACACTGGGAGATCTTTATACTCCCATGAATATCTATCTTCAGATCAGGGACAGATTCCGGGATACCATCCTTCTGGAAAGTTCGGATTCTAAGAATATTGATAATAATTTCTCTTTTATCGCAGTGAATGCCGTTGCAGGAATTGAGGTTAAAAATCTTACTGAATTTGAAATCAAGCTGCCGGGTTCAGATCCCGTAAAGCAATTGATAGGTGAACGTAATATCACCGATATTTTTGAGGAATTCCAAAGCGTTTTTGAATGTGAAACCACGCATGATCCTATTGAACAAACAGCGCAAAGCCTTTTCGGATATACAAGCTTTGAAGCCGTACAGTTTTTTGAAGACATCAGCTTAAAGCCACAGAGTCCCGAAGTAGAGATCCCGATTCTCCGCTACAGACTATACCAATATGTTATTGCCATTAACCATTACAATGACGAAATGCATATTATTGAAAATCAAATTCCTGGGTTAAAATCTGAGCTTTATCTGCTAGAAAACCTGATCAGAAACCAGAATACTCCGGTCTACCCTTTCGAAAAAATTGATCGCGAAACCTCGAATCTTACGGATGAAGAATATATCGAACTGGTAAAAACAGCTCAGAAGCACTGTATGAGGGGTGATGTATTCCAACTGGTTTTAAGCAGAAGGTTTGAGCAGAAATTCAAAGGGGATGAATTCAATGTATACCGTGCTCTTAGGAATATCAACCCTTCTCCCTATCTTTTCTTTTTCGACTATGGAAACTATAAATTATTTGGTTCCAGTCCCGAAAGCCAGCTGATCATCAAAGACAACAAAGCTGTCATTCACCCTATTGCAGGGACTTTCAAGAGAACCGGACATCTGGAAACAGATCTCCAGTCTATTGAGGCTTTAAAAAATGATCCGAAAGAAAATGCAGAACATACCATGCTGGTAGATTTAGCAAGAAACGACCTTGGCAAATTAGGTAAAAATGTAACTGTCACCAAACTGAAAGAGATCCAGCTTTTTTCCCATGTCATCCATATGGTAAGCGAAGTTACTGCTGATCTTCCGGAAAATATCAATCCTCTTGACATGGTTTCCAATACGTTTCCACAGGGAACTCTAAGCGGTGCACCAAAACATAAAGCCCTTCAGCTTATCGATCAGTATGAAAAAGACTCCCGAGGTTATTACGGAGGATGCATCGGCATGATCGGGTTAAACGGAACCTGCAACCAGGCCATTATGATCCGTACTTTTTTAAGCAGGAACAATACCCTTTATTATCAGGCCGGAGCAGGATTGGTTGCGAAATCCGTCCCTGAAAATGAGCTGCAGGAAGTGAATAATAAATTAAATGCGCTGAAAAAAGCGGTAGACAAAGCAGGCAAAATAGTATTGAGTTAACAGCAACTTTCAACTCCTACCCAACAATTAAAAAAACAAAAAATGAGCAACAATATAAATCTATCGGCAACCAATGGACAACTCAAAGTCCTGGTTTTTGATAACTACGACAGCTTTACGTACAACCTTGTCCAGATTATTGAACGAATTCTGGATCAGAAAGTAGATGTCGTAAGAAATGATCAGATCACTTTGGAAGCGATCGGAAAATATGATAAAATTATCCTTTCCCCTGGTCCCGGAATTCCCGAAGAAGCAGGAATTTTGCTGGATCTGATCAGAGAATATGCTCCAACAAAAAGCATTCTGGGCGTATGTCTTGGGCAACAAGCCATTGCTGAAGCTTTTGGAGGAAGCCTGATCAATCTTTCTGAAATTTTTCATGGGGTGGCTACTTCTGCCGAACTGGTTAAAGAAAACACCAAAATTTTCAGGAATCTGACTTCAGGCATGGAAGTGGGAAGATACCACAGCTGGGCAGTGAATCCGAAAGGTTTCCCTGAAGAACTTGAAATCACGGCTGTAGACAAGGACGGAATGATCATGGCACTGCAGCATAAAACCTATGATGTACATGGGGTACAGTTTCATCCTGAAAGCATTTTAACTCCTGACGGGGAAGTAATTATCAGAAATTTCCTTTTACCATGAAAACTACAGAAATACCCAACCCTATAAAAGCACCCCAGATGAAAGAGATCCTCCAATACCTGTTTAACCATCAAACCCTATCCAAATCTGAAGCAAAGGCTACGATGATCGAGATCGCACAGAATAAATTCAATTCCGCGGAAGTAACTGCATTCATCAGTGTTTTTCTGATGCGGAATATTACTTTAGAAGAGCTGAAAGGTTTCAGGGAAGCTCTGCTGCAGATGGCCGTTCCCGTACATCTTAATTTTGAGGATACGCTGGATATTGTAGGTACCGGAGGCGACGGGAAAAATACGATCAATATATCCACTCTGGCGAGTTTTGTGGTTGCCGGAACAGGTCAAAAAGTGGCCAAACACGGAAATTACGGGGCATCTGCTACCACAGGATCATCCAATGTCATGGAAGAACTTGGTTATCAGTTCAAAAATAATTCAGACCAGCTGAATAAAGACCTTGAAAAAGCCAATATCTGTTTTCTGCATGCTCCCTATTTTCATCCGGCTCTTCAGTCTGTTGGTGCATTAAGAAAGGCTTTAGGATTAAGAACATTTTTTAATCTTCTAGGTCCGTTAGTTAATCCTGCGAAACCGAAATATTCCGTAATTGGAGTTTATAATCTTGAAATTGCAAGAATTTACCAATATCTCCTGCAGAAAGAAGAGAGCGAGTTTATCCTTGTACATGGCCTAGATGGATATGATGAAATAAGCCTTACCCAGGACAGCAAGATTATTACGAAACATGGTGAAGAAATTTATTCTGCCCGGGATCTGGGATTTGATTCTGTAAGTCCGGAAAGCATTAAATCGGGAGAAACCCCTCAGGAATCAGCTAAGATTTTCAGGAATATCCTGGAAGGAAAAGGTTCGGTACAACAAAACGCGGTGGTTCTTGCCAATGCATCAACTGCTCTTTTCCACACTAAAAAATTCGGAACCTATGAAGATTGTGTCGCTCTGGCAAAAGAAAGTCTGGAAAGCGGAAAGGCACTAAGAAGCCTTGAATTACTGGTAAATGGCTAATATTTGATAATTAATTAGTTGCTAGCTGCTGGTTATTATAAAAATTAAACTCTTCTCCGGCATATCTAACCTCTAATTTCTAACCTCTAACTTCTAGTTAAACAATGACCATACTTGATAAAATTATTGAAAGAAAAAAGGAAGAAATTACCGTTTCAAAAGCAAAAATTTCAATTGATCATCTGAAGAATTCTGATTTTTTTGGAAGAAAAAGTTTTTCCCTGAAAGAATCTATCAAAAATAAAAGCGGAATTATTGCTGAATTTAAAAGAAAATCTCCTTCAAAAGGAATCATCAACGATCAGGTTCAGCCTTTAAAAGTCGTTTCTGCCTATGAAAACTTTGGAGCATCCGGAATTTCTATTCTGACTGACACTGATTTTTTCGGGGGAAGCTTTGATGATATTTTGAATGTAAGAAATCATATCCATATCCCTATTCTCAGGAAAGATTTTATGGTGGATGAATACCAGTTTTATGAAGCCAAAAGTATCGGTGCCGATGCCGTTCTACTGATCGCAGCCTGTCTTTCTCCAGATCAGGTTTTGGAATTTACAGAGCTGGCCCATCAGCTGGATATGGAAGTCCTTCTCGAAATTCATACAGAAGACGAGCTGAATCATTTTAATTCTAAAATTGATCTTGTCGGTATCAACAACAGAAATTTAAAGGATTTTAAGGTTGATCTTCAACATTCTGTACTTTTAAAGGACCAGCTTCCGAAAGATGTTCTGTCTGTTGCAGAAAGTGGCATTTACAGTATAGAAGATTTTAAATATTTAAAGGAAAAAGGATTTGACGGTTTTCTGATGGGAGAATATTTTATGAAAAATGAAGATCCAGGAGATAAATTCACTGAATTTGTTTCTAATGTAGCCACATAACAGTTTATCAATCTAGCAATGAATAAAAACCAGCAGCCAAAGCTAAAAGTTTGTGGATTGACCCAGTTAAATCAAGTTCATGAACTGATTTCCCTGAAAACAGATTTTCTCGGTTTTATTTTCTATGAAAAATCACCAAGATATGTTTTGAATCATTTGAGTCTGGAGGATATTTCGCAAATCAGTCATCCGGGAAAAACAGGCGTTTTTGTCAATGAAACCATTGATAAAGTTACCGATATTTCAGAAAAAGCAGGGTTGAATATGATTCAGCTTCATGGTGATGAAAACGAAGATTTTATGATCAGCTTAAGACAAAACCTTAAACCTGAGATTAAAATCATAAAGGCTGTCAGGATCGGAAATAGTGATCAGGAAACGAAGGAAAAAATAGAAAAAACAATCAATTCTCATGTTTCACTTATTAATTATTTTCTCTTCGATACAGACAGCAAGGCATTCGGAGGAACAGGAAAGCAGTTTGACTGGAAGGTCTTGAATGAACTGAAAATTCCACTTCCCTACTTTCTGAGTGGTGGAATTTCAGAGGAAAACATTGAAAATATCAGCCTTTTGGAAAAGAAGCCTTTTGTCATAGATATTAACTCAAAGTTTGAACTGGAACCGGGCATTAAGGACCTGGAAAAAATAAGAAAATTCATTTCGAAAGCGTTCTGAAAAGAACAGCAAAAAAATACACACAAAGATGATGAACATCCATCTGCTAAAAAAAACATTTTATAAAACCTTATTCCCGCCTAAATTCGGGAATGAAAAAATTCAGGCTCTGTACCATTTCGTTTCACAGAATGACAGCGATGCAGAGAACTGGACCATTGATAAACAGTTGCGGGAATTTATAGATATCATCAAAATTTTTGATGGTGATGATATCCAGTATTTCTTTGAAAGAATAGGTCTTTGGAACAGCTATTATCTTGTGATTATATCTGACAAGTTTTTAGACAGCCACGTCAAAACGAATGTAAAATACGATCTGGGAAAGATTTATGCTAAAATTTTTCTGCTATATGAAGATTCCGATCCTTATTTCTTGATTGATAATCTGGAAATTGCCATTACGATGTATGATTCAAAAATAGATACCGCCACTTTGATTGACCTGATGAGTAAAATTGAACTTCTTCATCATAAAAAACTGATCACGAGACAACAACGGAATTACAACATACAATTTATCAACAGGCTGAAAGACGGAATATCAAAGTAAAGTTGATAATCAAAAAGTGCTTATTTAATGACTAAAAATAATACAATGAATTATAAAAACCCTGATGAACACGGATATTATGGAGAATTCGGAGGAGCTTTCATCCCTGAAATGCTTTATCCGAATGTAGAGGAACTGCAGAAAAACTATCTTAAGATCATAGAGTCTGAGGAGTTTCAGGATGAGTATCAGGACCTGCTTAAAAATTATGTCGGACGTGCTACACCACTCTATTTCGCTAAGAATTTAAGCCAGAAATACAATACTCAAGTTTATTTAAAAAGAGAAGATCTCAACCATACCGGAGCGCATAAAATCAACAATGCCCTGGGACAGGTTTTATTGGCAAAACGTCTTGGAAAAACCAGAATTATAGCTGAAACCGGAGCCGGACAGCACGGTGTGGCCACGGCTACAGCCTGTGCCCTGCTTGGCCTGGAATGTATCGTTTATATGGGCGAGATCGATATCCAGCGACAGGCTCCTAATGTAGCAAGAATGAAAATGCTGGGTGCAGAAGTTATTCCGGCAACATCAGGCTCAAAAACCCTGAAAGATGCAGTGAATGAAGCGCTAAGAGACTGGATCAATAATCCGGTGACAACACATTATGTGATCGGAAGCGTGGTGGGCCCTCATCCTTTTCCTGATCTGGTGGCCAGATTTCAAAGCATTATCTCAAAGGAAATCAGGGAACAGCTTAAAGAGAAAATCGGGAGAGAAAATCCTGATTATATAATTGCCTGTGTAGGCGGCGGAAGCAATGCTGCGGGAACTTTCTATCATTTTGTAGAAGAAAAAGAAGTGAAGATTATTGCTGCGGAAGCTGGCGGACTGGGCGTAGATTCAGGGAAATCAGCAGCCACAACTTTTCTGGGAACCTTAGGTGTTCTTCATGGAAGCAAAAGTCTTGTGATGCAAACTGAGGATGGCCAGGTGATCGAACCCCACTCTATTTCTGCGGGACTTGATTATCCGGGAATCGGGCCTTTCCATGCTCATTTGTTTAAGGAAAAACGGGCAGAGTTTTTCAGTATCAATGATGAGGAAGCTTTACAGTCTGCTTTTGAATTAACAAAACTGGAAGGAATTATTCCAGCATTGGAAAGCTCACATGCTCTAGCCGTTTTAGACAAAAAGAAATTCAGTGAAAACGATATTGTTGTAATCTGCCTGAGCGGACGTGGGGATAAGGATATGGAAACTTATTTAAGAGAAATTAGAAGTTAGAGATTAGAAATTAGTCCTTTAGCAACTTCAACTACCATATTCTTCTAACTTCTAATCTCTAAATTCTAACATCTATTATAAAATGAAAAAACTAAACATATATTTCACAGCAGGAATTCCGCAACTGGAAGATACCGCTGACGTTATACAACTGATCCAAAATTCCGGTGCTGATATGATGGAGATTGGGATGCCGTATTCTGATCCTGTAGCAGATGGGCCGGTAATCCAGCAGGCGCATGAACTGGCATTAAAAAACGGAATGACGATTGAAAAACTGTTTTCACAGCTGAAAACAGTAAAGAATGACATTCATATTCCTGTTATCCTGATGGGATACATCAATCCTGTTTTGAGTTTTGGATTTGAAGAGTTTTGTCGTGAATGTTCGGAAAGTGGTGTTTCAGGACTGATCATCCCTGACCTGCCCCCTATTGAATTTGAAAATAATTATCAGCAGATCTTAAAAAAGTATAACCTTAATTTTACGTTTCTGGTCACTCCTGAAACTTCCGATAAAAGGATTCTGTATTTAGATTCTTTAAGCTCCGGATTTTTGTATGCGGTAAGTTCCTCATCTACGACAGGAAATGACAATGCTGTTCTTAAAAATGAAAATTATCTTTCACGTCTGGCGTCACTACATTTAAAAAATCCGGTGATGATCGGTTTCGGGATCAAATCTAAAGATGATTTTGAAAATGTCACGGAAAAAGCTGCCGGCGGAATTATAGGAACAGCTTTCGTTAACACCTTATTGAACAATAAAGACTGGAAGAATGCTGCCATAGATTTTATCCATGCTGTAAAAGGGTAAAATTCACTAAATTTGTATGTCAAAAAATGGTATGATATTGCAATTTCATATAAGTATTGCAAGAAAACAGACATCAACGTATGAATACACATCAAAATAAATCGGTAGAATTTGAAGATCTGGGTATAAAAGAATATCAGCCTGCCTGGGATTATCAGGAAAGCCTGATGAAAAATATCATTGATACCAAGATTAAGAACCGCGATTTGCCTGCAGAACAGCACATCACGACTCCAAATCACCTGTTATTGGTAGAGCATCCTCATGTTTATACATTGGGAAAAAGCGGTCATGAAGAAAATATGCTTGCGGGTATCGATAAGCTGAAGGAAATAGATGCTACTTTCGTGAAAGTGAACCGTGGCGGAGATATTACTTATCACGGATACGGACAAATCGTTGGCTACCCTATTCTGGATCTTGAAAACTTTTTTACAGATATTCATTTGTATATGAGAAACCTGGAAGAAGTGATCATCAGGGCTATTGGTGAATTTGGTATTAAAGGCGAGCGTTCCCCGGGAGAAACCGGCGTATGGCTGGATGTGGGAAAACCTTATGCCAGAAAGATCTGCGCGATGGGTGTAAAAGCCTCACGATGGGTTACCCTTCACGGTTTTGCTTTGAATGTAAATACGGATATGCGCTATTTTGAATACATTATTCCGTGTGGTATCAAAGACAAGCAGGTGACTTCTGTAAAAAGAGAGCTTGAAAGAGAACTTTCTCCTGAAGAAACGGAAGACCTGAAAGCAAAGATCAGAAAGCACTTTGCAGAAGTTTTCGGAGCTGAACTCGTTCAAAAATAATAAAAAATTTATCAGAAAAATAAAAACCGGCCGTAGTTCTACAGTCGGTTTTCTTTATTTACAGATGAATCATGATTCTAAAAAATTTTATTTCAAATTTTTCTGATCACGTATTATTTTAAAGCTTACTTTTGGTTCTCTATAATACCACACCAACTCTAAACTTTTAAGCCCAATGAACCCGGTTATCAGAATCTCCTGCGTTACAGCATTTCTTTTTTCAGCATCCGTATCGTATGCCCAAAGCAAAGATGACTATGCCAGACGCATTGACAGTTTAATACAATCTCCAACTTCTCCCAGGCTATTTAATGGAGTGGTTCTGATCACGCAAAACGGAAAAATCAAATACTCAAAAGCCTATGGTTTTCAAGACAGCCGAACGAAAGTTCCGTTGAAAATGGACGACCAGTTTGAAATCATGTCCAATACCAAGCAGATCACTTCTGTATTAGTATTAAAACAATTTGAAAAAGGAAAAGTAGATTTACAGGCTCCCATCAAAAAATATCTTCCTTCCCTGACCCAGCCCTGGGCAGACTCGGTTACTGTTCATCAGCTCTTAAATCACACCCATGGAATTGTTGATGTAGAGAAACCTTTATTATTTAAACCCGGAACAGAATTTAAATATGGAAATCTGTCGAATATTCTTTTAGGAAAGATTGTTGAAAAAATTTCCGGCAAATCGTATATTCAGCAGGCTACTGATCTGTTCAAAGAGCTTCACCTGAAAAACACATTCTGCTATTCTAAAGATAACCGCAGAAATCTGGTGTTGGGACATATAAATAAGGACAATAATTTTACTCCTGTTGAAAATTCATTTATTACCAATGAAAATATGCCTGCTGACGGTGTGATTACTACAGCAGAAGATATGGCAGTCTGGAATTCGCTTCTTCATACAGGGAAAATTCTGAGCTCTAAAAGTTATAAATTGATGACTACTTCTTCAATTCTATCACAGCACGATGTATTTGGAAAAGAGAAATCAGGTTACGGCTATAATATGCGTATCGTGAAATATAACGGTATTCCTTATTTAGGACACACAGGTCTTGGTGATGGTTTTGCATCTCTGAATGTCTATGTTCCCGGCTCCGATGTAAGCATTATTATCATGGAAAATCAAATGAGTGAAGACAGCAGTCTGTATTATTACCAGGAATCACTCATCAGAGATATTGTCTTACAAAGCAGCCTGATCAAAAGGAAATAATCACTTTTTAAATAAATCTTCCCACTCATTCTACTGTGTGTGGATTTTTAATTTTTATGACTATCGGATATATACATATATATCAATACTAAAAACCTATCTAAATCCCCTAAAACACAGGTATAATTCAAATTTACGCTAAAAAATTAGCATTTTATTGAAAAATAGTTTGCTTGTATTTAATTTTTATTTATTTTTAATATCACAATAAAGTGAACTATAATCTGATTTCAATTAAAAAAACGACACACCAAAACTTAAAGCAATATATTTATTACTAACCACCAAATTATGAGAATTATGAGAAATTTTTTTTTATCAATGATGGTATTTGTGACAGCCTTGTCATTTAATTCCTGTACAGACTCCAGTGCAGAACAGCAGATGAGTCAGAACGAAATAAACAACAAAACACTTACGGATCTTGGGAAAACAATTCCGGTAGGGGTAGAAGATGAAAACGGCACGTTGAAAGTATCATTCATTGTTACGGCGCAATTCTATACCATCAGACCAACAAAGGAGAATGAAGGGTATATCAACCTGATCAGAGAAGCAGTAAAAAACGAATCTCCAATTCAGGTTTTCATCAAGCCTAACACGCATGAAATTGCTAAAGTAGAAAAAGGAAGCGAAGAAGATATCCGCTTTTTCAAATCTGCTTATACAAAAGAGATTAAAAATGAAACCAACAAGTTAACAAGCGTCCTTCCTAATGTGGCTACATTAAACAGCATGTTTGCCCTGATCAAAAATCAGGCTTGCGGTACTTCTACAGCATCTTCACCATGCATCACGTTCAGATATCCTGTAGACGGATGTTATGCAAGAGCTCATAAAATGAGACAGATCCTGATCAACAACGGCTACGACTGTGAAAAACAGTTTGTATACGGAAACTTAAAAGCATCTACGGGTACTTGTTGTGTAGCATGGAGTTACCATGTTGCGATCCTTGTAAGTTATAAAAATGCTTCAGGTGTTACAGAAAAAAGAATCATAGATCCTTCCCTGTTCCCTAGCGGACCTGTTACGGATACGGCATGGAGAAATGCATGTATCAATACAAGCTGTGGATCTGCATCTGTATCTTCCTATGCCAATACAGCAGGAAATGTGTATTACAGAAGTCCTACTAATTCTTATCTGTATGACAATAACTTAGTGAATACCAACTGTGTACTGACTATATTCTCACCATATTCCGGATGCTCCCCATCACCGGCTCCGAGTGTTGCGAGCTGTGGGTTCTAATTAACATAAACAGCTTCTGCCGTTGAGTTATGATAAAAGCGGCAGAAGCTTTTACTAAATATTTTTTCTATGAAAATCTGGACTTATATACTATTAATATTATTTATGATCACATCCTGTTCCGGTAGCTCAAGTTCACAAAACCTGACCTGGTATAATAACTCAGTTATCACCAATGTAGCTGAAGATCCGGAAAAACCGGAAGAGTTCACTCGTATATCCATAGGAATAAGCCCGCAGATTTTTTATCTGTCTAAAAAAGGAAACGATTATAAAGCGCTTCTTGAAAAAACAGACCAGAGCCATAAAAGAGGAAAAGCATATAATATAGGTATTGAAAATAATACTAATATTATAAAACAGATCAACGAAATTCCCTGATCTGATTATCCTCCTTTTATCTCTCCCAACATCCTGCATTTAAAGCAGAAGAAGATTAAATGATTCTTAAAAAACCCCGACATTGATATGTTGGGGTTTTTAACGTTATCTTATAACGGAAATTCCTGCATCTACCTTAATTTCAGCTCCATGAATATAAGAAGCCTCTTCCGAAGCTAAAAACAATACTGCATTGGCAACTTCCTCCGGTTCTCCCAATCTTTTAAAAGGAATAGTAGGAATGATACCATGAACTGCACTGTCAATCTGCTCAGTATTTAAACCTGTGTTATTAAAAATATTGGTTTTAATATGTCCGGGACTTACTCCATTAACTCTAATTCCACGTTCTGTAAGTTCTAAAGCGAAAGTTTTGATAAAAGACTGCACCGCTGATTTTGCAGCTGAATAAACTGAAAAATTGAGCATTGCAATTTCAGTCGCCACAGAAGTATTGAAAATTACAGAGCTTCCCTGTCTCATTAAAGGTAGTATTTGCTGTACCGTAAAGAAAGAACCTTTTACAAGAACGTTGAATAGCTCATCAAAATGATTTTCATCCACATTTTCTATCAGGGAAAATTTTCCATACCCTGCATTGGCAAAAAGTACATCTATAATTTCCGTATATCTTTTCACCTCTTCCTGCAGATTCATAAGGTCTTTCATACTTCCAGCGTCAGAAACAATTCCTGAAGCTTTATCACCCAGTTTTTCTAAAGCCTGACTTACTGTTTCTTCACTTCGGCCTGTAATAATAACGCTACCTCCTTCACTAATGAACTGCTGTGCAGTTGCGAATCCCATTCCATTGGTTCCTCCTGTGATCAGGGCTGTTTTGTTTTTAAATCTCTGCATATTCTTTTAATTATTAATTCTACTGCAAAGTTTCAAATAAAGAGCTTAACAAAAAATCCGATTCTTGTTGAAAATAAAGGAACCAAGCTTGATTTACTTCACCAATTTGTTTTTTCTAAAATGCACATCAATTAAATCTATCAAAATTAAATTGCACACAATTTAATTAATGATACATTTGTATCAGAATTCATCACACCTTTTAAGTGATGATAAATAACAAAAAATATAAATTTAAAATAATAGAAATGTCATTAATAGAAGACTTACAATGGAGACATGCGGTAAAAGCATATGATCCTTCAAAAAAAGTAACGGAAAAAGACCTTAACACCATTTTAGAAGCAGCAAGACTGGCGCCTACTTCATCAGGGCTTCAGCCATTCCGCGTTATCGTTGTAGAAAATCAGGAATTAAAAGAAAAGATGGTACAGGGAGCGCTAAATCCAGAAGTAATGAGAGACAGTTCCCATGTTTTAGTATTTGCTGCCTGGGACAGTTATTCCAACGAAAAAATTGATAAGGTTTACGATTATCACACCGATGTAAGAGATTTGCCAAGAGGTCGTTTCGGAAGCTATACCGATAAGATTAAAGAAATGTACGGGGCTCAGACTCCCGCAGAACATTTTGCCCATACTGCACGCCAGACTTATATTGCACTTGGTTTAGCTATGGCTCAGGCTGCAGAATTAAAAATAGACAGTACACCTGCAGAAGGGTTCAGTAATGAAATAGTGGATGAAATTCTTAATCTTAAAGAATTAGGTTTAAAAAGCGTAAGCCTGTTATATCTTGGTTATAGAGATGCAGCCAATGACTGGCTTTCTACTATGAAAAAAGTAAGAGTTCCAATGGAGGAATTCATCATTAAAAAGTAATATATTTATTACCACTCTCAAGTTCAGCTTTATGGAAAATTCAAAATCACTACAACTAGAAAACCAAATCTGCTTTCCGCTTTATGTTATTGCCAAGGAGATCACAGGGCTTTATCGTCCATTCCTTGATGAGATCGATATTACGTATTCGCAGTATCTTGTGATGATGGTATTATGGGAGAATGACGGTCTTGCAGTGAACCATATCGGTGAAAAGCTGTTTCTGGACAGCGGAACATTAACTCCTCTTCTGAAAAGACTTGAGACTAAGGGAATTATTTCCAGAAAGAGAAAAAAAGAGGATGAAAGAGTGGTTGAAGTCTTTTTAACGGAATCAGGAAGACAGTTGCAGCAGAAAGCCTGTGAGATTCCCGGAAAAATTAAGGACAAAATTGGTATAGAGACGGAAGATCTTCTTCATCTCAAAGAGACTATCCTAAAAATATTAAACAAAATAGAAAAATAAATGAAAACATTATATACAACCAAAGTAACAGCACAAGGCGGAAGAAACGGTCATGTAAAAAGTGAAAACGGAGTTTTGGAACTTGATGTAAGAATGCCTAAAGCTTTAGGTGGCGGCAATGATGACTTCGCTAATCCTGAAATGCTTTTTGCTGCCGGATATTCAGCTTGTTTTGACAGTGCTCTTAACAGAGTGATCAGTCTTTCAAAGGTAAAAACCGGTGAAACAACAGTTACTGCACAAATCAGTATTGGGCAGCTGGAGAACGGAGGTTTTGGGCTGGCAGCAGAACTGGATGTTAATATTCCGGGAGTTTCTATTGAAGAAGCACAGGAATTAACTGAAAAAGCGCACCAGATTTGCCCATATTCTAATGCAACAAGAGGTAATATGGAGGTGAAGCTTTCGGTGACGAATCACTAAGATTAGTTTCTTTTTTATAAAAAAATCTGTTTCTTTGGAGACAGATTTTTTTATTTACCAATGACAACCAACCCAATAAGCGTAGAAGCATTAACAGAAATAATATACAAATAGTATGGATATTATTTTTCTAATTATTTTTCTATTAGTCCTGGGTATTTTATTCATCAAATACTACACTCCAAAAATAAAAGGATTTATTGGTGAGAACAAAGTTTCAAAAGCCTTAAAGAGGCTAAATAATGAAAAATACATTGTCCTGAATAATATTGAATTAAACATTAAAGGTTCCACTTCGCAGATAGATCATATTATTGTTTCAGATTATGGGATATTTGTTATTGAAACCAAGAATTATAAAGGCTGGATTTTAGGCTATGAAAAAGACAAATACTGGGTCCAGGCTATTTATAAATACAGACGTAAGTTTTACAATCCTGTTTTGCAAAACCAAGGCCATATTTATGCTTTAAAACATGTACTGAAAAATTATAAATATCTGAGATATTATTCGATAGTTACCTTCACAAAAAGAGCAACGCTTAAAACCAAAACATATACCGATGTTGTTTATATAAACAGGTTAGTCAGAACAATAAAAAAATATGATTCGGCTTATATTAACGAACAAACCAAGAACGAAATTGTCGCAACACTTCTCACTGCAAAAATAAACAACCGGAATCAAGATAAAAGAATAATAGCCAATTCTAAGATTAACAGTAATGGTTCATGCCCAAACTGCGGTGGAAATCTTATTAAAAGAAATGGTCAATATGGGCTTTTTTGGGGTTGTGCTAATTTTCCGAAATGCAAATACACAAGAAAGGAAAGCAATACTTAATCTGAAAACAAAACATTATCTCGTTGTAGAATCACTCCTTTTAAAAGCATCCACCTTTTTATAAGAATCATTTTTTTCTTTTTCTTTTTTATCAGAAATCAGGATGCCGAAGAGATGGTCTATTTCATGCTGGAAAATTACCGCAGTAAAACCTTCTACAATCTCCGCATACCTCTGTCCTTTTAAATCCACATATTCTAACTTAATTACTTTACTTCTGTAAAACTGATCCCTGAATTCAGGAATAGAAAGATCTCCTTCGGGACCAAGATTCTGTAATTCTGACTTCCAGACAATGACAGGATTGATGAAATATTCCAGAGGATTTCCTTCTTTATCAAAACGCTGTACCCAGATTACTTTTCTGTTGATCCCGACCTGTGGCGCTGCAATTCCCACTCCACCGTCTGTTGAAAGAAGAGATTCTTTCATTCTTTTAACCAAAGTTGCGGTATTGGAATCAACCGGATCAATTTCTGTTGAAAGACTTAATAAAGTTTTATGCTGATGAGAATCTGTAGTCTGGTAAATTGGTAATGCTGTAGCAATATCTCCCTGATTAATAAGCGAAATTTCGTTTGATATCAGTTTCTGTGCATGGATGAGTCCGATAAAAAAGATAAACAGAAAAGATATTTTTTTCATTTTTATAATTTGTGAGACAAAGATAGCTAATGTGTTTCAAACATCTAATTGAGCTGAAGCCTTTGTTTGGATATTTTCATAAAATTAAACGGGCTAAAGCCCGTTTCTATTGAATTTTAAAGGGGTTTATTACATATAGATTATGAGCTAAAGGCTTCGACTTCGCTCAGCCTGACAGTCGATACTATTGTGACTAGTATTAGCGTTGTCAGGCTGAGCGGAGTCGAAGCCTCTATTTTGTTATAAAAAATCTGGTCATCAGGAAGAACCTAAGAATTTAAAATGTTTTCGTCATATCTGCAGGAATGATCAGGTTGAAGTCTGTCGGGATATATTCTTTTGCAGGAACTTTCAGCTCAGGATCTTCAGATTCAAAAACTGAGATCACCGCCATTTTAAGGTTCGGGTTCTTTTGCTTGATATACCAGTAGATCCCACCGAATTCCTTACTGTGATAGTTTCCGTTGTAATGGATAAAAGTTTTCCCGGCCTGCATGCTTTTCAGGATAGATTCAGCCATGGTAGCATCTTTTGTAGCTTGTGCCGAAATGAAGTTCATCACTTTTGTCCCTTCGGCATGGTCACCCATCATCGCCTTCATTTCCTGATAACCGGGAGTATCCAATGTTACTTTAATGGGAAGCTGAGCAATATAAGCTTTCTCTTTATCACTTAATGTATTCAAAGATTCCAATCCTTCTTTTGCAGTCTGAGAAGCATATCTTCTTGGAATATTCGTGGCGATAAAGCTCAGCTTTTTAGTTTTAGCAAAATCAACGATCGGTTTGTAATCTGTTGCATAATTATTCCACAATCTGGCGGAGTCCTTTAATGTTTTGGCATCGAACTTCCCGTTTAAATATTGATTCAGCTGATCCTGGTTATCTCTTTCAAACATTTCAGCACCTAAAATAATCTGGCCGTTTTTCTTTTGGAACAAGCCTTCCGTCACTTTCAGCTGAAGCCAGTGATTGATAGAGCTGTTGTGATTTTCCCCAAAGAAAACAACATCATATTCAGCCAGCTCTTTGATTAGCTTATCTGCTTTTACTTCCTTCCCTTTCTTGTCATAAAACTGGTAAGCTTTGAAATCCTGTCCGCTTAACGAACAAAAACCTGCCAGCAAAACGGCTATGAAAATATTTTTCATTTTTATTTATTTAAATACAAATTACACAAATGCTTTTTACAAATATTACAGATTTTACGCTGATTTAAACCACAAAAGTCACAAAAGTTTTTAATTGATTTAAACACTTTAGCACACTTTAGTTTTAAAAAAGTTTTAATATTTTGAAAACCATAAGAACATATAAGCAAAAAATCAAAGATTTTTACAGAACTTAAGTGTACTTCATATACACGATGTATTAAACTTAAAATAACTAAAGTGTTTAATAAGCTTTTGTGACTTTTGTGGTTTAAAAAGCTTGCAAATCAAATTTACCTTTTCTCAGGGAAATCCAGCGATCTGCTTTAAAAACAAAAGGCCGCCTTGAATAAAAAAACAAAACGGCCCATTCAAAATCATCTAACTATTTATTTCTCTAATTCTGCTACTAAATCTTTCCACTCCTGCAGCTCAGGAATTCCAGGTTTTCTTTTTCCGAAGAACTGAACGATGAAATCTCCTTCTTTATTGAATACTTCAATAGCCGTTACTTCCCCGTCTTCAGTGGGCTTCTTAACGATCCATGCTTCTGCAATTTTCGTAACATCCAAATGTAAATTGAAATCCGGATCCATTACATTGAACCACTGCTGGTGCCAAAGTGTTTTCTTCACATTTCCTGTATGGATCTGGATAATTCCTCTGTTTCCAACGAATACCATGATGGGAATATTCTTTTCTGAAGCATCTTCCAGAACATTAACCACTTTAGAATTATCTATCTTTTTAGCAAATCCTTCCGGAGCCAGTCTCAGTGCCTGGGTTCTGCTTACCCCGAATTTTCTTGTCATCATAAAGAAATCGTGGGTATCTTTTAATTCTGTCCATGCTTTTTTGAATCCTTCGGTATCAATCTCAGAATCTGCCTTTTCAGGGGCTTTTGGTGCTACAGCTTCGACAGTAAAAGCCTGGCTCTGGTCTTCAGCTCTGAATTTCTCTACAATGGCATCGAAAGCAGCTTCATCACTGTTTTTGGTCAGGTAAATCTTATGAAGGGCAAGACCGTCTTTCCCGAAGAACTGAAGACTTTTTTTGTCTCCCTCCACTACTGCAAACGCAGATTTCCAGTGGTTAAGAAATATTCTAAGATCGATATCCTCTCCTACGAAAAGCTGTGCATGAGGACTGCTGAAATCACCGTTCTGGTAGATTCCTTTTCTTTCGTGCACACATTCGTCATTGCGGGTAAGCGCCATTACTTTGCCTAACTTTTCTGCTTCGGTAAGGATAGCAGGAAACTCAGGTTTAAGTACCGTTACTCCTTCACCTATGCTTGTTACCAGTAGTTCTGCTTCACTTACGCTCAGCTGTGTTGCAGCATTTCTTATTCTTATATGTGGATTTTCTGCTTTCAGAGCTTCCCATTTTTCCTTTAAATCATTAACTAATGTGCTCATTATTTTATTTTTTTATGGTTAAAACTGTATAAATTCTATGGATGGTTTCGTTTCCTGATTTGCTTTGTATATCTTCTTCTTTTTCAGAAATTTTCATTCTCTTGAAGTGGCTTTTGGAAACAAGCTGCTCCATTTCGCTGTTGCTGTACATGGTAAAATCATATTCTGTAAACGGCAGTCTTTCCATGAATTTTTTCTGTCCGAACGTAAGAACGAAAGTCCCACCCTTTTTTAAAACCCTGTGGATCTCATTGAGAAATTCAACCGGATCTTCCCAGAAATACACGGTATTGACTGTAAATATCTTATCAAAAGATTTGTCTTCAAAAGGAAGTTTTTTTCCTTCATACAATACAAAATCAGCCTGGCTTTCAAAGTCTTTGTTCAGCTTTCTGGCTTCATTGTACATGGTTTCAGAAATATCTACTCCCGTATATTTCAGATTTTGGGCTCTGCTTAAAATATTTTTAAGGTGTCCGGCATTGCCGTGGCCTATTTCAAGGATATGTTCATCATCTTCTATTAAAAGCGTTTTAATGCTTTCCAATGTCATGCTGATGTTGGTAGCGTTCATCATCTCGCCAATCTCTATGCCTTTTTCTCCTTGTGGATTGGCAAGATTCTGCGCAAGGATTTTTAGTTCATCTTTTTCCATGGTTATCCAAAAATGATCATTGGGTTATTGGTAATAGGGTGTCCGCAAATGGTGCACGGAAAATTGTACGCCTGGCTGATCGTTTCAGCAGTAAATACTTCCTGTGGTGTTCCGTATGCGGAAACCTTTCCTGATTTCATTAATAAAATTTTATCTGCAAATTGTGCAGCAAGGTTCAGATCATGCAATACAACAATAGCACTGTTGGCCTTTTTAGTGAAATTCTTAATAATCTCTAAAGCTTTGTACTGATGTTTTATATCTAAATTATTCAAAGGCTCATCCAGAAATACCAGTTTATGAGCAATCTCATTTTCCAGCTGGGCCATTACTCTTGAAAGATGGACACGCTGTTTTTCTCCTCCGGATAGTGTATTGTATTCTCTGTCTTTCAGGTGATAAACATCCGTTTCATACATCAGTTTATTGGCCGCTTCAAGATCTTCTTTGCGTGGCTGTGAATCAAAGTACGGGTAACGTCCCATCATGACCACGTCTTTTACGTCCAGAGGAATCTCGTTGGAATTATGCTGTGAAAATTTAGACTTATGCTGAGATAATACTTTCACTTCCCAGTCTGAAATGGATTTTTCCTTAAATAAAACCTCCTGTTTTCCCTGTCTTATTTCATTGGCTAAAACACTGAGAAGGCTTGATTTCCCGGCTCCGTTGGGTCCTACAATCGCTAAAAATTCGCCATACCCTAAAGAGACATCAACGCCCTCAAGAATATGGAAATCCTTGTGAAGATAATTGATCTGATGCGCTTTTATCATTAGAGTGATTTTTTAAATTTAATTAAAATAGCGATAAAAATGGGTCCTCCGATCAGGGAAGTCAAAATACCGATGGGCAATTCTGATGGTGCCACAATGCTGCGGCTGAATGTATCAGCTATCAACAGTAAAACACTTCCCAAAACAGCTGACAACGGTAAAATGAAAACATAATTTGATTTAAATAAAAGTCTTAAAATATAAGGTACGATAAGACCTACAAAACCAATGGTTCCTGAAAATGCCACACAGGTTCCTATCATCAAAGAGGTAATAATCACAATCTGCTTTTTCAGTTTTTCAACGTTGATTCCTAAATGCTGAGCATCTCTTTCTCCTAACATCATCGCATTCAGCGCTTTTCCTTTTGGAAGCAAAATTGAGTAAGAAATAACAATCACTACAGCCAAAACAATATTCTTGGTCCAGGTGGCAGCGGCTAAACTTCCCATATTCCAGAACGTAAGATCTCTTAACTGTTCATCTTTTGATATATAAATAAGGAATCCTGTAATAGAAAAGCCGATAGATGTAATGGCCACACCGCTTAACAGCATCATGACAACATTGGTTTTTCCTGCGCTGGTAGAGATCCTGTAAACAAGCATCATAGCCAGTAAGGCTCCTAAAAAAGCGGAAATACCAACCAGTGAAAACTGAATCACTTCAGGAAGATATTGTTTGAAATGCCCTCCTAAAACAATGGCAATTGCCGCAAGTAGTGTAGCTCCGGAAGTTAAACCTATTGCTTCACCGGTCGCTAACGGATTTTTAAACAACCCCTGCAGACTTGTCCCTGAGACAGCAAGCATGCTCCCAATCAGAATGGCCATGACAATTCTCGATGCTCTTACCTCCCAAATCACATATTGATCGCTTAAAGATAAGCCCGGATCACCTTTTATATAGTGCCATAGAACTTTGAAGGCTGATGTTCCTCCAAAATCGTAGACTCCTGTATTAAGTGCCAGTACCGCTATAATAGCTAGCAGTACGGCACCTATAGTCAGATAAAAGTATAGTTTACTTTGTGTTCTCAATTAAAAGTTTGTTTAATGCTACTGCTGCTTCTCCCAGTCTAGGCCCGAAACCTGAAACCAATCCTCCGTCCATTGCAATGATCTTTTTGTTTTTACCTGCGTTGGTCTGTGCTACGCCCGGCATTTTAAGAGCTCCTTCGTTTCCGCCGGCACCCTGAAGTCCTGTTTCAAAGAAGAATAAAATATCAGGATTAGCTTTTACAACAGCCTCTGGTGTCAATGGCTTGAAATCTTCAAAATCGTTCACTGCATTTTCTCCACCAGCAAGGCCGATTAGAGAGGCCATAGGTGTATTTTTACCTGAAACCATCAGCATGTTTCCTCTTGCGTAGATGAACAATACTTTTGGCTTTTTAGCGATAGGCTGAATTTGTTTCAGATCAGCATCGATTTTATCGTTTAATTTCTGATAATCTGTATTTCCTACTGCTTTAGCTACATCAGCGATAAGCTTTTTAGTTCCTTCTACCGTGTATTCCTGCTTGAAAATCTCAGCCTGGATTCCTGAAGACTTGATTTTAGCCATCAATTCAGGGTTGATATCTTTTTCTGAAGCTAAAATCAAAGTTGGACTTACCGCCATAATCGGCTCGATTGTCATGGATCTTACGTGTCCAAGGTCTTTGGCCGTAGCTTTTAATGTTGAAGGATAGGTGCTGGTAACATCTGTTCCTACAATTTCTTTTTCGTGGCCCAGCGCGCTTACAATTTCTGTGATTCCACCGCTCAGGGTAACGATTTTGTTATTCGTTTTCGGAGCTTCAGAAGAGGTCTCTGTTCCATTTTCTGTCTTAGCACTTTCTGCTTTTTTGCATGAATATACTGCCATCAGAATGGAAGCTGCAAGGATTAATTTTTTCATGATATACTATTATTTGATTATTATAAAGGGTCAAACTCGAAATTGGTAGTGCCGCGGTGCCCGTCTTCGCTTTTCATGGTATTAAATCTTAGCTTAAAATAAAAGCCTTCAGCATCTTTCAGGACAAAAAAACGGTCTGCATAAACATGTGGCTGTGGATTATCTGCTGTTCCCGTAGTGGTTCTCCATTTATCACCAAGAGCCCTCTGATCATTAAATATAAACTTTGACTGATCCACATCTCCTAATTTAAATGAATTGTAAGCCTGATCAAGATTCCCTGCCGCAGTTACCTGGTATACTCCTACTCCGTTAAGGGTATTTGTTACCACAAAATCCGCAAAGAAATAACTTCCGGCACTTACACCGGGCGCTGTAAACACTTCATTGGTAAATGTGGTAAAGCCAAGGTCCCAATTTTTTTTCTTAGGCTGAATTTTCACCGGCATCCCAGCATTGAAACTGAAAAAAGTAAAATTATAATCTGTATCTTTTGGTATGAAATACTCACTGTAACTCGTTGTATTTCCTACATCAGCATAGCGTATTTTATACCCGTTTAATGCTCTGAAAATCTGAATTTTTTTCCAGCCCCTGGCAGCGCCGGATAAGTTAACTGAGCCTGGCCCGATATTATCAGAAGACGGAATATCTCTTCCAAGATTTAACAGATACACAGGATTTTCCGCATCATTTTCCTTAATAGGTTCAATTCCTGAGGTCTGGGTAAGGAAATTCCCGTCAGGATGATCAATGTATTGCATATTGGCCGGATCAAATGTCCCAACCATTATGCTTCCTTTAAGGGTGGCAACGTCGGCTTCTGTTACTGTTTTAATATCCGTTTTATTAGGTACTTTTGCCACTGTCATAGCAAGAGAGCTGTTGATCACTACATGAAATCCATCTCCGGTATAGAAACCAAGATCCCAGTCTGTTCTTTTATTGACAGAAGGCTTTTCATAATCACTTAAGTCTATCCAGACCTGATTGGGTTCGGTAGCGCCTCCTACCTTTACTTCTACTACAGATCCGGTAATTGGCGGTGCCGGAACAGGATCTTCATCAGCCGAAACACAGGACTGTAAAGCAACAGCTGAGAAAAGGGCGAATATTTTTAAATAGTTCATAAGGGTAGCTTTTTAGAATTGATAGATTAATCTCGCGAAATAACTTCTTCCGTAATACAGATTAAGACGGTCAGTCGCTCCGTTATGGGCAGTTCCGGCAGTAGCGGTTGTGTTAATAGTCGTTACATCAAATATATTTTTCACTCCTACAGAAAGTTCCATATGATCTTTCCAGAATGGCTGGCTTACAATAAAGTCCATCATATGGAAATCATCTGTTTTTCCCAGTCTGAAGCCTGTACCTTCACTTTCCAGCACATAATTTCTTCCCGGACCGGTATATTTATAGTAAAGGGCAAAACCCGTTTTGGTATTTTTCAATTTATAATTTGCCGACGCTCCTGCCTGAACAAGGTATTGGTAATCTGTAGGTGATGCATGATTTAATGAATTCAGGGATACTGAAGTCCCGCTTACAGATCCTCTTAAGGATAAGGCCAGCTGGTCTTTTTTAAAGTCTATATTGGCAGAGAACAGCATGTTTCTGTACTTGTCCATATTCATATACTTGTAGGTAGAGGGATCTTTTACGAGTACCATTTCTATTCTGTCCCGTACGTCCAGATATAATGCATTAACGCTGTACCCAATTTTCCAGTCGTTTGCTGAAAAATTCTGGTCCCAGAAAGCGCCTGCTGAAAAGCCTTTTTCAGGATTCAGATCAGGGTTTCCCTGTACATCGTGATTGATATTCACGAAATATGTATAAAGCTCATCGTAGGTAGGGAAACGGTTTGCAGTACCTGCCACAGCCCTTAAATTGGAATTTTCAGAAGTTTTATATCTTGCTGAAAGTGAATAATTAAACTGGTTGTCAAAATTTTCACTGACGGATAGTCTTGCACCCGGCCTTACAGAAAAACGGTCTGAAATATTCCATTCTGCAGAAAGGAAGTTGGAATAGGTGAAAATTTTCCTTTTCACGGCTTCACCAAAGAAATCTCCGGCAATCAAAGCTGCATATCCATTGGTATAATCCAATTCGTAACCAAGCTGGAAATCGAATGTCTTATTATTGAGAAAATTACTGAACATTCCTCTTGAATAGATGACATCTGTCTTGTAATAAGATGTGTCTTCCCTGCTGATTCTGACAGATCTGTTGGGAATATCGTAATTATAATCCTGGTATTTTCTGTCCTGGTTCTGGTAAGAAAAATCTCCCATATAGCGGATACTCCCAATACTGGTCTGAATATTAAACTGATGGGCCCATCGTTTGGTATTATATTCCCGGTCTATACTTTCGTAAAGTGCACCTCCCATTCCATCGTTCAGGGGAATCCTGTTAACTTCCGGATTATAGAAATTGAATTTTTCGTACAGGTAAGACAGTTTGTAGTAGAAAGAAGTTTTATTTTTTGAATACCGTATTAGTGCAGAGGCATCGTACTGATCTTTCGGGTTCCATTCAAAGCCTCTTTTATTATCTCTTTCAAAATATTTATAACCTTTGCTCTCTCCTTCATAGCCCATAAACTGGTTATGATTAAAGCTGATATTGGCAAACCAGTTATTATCAATATTATAGTCTACATTAAGGTTCTGAATATGCCTTCCGTTTCCTTTTTTCTTCAGGTCGTAATTATCCCTTACGGTTTCTTCCTGCAGAGAAGCTCTAACACTTACCTTTTTTGTATTGCTTTTTTTGGTGATAATATTGATAACTCCGGCTACTGCTCCGTTACCATATTCTACTCCCATGCTTCCTTTTACCACTTCAATTCTCTCTACATTATTCAGTGAAAGTTTCGTAAGGTCAATATTACTTCCTAATCCTGTATCACCTACTACGGGAATATTATCTATCAGTACTTTTACATAATTGCCATCAAGCCCCATCATATTGGCTGTAGAGTTTCCCGACCGGGTGTCCGGTGTAATCTGAATATTAAGACTTTGATTTAAAACATCTGCAACATTGGTAGCTGCCATATTTTTGATCTGCTGGGCATCTATAACTTCAACTTTATATATTGATTTATTGATGGACTGCTGCGTGTACTGTCCCGTGATAACAACTTCCTCTATTTTATTTTTATTAAGAGAATCTTTTTCTTGTGCATTCATCCAAAAGGCAATGGATAATGATAGAACGGAAAGCACTTTCTTCTTCATAAAGCAAAAATTTTGGCAAATATAATGCTTTATTTAGAATAGTTAAAAATAAATACTTATTTTTGTAGAATAATTCTAAATAAAAATAACGTTATGAAATTAAAACTACTTTTAGGAACATTAATGTTTACGGCTGCTACAGCGCATGCACAAGTAGCGACGCTTAATGAAAATTTCAACAACTTTACTATTGGAACCACGACTTTTCCTCAGGGAGGATGGTCTGCCGTTGTAGCTCCTATTACGGGTGTATTTCCACCTGCACCTCCAAGAATGATTGTAGCTGCTCTGGACAACGACAATACGCAGAGATTTATCCAGTCTTATGCTGGCAATAATGCAACATCTCCCTCTTATCTTATTTCTCCTAAAATCGAGAATCTAACAGGAAATAAAGTTTTAACATTTACCACTACATTGGTATCTCCATCTCCCGGACCGGGAACAATACAAATCGGGTTAGCAACAAGCGCCAGCGATATGTCGACTTTTGTGTCTGTAGGAAACCCTATCGATGTAACTACAATTGGAGTAATTCAGAACATAAGTGTTAATATTCCCGCGACTACGGGGTCTTATATTGTTTTTAAATTTACTCCAAGTGCTACTCACGTAGCGGTACAGATAGATGATGTTGTGTACAATACTTCTACTACTTTAGGAGTTAACGATACTGCTAAATCCAAAGAGAACTTCAGATTTGCTGTAAGCTCAGACAACAATGCTTTAGAATTCATTACAAGAACAGAACCTAAAAAGATAGAGGTTTATTCGGCTTCAGGACAAAAAGCAGCAGAAGGAAAATTAAAAGGACAGAAATTTGATATCAGCGGACTTCAGCCAGGAGTTTACTATATGTTGGTGGAAACTGCTGAAGGTTCAGCAGTAAAATCTAAATTTATCAAAAAATAAGGTTTATTAGACTAGTATTATGCCTTTCTGAAGCCGGCCGGAGATAACTCCTGCTGGCTCTTTTATATCGGTTAAGGCTGTCTTTTAAATACAAATTCTGAAACACGACAAATATCATGTTTTTATTTAGAATGATTAAAAATAATTATTTACTTTTGTGGAATCATTCTAAATAATAACTCAAAAAAAATGTTATGAAAGCAAAACTATTATTGGCTTCGGTATTGGCTCTTTCTGTTCAGCAGACTGTCCTCTCACAAACTGATGCATTAGGATACACGCAGGCAAATATGACGATGGGGCCTTCCTACCAGAATCGTGTGTTTTTTAACCTTGCCGACGGAAATATGGTTTCCCAGCCGGCGAATACCTGGGATGTAGCATTTTACAGAAATTCTAATTTTGCATTTGGTTCCAGAGTTAATGATGCTCTGAATATTGAAGTGTATACTGCTTCTACCAACCTGGCAGATTGGGATAATATCAATATCAGCAATATAGCAAATTGGGGTGAGCCGTTATATAACCCTGACCAAACTACTGATATCAGCCAGGGAGCTTTTGAACAAGGTCCTGTTACATCACCTAATCCTAATATTCCATCAACAGGCTGGGGCGTATACAATCCCATGAACCATCATATTGAAGGAAAAGCTATTTTTGTTTTAAAGTATACCACATCCAATACTTATGTGAAATTTGCCATTGAAGATGCTTTTGCAGGATATACATTCAAATATTCTAAATGGAACGGAACAGCATGGGGGCCTACTGAAACAAGAACCATTGCCAACGGATCGGATGATGCCTATTTCAACTATTTCTCATTTACTACAGGAGCAAAAGTTCCCAATATGGAGCCGTCTAAAAGTGCTTGGGACTTAATGTTTACGAAGTATTACACTTTCTATAATAATATGATGATGTATCCTCTTACAGGAGCCATCCAGGGACCTGGTGTAAAAGTGGCAAAGGTACAGCCTGAAACACAGGAAACAGTCGCATTCTCTACACCTGCTAATGCTAATTTCTCTTCCAACATTACTACAATTGGTCATTCATGGAAAGGAATCGGAAATGTTTACAATAATGTGGTGTATTACGTGAAAAAAGGTAACGATTACTACAGAATGTACTTCACAACCAATGGAGGTGCTTCTACCGGAGATATGTATTTTAAATACAAAAAGATCACAGCTACTTTGGGAATAACGGAAGTGAGCAAAAAAGCATCTTTCGGGATTTATCCAAATCCTACAACAGCGGACAAAAAAGTGACTGTACTTTTTGATGTAAAAGAAAAGGCCAATAATAAGGGAACCATCGAGGTTTATGATCTTACAGGGAAAAAAGTACACACTGCTGAACTGACCAACCAAGCGGGCTTTTACAAGCAGGATCTGAACTTATCACATCTTACTGCAGGAAATTATTTAGTGAAAATCACTTTCGGAGGCAGTACGGAAACGAAAAAACTTATTGTAAAATAACTCAAAATTTTAATACTTTCTATTTTTTCTAATCAAAAGGCGGCTTCAGTATTCTGAGCCCGCCTTTTATATGTTTTTTTAATTTAAAAATTGAAGAATTCAAAGATTAAAATCTTAATACCATTAAATCTTTCAATTTTTTAAATCAATAAATCTTAAACCCTTTATAAACTTCTGCAGAGCTTTCCATGATTTTTGAGGCATCTTTACGGAAATCCAGAAGGTGGTCCTGCCCGTTGTGTCTGTTATGATGTTCAACACTTTCCCACAACTCGATCAGAAAGAAAGTTCCTTTGTTATCTTTATCTTCAATAAGATCGTACTGAAGGCATCCTTCTTCTTTTCTGGTCTCTTTTACAAGATTCTGAAACAGTTCCACAGCATCCATCAGGTAGTTTTCGTTAAACTTAAAAAGTGCTACTATATGCAAATTCATGTTCTAATATTTAGGGTGTAAAAGTAGAATATTTTCAATGTTAAACATGTTTTTGAGGCATTTATTTTTCTGAAAAGCCGATAAATTTTACTTGAAAACTGATTTATAAATAGTTATCAAACTCATTACAATAACAAGGGCTCCAATAACCAGAAACATTTTTTTAACAGGAAGTTTTGCTGTAAGCATGGCAGAAAAAGGAGCAGTAATGATCCCCCCTATCACAAGACCAAGGATGATATTCCAATGCTGGATCCCAAGGGTAAAGAAGAAAGTTATGGCGGCTGTGATGGTCAGTATGAATTTGGCAACGGTAGAACTGCCTACTGCAAATCTGGGGATAAAAGCATTTTTAATAAGGGTCCCTGTAACCAATGGGCCCCAACCTCCTCCGGCAAATGAATCTATAAAGCCGCCGATTACACCAAGCCTTGTAAGATTGGTTTTCTTTTTCATTGCCCTGTTCTGCTTATTTTTAAAAGCATTAGAGAGGATCTGAATTCCCAGATAAAGCGTATAAAAAGCAATAAGTGTTTTTGTAATCTTGGCATAGTATTCTCCTAAATAGGTTAGGCTTACCGCCCCGATAATAGCTCCAATCACTGCCGGAACAGCCAGTTTCTTAACTAAACTTTTACTCACATTTTTGAGTTTGATATGGCTTAAACTTCCCGCAGCTGTGGTAAAACTTTCAGCAGAATGAATACTGGCACTTACAATATGAGGTGGAATGTTCAGAAACAAAAGGGTTGTTGTACAGATCACTCCATAACCCATTCCCATGGATCCGGCTACAATCTCCGCGAAAACGCCGACCAGCATCATCCAGTAAAAAATATAATTGTCTTTGGCAAGAACATTCATCAGCCCATCCAGATAACCCATTTCATGCATGGATAAAACAGCAATCAGCAATACCGCAGCCGTAATAAAGAATATATTGAGTCTTATCTGGATCTTTCTTGAAATTATCATATTACATATCATTACAGCTCTACTCTATCGCTTTATCAGATATTCTGTATCATATGCATTTAGAATCTTAAAACTGAAATAAAGCAGTATTCGGTGTGATTAAACATTTGGGGTACTGCAAATATCAAATAAAAATATTATCCTACCAAATAAGTAGACTAATTATTCAAAAAAAAGGACCAGGTCAGTCGACCAGATCCATCAGAGTTTTTTTCTCAAGAATATTCAGAGAGGCATCCCGGACTTCTATAAGCACATCATGCAGTCCGCAATGCTCTTCATTACAATCTTCACATTTTTCATAAAAATTTAAGCTGACACACGGCAACATGGCAATAGGACCGTTTACGAGCCGGATGATTTTTGCCAGTTTTACATTTTCAGGGTTTCCCCTTAAAAAGTAACCTCCTCCTTTACCTTTTTTACTGTCAAGGATATCTGCTTTTTTCAGTTCCAGCAGAATATTTTCTAAAAACTTCAAAGGGATCTTCTTATGTTCCGCAATTTCGGAAATAAGGACCGGGCCATCATTCCTTTTTTCTACAAGGTATGAAAGCGCTTTAAAAGCATATTGGGATTTTTTTGAAAGCATTACAGCAAAAATAAGAAAATAGTTTGAATTATATAAATGGAGAATGATGATCGCAAAAGGTAATTTCTCCAATTGATACATTAACGTTCCATAACGTTGTTCCTTTCCCATTAAATTCTTAAGTTTGTCCATATGTTCAGTAAACAAGAAACACAACAGCTAAAAAAAGAGTTTTGGACGGCTTTTGGAAAGTCTTTTCCGAGAAAATGGATTCTGTATGATACCAAAATCAAGGATCTGTCATTTAAATTTTATGCCGACAATAAAAAAGCAGCGGTTTCATTGGATATAGAAATGAAAGATGAAGTCTTCCGGAATGCTTATTATGAAAAGATATGGTCTTTGGAAGACATTCTGAAAGATTTTATAGGCGACTTTCAAAAGGAAGAGCATTTTGCCCTTGATAACGGAAAAGTGATCAGCAAAATCTGGGTGGAAAAACATAACGTTTCAATATTCAATAAAAATACATGGCAGGAAACTTTTGAGTTTTTCCGGGAGAAAATGGATGGTTTTGAAAGGTTTTATTATGAATATGAGGATTTTATAAAGGATGTTTAAATAAATTTCGGCATCTGAAATCAATCTGTTTGCTCACAATTTCTAATCAAAAAATCTTTATTTAATATTAATATATAATTCCTTAATTCTCTGATTTTAAATATATTTGGAGTCGTAAAAACTAACCCATGAAAACAGAAGCAGAATTGAGAATTTTAAGCTCAAAGCTCATCCACATGCCGTTGAGAAAAAATTCAGATTGTACAAACCCAAACTTTAACAATAAGCAATGTCATTCTGCCCGTTTTCTTGTTCCTTGGTGGCATGTGAATAAAGAATTTACTATAAAATCTGCATCTAAATTGCATGAGATTCTCTATCACCAATTTAAAAACTTTATCAAGAAGAGAACCAATACACTGATAACACAATATACACTAACTAATAACCATGAAAAAAGTATATAAAAACATTTTTGGAGAAGTGATTTCAAAAGCCAAAGCTGAGAAGCTGGACGATTATCATTTATATTATTATGAAAAAGATTCCGGGGTGCTGAAAGAAATTGAGTTCCTCACTGATGATGAAATATATAATATTAATTATTTTATGAGTCACGATGAGGATGAAAAACAGATTATAAATTATCTGAAGAAGAAATCCGATCTTTTCGATATTGAAAAGAGGGAATCCTCCGGAGACTTTATTATTGCTACCAACAAAATATATTCCTTATCCGCAGATGAAAAGCCTTTGATCTCAAAAACGGTTTTTTATCACGATGATCCTGAAAATTTTATCTGTTCCCAGATCCTGGACGCTGAAACATTGAAACCTATCCCGGAAAGAACAACAAAATGCTGGTACACTTCTGATGAAAACGGCGAAAAATATGCTGCTATAGAGTTCAGCTATCAGGAAGACGGAAAACTTGAGCTGGCAATAGATAAAACGCCTAACCCTGATAATGACCTGGAATGGGAACATTATGAGTATTCTACTTTTAAGGATCTGCAGAGCAAAATTCAAACTGACATAAGCTATTATAAGACAGCCCGTCTGCTTCCTGAGCCTGTAGAGCAAGAATAATAAAATCTTTATTGCATCGAAAATCAAACAACCGTTTACATTTTTTCGTATTTTTAATAAAATAAAAATGTCGGGTTTAACAGTGTTATACAATACTTTTAAACTCTTCATAATGATCAAATATTAATATCAATTACCAATCACAATGGAAGAGAATTCGTTTATATTTACTGATGGACAGGATCCTAAAATGATCGAAGCATATGAAAGAGCAAGAGAAACTTTTAAATATTTCTGGCGGGAACTGTCCTGGGAAAACAGAAGAATTATTCCCGGTCTTGACCTTGCCTGCGTGAAGGCAGCATTCAGTGAAACAAATCCTGAAACAGGAGAAAATACAGTAGAACACATGTGGATCAATGAGGTTGATTTTGACGGTGATACGGTAAGCGGATTCCTGATTAACAATCCCAACAATCTTACCAACATCCAGTCTGGAGATTATTTTGAGATTCCACTGAATGAGATCAGCGACTGGCTTTTTGCCATCACTCCTGCTGATAAGAAGCCCAAAGGACTCTCCAAATTATTTTCTTCACCCGCCAATCCTTTACCGAAAGCTTATGGTGGATTTACCATTCATAAAATGCGAGCTGATATGTCTGATGATGAAAGAAAAGAGCACGACAACGCATGGCAGCTTGATTTTGGAGATTTCAATGATATACAACTAGTGAATGAACAGAAGGAAAAACCAGAAAATATTATAGAACATCCGATGAGTAAAAATATGGAAGGAGAATTCCTAAAATTCCTTCAGGAATATCCTGACGAACTTACCAACAAAGATGAAAACGGACTTACACTTCTTCATAAAGAAACCATCGCCGGAAATCTTACCTCTGTAAAAGTTATTCTGGGAGCCGGAGCAGATAAAAATGTAAAATCTAACAATGGAAAAACGGCTTTGGATTACGCTAAACAATTGAGATGGCAGCATATTATACCGGTTTTGGAAGGTTAAATAATATTTGATTAAAAACATTCAGCATATAAAAAGGGAAACTTCGGTTTCTCTTTTTGTTTTTATCAAATTACTTCTCCTCTTATATCTTAATTATTCCAGCTATTCTATTCATGGAAAGTAAATGTTTTGCTTCCTATTATAATACGACAGGTTTTGTCGCTTTGTAGTAATACTTTTGTATTATAACAACTTGGCATACCAATAAAAACACGAATAAGTGATAAAATTGATATTAAATCACATTCATATGACTTTGATACGTTAAAAAACGTTAAATTTGCAGAATTATACCAACTAATACACACAAA
>NZ_QNUH01000004.1 GCF_003385495.1 Chryseobacterium elymi | reverse complement strand
AAAGAAATATAGGCAAATATAAAGCAAGAGCTAAGCCAATAGTCTCTAAAAATCAAAAGAATAGCTTGTGATAGTTTACTAACTTAATGACATTGGGCTTTAGCCCGTTCAATGAATAAAATAAATCAATTGGCTTTAGCCAAAATTTAAATTAAAGATTTTATATGTTTTCAGGTTCAGAAGCAGAATGCTTATCACGCATAATTTCTTTATGCTCCTTACCCCATTTTTCGAATTCCAGGATAATAGGTTTTAGTTTATAACCGATCTCGGTGAGCTCATATTCCACACGGGGTGGCACTTCAGCATAGACTGTTCTGGTAATGATTCTGTCTTCTTCAAGCCTGCGAAGCTGTAAAGTAAGCATACGTTCTGTAATGTTGTTCAGTTTTTTCCTAAGCTCTCCGAATCTCAGCTTACCATTGATGAGGTAACAACAGATGGCAAGTGCCCACTGTCCGCCGATGGTATTGGATGCATAGATCTCAGGGCATTCATCAGAAAGAGCTTTCTTATTGGCAAAATTGGTGGATGTTTCCTTTATTTTAGTCATTACTTACATTTTTTATAGTACCATACAATTGGGTACTACTATTGAAAATGTAAGTTACGTATATTATTTTTGCTGAAGAAATTTAAATAAAAATGAAAACATTAATCATAGTCATTCACCCCGAAATAGAAAAATCGGTGATCAATAAAAGATGGATCAAAGAATTGCGGAAATGCCCTGAAAAATATACTGTTCATTCATTGTATGAAGCCTATCCGGATGAAAGGATCGATGTCGCGAAAGAGCAGCAGCTCATGGAATCTTATGACAGGATCGTTTTTCAGTTCCCTTTTTACTGGTTCAGCAGCCCGCCTCTTTTGAAAAAATGGTTTGATGAGGTTCTTCTTTACGGCTGGGCTTACGGAAGTAAAAGCGGGTATAAATTAGGAGGAAAGAAAATAACCCTTGCGGTTACGGCTGGAATCGATGAGAAAGGCTACAGCGCATCAGGAAAATATAAATATACTATGAACGAGTTTTTCCGGCCGTATGAACTGACTTTTGATTATATCAAAGCTGAATACAAAGAGCCTTTCGTTTACTATGGAATTGAAAACGATCCTTCGGAGGAATGGGTGGAAAGGAGTGTGCCTATGTATCTGGAGTTTTTGGATAATTTGTGATTAAAGTTTTGTAATCTTGCTTTTGAAAAATACTCAAAATTCCTTACCCCACCGTCGGCGTATCCTCCTCCTTCAAAATCTTTTTCTCCTTCATCGAAAGCATCATTCTTTCATATTTATATTTTTCCCAGTTGAATAGGTTCAGAAAATCAAGGGCAGCCTGGAAGCCTCTGTTAAAAAGGTCCTCTTTTTCTTCTCTTTTCATGAAGAAATTCAGCCAGCTGCTTGTACCGCAGTTAACGGACTGGATGCTGTAAAGGTGGTAGAAGCTGTGTTTGGTTAAAAATGATTTGTCATTAAAACCTTTTAAAGTACTGATAATATTTCCCGCATAAGAAAAAGGAGTTTTGAGGATTTCCTCACTGGTTTTTCCTTTTTCCGAAAGAAGATCAGAATCACTCGTAAGCTGTACCCCGAAAAGCGGCATTCGCGGATAAAATACATCGCTGTCATGGAAAATGTCAATCGGGAAATTGGAAATGCTTCCCCCGTCAATAAACAGTCCGGCAGGGTAGATGTTCTCAGGTTTTGTGTTCATCCAGAATCTCCAGGCATATTTCACAGAATCATCATCCTTATTGATTCTTTTCTGGAAAGGTTCGAAAAAGAAAGGAACAGACATAGAGGCCCGGACAAATTCGGCTGGGCTTATATGTTTCAGTTCCTCTTCCGACCAGTATAAATTAGCCATTGTGGGAAGTTCTACTTTTATTTTGGCATTAATATCAGTCGTAACTACAACATATTCTGAGCGGAGCTGGTAGAAGGGATTGTTCTTATAATAATCATTGTGGACGGCACTTTCATAGAATATCCTGTAACGCGTCTGGTCAATATGTTCAAGGTTTTTATCTTTGATTGCCTCTATGCTTTTCAGGGTAATGGTATAATATTCCTGGCCATTTCCGTAACGGTAATTAAGGTTAAGGTTTTGTTCTTTCTGAATAAATTTTTCATTAAGATTAGCCACTGTTTTAATTCCGAAACCATCCAGAACATTTTGCATGGTATTTAAAAACGTATTTCCCGGATTAAATCCGCTGTTCTGCTTCCGGAAATCATGATAAAACTTTTTAATACAGAAAAAAGTGATAACCACAGGAATCAGTGGAACCAGAAAAAGCAGTTTGGTATTAAGGGTTGTTACAGGTTGAGCTGCAAAAGGGATGATAACAAGGATAATCATAACAACTGCTGCAATAATAGCATTGATCTTAAAAAAATCTTTGTTGTTCAGGATGGCATGAATGGTTGTTTTAACGTAGGTTTTTCCATCCATGAAATCTGCAAAATTCCAGCTGAAGAGAATATCCTTAATCAGTTCACTTTTAGCTTCCTCTTTGGTTTTACAGGCAGCAATAAGCATGGTATTGATTGCTCCGGCACTGGTTCCTGCTACCTTCAGAAAACGGATCCCGAAGATTTCCAGGCCATAAAGATAGCCTACCAATGCGCTTCCCCAGACACCTCCACCTTCCTGAACGAATTCTACATACTGATTCCCATGAGCATCCAGCAAATCAGAAAATTCCCTGGAAGATATATTCTCATGCAAAGCAGATAGCTTCTCTTTAGATTCCCGGGAAAGTACATTTTCTTCGAGGATTTTATTTAGAATTTCGGTTTTCATGGTGGGTTGGTGTTTATTGTGACTGAACAGACAATCTTGAAAAAGTTTCTTCTACACAACGAAAAAACATTTCTTGATAATCTTATAAGCTACTTTTCAAAACAAAATTCTTGATTTATTTTGAAGGTATTTTCATCTGTATTAAAGTCCAGAAATCCAATATTTGTTAATTCATTTAATATATTTTTTAAAGCTTTGCTTTTTTCTGTCCCTGACCAATAATATGACTTAAATTTGGGAAAATTGTCTTCAGGTATAAGTTCTAATTTCAATGCAATCTCATGCATTGCAATGTCAGCATCTGTCCAATCTTTCATTTTTTCATTGAGTGTTTTCATTTATTTGATTTTATTTAATTCAACTACCATTGTTTCCTCCTCGCATAAATAAATGTACAGATCACCACCAATGCCATAATTCCTATGGTTATAAAATACCCGTACTTATGGTGCAGCTCAGGCATATTATCGAAATTCATTCCGTAAACACCGGCAATAAAGGTGATTGGTAAGAAATACACTGAATAGATAGCCAAAACTTTCATAACTTGGTTTGCCTTTTGGTCTGAAAGTGCCAGAAACATTGAAATAAGGTTGGTTATCTGAATATTCAGATGGTCAAAATCTGCCACAACATCTTTGTGCTTGTCTTTTAAATCTACGATCTCGGAATCCTGTAGGTTTAATAATCTGAATTTATCCACAGCATCTGTGGAAATAACCAGTACCCTTGAATTCAGTCCTGATTTCCTTTTCAGTTTATACAGTCTTCTGATCTGGTTGGTATGGTTGGTATTTTTAAGGAAAATCTCATTTTCGATATTGTCCATGGTTTCCAGAAGGCTTACCGATTCGTCATCGAAACTTTTCATGATCAGCAGTGCGATCATTAAAGCTATTTTTGAAGGCGGAACTTCTGTCTGCATACTGGCAATCTGCTTCTTCGTCTCCGAAATACTTTTGGTCTTCATCCTGTGAATGGTGATAATCGTATTTTCCAGCAAAAAAATCCCGATTTTAGTACTGATATCACTTATGGTATTCAGATTTTTACGTTCCAGTTCCGTGCTTTCGCGCAGAAGAAAGAATCTTATACTGCCATCCTCTTCATATTTCGGAAGGTGATTAGGATCCATTGTATCTTCCAGGAGAAGATTGTTGATTTCATATCTTTCGTGAAGAAATTTCAGGTCTTCCGCGGTGGGAGCCTCTACATCTACCCATTCACATTGGGAGTCTCTGTATATCGTGTCGATTGGCATACAATAAAAATACTAATATTTTGAAAAACTATGTGTTAAATAATTTTATCTTTGCCAAAATTAAAAAAACTATATGATTAAAAGTACAATAAAAGGGATTGGATTTTATGTTCCAGATAATGTTGTTACGAATGATGATTTAGCAAAACTGATGACCACCAATGATGAATGGATTACAGAAAGAACGGGCATCAAAGAAAGAAGACACAGACAAAACAGAAATGATTCTCAGGAAACCACTGCTTATTTAGCTTTCAAAGCCTCTCAAAAAGCCCTTGAAAAGGCAAACCTTACTGCTCAAGATATAGATTATATTGTTTTTGCAACGCTTTCTCCGGACTATTATTTCCCAGGTTGTGGTGTTTTGCTTCAGGATATGCTGGGCTGTGACACCATAGGTGCTTTGGACGTAAGAAACCAATGTTCCGGATTCGTATACGCAGTAAGTGTTGCCAACGCTTTTATTAAATCAGGAACTTATAAAAATATACTTGTAGTAGGGGCTGAGATCCATTCTTTCGGACTTGATTTCTCGGATGAAGGAAGAGGTGTTTCGGTGATCTTTGGAGATGGGGCAGGAGCTATTGTGCTTTCAGCAACTGAGGATGAAAATGCGGGAGATATTTTAGCGGTAAATATGCATTCTGAAGGAAAATATGCCGATGAACTGTGTACACAGTTTCCGGGTTCCAAATTCGGATGGAGCGACAGGATGAGAAAAGAACCTGAAAATGTTACTGATAAGGAAGTTTATCCTATCATGAACGGTAATTTTGTATTCAAGCATGCCGTGACAAGATTCCCTGAAACCATGCAGGAGGCCTTGGATAAAGCAGGAAAAACCATCGAAGATCTTGATATGTTTATTCCTCACCAGGCGAATCTTAGAATTGCCCAGTTTGTACAGCAGAAATTCGGACTTCCGGATGAGAAGATCCATAATAATATTCAGAAATATGGAAATACAACGGCAGCTTCTATTCCTATTGCATTAAGTGAAGCAATTGAAGAAGGAAAAATCAAAAGAGGAGATCTTGTCCTTCTTTCAGCTTTCGGAAGCGGATTTACGTGGGGAAGTGTATTGTTTGAATATTAATGTTTTTTAATTATAAGTGAATAAAAGCAGGTGGTTTTCTATCTGCTTTCTGTTTTTAGTAATATAATATTAGTTTGTTTGAAGAATAAGAAAAACTGATTTTTTTTTATTAGCTTTGAGATACTTAACTATAAACAAAAACAAATGAAAAAGTATTTATTATCTGGGGCTTTTCTACTGCCCTTATTCTGCTATGCACAAGTGGGGATAAACATCCCAAGTCCTGCTTCAACCCTTGATATAACAGCTAAAAATGCTACTGGTACCACTGCTGACGTGGATGGATTACTGGTTCCGAGAGTTGACAGGCAAAGAGCGCAAAGTATGACGGGAACTCCTGTTTCCACGTTAATTTATGTGAATAGTATTGCAACGGGAACGCAAGCTGGAACCGCTGCAAATATTGATGCTGTAGGATATTATTATTACGATGGTACGGTCTGGACCAAACTAAATACCCCTGTTAATATTTATACCTCTAATGGTACCCTTGCAGCAAGCAGAACCGTAACAACGGCAGGAAATCAACTTTCTTTCACTAACGGAACAAATAGTGTAATAATTGGCACTACTGGAACCATGGGGCTTGTATCGGCAACGGGCTCTTCAAGAGGAGCATTTCAGGCAAACGGCGGTTCAGCTGTTTTAAATATGTTTGTAGATAATAACGGAGCCGCACAGATTACAACATCCGGAACCAGTACAAGCATGAACATCAATGCCATCTCGGCAAATCCTGTAAATATTCATACTAATAATACCAACAGAATGGCGGTGACCGGTGCTGGTGATGTAGGGATAGGAACCCAAACTCCACAAAAAAAACTGCATGTTAACGGAGCATTACAAGTTACAAACGAATTGAATGTGGGCGGAACTACAAACACGGCGGGAAGTGCAGGGACTACAGGGCAAATGCTTTCATCAAATGGAGCAGGAGTAGCTCCCAGCTGGAAAACATTAAACACATTAAGCGGAACAATTTCGTCGGCTAATTATGTACAGGGAACAACAGCATTGGCGATTAACCAAGGAACAGTTGCTGATGTACCGGGAGTTACCATAACTTTAATAGTACCGGCCGGTATTACTCAAACTTTTCTGTTTACTATTTTGGGATATGCCACAAGTAGCACTGCAACTGATGCACAAGGTGCTTTCTATTTATTACAGAATGGAACCAAAATATCTTCTGCATATACTTCAATGGTAAGCGGAACAGCTCTGGTAAGACTTCCTGTTCCTGTAACTTTTCTTAAGGCAGTGACACTCAGCGCAGGTACATATACTTTTAAAGTACAGTATTCGGCATGGGCAGGAAATCAAATAGTTAATTTTGTACCTTCTACATATGGAGGCTATAACGGAGATACAGAATCAATGCTGACCAAAATGCAGGTCTTGGTATATAATAACTAAACAGCATAGATTAAAATATAAAAAATCCGCAGAAAATTTCTGCGGATTTTTCATATGTGGTTTAACAGATTATAGGCTCTTCAGTAATTTCTCAGTATCCGTTGAATCCTGCCCTGTACTTTTAGCCAGCTGAACAGACTTTTCAGCCCAGATCTTTGCATTCTTTTTATCTCCGATCTTGTTATAAAGATTAGCCAAAGTATCTGTATTGGCATAATTTTCATCTTTTTTTACAGATTCCTGAGCCCAGGTTACCGCTTTTTCAAGAGAAGCTTTAGTGCTTACATTTTCGAAAAAATTCCATGCTAAAGAGTTTAATTCTTCAGAACTTGCTGCAGAAGAATCTTTATACAGTTCCAGCATTAATTTCTCATAAGTTGGGATGTCTTTATTCTTTAAAGCTCTGCTTGCTTTTGATCTTTTTAATATTTTTTCAGCCTCGTCTTTTGCCATAAATTTTTGCGATTCAGCTAAAAAATAGCTGTCGTTCCAGGATTTTGTATCGGCATTGTAAGACTTTTTAAGAACTGTATTAAGCTTAATGTTTTTATCGAATTTTGCATACTTTTCTTCCGGAAGAATCTTGATAATCTCGGATCTTTTTGCCTGGAATATCTTATATAACGGACTTTCTGTGCTTTGTGTTCCTGAAAGAAGCATTTGTACATCTTCCTGATCAAGTGTTGTTTTTTGCTGGAAATAACGGTCCAGTACTTTTCTTGCGAATTCATAATCATTATAGATCGTCAGTCCTGCAAGGTTTTTCAAAAACTCAGGGTCTTTTTCTCCATTTTCAAACTTCTGCTTCAATGCAGTAAGCCTTTTATTGGGATCTTCAGCGTCTTTGGCAAACTGGATAAAATCTTTTTCCTCTACATAGCCTAATGTTCTGTGTACTTCCTCTCCGTCACCATTGATGAAAAGATAAGTTGGGAATGCCTTTACATTGTATTTCTTGGCAAGACCTATTCCTTCGCCTTTCTCCATATCTATTTTTGCATTTACGAAATGGGAATTGTAAAAATCTCCAACGGTCTGAAGCGGAAAAATATTTTTTACCATCAGCTTACAAGGGCCACACCATGATGCATAAGCATCTACAAATACAAGTTTATTCTCTTTTTTTGCTTTTGCAAGGATAGCAGAGAAATTGCTGTCTTCAAATTTAATTCCTTGCGCCAATGCGAGAACTCCTATAAATAAAGAAGAAAATAATGCGATTTTTTTCATAAAAACTTTTTATTGATTACAAATGTAATAATTATGTTAACAAAAAAGTCGGCCCAGAAAGAAATAATTACGGATATTTTATTTAAACATATAATAAATTTATTTAGGGTGAGAATTACAGATGAAATGTTGTTAAAATAAACAATATTCAACTTTTTAATTAAAAAAATTAAATAACAGGAGAATATTTTAATAAAATATAAAATATTAGTAGCTTTGTAGAAAACAAAAAGACACCCCATGAGAATGATGAATTATTATAAAATCCAAATAATAATTTATTTTTTTATGTCCAGAAGTCTGCTGAAACTTTTGTTTTTGTTCATTACCGCTGTCCCCGTCTGGGCACAGAAAAAATACAATTTTGATCAGATCTGTGAAAGAACATCTGTTCAGGTGGCACAAAAAGACATTCCCAAAGCCTTAAAAACAGCAGATTCCTTATACATGACGGCGCAGAAACCTCTGGATAAAGTGAAAAGCCTTTTACTTTCTGCCGAATTGTATCACTCAACAGGTGAATTCAAAAAATCAATATGTTACGGTGAAAATGCCCATTCCCTGCTCAGCCAAGTTGAAGATGCAGAATGGTTTTGCCGTGTTAATGAATTTTTAGCAAAAGAGTACCGGCTGGTGGGTCTCTTTGAACGATCAAAAAAATATACGCTGCAGGGTATAGAAGCTGCAAAAAGCGTCAGCGATATTCAAAAAAGAGGAGAAATACTGGGGCTGCTGAATCAGGAAATGGTCTATTATGAAATTGAACAGGGAAATTATTCCAATGCCATTAAGTATACTGAGTACTCATTACACTCTTTCGGAAAAGATAATATTCAGGATAATGAAAGAGCTGTAGCAGCCTCTTACCAGCTTCTTGGTGATATATATTTTAAGCTTAAAGATTATGTTACTTCTGAAAACAATTATCGGAAAGCAGAATCGATCCTTAAAGATAAATGCTGTGTTTTGGGTTTGGTATATAATGGGTTGGGGGGCATACGCCTAAAGCAAAAGAACTGGAAAGACGCTGAAATCTATCTGAAAAAAGCAGAAAATATAGCTGATAGTTCACGGAGCCTGAAGCTTAAGAAAGCCGTATATTCCAATATCAATGATTATTATGAAGGGACAGGGGATAACGCTAAAGCTTCCCTTTATGCCGTAAAATATGTAAGAGCCTATGACAGTCTTACTGCAAGAAACCGTGAATTTGCACTTAAAAGTCCCGAAATTCCAGCTAAGTCCAATAAAAAAAGCGCCCGGATCAGTATTTTTAAAAATACAGCAATCGTTGTACTGTTTGCCGCTTTGGTTGCCATTGTTGTTTTATTCAGAAGCAAACAGAAAAAGCAGCGTGCAAAATTCAGGAATATTATAAGGACCCAACTGCGGATGATCAGTGTACGCAGCGAACCTTTACCTTTAAAAAGAGAGAATTCTGATTTTTCAAATATTTCTGTGGAAGAAATAGATGATAGAGAAGGAGAAGGCATCAAAAGGAAAAACGAATCCCTGATGACTTCCGAAACAGAAGCAAAACTTCTGGAACTTCTTGAGGAATTTGAAAAAGGAGAGCTGTACAACAACAAAAACATGTCTTTATCATTTTTAGCCGCAGAACTGAATACCAATACAAAATATCTGTCGTATGTGATTAACCGGCATAAATGTGCAGATGTTAAAACATACGTCAACCGTTTAAGGATAAATTATATTGTAGATAAGCTCATCAATGATGATAAATACAGACAGTATAAAATAAGCATTCTTGCAGAAGAATGCGGTTTTTCTTCACACAGTAAATTCGCTTCAGTATTTAAGGCGGTGACAGATTTTTCTCCTTCGGCTTATATTAAATATCTGGATGAAAATCAATCAGATAAAAATACCCATTTTCCCGAAAACAATTAAAAAGCAGATGTTTTTGCGTATTCTGTCTTTTCATTTTCACGAAAATGACTAACCTATTGTTTTAGGTAATGCCTTCACATCTATATCTTTGCGCCGGCTTTATGGGAATGGACCTACTGCGGTTTGTCACTCATTTTTAATCTTGATTCCTGTAAAGCAGAACAGCGCTCAAATTTAAACACTAAAAATTACTAGATGTGTAAATTATCTCTGATTATTTTATACTAACCATGAAAACTTTATAAACTGGTAATTAAACAGATGGCAACTTTAACGGCCGTATTGGCATATGCATTTTTCTGTTTGTCTTTTTGAAAATAGAAATCCAATACAGCTGTGCCGGTTGCGGTCTGGATATCGTCATGAACAATTAAGAATCCAAGCTGAGGTGAATTTTTCCCAACTTTCTTGGCAATTATCCGGTTAACAAATAGCAAGTAGTTTATTGATCAGGATTAAGTAACCTGATGCGATAAAATGTATAATACAATCGGGGTTGATTGCCCGGTTTTTTTCAGTCAAGTTTTTTTAAGTGCAAATCCGCAGCTATGTTGCGGATTTGTTTTATTATCTTGTTTTCAGACTGTCTGTTTTTACTTTTACGGTATCGTGAGGAACCGGAGCCAGCTCAGAGTTGGCAACCGCTGAATCCCCCATATTATTTCTCAGAGAATCCTTATTGTGTTCATCCTTGAACTCTTCTCTTTTCTCTTTGTTCTGGGCACAGCTTCCTAAAAATAATATCCCCAGGACGGCTCCTATCCATAATTTTTTCATAATAGTTAATTTTTTGTTTAATATGATCAAATATAGAAAAATATTAAGAGTTTTCTGAGAGTCAGCTATAGATTCTAAGAAAAAAATATTGTTACCTTTACTGGTAAACATTAAAAAATCCGCAGAGCTTTCATCTGCGGATTTTCCATGTTAGGTTAAACTTGTTTGTATTTATTTAGCTGGAGGTGTGGTGGCTATAGAGTCTACTTTCATCTTCATCGTATCGGCAGGAGTAACCGTATTTGTGGCGGTTGTATCCGTTGTACGAGGTGTTACTGTTCTGGTAGTATCTACTGCCGTTGAATCAGTATTACCGGATGACATAGAAGACTCCTTAGTTCCGCAGCTCACAATTAGTATTCCTGAACCTATGGCTGCTAGCAAAAACTTTTTCATAATATTTTATTTTTAGTGTATTTAGTGAAATTCAATAACCATTCCTAAGCGATTGGTTAAAGTATTAAAACATAGATAAAGTTTGTTAAAAGGTGTTAGGTAGAAAAGGGAACTTATTATCATTAATCACTTATCATCCATAAAAAAGCCCCGAAAATATATTTTCGAGGCTCTAAGATTATTCATTGCTTATTACTGATTATTTATCATCTATAATTCACAATTTTTAACTTAAAATTCTTAGCCCAAGTATGGATATTTGTAATCTTTTGGAGAAACAAAAGTTTCTTTGATACTTCTTACAGATGTCCATCTCAGTAAGTTCATTTTTGAACCAGCCTTATCGTTGGTTCCTGAAGCTCTACCGCCACCGAAAGGCTGCTGTCCTACGACTGCACCTGTTGGCTTGTCATTGATGTAGAAGTTTCCTGAAGCGTTTTCCAACGCTTTGAAAGCTTCGTTGATTGCATAACGGTCTTGTGCGAATACAGAACCTGTCAAAGAATAAGGAGAGGTAGAATCCACCAGTTTTAATGTCTCTTTCCAGTCCTGATCTTCATATACATAAACAGATAGGATAGGTCCGAAAATTTCTTCTACCATACTTTCGTAATGAGGATTCGTAGTTTCAATTACGGTAGGGTGTACAAACCACCCCTTAGAATCATCAACTTTTCCACCGATTGCTATTTCAGCCTCACCGGAAGCAGTTGCTCTGTCGATGTATCCCTTACATTTTTCGAAAGAATTTTTGTCAATAACTGCGTTAACGAAGTTTGATGGATCTTCAGGAGAACCCACTTTAATTGAATTGATCTGGGTTTCCATTACTTTTTTCACATCAGCCCAAAGAGATTTAGGTACGTAAGCTCTTGAAGCCGCAGAACATTTCTGTCCCTGATATTCAAAAGAACCTCTTACCAAAGCAGTAGCTACAGCTTCAACATTAGAAGAAGGGTGAGCGATCACGAAGTCTTTTCCACCGGTTTCCCCAACAATTCTTGGATATGTTCTGTAATTATGAATATTATCACCGATCATTTTCCACATTCCCTGGAATACTTTCGTAGAACCTGTGAAATGAAGACCTGCAAAATCAGGATGTGCCAATACTTTCTCAGCAGTTTCTTTTCCGTCTGTGAAAACCATGTTGATAACCCCTGCAGGAAGACCCGCTTCAATTAATACATCCATGATTACTTTAGCAGAATAAACCTGCTTGTCAGAAGGCTTCCAAACAACAACGTTTCCAAGCATTGCCATACAAGTCGGTAAGTTTCCGGAAATTGCCGTAAAGTTGAACGGAGTTACTGCAAAACAGAACCCTTCCAGTGGTCTGTACTCTACACGGTTCCAGATTCCACTGTCGGAAACCGGCTGTTCAGAATACATTTCAGTCATGAATTCTACATTGAATCTTAAGAAATCAATAAACTCACAGGCAGCGTCGATCTCAGCCTGGTGTACGTTCTTAGACTGCCCGATCATGGTTGCTGCGTTGATCACGTCTCTGTAAGGCCCGGCCAAAAGGTCAGCTGCCTTCAGGAAAATAGCTGCACGCTGTTCCCAGCCCAGCTCGTTCCATTCTTTTTTAGCTGCCAGTGCCGCGTTGATAGCGTCATCTACATGCTGCATCGTACCTTTATAGTAAAACCCGAAATCGTGAGCGTGATCCTGAGGAGACTGAAGCTGAACTTTCTCATCAGACTTTACTTCCTTCCCGTTGATGATCATTGGAATTTCTGTCTTCTCTGCCCACATCTTTTTGTAAGTAGCGATAAGGCTTTTAACTTCTGGAGATCCCGGTACGTAAGAATTTACCGGCTCGTTTACTGCAAATGGTACTTGCGAAATTGCTTTTGACATATTATGTTGTATTATTTTAAAATTGATAAATATGTTGGTATACAAATTTACAATAATTAACGCAAAGAAAAAAAGCAGCTCATCTTTATAAAATAAAATTTAATACTGTTTGAAATTTAAAAAATATCATTTTTTAATGATTCAAAATGAGTAGATATGGTGTTTTCTTGTTGATCTTTAAATTCTTATCGGCAACTTACATCTTTTCATTTTCCAGAATTTTCAGGACTAGCTTTTCTTCCTGGGTGAGGCCTGCTTTTCCGTCATTTTCTTCGATTTGTTCCAGTTCGTCAAGATATTTTTTGATCGTATTATTCTCATAAAGATTGATCACCAGCGGATGCACATAGTATTTTCTGCAGACCGTACTGGTGTTTCCCAGGTGTTGTGCAACCATATCCAAGGCTTCCTTTACTTTCTTTTTATATTGACTGTTATTTTCGGCGTAGCCTATCTCTTTAAAAGCAATCAAAGCACTTACTGTTCCGGACCATGTTCTGAAATCTTTGGCTGTAAAATCTTCCCCGCTTATTTCCTTAATATACTCATTTACCATCCCCGAATCTATAGAATGACGGTTCCCTTCATCATCAAAATACTGGAAAAGTTCTTTCCCCGGAATATCCTTGCACTTCTGGACAAGCCTGGAGAGTCTTCTGCTTTTGAGATCAATGTTATGCATAATGCCTTTCTTTCCTTTAAACGAAAAGGAAATCTTCTGACCGTTAATTTTCACATGTTTGCCTTTCAGGGTCGTTAAGCCAAAAGAACCATATAGTTTTTCATAGGCATTATTGCCGATACGGATGTTCGTGTGCTGCATTAAACTTACAATTAATGCCAGAATTTTTCTCTTTTCGAAATTTCTTAAAGCGAGATCCTGTTCCACATGAAGCCGGATATTGGGCAATGCATACCCGAACTGAAGCATTCTGTAAAATTTTGTGTGATTTCTTAAAGCACTCCATAAAGGATGATAGCGGTACTGCTTTCTTTTTTTTATATCAAAACCTGTGGCCTGAAGATGACCATTATCCAATGCACAAATCCATACATTTTCCCAGGCAGGAGGTATCACCAGCTTATTGATCCTGGAAATCTCATCCCTATCTTTAAGCTTTTCTCCGTTTTTGTAATAAGAATACTTTTTTCCCGTTTTTTTACGGGTAATCCCGGCAGTTTCCGCATCGGTGGTATATACAAGACGTACCGCCTTTGCGGAGGCTTCGGGATCCTTCATGATTTTGATAATTTTTGAAGGCTTTAAGTGGGAAATAATTTCCAGATCCGTATTCTTCTCCATAAAAAATGGTTAAGAGTTCTTACCCCTCGAAAAGATCAGAAAAAGGATTACTACTACTGCAACGACCAGGATAATTCCCCACCACATTCCAGCCTTAAAAATAGTTTCAATTGCTTCACAGCTTGTTAACGTTAGCAATGTGAAAACGATCATACTGTATAAAGTTAACTTTCTCATGATATAATATTTTTGGTGTTAAATCAGATTCTCTGGCGATCGGCTCTCCAGTTCTTGATAGAACGCTTGATATCGTCTCCTGATATATTTTCGTGAAGTGCCCGGTACAGAAGTTCCCTGAATTCATCATCATAGGCGAATCTTAACGCTGCAATTTGGTCAAATCTCAGTTTATCGGCCGTTTCATCAGATCTCTGTCCGAAAATTTCAAAATACCGCTGTTTAAATTCAAGCATTACCATACGGTTCTGAAGTCCCAGCGCATAATGCTGTCTCATCATAAAAGCCAGGTAGAAAAGTAGAAATATAACGATTGAAAATAATATCCATATCAGCTTATTTTCAGGATCATCCCAGATTTTATATATTCCAAGAATTTCCAGTACGATCAGTAGCGGAAGATAAATAAAGTGATGGGGAGGATAAAATTTCCTGTGATTTTTATAATTCTGCTCTCTCATGTCATAATACTAGCAATAATCTCTCCAAAACTTTATATGTTTAGCAATAATGTTGTTTTTGTGGTATGTAATTATAGATATTGTTACTTTTAAGAAGTAATATATTTGGAAGAAAAATAACAGATAATTAACGAAAATACAGGACGGAATTCATTTCTGAACCTCAATTTTTTCGTAACTTTCGGTGTTTAAAAAAGAAAAGAATGACTTCAAAGGAAAAAGTGGCTGCACTTCGTGAAGAAATGCAAAAAAATAATGTTGATGCATTTATTGTATATTCTGCAGACCCGCATATGAGCGAATATTTGCCCGAAGAATGGCAGGAAAGAGCCTGGCTGTCGGGTTTTTTAGGTTCTGCAGGTTTTGTGGTAATTACGAAGGACAAAGCAGGACTTTGGACGGACGGAAGATACTTTACCCAGGCTGCCATTGAGCTGGAAGGTTCAGGAATCGATCTTTTCAAAGACGGAATGGAAGGAACTCCTAATTATATAGACTGGATTATTTCCCAGATTCCTGCAGGCGGAAAAGTAGCGGTTAATGCTGTTGCCACTTCCAATGCCAATTGGGAGCTGATTTCACAAAAATTACAGTCAAAAAATATTACCTTAACAAATCTTCCGTTATTAAAGGAGATTTGGAAAGACAGAGGCACACCTTCAAAAAATCCTATTTTTGTTCATCCTGTAGAGAGAGCCGGAAAATCTGTTACAGATAAACTGGGAGCTATCCGTCAGAAAATGGAAGACCAGGAAGCTACTGTTCATGTTATTTCCAGCCTCGATGATGTAGCGTGGACACTGAATTTAAGAGGAAGCGATGTACAAAGCAATCCTGTATTTTTAGGATATATTGTCATTACCAAAAATGATGCAGTGCTCTTCACAGATCTCGAAAAACTGGAAGTGGGGGCAAGAAAACAAATGGATGATTCTTTTGTGAAAATGATGCCTTATGAAGAGTTTTACAATTATCTGAAAGCCTTCAAAAATGAAAAAATCCTGGTTTCTCCAAACAGTAATCAGATGATCATTGAAACTTTAAAAGAAAATAACCAGTTTATAAAAGCTCCGGTTCCCGGTAACCTGATGAAAGCTCAGAAAAATGAAACCGAGCTGGAAGGGTTCAGAAAAGTAATGGTAAGGGATGGTGTTGCCATGGTGAAATTCCTTTACTGGCTGACCCATAATGCAGGAAAAGAAAGTATGAATGAATATTCTATCGGTGAAAAACTAAGAGGCTTTCGTGCGGAAGGAGAAAACTTCGTTGGAGAAAGCTTTGGCAGCATTGTAGGATATAAGGATAACGGGGCTATCATGCACTATTCAGCAAAAAATGAAGGAAGTAAAGAGGTTACGAATGATGCTAGTATTCTGGTAGATTCAGGAGGTCAGTACCTGGAAGGAACGACCGATATTACAAGAACCCTGGCGCTGGGAGCTGTTTCCGATGAGTTCAAAAGAAATTCCACTTTAGTGCTTCAAGGGCTGATCCGTTTATCTATGGTAAAGTTCCCGAAAGGAACAAAAGGTGTTCACCTTGACGCCATTGCAAGGCTTCCCCTTTGGATGGAAGGGAAAGACTTCAATCATGGAACTGGCCATGGAGTAGGAAGTTTCATGAACGTTCATGAAGGTCCGCAGAGCATCAGAAAAGATATGAATCCGCAGGATCTTCTACCGGGAATGGTATGTTCCAATGAGCCAGGATATTATCTTGAAGGAGAATACGGAATACGACACGAAAACCTGATTGCTGTAAAAGAAGCAGAAAAAACAATTCACGGAACCTTTTATGAATTTGAAACCCTTACGTTCTGCCCGTTCTTTAAAGATACTATTGTAAAAGAAATTCTTTCAGAAGAAGAAATTAAATGGCTGAATGACTATCACAGAACATGTGAAGAAAAAATTGGGCCTTACCTTGAGGGAGACATTAAAACATGGTTCCTTGGACTGGTAAGCCCGCTTTAATAGGTAAATGTAAATGGTGAATAGTCAATGATTAACAATCAATTTTGAATCTTAAACATTGAATTTTATACTTTGAACATTAATAATTGTTAGATAAATTCTGAAGCTCTGCAGAGAAATCCGCAGGGCTTTTTTATAAATGCAACCGTATTTTCACGGATATAATTTTAGGGATTCCCCTGAAAGAATATCATGGGGGACCATCTATCTTTGTGTAAATAAAATGCATCATTTCATATCTTCATTAAATTCAAAGCAGGTAAAACCATTTCGTTCTGAAATGGTTTTATTTTTCATCATCGGATAAGATTTCTAACAGACAGGTGGATACATTCAAATTTTGAATATAATCATACTCAAAAGGCTTAAAGTTAAAATAAGCATCAAAGAAAATTTCAAAGGCTTGCAGCCGCTTTCGTATTTGTTTAATTTTGCAAAAAACGAGCTGAAGAGAAACTTTCAGGGTTCTAAGTACAATTTGAAAAATATGATAGAAAACTATTTCCGGAGTTTTAATATATTCTCAGACCATGAGATTAAAGATTTCTTGCAGCTTTTTGAAACCAGAAAAGTGTATAAAAATGATTTTTTTGTGCAGGAAGGTGACAAATGCAGGGAAATAGCATTTATTATATCAGGAATTTTCCGTTCCTATTATATTTCGGATAGTGGAAAGGATATGACCTACTGTTTCAGGTTTCCCAATCAGCTAATGGCCAGTTATTCCTCATTTATTTCAGATTGTCCCAGCAGGGAAAATATGCAGGCTATTACCGATGCCGATTTGCTGGTTTTAAAAAAAGATGCCATAGATGATCTGATAAAAGATGATCTCAACTGGACAAAATTTTTAAAGATGATAGCTGAACAGGAATATCTTGAGCTTGAGCAAAGATTTTTTCAGCTCCAAAGAGACAGTGCATCGCAGCGATATGAAACGCTTCTTGGCAATCAGCCCGATTATGTTCAGAAAATTCCTCTGCAGTACTTGGCCTCTTATTTAGGAATTACACAGAGACATCTCAGCAGAATCAGAAAAGAAACGATCATATAATTTTTAGACATTTGTCCTGCGTCACGGCATTACAGCTCTATAATTTTGTAAAAAAAATATTATGGAGCACAATATTCTGGTCGTTGGAGGAAACGGCCTTGTAGGTAAAACAATTATCCGGATTTTAAAATCAAGAAATCCCCAGGTCAATATTTTCATTGGTGGAAGAAAAGAAGGAACAGGCAATTATCTTAAAATTGATGTTACGGATCCCGGGACTTTCCAGATAATTTTGGAAAAGAAAATGGATATGGTCATTCTTTCTGTGAATGATAAAGAGGATAACATTCTCCGTTTTGCCATCAAAAATAAAATAGATTATCTGGATATCACCAAGCCGACTCCAGACCTTGTCAAGGCGTACGCAATTGCTAAAAAAGGTGATGTACAGAGCAGGATTGTATTCAGCTCCGGATGGATGGGAGGTATCGTCAACGGATTGGTAAAAACACTTTCAGGTAATACAAACGATATTCAGGAAGTGAAGCTTTTTGTGTATTACTCCGTGAAAGATCTCGCAGGAGAAAGTTCAGCACATTTTATGGCCGAAAATGTAGCCAAACCTTTTATAAGATATGAAAATAACAGACAGGTTTCCATAAAACATTTTTTAGATTCCGAAGATTTTGATTTTTCGTTTGGAATAGGAAAAAGAAAAGCTTATAACTTTGATGTACCGGATTTATATATTCTCAATCAGATAGAAAAAATACCTGATGTAAGTGTGAAGATGACTTATAATTCGAAGTTCATCACATGGCTTTTAGGAGCATTTCAAAAGGTGAGAATTTTTAATATTTTATCACTTAAAGAAAGGAAAATGATTTTCGGATCAAGTGGAAACGGCGATCAGAGTGTATTTGAGATTATTATAAGAACTAAATCCGGGAATGAAAAATTAAGCCTGCAAAGCACAAAAGGGCAGGCTGAATTAACGGCACTTTCTGCGGTGCTTCATACGGAAGAGCTGTTGAAGAATTTCCATGAAAATAATACGTATTTCAGCCATCAGCTGCATCAGCCATCCTTACTTCTGGAAAAGCTTAAAGCTTATGAATCCATCAATATAAAAATATCAAGATGAAAAAAATAGCCATTATAAACGGTCATCCTAATAAGAATTCTTTCAATTTTGGAATGGCTGAAGCTTACAGAAAAGGTGCTGAGCAATCAGGAGCTGAAGTAAGAGAAATTGTAATTGCCGAACTGGAATTCGATCCTGTTCTTCACTTCGGATACCAGAAAAGAATGGAGCTGGAACCCGATCTGTTGAAGGCCTGGGAAATTATACAGTGGGCAGATCATCTGGTCTGGATACATCCGGTCTGGTGGGGTGGTTTGCCTGCTTTGATGAAAGGTTTTATTGACAGGCTTTTTCTTCCGGGATTTGCCTACCGTTACAGGGAAAATTCAGTTTGGTGGGATAAGCTGCTGAAAGGGAAAACAGCCCACATCATTACAACACTGGATCAGCCGGGATGGTATTACCGGCTTTTTTACGGAAAGCCGAGCATTAATCAGCTAAAAAAATCAATACTGGAATTCTGTGGTGTAAAACCGGTGAAGGTTACTTATATAGGTGTCATACGAAATTCTACCGAGATACAACGTAACGGATGGCTTCAGAAAGTAAGAGAATTAGGAAAACGGCAGAAGTAAACCGTCACTTAACTAAACTATCAATTGATGAAAATCCAAAAGCTCCAATCAACGTCATAGACAATCTGTATAAAATACTCCATCAGAAGTTAGCCTGAAAAAATGTAAATTTGCACCATGAATAACGATACGATTTGCGCACTGGCTACAGCCAATGGAGTAGGGGCTTTAGGGATTATCAGGGTTTCAGGGAATGACGCTTTATCGGTTGTCCAGAAGAGTTTTCCGGGCAAAAAACTGGAAAAGCAGAAGTCTCATACCATCCATTACGGGTATTTTATGGATGGTGAGGAAGCTATTGATGAAGTGATGCTTTCTATTTTTCTGGCTCCGAAAAGTTTTACTACAGAAAATTCTGTGGAAATAGCTTTTCACGGCTCACCCCATATCGGAAAACGTATTTTGGAAACTCTGACTAAGAACGGGGCAAGAATGGCCAAAGCGGGAGAATTTACTCTTCGTGCGTTTATCAACGGAAGGATAGACCTTTCACAAGCAGAAGCCATTGCCGATGTGATTGCTTCTGAAAATGAAGCTTCCCGAAAAGTAGCGATCAATCAGCTGAAAGGAGGAATTACCAATGAAATATCGATCTTGAGAACAGATCTTCTGAATTTTGTTTCCCTGATTGAGCTCGAACTGGATTTTGCTGAAGAGGATGTAGAGTTTGCGGACAGATCGGCTCTTAACGGACTGCTGGATAAGATCGAATTAAAATTAGATTCTCTGATTGAAAGTTTCCAATATGGAAATGCCATCAAAAACGGAACAGCAGTTGCCATCATCGGAAAACCGAACGCCGGAAAATCAACCTTATTAAATGCTTTATTGAAAGAAGAAAGGGCGATCGTCAGTGATATTGCCGGAACCACAAGGGATACCATCGAAGAAGTGCTGCACATCAAAGGGCACGCATTCCGTTTGATCGATACGGCCGGACTTCGTGAAACCCAGGATAAAATTGAAGCAATCGGAGTGAAAAAAGCGAAGGAAAAAGTGGAGAATGCTAATATTCTGGTTTACCTTGCAGATGCTGCTACAGAAGATTATTCTGAGGATATTGAAATGATAAAATCTTTACAGAGAGACGATCTGAAGCTGATTATCTGTGCCACAAAAATTGACGAAGTACTGCCTCCGAAATATGAAGCTGTAGAAGACATTTTCAGAAATGAAATTACCCAGGAATTTGATTTTATCAGAATATCCGCTGTAGAAAACCAAAATATCCAGGACCTTAAAAATGAACTGTCTTCCTATGTTGAGCAGCTAAAGTCTCAGGAAAATAATGTGGTTATTACCAACCAAAGACATTTTGAAGCCCTTCGTAAATCTTTGGAGGCTACCCATAAAGTAAAAGAAGCTATTTCTTTCCAGATTTCTACAGAGCTGCTGGCCTATGAACTGAGAAATGCTTTGGAACATCTTGGTGAAATCTCCGGTGAAGTGACGAATGATGAGGTGCTGGGAAATATTTTTTCGAAGTTTTGTATCGGCAAATAAGTACAACAAATAAAACAAACTAAAACAAACCAAACGATTGATTATTAATTACTTATAGAATTTCTAATTTTGTAAGAGTTTTTCTAAGTTTGGTTAGTTTTACTCAGTTTTGTCCCCTATTTGTCCCTCAAATCAATAATATTTTATTTTTTTTAACCCGGGTGAGGTAATGTCACTTAAGGTATCTTATTGCATCTTATTGTACCTAAATGTACCGTAATGCACCTTAAGCCAAATTATTCCTCCCACAAATAAAATATTATGAAAATCAAGAAGATTTGCGACCATTGTGGGCTTGAATTTATTGCCCAAACAACAGTTACCAAATACTGTAGCAAAACCTGTAATTCGAGAGCTTATAAGCTTAATATTAGAGAACTTAGGGAAAAATTAACTGAAGCAACTCAGCTAGTTCCCAAAACCCAATCAAAACCTAAAGAAGATCCTAACTCTTATTTTGCACTTAAAACCCTTGATTATTTAACAATCAAGGAAGCTGCTGCATTGCTGAAATGTGATAAGAGAACAGTCTATCGAATGGTTAAGAGCGGCAGTATTCCAGCAGCTAATTTATCAATCAGAAAGATACGTCTATTAAAGAAAGATATTGATGCATTGTTTGAAATCAAACCAAAGGTAGATCAAAAACCAACGGAAGATTTGGAAAACCTAGAATGGACACCACTAAAAGATTGTTTTACCATTGGACAAATTCAAAAAGAATATAGCATTTCAGAAACTTCTTTAAAAAATCTTATTGTAAGACATAATATTCCCAAATTCCAAAAGGGAAAATTTGTTTATGTACCTAGAGTTAAAATTGAACATATTCTAAAGAGGATTCAGTTAGGTATTTATAGTGGGTAATTATCTATTTATTTGGAACTCTAACGCCAAATATCCCCTTAGACAACCAGTAAATCTGGTCTTTATCATTCAGTATTTATATTACTCTAAAATCAAAGATTATGTCAAAAGTAACACTAAGAAAAAAACCTATATCTAAAGGTAGACAATCTTTATTTCTGGACATATGGCCTCCAATATATAATCCAGAAACAGGTAAAATGGAACGAAAGCATTACCTGAAATTATTCATATATAATCGTCCTAAAAATGACAACGAAAGGAAGTTTAATAAAGAAACTTTAGCTCTGGCCGAGTATGTAAGAGCCCAGCGCCATATAGAATTACAAAGTAAAAGATTCGATTTTATTTCTGAGGAAAAGATGAAGTCAAACTTTATCGAATTCTTTGAACTGGAAGCCAGAAAGAGGAATAACTGTTATAACTGGGTAATGTCAGTTAGATATTTTAAGACTTTTGTGGGTCCTAAAATACCTTTCAACGAGCTTAATGAAACCCTATGCGAAGAATATGCTGACTACTTATTAACCTGTCCCGCATTAGGACGTAGGAAAACAATCAAGAAAAATACAGCTGTAGCCTATTATGGACGATTCAAATTAACATTGAAAGAAGCTTTTAAAAAACGTTTTCTCCCAACAGATTTAGGCTCAATAATAGACAGTATCACTCCCCAAGAAACACATCGTCCATTTTTATTTATGGAAGAATTGCAAAGAATGGCAAATGCAAAATGCGGCAATCCCATTGTAAAAAAAGCTGGACTATTTTCAGCGATGACGGGTTTCAGATATTCGGATGTAGAAAAGTTATTATGGAGTGAGATTCACGGCACAGAAGGAAATTATTACATAGTTTACAACCAAGAAAAAACAGAAAATGCAGAGTATCATCCAGTATCAGATCAAACGATCAAATTATTAGGGCCAAGAGGTAACTCTGATTCAAGAGTATTCGAAGGTTTAAATTACCATAACACAGTTGCTGAATTAAAAAAATGGTTAGCAAATGCGGGCATAGAGAAACATTTTACTTTTCATGGTTTTAGGCATACTTTTGCAACATTACAAATTGCAGCTGGAACTTCGATATATACCGTTTCAAAACTATTAGGTCATAAGGATATCAAAACTACTCAAATATACGCGAAGATTGTGGACAGTCTCAAAAAAGAAGCTTCTGAAAAAATTAAGATCAATCTATTTGACATCGGCAAGAACATTGTCGATCTGGAAAAGTGTGACAATCCAAAAGATATTATTAATATCTAAAGTTGTGCTGGTTTGCCTTAATATCTATAGAAATTACCATAGCGTTTACCTTTGAAGGCCAATTTGCGTCAGTCAAAGCCATTTATGGATATAATCCCCTCTGTCTTTTTAAATTGAATAGAAAATTATGGAATACACATTTGACCAAATGCCAAATATTCTTAAAAGAATTGAAGAAAGATTGGACAGTATAGAAAACATTTTATTGGATCGAATTCAAAAGGAATCGAACGATATTGAATTTATTGGAGCAAAAGAGGCATGTAAGATTTTGAAATTATCATTGCCAACACTTTACTCAAAGGTCTGTTTACGCGAGATACCATTTTATAAAAAAGGCAATAGGCTCCATTTTTCTAAAGTAGAATTATTAGAATGGATTCAAGAGGGTAAAGAAAAGTCTTTAAATGAATTACATGAAAACGGAAAAGATTTTTTAAAAAAAATGGAAAAGAAAAGGTGGTAGTAAAGTATCCCCCATTTTAATCCTTCCAAATATAAGGTTTGGAAGGATTATTATTTTATAAACTTTATGAAAATGAATTATTCCAAATTGTTTTTAGGGGAAAAAAATTCCTTAATGGTTATGCTTGTTAGAAGTTTCAAAAACTCACCTATTTCCTCTGCTTCTTCATCAGAAACAGGTTTATCTTCCTTTTCCATAATTTTCTTTATATTTTCAAGGTCTAACCCTTCTATTTCTATAAAACATGCATTAGTAAGCATTTCATAATTGTACCTCGTTTTTTTTCTCTTAGCCACAATAACAGGAAACAGGTTAAGTAATAAGACCTTAACAATAAAATTCGATTATTGTTCACATTTCATTAGAGCCGATAAAACTGATTTTGACTTATACGGTAACTGCACAGTAGTGTACGAATATTGACTTAATACTTTCAAATATTAAATAGCAAATAATTACACCATACATTAATTTAAATTGCTTTACAATCAAATTATAAACACATAAATATTATAAAAGAAACGCACGTATTGAATGGATGTTATTAGTAAAAAATATATAATGAATAATTAATAAGGAAATTAAATATTTCGCGACGTAGGGAAAAAATATTATATTTTTAAGATTGCTGATATCACTGGACCTGATAGTTTACGAACCTTAGTAATATATTTTTACCATGATAAAATCAATTTATGATACTATAGTAAAACGTATTGAAATTCAAGAGTACAAAATTACACTAGATAAGGAAAAGGCAATTAAAGAAGCTAACCAAATGACTTTTGTCCTCCAAGAATTACTTAATGAAACTAAAAATCTTGTCGCAGAAAAAGGATTTATTGATAAAAAACAGGAGATTAATTTTTTCAAGAACATTAAACCTCAGATTCTTGGAAAACTTATATACTACAATAAGATTTATAGGATTGAAACATCTTGTCCTGCCAAAGGTGGCGAGTTTTACAAAACGTATTTTGAAAATGAATTAGATAAATTAAACAAAGAGTTTAAAGAGCATTTCGTAGATTCAGATTTCTACCGATATATTAAATCAGGTCGAGAGGATCTTGATGAAAAGTATTTCTCGCTGGGGAATATAGATATTATGGAAGGCTTGAATAGTTTTGTATTTGAAATTGATCCACATTTTTCTACATACTACGATTACAAAGTTGCCCATATTATCGCAGATGAACTTTTATATAACTACATAAGAAACAGATTAAATCCTGAATCTGAAGGTCAATCGACGTCCTTAACTTACATAAATTATGATGATATGTTCTGGACCGATTCCAAAAATGCTTTGATAGAACTAATTTATGCTTTATATGCAGCAAGGTCTTTATCAAATGGAAGATTGGCTATATCAAAAATTAGTGCAATAACAGAAACACTATTTCAGATCGAATTGGGAGATTTCCATCATGCATTCCATCGCATGAAAGTTAGAGCCGGAAGTAAGACAGCATTTTTAGATTATCTAAAAGTAAGTTTGGAAGAATATATGAATAAAAATCTTTAATCATTCAAAATAACGGACAACCAAATGGTTGTCTTTTTTTTGCCAAGATCTGCCAAGGTCTACCAAGTTTCCTAATTTTTCTAGATCATTGGTGATACCTTTTATAATGAATTTTAGCAGTAATAAAAAAAATAAATATTTTTCATTTCTCTTGGTACTGCTGCCGTAAACTTGGCTGATTATATTTTTTATGTCGAAGAAATTTGTATCAGAACAAATAATTATGATCAGATATGAATATTGACAGATTAGAATTTATAGCCTGGATGGAACGAATCATGGATCGATTTGATTTGATTTCCCAAAGTGTAAGAGAAATGAAAAAAAATAATAATGCAATTGATGGAGAAGAATTACTTGACAATCAAGATCTACTTCAAATGCTGAAAATTAGTAATCGTTCTTTGCAACGATACAGGTCCGAAGGTAAATTACTCTATTACACTATTAGCGGTAAACTGTATTACAAATTGTCGGATGTTCACCAATTTATTCGGGACAGTTTCAATACTCCAACCAAACGTAAAAGGAAAATGACAGACGAATAGTTCCTTCTAATTCCAACATACAGGTTCGTATCAATATATAAAATACCTTGATCTGAGATTTTATAAAGTATTAATGTTATGAGCAATAATCAATCACCAACGCACAAATCAGATCAGGTAAATGATTTAACGGATACATTACTTGTGCATGATAAGGAGACCAATAAAATTATGGCTGTAAAGGGTATTAAGAAAAAATCTGGAGAGAAGGATGAATTAGAAACGGTAGATCCGACAAAAAGAAAGGAAAATTCATTTTTGAAAATTAATAAAAATGAAGATATGCTTTCCAATTTTTTAAGGAATTTCTTTAGCCAGATTAGTAATCCTACACGGTTTAATTTTTTTAAAGTCCCGATTCAGAGTGCGGTACTGATAGCAAAAAAAATGCAACAGTTTGTTAATTCCGCAAAACTTGAAGGAGCAGATCTTTTGAAAGGTCTTAAAGAAATTATAAACCCACAAAATAGTAATAATACTATGGCACAACAAGAAAACAAACCTGAAAATAGCAACCGCTATTCAGTGGACAAAATTGACTGGAAGAGTCTTCAAAATTTTGGTTGGACACGGGAAGATTTCGCCGAAACTGGTCTACTTGATTCTCTATTAAAAGGATTCAAAACAGCCGAAATGCTTCCAATATCAGTAAAAGTCGGAAATCAAAAACTCGATACAGAAGGCAAACTTTGGCTTGAAATGGGCAAAAATGGTAAGGCTGTCTTTAACATGCTTCCAAAGAAGAATGAAATAGAATTGGATAAACCGTTTTTTGGCCATCAATTTACAGATGAAGACAAGGCTAACTTGTTGGAAAAAGGAAACATGGGACGAGCTGTTAATCTGACGGAAGACGGTAAAACTCATCTGCCTCATTTAATAAGCCTTGATAAGGATACAAAGCAAGTGGTTGCTTATTCAGTAGCAAACATTCAAATTGATGATGTGATCAAGGGAGTGACAATTTCACCGGAGCAAAAAAAAGAGTTATTGGAGGGGAAATCAATATACCTTGAAGGAATGCTTTCAAAGCGTAATTCTTTGTTTAACGGAGAAATTCAATTTAATGCATTTAAAGGCCATATCGAGTTTCAGTTTGATAAAGGTAATGCTAAAATGCAAAATCAGGTAAATTCTCAAAGTCAATCCACTGAGATACCTAAAGTTTACAGAAGGAAAGAGTTTACATTCGACCAGTACAATAAGATTTCAAACGGCGAAACAGTATATATTACTGATTTTAAAAATGATTCAGGAAAAGAATATCCTGGATATGTTTGGCTTAATAAAGAGAGTGGGAAGTTAGACTTTAATTTTAAAAATCCCAATAATCTTAAGCAAAAGTCAACCCCTGCAGAAACTCAAAAAACGGAAGTTGCAGTTAATTCTGAGGGTAAAACAAATGTAGCTACAAAGAATATTAACGAGCCATTAAAGTCAGGACAAACATCACTTCGCAATAAAACGCAGCAGAATAAACAAAATGGGGTATCTAATGCTCCTAAAAAAAGAGGTCGCAGAGCATCATAAAAATCTAAAATATGAAAGCAGTAATAGCAGAAAAACCAAGTGTCGCCCGCGAAATAGCATCTCTTCTAGGGGCTACAGAAAAGCATGATGGATACCTCAAAGGCAATGGGTATGTGGTCACCTGGGCAATAGGTCATTTGATTTCCTTAGCAATGCCATCAGATTATGGGATAACAGGCTTTAAAAAGGAAAGTTTACCAATTTTACCAGATCCATTCAAACTTACAGTAAGGAAAGTAAAGAAAGATAAAGGGTATCTGGATGATCCAGGTGCAGTAAAGCAGTTGAAAATTATAGAAACGATTTTTGAAGAATGTGAAAGCATTATCGTTGCTACCGACGCCGGAAGAGAAGGTGAACTCATATTCAGGTATATCTATGATTATTTGAAATGTAAAAAACCATTTGAACGGCTTTGGATTAGTTCATTAACAGAAAAAGCCATCCATCAAGGTTTTGCTAGTTTAAAGCCAGGATATGATTTTGACGGATTATTCTTTGCCGCCCAAGCCAGAAGCCGTGCTGATTGGCTGGTAGGAATAAATTCAACGCAAGCACTTTCATTGCAAGCCCAAAATGGCATTTATTCTTTAGGGAGAGTTCAAACTCCGACATTGAGTTTAATTTGCAAGAGATACATAGATAATAAAAATTTTAAAGTTGAAACCTATTGGCAATTAGAACTTAAATATTCAAAAGATGGAATGAACTTTTCTAGCATCTCCAAAGATAAATGGAAAGATAAAGATAAAACGTTGGAGGTCATGAAATCCATCGAGCGTGTTGGAAATTCAGTTGTAAATTCTGTAACTACTCGTAATTCAAATGAACAGCCACCATTACTTTTTGATCTTACTGCTCTGCAAAAAGAAGCCAACAAGAAACTAGACCTTACAGCGGAAGAAACCTTATCGATTGCTCAAACCCTATATGAAAAAAAGTTCATTACATATCCTAGAACTGGCAGCAAGTATATTTCTAACGATATCTGGCCGGAAATACCAGATTTGGTAAGAGCGCTGGAAAATCGAGAAGGATATAAAGAACGAATAAACAATGTTAAATGGGGTCGATTTAATAAAAGGATCGTTAATGATCTAAAGGTTACTGATCATCATGCATTATTGATAACAGAAAAAATTCCTTCTGCTCTTTCAACTAAGGAAAATGCAATTTATGATATGATTGCCCTAAGACTCCTTGAAGCCATTTGCTATCAATGCACTAAAGAAATTACAGACATAAAACTTGAATCCTTACATTATGAATTCAATTTGAAAGGAGCACGAGTTATAGATCCCGGCTGGCGTGCGATACAAAATCATTTTCAAGATGAGGACACGCAGGAGGAAGTTTTAATGGACATTCCAATTTTAAAAGAAGGTGATTCACTCACTATTAAAGAAGGAAGTATTTTAGAAAAGAAAACTCGACCACCGGCACTGTATACTGAGGCTGGTCTTTTATCAGCAATGGAAAATGCAGGTAGACAGATTGAGAATGAAGAAGAACGAAAATCGCTTGATAATATTGGTATTGGTACTCCTGCCACGCGAGCAGCAATAATTGAAGTTTTATTTGATCGGAATTATATTTTACGAGACAAAAAAAATCTAATCCCTACCCAAAAAGGACTTCAAGTTTATGAACTTGTAAAGGAAAAGAAAATCGCTGATGTATCAATGACAGCCCAATGGGAATTAGCTCTTCAAAAAATAGAAAACAACGAATTGGATTCACAGGTATTCCAAAAGGAAATGGAGGATTACGCTAAAAGTATCACTTCGGAATTATCATCTACAACTATAGTAGCCAATACTCCAGCTTTAAAATGCCCAAAATGCAAAAATCATAATTTAATTTTTAATGATTATGTTGTTAAATGTCCTGATCAAAATTGCCAATGGATTCAATTTAAATCTGTTTGTGAGGTTACACTTAGTGATAAAGAAATAGAGAACTTGATTTTAAAAAAGAAAACATCCCTTATACGAGGAATGAAAAGCAGGTCCGGGAACAAGTTTGATGCGTATATTTTACTAGATGAAGATGGGAAGACATCATTTGATTTTGCAAAACCGAAAAAAAAGAGAAAATAATACAGTTTAAATGGTGGCTAAAATGTCACCATTTTATTTTTTATTCAAATTTCCGTGAAATTTTAAACGTAATGTTAATCAATGGTAGCACAAATCTAGCGGTGCTAATTCCTGAATTAGCACATTAAAGTGTTGCTTCACAATGAAATACAACTTTACATTTGTCTTGTTCACGATATGATTTTTCAATTGAAGGAAGCTTGTGAAATGAAGCCGAAAAGAAATAATTAAAGCATAATCCTTCAAAAATTAACAAATAAAGTAAGCCATGCGAAATAAAAGACTAATTATAGATATTGTTGTTCTGCTACTGGTGATATTGTTTCTTTATACAGCAGTGAGCAAATTTGTGGATTTTAAGGGTTTCACTTATGACTTAAATAATCAACCATTCCCAAACAGTTTAACCCCGATTCTGCGATGGTTAGTTCCACTTACTGAAATAGGAATAGTTTTAGGACTCATATTTGAAAAAACAAGGTTACTGGCATTATACGCATCATTAATTTTAATGAGCTTATTTACAATTTATACAGCGCTAGTTCTGTTTGATGTCTTTGAGTATGTGCCATGTTCATGTGGAGGTGTCATCAAAAATCTAACATGGCCACAACATTTAATTTTTAACCTTTTTTTCGTTGTAATCACTTTACTAGCTATTCGAGTAAACAAGAAAAATTCGTCCAATCATTTACTTTATAACCAGTTACAATAATTTAGATCAGTATAAGTGAATTAAAAATTATTGGGTCCAAAATAAGGGGAAGCTGAAAACCTTCAAATCAGAGTAAGCAACAAATCAAAAACTTTTTATTATGAAAAATTTTAAATTATTATTAGGTGCGGCAGTACTATTTGCCGTTGGAAGCGCTTTTACTACTAGCAACAAAGCTTTTGCAGGAGAATATGTGTTAATCGCTCCAAATACTTACGAGCTCAAAACAAATCGACCTGCTGGAGAATGCCGAGAAATGCCAAGTCAAATTTGTGATTATACCAAAATTAATCCATCTGGCAGTAATACAGATCCAAATAACTTCACTCCTAATACGAGAAATGCCCAATGGGTTGAAGGTGAAGAATAAAAAATATTTAAGGTGCTATCATAAATAGCACCTTAAATTTTTAGTGAATTTATTATTTCAATCTCTCTTATTTTAGAGTGCCTAGACGGATCTAAACTTGGGAGCTTTCCAAATTTGATATAATCAAAACTGTTGGATAGTCTTGGCCCGGAATAACCGATATATACACATGTTCTTGACCATTACATTAGTATATCGAGTTAGACCTCCTTTATGAGAATATTTTAAACTTCTAACGGACTGTAACTTTCCCATATTAATCTCTTTGTCACTATATTCCCCATCGTATCTTGAAGTGAAAAATTAAAAGTCGTACTAGCTACTAAAGAGCTATTTTGATATTTTTTCAATAAATCATTACAATATGATGATGCCACCGAAATTCGAGTAAACTAGAAAAATTATCCAATCATTTAATTTATAACCAGTTAGAATAATTTATATCAGTATAAGTGAATTAAAATTATTAGGTCCAAAATAAGGGGAAGCTGAAAACCTTCAAACCAGAGTAAGCAGCACACCAAAACTTTTTGTTATGAAAAATTTTAAATTATTATTAGGAGCGGCATTAATATTTGCCGTTGGAAGTGCTTTTACAGCAAGTAATAAAGCTGTTGCAGGAGAATATGTATTACAAGGTTCAACCTACGTACTGAAATCAACTTTACCCCCGGGTCATTGTGAACAATCGCAAAATATTTGTGATTATACAAAAACAAACCCTTCTGGTAACAATACAGATCCCGCAAATTTTACTCCAAATCAAAGAAATGCCTCTTGGATCTCGGAGTAAACTAAAGTTAACGGGGGCAGCAGCCCCCGTTACTTTCTATTCCAAAAAAAATCATAATTAATTGTCGCTGTAATTTTTATTTTAATATTCACAAAGCACTATTAATCAATTGAATAAGTTCAGATTTATGCTTTTCATCATATGGCCTAGGAGGTTTAGTACTAATTATTTTTCCTTCCTTATCGATTAGAATTAATGTGGGATACCCAACAATATTATAATGGCGGATTATTTCTGCATTTGAACCTAATCCATTCGTAAATAGATCAACACTACCTTTATGAGTATATTCTAAGGTTCGGAGTGAATTTTTCCATTTTTCCATATCTTTATCCACATTTACACTAATGAATTGTATGTTACTATTGTTACTATAATAGTTTACAATATCTGTCATCTGATTATTTAAAATCTTACACCCTCCACAACCTGTAAAGAAAAAGTCTAATAGAACTACTTTTCCTTTAAAATCGCTTTGTTTAACTGTTTTTCCTAATGAATCAACTAATGAAAATTCAAATGCTTTACTTCCAGGTGTAGAATTACCTTTCAAATTTTCAAGTAATGTTCTACAGTATGGAGTTTTAATACATTTAAGTGCATCAGTTGCAGCTAAATAATCATTATTTGAATTGATCTTTTTTCTAATTAAATAAATAGTAAGAAGTCGATCTCTCAAAATACCTGAGTAATTATTAATAATATACCTTACAACATTTAAAGAATTAAAAGATACTTTATTCTGAAATTTATGATTTCTTAGTTTTTCTGAGTGAAATTCCGTGACACTTCTGGATCGTGCAAAATTTTCACTAGTATTTATATTTTGATCTTTATAATAGTCATTGTAAATTTTATCAAGAATCATATAGCTTGAATCTACGTTTTCCTGCTTTTTAAAAACAACATAACCGATATCTGTATTAAATAATTGTAGATATTCAACATCAAGTTGAATAAGGTAATCTAATTTTAGAATATCATAAATTTTAGCAGATAAACGCGGTTTGTATTTTTCTAATAAATCTAATACAAGTTGTTTTTTTTCTTCGTTTATTTGCCTTTTATCTATTAGATCCTTCTTCATAGTATTTACATTAATTTCAGTAAAATCATTTGAGCCTTTTGACACTTGGGATAAAGAGTCTGCCCATTTTTGATCAAGAGTCTCAAATTGACATTTTACTTCTGATGCAAACTGATATTTTTCTTTTCCGATCCCATCAATTTCTATTTTTCCTTTTTGTACAGTAAAAATTATACTATCCCCAGGTTCAATTATATTTTTGCTAAAAATATAATTTCCTTCTCCAAGTGTAAGATTACCATAAATAAATGGGTCATCCTTTTTGAAAGTGATTATTAAATTTCTTCCTACTTTATTCTTCACCACACTTTTTGGAATACCATTGACATCTCCCCATTGGTTGTCTTGGTATATTAATAATACACTATCTTCAACTATATTTTCATTTAAAACAACTTTGAAATATGATCGTAGATCATTATTAAGCTTTTTATTTGATTGCGAGTGGACAATATTAAAAACGGCAAAAAAAGATATTATCGTAAGTAAAATTTTCATTATCTAATATTTTGAGTTAATGGATGAAAATTAATTTCTACAGGTGGAATTGGGAATATGTATCTTGAACTATTGGGTTCCAAATTGTAGTTTTGTCCTCCTATATTTCGATACAAAGTTTTTGCATATTTGCTATCAAGATTCAACCGTCTTAGATCCTCCCATCGTAGATTTCCAGTAAAGGGAAGCTCTTTCCTACGTTCTAAAATGATTAACGATAGCGCTTCTTCCGAATTCTTGGCCGACTTATTTTTATACATACTTATACCATTTTCCTTTTTCCAACGGTTCTTAAGTAGGAGATCCAAATCGTCCAATGCTTCTTGAAGGTTACCCATTCTTGCAGATGATTCTGCTCGAATTAATAGAATCTCATTTAGCGCTATCCCACAGAATAATGCACCTGCGCCTGAATATCTTCCACCAAAATTGACCGTACCATTTACGTTGAACTTGTAAAATACTATTTTGCGTAAATCATTTTCTTCATAGCTATCAAGCAGATCTTTAACAACTGCCATATTTTGACGACTATTTAAAGTATAATTGATTGTTTCAGCATAAAATAAAATCTCTGAATTATTATTTCGGATCGTAGGAAATGGAAAATTTGCTGTCGTGCTTAGAGTGTTGAAATCGATAAGCTCAGCAGTCTCTGTTAATACCTTATTGGCAAACTCTTGCGCTTTCTGATAATCTTGTATATTAAAATATACCTTAGCAAGCATTCCTTGTGCAGCAAACTTTGAAGGGCGGGTCTTGAAACTTACCTTTGATGGTAATAGTGATTCAGCATCATGCAAATCTTGAATAATTTGGTTATATGTTTCTTTTACTGTAGAACGGTCTGGTAAAAGATTGACATCTGAATTCAATTTTAAAGGCAAACCCAAATCGGTCTTGGCAGAGCTTTCTGTGTATTGTTTCGCATAAATTTGCGCTAATTGATAGTAAGCAAACGCTCTAAAAAACAAAGCAGTTCCTTTGATCTCTAATAATTTATTATCCGTAGTTTTAACATTCTCTACACCCTCAATCACCACATTAGCATATTCAATAACCCTATATGGTTTCGTCCAATCACTTGCAAATAAGTTCCCTTCATAAATGTCTTTAGCCCACTTATAAGCATTTCTCTCTGGTACTGTTCCAGAAGTTGTAGCAATTTGCTCTAAAACATAAGAATTATCCGCCCCAATAACACCTATTGCCGGATAACCTATATTCATTATATCTGTGTTATCCAACAGTGCTTGAAAATCATCGGCAGTTGACGGAATGATATCTGCTTTATTAGATTTTTTATTTAGCCAGTCATCCTGCTTTTTACAACCAGAAAGTACTAGTAAACCTATTGTGTAAATTATAATATTCTTCATCGCTTTGTTTATTTAAGTGTTGTCCTAATTCCAAATGAAACGGTAGTGGGGTTTGGGTACACGTTGTACCCATAATTATTGTACTCACTTATATCCGGATCAATACCTTTATTATTTTTACGCCATAATATTCCGATATTATTTATATAGCTGTAAAACTGCAATGTTGCGAATGGAAGATTTCGGAGGAATTCTTTATTAAAATCATAACTTAGACTAACATCCTGTAATCTTATATGGTCTCCTTTCTCAACAAGAGATTCGGAGCTTTGGTAAAAATTATCGCGATTATAGTTGAATTCGTATACGACTGATGGAACTGCGGTATGGCTTTCGTCTCCTGCTGCTTTCCATCTATCTATAAATTCTTGATTGGCATATCCGCTACTTACAACGTTTGAAAGATTTAATGGGGTAGATCTTCGGCGAAAATAATATCCAAATTTATATGTAATGTTAGCTGATATAGCGAGTCCCTTATAAGAAAAAGTATTACGCAATGAGCCAAAATTTCTCGGTCTTGATGAACCATGATATACAATATCTTCATAATTCGAACTTGTTATTATATTGAGGTAGTCCTTACTTATTTCACCATGTAAATATCCCTGAGGGTCTCCATTTGTTGGATCGAGACCCGCTGATTTAAAACTATATACTCCGAAAAGACTATTTCCTTCATGGATATATAATCCATATCGTGCAGGACCATCAATATTAAACCCTGTACTTGTTAGATATTGAGAAGTGTATTTTGTATCATAAGAGATTACTTTGTCTTTATTATAACTGAATAAAAAGGTCGTATTCCATCTAAAATTACCATTAAGGTTTACCGAATTTAAATTAATATCGACACCCCTTGTCTTAACAGTTGCTGCATTTCCTTTGTAAGAAGAAAACCCAGTTGAATGCGCTAATTGAGCATCTTCGATAAGATCAGTACCCAACTTATCATAAATTTCAAATGAACCATTTAATCGATTACCTTTAGTTGAAAAATCTAAAGCCACATTTTTATTTCTGATTTTCTCCCATCTCAGTTCTGAGTTTGGAGCGCTAGTAATTGTTGCAATTGGAAGCCCAGTAATCGGACTCACATCATAAGTTGCTGTCAAATACGAAGAGCCATTATATACATTTCCATTATATCCAAATGATGCCCTAAGTTTTAAGTAAGGTATTAATGGAAATTTATAGAAAGATTCTTTGCTGATATCATATGCAACACCTGTTGACCAAAGTGGTGTCATTTTATCATTTGTCTTCACTCCAAAGATGTTAGCACCATCTTTTCTACCGCTCAATGAGAAAGTATATTTACCTAAATAAGTGTACGCTCCGTTGGCATAATAAGAAATATACCTATTTGTATTACCAATTATTTTCCCCAATGGAGACGGAAGAACCGTTGATCCAAGTGCTGAAGGGTTGATTGGATAAGAAATATTATAATTTAAATTCGTTGCAGAAGTTCCAAACTCATCATTGTAGCCATATAACGCGTTGTCAGTACTCTCACTTACTATTTCTCTGATCTCAGCTCCCACAATTGCAGATACTAAATGCTTTTGTTCAAATTCTTTATTAAAGTTCAGTTGTGTTCTGAAATTATTGGAATAGAGTGTTCGGTCGGTTAAATAAAGAATTCCTCCTTTTGGAAAAGGGTATGTAAATGAGCCTTCATTGGAACGCTGGCTGTACATATTAACGAAGTTTCTTGCCTCATAACTTTCGGGACTTCTATAACCTCGATTATTGCCATTTTCGTTTTCGTGCTGATATTGAATTTCAGCATTTAAGAAATCAGTGAAATTATATCTTACAACACCTCGTATCAAGATATTATTAGTTTTACTACTTGTATTGTAAAGGTCTCTTTCTTGAATGGGCCTATATTTCCAATCCAAAAAGCCTAGGCTTTGTGCGTTGTTAAGATAACTATCCCTATTTCCATATGGAACTTCTAACGGATTTTTATTATCATCAACAAAACTTATATATGGATATGGAGAAGTGTATTGATATCCAAATTTGTTCTCACTCTTTGTATAAAATACAGAACCTGTAATTTCCAAATTTTTAATTGGATGGTATGTATTTGTAGAATTAATAGTAAACCTATTGTTTCCGGAACCAAACAATGTATTTCGGTTTTTGTCATATCCTATCGAAAGTGAATAAATAGCTTTTTCCGACCCTCCTCTAAAACCCAATGAATATTGTTGATTTATGCTGGGACGATAAAAATATTCGGATGTTTGGTCGCGAACATCCACATTTCTCAATCTATTTATTTGGTCAGTAATATTCTCATTTGAAGGATCGTTTTTTTGCTTCAATAAAAGCTCAACTACTGGTGATATTACAGGGTAGTAATTGTTGTCGTTTATATTGGGATCATAATAACCCCTATTAAAAAGAAACGTTTCAACATTAATAAATTCAGAAGATTTAAGAAAATTTCTTGAATATTTTAAATTTGGCCTTGCCCCTACGGTTAAATTTGAATTAAAATCAATCTTTAGAGGTTGATTAAATTTTCCTTTTTTTGTAGTAATTACAATAACACCATTTCCCGATCGTGATCCCCAGATCGAAGCTGCAGCAGCATCTTTAAGTACTGTGATGCTTTCAATGTCATTTGGATTTATATTATTAATATCACCATCATAAGGAAAATTGTCAAGAACTACCAAAGGATCAGCGCTAACTTTATCATCAATTGTAACCCTTCCTCTTATGCTTATTCCTAATTTTTCATTCGGAGGATTTAACCCTATTGGACCTGAAATTTTATTAAAGATCAATCCACTTGTAACACCGTCCAATCTGTCTAAAATATTCGTGCTAACACGCCTGTTTAATAATTGGTTATCTATTTGTACAAATGAGCCGGTTGCTCTTTCTTTAGGTATATTTTGATAACCTGTAGAAATAACATCAACGATATCAATGGTATTGTTTGAAGGATTCAAAAAAATGTTGTAAGCTGCGTTAGCGGATACTTCAGTTGTCGCATATCCGATGTATGACACCTGCAAAACTGCATTATTGTAATTGGCAGGTATTTCAAATCTTCCGTTTGCATCTGTAAAAAAATTTACGGTTGTACCTTTGATCCTGACAGAGGCGCCAGCAAGTGCTTCCCCTTTTTCATTGCTGACTTTTCCTTTGATGGGTTCCTGCTTTTTTTCTTCTGGAGTTTTTGATTGGGGTTCCTTACCCCTATCCACAGAAATTATCACCTTACCATCAATGATATAACCAAATGGTTGACTGTTAAATATTGCATTCAAAACTTCTTTAAGGTCTTTATCCTGTGCAGAAATTGTGACCGTTTTTGCCATGCGCATATGTCTGTCATTTATGGCAAATGAATAACCAGACTGTTTCTGAACCTGTTGGATGACATTTTTAAACGGGGTGTCTTTTGAGAAAAGAACAATCTTCTGTGCTGTTACCTTGGTACATGCCAAGAATAAGAGTAAGAACATATAGAAGATCGTAGTTTTCATGGCTGGTCTACTGTTAGAGTGTGTGACAATGTATTGCTGATCTTTTCTGGGAATAGACCGCCATTTACCATTGTCTTTAATGGTATAAATCATTACATTTGAGTTAGGGTTAGTTAATAGCTTTTATAAATTCAATTTTAACCCGCAGCCGTCCCGACTGGACCTCGGGACGGTATATTATTAAAAAACTACGGGCATAAACACATATGAAACGTCTTTACTTGATGAACACCTCCTTTCCTCGGATTTCGGTTTTGACACCATAAGTATTTTCTATTGCTTTCAGTACCGATGAAAGCTTTTCATTTTTATTGATGTTGATGTGCGCCTTTTCGCAGTTCTTAAAATTTCTAGGGTAAATAAAATCCACGTCGTACCAATTTTCTATATCGCTACCAATTACTTCCAGACTAACACTTGAACCAATAATATTACCGTCTTTCCATCCTACATAGTCGTTCACATCAGCTTTTTGTTTTAAAATGATGTGATCTTGGACAATGGCCTGCTCACCGGGTTTTAGTACTTCAGGAGATCCAGCATGATTTAAAGTGACTGATACACTACCACGAATAAGTGTTGTGAATTGTACTTCGGAATAAGCACGTAAATTGAAGGCAGTTCCAAGAACTTTGATCTGCTGCAAATCTGTTTTAACAATAAAAGGATTTGCCGGATTATGGGTTACTTCAAAATATCCTTCTCCTTTCAGTCGAACTTCTCTCTGTTTGCCTTTGAATGCTAAAGGGTACTGAAGAGAAGAATTAGCATTTAGCCATACTTTAGTGCCATCGGAAAGCGTAATCTGATATTGTCCACCTCTGGGTGTAATTAATGTAGCGGACTCAGCATTGGCCACGTTTGCTACGCTTGTGCCATCAGCATAGGAAAATCCAGCATCCGTAATACGGATTCCCTGATGGTTATCTAAATTTATGGATTGACCTGTTGAAAGTTTAATTATTGCTTTATTAGAACCGGGAAGGACGTCAGTTCCAAAGGCAGTAAGCGTTGATTGAGTTTCTTTATCCCTATTGTTTATGAAAACCCAAGTTCCTACACCAATGGATAAAACAAGGGCTGCTGCAACTCCTGCAACACGAAAAAACTTAATTTTCCTTTTTTGTCTGATCTTTCTCTCAACGAGTTTAAACTGGAAGCTTGTATCAGTACTGAACTGCTCTTTTATAGCAGTAGCAAGATTTTCATCATCTTTTAAATTCTCAAAAAAGATCCGATTTTTTTGATCCTTCTGTAACCAGTTATTAAACGCCTCGTGCTCATGGAATGTCAGAGGAACTTCCTGAACAACTTTTTTGAGTATCGTGCTTATTTCAAAACTATTGTAAATATCCTGCCTTTCCATTCGTCCTTTTTTTCTATAGAAACAGGAAACAGGTACTACAGGACTAAAAGAATTTTAAAAAATTATAAATTAATTAATAAAAATGCTATTCCAGCACCGCTGAGCCTCTTTTTGAGGATAGAAATCGCTCTGGCTTTTTGAGCTTTGACCGTACTTACAGTTATATTAAGATCCTCAGCAATTTCTTTTGCATTCTTATCTTCTTCAAAAAACTGTTTCATTATCTGCGCGCATTTTGTGGGCAATAAATCAATTTCGGAGCTGATTTCCCTTATTAATTCAGAATAGATAATGTTTTTCAAAATGTTATCTTCTGATTCATCAAACGATGCTATGTAATGGTCAAAGCGCCGTAGTCGCACTTTCTCTTTCGCTATCCTGTTCAGGCACGCATTTTTAGCAGATATATAGAGAAAAGCCTTTACGCTCTCCAGCGTTTTGAAAGAAGTTCTTTTTTCGTAGAGTTTTACAAATATGTCCTGAACAATTTCTTCAGCATCATTAAGATTATAAGATGATATAAGTCTGTTGGCAAAGAAGACAAGTGCTGGCTGGAATTTATGGAAGATTTCGCTAAAAGCATATTGATCCCCTTCTGCAAATCTTAGCGCCAAAAAATCCTGCGTCATATTTTCCAAGTTCTTCATCATTCAGGGGGTCAAGTAATATAAAATTACTGATTATTTTTCATAACCAAAAAATTTATGCAAAAGATTGACAGTAATTACTCTTAACAAAGACGCGGAAACGATGCTTAATTTATACCATTGAATGAATCAGTTTTATTAATAGAATCATTCATAGCCAGGTCTTTTTGTCGGTTTTTGATAAAATCTGTAGGGCGGATGCCATTAATTTCCTGAAAAAGCTTTGAAAAGTTGGATCTGGAAGCAATACCACATTTTTCCGCAAGAGTTGTAATTTTATAAGTAAGGAATTTTCGGTCCTTATATAGTTTTTCAGTAATGTACCCAATTCGCAGCGCAATCAAATATTTGCTGAAGTTCATTCCCTTGTGGTCATTAATTATTTGAGAGAGATATTTTACATTTGTATCAAATTTAGTGGCTAATTTTGCGATGGTAAGACCTTCCTCTAAAAATTCCTGTTTTCTTTCGAATTGCGTTAACTTATACAGAATGCCATCTTTAAGGCTTTCGTTAAGATCCTGCCTATCATACTCCTTCTGTTTAGTAGGAATATGCGAGGAGATATACTCCTCTTTAGCAAGAATGATCTGTTCGAGCGCTTTGTAGTTCTTCTGGATATGATATTCCCTTTTCCTATATTTTAAAGCGGTAAGAATTATTATAATACCAGCCGATATAAAGATGGAGATGTTAATCCAGGAGGCGCGTGAGGACTCTTTTTCTAATCTTTTCATTTCCTGGGTCAACCTTTTTGTATCATATTCTTTGTAAAGCTTAGAAAATAAATGTCTAAAGTCTAAGGAAAGAGAGGCATCAACCTTTAACAATTGTCTTGTATAAAACAGTTCCTGTTGGATGTTGTTTTCATCTTTATAATGATTAATCAGCAATTCGTAATTATCCCTCACTTCTGGCAATACGAAATTATGTTTTTGGAACACTGAATCGACTTTTTGAAAATATAATACCGCAGCAGGATTGTTTCCACTAGCAAGGTAGGATTTGCCAATAAAAGAGTAGCAAACTGTGATCCAAGCAAAATCGTTTACTGCAGAAATAGAACCAATTGATGATCTCAGTGAAGAAATCGCATTTTTATATTCCTTCTTTCTAAACTCCGCTATTCCCCGTTCCTTTAAGAAATACCCATACTCCTGCAAATACTCTTTACTCCCAGAAGTTTCAGATAGTCCAATAGATACTAGGGAATCTGCAGTTTTGTAATCTTTAAGATTGCGGTAACAAACGGCCATTTGATGTACACTATTCAGATAGCCGCGTATATTTGCGTACAGTAAGTTAGGATGCATCTTTTTTTTTGATTCAGCCTGAAAAAAAGCGCTTGTTTTCTTAAAGTGTTCTAAGGCATCGCCATAATAGCCAATATAACTCTTTACTATTCCAATAAAATATAACAACCTATTCCGGTAGAAGATATCGTTTCCATCTACTGAATATTCATATGCTCTAAGAAATTCGTCCAATGCCAATTGATATTTTTTAAACTGGAAATAATAGACAACCCCTTTTTCGAGATACGCAGAACTGATCATTCCTTGATCTCTTGTCATTTTTGATGCCCAAATTGTACTATCTGCAAATTTAAGCTTGTCGTTTGGCGACGGCGAAAATAATATAGCATCCAGATAACCTCTTACGAGCCTTTCATAATTTTTTTCCTTTTTCGCTTTTGCAATATACTTTTCTACGAACGGTTTAGCACTGGAATCGTTTTCAGGAAGGCCCTCATAATTTCTCCGCAGTATATAGTAATCACTAAATTTCTCAGTCTTTTGCGCAAAAAGGCATTCACCAAAAATGGTTAATAGAATAAAAAAATATTGGCTAGCCTTGGTTTTCATGGAAATAGGAAAGTTTACCATCAAAATTATAAAAATTCACTCAATTATGAATACGGTCATTATGTGTACTTCTTTTATTGATTAACGTCCACACAGTCACCATCATTAGTTATATTTTGAGGCGAGCGAATTCATGAATTAGCACGTGCGCATTCAGGAAAGAGCGCCACTAACGCTTTCCTACCACATGAAAGACCTATAATTTCGACATCAGAATTCTATTAATATCCGGGACCGGGATAATTCTTAAAACTATTTACAATGAAAAAGATTATCTCAATAATTTCAATTTTAGCGGGAATTGTAATTATACACTCCTGTACGCAGGAAGATGAAGAACCTGTAATGGCAGTAAAAAATGAAAGTTTAAAAACAATGGCTAAAGAAGGAAAGATTGGTGCTGATAGCATTAACCAAGTACAGATTTATCAAAGTGAAGTTGATGAGGGCGGAGCACTAGAAGACGATCCACCACCAAAAAACCAGGGACAATGGAGGATTAAAGATTAAATTTTATGGTTCGTTTATATGCAGTGCGCAATGCATATTTAAACGAATGTGATTCTCAATAATTGATTTTAAACGCCTTAAACAAAATCAAAGTCAAAGTACCAATATTTAAAGTCCCCAAGTGTCAAGTTTATCCTTTGGATGACAATAGATGCCTAGTTTAAAAAGATATTAATTTCCTTTTTAAGTTTATCCATCAATTAATCACAAAATTTAATGTGTATGGATATTTTAGTTAAAAACTTGTCTTATTTTCGATCAAGCCTTCAGGAATTGCTGGATACAAACTTTCCTGAAAAAGCTTATGATTCAAATTTCATTTCCAAACGTTCAAATTGGGCATACAAAGCTTATGAGGGGGCTCTGCAAGGAAAAAACAACGAAGAAGAAGCTGAAAAGATTGCAAATTCAATACTTTTTGAGCGACTATACTTTTCCAAATTCAACACTGTATTACAAGTCATTATTTATGAATTCGATACTTATTTCATGGACGAAGAATTAAGACCATTTGCTTTAAGAATGCTTAAAGAGTGTGAATTTGTATTTAAAAAATATGATTTAACGGATGACTTTGCATATAGTACTTCCTATGATTATCTTTATCAAGATCTAAAGAATAATATTACGGTCTGGTTAAAAAATAACCTAATTCCGTAATCCTAATTTCAAAAGGGAACCCTACATTACCAGAAAACAAAAGAAGAAACTGTTGTTAATTTTTAAGATTATCAGCAGTTTTTTCTTTGTAAAGTCATTATTGATTTTTAAAGAGTACTATTCTTTTTATCTTTATGTATGAAAGCTGAAATCAGAGTACCAGAGAACTTCAAGCTCTATCCTAGCAAAGGTCCATTATATCCAAATTTCGATAATAAATTGAATATGGATATTGCAAATGAAATATTGAATAAACCTCTAATTGCTGAATTTATAGCTTATCATTTTCATGGCTTAATTTGGTGAAACGATAAATAAGGTTTCTGCTGCGTCGAAGTTTCACAAAATAATCTTTACAATAGTTCTTACATGTCTGAAGACCTCTCTTCTCTAATCGATGAAGTGCATAGTATCTTTGACAAAGATTGAATCCTATCTCTTTCATTTTCATTAATACATCTTGCCAAAAGTAACCTTTAAATGCCTATGAAGGTCACATTAACAATCGGGTAATCATCACAATTACTTTCGCTTGCAACATTAATTACGTTGATATGCAAGGAGATGACGATTTAAGAGGATTAGCAAAAATTATTGCTTTTATGAGGGCAGTGAGTATTATTTTGATACTTATGCATTTTTATTGGTTTTGCTTCAGTGCGTTTGCTGATAAGGGGTGGACCATCGAGGTCGTTAATCGTATTTTGACTAATTTCCAAAGGACAGTAGGTTTATTTTCACATACCCTTTATACCAAAGCTTTTGCATTCCTGCTGCTTGCCTTAAGTTGTTTGGGAACGAAAGGTGTAAAAAATGAAAAAATTACCTGGACAAAAATTAATGCCGTTTTAATAGTTGGAACTGTTCTATATTTTCTAAACACATCTTTATTATTCCTTTCTCCCGAAATAGGTTTCTTTTTATACATTCTAACGACAAGTACGGGTTACATTTCATTGATGGTAGGTGGGATTTGGTTAAGTCGATTATTAAAGAATAATCTGATGGATGATGTGTTCAATAATGAAAACGAAAGTTTCCAACAGGAAACCAAATTGATGGAAAATGAATATTCAGTGAACCTTCCCACAAAATTCTACTATAAGCAAAAGTGGAACAATGGCTGGATAAATATTGTAAATCCATTCCGAGCAACGATTGTACTGGGTACACCTGGATCTGGTAAATCATATGCAGTCGTAAACAATTACATAAAACAACAAATTGAAAAAGGTTTTTCAATGTATATCTATGATTTCAAGTTTGACGACCTTTCTACCATTGCGTACAATCACTTACTGAGGAATACAGATAAATATAAAATCAAACCACAGTTTTATGTAATCAACTTTGATGATCCACGAAAAAGCCACCGTTGCAACCCACTTAACCCAGATTTTATGACTGACATTTCGGACGCTTACGAGGCTGCTTACACCATAATGCTTAATCTAAATAGGTCGTGGATCCAAAAACAGGGCGATTTTTTCGTCGAATCTCCCATTATTCTACTAGCAGCCATTATCTGGTATCTGAAAATCTATGATAATGGCAAGTACTGCACTTTCCCTCACGCAATAGAATTGCTGAATAAAAGATATGAAGATGTATTTACTATTCTTACCTCATACCCTGAATTGGAGAACTATTTGTCACCTTTCATGGACGCATGGCAAGGAGGAGCGCAAGATCAGTTACAAGGGCAAATAGCATCTGCAAAAATTCCCTTGTCAAGAATGATAAGCCCGCAATTGTATTGGGTAATGACCGGAGATGATTTTTCGCTGGATATCAACAATCCCGAAGAGCCTAAGATTTTATGTGTGGGTAATAATCCAGACAGGCAAAATATTTATTCTGCCGCATTGGGGTTGTACAATTCAAGAATTGTAAAACTCATTAATAAGAAAGGACAATTAAAAAGTTCGGTTATTATTGACGAGCTACCCACGATCTATTTCAGGGGACTCGATAATCTTATCGCGACTGCGAGAAGTAACAAAGTGGCGGTTTGCTTGGGATTTCAAGATTTTTCACAGTTAATACGTGATTATGGTGATAAAGAAGCTAAGGTCATCCAGAATACCGTCGGCAATATATTCAGTGGGCAGGTGGTTGGAGAAACAGCAAAAAGCCTATCGGAACGCTTTGGGAAGGTATTGCAAAAACGCCAAAGTATGACTATCAATCGTAACGATAAATCCACTTCAATTTCTACACAGTTAGATAGTCTTATTCCAGCTTCAAAAATTTCGACCTTAACACAAGGAATGTTTGTAGGCGCGGTCTCCGATAATTTCGATGAACGTATCGAACAAAAAATATTTCACGCGGAGATCGTCGTGGATAATGAAAAGGTAACCGCTGAAACCAAAGCATATAAAAAGATTCCGCAGATATTATCCTTCGCCGGTGATAATGGAGTAGATGGCATGAAAGAAGTTATTGAGCAAAATTATAGGCAAGTCAAACTAGATATTCTTGGAATAATTGAGAGAGAATTAGAGCGAATTGCAAATGATCCAGATTTAGTTCATTTACTAAAGAAGGAATAGTGGCATGTAGTATTGTTATGCTACAGTGTTTTGCATTATATTGATTATCAATATGTTTTATGGCATTTACTTCATACAATAATTTTATATTTTTTAGAAAACCAAAAATATTTCATTACTTAGTAGAATATTGGATTTTCTTTTCTATAAGAAATTTGTTGTACTAACTGGCCAATAATTATGAACACATATTTATTATCCCTGGTTGAAAGAACGGTTAAGGAGGCTATTGAAGAGTTCGCAACACTTCCCTGGGTCTTTCCTGCTTTTCACACTAATCGAATTGATGTCATTCAACTTCAGTTGAATAAACTCATGGATTATTATATTGATTTTTTTCAAAAAACTGGATTTCTGCCTACAGAACTGGATTTATTTAGAAAGTCTTGCGTTATTGAACGAAAAATAAAGAATTTTAAAAAACCCAAAAATGATGAAATTTTATCGGGTTTCTCATTTGTAATTGAACAGATTGAAGATAATGTAAAAAATCAGATAATTCCTATCCATGTCCAATATCCTAAGACATCAAATTTCGCATTATTGACCGGAATCGCTGCAACCGATCCATATGGTAAAAACATAACTTTTATGTTACATGAATTTACGATACCCAGGATTTTAATTGATATAATTCCCAAAGATCTTGATTACATTGACCGTTTCTTGGACTTATATGATGGAAAAGTTGGACGGTCATTAATGGACTTTGTTACATCGTATAATAGGAATTATAAGCAGTTTCAAAAAGATTGTAAGATTTATCTCGAAGATACGTTCTATCAATTTTATATGAAAAAAAAGATGATCGGGGCAAACCGGGATATTCTTTTTTCGGATATGACCCTGAAGGAAGTAGCATATAATAATCAATTCGGAGATTATTTAAATTTGTACAGATTATTTAATCAACATTATAAAATATCTCTGGATAAATTACCTAGATTCAAACAAATATTATATTATCGCTAAGAATATTCCTACTAGCAGGAATTTAATATAATAAAAAAGCATTTTTTTGAAATAGATTAGCTCCTTCTAGATGTTTTTTTTCACAAAAGGTTTTGGAAATTTGATTGTATATAATGATTAAACCGATTGTGATGAAAAAGTATTTAGTAAAAGACTATGCAAATATTGTTGCTTATTTTATAGCACTGCTTTTTGTATATGCTGCTATGAGTAAACTTTTGGATTTTGAAAATTTTGAAGTTCAGCTTGCACAATCCCCATTGTTAAGTGCTTATGCAGGGTTTATTTCCTATGCCGTAATATTTGTCGAGCTGCTTCTTGCATTATTACTTTGTCTACCCAATACTCAGATAATTGCATTGTATGGTTCGTTAGGACTAATGTCTGCTTTTACCATTTATATATACCTTATTTTAAAATATAGTGACTTTGTTCCTTGTTCATGTGGAGGAATATTAGAAAAGTTAGGCTGGACCGAACACTTGATTTTTAATATAGTGGTAGTGTTACTTATTTTTACGGCTATTCTTTACCGAGAGAGGAAACAAAATCCACTCAAAAAATTTACCTTACCCCTCTCCATTTCAGTTATTACCATCATAATTAGCTGTGGAGTTGTGGTTTTATTATTTTTAAGTTCGGAACATATTATTAAAAGAGAAAACAATTTTGTACGAAGATTCTTTCCTCATCCAATCGTGAAAACAGCCAGTTATGATCTGAAAGTTAATTCGTATTATTTTGCAGGTGTTGACAAGAATAGAATCTTTTTGGGAAACTATTCATCACCGCTTACTTTCACAGTACTGGATACAACACTGTCATCAATGAAGCAAATAAAAATACAGCTTGACAAGGCTGATTATAATTTCAAAAATTTGGAATTAAGAGTTAGTGCACCATTCTTTTACCTTTATGATGGAAGTGTGCCTGTAATATATAGAGGTAGGCTGGATGATTCCGTCGCAAAGGAGATCAGTTACAAAGATGCTTATTTCACACAATTGGCGGTGATAGACTCTACAAAATTTGCTTTGAGAACTCAAAATAGTAGAAATCGAAAATATGTAATAGCATCATTGAATTTAGCGCAAGCTTCAAAGGTTAAACAATATCCTGATATTCTTGAAAAGCAAAGGGATGGCGTATTCGATGTAGATGGAAGGCTTATTGGTAATATGGGAACTGATGAGTTCATTTATTGCTATTCTTATAGAAATCAGTTTATCATTTTGAACAAAAACCTGGACGTGTTAAGAAGGTTAAATACCATTGATACTATAAAAACTGCTCAAATTGTCACCACCAAGCTTAAAGACGGCAAACATAAAATGAACGCCCCTCCTCTGCAGGTTAATGATCTTGGGACGGCTTATAATAAAGTATTTTTTAACAAATCAAATTTAATGGGAAAACATGAATCCAAAAATTCATGGAGTAATTCAGCTGTTATTGACATGTATAATACTGATAAACAAGAATACTTTGGAAGCTTCTATATTGAAACGAAAAGAAAAACTGAAATATCGAATTTGCTGGCGTTTAATCAATTCTTCTTTGTGATTTCTGGAAAAAATTTAATTAAATATCAGTTTAGGAATACGATAACAAGATACTATCAATAAAGGGGAAGCCGAAAACCTAAGGAATAGAGTAGGCAAAAATTATAAGCACATAAATATGAAAAAATTATTAATTCCTGTAACCATTTTGGTAATGGGCGCAGGTGCAGCATTTGCTGGTCAAATCGCAAAAAGTTTTGCTCCGGCTCAAGGTCATCGCATTGGTGGCATAGGAGAACAGCCTTGTGTTGATGTCTCACAAACATGTAATACCACTCCTGGGGTCGCATGTTTATGGGAAGAAGATGATGCAACGCAACTTTATGCAGAAGGAGAAACAATGTGTGGGCAAGAACTATTTAAGCCTTAACAAAATGATGAAGGATGCTAAAATGCATCCTTCATTAATTGTTTCTTAATCCAGCCAATATCTTTTTTATCCTTTAAAAAATAGTCCCACCACTGCAAAACCCTAGTCTGCAAATCTTTTTTTTCCAATGAATTGTTACGAAATACGTGCCCTGCATCTGGATAAAATAGTGCAATCACGAAATTACTGTTCCTTTTCAATCCAATATAGAATTCCATCGTTCTTTCCCACGGAACGCGTCGGTCTTTCTTCCCCGTCCATAATAGCATGGGCTTATCTACTTGATCAACAAAATGGATTGGATTGTTTTTGAAGTATTTCCCCTTTAAGTCTTTAAATGTCCCTATTTTATAATTGCCAAAAATCTCAAAATCCCAATAGTATGGCCCTGGAAAATGATAATTGTAAGAAAAATAGGAATTGATCGGATCACTGTCTCCTGATCCAGACACATAAGTAGCAAAGCGATCGGAGTGAGTTGCAATAAAATCTGTCAGATATCCACCAAAGGAATGTCCGACAAGACCTATTTTCTTGAAATCAATCTGCTGGATGTTTTGAATAGCGTCTAAAGCTTTATGAACACATTCTAATCCAGACGCACCGGGGCCATCATTATTAATAATCGTATCTGGCAGAAAAACAAAATATCCTTTTTCAATTAAAGTCCTAATATCGATCCCATCTGGATTATTGTATCCTGGCTTCAGGAACCTATTAGCTTTGGTACTTTGTATCTGATAAACATGCACCACCATGGGATACTTTTTATCGGTTTTAAAATTTTTAGGATAGTAAAGAACAGCCTTCAAATGGGTACCATCATTTATGGTGTAATTTACTATATCAATTTTTAGGTCATTGCTACCGTAGCTGTTTAACAGAATTTTTTGTGGTTCTCCCATTTTTTTCGCCAACAGTCTTGGAGCAAACTGAAAATTTTGCTCTAAAGCATAAAAGTGGGCAAAGTTCCGACTGTAAGCTATTTCTTCAATTTGATTCGCTGTCGGTTCAATGACTATTTGCTGCTTACCATCTTTCCAAGTTAAATAGGATGTCCTATTATTTTGTAAATCTTTTATTCTTAAGATCAGTGGATTTTTAGCGGGAATAAAATTTATACTATTATGTTGACCACTTGGAGAATTTTTACGAATTGTATTAATAATCTCAATACATTTTTGAGGTGCAATATTCAACTGTGTCAACTTATTCGTAGAGAAATCATATTTCCATAAATCATTGTCACTTTCAAAAAAGGCTGTTCTCCCGTTTTCCGCAAAGACAGGGTTGTTCAGATTTTCTTTATCAATAAGCTGATGACTTAGATCATCCATATTTACAACAGACCATTTTTTATCATGAATACTTGTTAGTATATGATTTCCATTTGGGGAGGAAATAGTTTCCCCGGTTATTCGGGTACGGGAAAGGGGTTTTAAGGAGCCTAATGATAGGAATTTATTTCTGCTAATATCAAAAAGAAAAGTATCTTCAAGCTGCGGATCTAACATGATATAATTGTAGTTCTTTCGCTCTTGGTAAGCTAAAAAAACATGAGTATTATTTAAAGATTCAAAAGTTGAAAATTTGTCAGTTGGTAACCTTATAAATCGATGGTTCTGGGGATAGAATACCCAAAATAATTTTTTGATATTTCCATTAATCTTTTTTTCAAGATTAGTATCTTCTCCATACCAGATATCCACCAATTTTTCATCGACCTTGCTTACTAAATTTAAGGTGATAAAAAATGCCTTCCCTTTCTGAATTTCAGTTACTGAAAAATAATCACTTGAACTTTTTCCAAAGAAAGGAATCTGAATTACCTTACGATTGTGCAAATTCACAAATGATAGTTTATTTATCCCGATGGAGTCCTCCGTAACATATAGATTCTGTCCAGAACCGTCAATCTCAACCTTCTTGATCTCGTTCGCTGTTGTATAGAGTGGATCAGATATACCTATCGAAGTGGAAAAAATTGAACTTATTTCATTGATTTTTTTGTAATAATAAAGCTTTTTCGAGTCGGTTACAGGAAAATCCAAAACGTCACTTATATGAAATAGCTCTTTACCTTGCGTATCGTATAAACGTAAAACTTTATTGGCATCCAGAGTGGCAAATTGCTTAGACTCCTGGATAGGATATGTGACCCGAACATTTTTATAAACACTTCTTTGTTTCGTATTCAGATTTAGAAATTCAGCTCGATTGATTCCTGAGACTAAAATCCCATCCGATTTTAAAAACTCAATTCTCCCACCAAGTACAATTGAATTGTCAACAATGTTCCCATTCCGGGTATCAATAACAATAACGCTGTCTTGATTAGTTTGATATCTTTTTCGCAAGACAGCCCAGTTGCCATCATTTGTGACCTTAAGATTTACATATTCATAAAATTTTGCAGCCCACGCCTCTAAAGTATCCTTCTTTCCTTTTGCTGAAAATGATTCATTTGCAATAAGAAGTGCTATTAATAATATTAAATTCTTCAACATTTTAATAACCGGTATTTTGGGGATTCATATTTGGATTTAATGTCAATTCCTTTTGAGGTAATGGCCATAGATTATGGTAGCTTTTCCAATTTGGCTTTACCCCTATTAAAACATTTAAACGACCTGTCCTTTTGAGATCAAAAAAACGATGCCCGTGTTCTGTGAAGAACTCCCGTCTGCTTTCGAGCAAAATTTCATCTAATATTTCCGACTGCGTGAATTGACCTGCTAAATTTGTTAAGCCAGCTCTTTGTCGTATAGCATTGACGTAAGGTAGCGCTTCATCAATTTTATTTTGGTTGGCCAATGATTCAGCTAACAGCAAATATGCTTCTTCTAGCCTGAAAATTATTGAATATTCTGTCAGATTATTTGTTTGATTCTTGTACTTTGAGGGTCTAAACCATGTGTTGGAACCTACCGTTACACTGGAGATCCAATTTAATTTTCTTTTGTCCAGAGTAGAAAATGTATTCATTAAGCTAGGTGTAAGTGCAAAAGTATTTGGAGCAGAATTAACAAAAAAGTATAATTTAGCCTCTTTGGTTGCATCTCCATTATTTTTAGGTTTTAACTGCCAAATAATGTGTTTACCTGAATTTATAAATACCTTGGTGATATCATTTTGAAATGGATACAATGGATTCTGTACAATACTTTTGAGTGAAGCTTCGGCATCATTCCAACGGTTCTGTAAAAGATATATTTTCGCAAGCATTAGATCAGCAACTTTTCGATTCGGATATATTCTTTCATTATTCCGATAATCATCTGTAAGCATATTTCTACAGTCGTTAAGGTCTGTTACCAGTTTATTTAATACATCACCGGAGGAAGTTTTCCCTAAGCTTTGGTTTACCTGATAATCCGTGCTAATCGGCAATGGTATATCCCCAAAGGTTTGTTGTAAATAAAAGAACAATAAACTACGCACCAGTAATGCTTCTCCTTTAATTCTCGTTTTATCGGCAGAAGTTAAAGACATTGAATTGTCAACGCCTTCAATTATCGCATTTGCCATATAAACTTTTTGGTATGCAGCTGCCCAATAAGAATAAATTTTTGGGTTTCCAGCAATAAGTAAATTTGTATAAAGATCAAGTGTTCCATCTGTATTTGTGGGCGGGTAAAAGTCGAGATCATCGGTGTAGGCCCCCATGATACTTCCTGTCAGGTCTCCGGATAAAGGTGAATCATCATATAGACTGGCATATAATCCTGATAAGGCTGCATTTGCTGTTTGTACATCTTCAAATACTTTGATTTGGTCTATTTGATTATTTGGTATATCTACATCAATAAGTTTTTCGCAAGAGATTGGAATCTTACAAATAAGCAGAAATATAATAATTGTAGTAATTAGCTTTAAATTTTTCATGATATAAAATTTTAGAAGTTGAACTGAAAACCCAATGAATATGTTCTTAAGGGCGGAAGATAGCCCATGAATAAAAACTCGGGATCAACCCCGAAATACTTTGTCCATGTTATCAAGTTCTGTCCCTGAAAATAGATTTTAGCATTGCTAATACTTGTACTTTCCAAAGGAATGCGGTAGCCTATTTGAAGATTTTTTAATCGGATAAATGAGGCATCTGAAATACTGGCAGTGCTGTTCTGAAACTGAGTGTGGGCGGGACTGGAGCTTGGTCTATAAGGCATATAAAAACCAGTTGGGTTTTGGGGAGACCATACATCTAAGACTTCAATAGGTTGGTTGGTCATCCCTCCAGGAATAGGCATTATACTGTTATAATTTTTATTTCTTTGATTAACGAATTGAATCAGAAAAGAGAGATCCCAGTTTTTATAGCTAATAGTATTATTCCATCCTCCGAAAAACTTTACACCGATTTTCTCCACTACCTGATTATCCTCCGGTGAGGATATCTTACCATCTTTATTAAAATCTGTGAACTGATATAATCCCGTCTGCGGATTAATTCCCTCTAATTGGTAAACTTTAATTATAGAAATAGGCTGGCCTATTACATACTGATTTGAATAAGTTGATCCCTCTAATCCGGGAAATGAGATCAGTTTATTTTTAGGAATGCTCAGATTAAAAGATGATTCCCACTTAAACTCTTTACCAGAAAAAGGGCGCATTGTCAAGTCAAATTCCAGTCCTGTATTCTCAACTTCTGCATCAAGGTTGGCTAGAACAGTCGGAAATCCTGTGATTGCTGGCAATTGATAGCCTACCAGTTGGTTAGAGGATCTATTTCTATACCATGATGCTGTCACATTGATTTTGTTTTTTATAAATCCCAGCTCTAGGGCTGTTTCAAGTTTAGTTGTTTTTTCCCAGCTATAATCTGGATTAAACAATCTGGATGGTAAAAGTCCTGTGGTTGAATTATAAATTAATGAAGAAACAGTGTAGGTATTGATATATTGATAATCCCCAATATTATCACTACCAGCAGTTCCAAAACTAGCCCTCAGTTTACCAAAGCTTAACCATTGAGAATCGTTAACGAACTGTTCTTTTGAAAAGATCCATGCTCCACCAATTGCTCCAAAATTTGCGAATTTATTATTTGGGCCAAATCGACTACTACCGTCTCTTCTTCCCGTTATATTAAGAATATAGCGATCTTTGTATTTATAATGTATTCTTCCAAAAATTGCTGCATATTTATATTTGGTGTCAATTTGATCAAATATCGTTTTTGTTTGAGCAGCACCTATGTTACTTATGAATGAATTGCTTTCAAATCCTACACCTTCCATCGCTCCTTGGTTAATAGATTGTTTCTGGAATGTTCCACCAACAAGAAAGTCAATTTTATGATTATCTATTTGAAAGCTGTAGTTTATTTGTGGTTCAACTATGAATGAGAAAGTGTTTTGGTTATTTTTTGAACTCCTAGAATAGGCGCTTGACGATCCAACAACCAAAGCTGGATTATACATCGTGTTGGGCTGCAGGGCAATTTCATCAAATGTATTGTAATTAAAACCACCATTTAGTTTTAATCGGAAGTTTTTAATAACTTCATATTGTACATTGAGATTGGTAAGAAACTGTTTCGTCTGATTGGAATAGGTGCTATTGTATGCAGCAACTGGGTTCGAAAATGTATTATTTTCCCAATTGATACTTCCATCAACATTATATATGGCTGGCGCATTAGGGGATAAAGTAAAGGACAGTCTCGTGACATCCGCTCTTACTACATTATTTTTTTGAAAAGATACAATGTTGGATAAATTGAGTTGAAACCTATTATCAGCAGAATTATGGGAGATATTATTCGTTATATTATTACTTACATACCTGAAATCCCTGCCAAATACAGTTGTTTGCTCATTATGTCCCAAGCTCAATAGAAACTTCGTGTTATTATTACCACCATTTAAAGATAATTGAGTTGAAGAGAAGGATGCCGTGTTTCCAATTAAAGTTTTAGACCAATCTGTGTACCTATTTCTATCCCAGGCTCCATTGACATCGTATGCAGTGGAAGGATAGTTTATGGTTCCTACATTTGAGTAAGCTTGAGTTCTCATCGCATAATATTGTTCGGTATTCATCATTTTTAAGTTTGATAACACTGAACTTAAGCCATAAGAAGTATTGAAATTTAAACCTAATCTTCCTGATTTTCCTTTTTTTGTCGTTATAAGAATTACTCCATTTGCTCCTCGTGATCCATAAATTGCCGTGGCATCTGCATCTTTTAGAATTTCAATACTTTCAATATCATTGGGGTTTATACTGTTTAGCGGACTTATTTTTGCTCCTGGCAATATCACTCCCGAATATTTTGATGCGGTCTCATTTGCGACGGGAATACCATCAATAACATAGAGTGGCTGGTTGCCATCCATGTCACTATTGGACAGATTTCGGAGGCTGTTTCTACCTCGTATCTGAATGTCAAAACCTCCTCCAGGTACGCCTGTACCTTGGGTGATATTTACACCTGACATACGACCTTGGATCGTGGAAAGCACGTTTGTCACTGGCTGATTTTCAATATCCTTTGCGGTAACTTTTGCAATGCTTCCAGTTTGTTCTTTTGCCCTTACTGTATAATATCCGGCATTAACCACAATTTCATCTATTTTGTTGACCTCTGCAGTATTTTTTATTGTATCCCGCTTTGCTATGAGCATTGGAGAAAACTCTTCGTTAGTGGATACTGGCTTACTTTTCTTTTCACGGATAACTATTGAATTATTGTAAATAGATGTTTCCAATGGAAGGTCTTTGAACAGCTTTGCAAGGCAGTCCAAGACAAGTTCATTCTGGCATTTAACCCGTTGAACTTTGTAATTTTTTAATAATTCCTTTGAATAGGCAAATTGTTGAATTTTATTTTTCTTCAAAAAGAGTTCAATGGCAGCGTCCGCCGGAAGTGATTCAGCATCGTAATTTACTCTCATTTTAGGGAGATTTTGCTGAGCGCTAACGCTCTGCCAACCGATCAAAAAGAACACGGCGGCTTTGTACAAAATTTTCATATTTTTGTAAAGTATTTATATTAATATCTAGTCGTAGGTTTTAATTGAATACGGGACCGACGGTTGGCCCCGTCGGTCATTTTCTTAATTCAACTTGTACATAGTTTACATTATGTATCTTCAGTTAGAACTGGAGTAATAATACCCCAAAGTTTCTTATTCCAATTGAAATGTTTTATCATTATATTTCTTAAGATTTAAGTTTAATTGGTAAGCTAAGGTTTTTATAAATGCTTCTGCGGTAGTGTTGGTAGCGGAAATAGTAATCATTAAATCTTTTTCTTGATCCGTAACAGTCAATTTCACATCATATGTTTTCTCTATTATTTCAGCTACCTTTCCAAGCGAACATTCATTAAAAGATATAGTCGGTAAGGAATTAGTTTGGGCACTTTTCCCCGATGGTACAACTGTTGCAACCTGGGTGATTCCCATGTTTGAGAATGTTTCGTCAGGTTTAAGTATGAAAGTTTCATTGGGTTTGTCGGTTCTGGATACTGATACTTTGCCCTCATAAAGATTAACAATAAAGGTTTTTCCAGTCTGTATAACCTTAAAAACTGTTCCGTGTACCTTAGTATCATATTCATTTCCGTGAACAATAAACGGATGCGTTTTCGATTTAGATACTTTAAAAACCGCATCACCTTCAAGTTTCACATCTCTAGTATCTGCCGGAAAAGATTTCTCAACGGTGAGCTTAGCACCTTTTTGTAAAATGACCTCAGAATTATCCGGCAATAATACCTTTAATTTATTTGAATTGGCAAAATATACATCCGGTTTATTAAGGATATTAAAACCTAAAATACTACTGCTAAATAGTACTACGGCAGCCAATCCCCCGCATATTATATATCTTCGTTTTCTTTTTTGCTGTTCTTTACGACGAATTGTGATAAAAGCATTTGTCCATACTTTATTATCTTCTTCCTCTGTCAGATTAAATTTATCTTCCATAACAGTTCCTTTATTATATATAGGAGGAAGTAGAAAAATACCACATGGTTTTATAGAAAAATTAACTCTATTTATGGATTTTTAACAAATTTTAATAAATTTTCACCTTGTTTTTTAAGAAGATTATAGACTTGGATATATGCTGTTCAACAGTTCTTTTTGAGATATTTAAGGTTGTAGCAATTTTTTCTTGCGTAATTCCGTCCAACTTATTCATCTTGAAAATCTTCCTGCGAAGCGGTGGGATTAATTCTTCAATTGCTTTTTCGATTTCTAAAAGATTTTGTTCTTTTCTCTCCGCAATAAGTACATCTTCCATTGTAGTATCGGAGTGATCTAAAGGTAAAGCATCAGTTTGCGTTCTTTTTGTATTTCTATAGAAATGAGCTATCTCTTGTAAACAAGTCTTTACAATTATTCCCTCAATATTTTTAGAATCTAATTTTGATCTATACTGCCATATATGAATTATGACATTCTGATAAACATCCAATACATCGTCCCTATTCTTAATCTTTTTATATATGAGAGCAATTATTAATGGATGGAATTTATGAAGAAGCGTATAATATTCCTGTTCTTCAATTTTGATATGTCGGTTAGAAGACCACATTGTTTGAATAACAAAATTAGCAATATTTTAACAAATAATTAAATTTGAGGCAATATTTTTTTATTAAACAGAGATTACATACCACATTATACCGGAATTTAATAACCTGACATTGGTTGAAAATTAATAAAGACCAACAAAGAAATCTATTTTTCGAAAAAATTAATATATTAGCAGTCGGAATATTAATAGAATATAACGATATAAACGAGCGTAAGCTATCGAAAATTTAATCTAAGAAAACCGCTAATTTTCAAAAAAGATGCAATTCGATAGACTTACGCCTGTGCCAACTATTGGCATGGGCTAAGTCTTTTCGGCATCTGGGTTCTTAGCGGTACCTCTTAGACGATTGGCTTCAGTACCATGCCTTTCTTTGTTTATCCCCAATGAATACGTATGAAAGATATTTAAACTTCCCAAAGTTTAAAATGCGACAGGTTCTGACATTTTCCAGTAGTAATTTCGCTCTATATATTTTTTGAATGAGAATTTAAAAGTAAAATTTCCGTGAAAATACCTAGAGCAGAAAAACATAAATAGAATTAAATTGCAAATCCCTAAGACCAAAAACGCAAATTTAGAATGGTTTAACAAAGGATAATGGTTGGAAAGTGTTGAATCATGTTGAATAAAAAAAATTAATGCAGGTAGCCATGAAATTAGATGAAATTATAAAAGCAATTAGAAGAAATGCAATTAACGATTTCCTTATCGAAGAAATGAGTGACACGGACTATGAGAAAATCATCCTTTATGGAGAGTACTCTGTAGGAATCGATACAAATTATAGATTCTTCAAATTTAAAAGGGGAATGAAGGAAATACTCAACGATAATGGGATCACATATGAACGTCTTTGTTCGCTAAAAGAACTTGGCTTTCTAATAGATTATTATCTTTCAAAGTATGATCGAAAGACAGATGACGTACTTGCAATTGACATTATCGACCATATTCAAAATCCAGATTTTTAAATATACCCCATGTTGGGAACCAAAATTATGAAATACTTTTATCTCTCTTTATTGTAGGTTTAATCAAAGCCCTGGAGAACCAGTTTTATAACCACGCCTACCAGACTATTGATAATATGCTCAATGATAAGCAGAAATACAGTTTTAAAACTGCTGTTTTGAGTGTGGAAAATACATATTATCAGGGCAAACTAGATACAGTTTGAGCTTGACAGGAAAATCCGTTTTATGGCTAACTTTTGCAGAACAATTATTAAGAATCGGGATCTTACTTATAATGAAAAAGATAAGGAGACGATTAGCAAATATGCTGCGATTTTCTCGGTAATGTGCGAGGAACACCAATTTTATTAAACAAGGATACGATTCGCTACTTTTTCAATTATTGCTTGAAAAATATTTTTCTTAAAAAAAATGGTAAATAGATCACAGTTTTCTACGCTTACGTTTACTCTTTCTTTTCATACGGTTTTCAAAATCTACTTCCTCAAAATCTTCTCCCGGTGATCCTGGGATTATTGAACCCATTCCCTCAATAAAATTCTCTGTCAGATTGTTTAAAATCCCTTCATCTATGAAATCAAATAAATGATGGATCGGCAGGTCATTTATTTGATCAAGACCATCATCATTATTTATAGGCTTTGCTCCTATTGTCCAATACTCGTTAAAGAAATTTGCAGAAAGGTTCTTTCCTAACTGGGAGCCGTTCCAGACAGAATGACTTTCATGGTCGATAAAAGTAACACCATAGATTCTACCTTCATCATTTCTGCGTACTACAATATTGATTCCCTGTTTTGCCAATTGTTTTTTAAATTCTGCCTCGCTACTTGTAAGTGCTAGAACAGATTCACAGGTGTTTTTTAAAATAGATTTTGCAGGACTGGATTTCATAGCGATTTTGCTTTCGTCAAAATGACTGTGTAAAAATTCAATTCCTGCCTTTTTTCCGAATAATGAAGCTTTAAAAGGGTTGCTCGCCTTATTGCCTTTTTCATCCAACGCAAAATAAACAAGACCATTTTTTGGCTGTCCCTGAATTTCTCCTTTTACCTCTTCGGCTGTGATGTTAAATAATGATAAAAGCGCGTTAAATCCCCCAAAAGTCTGAAATTGGTAGTGTTGGGGTAGATATCGAACCACCGCTGAAATCTGACTCTTGATATTTCCTTTATTATATTTAACCGGTCTAAAATTAAGCTCATCTTTAGTTAATTTTTCAGTTGCGGGCAATAACCCATATTCCTTTTCAATATTTCTACAGATAGCCATTGATCTTTTGTGATCGTTGTAGTCTTGAATTTTCCTTCCGTCCGACCTGACACAAGTTGTGACAATATGAATGTGGGTTCGTTCTATATCGGTATGCTTAAATATAATGTAAGGTTGTTTTTCAAATTCCATTTTTGTCATATATTCATTTGCGATTGCTACCAATTTTTCATCATTTAGGTAATCAGATGGATCAGGATTTAAAGAAATATGACGGATTGTTTTCTCTGTTTTATGGTTCGCAGTAAGATATGGATCAAAACATTTCATCAGATAACTAACAGAATATGTTCCATTTAAACTTTCCGGCATATTATTGAGACCGAGAATCTGACCATTTTCGCTGGCTACTTTTTGAAAATTATAATTTATTACACCGTAAAGGTTTGCTCCTTTTCCAATTTTTGCAATCATTTTTGAAGATATTTTTTCTCGAATTCAAGTGTTAGATCTATAATTTCTCGACACAATTTCGCCAATTCCGAGGTCTGGTTTTCTAATTTATATAGATAGGCAGACGCTTTTTTCTCTGAAAAATTTCGGTACAAAATCTTCACTACCTGATTATAATTAACCCCTATTGATCTAAACTGGCTATACAAATTTGTTAATCGGGTATGATATTCTACTGCATTCATATCAATCTTTACTGTTCTGATGGCCTTGTCGAACATGCAAGCAGTGATAAAATGTGCCATAACCTTCATTCCTGATTTTTCAAATAACGACAAGAAACGATCATTTTCTTTATCGTTCAAACTTATTGTATATCGGTGTTTTGCCGGATCAATCTTGGGCTTGCGCCCAGACTTTTTTATTTGATCTTTTTTTTGATTATCCATTGTCAAAAATTATTGTTTTAATGAAAACCTCGACTTCGGAGAGTGTTTTTAAAGCCCCGCTAGGGCAAGTTGTTTTGAGCTGCGGAATTTATTTCGAGCAGCTCAAAAGATAACTTGCTCCTTTCCGATGAAAGGATTCCGCCATTATTGGCGGATTGAATAAAAACAATTCATGGATTATAGACTTATAATCCATTTAAAGTTAAAATTGCTTTATCCCTCCATACTAATTCAATACAAAGTAAAGGCAACATTTTTAAAGGCCAACCATACAAGCCAGAGCCAAAAAGTGCCGCATTTAGCCAATCAATTCCAGGCAGCTAAAATGGATTTATAATTACTTGTTCTTTGTGCAATCAAGCTAGATAAACTGATTGTAACCTGGATATCAGGCTTGCAAACAATTATGGGAACAATTCATCAGAGGGGCTATACGGAGAACAGGTTTTCAATCAGGCTAGAAAACCTGTTTTCAAGAGGACATGCCAATTAAGATGCTGTCCGATCTGAAAAATTTCCTGGAGTCAGTGAAGAAAGCAAAAATGAAAGAACGCATGACAGTTATAATTAAGATCAGCATGATTGATAGAAAGTCTGCCAGAAAGAATGAAAATCTGCAAGTTTTCATACATGAAGATTTCCTTTCAGGTTATAGGTCTATCATACTTTCAGGACAGAAAAGAAGATATATAGAAAGCATTCTGTAGAACCAGCGTGCTTGCAGGATTTACAAAATACAATAACATAAAAATTTTTAAAAATTAAAGAAAATGGAACAGAAGAAAAAAACATTATTTGTAGCCTTCTCCAGCCAAAAAGGAGGTGTAGGTAAAAGTACTTTCACAGCTATCTTAGCCAGTACATTACATTATGGACGTGGACTGAATGTAGCAGTTTTCGATTGCGATTATCCGCAACATAGCCTCGCTCAAATGAGACAGCGAGACCAGTCTGCAATTATGAAAAATGAAAGCTTTAAGAAATTGGCTTTCCAACAATTTAAGACTATAAATAAGAAAGCTTATCCGATATTTCAGTGCAAGCCAGAGCTGGCCTTAAAAGAGGCTGAACAGTATTTACAATTGTCACAGTTACCTGTTGATATTATATTTTTTGATCTTCCAGGAACAGTGAACACTCCGGGTCTTTTAAGCACTCTTGCTGGAATGAACCACATTTTTTCTCCGATCACAGCGGACCGTGTTGTGCTTGAGAGTACACTATCTTTTACGGATGTCATGACCAACGTTCTGATAAAAAATGGTCAAACTTCCATTAAAACAATCAGACTTTTCTGGAATCAAGTAGATGGAAGGGAGAAATCGGTTCTGTATGATCATTACGATAGAATCATTCATGAATTGGGACTGACATTAATGGAAACTAGAGTTCCTGACAGCAAACGTTTTCGAAAAGAAAGTGAATCAGAAGCAAAGACCGTTTTTAGGTCAACCTTGCTCCCACCGGATAGAAGACTTATAAAGTCTTGTAAAATGGATATGTTCATCGAGGAATTTTTGAAAACTATAAAAATGCATGATAATGGATAAAAATGAAAAAAAGGCGAATATTCCAGAGGTTGATGAAGAATATCTGATGCAAGTTATGGCTGAAGGAACACGTGATCCAAAACTTCCACTTGCCAATGACCCGCCCGTTGAAAATAAACCTGTGGTAAAAGAAAAGGCAAAAATCAAAAAGCAATCAGAAAAGACCTATGGAGAACTTTTTCTTAAGAATCATTCTATGAACCGAAGAGGTGAAAAGAGTATCTACATAAGGCAGGAGTCTCATGAACGTCTATCCAGGATTGTACAGGTTATTGGTGAAGACAAAATACCGCTTTATGCCTATCTGGACAATATTTTAAATCATCATTTTGAGCTTTTTGAAAAGGCGATTACAGATGATTTCAATGATAAGTTTAAACCTATTTTCTAATTAATTCATTTTGAAAGAATATTATCGCAATGAAAAAACAAGAACAGAACCAATCGAAAAAAACACTTCATATAGATGAATATGAATCCTCTTTTTTGAAGCCGACCAGCACGGTAGCCCGATGTGGAAAATCAGTTTATATATGCTCCGACTTCCACAAGAAATTGACCAGAATCGTCTGTATCCTTGGCGACGGTGAAATTACGCTAACCGATTATATTCATAACGTGTTAAAGCAACATTTTGAGAATTTCGGTGATGAAATAAACACGATCCATGCCATGAACCAGAAACCAATATTATAGCAATGGAAGTATTGATTTTAACATGCCTTTTAACAATAATTATTCTTTTGTTGAAAGATAAATTGGTCATAAATAAGATTACAAGAAATCCGGTCGTGGCTCCCAAGAAAGATCCGAAAGACATCATGGGTAAATCTAGGTATGTTAATGGCCATTCTGCGCCAACAGCATCCACAGAGAGCCAAATAAATGATGGAAACGATAAAGAGGATAATTTTGAAATGAACACCGAGGGAAAGGGGTTAGAACATCCAGTTCCAGAGAAAAATTCTGAGGAATATTCCGAAGAGGATATTGACTACGAGGAAGAAGAGGAAGAATTTAAAACCGTAGTGGATCCAAATGAGGTCAGAGGGTATGCCAAAGGGGTTTCCTTTCAGGAACTCAATGATGCCGGGCAGGTATTACGGAACAATGATCCTGATCCTGTTTCAATTAAAAAGGCAGTCGCAGTAGTTCGTAAAATTGAAGGTACCGATCTTTTCTATCTATTGGAAAATGCTATGGAAGGTTCTTCCCGCAAGATTGCAGATCTTTTGAATAAGAATTTGCCAGACGAGGTAGAACCTAAAACTTCTGAGAACGGTGATGATTTTGACATTGGGGATTTTATCTAAGATCCCCTTTGTCTTTTTAGTACTGTACAAAACTTTAAATAGTTATGATTAAATCAAATAATGATCCCAATTATATATTTGAGGAATATAAAGGATATATAATTGCCAGCCACAAAAATAATGTCGCCGAACGGCATGTGGATAATTTTATTCTAGTTTATAAAAAAGAGGAATTTCCAGACTATGGATTTTGTATTGGGCTGGACGATAGTAAATCTTCTGGGCGACGAATAATGGTACCTAACAATCTCGAAGATGCTAAATCGTACATCGATTGGCTAGGTGAACAGCGCTTGAAAAGTGATGTAAAAAAAACTGAAATTCCAAAGCAAAGGAAAGGGCCAAAATTATAATTCCCTGAATTGGCGAACTAAGCTTCCCAAGTGAGATCTCTGAAAAATATCTGCTTTTGATATGCCATCACTTGATTTTAGATGCATCCAGAAGTGTGTTGAAACCTGAATATTGCCAGTAACTGCCAAATAGTTCCTAAGAATTCAACTTTATCCAATGTCATTAATTTTCGGATCATTTTTACCCATAAAATAAAAAAGAAAATTATGGATAAAGAAAACAGAAAATTACCGGAGATTGAAATTGAGAAAACAATTTTTCAATTTGACATTGATAGGCTGGCGCTCATTGAAAAAGATAATCCTAGCAATACTATCAGCTTTGCCTATATGAAAGATCATGGTACGCATTATTCCTTTAGTTATAGCCCATTATATAAAACTCACGATTTTATAATGAAAGGTCCAAGTATCGATGAAATGATCGATAAGATTCTTGATCCTGCATTAAACCCTTCTGTAATGGTTACAGTTCCGCGGATTACCGAAATTGATCCTTTGGGTTTTAGCAATAAGTATAACTGTACTACCAAAGATATGGTTGAGAAAACTGACTTTGAATTAATGGTCAATCAGGAAGTATACAATAAAAGAATTGATGGGCATCCCGTAAAAGTAAACATTTGCGGCAATGAATATGTAGTTGATCCTGACAATGATATCTTATGGTCCATTGAAGGAAAACCTGATATTGAGCTTAAAGGTTTGCAAGATTATTATAGTGATAAAAATAGAGCATTTAATATATTATATGAACCCATAAGCGGGCGGGTTATTGATATAAAAAAACAAAGTGTCATGGATACCGAAACGGTAAAACTTGTAGAGATTCCAGACATACGTACCATTGACCCCATAGGGAAAAACCATGCTTCAAAATTGCCACTTAAATTTGGTCTCATATACCATGATTTAAAACTTGAATACGACCTTGCATATAGTCATGATCAAATTAGCCAAATTATACCGACTAACAGGAATGAGCAGGGACAATTGGAATTATTGATCGAGGGGACTACATTTATTGTTGATGTTAACACGTTTGAATTCCGAGATAAGTTCGATCCAAATAATGTAATTCCTTTAAAGGAAATGCAGGATTGCGGGGATGGATATCTGATTAAGTATAACGATAAAGATATTCACTTACCTGAATTTGTTGTACTTGATCCTGCAGCAATGGCAAAAAAATACAACGTCTCCATTCAGGAAGTGGAAGCGCATGATGACTTTCATTTTATGGTGGATCAAAAGGCATTTCACGACCGTATGCAGGGCAAACTTCCAACTATTGATATTGAAGGCCATACCTTTACTGTTGACATCAGGATGAATATGCTTCGCTCAGCAAGTGATTTCCTTTCCAAAGGGATAAATTTTGATGATATTGACCATTATTATTCTGATGAGAAAGATGCCTATCTCATTCCATACGATCCCAAAAAACATGAATTTCGTGAACTGGACTATGCTAATATTTCCAGCTTCCCCAAAGATCTGATTGCTATAGAATTTCCATTTCAAACAAAACTTGACCCGATTGGATGGAACCGTGAAGGTGGCTGGGATCTGAAAAGTGATTTAAAATGGGTTGGCGTACAGAGCCATTTTGAAGCCAAGAAAATTCCGTGGGAAAAAACGTTTATTGTTGATGTGATCAAAGAAAATAAGCAGAAACAACAACAAGGACAAAATAATCAAAAGACAAATAAGCCGTCAAATAATAGCAAAGGCCGAAAGATGTAATTTGGTTTAATTCAATAACCTAATTCCGAAAAAAAAGAGGCTGTCTCAAATTTATTTGGGACAGTTTTTTTGTTTAAAAAGTCTATGAGATAGATTTGTGTGTTGTTTGTTGGTTATTTTGGAAAAAGACTCATATGGAGGGGAAAAATGAACAAAAAGTAGCTTTTTAGGCCGCTTTTTTTCTTAGATTTTGTGCTATTGCCAATAATCCCCACTCTATGGACACTTTTTCTTTACCCCGGAGCATAAATCTTCGGAACCCATGGTTCTGTTTAATGTTTGCAAAGACAGGTTCGACGTCATAACACCTCTGTTTTCGTTTGGCTACACCTACATCGCTGTTGAGCAATTGGTATGCCCTGTTCCTGTAAACCTCAAGTTGCTTATTCACCCCGATGATCCTATTTCCCTGTGATTTGTGACAGGTACCATTCAACGGGCAGTTTGTGCAGTTTTTTGCCTGATACTTTTTGATTTCCTGCCGGAAGCCTGCGGAGGTCTTTTGGCTAAATGTACCTATACAATGCATTTCCTGTCCCATTGGACAGATATAGCAATCTTGTGAAGGATTATAATGTAATTTATCTACAGAAAATGGTTTCTTATCCCCACAGCTCTTTTTCTGCCCTTTGTCAAACATACCATATTTCACATAGCTCTCAATATTTTTTGCTGCCAGTAATGCATAGTTTTCTTCACTGCCATAACCGGCATCCGCGGTAAGGGTTCCCGGTGTTTTTCCAAAGCTGTCCTCATGTTGTTGCAAATGACCGGATAATGTTCTGGTATCTGTGGGATTGGAATGTATGGTGTAATTGACGATATATTGATTGGACGTGGATATCTGGATATTATATCCTGGTCTGAGCTGGCCATTTTTCATATGATCCTCTTTCATCCGCATAAAGGTGGCATCGGGATCTGTTTTGCTATAACTGTTTCTGTCTCCCAGAGTAGCTTCCTGCTCTTCATATTGTGCGATCTTCTCCGGATAGTTTTTGGTTACATAACGCAACTTTGCCTTCATCTTTTTATTTACCGAAGGTTTGTCGGATAAGACCCTGTTCAGCTTATCGACCGTAGCCCGCACTTTTTCGCTGTCAATTGTCGTCAGATCGGGAGGATCCGGGAGGTTGTCCTCCGACTTGGCGATACTTTGGGCGTAGTCCCATATATCTTTTAAGGCAGCTCTCATCTTTTCCTTATTGGTATGGATAGCTTTCTTCCAAACGAAAGTGTATCTGTTTGCATTAGCCTCTATCTTGGTGCCATCGGTGTAGACATCTTCTATGCTTAACAACCCTTCTTCGGCCAGGAGCTTAACAACTTCTTCAAATACACTGCGAAGTGCTTCTTTTAAACGGACACCACGAAATCTGTTGATGGTATTGTGATCGGGATAGCTCATGCCGCTCAGCCACATGAAGTTGATATTCTCCCGGCAGGCTGTTTCCAGTTTCCGACTGCTGTAGACATTGCTTACATAGCCAAACACCAGAACCTTCAACAGCATTTGCGGATGATAACTGGAACAGCCTTTTATCTTGTAGGCATCCAAAAGACCCTGTATGTTGATACGGTTGATCACATCGTTAACAATACGTACCGGATGTCCTTTGGAGACCAATTCGTCCAAAGTTGGGGGAATTGCCATAATCTGGTCCTGATAGTAAGGCTTAAAAGTAGGTCTTTGAGACGACATATATCTTCCTTTTACACTATAAATATATGAAAATCAATTAATTAAATCAAATTAAATGTCATGAAATAACATAAAAAAGAGGCTGTCTTTTTGAGACAGCCTCTTTTTTTTGAGGGGATGTACAGGCAAAAACCAATCAATTGTAAAACCTCTCCCAGACTTCCAAATGTTCAAAAATCTTAAATCTTTTATACATAAATCTAACCGCTTAAAGCCTCTGAACGCCAAATAATTCCTCTGATTTCCAGATTAAAAGGGTGCTTTTAATTCTATCTCACATTTGCCATGTAAGCCTGCACGGAGCAGGAAAAGAATAACAAAAAATTCGTTTAAATCATGGAAAAACAAAGAAAAAGAATTTTGCTGACAGCAGTATTAATGCTATCAACAGTTGGTGCATTTGCACAGGGGAACGGACAGGGTGGTATTCAGGAGGCAACCCAGATGATCACTGGTTACTTTGATCCAGCGACCCAGCTTGTATATGCGATCGGCGCTGTGGTCGGGTTGATAGGGGGTGTCAAAGTTTACAACAAATTCAGCAGCGGTGATCCCGACACCAGTAAGACTGCGGCAAGCTGGTTTGGCGCCTGCATATTCCTGATTGTTGCGGCTACGATCTTACGATCATTCTTCCTGTAGTCGGCCTTTCAAACCTTTAAATCACCAGATATGACTAGGAAAAATATAACTACTCCTCTTACTTACTATGGGGGTAAACAGAAACTTTCAAAGGTAATTATTCCACTTATTCCACCGCACAAAACATACGTTGAGCCTTTTGTAGGTGGCGGGGCTATATTTTGGTCAAAACCAATTACCGAGGTTGAAGTTATCAACGACTACAATAGAGAATTGATCAATTTCTACGAAATGGTGCAGAATCAGTTCGTAGAATTGGAAAAATTGATCAGAATAAGCCTTCACAGCAGATCATTACATAACGATGCGCTTGTCATTTATAACAACCCACATCTTTTTGATCGGCTGAAGCGCGCCTGGGCAGTATGGGTTCTCTGCAACCAATCCTTTAGTTCTATTATCGGGGACGCCTGGGGGTATGATAAAACAAGCTCCACAACCGCTAAGAAGATCAGTAATAAACGTAACTCATTTTCAGAAGAATATGCGATAAGGTTACAGAATGTACAAATTGAAAACACGGATGCGCTACGCATCATTAATTCTCGTGATCATATTTCTGCCTTTCATTACTGCGACCCACCATATTATAATTCTGATTGTGGGCATTACGATGGCTATTCGAGAGAAGATTATGCCTCCCTCCTTCAATGTCTATCCGAGATAAAGGGAAAATTTCTGTTAAGCAGCTATCCAAGCCCAGAGTTGAAGCAATATGTAAAAAATCATGATTGGTTCAGCATACAGCTGCAGGCAAATGTAATGGTTGATAATGCGCATGGAAAACCCCATAAAAAAAAGATTGAGGTCTTGACAGCGAATTATGACCTGAATGCTATTCAAGGAACTATAAACTTTTAAACCAAACCAATGAAAGTATTTAATATCAATAAAGGTGTGGGCCGGTCGGTTGAGTTTAAAGGACTTAAGGCCCAATATCTCTTCATTTTTGCTGCTGGTCTTCTGGGCATACTGATCCTTGTAATGATTATGTATATGATCGGCATTAACTCTTATGTATGCCTAATTCTTGGAGGTTCTGGATCATCAGTACTCATCTGGCAAACTTTCTCCCTGAATGCGAAATACGGTGAACACGGACTTATGAAAGTTGCTTCAAAAAAAAGGCATCCAAGATTCATTGTCAGTCAGAAGCGAATTTGTCGCTTACTAAAATCCAGGTTAAACTTCAAATCCAAAATATCATGAGGAATATGGCAAAGACAAGGACTTTGGAATCTAAATTTCCGCTCCTTGCAGTTGAAGAAAACTGTATTATCTCCAAGGAGGCGGATATAACAATTTGTTTTAAAGTAATCCTTCCAGAAGTATTTACAGTATCCTCTGCCGAATATGATGCAATGCACTCGGCCTGGCACAAAGCAATAAAAACTTTACCAGATTATTCGATTGTACATAAACAAGATTGGTTCGTTAGAGAAAGTTATGAGCCAGATCTTTCCGATGAAGCAATAAGCTTTTTGGGAAAATCCTATCAACAGCACTTTAACGAACGTCCGTTCCTGAACCACTACTGTTATCTTTTTTTAACAAAGACCAGTAAGGAAAGAATGCGAATGCAATCCAATTTTTCATCGCTATGCAAAGGGGTCTTGATACCGAAGGAAATACGTGACAAAGAAAATATCTATCGGTTCATGGAGGCGGTGGCACAGTTTGAACGGATTTTAAACGACAGTGGTTTCATAACTCTTGAAAGACTTACAGCTGAAGATATCACAGGTTCTGATAATCATCCGGGGCTACTTGACCAGTACTTTACCCTTTCGATGGAAAAAGATGAACCTTTGCAGGATATATCTTTAGGCAACGAGGAAGTCCGCATCGGCAATAAAAGGCTTTGTTTGCACACACTATCGGACACTGATGATCTTCCGGGTACAGTTTCAATAGATACTCGCTACGAAAAGCTGTCCACAGACCGAAGTGACTGTTTATTATCATTTGCATCCCCAGTTGGTTTACTGCTGAATTGCAACCACATTTATAATCAATACCTTTTTTTGGATAATTCCGATGATAACCTCAGGAAGTTTGAGAAATCCGCGCGGAACATGCATTCACTGGCAAAGTATAGCCGCAGCAATCAAATAAACAGAGAGTGGATTGAGAAATATCTGAATGAAGCGCATTCCTTTGGTCTTTCTTCCATAAGGGCGCATTTCAATGTGATGGCCTGGTCAGATGACGCTTCTGAACTTAAAAGGATAAAGAATGATACTGGAAGTGCCCTTGCGCTTATGGAGTGCAAGCCCAGACATAACACAGTGGATGTTGCCACATTATATTGGGCAGCAATGCCCGGTAATTCGGGGGACTTCCCAAGTGAAGAAAGTTTCTATACGTTTATCGAACCTGCAATCTGTTTTTTCACAGAAGAGACAAATTACCATGATTCGCCCTCGCATTTCGGGATCAAGATGGCGGACCGTCTTACAGGAAAACCGGTTCATTTGGACATTTCAGACCTTCCAATGCGGAAAGGAATTATCACAAATAGGAACAAGTTTATACTGGGGCCTAGCGGAAGCGGGAAATCATTTTTCACGAATCACATGGTTAGACAATATTGGGAACAGGGTTCCCATGTTCTGCTGATCGATACCGGAAACTCCTATCAAGGTCTTTGCGAAATGATAAAGGGGAAAACTAAGGGTGATGATGGTGTATATTTTACCTATACAGAGGATAACCCAATCTCATTTAATCCCTTTTACACGGATGATAATGTTTTTGATATTGAAAAGCGAGAAAGCATTAAAACTTTAATCTTAACACTTTGGAAAAGAGACGATGAACCTCCGAAACGTTCTGAAGAAGTCGCACTCTCCAATGCTGTGAGCGGATATATAGATCATATCAAGAACTTGGAAGGCAAGCCTTCATTTAATGGATTTTATGAATATGTAAAAAATGACTATAAAAAAGTGCTTGAAGCGAAGGAAGTGCGTGAAAAGGACTTTGACTTAGCCAACTTTTTAAACGTTTTGGAACCCTACTACCGGGGAGGCGAATATGATTACCTATTGAACTCTGAAAAAGAGCTTGATTTGCTAAATAAGAGATTTATTGTCTTTGAGGTGGACGCGATAAAAGATCATAAAATTCTTTTCCCAATAGTGACCATCATTATCATGGAAACCTTCATCAATAAGATGAGACGCTTAAAGGGTATCCGTAAGCTCATACTAATTGAAGAAGCTTGGAAAGCGATTGCAAAAGAAGGCTTCGCGGAATATATAAAATACCTGTTTAAAACAGTCAGAAAGTTCTTTGGTGAGGCAATTGTCGTGACCCAAGAGGTTGACGACATCATTCATTCTCCTGTCGTCAAAGAGACTATCATCAATAATTCCGATTGCAAAATTCTTCTTGATCAGCGAAAATACATGAATAAGTTCGATGATATCCAAGCGATGTTGGGATTAACCGAAAAAGAGAAATCCCAGATACTTTCTATCAATATGAATAATGATCCTGCCCGAAAATACAAGGAGGTTTGGATTGGGCTTGGGGGTACTCACTCAGCTGTGTACGCAACAGAAGTTTCAATGGCGGAATATTATGCCTATACCACAGAGGAAACTGAAAAATTAGAGGTCATGCAATTAGCGGAGAAACTTGGAGGAAACGTCGAGCATGCTATCAAACGTATCGTGCTTAAAAAGAGCGAAAATCAATATAATAATTAATCATTTAAAATTTTTAAAGCAATGAAAAAACTCATTTTCGCGGTGATGATGGTATTAACCTTTGCCATCACATCGCAAGCAAGAGCCCAGTGGGTAGTGACTGATCCCACAAACTTGGCATCCGGAATTGTCAACAGTGCCAACGAAATTGTTCAGACATCATCTACAGTTTCCAATGTGGTGAAGAACTTCAATGAAGTAAAGCGGGTTTACGAGCAAGGTAAAGAATATTACGACAAGCTTAAGGCGGTCAATAACCTAGTCAAAGATGCCCGAAAAGTTCAGCAAACGGTATTGCTTGTAGGGGATGTTTCAGAAATGTACGTCACCAACTTTGGCAAAATGATGAATGACCCCAATTTCAAACCAAATGAATTGGCTGCCATTGCAAACGGATATTCAGCACTATTGAACGAAAGTACTGAACTCTTAAAGGAGTTGAAGCAGATTATTACAGCCAATGGACTTTCGTTAAATGATAAAGAAAGAATGGAGGTAATTGACAAAGTATATAAGGAAGTCAAAGAATACCATGCCCTTGTCAAATACTTTACCAATAAAAACATTTCGGTAAGCATTATCCGAGCCAAAAAGAAAAACAATACAAAAAGAGTTCTTGAACTCTATGGCACTCCTGATCAAAAATATTGGTAATATCATGGAATACGAGAACTTACACGAAATCTTGCGCTCACTCTATGATGAGATGATTCCACTATCGGCAGATATGGCGGGAGTGGCAAAGGGCGTAGCTGGATTGGGCGCGTTATTTTATGTTGCCCTCAAAGTATGGCAGGCATTAAGCCGCGCAGAACCTATCGACGTTTTCCCTTTACTACGGCCTTTCGCATTGGGCATCTGTATAATGTTCTTCCCAACAATTGTGTTGGGATCTATCAATGCTGTTTTAAGTCCAGTTGTAAAGGGAACGCATGCCATGCTTGAAAATCAGGTCATTGATCTTAATGTGCTGCAGGAAAAGAAAGACCAACTGGAATATGAAGCAATGATCCGAAATCCTGAAAAAGCTTATTTGGTTTCTGATGACGAATTCGACAAAAAGCTTGAAGAATTAGGCTGGTCGCCGAGCGACCTTTCCACCATGACGGGGATGTATTTTGAGCGTGGCATGTTCCAATTGGGGCAGAAAATAAAAGATGCTTTCAGGGAACTATTGGAAATATTATTTAATGCAGCAGCGCTGGTCATTGATACCATAAGAACTTTTTTTTTGATCGTCCTTTCAATCCTTGGCCCAATTGCATTTGCCATCAGCGTCTGGGATGGATTTCAGTCTACATTAAATCAATGGTTTACCAGATACGTTAGTGTTTATTTATGGCTACCTGTTGCTGACCTGTTCAGCTCAATTCTCGCCAGGATACAGTCTCTGATTTTAGAGCGCGATATCGAGAATTTATCTGATCCTTCCTTTATTCCTGACACGACGAACACTGTGTATATCATCTTTATGATTATTGGGATAGTAGGATATTTTACTGTGCCTACTGTAACGGGCTGGATCATCCAGGCATCTGGTGCAACCAATTACACCAAAAAAATTCAGCAGGCGGCTAGTGTTGCAAGTGGTGGTGCGGGTGCTGTAGCAGGTAACATCGGTGGACAATTACTAAAAAAATAACAAACCTAAAAAATAAAAACATGGAATTTAAAACCCTCCGAAATATCGAAAATAGCTTCCGCCAAATCAGACTTTATGCGATAATTTTCGCTGTATTATGTACTGGTATAGTCGGATATGCTATCTGGAAGTCTTATAGTTTCGCGGAAAGGCAACGGGAGAAAATCTATGTTCTTGATCAGGGAAAATCGTTGATGCTGGCGCTAGCGCAAGACGCCAGCATCAACCGCCCTGTTGAAGCAAGAGAGCATGTGAGACGTTTTCATGAACTATTTTTCACCTTGGCCCCAGACAAAAATGCTATTGAGAGTAATATGAAAAGGGCCTTTAATCTCGCCGATAAGAGTGTTTTTGACTACTACAATGACCTGGCAGAAAAGGGCTATTATAATCGTATAATCAGTGGAAATGTACAGCAACGGGTCGAAGTTGATAGTGTAGTCTGCAACTTTGATTCTTACCCCTATTCTGTTAAGACTTACGCCACTCAATTTATTATCCGTTCAAGCAACGTAACAAAGCGTAATCTCGTGACTTCCTGTAATCTTCTTAACTCCGTTCGTAGCGACAACAATCCGCAGGGCTTCAATATTGAGAAATTCGCTGTTTTGGAGAACAGAGATCTAGAAGTTGTTGAACGTTAAATCTATCATTATGAATATTAGAACAAAAATCGAAAATCACATTAACGATCTAGATGACCGTTGGCGCGACTTACCCATAAAAATGCAACGAAAATATACTATTTATTTTTTCCTGTGCTATACCATTTTAACGCTTATTGTTGTTGCGAGCGTGTGTGTAGAAACGGGAGAAGTAGATCAGGAAGTCGCGATTCGGCATATTGAGAATCCTGTGGGGAAAACTGAAAAGTCCGGTAAAATGAGCACGGACAGTACTTCAATCAATCTAAAAAATGAGAATAATGGAAAATAACGAGAATAAAAGGATCAGTGTTCTAGTCGAAGAATCTGAGCAGAAATCTGAAGATTTAATTAGCGGGAATGAAAAGTCTAAGTTGGAAAAGTTAAAAAAGCCATTGATTTATCTTTTGATGGTAATCGTTTTCCTTGCCTGTCTCTATCTAATTTTTAAGCCTTCGGCCGATAAGAACGAAAATAAAGATTCAGGCCTCAATGGTGCTGTCCCGCAGGCAACAGAAATTGGAATGCAGTCCGATAAACAAAAAGCCTATGAACAGGCAATGATGGATGAGAAAAATCAGCAGAAAAAGACCATGCTAACATCACTTTCGGATTATTGGAATAGCGACAGTACTATGCAGGCCACCGATCCGAACTCCGGCTTAAATGGGAATGCAACGAATAATCCTTTAGGAAAAAGCTATCAAACTGAAAATACTGCTTTAAACTCCTATCGGAATGCGCAGGCGACTTTAGGTTCATTTTATAACAGTAACGAAAACTACGAATCGACGGAACTTCGCAAAGAGATTGCAGGATTAAAAAAGCAACTTGATGAAAGGGATGCGAACCCTGCTCCTTTAACAGTTAATGACCAATTGCAGCTCATGGAAAAATCCTACCAGATGGCGTCTAAGTATCTTCCAAGTAATGGTGGTGAGCAAAAAAAGACAGATAGTACAACCATTAGAAATACTGGAGTTCAGAAAGCATCTTTTGTCGCTTTTTCCCCTATGCGCACCAATGTGGTTTCTGCCCTTTATCGTGAACCTACCGATAGTGAGTTTTTGGAAAATATTAACGGAGAAAGAAACCGTGGATTCTACACTGTGGGTGTTACAGAACAGGTTTCCAAACCGAAGAATAGTATCGGGGCATGCATTCATGAGACTACTACCATAACCACTGATGGAACGGTGAAATTACGATTACTTGAATCTGCGAAAACACCAGATTTTACTATTCCTTCCGGATCTATCGTTACAGCAGGAGCAAAATTCAACAATGGCCGTCTACTGTTAAAGGTCTCATCAATAGAATTTGAGGGAAATATTTTCCCGGTTGATATCAACATTTATGATTTAGACGGCCAACCGGGATTGAGTGTTCCATATTCTGCTGAAATGAATGCTGTAAATGAAATAGTATCCAATATGAGCCAATCTTCCGGAACTTCTATCATGATGAGCAGGTCAGCAGGCCAGCAAATAGCGGGCGATCTCTCCCGTGGTCTGGTTCAGGGAGTTTCGGGGTATTTTTCAAAGAAAACAAGAACACCCAAAGTAATGTTAAAGGCCGGTCATCAAGTCTTTTTAGTTTCAAAAAAATAATACTAATCCTTAAATCAAATAGAAATGAAATCGATCATTAAAAAAATATTAATAACGATTTGTGCAATGCTTGGTTTTATTTATTCCCGTGCACAAACAAATACAGACTCACTAAATCATAAGGTTGATTCAGAGCAGATTGAGCCGTATCGTATTACTGTAACTTATAATAAAACAACGCACCTTATCTTTCCATCTGCGATCCGTTATGTTGATCTGGGAAGTGAATTTCTTACCGCGGGAAAAGCTGATGATGCGGAGAATGTATTACGGATCAAAGCAGCAGTGAAAGATTTTGAAGATGAATCCAATTTCTCTGTGATTACGGATGACGGAAAATTTTATAGCTTCAGTGTTTTTTACAGCTCTTATCCTGAGATTCTGACCTATAATCTTGATCCAAATGATAAATCCGTATCAAATTCCAGAGCCAATATACATCTGGAGGATCTGGGTTTTTCTCCTTCTATTCCCGATCAGCTCATGGAAGCTATCTATAAAAAAAATCGGAACAATATCAGGCACATCGCTTCCAGAAGTTTTGGAATTCTCTTTACTCTGAAAGGGATTTACATATACCAAGGGAAATATTACTTTAATACACAGATCCAAAATAAAACCAATGTTTCCTTCCAGATAGACTTTATAAATTTTAAGGTAGTCGATAAAAAAGTAGCAAAACGTACTGTATTTCAGGAGAAACCATTAAATATTGTCCGGACATACAGCGATATTGCCGAAGTACCGGACAATAAAACATGCCGTGAAGTTTATCTGCTGGATCAGTTCACACTTGATCATAATAAAATCCTTGTCATTGAGCTTTATGAAAAGAATGGTGGAAGGCATCAAAGACTTGAAGTTGAAAATGAGGATTTGATCCGCGCTGTACTATTAAAGGATCTACCACTGAAAATTAAATAACAATCTTATTTAAAACGATATGAAAAAGATATTAAGCATATTATTAATGAGTATATTACCGTTTACGTCGATTTTGGCGCAACGATTACTACCTTATCAAAAAGGTTTACAGGTCAGTGCTGGTATGTTTTCCAAAGACCAACCAAAGGACAATTATTTTTTGAATTTGGAGCTGACACAAAATCACAAAAGAGGAAACTATCATTTCATTTCAGCAGAATATCAGCGCAGGACAACATTTTACGCTGAAAATCCCATTCCCATAGAAACTTATTTATTGACAGGAGGATATAGTTTCCATCTTTTAGGCTTACCAAATAAAATTGTGAGTTTAAATTCAGGAATCGAAGCCAGTGGTGGTTATCAGCTGGTCAATCACAACATACTATTGCTAGCGGATGGTTCTCAAATCAACAATGAGAGCAGTTTTGTTTACGGTGCTGGAGGCAGGCTGACCATAGAGACATACCTTACCAATTTCATTATTCTGTCCATACAGGCCAGGGCGAAATACATTTGGGGAACGAATTTTAATCAGTTCCGTCCTTCAGCCGGTATTGGGCTTCGTTTTAATCTTTAAAATATATCCGTATGAAAACATTATTAGTAACAAAATTCCAGACTCGCTGGTTCATTTTACTTTTGAGTATTTGTTTATTATTCTCCTGTAAAAATGATGAACTTGATATTCAGCAGAACTTCCCATTTGAAGTTATCGTACTTCCTGTTAATAAGGCAATTGCAGTTGGTCATACAGAGGCAATCTCTATGAAAATTAAAAATACAGGAAGTTTTTCTGGCGTTCAATATTTCTTCCGGTATTTTCAATATGACGGAAATGGAAATTTGAACTATGAAATTGGTAAGACAGGTAAAAAAGCCTTTTTACCCAATAAAATATACTTTCTTTCCGATGCCAAAAGTTCGGAGATCACCTTCTATTACACATCACAATCCAACCTCCAGCAATCATTTGACATTTGGATACTTGATAATTTTGGAAATGAAAGACAATTGAGCTTTCAATTTAACAGTATTAAGTAGTGAAATGGGGCAGCTTTATGATCAAAGCTGTCTCATTTATTTTTTTTCCCATTAAACCTTAACGATGACGATTTCAGAAATCGATTATTTGCTCACAGTGGACTATCTAAAAAAAACACTTGATAAAGGTGACAAATATTTAGCCTATGGTTGGATAGCAGTATGCACCCTTGAAGACCTGAAATCACTTCCCACTTCCGGACTAATTGTGATGCGACAGAATATTGCTTTGAAAACACCACGGATCGTGATTTTGTGATTCAATTATCGGTAGAATGGATTTATAAAGCGATGCTGGAAGGCATTAAAGATCCTACCATACTTGTAAGAAAAGGAGATATAATCGATGTGGAGATGCCAGCTTTTTATTATGCTGACAAAGTGGAGAACGAACTAACAAAAACTGAAAATAAGGAGAACAGTAATGAAAAAAATAACGCAAAAGAAAAAACTGCTGAGCATGTCGGACGTTTTGAAAAAGAAAACCCAGTCACTCAGCAAAAAGATAAACAAGACAAAAGTCTTTCAGATCAGAAAAAGAACCGGAAACCGTAACGGAAAAAAGGAGGATTCAGGTTATAGATTAAATCAGGATTGCAGGATTATCCGGCTAGGGAAATGAAAATGGGGTTGTTTCACAATGAAACAACCCCATTTTGTTTAAGTTATATCTTATGAAGAAAATATTTTTTTGTATTTTTATAGAAACCAAATCACTGAATATGACACCGTTATTAGTTATGGGCATTAGCTCATTAATTCTTGGACTGGCGTTACGTTATTGGATAAACAGGCGTAAATTCTACCGTCGTGGTCCTGCAGGTGCAGAGGGCTTTTCCAGTTATGAGCGATCCGTCTTTATAACCTTAGCAGAAAGATTTGGCAAATGGATAGCGTATGCTCTGATCATTTTGGGTATTGGTTTTTTATGGACAGCAAAAACTTTCAAAAAAGATCAGGAAAGACGTCAGAAGAGTATTGAAGCCTATCAGAAATAAGCTTTTTTAAAGCCAAAGTTTCATATAATCATATCCTTATATCTCTGGTCGTAGAATTACGACAATTTCTCAAAAAGGTGGTGTAAAATTTTGTCATGAATTTTTATAGTTATATATTGGCTTTCCAAGTCACTAATTATTAACCTTTTAAAGCCGCTGATGAATCATTTATTTAATCTTCAAATCACCTCTTGTTGAGGTATTTCCGATAGTTTTTGCTATAATTATAAGCAAGTGAAATCAATGTAAACGAAACAGGGCCACCTATTTCTTTACAGTTGCCCTCAAAGAATCCCACCAGAAGGATTATATATTATTTAAACACAACCGAAAAAATTATTATCATGTTTCAAGAAGACAAGGATCTTTCCCATACCGGAAAGTATTCGGATAAGATGAATTATGAGAACGAATTCAAAAAAAATATAAACGTTGAAAACCTGAAGAACGATGCCTTAAAAGTCAAAGATGCTATAAGTTCAGGAAAACAGATGTTCAATAAGCCGATAACTCCTAATGTGGCGGAAATTTCCAACGAAAAGATCTGGAGCAATCAACCAACTTCAAAAATTTACAATGCCCAGGCAATACCGGAAAATGCAATTGCCGGTATTAACCGAGTTGTAAAACTTGACATTCACGTTGAAGGTAAACAAATTAAGCATTTTAAACATTTTAGATTAAAGCAGAAGGCATCTAACCATCATAAGTTTGAAATGGTTCTTGCGCACGATGCATTGGGAGATCCTGAAAACCATAATCTTGAAAACGCACAGAGCTTTCTAGGGAAAAGAATCACCGTTGTTTTTAAATATAAAGACGTGGATCAAAGCCCGGAGAGAAATTTTGTAGGTGTTATTACACAGATTGGCTTTTGTCAGGAAAGAGGAAGTTTAGGAAACATCGTTCTTAAGGGTTATAGTCCAACGATCCTATTAGACGCAGCTCCACATATACAAAGTTTCGGAGGTTCGCAACCGATAAGTTTGAACAGCGTAGCAAATGAAGTGATTAAAGAAGGCTTGGATCAAGGAAAATTTGATTTTCGTGTTGATGCTCTGCATGGTAATATTTCTTACAGTTGTCAATATGAGGAAACACATTTTAATTACCTTTCAAGAATTGCTGAAGCTTATGGTGAGCAGTTCTTTTATGATGGCGAGATTCTTCATTTTGGTAAATTGCCACCCCAGGAGAAACCAATAAAATTGGTTTATGGAAGCAATTTGAGTGATGTAAAGATCAAAATGAAGGCACAGCATGTTAAACCAACTTTTTATGGCTACAATAGTAGTAAAGATGAAAAGTTTATCGGAAGCAATTCAAAAATCACACATACTTCAGACATTGCAAAACGTGCTTATGAGATTTCAGAACGCACTTTTCAAACACCTTCTTTACGTGTTGCTCCTATCAAAGCGATATCTTTTATGGATATTGATGCTTCTCAAAAAGGTACAGCAGGGAGCAAAGCCGCTGAGGTACTCGTCACGTCTGGAAAAACAAGTTTGCCATTTCTTTATCCAGGATGCATAACTGATATAGAAATGCGTAAACCGGATTCCAATGAGACGACTTTCTTTACGAAATTAATGGTTATTGAAGCTCTTCATGAGGTGGATGCCAGAGGCTATTATGAAGGATCATTTAAAGCAATTGCCTCCGATACGGGCTTTCTTCCAAGACCAGAATATATCAATCCATTAGCGGAGCCACAGTTTGCAAAAGTAACATCCAATACCGATCCATTAAATCAGGGAAGAGTACAGGTACAGTTGGACTGGCAAAAAGGTCAGGATACCACGGAGTTCATCCGCGTTATGTCACCAGATGCAGGAAGCAGCGATAAAGTTGGAAAAAACCGGGGATTTATGTCCATACCAGAAGTTGGAGACCAGGTAATTGTCAATTATGTCCACCTGCATCCTGATCGTCCTTTTGTTATGGGAGGAATGTATCATGGAGGGATTGGCGCCGGAGGAGGAGAAGGAAATAATATCAAAAGTCTTAGTAGCAGAAGTGGAAATAAGCTAGAATTGAATGATGGTGAAGGATCTGTTTTCCTGACAGATCAAGGTGGGGCGAACATGAAATTTGATGGTGCTGGGAATGCGAACACCAATGCTACCAAGAATAAATCAGTTTCTGTGGGTGAAAAAAATACGGTAACTGTTGGAGATACTCACAAAACAGATGTTGGAAATGGTCAAAGTGTGCTTACAATGGGAAAAGATGGTGTCATTGATTTAAGCTCGCTGGAAAAGCTAACCCTGAAAGTTGGTGACAACAGTCTTGAAATCTCTACCGCAGGAATCAAGGTGAACGGAGCAAAAATAGAAATTACTGGCGAAGGTTCCTGGAGTGGTGGAAACGTATTTATTAATTAAGGTTATCTGAATGGAATATATAAATTTTAAGACCTTAAGTAATAAGAAATACCTCGTCAACATAATTAGCAATATGCTTCTAAATGGGATGGTGAGTGAAACAGAAGTGGAATTAAGGTGGATGCTTACACTTAAAGAAATAGGCTCCCACTATTATACTTTTGAACTTATTACGCTTGATCACCGTATGGTCAAAGCGGACAACATGGGATACATAGAAATTCACAAAGTTGTCACTCAATTACAAAAGGCTCTCAATGAAATCACTTTTACCGTAGATAAGCAGGGTAAACTTCTGCAGGTTAAAAATTTGGAACAGATAAAGGAACGATGGGAAGACGTAAAAGCCGAGACAATTGAATACAATAAGGCCAATACCTCATTGGTTGAGTTGTTTAAAATCCAAGATGAAGCTTTTGAAAAAATTGGCGGTGTCGATGCTATGGTCAAGGCTATGGAATTTTTTGACATATTTTTAAATAATATTTATGGCAGAGATTTTTTTGGTAGAATTAAAAAAACTATTCCTAATCTATTTAGGTCAGGTTCAATCCCTTTTGAGGTGAAGTATGATGGGAATAAAAGTCAGGATAAGGAAAATATCTACAATATCAAGATTGATGGGTATCCAAATATCGTAGCAGAGAATCATCTAAAAGATTTATATGGCGGGTTCCCGATTTTGGATTTTGATGCTTTAAAACCGGTCTATCTGTATAACGCACAATACAATATAGACCTATTGAGTGGATTTATTATTGATGGGGAGGTGAATTTTTCAGAGGCGATCAATGATAAATTTGGAGGTGAAGTTCATTATAAAATTAAACAGTATGAGTGAATCAGGACAAACCGGCTACGTAGCATTAACCAGTGATATGTATTTTACCTGTTCTTCTGGTCTTGCGCCGGCAAAGATGTACCCGACACAAACAAACCACGGGACAAAAGATAAATTCTATTATTTAGTTAAAGATGATACTGCAACACAACAGATGGGAGATTTCTGTTGTCGTTGGACAGTGGTCATAGCTGCGGCAATAGCGGCAGCTGGCATTGTTACGGGAGGTGCAGCATTGGTTGTATTAGCTGCCGTCGCTGTGGCAGCGAGTGCTGCACTTTGTGGAGGTCTGGCTGCTCCTTTCAGGAAGTGGGTAGGTTACTCCACGTTAAATGCATATGGTCGTAGAGATGCCTATTCTTTAACTTCAAAATGCCAAATGACTTGCATTATAGGTGGCACGATTACTTATGCAGAAGGAATTACAAGTACCTGGCAGGCTATGATCTACACCGCAAGAAACACAGGCTGGGCAGTTTTAGAAGGTGCTATGCTGGGTAAACTTGGATCGGCAGGGTTTGGCGCTTTCGCAGGAACAGCGACACCAACGATGTCTACAGCCTTGCTCAATTTTGCTTTTTTGAATGTTTCCGCAAGGGGAATTGCTGTTGTAGATCAAGTAGGCTTCGAGGGGATATTAAGAAATGGTAAAAATCTAAGCGAAACAGGTGACGAAGTTATTTCAGGTTTAACTATGTTTGAGCAACCTTTCATTCAGATATACCAAAAAGCAACTGGCGCAAATCCACAACCGTTGAATTGGCAGGATTTTTATTATGCAGGACTATCACTTGTTGGGCAAAGAGCGATGGTTGAAAGTGCGAAGACAAATCCAAATATGGCGGTTGGAATTTACAAACAGGGAGCGCAGACAGTTAATGCATTGAAAAATGGTAAGCTTTTTGAGCGTGTTACTTTAGAGGCCAGATTTGGATTGCAATCACTGTATGATAATCCTGTTTGGCGTGCTTTATGGGAACAAGCAAAGGAAAATTTACGAAACTCGGACACTAGAGCAGGTGAACATTTGAGAAATTATGAAAATGGACGCCGAGGGAAAATTGACCCAAATGATAACAAAAGCCCATCTTATGAACGAAAAGCTTTTGATGCTGTTAGAGATGAGTTTAAAAAAATAGCTAGGCGAGATAATGTGGAATTTCCAGAAGGCCCTATTCATCATAATAACTGGCCTATTGAAAAATATTCCGATCATGCAACAGATCCAAAGAATTTATATCCTACTGAACCGAAAACGGCGACAACAGATCAACATAGAGATATTCACAGGACTACAAGTACAGGGCCACATCCGTACAATACACCTGTAAGCCCAAAACATGAGAAACCACTATATGAATATAAACCACGTCCAATTGACGACAACGATAATGATTAAAAAATGAAAGAGCTACTTGATTTATTGGGAATTGATGACAGGGTACAGAAACTGTGTCTTGGTAATATTAGTGTTTTCAGGGAGTATAGTGGTTGGGAGTATTACGGCTTGAATGAAGTTAATTTAAAGAAAAACCATGCTTATCCACCGCTTTTTCTTCCGATAATTATTAATTATGACGCTACACCAATTTCTTATGGAATTACTAAACAATGGTTTACAGGAAGAGAATACTCATTTACCTACATGGAGTTCTCTGAACAATTTTTGAATGCAGAAATTGCTAGAACGGCAGATCAATTTATTGATAATCTAGTTTTTGAATATTTCATAGATTCAATTGAAGATAATGATATTAGCGATAGTAAAAAGTATACTGTGTTGAATCAACTAAGAACTAATTATAGTTTTGAAGAGATAAAAAGAATTTCAAGATTAAATTCGACACAGCGGGCTCAGTTGCTCAATTCTTATAAAGAACATAAACCATTATGGATGTTTGTCAATAATGTCAGTGAATATAAAGGAGCGTTTCCAACAGCAGAGAGTATATTAAATCAAAAGGCCCTTTTTGAGGCCACATTCTTTGAAATATCGCATAAAGAGTGGATTGGCTATAATGCAGAGAAAAGTATATTTTCATTTCTTAAGAAAGAATCAAAGTACAAAGCGTTAGATAATATTCCGGAATGGTTAAAGCCAGAAACTGACAAAAAAGAATCGTTTGAGAAATATATCAGTTCAGGTGAATTTAATAAAGCTTGGCTTATCATAAATGGTCCCGGTTTTAATCCAATTGAAGTTGGAGAAAGACTTCAACGCTTAAAGGAATTTTCAGATGAGAAGGCTTACCATTTATGGGCTGACTTCTGGTGTGATAGATATGGAGATATGGATAGTTTTATTTTTGTTTAAGTGTTGTTATTCTATGTTGGAAAATATATTAAATGAATTAAATTTAGGAAAGGAACTTAAATCATTGTATAAAGGTGAAATTCCGATTATTGATGAGTATAGCATGTTTAAGTTTTATATTGAAGAAACAAATACAGGCTCATTTGCTCATCCACCGTTTCTCATACCTTTTATGTATAGTTATGACGCAGACCATTATCATGTGGGAATTGTTAAACACTGGTTTTCAGACAGAAAAATTAGTTTTGGAGACATGACAGATGGATATGGGTTTCAAACAAGTGAAATTGCCAGAAACGAGAAACAACTGTTTTCGCGATTGTTGTTTAACGAATTCGTAAACAGCGAGGATTGTATTGTTACCGAAAGACTAGAAAAATGTGCGGCACTCATGGGGTTGAGTAATCAGGATTTTTTAGAATTTCAACAAGCAAATCAGAGCCATCAAGAAAATCCAGAATGTAGTATATCGGTAATCAATGCAAATAGACCACTTTCATGTCTAAAAGAAAATGAAATTTATGATGGTGAATTTCCCTCTAACGATAATCGGATAATTTTAAGCAATGTTCCAAAGTCTTGTTATTTTGAAATCTTTCACAAAGAATGGATCGGGTATAATAAGGATAAGTCAGGTTTTTCCTTTTTTAAAAAAGATCCAAAATATAAATCAATCGACGATATTCCCGAATGGCTTTTAGTCAATACAAATAAAAAAGAGCTATTTGAAAAGTATATTGTTACCGGAGAGTACGACAAAGCCTGGTTCACAATTAATGGTATTGGCTTTACTCCCAATGAAGTTGGCGAAAGACTATACCGCCTGAAAGAATTCACCAATGAGAAAGCCTATCATTTATGGACGGACTTTTGGTGTGAAAAGTATGGAGATATGGATAGTTTTATATTCATATAAGTGTAAGGCGAAATTAAAGAATGAAAGAAATTTTAAATGAAATTTGTTCAGATCCCAGAATAACTGAGATTTCTATGGGAACAATAAGACCCTTTAGTGAATATAGCGGTCGGGAATATTATGGAACTACATCTAAAAATGATAAAGCAGACTTTCCCTTTCCTCCTTTATTTATTCCGATCATAATTGATTATAATTCCACTCCAGTAGCAGAGGGAATTATTAAGCATTGGTTTTGTGAGCGAGAATATCCATTTGGATATATTGATTTTGGAAACGGTTTTCTAATAGGTGAGTCTGCCAGAAGCTCTGAACAGTTTATTGAAGGAATGTTATTTGAACAATTTATTGATCAATTCAATTATGTGATGACTGATGAATTTCTAAGTCTTGCTAAAAAATTGCAGATTTCAGAGGAAGCTTTATCTAAATTTTATGAAGTTAGTGAAAGGGAAACTAATAACACTGATTGTTATCTTCCGATTTTCATTGAGAATCAGCCATTAAACTGCATCTACAATAAAAATCACTATAACGGTAGTCATCCTAGCAATGAAGTAGTCATTATTGAAAGAAATATATTACAAGCTTCTTTCTTTGAAATCTTTCAAAAAGAATGGATTGGATACAATATCAAAAATAGAGGATTTTCATTTTTCAAGAAGAAACCCAAATACCAGCCCCTAGAAAATATTCCTGAATGGCTTAAACCGGATATTGAAAAGAAGGAATTATTTGAATACTACATGGTAAAAAAAGAATATGGCGAAGCTTGGCTTACAATGCGGGTGTATTCGCATTGGGATAAGCAAGAACTTCCTTGATTTGTCGTTCTTTTAATTCTCTGTTATTTCCGCTCGCCTGTTTCGATCCAGATATGGATATCTGGGATGCGAGATCTGCCAGTTTTCTGGCATCATTTACAGTAACGCCGTATTTATCATTTTTGTTAATCGACATGTCCTCCTGTTGACATGAAAGAATGCCCAAAGAGGCAACAAAAAGTAAAAGGTACTTAAATACTTTCATAGTGATTATTAGTTTAGATTAATATTGTCTACAATTCACTTCTAAGTTAATTAAAATATCAATTTAACCTATAATCACTTCTAAAAACTACACTTTTGGGTAATTTCAAAGAATATTTTTCCGATAAGTTTTAATTTAGATTATATCACTTAAATTTTAATGCTTGATGAATTTAATTATAATGGGAGATATAGATAATGGGTAACTAAGCTTTTTTTCTCGGAAGCCCAATCTCATGCTCCTGAGGATAAGGTGCTCGAAAAGTCATACTGACATCTTCTTTCATTCGCTCCTGTGTCTCAAACCGTTTCTCTTCATCGTGAGCATATCTTGGATCAGCCATAAATGGCATCTTTGCCATTTTGGTGATGGTAATCGTAGGGAAATGGAAATCAACCTCCACTATTCCCAAAAGTAGATAACAGCCTCCTCCTTGAAAAGGAAACTTTTCAAGGCAATCAGGAAAATGGGCGGTGTCAAAGTAATTCCCCTCAACATCGATCCAGGTTCCAAAATACATAGTTCCCCTTTTTGTGGGTACATGTTTTCTTGAAATCAGATACGCAAGCATTTTAACCTCTTTTTTGTGGTGGTTAACCAATTCACTTGCCATCACAGTTCCTCTGTACTTTGTCTGCAACAGATCAAAGGGTGTGCAAGACACCGGAAAAGATAGAATCTCAATCTCATCAAATGCATCTTCAAAGATGTTCCTTTTCAATTCTGGAAATTTAAATTCCTTAACAGGTTCTTCAAACAATGTTTCAAATCTACGTTCGGGTTTAAAATCCCCAAGAAGAACCCTTGCCTTTAAAAGCAATTCATTCTTCGGTACACCAGTAAACCGAAATGCCCCGATAAAGATCAAAATCTGCAAAGTTTCAATACCGATTGGAATCCTTCTAATAAAATCTTCCAATGATCGGTATGCTCCATTTTTTTTTCTCTCCTCAGGAATAAGCATTCCAAGTTTTGATTCTACCTTTTCCAGATGCATGAACCCCAAATAAATCTCATCACCGTAGATCGTTGTTTGCTGTTCACTCATGTTAACACATGGATTCAAAATCTTACCACCAGACATCCGTGCTTCATGAACGTACACTTCTGTGCGATAAAAACCTCCCATGTTATTGATCACGGATACCATAAACTCTAACGGATAGTAGACTTTAAGATACAGACTCTGGTAACTTTCCACAGCGTAAGACGCCGAATGCGCCTTACAGAATGAATATCCTGCAAAAGATTCGATCTGCCTGTAAATTTCTGTACTCAGGGCTTCTGGGTGTCCTTGCTTTCTGCAAGATGCAAAGAAATCATCTTTAACTTTCTGAAGTGCCGAAAGTGACCTACCTTTTCCACTCATTGCTCTTCGAAGAATGTCACCGTCAGCAGCCGAAACCCCGCCATAATGCAGGGCAATTTTTATGACGTCTTCTTGATAAACCATGATTCCGTAGGTTTCTCCAAGCTGCTGTTCAAAAACTGGATGGAAATATTCGAACTTATCCGGATTGTTGTGACGAAAAATATATTCCCGCATCATTCCAGATTGGGCTACTCCTGGTCGGATAATCGAAGATGCTGCTACCAAAACCTTATAGTTATCACATTTCAGTCGACGAAGTAACCCCCGCATCGCCGGAGACTCGATGTAAAAGCAGCCGATAGTTTTCCCTTTGCTCAGGAAATCATTACAGATCTCTTCATCTTTAGAAATGGCGGTGTCTTTGATATTAACGGTGATCCCCCTTTTTTCTTCCAGAAGCCGGACAGTATCATTAATCGTACCCAAACCGCGTTGTGATAGAATATCAAATTTTTCAAATCCGATTTCCTCAGCAACATGCATATCCCACTGAACAATTGGAAAGCCTTTCGGCGGCATTTCGAGTGCCGTGAAATTTGTTAACGGCTCTTCTGAAATAATAATGCCACAAGAGTGCATGGAGCGTTGGTTGGGAAATTTCTCTAATAATTTTCCATACTTCTGTACCTGTTTTACGATATCATCGCGAAATACTCTTTCGGGATATTTGCTTAATTCGTCCAGCTCCTCTTTGGGTAAACCAAAGGCTTTTCCAACCTCGCGAATAATAGAGCGGTACTTAAATTCCACATTCGTACCACAGAATGCTACATACTCCTTACCATATCGATTGAAAATATAATCTAAGATAATATCTCTGTCCTGCCAAGACCAGTCGATGTCAAAATCAGGCGGACTCTTGCGATTTTCATTTAAAAAGCGTTCGAAATAAAGATCAAGTTCCAAAGGACATATATCTGTAATACCAAGACAAAATGCAACAATACTATTTGCACCGCTTCCACGACCGACGTGCATAAATCCCATACTGTTGCTGTATCGTACAATATCCCAGGTAATTAGAAAATAACCGCTAAAGTTTAGCTCATCGATAACTTTCAATTCTTTTTCGACTCGTTTTGTTGCAGCTTCATGGTTTCTGCTATATCGCCTTTCCAACCCTGCGAAAGCCAACCTTGTTAAAAGCTGCAAATCATCCTTCTTTGAGCCTGTGTAAAATTTTCTGTTCCGTGGAGTTTCAAAAGCAAAGTCAAAACTACACTGCGAAAGTAATGAATTGGTATTGTGGATGATTTGTGGATAATTCCTGTAGGCATCCAAAATTTCTTGCGGAGGCCGAAAATATTCTTTCTTGGAACACACTTCACTTTCCGGTAATTTAGAAAGCAATTCATTGTTATCAATTGCTCTGAGAATCCGATGGAGATTATACTCTTTTTTAGTACTGAAGGTGATCGGGTGGAGTATAACCATTTTGATAATAAGTTTTTTATACTGTGGCCGGATCAAGAGATTTAGTTCTTCTTCACGAATGCCTATAAATTCATTTTCTTTCAGGATTTCTGGGATATTGGTTAAAGGATAAATGATGAAATTATTTGGCAATTTGGGTTGCAACGGTAATTCGAGACTATCACAGTTAGCCGATGTCAACATTCTGTTCACTTCTTCTAATCCGATAAATTCCTTTGCGATGGATATGTAGAGTAGGGTGTTGTTTTTTCGTACCTCTACTCCTACCATTGGTTTAATTCCCTGTTGTTCGCATTTTTTCTTGAATTCATAAATACCGGTAACCGTATTTATATCCGTCAAAACAAGCTCTTTTACTCCCAATGAGGAAGCTTGGGAAATAAGGTCATCTATTGATAATGTCCCATATCGAAGGCTATGGTATGAATGGCAGTTTAAAAACATAGTTTCACACTCTAACGTAAAAAATCAAATCCTACAGCTCGGCCAACGGCAGAGCTTCCAAACCGGTTCTTGATATTATCCATCGCTTGGTAGAGACTGATAAGCTCTGCATTATCTTCAAACAAATTCATTTGATAACTGCCATGAACGAGATCGGTAAAACGCAATCCTACCAGACGAAGACGCATACGTCTTGTGTAGATTTTATCGAAAAGTTCCAGTGCAACCCTTGCTAGCGTATGATCAGAAGATGTATATGAAACCCTACATTGTTTTGTTTCTGTATCGAAGTTTGAGTAGCGGATCTTTATGACAACTGTGGAGGTTAGCCATTTTTCCTGTCTGAGCTGATGGGCCAATTGTTCCGCCATACCTGCAATGAGACCTTTCACTTCCTTTACATCCATCGTATCACTGCTAAAGGTGCGTTCTTTAGATATTGATTTCCTTTCCGAATACGGAACAACTGGCGCTTCATCAATACCATTAGCTTTCTTCCATAAATCAGCACCATTTTTACCGATCATCTGCTGCAAGACCTCCACCGGCATTTCCGAAAGAGTACCTATGGTTCTAATACCTACTCTTGAAAACAATTGAAAAGTCGCATTCCCAACCATCGGCATTTTTTTGATTGATAGTGGATTTAGGAAAGACTGAACACCTAAAAATGGTATTTCCCGGTGTCCGTGAGGTTTTGATTCGCCAGTCCCGATCTTGCTCACGGTTTTGTTGGTCGATAGTGCATAACTGATAGGTAAACCTGTTTCCTTTTCGATCTTTGTCCCAAGTTCATTTGTCCACTTGTAAGCCCCGAAAAATTTGTCCATACCCGTCAAATCAAGATAAAATTCATCTATTGATGCTTTCTCCATCAACGGTGCGCTTTCCTCGATCACCTCGGTAACTGTGTGGGACATTTTACTATATAATTCCATATCACCCTTGACAACCTTAGCCTGCGGACAGAGACGAAGCGCCATTTTCATAGGCATTGCCGACCTTACACCAAATTTCCTTGCTTCATAGGAACAGGACGAAACGACCCCTCTATCTCCACCTCCAATAATGAGAGGAACACCGTTCAACTCTGAGTTGACCAGTCTCTCACAGGATACAAAAAATGTATCCAAATCCATATGTACGATAGCACGCTCCATAACAATTAAAATTCTTTTACAAAATTGCTATGATTTTTAGCAAAATACACTAAATTTGTTGCTATAAATTATAGCAATGTTATTACTCGCTGAAAATCTGCGCTTTCTGAGGAACGAACTCAATGCTTCCCAACAATCTGTTGCGGACGCGCTCCTTATTACCAGGGGGAGGTATAGCAAATATGAAGATGGCGCCAGTGATCCCCCGATAGACATTCTGCTTAAAATATCTCGTTATTATAAGGTAAGTGTGGATTTGTTGATTTCAATAGATCTACGGAAATATAAATTGGAAGAGCTTTTAAAACTATCTGATAATAGGATTTTATTACCGATCAAAACGGATAGCAAAGGCGAAAATAAAATTGAAGTCGTTCCTTTCAAAGCTTCAATGGGTTATTTAGTAGGATATTCCGATCCGGACTATATTGAGAACCTGCAGACGATATCCCTTCCATTTCTCAATCATGGAAAATATAGAGCATTTCCGGTAGAAGGCGATTCTATGCCACCGTACAAAGATGGAAATTTTATTATTGGCCAATATATTGAATCTCTTAGTGATCTTAAAGTAGGGAAAACCTATATTTTTATAACGCGTGAAGGAATCACCTACAAAAGACTTGAAGATCAGTCATCATCCAAAATACAAGTTTCAGCAGATAATAAATTCTATCAATCATATGAAATCGCGAAAGAGAATCTGCTAGAAATATGGGAATTCAGATGCAGTATAGCAACTGATGAATTTGATAGGAACAGTAGTGAGCTGGATAATGAAACTATTATCAGGATGTTCAATGAAATCAAATCAGATCTTTCCAAGCTAACATCATAATTCATTTTACCGAACTACATCTATCAAGTCTAAAATGATCTTGACAGAGTACAGAAAAGAAATATTAAATTGCAGTGTTTTAATTATAGAATTGCCAGAAATGATTAATATGGAAAGTTTTGAAATTGACCAACCTGAATTTCTATTGTGTGAGAAGCCTTTAAAGGATTATGATAGCACTGGAAGTTTCCTGACGGAAGATGAACGTTCGTTTGCTTTAACTGTACCGGATGAACGTACATGGGTTTATCATTTATTAAGTGAATCATTAATCGAATTTGTTTTAATGAACAACCGTGAACCCTATAATTTTATAAATAAGCACAAAGATTTCATGTATAATGAGTTTCGATATACGGGTGTTTTCGTAAAAAATAATTGCGAAAGACTTGAATTTGATGAAAATTCTGTGCTTGATAAAGCTTGGGAATACTTGAAAAGTATTTTGAAATGGGAGGATGAGTATTACAATGGAAATGAAAACTAAAATTTAGAAATATTAAAACTCATTTTTTTAATAATACGACCTTCTTTTGCTTCTTTTCTTTGGTCGTCTATCCAAAAAGAAAAGAAGTCATGTTACATACTGCCCAGCAAGGTACATATGTGGTGGGCATTCAGAAGCGGACATCTCGCTTTACGCAAAAAGACGTTTCCAGCTATGGAAATGTCTTTTTGCCCGATTGGATCAATCGATCAATATCGGGCTTGTTCTGAAATCTTCAAGATTGTGGAAACATCCTCTGTATTTGGTCATTCCGTAACGGAACATGCTCCACAATAATTTACATCCCATTTGCGCCAGTGAAGCATTGATAAATAAATCCTGCTGTTCCAATGCTTCCGCAAGTGAACAACTTGGCGTATTATCGTCCTTTTCAGACTGTAAAAGAAGGTCACCATATTCTTCGGTAACAAACGGCATATTGGCTACAGGATTGTATTTTTCGGATTCCGGCTGAGTGATATTGCCCACAGTGGAAAGAATTACCTGTCCAGTCTGTTTACTATTTCCATAGTCCATCCAATATTTCGGAGAATCCCGAACACGGTTTCGCTGTCCATTAATTTCTGTAAGTATATCGGCAACTCCAAATCTCGCCTGTACTGTATCAACACAGGTAATCGTAATTGTTGCGACTGACTGTTTTGGGATATTTCCAAACTTGTCCTTTTCAAATTTAAGGTTTTCCGCTTTCCAATTCGCACCTGTACAGCGGTTGATACGGTTAATTAGCGCAACGGACTTTGGCAATCCGACTTCACATTCAAAAAAACGCTGTCTGCCCAAATTTGCGGAGGTAACAATATCGTCATCCCATAACCTGACCTGCAGTCCTGTATGTCCGAGTGCCAATAAACTTTCATTTATTTCCATCAGTCCAGTAAGCACTTTTGAACCTGTCCCCCCTGCTCCTATGAGGTTCACGCTGATCGGATTAGTTGGGGCTAACAAGTAATTGTCTGTATAATGTACATTTGTTTTTTGGGCATTCATAACAATATATTTTTGAGGGTTAATTTATGGGGTAGTAGTACCTCCGTAGGAAAAACAGTTTCCTGTTCTATCAATCTTTTCCAGAGTGTCACGAGATTTTCCTCGCTCTGTCCACCTGTAACAAGCGCATGGCTAAAATAACTGTGGAAAAAATAGTGTTCCCATGCTTTTATAAATTCCTCTACCGAAGTAGAATTTTTAATATCGATTTTTATTGTCCCTAAGCAAACTTTCCCATCTGCGTAGATATTGAAATAAGGACAATGGAAAAGCTGTGTTTTTAGTGTTGGCCTTCTGTTGCTTTTAAGTGCAAATACCGTAAGACTGGATTTACTAGCCTTCCACAGCATAGGTGGCACATGTGCTTTACCGTTTGGAATGCCCAGACTTTCGACAAAAAACAGTTCTTTTTGCGTAGCTTTTGTGTGCCATATTACTGTTCCTTTTTCCGTATTCGGATCAAGACTTAAAACATTGCCTGGCAGGACAGTTTTTGGTTTTAAAAATGCACTTTCTTTTTCATGTTCAACCATTAGGGCTTTAGCCAAATGATCGGCTTCCATCACAGTTAGCGGATGGGCGTTTATTGGGTTCCCGTCAACGTCCATATCAAAATGTTCAACATAAACGTCAGGGTCAAGCCCCTGTGACTGGTAAAGCACCAATGCACATTTCGGATAATAGAGTTTATCAAAATCGGGTGTAATATCTATGTTATTGTTGTTCATTGCTCAATTGTTTATAGTCATAAATTAAATCAGTAATGTCATGCAATAGGTCAAAAAGCCTTTTCTCAAATGAAAGGTCTTTGCTTTCAATTTCCTGTCCGTCAAAACATTTGATTAGGGCAGGTTCCTGCGTTTCGCTATACTCCTGAAACTGGTTATTGACGGATTCAAATATGGTTCCTGCGAGCCAACCTTTATTGTCCGCGTAAAATGAAATATATTTTTCCATCGGAATGATCTGATCTTCCAAATATTCTTCATCCTCATCGAACATACTACTGGCGTTGCGAAAAATACTGGCATCGGGATATTCCCGATAAATTGCCAGTGTTTTGCGGGCCAACATCAAACAGCCCGTATCAAAATCATCTTTTGGTTTAAACCGAACAATTCGCTGATCGAAAAAAACGAGGTTTTCACGGTTGTAAATTTTCTGTTCAATTTTATCCCCGACCCATTCCGCATAATCGATTTCACTTAATCGGTGGTCTTCATCCTCTTCATCTTCTTCGTAGGGATCATCCAGTATCCAGTCTTTCAGCATCTCGTACTCATAATATAAATAGCTACCTTCCTGTCTGTAATAAGGTATATCAGCAATGTGGTAGAGATAGGAAAACACAGATAACAAAAGGTGGGCTGCCTTTTTTCTCTTTTTGTCACCGAGCATTCTGAAAAGTGGAATAACAGGAATATAAAAGAGCGTAGCACCTGTATCATAGCGTTCTTCGGAAACCAGATAAAACTTGTCATTTTCTTTTTTGAATCTAACACTATCCCAGTTCAGCACATTCTTTTTTAATTTCCCCTTTATGTCAGAAAGGGCAAGATTGATATTGTAGGGAAATCTGAATTGTTCGGACTGTACAAATGGTTCAATTTTGTAGTGTTCTGCCAGTCTTGAAAGTGACTGAAAAAAGTCACTTTCAAGTTTAACAGATGTTTCATTTACCTGATTCATTTCTGTCTGCCTGAATTTTGGCAGAAATGTGCAGTTTAGTAAACCATTGGCAACATGGCTATTGGAACGCATTTCCTTTTGTCTCTGAAAATTTCCTGCGCATCCTTCGGTTTTTGCATCCAACTGGCGAACTCCGCAAGCCTGCGGTGCATTTTGGTTTCTCTTTCTTTTTCGGGTATTTGTATTGTTCCCGATATGATCTGTTTTCGCATTGTTCATTGTTTTAAAATTTTCGGTTTTATCCTTTCGTACCCATAACACTTTCAAAAGTATATACCACAGAATCATCCTTAATTACGGGTGCAGAAACTTTTGAAGTTGTCAAACTGGGATAGGTATTTGCATAAAAATTCATCACTGCATCCACGCTCCAACGTGGTTCGGGGTCGTCAAGAATTATTTTCAATCCTTTGTCCATGAGTACAAATACTCTCGCTAGTTCAAGTGCTAATAACATGATCTTTCAATTTTATTGTTAAACATTCATTTGGTCTATAGGCTCATCAGTTTCGCTCTGCGGTCTTGCAAAAAGGTCAGGTGCAAAATGGGATTGATATAAATCCTGTTTCTGACCGATTGTTTCAGCATGTTCGGGATATTCGGAAGCTTTAGGCAGTGCTGTCCATGCTTCCTTAAATTTTCCTTCATTTTCCAGTGCTTCGGCTTTTGCCATAGCATCGATGTACTTCTTGTTCTTGGCTTCCTTCTCTTTTTTCGTTTTATCAGCTTTTTCCTTTTCCATTGCAGACTGTTTTTTGGCTTCCTCCATCTGCTTCATAAAAGTTTCCATATTGGACATAAGCCCCGAAGCGGATTCGACTGGTTTTTTGATATGTGAGAAAAATTCAGCATCCAGTTCTTCTGCCGTTCCTTTCAGGTTAAGGGGTGGGATAATGTTTTTTGCTTTATCTCCACAGCCGTCATTCTGTACCAAAATAGACACAACTATTTTATCTTCTGTAGCTTTGGCAACCGTTAGCGTTAATTTGCTTTGCAAGTCCATTTTTGCTATCTGTTTAAAAAAATTCGCTTCCATAATATTGTAGTTTAAGATTATTGATTTATTTATAATTGATCGTATGGTGAGATAATTTCGGAAGGGTTATTCAGTCTATATTTTTCAATGAGAAGATTCGCAATTTCATCCTCTGAATATTTCAGGTATCTTAGTCTTTTTATATACTTTTTCACATTTTTTTTTGCATCCCGCCCGTGTTCTTCTTTGAGATCAAGTAAATGTGTTTTCCAATTATATACTGCATACAGAATACTTGAATAGTTTCTGCGTGCATATTGCTGTGCTTTTTCGGGATCATCATACTTGAACCCCCACTGGATATAGTTAGAAATAATGGACAAAAACCGATGTGACTGACTTTTTCCGATGCGCCGTTCTATTTCCAGAAACTCATTGAAGAGATAGTCCATAAACCTATTATCTTTTTCCATGATGTAAAAAATTAGCGTGTATAATTATGTTTTGCCTTTGGGATGCTGTCATCTTTGAGAAGCGGTCTATTGCCTTTACCTTCACGGTCATAATTTATCTTGTAGCCGTTGCTCTGTATGATACCTTCCAAAAGATTCCTTGCTCCTGTGGCATCCCAATCGTCCGATGCCGTCATATTCAGATAGTGCAAACGTTCAAAATCCTTAACCATTCGGGCGATGATGGATAATGCCCGATATTCTGTTTTATCTGCTAGGTTGCTCATGATCCAATTTTGATTTTAGTTCCAAAAGTTTTTTATAGATGTCATTCCAGTATACCTGTCTCACCTTATCGTAAGGGACAGGCGGAACATGATGCATATCTTTAAAGAGTTCCGCCTGCTCAATAGCTTTATCAAGGTCAGTTACTGTTATTTCCTGACCATTTAAATCGATGATTTTCATTTCAAAAAAATTTTAGGTTTACTAATACAGGTTTATGTTCTCCAAAAAAAAGATGAATGGCCTGCCTTAATTCATCGTCACAACGTGCTTGTGTTGTGTATTTCAAAAGGGCGTCAATTGTAAATAAGGCATCCAGACCATCGAATAATTGATCTCGAAATACCCGACAATTTTTGTATAATCTTGTACCGTTGGCAGTATATCTGTATCTAAAATTAGCAACAAGGCCATACCACGTATCAATATCTACGGGATCGCCTGTCCATACTGACCTGACGAAATCTTCATTCTTTGTATATTCATCAGTCACGGTTTTTATGAACTCCGTTATATCCTGCAGTTGGTCAGGAAACAGTTTTGCAAATAAATATGCCCTGTCAATATTGTCCATTTCTGTTAATGCTTTCATTTCATTAAATTTTGGTGTTAAAGAAATTTTTTAAGGCTTTCGGCTTCCTCCCAGTTTTCTTTTGCGAGCGGAAACCATTGTGCCGCCATCGTACAAAGAATGGCATGATAAATAATCTTCGCAGTCCTATAACTGTCCTGCTGTTCGTCTTCAAAATCCAGTGCGCCACTGTTCACAGCCTTATAGAAAAGTTCTTCGATTTCCTTTAAAGGCGGGTTGATGGCTAATAATGCCCTGAAATTATCTTTTAATTCTGCCTGTGTCATTTTGCTAGTATTTACAGGCGACTTTTCACAGTCACCTGTGGTTAAACTTTAATCTTCCGTTTGTTCCGTAAATTCAATGGAGACTACTTCTTTCTCTCCGAACAGCAGTTCTATTGCCAGTTTCAGACTATGGTGGGGATTTTCGCACTCGACAAAGCGCACAAGGCAGTGTGTCATAAAAATGGAATTGTGCCCCCAAAAAAGATGTTCAGAAAATATTCTCGGGTTTCTGTGAAGCTGAACATTGAACCGTTCCAATACCTTTTCAATTTCTGAGATCAGGCTGTACCAATAATTCGCTGTAATTATGGAATAGGGTGGCCAAGCCTGTCTAATATCCTCCTGTTTTTCCCGAAAATGGGTTATCTCCTTTTGAACAAAGCTGATAAGGTCTTTTAAATCTTTAGGAAATAATCGGGCTAGTACATACGCCCTTTCTATATTGTTCATTTCGTCCAGTGGTTTCATTTTGATAAATTTTGATGTGTAAAATTCAGTTCTGCGACCTGCGGTAAGTGCTTCGGTCAATGAAAGGTTCAATTCTGTATGCAACCCTTTTATTGACAAGATTTGCGTATTCAGTGGCTTTTTTCCTTGTTCCGAAAACCGCACCGTCTACTTTCCAAGTCACTTTATAATGCCTGATTGTGGAAGGCGACCTAAATGCGTAATAATCTATCCATTTAAGTTCCTCTTCCCTGAACACCTTGACCGGATGGATATACAGCCCTTTTCCGTCAACATTCGGGTAATAGGTAGAAGCCAGTAATTTCTTCTCCCTGTCGAAGATTTCAAAGCGTACAAAATCTTTGTCGTGCAAGATGATCCTGAATAATTCATCTACATTGAAATGTGCATTCATTAGCACATTTTCGTCGTACTTTTTATAGGTTATTACGCCAATATTCATTGTGGTAAATTTTAAATGGTTGATTTCTGACCGATTTTTTTAATCCTGACTATTGCCCCTATCGGACAGTGTTGCCACGCCATTACCTGCTCAATTGCGCCTTGCTCTCCGCTAAGTGAGGTCAGTTTGACCTTGAAAAAACCTGTATCATGTTTCAATGTTAATTTGAATGTTTCCAGTACCATTTTTTTAGATTTAAAGGCGACTGCTTTCACAGTCGCCTGTGGTTAATGTTTAGTTATAGAATACGTGTCCGTCCTCGCTCCAATAGCTTCCGCAGAAAAGATCGTTTGCGTAGGATGCATAGTCAAAATATTGCTTTGCAAAATCGCTGAGGTCTTCGCGCTGGTCAATCAATTCCCTCGCAAAATCCTCGTCACTGTCGTATTGCCCAACATAGTCGTTCTCAAAATCTTCCAATAGTTCGGAAGCATCACTACGTGACAAATCCTTATGATCGTTGTCACACCATATTAAAAAGGCTTCCAAGGTGTTTTCGTCCAGATTGTTTAAGGCTTCCAATACTTCAAAAATATTTTCGCTGATCCACGATTCACCGATCAAACCTTTAGGGATGTTCTCATAATCCTGAAACATATATTCGGGGTCTTCCTCGTCACTGTGCAACTCGGCACAGGCTTCGTAAAACTCGCCCCGATCGGCATAATCGGACAGTTTTAGCCATTTTCCGAAAATTGAACCGTTATTATATTTGGCATAGGTTCCCACGTAAACGTTAGCTTCTGTTATATCTATATTTGTTGCCATGATGTTAAATTTTTGAAGGTTTAAAGATTAGTTTGCACTTGCGACAAGCTGTTTTAATTTGGCTTTTACCGCCCTTGCAACCTCTCCACGCCATGTTGTCGCATTGGACAGAAAATAGTTGATTATTGAGCTTGCCGAATCTTCATAATAGTTGTCGTTTACGCTATTTAGTGAGCGCATGGCATCCAAATAAGGCACTGCCCCGAAATAGACGTTTTTCCAGTCTTTTCTGACCATTAGGGCAATCTGTGCTATATTATCGGGTATCTGTACCCCTGTGCTTTGGGCTGAATTTTTCATAATGAATTTTAGATTTGTGTTGATTTAAAATGGTAGATCATCGTCATTGTCTCCCGCAAATACGGGTGTAGAGTTTCCAGTTTTTACGGTTTCTTTTTTTACAGATTCTCCGCCCTGTTTTGTGTCCCCACCGTGAAAAACTATTTCTGATACCTGAAAATTCAGTCCTGCCTTTAGGTTGCCTTCTTTGTCTACCCACGCTCTAGGGCTGACCCTTCCCGAAAGTTCTACAATAGTGCCTTTTGTGAGGTATGGGGCAATGTTTGGGGTTCTCCAATATGCGCAGTCAAAAAATGTCGGCTGACTGATTTTTTCGCCTTCTTTGTTTCGGAAGGTGTGCCTGATCGCTACGCCAAAATTTACTACCTCTTTGCCGTTTGAAGTTGTTCTAACTTCTGCTGTTCTTGTGATTTTTGCTGTGATGTTCATAACGTTTTGTTTTATTGTTTTACATTGCTTGTTATGTTCTTCCAGTCCTTCCGAGGCTCGGCCCCGATATTATTTTCAAAAGAAAAAAAGGAAAAAAAGAAAGCAGACAAACAGATCATACAACTGCGTAGACCAAGAGAAAAAATGATTTAATGGGGGGTCCCTTGGGGGGGGGACCGTTCATTCACTTTTTTCTATTGGTGGGATGTGGGTCGGATGGATGAACTAACTTGGCTGCCTTTTTATCCTTTTCTTTGAAAATGATTTTCATTGAATTTCTATGCATATAAAATCCGGATACTTAGTTGTCCGGACATTAGAGATTTGGAAGGCAGATGTTGAGAACTGTTGTGGGATCTGACTTACAATTTTCTGATCATGGGGAGCCAAAAGCTCTTTTATGGGACGGAAAGAAGCCAGGAGATAAATGTGCTTTGGCGTGCGCAATGGAAAACATACAATAATGCGTGAGCGATTGAAGTGGATAGCCCACAGCTCAGCGAGGACTTGTAACGAAAAGCGCGGTCCATCATAAGACACGCCCCAGTTAAAAAGAAGCTATAGCATAATTTCAGCATGCACCTCGGAAAAATTATAGAAATTGGATCATGCCTCATTTATTGAGGAACCTGAAATTTTTATGAAATTGTTGAACTTCTTTATGTTCTATACCCTAAAACCAATTCATTAAAAAAATTACGAAATCGTAGTTGATTTATTGTTTTTATTAACTTATATAGGTTAAAAAAAAGTTATCTATTTCGTTAATTAAAGTTTATGGTTATATTTATTGTATATATATATAATACTAACCATAAAAACTAGATTATGAGAAAATTCTATTTGTATTTAGCTATTCTTATCTTCTTTTCGTGTAACAGGGAAGATATTAATACGGACAACTCAAATGATGAGAATTATGTTACCTTAAAAGAGAGCAAATCAATCGCTGACTCTTTACAGCAGTTCATATTACATAGGAAAGCAAAAGCCAGCCGGGGAGTAAATAAAAGCCGTAATACAGTTCTAGAGAAAGAAATAGTAGGCAGTGATGGAACGGTTGTCATGCGTATATTTAACTATACCGATGGCGGCTTTATTATTTTAGCAGCTGACCGAAGAGCAAACCCGGTACTCGCATATTCAGACGAAACTTCCTTTTCTTCAGATACTGTGCCACTTGCCACAGATGCATGGCTTAACGATACGAAGCTTGAAATTGATGCTATCAAAGCAAGAGGAACTCAGGGAACAAATGTTGCGGATATTCTATTGAAGAAAGCCAAATATACACAGCTATTATCCGGTAACATGGTCTCTACTATAAAAACAAAGGCAGTTGGAGGAAATGTCGCAAAACCGCCACCCCCAAAATGTGAGGATAGTGATTTTGTAAAAGGTCCACTTCTTACCACAAGTTGGGACCAAATCGGTGGCTATAATAATTATATGCCGGCGAAAAGTTGTACTCCTTATTATTGCAATGGTAAAGCTTTCACTGGTTGTGTAGCGACTGCAATGGCACAGGTCATGAGATATCATCAGTATCCAACTACATTTAATTACAGCATTATGCCCAGTAGTGTTCCAAATTATACAGATGTTTCTGCTGGAGCAAATGAAATATCTAAACTCATGTGGCGGGCAGCAGATGCAGTTGGCTCAGATTATAAATGTGATGGAACCGGCGCGGCTGCAGATATAAGTGATATTTCCTCTACTTTTAAAAGTCTTGGGTATTCCACATCCGCAACTTCGGGTGATTTTAATTCTTCGACAGTTTTGAGTGAAATAACAAGTAACAGGCCCGCTATATTATCAGGTTACAGTACCAAGAGCGGATCACTTTTTCCTACATATAGCGGCGGACATGTATGGGTAGTGGACGGAGCACACCACTTCATAACATGTCCAGAAACTTTGCCCGATGGTTCAACAGTTGGCGGAGGGGGTTATCTGTGGTTCCACATGAATTGGGGATGGGGTGGTTCGCATAATGGCTGGTTCGGTTATGCCGATGCAAATTCAGGTAATGGAAATTACCAATATAAACGACAAATGGTTTATTCGATTCATAAATAAAATCAACATGAAAAATTTATTGTTAATAATCGTAAGTGTTCTTTCTTTCATTGCATGTAAGAAAGAGGAAGCTAAGCAAACAAACCTATATGATAAGGTTTACCTAAATTTAGTAGATGAGAATGGTGTAAATGTCCTGAATTCAAAGTTGACAATGGCTGACCTGGATCTATATTACGTCACAAGTACAGGTGATAAAATCCTTCAAAATCATGAAAATCTGGATTTTCCAAAGAATATGAATATTGTAAATGAGGGGGTGGATAAGATGCTGATTGTGTTTGCAAATGTAGAAGCTCAAAATAATGAGTATGCAGAAAGCATATTAAAAGTTAAAGGTTATGATGATATAACAATTAAGGTTAAGGTTCAAAAAAATGGCGGTAGCCTTGGATATTCCGACTTATTTTTAAATGGAAAAAACATACCTGTAGATTTGAGATCTAAACCTATTAAGTTACAGCTGGAAAAATAGTTCCATTCAGATATACAAAGACCACAGATTTGTGGTCTTTGTATTTTTCCCTCCAATAGATAAAAAAACGTTTCCTTTCGATTAACGGCAATAATAGCCGCTCATTTATATCATCAAAGTTAGATACGATAATTTTTACGCCATATTTAGAATTTAGATACTAGGAAAGCAAATCACCATAAAAATTACCGTCAACTTTATAAACATGGTTAATCTTATCATTTTCACATCGTCCAACGAGGTTATATTCCTCCGACCTATATAAGTAAACCTTCCCGCAACATCCCTTTTTAATGCAGTCCGCAGATCGTTTGTTAAAAGTAAAATGCCAAGGTCCATTTCTCCGAATTGAAATATGAGTTTGTTCATCAAATAAAACCTCTCGCTCTACCGGCAATTTTTCACCCAAGATCAAGTATAAAATTTTATGGGGAAATTTGGTCTTTTTGAGTTTTTCTTTATAAAAATATAAGAATATCGGAAGTGCACAAAGCAAACTCATCATCGACATTTTCCAGACCCATTCATTTGAGGACCATATATAATAAATTCCTATTGCTATTACCAAAGTAAGCAGCGTCATTACGAACAGATAATACACATACGAATCTTTAACCGATTGCGAGAATGGAAATGATATCTTTTCCTTTTCATCCGCTTTGAAAAAGACTGTATTATCACCTTGAAAATCCAAAGACCGACAAAGTACCGTTCTAATTTGCTGGCTAGGCATCTGCATTATTTTAGCAGCAATATGTTTATGGGTGATCACATTAATCTTAATGTTTGGATTATGTATTCGTAATTTATCAACCACAGCCAATTCATCAGAAGTAGAAATTCGATTAGTAACAAAATTAAAAATTTCAACATTGTAATTTTTAGTGACGCAGTTAACAAAGTCCTGCCGAATCTTCGTTTTGACATCGCTTCTGGAAGATATAGCAAAATATTCCTTAGATTGCGGAATATAACCATCTTTACCGCCATCTCCATTACTTCCATATGATGCTACACGTTGAAATTCTATGCCATAAATTGCATCAAAATATCTTTCGCAGTAATCTTGAAACTCAAAGCTGTGTTTTCCTTCTAACAGCATTTCCATTAAGTCTATTTCCATAAGTATAAATTTTAATGTTTATTTAAATTGAAAGATAAAGATAAGTCAACGCTCAATATCGCTTGCTATTCTTGATTGCATAAAGAAAAACACCCGAATCTTGGGTAGAATCGGGTGTTTTAGCCATTATTAACCTATTTTATGAAAAGTATGCTCGAACGAGCATAAAATTATTTACTCGAATTTAATAACATTTTTAGAAAATGTCAAATTAGGATAGCCTTTTTATTACAATTTCCTATTTGCCTTCTCTTTTTTTAATTGGTTCCAATTATTGATATTTAAAATTAAGATTGGAAGCAGAGCTAGAGGTATCACATTTAACGCGCTAAAACCGCGTTTAAATGTTATGACTATATTACTTAAGAATAATAGCAGGATTGCTATGCCCAACATGATCGTTATGGCTTTGATTTTTTTTTCATTGCTTACAAGTTCTTTATTTGTATACTCAGTTAGGGCCTTATTTTTCATATTCTTCTTTTTAATGACATCACGTTTATTATTTTATTAGGAGACTAAACTTAAACTTCATAATTAAGTTCAGGTACTTCTGAATAAACAAAGGCTTTTGTAGGAGTTCCAGTTGTTTTGAACTCTTTTTCAATTGTATATGCTTCCATTTCAGCGGCACTGATTTGATAAGTTGCAAGTTCTGTAATTCGTTCCTCGCTCAGATCCTCCATCATCCATTCCCACGCAAGTTCGTCCGGTAGCATAGTAGGCATCCTGTTTTTTGAATTATGAATTTGTCTCATGAGCGGATTTGCTTCGGTAGTTACAAGAGCTACCGTATCCAATGTTTCGCCTGTATCCATGTCAGTCCAATTTTGCCAGATAGCTGCGATAAAGAAATACTCTTTTCCCTTAAGTCCAATATGGTAAGGATATTTATCTGCTGTCTTAAGCGGTTTATTGGTTTTTTTATTGAGACGATAAATATGGCGCCACTCGTAAAATTCACTTGAAAGTATTAAGCATCTTCTATCCAGCGCTGCTTTCCGAAACATTTTCTCTCGACCAGTACTTTCATCCTTCAGTAAAAGTTCTTCACCTTTTGCGTTCAACGTCGTATATGGCTGATGCCATTTTCCCTTGTCGTCCTTATAACCAAAACGCATCTTTTTCAGATTTTCTCTATTTTTCACATATGATGGAACGAAGCCCCATTCCATTTGGACGATGTTAAAATTGCATTTGTCTTCCGTGGGACGCAAAACCGCAATGTTTCCGTAATTAAATCCCTCGTGAATTTCTTGATCTAGAAAATCGTAGTTCATAACAGCTTTCTCCAGATCCATGAGACGAATAAATTCGTCTCTCGATACACGTTGTCCATTATAATAACACATAAGATTAAAGTTATAAATGTTTACTTATTTCTTTACCAAATGACTCTGCCTCCTTTTGCCGTCCTTGCGGTATACTCGTCCAGAGATTACTGGACAGAGCGGAAATTCGAGTAATAACGAGCGGTAACCGACCATCAGAAAATAGCAACCTAAAGACCTGTTGATCATTAACTGTGTATTCAGATACAACAATTTTCACGCCCTCGGCTGAAATTTCTAACGTTTTATTTTCAAAAAGATTACCCATCAGACTGCTAGTCAATAATTTAATGATAATTAAAGTTAATCATTTTTTCTTTCTTCTCATCTAATGAAATGATTTACCTTTAAGTCTAGGTATATGTTCTTCGGCCTAAAGCCCTAGATATTAAAAAAAATAAGGTACTGTACCATTAATAAAATATCCAAGGTTATGGAATTTGAAAGTGAAAAAGAAATGCAAAAATGGCTGAGTAATATCTTTGCAAAAGGACTGTGCTTAGCTGATATTATAATAAATTACGAGGAGTTTATTTCAAGTAGTGACCACCTAAATTATCCAGATTCTTCCCATCAGAAAATAGCACATAGTTTTCTCCATTGTCTTAAGTCCTTTGAAAACCATGAAGTTTTAATGGAGGATAAAAATATCTCCTTAAATTCCGATGATATTTTGCGACCCGATTTCTTACTTTATTCGCCAGCAACCGAAAGTATCATAATAGTTGAGCTAAAAAATCAAAAAGGTTCCACTAGACAAACCGCAACTGAAATCGGGGCCTATGCAGCAGAAATCAGAAGCTATCTACCTTTTCTCTCAGAAGGTGACTTAGTGAATGTGATTGTCTCTAGTGAATGGCCAACATTACTCTGTCATTTCACGTATAATGAAATTGTTTGGTTGCATAAACGTATTATCTGTTTAGAACCCACTCACAGCGGTGGAGAAACAGCATTAAACATAGTAGATCCTTATATAATTTTTAAAGAACGAATGACTCCATCAATTTCGGCTCAACAATTAGGGGGGTACCAGATTTGCCTTTATGATGACCAGCTGTATGCTGGTGGAGATTACATGAGATTGCAGGAATTTGAGAATTCAATGTTTATTGCCTTACATGCCATGTCAGCAAAGGGTAATTCATTGAAGGCACATGGATTCGCGTTTTTGTGGCGTCATCGTTTTGATGTTGGTGTTGCACCATACAATATTACCGTAATGAATTTTGCTTCTTTTCAAACACCAATGTTAACTATCGAAAATTCGACTTTTAAAGAAAATATTTTCTCCAATAAACTTATTAAAGCGATCCATGACCACAATCCTGAAGGCCATAGTAATACACTGGATATCATCTCAGACTATGCAGATACTTTTTTAAAAGAGTTCTGCTCACCTAGAGCAGAGGGATACTCAAATTGGCAAACTTTAAAACCAAGAATCTTCACTGAGATCGCTATTGCATTTGTTGGATGGGGTTATTTTCAGGAGTGTCTGTTTGATCGCTTAGCAAAAATGCCTAAACATGAGGAAGCCGACATTCGTTTTGAGTCTACAGATCCACTATTTGCAATAGCGATGCTTAATGAGATTATTACATAATTTGTAAAGTCAACAACTACATTTCTTTAAATAAAAAGAAACCATCTTCCGATGGTTTCAAAAACAGTCACATCAACATATAATCAGATAATCTGAACTATACTTGCGTTCTAAACGTAATGATGAAGATTATACGGTTTATTACCGGATGAAGTTACCAATCCTTATCTGTTTGATAACTCTGATTAAGGTCCGGACCGAAGATAATTGTTCCGTTATTAATAGTATAAGGAAATACTACCTGATATTTCTTCCTACGATTTCTAAATATTTCAATAACTACTACATCATATCCATCTGATTGGCCAGTGAGGACAATTGCTGAGGCAGTGATCTCAGAATCTGCTAAATCTAATTTTACCTCCTTGATGAGGAAATCATAGATTTGAGTTTCTGAAAATGTTTCATACGCTTTCACTGTATCAACAACTTCGCCTGAGCGAAAAAAGACCCTAAACGGTTTGAACTCGCCCATTTGGAGTAAAAAAAAACCAGCGCGTTCTTTAAGGGCGTTTATAAATGCTTCCATTTCTTAATTTTAACTCACTTACAAATTTAATGCTTGGAGCGTTACTATTATTTTCATTTCTGTTACGCATTCTTTGTCAGTATAATTTTATACTTTCCCAATAATTGACAGGCTTTCCCGTACAGATAAATTATTATTACAAGCGAGCTTTCTAAAAATAGTAATTAAGCCCTAGTTGGAAATTAGTGTTTTTTGAAATCTCTCCGCCGCTATTTTTAACAATATTGCTCAATCCTGCTATATAACGAGCATTAATCCCTATGTTCGGACTAAATCTATAGCCTAAACCAAGGTCTAAAGCAAAATTAAAGGTTTTTAATCCATCTTTATTACTTGCTTTATTAGAGGTGCCATTAATATCACCTGATGCTTGAGCATTAATAAGGAGCCCAAATTCGGGGCCAGCTTCAAGATAAAATTCAGGAGTGGCATTGTATTGTACCATTACTGGAACATTAATATAACCAAGGGTTTGTTTCATATTCGTTATTGTATATCCTACAAAGTCATAGTCATCTTTTAATTTTGCCCCCTGTTGGCTATATACTGCCTCCGGTTGAATGTTAAATGCTTCAGAAATTGGAATATTTACAAATACCCCACCATAAAATCCGGGTTTGGATTTGGAATCTCCGTCTGTTATACTTGAAAGGTTCCCCCCAGCCTTAATACCAAATCTCGTCTCGTCTGAGTATTGGGCAAATGTCATAGTTCCTATAACTATGCATAAGCTTAGTAATTGTTTTTTCATATAATTAGTTTAAAAAATTGTATTTGAATTTCATAGTTTGATTCTGTACCTTATATCTTTTTTAATTTTTATTTTCTACTATATGTTTTAATAATATTAGCACGATATTCATTATCTTTTTCATTGAATTCAACTAAATTTTCTTCAAGATTTAAATTTATAAAAATCTCCGCATAATCATTTTCTTCATCATCATTAAAAAATGCCTTAAACCTATAATAATTTGGATTACTTAAATTGGCTTCGATTTCATTCAATGGAAATATTGTTACAGTTATAGGCTTAATTGAAAATTTATCATTGCATTTAATTCCGTAAATTTTGCATAAGGCATGAAGAAAGTTATCACTTTCTTCGCCAATAGATTGCAAGGTCATCCCTTTCCTATAAAATGCATTACTGTCAAGTTTACCGTTGACTATTCCTGCATTTATATTATTTTGAACCGTTAATTTTAACCCTACTATTTTATTTTTATATTTCCCTTTTACAGTATATAAAAATGCATTTGCTGAATTTTCAGTTTCAACAATTTTTAATGCTATATCATTAAATCCTTCTTCTTTTACATTTATTATTTCTGGAAGATTTGATTTAACGGTATCTGATTTATTGCAACCAAAAAGGGTTGAAAAAAAACTTGTTAGTAATAGTGTCTTGGAGAAAATACTTCTCATAATTTCTATGATTGTTGGTTTTTATCTAATTGTTATGTAAAGGCCATTTCCACTCTAATTCTATGGGAGAACTTAATTTTTATACCGTGGAAACCAAAGGTTTTACTTTTGAAAAAGTTGCCCGAGTATTCGGGCAACTCTTATAATAAGTTATATGAACTTATTAAATAATTGCTCATGAGATTTTCAAATTCTAGTTATATTTCAAGAAGGATTTTCTCTTCATTCTCAAAAACTTACTTTTATGGAATAAGTTCTGAACTCTTTAATTTTAATATTTTTTTGTCTTGTTTATTTGCTTCTATTTGTTTCAATAAAAAATCCTTATTACTCGCTACATTCTGCAATTTCTGAAACCATGCGCCAAACTCTCCAAACACTGCTTCAAAGATTTTCAGATTCCAGTTTTTACTTGCTCTTTCAATTTGATCTAATGTACTTTGAATCTGACTTTCGCTTCCTGCATATAATGCCAAATAAAATTTAAACTCAAGTAATGATGCATTGCTTGCCGTGGCTGATTGATAAGTACTATCTTTTTTTTGAATGTCATCTATTAGATTGTAAAAACTATCCAATGGCACATCATCTTCCAGAGATAATTGCAGACTATCAGAAACAATTTGAATTGCTTCTTTTAACTTTTCATTCACATCATTATAAGGAAGATCTAATTGTAAATTTCTACCATTATAGAATTCAAACATGAGGACCGGATAAGCCAGACAAGATTTAATATCCGTCTTATATAAGGGATATATTACAAAATGGGGTCTGTAGTCCTCACTCCTTGGCAAATTAATAAGTTCTATACCGCATATAGCCGGACCAATTATTTTGTATAGCTTATTCTGGGAAAATGCACTTAAGCCTGGAAATGCCCTTAACCACTCCTCCTTGATTATTTTCTTTGTTTTATTATCCATTTTTTATCTTACTATAATGTTACCGTATCGATCTACTATCCTTATTGGTTGTCCAAATGTATTATTATATTTATTAAATTGAGAGGTTCCCATCACAGGTTTTCCAAATTTGAAATCATAAATAACACCGTTTGAAGTGTCATGAACATCTAAATAACCTTTTCCAAAAGCCCTGTTAAAATACTTGTTAACCTCCATTCCTCTATTACCGTACATACCCTGATATTTTTTTATAAAAGTAGTTGCATATGTATGTTTAGCGGTTCCTGCAAACCTGCCCGTTCCCCCAATTGCATTTTCTGCTCTAACAGCGGCTTGGGATACAAGTTGTTCATTTGACCTAAATACCTTCGGGAACGTCTCCTGACCTAGATTGCTGAATTTGGGATTGGGAGTATCCTTATATATAGGAATGGAGCTGACCCCCTCATCGACTATCTGGTAGCCAGTAACTTCCTTAATTCCTCCATTAATATCTCCAATTACCAAGTTTCCTTTTGGTGCAGGTGTTGCGCCTACGGTGGTTGTTTTCGGAGTATTGTTCAGTGTCCATTGGGTTCTTCCTACTTCGATAGGCGCATTTTTTAAAATGGTACCTTGTGGAGCACCTGTCGTAACTGCCCTTGCATTAGCTACAGCCCGCTGGATTCCGCCTGCAACACCTCCGATAGCTCCTCCCATAGCGGCTCCGGTCAAACCGCCCATAAAGGTACCCTGTACTACATCTTCGCCAAACATTACGGCAGTTGCAAAGCCATTGATGGCTCCAGCTGCTGCTCCTCCAGCCGCTCCTGCTATGGCTCCACCTAAAACACCACCCTGTATTCCCGCAGTAGCTGCTGCGGTGAGGGCAGAAGCGCCTACAACTGTCCCTACACCTCCGGTAAATGCTCCAATGGCACCGCCCATTGCAATTTTCCCCCAGGTCGCTCCCCAGTTCCATTTAACAGGATTCCATGAGCCGTTAGCTTTTACTCCTGTAACGTAGGCTCCTATAACTGCTCCCGCAACAATCCATACAAATTCCCCGTTAGGGTCATTATACATCAGCGGATTATTCATTACATACCCGTACCTGTTGTAGTTTTGGGTATTAAATGGTGCTTGAATGTGTTCATCTGCATTCAAAAATCTTCTGAGCAGTGGGTCATAGAGCCTTCCGTTCATATGGATAATTCCAACTTCAGAAAAATGCTCATGACTGGTATACCCCCGGTCTATTAAAAATAGAGTCGAATTGATTACATTTTTATCTGTAACAATAGCCCCGGTGCCTTTCTGAAAATGAGTAAAATTACCCCATGCATCAAAATGTCTCCGCTCGAATGGTCTGCCATTTTCAGCACTGATGGCCAAGATGCTTCCCAGGTAATCCTTATGCAAAAACCTGTAATAAGGAATGGTAACATCAAAGTCTTTCAAATATACAATATCTGATTCATATGGTGAACCTCCGATGTAAATAATGTGCTTTTCTTTCCCGGTAGCATTGTTTTTTACTACTTCGAAGCTTCCTTCTTCACTATAAATTTTAGTGAATAGTCCATCATGATCACTTCCAAAATTGCCTCCGTAGGTTGCTCGCTGTCTCATGGCTGATAAGCCATACTGAAAGGCAACATCCCCTTTTTCACCGTCTATAAATACCGGATCATTATTCTCATTGTACAGAACAGTTTGCACCAGATCATGGTCATAATTTTGTACACCGTTATTATTAAGGGTCATTCCGCTAGGCTGGTAGATTTTGCCAGCATTCTCAAACTTGATGGTTCCGATATGATCATTTTCCATGATCCGGCCTTTTACATCATAAATATTTCGGTTGGCAGATGGTATAACTCCTGTTACGGGATCGGTCCAGTTTACCAGGCGGTTATTATCATCATAACGAAAAGATTCACTGATGTCAAATAGTACATTTTTCCGGAAGTTCAATTCATTTTTAATAGCATTAAAGGAGTACTGCACGTGTATTATAGGTACTGATGTCGCAGATAAATGCTTAATTTCCTGAAGCATTCCCGCAGCATCATAGGTATTGGTTACCCCTGAAGTACCCAACTTTGCTTTCAGGACCTTCGACTTGGCATTGGTCTCCTGAAGCTCCCATAAAACTTTTCCGGTAGCTTTGTCTTTTACCTGATAAAGCTCTCCATTCCACGGGCTATAGATATTTTCGATTGATGCCTTGGTTATAATTCCTGAAGATTGCAATTCTTTCTCATAAGACCTTACCCTTCCATTACTGTCATATACTATGCTTTTGTCGTAAAAGTATGCTTCAGGAGTTGTTTGGGTGGAACTTATTACCCGTCCTTGGGGATCATATTTTCTTGTGTATATATACTTTTTCCCGTTGGAAGTTCCCGTTTTTTGGTCTATTCTGCCTTTACTATCATACGAAAAGGTGATGATCTTTTCCGTTTCGTTTCCGGGATTGGATTTCTCAATCTGGCTAATCAGCTGACCTAGATTATTATACTTATATATTTTCTCTCCCTTTGGGCTAACAATTCTTGACAATGCTCCCATATATCCCAAATATTCGTACTGGTATACTCCGTTGGAAGGGTCTTCCATTTGTATTTTATTTCCCCAGTCATCATATTTAGTGGTCACAATATTTTCAGCATACTTCGCCTGGATCTGTTGCCCCGCTGCATTGTAAGAGAACTGTACAGTTCCCCCCTTATCAGTAGATGAAATGATATTTCCTAATGCATCCATCGTCTGAGAAGTTATCCTTCCATAATCTGCCGGGTTAGTCTCCTTTACGGTGGAGGTTAGTCCAGAAGTAGTAGTCTCAGTTTTCTTCCCTGTAAAGGCTATGGCATTTACCTTGGCGGGGAAAACGGTGTCGTCATAAGTGAATGTATTCCACTGGCTGGCACTCTGGCCTTCAAAATAGGGCTCAGATTCGTTAATTTTCCTTCCCAATATGTCATACTGCGTTTCTTTAGAGACATACTGCCCCTGTCCGAAAGCTTTGGTTGAAGTTTTATATTCTCTTCCAAGTTTGTCTGTAAGAGTTTTGGAAACACCTCCATCGGAATCAGTTCGGGTAATGGTTACATTGTACAGGTTGTCTTTTTCATATTGATACGTGGTAGTTCCAAGCAGGCTAGATACAACACTCATTAGTTTACCCCATCCATCATAAGTATTTGTTATGGTATTATTATCGGGATCAGTCTTCATAAGCATCTGACCCCAGGCATTGTGAGTAAATACGGTTTCCAGTCCGAGGTTATCTGTTCTTTTAACTAGAAACCTTCCCTGTTGGTCATATACTACCGATTCAGTTTTGGAATTGCCATCAATTCCTGATGTTGTTGTCGTAGACGTAATATTTCCAAAACCGTCGTATCCATATTTTTCCACAATTGCTTTAGTAGCATCTGATCCTGGAAAATAAGTGCTGGTTCTTAAAAGATTGTTATCATAGGCGTATGTTGTGAAATTTTTTTGAGTGTCACCATAGGCTTCTAGCATTTCAAGTTTGTTCGATGGTCTTCCAACATAATAATTCTTTCCTATACCCGCTAAATTATGCTCATAATCAAACTCTGTTGTTGAGACAGCATAGCCATTATTAGTATTGGTTACCGTTTGGGAAGGAAGGTAGTAGTTTTCATAGGTAGTAGTTTGATCAGTAAATACACCAGTTAAAAAATCTTTGGTCTTCGTAGATATCGGAACAACAGCAGTAACAACCTGGGTTTTGTATGCTGGAGGCACGGTAGTAACGACCTGGCCATTCACAAGTTTGTCTATCTTGTATGTTACACCCTCAAAGCTCAACAGCTGGGTATTATTTTCAGATATATCAATCGGGAAAATATTATTTTCGTTGTTTGTTCTGATGCTCCAATTTTTTACTGGAATTCCGTCTTTAAGGAGATCAATTTCTGATCCGGACCATATTTTGGTATTTTCATATCCATCAGCGTACCAGGAAGAACGGGCGATCTGATGATACCCAATCATTTGTTTCTCATGTAAGTTTCCAGACAGACCCCTGTATCGGAAATCCTGCTTCCTGCCTTCCTGCTTAAGCTGGGAAACGGCAAAAGCCTGATCCGCTCTGCTTAAAGAATAATATGGATAAAACTCATTCTTTTCTTTTTTATAAAAAGATGAATTAGAGGTATTATTTGGAACTACTTCTAGATATTCTACTGAGGTGGTAACTCCTCCCTGTGTGATTGAGCTAACTCTGGCAAGTTCGGAAAGTGGAGTAGGCCCCTTTATTTTTTTTAGATTTTCTTTCCAGTATAAAAAGACATTGTAATAATTATTTCCTGATTTTATTGGGTTGGTAAGAGGGGAAAACAATGTAAGATCAGTAATGTCTGGTGTACCATATAACGGACTTTGAAATGACCAGTTTGCCGTAAAATTCGGCGTTCCATCAATCTCAGATCCATTCGCCATTTTCGCGCTAACTATATACCCAAACTCTCTATACCCATTTGCTTGGAAAGGATTAATCTGATTGTAAGAGAAAACCTGAACGACATCAGATTTTCCATCTTTATTCATATCAGTAACAGAAAAGAAATATTGTTTTGCATATTTTGCATAATTACCCGTCATTTCCTTCTGGAACTTTCTATAGGTAAAGAATTCTTTTTTCAGGAAAGGGACAAAGCCTTTATCTGTTCCGATATAAAATCTCCAGTCATCAGGTTTTCCGATCGCATTATCTGTAATGGGAATGGTAAAATCAAGCTTTCCATCGCCATTATAATCCCCGTATAACACTGGGAATTCCGGATCTTTTGTTTCAAGCAGGTTTCCAGAAAAGCGTATTTTCTTCTCATAATGGGTCGCATCATATTTTACAAATTCAAAGACTGTATACTTGGAGCCTGATACACTAATAATTTCTACTTTTCCGTCTCCGTCAATATCAGTATAATGCTGATCAGGATATAAGCTGTCATTGATTGACGAAATGATGTAATGAAAGCCAGCATTTGGATTTTTAAGATCTACAAGAGCTTTTGTGTTAAATGAACCCTGGTCTCCATCATCAATAAAAAGATCAGGAATACCATCACCATCTAAGTCCCCTACCTCCAGGGTGATGATATCATCGGGAGAACCTAGAGCTAGATTTCTCTCGAATACCTTTACAAAGGTATTATCTCTAAAAATATAGCAGAGAACTTTGCTGTCTTTATATTCAACAATGCCATTACCATTATAAACCTGTCCTTGTTCATCCAATAAGGTGTTTACTACTTTAGCATTACCGGCAAAAACTTTCCCTGTAGAAACGGTTGAAAAAGTTTCATTGAAAGCACCCAGCTTTACCTTACCGTTATTCATCAAAAAATCCAGATAAGAGTCCCCATTAAAATCTCCTACTAATTTGACATCATTAAAAGGCTCAGGTTCAGCTGGGTACTCAGCGTAGGATGAGTTGACATAAGGTGGATAGTTTAATGTCACCTCATTGGCAGACTCATTATTAGCATTGTACTCAATAATCTTATTGGCAAACTGGTAACTTGTTCCATTATTGGTATACTCTATACTGTATCTTCTGAATTGGTTAAAATCTGTAGTGACCTTAACTTCTGAAAGAATTTTGGTTTGATAATATTTGAGTCCCTGTATATAGGATTCTTCTTTTAAATGCCTATCGGAATAAGTAAAACGAATGGCATTCATATGGGGTTTATTCAAATCCTTATTGCCTCCCCATTCTACAGCATCAAGAATGGTAATGTGGTTTCCCGGACTATAGCTATAAGTAATATAATTCCCCTGAGCATCTTTCCATTCGCTGATATTGTATTCTGTTGAAGTTTTTCCATCCAGACCAATACCGTACAAGGCTTGAGAGCCATCCTCAAAAGTGATTTCCCAGTGATCGGGGCCTAACCAAGCCTGTCCAAGAGTAACAGATCCCACAGACTTTATTTTTATATTTGAGTATTTCTCTGTTACATATTCCGCACCATCCTTGCCGTATTCTCCGGATTTAAGAATCAACCTTTGGCCGTTGAAGCTGTAATAATCCGAGTAGTTGAACTGGATTCCTTTTACTTCTTCGGCATTTTCTATAGTCTTTGTAATTCTTGTGATTGCTGTAATGCCGGAGATACTCCATCCATACCCAGCAATACCATTACCGGATTCACTGGTGTAAACCAAACTTATTTTCGGAGTTACATCTTTTATACCTGGAGGTACTGCAATAGGTAAGGAAAACTGGAGCTGTCCTGTCCTTGTGACTTCGATATTTCCTTCAGTATCATGAAATTTCGGCGGCGCTTGTGAAAAGCAAAGAACCGAAATAAAAGATAATATGAAGGAGAAAAATAATTGTATTTTCTTTAGATTATATTTTTTCATGACGATTATCTTTTAGTGATGTTTTTACTGATAGTTCTTCCATCTTTTAAGGAAAAACGCAAAACATATACGCCCCAGTCGTAACCTGTCATATTGATCTTCAATTGCTTGTTTAGAGAAGGGATATTCTGCTGTTGGAATTTCCAGTGTACAGTACTATGTTGATAAAGTGAGACTGATTGGATTAATCCGTCTGCTTCCTCTGTCCAGTCGATCGTTAACACATCGTTAACCGGAACAGGGTAAAGCCTGATCTGTTTCCAGAATGTCTTCTCATCCATTGTCTGTGCGCCAGCTAATGGGACTTTTTTAGATTGCTCGGAAGCTTGTTTGGCTGCAGAGTCTGGTCCCCTGTATCGCTGATTGCCTGCGTCGTCGTATTTAAAGTAGACTTCGGTTTGAGAATACCCCAAAAAGCCCAGCAATAAACAAAACAAAATCATAGATTTCTTTACCATAAACCCTCGCTTTCTAGGAAAAAGATCGAATAGACTGATACGACGATCCACTTGCGATGGTATCAATTTCCTATGCAAAGGAATCCTTCGGCCCTGATGACCGGAGGCTGGACACCGATACGGCGTACCATTATAAATTTTGTACATGTGCTTTGTTTTTAGATTAAATTAGATATTAGTTATCCCTAAAAATGGGATTCATTGTCCTATCGTCTAATTTTTTGACGACGGGATATGTTTATCCAGAAAAAAGTTTCGCTTTCATTTAGGTTAATTTGAAGATTTCAATATTCCTGATTATTCAATCAGGCCACGGATAGTCTCTAAAGACGCTTAGCCTTACGGCCGTGTACAAATCGAAGAGATTCTTTATTTGTACATAAAAGAAGTTAGGGTGAGAACTTCATTTCAATAATCAATACCACTTTTCCATTCGAGAGCTATTTACAGTTTCGAAATACATAGCAACGATATGTACTTACAATTTTTGATTATATTGTTTACATATCAATAAATGGTGATTTAACTAAACATACTTCACAAAAAAATGATAAAATATCGACCTAAAAATATATTCGTTTTTCATTTTATGATTAGAAATTAGCGCACTTTTTTAAGAAGTATTGGTGTTTCAAAAAAGTGTTGTTTAAATTGTTATGGTTTTAAAATTTTCATCTGATAATATTAATGTTAATCAATCAAATACAGACCATTTGATATTGTTTTGTGCACCAATATTATGAAAAATTATAAGCAAAAATATCCGTAAAAACCCCATATTAAAATGGGGTTTTTACGGATATTTTTTAAATTGCATTAATATGGTTAAAAAGCCTAGTCGTACCGTATTTATTTCCCTTTTAGGTGAATTAATATTCGGAAGAATTCAATAAAAAAGAAGATTTTTGGGGGAAGGCACAACAGAATTTTAAAATCGTCTAAACAAAATATGATCTTAATGATTTTGAAGCAATCAGGAAAGATTTACTGAATTTTGAATTTTTTAGGCAAAATCCAAATACGCATAAAACTTGTACCAAACATGAGGAGAAAGCAGAATTTCGAGTAATGGCTGATGTTAATAAGAAATTCTTTTTACTGTTTGACAAGGTAGATAATGCTTTGGAATTTTTGAATTCTACTGAACACTACGATTATGGAATATTGGAAACAGACTTGCAGGACGAGCTGGAAAAGATCACCGCTGAAAATATTGATAAAAAATCTGCTGAATTTCTGTCACGTTTTAACAAAACATTTAAATTGCAGGTGGATTATGATCCAAATGAATCTGACTTTTCCACGATCACATCATTACATTATTGGATAGGGTAGTTTTGTTAATGTCTAAAAAATACTTTTAAAAAATCTTTGATTTTACGGAAACCCTAAAGATTTAAAGATATCATAACCGATACCTCAATGAAATAGCCCTCCATATATCTTTAGCAAGTTCTTGATCCGCATCAGAGTTTTCAAAAAACCAAGCTTTATCTCTATTAACAAGTTTTTGAATTACTCCATCTAGTAGAAGATCTACTTGGGTGTCGTCTTTTGAAATTCCTCTTTTTAAAAGTCGAATCTGAAAATCTCTATTCTTATACGTGATCCTAAAAATTTGTCCGGCGGTACTATCAAAACTTGAACCGATCGTATCTTCCATATAAGCAAAATAAATTAATAAACTGAATTTAGTATGTTTCCCTTTTTTTGTAACGTAAGATAATATGAATTGTTGTAGGTATTACCTTATAATATTATTACCTATAAAGCTTCTGAATGCCAAATTAGGCCATAAAATTCGCATATTCAAGATTCGATAAAAAATCATTCTATATTAGCTCAAACATTGTATAAAAAATTCAAGCACAGTTATGATTGTATAAGTAATAATGATTCATTCAAAATAGACTGTATCATTAAATCTTAAAAATTGGAAAAATATATATTATTAATTTACGAGTGATCAACAGAATGTAGGATAAAACGAGACTATAAAATATTAGCAAAACATCATTTACTTTTTGACAAACATTTCATCATCCAAAATTAAATACATTCTTTAATTACCAATATAGGTGGTGAATTCACCAATTATTTCACCACCGACATAAAGTTATTTTTGGCTTAAATAAAATAAATTACAATCCACAACTACCTTAAGTTCAGTCAGTTACAATGTCACTTGATATGTAATTAAGTATTTGATTTACAGCGCTTTATGAAAAATAGGTTTTTTAAAATTGAGCATTTTGTCCCTTTCTTTCAAAAATAGTTAGTTTGAAGAGAGACGTGAACTTGAAAACTGCATCAAATGAACATTGTTTGCCATTATCAAATTACCAAAATAAAACCCTTTTTTTGACAATGTTACTTCGATAAAAATTGACAATAAATTCTTGAATTTCAATGGTAAGTAATAAAAATTGCTTCTATTATATTTTGTTTGTTTTTATAATATCCGTAAATTTGTAACAGATATTTTTGATTTGTGTGTATTTATCCCCCATATGTCCCTCAATGGTGACAAACCGCTGTAAACAAACACTTTCTAAGTTTTGTATCGGAAAGTAATCACCATTTTCTAAGTACCATAATACAACTATACAACCCGCATTAATAAGGGAAAAATAGAAAATGTTAAGTGATATTTTCTGACATATTTTATACTGTAGGCTTCCCATTATCAGTACGAGTCAAAAGTAGTAATTTCTGTTGATACTTTTTTATTTTTTAATGTGGGAAAGTGGGCAGGTAAAAGGTTTTGTAAAGCAATATATATAAAGAATAAAAACAGATTGGTGAGAACATTAATTAACCTGAGTTCGGGATAAGAAAATACCTGAAACAAATTGTATTTTTATCGCAAAGGCAAACAAAGTATGTTTTGTTGCATGTTAATAAGGAAAACAAGGGCATTCCGTTCAGCAAAGTAAGACCAATATATTCCCTGTATTGCTTACCAATAAGTGAAACGGCTCTGTCTACCTAAAAAAATCAAATGAATGTTTTTTAAAGCTTTGTCTATCCTTGCGTTTAATTTAATCCTTATCCCGAATTCAGGTTTAATTAATATTTATTTGGATAAATATGCTGAATAATAAAATGCTAATGGTTTAAAATCAAATGATTGGTTTTACCTGCCTGTCATAGAACCAATCATTTTCTTATTATGTTGAATAAGCTAATTTTTTATCTCATGTTTCTCTCCATGTCCTTGGTCTACTACTTCGATTTTACCACCTATACTACACATGCAAAATGAATCTTCTGTAAGAATTTTGTAATTGTTAATGGTGTCTTTTTCTGTTGCTTTTTCCCAAGCGACTGGCGCAGGAGTACATGGTAAATACCCTCCCGAAGTGGGCTTTAATTTACATTGTCCGAAAGGTTTTATATTGGTGCTTGTTTGCTTATCCTGCTCCGTAGCAATATACTTTCCCTCGGCTGTAGAGAAATTCTGGCTTGTAACACTAAGGTTGCTCGGTGTTGTTCCCTGATTGCAGGATAATTGGGCGGTATTTGTGATCTTTTGTGGCATTTCATCGTTATTTCTGAGTAAATATATATTCTCTTTTTTTCTTTTGCCAATCTTCTTTGTAGCCTATCAATTGGTTATTTTTAATCCGTAAATCTAGGTTTTTTATGAATGATGATTGATTATTTGACGGAATTTGAATATCAATCTTATTTTTTACAATACGCCAAATAAAATTGTTCTTATGTAATATTTGCTCTTCATTACATTTTAAACGCTTTTCGATAACATCAACACTTTTATTTTTAAATTTTAAAACTAAATAATCTGTCGAACCAGAGCATTTAACAGGCTCAGGTGTTTCTTCACAAATACTTCCTATCTTGGTGGTAAATTCTTTTCCTGCAATATTTTTTTGCGCATAACTAATAGATGTTAAAAAAATCGAGAATAGTAAAAGATATTTTTTCATAGCATCAGTTATTAATGAATGGAACTGTCCTTCTTGTAATTTCTTTGCCATTTTTACCATCCAAAATTATTTCTTGAATTTGATCTGCTGTAATTTGGTATGAAATCTGCCATGCATTTCTACTTTCATAGTCACTGTAATTAATGTAGCTTTTATTCTGGGCGTCTATTCTGAAATCAAACTTATTTGTTCCTAATGTCTCTTTAATGATACTGTCAGCAATAATAGATGTGTTCACAGCCTGAGTACCCCCGAAACTCTGGGTATGGGGTGCGGAATCCATCAGGATTGTTGGGCTCTGCCCTTTCAGTACAATGTTTCCTAAACTCATTTTTTCCTGACTGAATGCCACTTTTGTAACCACACCGACAAATGTACGTTCAGGACTTTCATTTTCAGCATCTTTATATTTAAAAGTAACTGTCAGACGTTTTCCCAGAAATTGTCTGGCTTCTTCAAGGTTGTGGTTCTGCGCTTCTCCCAAAGAATCATGTGCTAAAGTAAGTTCAAAGTAATGATGTCTTCTTGCACTCTGCTGTAGGCGGAAGTGCTTAAAGTGGCTGACAGGTTTTCCGTTAATCACAATATGGAGCTTCACCACACGGTTGATGCCCGAAATATGATTCTCCGAAATCCGGTCAGAATTTGAGATATTTTTCTTCATTGTGTGTTTTTGGTATTATATCACTAAATATAGATAAAAATATGATGCTAGGTATAGAGGTTTTTAATAAATATTTGAAATTGTAGTAAAACTACGACTGCTTGTTAATCAAATAGTTTGATTAATGCTTTGCCTTCCGTGTTTTACTAAATGCTGTTTCAATTTGTCGGTTATAAATTTTAATATTCAGCCGGTTCAGAGTTGAAAAATAAAATATGTATAAATAAAATAGATATCCTAAATAATAACCTCTAGCCAGATATTGAGTATTAGAATGGTAAAGATGGGTACCAACAATCGCAAGGTATATTGGCTTTAATATATGTTAAAAAAAATATAAAATAAAAGTTAAATATATATAATTTAAGTATGTTACAGAGAGTTAGATTTAGTATTTTTGTAGCCTCTAAAAAAACATATTTATGGAACTTTTTCTAATCTTTTCTATCCTTATTACACTTGCCGCATTTTTTTCTTATATCAACATAAAGTTTTTCAAACTTCCTTCCGGAATCAGCTTGATGCTCATGGGAGTTTTAGTTGCTACCGGAGTAATTGTTACAGGGTATTTTTCAAAAGGATTTACAGAAATGATAAGAGAAAAACTGGTGTTGATTGATTTTTCTGAATTTTTATTAGGTATCCTATTGAGTTTTCTCTTGTTTGCAGGTTCAATGCACGTTTCCATCCCTGATTTGAAAAAATCGGCTAAAAGCATCATCAGTTTTGCCACGGTTGGAACATTAATTTCTACTTTAGTGGTAGGTTGCAGTTTATTTTATTTACTCACTGCTTTTAACCAGCCTATTCCACTAATCTATTGCCTTTTATTTGGCGCCTTGATCTCACCTACTGATCCAATAGCAGTTATGGGAATTTTGAAGAAAACCAATCTATCCAAAAATATAGAGACCAATATTGTTGGAGAATCCCTTTTCAATGATGGTATAGGAGTCGTAATATTTGCAACGATTTTAAAAATAGCCAGCGTAGGAGCCGAAAACTTTGGGATTGCTGATATTGGAATACTGTTTATCCATGAAGCCGTAGGAGGTATTTTCATGGGGCTTGTTATAGGTTTCATAGGATATAAGCTAATGAAATCCATAGATCATTTTCAAACTGAAATTTTAATTTCTTTAGCAATGGTAATGGGAGGTTACAGTCTTTGCCACTCTATTCATGTTTCAGGTCCATTGGCTATGGTAATAGCAGGTTTAATGACCGGAAATAGAGGAAAAGAACTTGCTATGAGCGATATTACAAGAGATTATCTGGGTAAATTCTGGGAAGTAACGGATGAGGTACTTAATGCCATTTTATTTATGCTGATAGGGCTTGAGATCGTAATAGTTTCATTCGACCTAAGCTATCTTACAATAGGAGTTATTACCGCATTCATCATTATAATTGCCCGTTTTGTATCATTATATATTCCTGCTGCTTTATTCAGGTTTAAAAAGGTTTTCGGAACAAAATCCCTGTTTATTATGACATGGGGAGGGCTCAGAGGAGGAATATCTATAGCTTTAGCTTTATCTTTACCACAAAATCCCTATAAAAACATTCTGGTATCCATTACCTTTGTGATTGTAATTTTCTCAATACTTATTCAGGGAATTACTGTTGAAAAAGTTATCAAAAAATTAACCGCTTAATATATTCAGCCAGATAAAATAACCTTAAGCGAATCTTCTAAGCTTTCTCAAATTAAAAGAGATTTTAAGAACACTAAATGTTTCTAATTTGGAAAAAGGGACATATATATTAAAATATACTGAAAATGGAATGGTAAGTAATAAAAAAGTCATCAAGGAATAAAGTTAGCATTCTTTTCTTTAATGTTATCTAATATAAACACATATCAATTTTCATTCAACAAATCAAAAGCAGCCTACATTCACCATCATTTTCAACAGGAGCCCTATGAACACAGGGCAGGACTTGCTGTCCGGGATGATCTACTGCCAATTTCCAAAGATGCCCTAATCCTAAATTTATAGGTCGGGCATTAGGTGTGGGTTGATAATGAAGATCGAAGAAACAGTCTTTCAGGAACATTTCAAATTCGGCTTCCGGACCATCATATAATTTTTTAAGCTTTTCCCGGATTTCAGGAATCAGGATTTTTTGTGTAGCCTGATTATTGGGTAAGATATCACTTGAAGCACCATGGTAGGTACATAGAAAAGTCTGGGTACCCACAGGCGAACGGTCCACATGATACGAATATACGTCTGTTGATATGAAATCGAACTCCTCATCTCGCTCATAACTTTTGAGTAAATTGAGTGAAGGTGAGGCTCCGAAATCAGTTAATTGCTGTAAATCACCTAAGATAATTTTCCTTGCAGTATGACCTTCTTCTGATAGCTGTAGCGCTAAAAGGTCTTCAATGGAAACTTCTGTAATATTCTCCTTTAATTCAAGTTGAGATACAATTTCTTTAAAATCACCGGTTAAATTTCTGCTCCAGCAAATTGCATTCATAGCTCCCTGAAAATTGGTATTTACAAGTTCAGAAAAAGTAGAAACTATTCCAATTTGATTATGGTCGGAAAATTTTAGATTCATTAGAGGTTGCTTAATGCTCTGCAAAAATAAGGATTAGATAAGAAGATAGTGATGACGAGCACCAGATATTATTTGGATTTTTATTCCTGGAATTAATTTTTTATATCAGTTTCCGGCGGATACGGCTCAGACTTTCCGGCTTCATTCCCAGAAAAGAAGCAATATAAGTAATAGGAACATTATGCAGGATTCCTGGATAATTTTCAATAAGTTTCCTGTAACGTTTTTCTCCGGAAAGAGTGGCCAGCTCAGTGGATCGGGTTTCATTATAGACAATAGATTTTTGGAAAACTTCTATGCTGAAATCTTTCATAGCTTCACTTTTTGAAGTTAAAGAATCGAGATCCGTCTTGGTGATTCTTAAAAGCTCACATTCAGTGATGCATTCAACATTTTCATTAGACTTTGCTGTATTTATGAAATTAAAATAAGAAGTAAAAAATCCCGGAGGGCAGTTGATATGCGTGGTCACCTCATCTCCATTTTCATTATAATGGAAAAGACGTAAATAACCTGATATAATATAATAAAGGTATTCCGGTACTTTTCCCGCTTCTTCAATAATACGGTTTTTAGGAAAAAGTACCGGTTCAAAATATTGGAAGATCAAATCCTTATCCATTCGGGAAAGAGGATGTCCGGATTGGATAAAATCAATTAATTTCTGCTGCATCATACCTTATAGTAGTTATATATTCAAATTTACAATAACTATTTCAACAGCTCCTTATGCTCCATTAAATAAAGTAATGCTTCCTTTACTGCCTGTTCCGGACTTTTGGGGTTGAATCCCAATTCTTTTCTTGCTTTTGTAATGTCGAAATCTTGCTGCAAGCCCGAAAACATGGCAATATCCTTGCGGGTCAGAACAGGTGGCTTTTTCTGTATTTTAGCAGTAAGCTCCATAATTCCGGCAATGATAAATAAAATAGACTTAGGTACCGAACCGGGTATTTTGATCTTCAGCTCAGGAAATAATATATTGGCCAGGATAGTAGTATCTGTAATGGTCATACACTTCTCATTGGCAAGGATATAGCGCTCTCCGTTTCTGCCTTTCTGTGCAGCCAGATAGCAACCTTCCGCTACATCTTTTACATCAATCCAGTTCAGGGTTATTTTAGTATCTACCGGGATTTCTTTATTGAGAATAAGCTTTAAAACTCCGTAAGAAACATTCAGCGGTAAAAAAGCTTCACTTCCGATCATTGCTGAAGGCATCACGGACACTATTTCTATTCCCAGTTTCCTGGCCAGTTCAAAGGCCAGCTTTTCACCATCGTTTTTAGAATTGTAATACATGTCCCTGCGGTCAGGATTATAGCCGTAACTTTCTTTAGTAGGGAGTTTTGTATAATCTAATGCCGCTATAGAGCTTACATAAACAATACGTTTTACACCTGCTTCTGCTGCAGCTTCAATAGTATTTATTGTTCCCAGGATATTCACATCATAAATTTCTGTTTCAGGATCCTTTGCCCACAGCTTGAAAGATGCTCCTACTGCATAGAATGTTTCCACTCCCTGTAAAGCTTTTATAAAAGACGATTTGTCGGTAATATCTGCCTGTACCACCTCGCAGTCCAACCCTGTAAATGGTGCTTTATTTTTAATATTTCTTACGCTGGCTCTTACAGGAACTCCTTTTTTAATCAGGAATCTTACCAGGTTATTTCCTAAATGTCCGTTGGCCCCGGAAACTAAAGCCAGATTTTTCTGTATCATAATTGCTTATTTTAATGACACAAAGTTCCTATAACCGTTTGCCAATGCACTTGACTTTTGTTAGATAATGTTCAGACGGTTTCTGCGATAAAAGAATAAAGCCATCTCAATAGTGAAACGGCTTCATCTGTTTTTGTATAGGATGTCCTTAAATAATAGCTGGCAGCTTAATGCCATGAGATGATTATTTTATCCTGCTTTACACATAGCATCCCAGGTTGTCCAGAAATGTGCATTTATAGCTCCTGGAGGAGGGCTAGTACTGTCAGCAACAACACCTACCATAGAAGCACAGTTCGAATTACAGCCTATCTCATTATAACTTCCTGCCTGAGGCGGAATCTGGCGCCATGTACCGGTAGAACCGCTTAATAACTCTACTTTAATCCCAAAAATACCCGAAAGATTGGGCGTCTGAATTTGTTTCGTCGGGTTATCGCTGGAAATCGAATCGCTCCAGTTACCCTGTGAGAATGTGATACGCCATGTAGAAATCATTTTAGCAGTATTATTCTGAGGTGAAAGATAAACCCAGAATTGTGCACCTCCACCCAATTGAAGCTGGCCGGAAGAATTGGCATTGAAGCCAGTGTTTGTAGTTTCCATATTGAATTTTATTAGTTTTTTATTGATTGTTCTGTATTTCAAAGTAACAAAGAAATATGCAGTCATTTTAGAGTACAAATGACCAATTACGGCTTTGGGTAGAAATACTTAAATTAGGAGAACAAAACTGTGAACTGATATTTTCCGGTAGATTTGCTGGCAGACGAGGAAATGCTTTATCTTTGTTTTTCAGGGCTGATGATAAGTTGTTGGCCGAAAATACCTCTATGAACAATAATAGTTTCTTACTTCCTGCAAAAGCAATCTGTATTGCAGCTTTTCTTTCCTTAAATACGGTAATGTATGCTCAGAAAACAGCAGATATTTCTGCAATTTCGGAAAAAACCTTAAGCAACATTCTGGAAAAAAACAGAACCTATTATACGCAAGGAAAAGTGGCTGATTACATTCCTGAACTGGGAAAAATGGATGCTAAGGCAATTGCTTTTTCAGTGGTTGGTAAAAACGGTAAAATCTTTAATACCGGCGATGTTCATAAAAAATTTACCATGCAGAGTATTTCCAAAATTATTGCATTAATGATCGCTGTCAGTGAAAAAGGCGAAGCAGATGTCTTTAATAAAATGGGCTACTTTGGGACCGATAAGCCCTTCAATCACTTTTCCAATCTTGAAACTACGGGTAAGCCATTGAATCCGATGATGAATGCAGGAGCTATTCTTACCACTTCACTCATTTCAGGAGAAGGTGAAAAACCATTTCTTAAAATTTTGAATCTGGTAAGGTATATAACCAAAAATAATACAATTGACTACAACACATCCGTTTACGAATCCGAAAAATCTACAGGCCACCGTAACCGTGGCATGTTTTACCTGATGAAAAATAACGGATTAATCTCAGGAAATGAAGATCAGCTGGACAATTATTTCAAGCAGTGTTCTATAGAGCTTACTGCAGAAGATTTAGCTAAAATAGGTTATTTCTTTGCTAATCAATGCGTTCGGTTCGACGGCGATTCTACCTATAAAAATGAAGAGCTGGCAAGGTTGATACAATCGCAAATGCTCATCGCCGGCATGTACGAATTCAGTGGAGAATATGCAAGAACCGTAGGCCTTCCGAGCAAATCCGGCGTTGGAGGCGGAATTGCCGTAAGTGTTCCCGGAAAAATGGGAATTGGTGTTTTCAGCCCGGCATTGGATCAACATGGAAATTCTGCAGCGGGCTATCATATGATTTTAGACCTGGTAAAACAGTATAATCTGAGTTTATTTTAAAAAGCTTATTTAAAAAAACACTGATTCTGCAAAATACAGCGTGCACTTTGGTTCTGGGGAGCATTATTAACAGTTTATCCCATATTAGCCTTCCTGTATTGATTGGGAGAAGAACCTTTTTCAGACTTGAAATACTTTCCAAAGTGTGATTTATCATTAAAGCCAAGTTCGTAGGAAATTTCTGTAATGGAAAGGGTAGTGTGCAATAAAAGCCGTTCTGCTTCCAGAACGACCCGGTTTTTAATGATTTTTCCGGCAGGTATATCCAGGCTTTCCTTAATGATCGCATTGAGATAATTAGGGGTGATGTTTAATTTTTCTGCATAGCTGGAAGTGGTTTTCAGTTCTTTAAAATTAATATTAACCAGATTGTTAAATTCATCAACCAGTGTTTTTTTACGGTCAGATTGGGTATTGATATGAGAGGTTTTGTGAGAATAGCGGATATATTTCAATACAAACACCTTAAGCAGAAGGCAGGTAACCTCTTTGAACAGAGGTTTCTCCGAAAAATATTCTTTTTTTAGCTCTTCAAAGCTTTGCCATTGATCTTTTCGACTTTCATTTTTCAGGGTGATATACGGAGAAATTTCGACCAGAGCAGTATCACTTTTTATCACCTTATTACCGGTATAGATGTAGTTATAAAAAGATTTTGTAAACAATAGGGCATAGCCTTCGCAGGATCCTGTATCCTGAAAGCTGTAAACCTGATTGTAATTAAGAAAAAAGAACTGATGAGGGATAAGATCAAAGGATTGACTATCGATCTGTAAAGAGCCTGTGCAGTCCATAAAAAGGAAAACGGCATAAAATTTATTTTTGAAATGACCTTCCTTTTTTACTTTCCACAGAAATTCATTCATAGTCAGAATAGCCATCCCGGACCGTAGACTGGCATGGGTACTGAGTTTGTTTAAAGTAAGAATTTGAATTTCCTGATTTAGCATGGACGTTTTTTAATGCTCAGGTATAAAGATAAAATAATTCCTTTTGATTCCCCGGTTTTAGGTGGTGTTTTTACGATTGTTTTACTGGGAAGCCGTCTTAATAATAAGTCGGATTCTTGATGTCAAACTTTGTTTACCTGTTTTTATTGATTTTTCAGTTCTGAAATTTTCAGTTATCCTGCAAAAAGACTTTTCTCACTTTCTTATCGACATAATCCGAATTCATAGCACGTAATACCGCCATATAATCCATGTTGAAATCCAGTGTATCTCCCACTTTAAATTGGGAATCGTTCGTTCCCAGATCTAAAATAAGCATATCTGAACTGGCCCCGATAATCTCTATCCCCTGAAGAAAAGGGCTTATATTTTTAGGGTCAATATCCAGTAGTCCAATATCTACGATAGCTCTGGTGGATTTTTTGCCCAGATCTTTAGCATCATATTGAGGGCTTTCTCCGGATAGGTTAGTCCCTACCTCTCCGGCTGGGATTACTGGTTTTTCAATGATTTCAATAATCTCCACCGTAAGACAGAAGACATCCTGGTACATTCCGCTGATCAGAGAATCCTGATACACATCTGTTCCGAAAAACAAGGTTTCTCCAACTCTGAAATGATTGATCCCGTCAGGAATCTGATTTTTGAAAATCAAAGGAATTGTTACAGAAGAGCCTGCTGAAATATAAGGTATTTTCATTCCATAGGTTTCCTCCACTATTTCTTTATAGCGGTTTAGCTTAGTCAGTTTTTTCTCATCAGGAAGTATTCCGTTAAGGCAATTCAGGTTGGTGCCTATTCCTACAACCTCAATATTTGGATATGGTAAAACTTCCCCATAAAATTGAGGCAGGTTTTTAGCCATAATCCCCTCCCGTAATTCACCCATTTCAACCATTATAACAATCTTATGAATTTTTTGCTGTTTTACAGCTTCCTCAGAAAGAGCTTTGATCGTATTAATTTCTGTGTTGAAACTGACATCGGCAAATTCCACAATGCTTTTTGCCAGCCTTTGAGCAGGCGGTTTTATATAAACAGTCTGTGTTTTGGGCGAAAGCTTTTTGATCGTTTTCAAGTTACTTAACCGCGAGTCGCAAATCTCTTTGTTTGATATTTCCAGCAAAACACTCAGAAATTTCTCATTTCCGCATAGCAGCTTTCCTACAATAGCCCAGTCAATATGACTCCGGCTGAAAAGCTTATCCAGAAATGTGAAATTATAAAGAAGTTTATCAGAGTTTAATGTGATGTGTGACATGTTATTTTTTTAACCGCATTTCAAGATATTTACTTGCAAATCCCAGCTTTTCATACAAATGCTTGGCCGGATTATCCGGTTCACAATGGAGTGCAATATCTCCTTTAGAAATGTCAATAGCATATTGCATGAGTTTTTTACCGATTCCTTTTCCCCGAAGATTTTTGTCGGTCGCAATATAGACAAGGATATTTTCAGGAATATAGCCATCCATTCCTGTTTTATTGATGACCAAAGCCCCTGCCAGTGTACCGGTACTTTCATTTACGGCTGCCAAAACAATTCCGCCGGGTTTGTGGTCTTCGCCCATGGCATAGTTGATGGATTTTTCTATATCGTATTTAGGATCTCCATATTGTTCCAGATGATGGAAAAGGAATTCTGTTATATTTAGCTTCTGCTGTTCATTCGCAGTTCTTTCTTCAGTATAGGTATGTATTGTGATCATTTTCTTTTTAATTAAATTATCCCGGGCAGGGCAGGGTTATATCGTATGCGTTAGGATTTCCTTGTGGAATTTTTATGGTGATTTTTGGTTTTAAGAATAGTAAAGGGACATCAGTAGCATTGATTATTTTCTTTAAAAAGTTTTCAGAGAAAATAGATTTCCAGCTTTCCTCATCTTCATAATTTAAAATGATAAGATCAGCAGCCTTTTTTTTTGAAAACTCTGAGATCTCTATGGCTTTATTTCGAGTCAGTAAAAACTCTGAAGTATAATCAGCAGATCTCATATGCAGTTGTTTTTTCAGATCTAGAAAAGCATTGGTCAAGCTCTCCGGGCCATATTCATCGCTGATACCTAAAAGACTGATGACACCTTGATTTTTTTTGGCAATAATGAGAGATAATTCCAGCTTGGCATTAAGATTATCAAGGACCCGTACCGGAAAGAGAATCTTTTTAAAACTGTAATGGGTACACGTTTCAGGAACCAATAATACGGAACAGTGTACGTAAGAAAGCATATGATAAGAAGATGAACCCAGAATCAATTGTTTTAATTTTTGTCTTCCGGATGTTCCTACCACTACCAGATCGATATTTTCTGAGACCACAAAGTCATTCATACTATCCACAAGATCTTGATGCCTAATTTTGGTTTCAATTTTTAACCCCTCGTATCTTTCAGTCAGTGCCGTTTTCAGGGCATCAAGACCGGCCTGTACTTTTATTGTGTTTTCCTCGATGGTTTTGTAGCCAATCACTTGTTTCCCCGTTCGGTCAATCATGAAATAATTGGGAATCATATGAAAGAGAATGATCCTCGCATGGTGACGGATCGCCATCTGCACAGCCATTTCTATAGCATTGAGTGATTTTTCAGAGAGGTCTGTAGGAACCAGTATATTTTTTATTGCTGTATTCATCTTTATATTTTTTGATCATCCAGTCATTGAGTTGCAAAATTACTGCGGATATCATGAAGAACGTGTTAGAAAAGACTGGTAAAGTGGTATATTTTACTTTTATTAGGGATTTGAATAAAAGGTAAATTTTCATAAAGTGATGGATGTTGGTCAGAACAAGACGAATTTTTGGCTTTTACAGGCTAATCGGAAAGTGCTTTTATTTTTATCCGTAAATGCTTTGGATCCTATCCGTGAATGAAGCCCTCTTCAATAAATACTCTTTGTAATATTGGAAAAATAATTCCCTTATTTTTGAAATATTATCTTTTTTATTTTTATATTTGCTTTGTATTATTCGGTTATAAACATTTATAATTGAATATAATAGGATGTACTGTCTTGTTTCTTAAAATTTGAAATATAAAACACTTTTTTATTTGTATTTAATTAATAATAATTTATTATTAAAAAATTGTTATTAATTTTTGTTTATAGATAGAAATACAATATAAATTCATTATTTTTATTCCCTAATAATTGATAAATGCTCTTTATACCGAAAGGTTGTGAGTTTTGTTATATAATTTCCCAATTATTATCTCAATACCATGAATGCAATGAAAAACTTAACCATTATTGGTGTGACGCCTTTTGAAAAGCCGGATGTTAATCTTATGCTGAAATTGCATGAGGCAGGTGCGTTTCCCGTCTTAAGCTTAGGACATGATTCAAAAGCAGCTCAGAAAGCGCTGAATCAAATGAACCAGTCAGATATACCTTCTTATGGGATTTATCTGCCGAACGACAAATTCATATCCCTTCAGATTCCCGAAAAAGTCAGGTTGGCCATCCTTCCGTCCGGTGTTTTAATGAACCTTATACCCGACCTTCCCGTTGTTTATCAGGTGACCAGTTTAGATGAAGCCAGGTTGGCCGAACAGTCGGGTGCCGAAGGAATTATTATAAAAGGAAATGAAGCAGGTGGCCTGGTTGGCTATGAGTCCACATTTGTATTATTTCAGCGTGTCATCAAAGAAATTACCTCTATTCCTGTTTGGGTGCATGGAGGAGTAGGGATTCATACAGCCGCTGCTGTGAAAGCATTAGGAGCCGCCGGCATTGTTTTGGATAGTCAGCTAGCCCTGTTCCCGGAAAGTTCTGTGTCGCGGGAAATCAAAGACCTTTGCTCAAAACTGAACGGTACCGAAACTAAAATAATAGCCAATCATCGGGTATTGGTGAGGCCCAATTCACCTGTGCTAAAGGAAAATATCACGGCTCAAGAGCTTAGAGAATATTTCATCGGCCTTGATTTGAGTGAAAATTACATTCCTATGGGTCAGGATATCTCGTTAGCAACAGATCTGTATGAAGATTTCAAAAATCTGAAAAGAATGATTTTTGGATTCAAAGAAGCTATGTATGGTCACCTGAAGCAGGCTAAAGAACTTGAAGTGATCAGTGAAAATAACATATTGGCTCAAAAGCTTGGATTACGTTATCCTATTGCTCAGGGACCAATGACCCGTGTCAGTGATGTTCCGTTGTTTGCCAATGCGGTAGCAGATGCAGGTGCTTTACCTTTTGTCGCTTTATCGTTACTTAAAGGTGAGCCGGCGAAAGCTTTGGTGATGGAAACCAAAAAACTGGCTGGTGAAAAAACGTGGGGTGTAGGTATTCTTGGATTTGTTCCCCAGGAACTGAGAGAAGAACAGACTTCTTATATATTGGAAGCAAAGCCTCCCGTAGTTCTTATTGCCGGAGGAAGACCTGCACAGGCCAAGGTATTTGAAAAGGCGGGAATTACCACCTTCCTTCACGTTCCTTCTCCTGCATTGCTGGATATTTTCCTGAAAGAAGGCGCTACCAATTTCATCTTTGAAGGCCGTGAGTGCGGAGGCCACGTAGGCCCGCTTTCAAGCATGGTTCTTTGGGAAAAACAGATTGAACGTATTTTAAAAGAAGAACATCCTGAAAATATCAGCGTATTTTTTGCAGGCGGAATTCATAATGCATTTTCAACAGCATTCGTTTCTATCATGGCAGCTCCGTTAGCAGCCAGAGGCGTAAAGGTTGGAGTACTGATCGGTACAGCCTATCTGTATACGGAAGAAGCTGTACGTACCGGAGCTATTCAGGAAGAATTCCAGGTGCAGGCTATGCAGGCAAAAGACACGGTTTTACTGGAAACAGCACCGGGACACGAAACACGTTGCTTAAATACAGCTTTTGCTAAACATTTCAGTACCGAGAAAATCAAACTTCTGGCAGCCGGAATGGATAAAAAAGAAGTATGGGAACAGCTTGAAAAACTAAATGTAGGCCGACTTAGGATTGCCGCAAAAGGGATCGATCGTCAGGGAGACAAGTTGGTTAATGTTCCTAAAAATGAGCAGCTGGATTTGGGAATGTACATGATCGGTCAGGTAGCCACCATGCAAAACCGTGTGATTTCCCTTGCATCCCTTCATCAGAACGTAAGTATTGATAACTATAAATATATTGAAGAGGCCGCTTTACCGGAACAGCCGGTATCCACAGAAAAGCCTCTGGATGTAGCGATTGTCGGGATGGAATGTATTTTCCCGGGCGCTAAAAACCTTGAAGAATACTGGCGAAACATCATCTTAGGAAGGGACAGTGTCACAGAAGTTCCTGATGAGCGCTGGAATAAAGAATTGTATTACCATCCGGATTCAGACGGACCGGATGTATCTCACTCCAAATGGGGCGGATTTATTCCGAAAATTGATTTCGATCCTTTAGCCTTTGGAATTCCTCCACAATCCCTTGCTGCCATTGAACCCACGCAGCTGTTGACCTTATTGGTTGCTAAACGTGCCATGGAAGATGCAGGCTATGGAGAAAAACACATCAACAGAGAAAATATCTCTGTTATTATAGGCGCTGAAGGCGGTAATGATCTGGCCAACAGCTATAGTTTCAGAGGATACTATAAACAGGTTTTCGGAGAACTTCATGAAGAAGTGAAACAGGCATTTCCCCATACGACGGAAGATTCATTCCCTGGTATTTTGGCGAATGTGATCGCAGGTAGGATTACAAACCGTCTGGATCTGGGGGGAAGAAATTTCACGGTAGATGCGGCGTGTGCTTCTTCTCTGGCAGCTATTGATCTGGCCTGTCAGGAACTGATATTAGGGAAATCCGATATGGTTCTTGCCGGAGGAGCGGATTTACATAACGGAATCAATGATTATCTGATGTTTTCCAGCACCCACGCACTTTCCAGAAAAGGAAGATGTGCCACATTTGATGGGGAAGCCGACGGAATTGCCCTTGGAGAAGGAGTGGCAATCCTTGTCTTAAAAAGATATGAAGATGCCGTTCGCGATGGCGATCGTATTTATTCTGTCATCAAAGGAGTGGGAGGATCAAGTGACGGAAAAGCACTGGGTCTTACGGCCCCGAGAAAAATAGGGCAGGTACGTGCTTTAGAACGTGCTTATTCCCAAGCGGGGATTAGTCCTGCATCAGTTGGTTTAGTGGAAGCCCATGGAACCGGAACTGTAGTTGGAGATAAAACCGAACTGAGTGCACTGACGAATTTATTCAGCCGCTCAGGAGCGATACCGGGACAAACTCATTTAGGCTCCGTGAAAACGCAGATCGGGCATACCAAATGTGCGGCCGGATTAGCCGGACTAATCAAAGCTTCACTGGCGGTATACCACGGCGTAAAACCACCGACACTTCACTTACAGCAGCCTAATGCTTATTATAATGCCCAAACCAGTCCTTTTGCTTTTTACACAGAAAGCGGATTATGGAGTGGGAAAAACCGTTATGCCGGAATCAGTGCTTTTGGATTCGGAGGAACCAATTTCCATACGGTCATTGCGAACCATCCTAAGGAAGACGATTCTGCCGTATTGCAATCCTGGCCGTCAGAATTATTTGTATTCCGTGGGGATACGTATGAGGATGCAAAAATTCAATTGTCACAGATCAAATCTCTATTGGAGGTTAATGGTGATATTCCTTTAAAAGATATGGCTTACAGCTTGGCGGTAGGCTCAGAAAAACCAATTCAGTTAACCATTGTTGCTGATACTGCCGAACATTTGATGATGAACATCGAACTGGCATTATCCGGCATCGAAAGTAAAGATACTTTTACGGTGAATAAACGTGACGGTAAAGTAGCTTTCCTTTTCCCCGGACAGGGCAGTCAGAGAATCAATATGGCCCGCGATCTGTTCGTAGCTTTTCCGGCCATGCGTAACCTGATCGATGGATATCCTGAATTGGAGAAAGTAGTTTTCCCTTCAGCAACATTTAATGAAGCTGCTTTAAAACAACAGAAAGAAACCATTAAAGATACCCGCCTGGCACAACCTATTTTAGGAATGGTTGACCTGGCTTTAGCTAACTTCCTGAAATCACTGGACATCATTCCGGATATGGTGGCAGGTCATAGTTATGGTGAATTGCCAGCTTTATGTTTTGCCGGAGTTTTTGAAGAAGAAAAACTGGTTGATCTAAGTATTCAAAGAGCCCACGCCATTCTGGATTCAGTAGAAGGAGGTGATCCGGGAACTATGATTGCGGTAAGCGCAACAAGAGAACAGTTGCAGTCGGTATTAGACAAAACAGAAGGCTGTTATCCGGTCAATTATAATGCTCCCACTCAATGTGTAGTGGCAGGAAGTACGCCGGCCATCAATAAATTAATGGAAACCCTTAAAAAGGAACGTATCTCTGCAAAGAAATTAGAAGTTGCCTGTGCATTCCATAGCTCGTTATTGGCTAAGTCTAAAGGCTTATATGACGAGGTTTTAAAAGACATTCCTTTTCAAGAAATGCAGATCCCGGTTTGGTCGAATACAACGGCTGAAACTTATCCTGTAGCGCCTTCAGAAATAAAGGAAAGACTGACAGATCATTTGGTACAGCCCGTAAGATTTGTAGAAGAAATTCAGGCGATGTATGAAGACGGAGCCAGAATATTCATCGAAGTAGGTCCTGGAAAAGTTCTTTCCGGACTGACTAAATCCTGCTTAGAAAAAGATCAGCTGACTCTGTATGTGGAAGACAGCAACCGAAATAAGCTGAGCCATCTTCTTTCCATGCTGGCGCAATATCTTGGAACCGGCAGAAGCTTCAGTATCGAAAAACTTTTCGATGGCCGTAAGGCTAAACTGATTCAGATAGACCAGCCTGAACTGTATAAAAAAAATCCAGCCATCTGGCGTGTGAACGGACAAATGGCGCATCCAACCACAGGTAATCTGCCGGCTAATGGTGCATTACCGATATTAAATCCTATTTCCATGAACAATTTTACGAATAACCAACCAGCCCCTGTAGCCGAATCTCAGCCTGCCGCTGAACGTATGCTTCAGGAATATTTAAATACCATGAAACAGCTGATCCAGGCACAGCGTGATGTGATGCTTTCCTTCCTGGGACAGAATCCGCAAGTCAGCCCTGCACCTGTTTATGCTGCGCCGGTACAAGCACCTGTGAACGATCGTTTGGTGACGATTCCTGCACAGCCTGCCCATGTAGAAAAGCCAGCTGCTGTTGCTGTAAAACAGGCTCCGGTAAAAGATATTAAAACCCTATTGCTACAGGTGGTCAGCGATAAAACAGGATATCCACACGAAATGCTCGGTATGGAAATGGACCTGGAAGCTGATTTGAGTATTGACTCTATCAAAAGGGTAGAAATCATTGGAACGCTTCGCAGTGAACTGGGAGCGCTTACATCAGGTAATGCCGATGAAGATACGGTCATGGAAAAATTAGCATCGATCAAAACTTTAAGCGGTCTGGTTTCATGGTTGACGGAATTGACAGGAACTCCGGCAGCTGCTCCTGAAAAAAACGGAGCTGCAGTAACACCGGCAGCAGAAGTAGAAAGCAAATCTGCATTCTCTTTTGAAGAACTACAAAATATAATTCTGGATATCGTTAGTGAAAAAACAGGTTATCCGAAAGAAATGTTGGGATTGGATCTTGATCTGGAAGCAGATCTGAGCATCGACTCTATTAAAAGAATGGAAATTATCGGAGACCTTAAAATCAAAATTGGTTTCGGTCAGGATATGGACCAGGCCGACGATCTGATGGAAAAACTGGCTGCTATTAAAACATTAAAAGGACTGGCCTCATGGATCAGTGAAATGAGTGGAAACACCGATGCTGATGTTGAACCTGTTCAGAATTTATTGTCACGTCTTCGTTTTGACCTGACGCCAACCGATGTTTCTACAGAGCAGAATACAGAAATCATCAAGGGAAAACGTTTTGCGATCACTCAGGACAACAGTCCGCAAACGATGGCGATCAAAAACACCCTTGAAAAATATGGCGCTATTGCAGAATTGGTAGATACGGAAAGGGATCTTAAAGATTTTGACGGACTCATCATTCTGGATCTGTTCTCCTCAACCGTAAAACACAGCATCATTGATCACGTGGATCAGATCAAGAAACTGGATCTTGATAAAGCCAAATGGGTGTATCTGATTTCAGACATTCCGGCTCATATTCAGGAACTGACTGATACCCGTCTTTTACGTCATTACAAAGGCTATCCTGGACTTTTCAAAAGCTTAGCGAGAGAATTTGAACAAACCTCTTGCAGGCTGATCAGTCTGAGCACACCACAGGAAGTTGATCAGATTACAGAGATTGCTTTAAAAGAAATATTAACCACAGATAAGCCTTCCGAAGTCGTTTACAAACACGACCAAAGGCATAAAATAGATATCATCCCTTCTCCATTGTCAACAAGCCTTGAAGAAGCTCATATCCAACTGGATCAGGAATCTGTAGTTTTAGTACTCGGAGGCGGACAGGGAATCACTTCCGAATTGGTGAAGCATATGTCCGGAGCGTATCCTTGTACTTATATTCTGGTAGGAAGATCGGCAGATCCGAGAGATGTCATAGCGGACCTTAAAGAAGTGGAAGCCATGAAAACCAAGGACGAAATAAGAAGCTATCTTATTAAAACCGGAAACTTTACTTCTCCTTCCGAAATAGAAAAAGAGACCGTAAGAATCTTCAAAAACAATCAGATTCTGAGAACCATCCGTGATATGGAACAGCTGGGAAGTACAGTGGTCTATCAATCCTTAGATCTTTGTGACGAAGAAGGATTATCAGATTTAATAAAAAATATTTACGATAAATACGCCCGTTTAGACGGAGTCATTCATGGAGCAGGTCTTTTGGAGGACAAACTGTTCAGGCAGAAGACATCCAGTTCATTTGAGCGCGTATTCGATACGAAAGTAAAACCGCTTCGTGTATTGGCAGAACAACTTCGTGCTGATTGTCAGTTTGTGGTGCTGTTTTCAAGTATCGCTTCAGTATACGGAAACAAGGGTCAGACAGATTATGCTGCGGCCAACTCCGTACTGGATGATTATGCGAAAGCTTTAAATAAAAAATTAAAAGGGAAAGTAATTTCCATCAACTGGGGCCCATGGAAAGGAGCCGGAATGGTTTCATCGACTCTGGAAACAGAATATGAACGACGCGGTATTTCTTTAATTCCATTGGACCAGGGGAAAGAAATTTTCCTTAATGAGATCAAATACGGAACCGAAAGTCAGGTATTGATCATGTCTGGAAACAACTGGTAAACCTCTGTATACGATAACTATGAAAAAAACAGATGTTGCTGTTATTGGCTTATCCTGTGTCTTTCCCGGGGCACAGGATGCCGATACTTTCTGGCAGAATATTATCAATAAGGTAGATTCCACCCAATCGGCTCCTGCTGATAGGATTGATCCTGTACACTTTAGTGATGCTACCAGTCCTGTAGACAGATTCTATTGCCAACGCGGTGGATTTATTTCAGATTATGAATTTGATCCTACGGCTTTTGGGATTCTTCCATTGGCAGTAGAAGGTACAGAGCCGGATCAATTATTAACCCTCGATCTGGTGCAGAAAGCCCTGGAAGATGCCGGTGTATTTCAAAAAGGAATATCTCTTGAGAAAACCGGAATCATTATCGGTAAAGGAAACTATACCGGTCCCGGAGCGACGCGTGCCATTGAAATCGTGCGTACGGGGGAACAGATTTCTTCGCTGTTGCAGGAATTGCTTCCTCAGGTATCTTCAGCAGACATCGAAAAGGTGAAGCATGCTTTCCAGGAGCGGAAAGGACGCTTTGCAGCAGATACCGCCATGGGATTGATTCCCAATCTGGTTGCCTCTTTAGTGGCGAACAGGTTCAATCTGGGAGGTGCTGCATTCACAGTAGATGCTGCCTGTGCCAGTGCCCTGATTGCAGTAGATCACGCCGTTCAGGAACTCAACCGTGGCCGTTGTGATATGGTCATCGCGGGAGGTGTACATACCGGACAGAACGCTGCTTTCTGGAGTATTTTTGCCCAGTTGGGAGCTTTGTCGCATCAACAGCAGATCAAGCCGTTCAGTATGGATGCAGACGGATTGTTAATTGGCGAAGGCTGTGGTTTCGTCGTATTAAAACGATTGGAAGACGCAGTCCGTGATCAGGATAAAATCTACGCCGTGATCAAAGGTGTTGGAGTAAGCAGCGATGGCAATGGAACCAGCGTGATGAGCCCGTCCGTTAAAGGTCAGCTTAAAGCTTTGCAACAGGCCTGGATCAATGCAGATCTGGACGAAAAGCAGATTGGTTATCTTGAGGCCCACGGAACAGGAACACCGCTTGGAGACAAAACAGAACTTCACACTCTGGCTCAGTTTTTCACTAAAGAAGAAACAACGCAGGCTGCAGGAATAGGATCCGTTAAATCCAATATCGGGCATGCTATGCCGGCTGCTGGGATCGCAGGTTTAATCAAGACCTGTCTGGCGCTTCATCATGATACGTTACCGCCTACATTATATTGTGAAAATCCAATTGCAGATATGGAGCAGACCCGTTTTGCTCCGGTACAGGAACCAAAAATCTGGTCAAAAACAGGTTTACCGAAAGTAGCGGCAGTCAATGCCTTCGGATTTGGAGGGATCAATGCACACGTTGTTTTGGAAGGCTATGATATGCCTAAAAAAGACCGCGTTTTAGTATTGGCAAGACCTACCCATGAAGAATTACTTTCTGCTTTAAAGAACAACGAAAATAGAGTAGGAGAAGGGGATTACCGGATTGCTTTATTCGACCCGACCCCTGAAAGAATAGAAAAAGCCACTAAAATTGTAGCTAAAAATAATCCATGGCGCAATAAACAGGATATCTGGTACACCAATACGCCTTTACTGAAAGATGGAGGTAAGATTGCCTTCGTATTTCCGGGTCTGGATGGCCTTGCGAAAGGAGAAGTGGACAGTGTGAGCCGTTATTTTGGATTAACCGAGCCTATCGAAACAGAAGGGGAAGGTTTGCTAAGCGATGCATTGGGGATTTTCAACAAATGCAGCATCCTTGATAACGCCCTGAAAAAACTGGGAATTGTTCCGGATATGAATGCGGGACACAGCCTGGGAGAATGGCTGGCAGGATATTCCTCAGAACTGGCAGAAGTGAATTCTGTTAAAGCTCTGATTGATGTTCTGAATCCGGAAACCTTTGAATTAAAAGATTCCAGATTCATTGCGATCGGGGCGGGGATTGATGAGGTGAAGCCTTTTATCGATGCCATTCCCAATCTTTATATTTCCAATGACAACTGTCCCAATCAGGTGATCCTTTGTGGCAGTAATGCTGCTCTGGACGAGCTGGTTCCATTGTTAAAATCAAAACAGATTTTTCATCAGATCCTGCCGTTCCAGTCCGGTTTTCACTCACCGTTTATCGCTGATAAGCTGGATGTGATCTTAGCGGGAATGGAAAAAGCGCAGTTTCAACAGACGAAAATCCCGTTGTGGTCTGCAACGACTTTAGAACCGTATCCTGCCGATCAGGATGCGATCAGAAAACTAAGCGCAGAGCATTTGGTTCAGCCGGTCCGTTTCCGTGAACTGACGGATAAACTGTATGATGAAGGCGCAAAATTCTTTATTCAGATAGGAACCGGAGGACTTATTGGATTTATTGATGATACTTTGAAAGGAAAACCATTCAGTACGATAGCGTCGAGTGTGGCTACAAGATCTGCCCTGGCTCAGCTGCAACGTGTGGTAGCCGCATTATTTGTGGAAGGTAAAACAGTAGCATTGGACTTTTTAGAAGTACAAAACCCATCAAAAAAATCATTAGGAAAGGGAATCAAGTTACAGCTGGGTTCACCGATCATTCGGGATTTTAAAGAAATTCAAAATCTGGTGCAGTCTTTTGAAGTGCCAAAACAAAATACGGTTTCAGCAACGGTGGCTAAGACCGGTCATCCTCTTGTTCAGGCTTTCCAGGAAAATATTACCGATATGATCCGGATGCAGGAAGAAGTGCTGACGCTGTTTCAAAACCGTCCGCAAATTGCAGTTCCAAAACCTGTAGTTTCCAGACCTCCTGTTAGTAAGAATTTCTCGAAACTTCTTCATGTTAATTTAGATACTCATCCTTACCTCATCGATCACAGTCTATTGAGACAGCCGAAAGGATGGACCAATGTTTCTGATATGGAACCGGTGATCCCGATGACCATGATTTTTGAGCAGTTAGCAGAAATAGCACAGGCCGAAATACCGGGAACCCGCGTTCATAAGATAATGAATGTAAGTGTGTTTCAATGGATGAATGTCGCCAAACCTTTTGAAAAAACAGTCAAAGGAGAATGGCGTTCCAATAACCATGCCTACCTTGATATAGAGAACTTTGCGAATGCAGAAGTCTTATTGGCTTCATCTGAGCCTGCTGTACCTGCCTTTAACCTATCGATCGGGGATCTTCTGCCTATTGAAAGAACACCTGAAGAAATCTATGACAAACATATGTTCCATGGAGAACTGTACCAGGGAATTACAGAGATTTCTGCAGTAGGAACAAAAGGAATTGTAGGAAAAATCAAAGGAAACGGAGGAAAAGGTTCTTTGCTTGATAATGCAGGACAATTATTCGGATTGTGGCTGCAGCTTACCCTGACCAAAGACCGTATTGCTTTCCCGGTAAAAATCAGAGATATCGAATTCTTCGGAGATATGGAGGATCAGGACGGCCTTTTTGAATGTACCTGTATCCTTACAGAACTCAATGAAGAATTTGCCATTGCAGATATCATCCTGAAAAGAGACGGAAAAGTATGGTGCGCGATTACAGGCTGGCAAAACCGCCGGCTGGAAATCGATGAACCTCTGTGGAATGTTTCCATGTCGCCTTTACATAACCGTCTTTCGGAGGAAATAGCTCCTGAAGTATTTTTCTTTCATCAGGCGTATACGAGAGTGGCTTCGTGGGATTTTATCCTCAAAAGATATTTCAACCAGACGGAAAAACAGTATCATCAGCAGTTGTTTCCCAACAAGCGGAAAGAATGGATGGTAAGCCGTGTAGCCGTGAAAGATGCGGTACGAAACCTTCTCCGTGAAAAGAAAAATCACCCTTGTTTCCCCATCACTTTTGAAATCGGGAAGGATGAAGTTGGAAAACCTTATCTGATAGGCGATGTCACAGAAGATATCCATATTTCTTTAGCCCATAAAGAAAAGGATGCGGTAGGTATTGCACGTCAGGGCGGCCCGGTGGGAATCGACATGGAGATCATGGAAGAACGAAGCTCCGAATTTTACGACCTGGTATTTACCGATCACGAATTAACCTTATTAAAAGACAGAGATCAGGCAGAATGGACCACCAGATTCTGGGTAACCAAAGAAGCGTACGGAAAGTTTCTGGGAACCGGACTGAAAGGAAATCCAAAAGCTTTCGAAATCACGCATATTGAGGGAGATCATTTATGGATCAACCAAACTGAAATAAAAACTATTAAACATAAAAAATATATTATCGGATGGACACTATAAACAACACATTAAAATTGAATCACGAAGAATTGTTCACACTTTTAAAAGGTTTTATTACAGAAGTGATAGGTGCCGAATTTGTAGAGGAAATGGATATCACTCCGGATAGTTCATTCACGAAAGACCTGGAAATGGACAGCATAGAAATAGTTTCTTTTTCCGAGAAGATCAAAGCGCATTTCGGGGATCAGATTGACTTCACGGGATGGCTGTCTTCTATGGACTTAGACGAACTGATCAACCTTGACCTCCGTATGATCATCAATTATATCTACGAATGCCAATAATCAATGTAAACAATAAACAGGTTCATATTCAGGAACTGAATAAAGGGGCTGAACAGACAGTGGTGCTTATCCACGGGATGTTCAGCAACCTCTCCATTTATTATTTTAATATTGCCCCGATTCTGGCGAAGCATTTCCATGTGGTGATGTATGATCTGAAAAGTCACGGCATGAGTGAGCGTTTTACAGACGGCTACGATCTGGAAAGTATGTCATCTGATGTACTGGCTTTGATGGATGTTTTAAATCTTAAGAAAGTACATCTGGCCGGATACAGTTTCGGAGGATTGATTGCTTTGAAAACAGCATTGAAAGCGCCGGACCGTGTCAGTCAGCTGGTCGTTATAGAAGCCCCGGATCCTCAGGATGAAAAGGCCCGTAACATTATCGATGAATACAGCAAAGAATTCCTCGAGCATTATGTGGCCAATTTTACGGACACCACCAAAGTTCAGATGGGCAAAAGGCAGATGGAGAAAAACCACCGGATGTATGAATTCCTGTTTGAAAAGACCACCATCAAAGCAGATATGATCAGGGAAAAACATTTTCTGGGGAAAGCCAATTTCTCAGAGCTGGATATTCCCACACTCTTGCTTTACGGATCTGAATCGAACTGTAAACCTACAGGGGAATGGCTTAAAACGCAGATTATTCCGTCTGAACTGGAACTGATTCCGGGAGATCATAATGTCCCGATACAGGAACCCGTTCGGATCGCTGAATCGATGGTTCATTTTTTATCTCAATCATTATCTAACGCATTAACACAAAATCATGGCTAAATTTGTATTTGTTGTTCCACCATTGACAGGCCATGTCAATCCAACCTTAAGCATCGGCGCAGAATTACTGCAAAGAGGACATGAAGTGGCCTGGATCAGTCTTGATAAAAATTTAAGTACAAAGCTTCCTGTCGGGGGAGAACTTTTACTCATTCAATATGACCAGACCGACGAGGAGAAAAGAGAAAGTGAGAGCTATCTCGATATTATTTCTAAAAAAGTAGTCTACGGTATCGACAGTATAAAGTTTCTTTACGATGACGTATTGATTCCTTTAAACAGACATTGCTACAATGGAATCGTTACCTTGCTGAAACACTATCAACCCGATTTGGTGATTGGAGATCATCAGTTATTTGCCGCTGCTATTGCTGCTAAAAAACTGAATCTTCCCTACAGCACCTCCGTTACCGCTCCGGCGGCCATTAAAATGATGGATGAACTGCCTAAAGTACACGAATGGGAAGTCAATAAAATCATTGAACTGCAGAAAGAACTTGGCGTAACGGAAAACCGTTCATTGGCTTCTTCTGATCTGTTGACGCTTGTTTTAACTTCAAAATATTTCTTTGGTGAAATGGATCTGCCGGAAAACTATCAGTTCACGGGACCTGTTCTTACGGAACGCCGTATCTCCTGTGAATTTGATTGGGACAGATTGAAAAGCATTACCCACAAAAAGATCCTGGTAAGCATCGGAACGACTTTCGATCATGATCATAAAAAAGCATTCTTCCAAAAGGTGGTGGATGCCTTTAAAGATGAAGACCTGACCGTGGTATTGGTTTCCGATCCGCAGCTTTTTGACAGCTGGCCGGAGAATTTTATGGTCTATCATCAGGTTCCTCAACTGGATCTCTTGCCTTATCTAGATGGAGTCGTTTGCCACGGCGGTCACAATACCGTTTCTGAAGCCCTTTCCAATGGTCTTCCGTTGGTTGTGATCCCGATTGCTTATGATCAGTCTCATGTGGCAGGACGTGTAGTGCGTACCGGAGCAGGAGAGCGTCTTAATTTTAACAGATTTAAATCCCATCACTTAAACGAAGCCGTGAAAAATATATTAAATAATTCGGAATATAAAGAAGCTGCTGAAAAGGTTCGTGAATCTTTCACCGAAGCCGGAGGTACAGCCACTGCAGCCAGTTTGCTTGAAAAAGCGTTAATCCCTGCTGAGGAAACCATAAAGCCGGGGTCTAAATTTTTATTTGTGATCCCGCCATTTTTTGGTCATATCAGCCCGACCTTAAGTGTAGGAGCCAGTTTGATCGCCCGCGGACACGAGGTAAAATGGTTCGGAATTACACCGTTAGACGACAAACATATTCCGGAAGGAGGAAGTTATTTTTATCCTGAAGAAGATCTTATCCCGTTTCAGGAGGATATTCAGCGTATTTTAAAGAGACAGGATGACGGGCCGGCGTGTTCAGGACCTGAAGTGATGAAGCTTGCACTGGAAGAGACCTATGTTCCGTTTGCCAAGATGATGATGCCCGGATTGGAGCGTCTGATGGAAAGCTGGAAACCGGATGTTCTGGTGAATGACTGCATCACTTTCGGAGGAGCTCTTTTTGCTCACAAACACCATATTCCGTGTGTAACAACTACGCCTGTTCCTCCCGATGTAATGGGCGATACCGCGAATAACGCACCCAAAATATTCGAATGGCAGCAAAACCTGATCAAAGATCTTCAAAAAGAAGTGGGAATTGATGATGAAGGTATTTTTATCCATTCCAATAAGCTGAATCTGGTATTCACGTCACAGACTTTTGCGGATTTTGAAACCGTTCCGTCCCATATGAGATTTGTAGGTCCGGTAAAAGGACGTCCGAATCCGGCTCCTTTTGACTGGGAAAAGCTGGAAGCGTCTACGACCCCGAAAATATTTGTATCCTTAGGAACGCTTTTAGTAGATATTCGGAAAGCCTTTTTTGAAAAAGTGATTGCCGCGTTTGCAGATCAGCCTGTAACGGTTATCGCAGCAACTCCTCCGGACATATTTGATGAATGGCCTTCTAATTTCATCGTGAACGGCTTTGTCCCGCAATCTGCATTGATGCCTCATATGGATGCAGTGATCTGCCACGGAGGCTTTAATACCGTAAATGATACATTTACCAATGGATTGCCGATGCTCATTACCCCTATCGCCTACGACCATTTTCATATTGCTAAATTAATTGAAAAGGCAGGCTGCGGAATCAGCATCCGATACAAGAGATTACGTGTTGAAGCTCTTCGTGAAACTGTTTTTGAACTGCTGGAAAACCCTGCCTACAGAAACGCAGCGAAAGAGGTTCAGACGAACTTACTGAATGCCGGCGGTAATGACCGTGCGGTAGAGCTTCTGGAAGATTTTGTGCAAGAACATCGTTCAACATTAGTTATGGTATAAGCCTATGCGACGAAAATTGTTATTTGGTGAGCGCATGCTGCTGGGTGACGGAACAGAACCTTTCAATGCGGTGATTCCGTTCCGGTTGCGCGGAACCTTTAAAGAGGAAAATATTCAACATGCCCTGAATCAGATTCAGAGAAAACATCCGTGGTTGAGAGCACTCATCAGCCATGATGAAAACAATATCCCATGGTTTGAAGTTCCGGAAAGACATCTCCCCATCCCGATACGGATGGTGACCCGAAAAGGAGAGGACGACTGGAAAGAAGAATCCGCAAGAGAGTGGAAAACCTTGTTTAATTACGGAGAATTGCCGCTGATCCGTTTTGTATGGATCAAAGGGGAAGAGGTTTCTGATATGCTTTTTTCTTTTCATCACTGTTTATGCGACGGCGGTTCTGCGATGGCTTTTCTGTATGAATTTTTGCAGCTGCTGGATCGTCCTTCTGCAGAAATCGGGGTGGAAAATCCCATACTCGGAATTCATGATGTGGTTCCTTCTGAGATTTTAACGAACCGAAAACAGAAACTGAAAGCGAAAGTGATCGGAAGACTGGCAGCGACAGCCATCAAATGTATTCCTGTCAGTAAAAAAGCCGTTGACCGGCAAAAAGATTATCTGATCCACTGGAAATTCAACAAAGAAATGAGTCAGGAACTGATTTCTTACTGCAAATCACACGAAGTTACTGTTAATACTTTCCTGTGTGCAGCATTGCTTCAGGCATTTAAAAAAGTGAGAGGCAATGCAGCTTTCAATAAGGTTTCGTGTCCGGTGGATATCAGGCGCTTTGCCAGCCAGATCAAAGGAGACCATATTTTTGCTTTCGGTCTGATGATCGTGGTTTCAGCGAATCAGAAAATAAGTTTTTCGGAGAATTTAAGACTGATGCAGGAATCTGTAGAGCGGAAAACTTCCAAATTGAATCCCTACATTACGATGATGGTGATGGAATCTGCTCATGATGTTCTGAAAAATTTCACGAAGCTGCTAAAGCATGGCAAGTCTTCCAACGACTGTATGTTTTCCAATCTGGGACGCATCCAGATTCCTCATCAATACAAAGAATTTACACTGGATACCATTTTTAGTCCTTCAGTAATCGGGCCTTTGGGCAATACCACAACGATGGTGACATCAACATTCAGAGGGGAAATGGATTTTTCTTTTGTAGGAAGCGAAGGATATTTGCCGTATGCTGAAGCCTTAGCCATTCGTGATGAGGTGATTCAGACGGTGAAATTACAATTAGACCCCATTGCAATATTATGATCAGGCGAAATTTAATGATGGTGGAACGGATCATGTATGTTGATCCTGAAACTCCTGTTAACTGTGTATTTACAGCAAAAATCCAAGGGAATATCCCTGAGGAAAACTTTAAGACTGCTTTAGAGAAAATCCAGCAGAAACATCCTTTGCTGCGAACCAGGATTGATAACAGCAGTGAAAAATATCCCTTTTTTATAGAAGTAGAAGAAATTGAATCCATTCCGCTCCGTATTGTTGAGCGAAAAACCGATGAAGACTGGCTGCTGGAATCCGAAAAAGAATGGTTCCGGCTGTTTAAAGATGAAAAAAAACCACTGGCCCAATTGGTCTGGATCAAAGGACAGGAGGTATCGGAAATTCTCTGGGTATTGCCTCACTGTATCTGCGATGGAACTTCCCTTGTCACCATGATGAAGGAACTTCTTGCTTTATTGGATGATCCTGCTGTAGAGCTGCAGCCTTATGAAGTATTCAGTTCTGTAGATGATTTTCTGCCTTTGGATTTCGATATGAAAAGAAAGAAGCGCAAAGCCCGTTTTTATCTGATGATAGGCAGACTCTTTTTTCTTATGAAGCGGAAAAGTAAGACCAGAAATCTTGGCAGCAATTATGTTGTCCATTGGAAGCTGAATGCAGATACAACCGCGCAAATAACGGCAAAATCTAAAGCTCATGGTGTTTCTGTACACGCTTTGCTTTGTTCTTCGTTTATGCAGGCTTTTCAGGATATCCAGGGAAAATATGCAAAAGGGAAGGTGATCAGTCCAGTGGATGTGCGTCACTTTATTCCGGAGATCAGGCAGGATCATGTATTTGCTTTTGCACCGACCGTTGAATTGTCATTAAAAAAAGGAAGCACAGATCTACTGGACAACGCCAGACAGATCAAAAAAGATCTTGTAGAAAAAATAGAAAAAATGGAGGCCCGAGAGCTTCTGTGGATGGGTGAGCAGATGCATCCCGTTGCTGAACGTATGGTTTCTATGATGAAGTCCAGTAAAGGCGGACATGATGTAACGCTTTCCAATATGGGAAGAATCAATATCCCAGGTGATTATAAAAATTTTAAAGTGGAAACCATCATCAGTCCGACTGTTGCCTTTCCATGGCTGAATTCAAATACTTTGGTAACCACAACGTATAATCAACAAATGGACTTTACGTTTATGTCCAATGAGGATTTTCTACTTAAAGAAGAAGCCGTTAAAATTAAAGACAAAGCCATTGAACTTCTCACCTCATCGCTATGAAATTTAAACTGAAGCCTTCACCTCCTAAAAAACTCAGGAAAACCACCCTGAAACGCTTTTTAATCAGGCGGACGATCTATTATGTCCTTCCGAATGTATTCTTCAATTTCATTATTGCTTACGCCAGTTTCCAGGAATTAGGGTATACACACTTCTTTTCCGGAACCCAAAATCTGGCCCGATTGACGCTACCAATGGCCATATTCTTACCGGTAGTGCTTACCATCGACATCATCAACAGGGTTATTATTGCTTCCGAACAGGGCGCGATTGAATTTACCGTAGATGAACAGCTTAACAAAAAGAAACTGATGACGAAACTGAGCATTTTGCACGGGGTTATTACCGGATTATTGGTTTTGTCTGTCCTGCTTTTTGCACAGTATGTTTTTTCAAAATATTATAAGCTGGATGCTACGGCGATGGCGATGCTTGTGGGCTTGCTGGCGGGAGTGCTTTCTGCCATTTTTGTGTATGTACCAGTGAGGAGGTTGAGGAGGTGGATGTATAAGCCTGAGATGGCTAAATAATAAATTGCTTTTAATTTTAACATCAAAAAATTATTAACCATGGAAATTAATGACATTAAAGATCACATTGCGGAAAAATTTAGTAGTGATTACAGAATCTGGAGTGATGTATTAAACAATACACAGCCGGAAAATTATGTCTGCAAAAATTGGCAGGTAGAAATCAGTCAAGAGGATATTTTTGTTGATACTCCTTCAAAAACATTTTCAGTTAATGAAGGCTTTTTTGCATGTAACCTAACATTGCAATCAGATAATCAGGGTGATGATATAACTTACAGTAAATCTTTTTCAGCAAAAGGAACATTTCAGCTGAACAATATCAATCATATAGAAATAGAAGATGTAGATATTGCTATTGAAATAGATATTTTTTAGGATGTTGTGTGTCAACTGTAGAAGAATAGCTTTAGACTAATCCTCAATAAAGTTGTTGTCGGTCTAATACTGATTAAGAAAATCAGAAAAAAAAGATAAGCATGTGATAAAAAAATTAAATTAAACAATTTTTTTACTCTTTAAAAGGCTATTAATACTATAATTTCAGATTTTATGTTTGTCTTTATCAATAGTATGTGAAATAAATTTGGATTCTATTGTATTTTTTATTATTTTCATTGTTATAAACTAATGTCATAAAAATATTAATTACAAAATTAAAACCTATGGAAATTTTTCTTCAATAATCTAGAAAAGTGTTCTTATTACGAAGTCTGAATACCTGCTCTATCCCATAGAAATTAAAAAAAGGTAATCTTAATACGGGCTTAGTTTGTTGTCAACCTCTCGTTTTATTTGAGTTTCAGTTATTTTGATTAGGTTGGGATTTGTTTATATAAATTATTTTGTTCTGTTTATTAATGACAGTTTTGGCCCAACTGTAACTATAAATATTATCCTTATGTGAAAAAACAGTAAAATAATAAAACCATGAACACACTTGAACTCTTAAACAAACAATTTAATTATCCCTTCCCGACATTAAAGAACCCTCATGCTGATCAGCTGCAGGAAATTACCGAAAACCAATGGATAGACGGCGAATATCTGTGGCTTTATGAACAGAACCCTGACCTCCGCAAAAAGTACAAAAAAACTAAAACTGCCCATATTGCTGCCCAATGGTTTCCCACAGCATCGCTTGAACGTTTCAAACCTATCTGCAGACTGATGTTATGGACTCTTTATAATGATGATCTGTACGAGGAAAGCACCTCTGGAGATATTAAAAAAATCCATACCCAGTCCGTTGCCGTTCTCAATGGTGAGATAAGCGCTGAAGAATCAACAATACCATTAGGATCTATGCTGGCTTCATTAAGGCAGGAACTGTTGCAGTTTATCCCTCAGGAATCAATCGTCCGGTTTACAAAGATGATCAGCAGATATTTTATCGGACTGGAAACTGAACTTCAATACAAGGAGAAAAAAGTGTTTCCGACCATAGAAGAATGTATTGCTTTAAGGGAAGATTCTATCTGTCTGTATCCTTTTTTGCAGCTTACAGAGGTAGAAACAGGAATCATTCTGCCGCAGGAGATCCATGAGCACCCGGTTATCCGTCGGTTGCAGACCCTGGCCTGTCATCTGGTGACCTATTTCAACGAAGTACAGTCCGTAGTGAAAGATGAGGCAACAGACAGTATCTATTATAATATTGTTAAAGTCATCCAGCATGAACGCCAGATCTCACTGGAAGATGCCTGCCTGGAAGATCTGCGGCTTCATAATGAAGACCTGAAAGAATTTGTAACCCTACAATCATCGCTGCCTGACTTTGGTATCTGGCAGGATGCTGTGGTAAACTGGGTACATTATATGAGCATGGTCCTGAGCGGCTGGAAAAATATCTCTACAAAACTTGGCCGTTACAATGCATTGGAATTTCCGGAAGCCAGGGAGCTGAAAGAAAAGCTGAACCAAATATGAGATTAAAGAGAAATAAACGTATAAATATTTTCAATCTACAAACTGAAACTGTAAACAAGATGAAACCGGAAGAATATAATTCAAAAGATTATCTGCCACGCGGCCATTATCCCTGGCCCGACCTCATCAATCCACATGCAGAACAGATGGGTAAGGATATGGATGGATGGATAGATAATGACTACACTTTCCTGACAGAAAAACAACGCGAAACATACAAAAAAATGAGGCTGCACATGTGCACGGCCCGTATGTGGCCGGACTTAACGTATGAACAGACTATTCCCTGCAACAGATTTATGCTCCAGTACGTCGCTCTTGATGACCAGGTGGAACATTCGTCTCTGGAGGAAATCCAACAGTTAAGAATTCGTTGTGTAGATATTCTTAAGGGGGCTCAGCCAAGGCAGGAAGAAAACGCCCTTTATCAACATATGGCCTTAATAAGGGATGAGTTTCGTGCGTTGATGCCTGATATATGGATTGAGCGTTTTATTTACTATTTTTATCAGTCCTTCAGATACGGGATTGAATTGGAATATCCTTATAAAATAGCACAGCGTCCACCATCTCTCACGCTTTTCAAAACCATTCGCGAATATTCTGTTCTTATGCGCCCCTATCTGATCCTGGGTGAGATTGAATCGGGTCTCGTTCTTCCCGAACATATTTTTGAGCATATTGTTGTTCAAAAAATAATATCACATATGACCCTGGTGGTTGCATGGCAAAATGATATTCACTCTCTGCCAAAAGAAATGGCGAAGGGAACAGAGGTTTTTAATTTGGTTTTTGTATTGCAGCAGGAATATAATCTTTCACTGGAAGATGCCTGCTCAGAAGCATTTTGTATCCATAATGAAGAATTGGCCAAAGTATTTGCCTTACATGCTGAGTATCGAGAGTTCGGTGAATATCAGGAGCACGTAGACAAGTTCGTTTATTACGCAGGAGTTGGACTTCAGGGTGTGAATTCTTTTTATCTGGAAACTGAAAGATACCAACATGGAGGAGTAGGTTTTGCCTGGCCGGAAATTAGTAATGATATGAAAACCATTTAAAAATCAGAATAAACGGATGTCGGAATTGTATGGGGTTTCCTATCAGTACAATGGAATTGTCACAAGATAAGAAAGCCAAAGAAAAGTTTTACCAATATTATCATTAATAATTTTCATTTTTAAAATAAACCATGAGAGAAGAACTAATTGTTCCAAAATGTCATTATCCCTGGCCTACGGTGAACAGCCCAATTGCCAATGCCTTTGATGAAGAAGAAAAAGATTGGTATGATAATGATTATACTTTTATTTCCGAAGAAGGAATAAAAAGATGCAAACCCCAGTTTTTGTCACGCGTAGCTACTTATATGAACCCTACCTGTGACAGCATAGAACGGATGCGCCCCTGTGCCAGGCTGATGATCTATATCACACTGTTTGATGATTATTTCGGAATGACCCCTGCAAAAGAACTGAAAGCGATGGCGGAGCGTGTATATGAGGTCATGATGGGTGAAGATCCCGAGCCGGATGAAATTGGTATTCTGCGGCAGATGGCACAGGCAAGAAAAGAATGGGAAACATTTATGCCTCGTTTCTGGATAGACAGAGTGGCCATCAATTTTTATGAATTCATCATCTATGGAATGATGGAGGAAATACCGTTCAAACAGGCTGAGAAAAGAACCTATCCGTTACTTCCGCATTATCTAAGCTTCAGAAAATATTCAATTGGGATGTGGCCTTATGGAGACCTGATAGATCCTGCAACGAACTCTCCGTTACCGGTTTTTATCTATAATCACCCTATTGTAAGGCGTTGCAGAGAGCTGCTCTCACTGATTATTGTGATCCAGAATGATTTTGCCTCTTTGAAAAAAGAACTTGAAATAGAAAGTGAAAGTCTGAATATCATCTTCATTCTGAGTCACCAGTATAATCTTACCTATCAGGAGGCCTGTACAGAAGCCATGAGATTACATGATGCCTATGGCCGGGAACTGGATGATCTGCACAAGTCCCTCCCGGATTTTGGGGCTTTTCAACAACAGGCATATGATCATATTCACCATATTAAACTTCAGATAAGCGGATGTGCCAACTGGTACTATAATTCCGGAACCAACCGGTATGAGCCGAAAGGATTTATTGTGCCACAGTATGGAAGGGAAGGAGATGACATTCTTATCCCACACAGTATTTTTGTACAGAAATAGCTGTGAATGCAATACTGTTGAAGTAATACAGAAAACAGCAAAGATGTAAGTTTTTGCTGTTTTATATTTTGAAAAATCTACTTTTTTTCAAAACATTAGATAACTAAAGCTGAAATCTATACTGCAGAAATGAACATAATAGTTTAAAATCTTATCTTCGTACCTAAATCAACTTGATGATATGAAAAAGATAATATTCCTTGCCTCAGCCGTCTTTGTGCTAAACTCCTGCGTTGTAAGAACCGCTGCAAAAGTAGTGACAGGAGCAGCAACAATTGGGTACAAAGCCGTAAAAGGAACAGTAAATGGGATCAGCTGGGCCGTAAGCAAAGCCAAAGGAAAAATAGATGAAGACCGTGTAGACGGAACATGGAAAGTGGTTGGGGTTTACAAAGGCTCTTTCGAAGAATTTTCAAACGATCAGAATCCGGAAAGCTCATTCACTTCAGACTGTGCGGACGGCTACGACCAGATTGTTTTCAAGGCTAAAAAATCCAAATTCAAACCTGTACATTGCAGCTCCGGAGAAGAAGATTGGGTGAAATATTCTATGGAATTCGGAAAAAATCCTTTAACCAAAGAAAAGGAAAACTATATAGAATACAATTCCAATAATTATATTTCAGTAATTGACGTCAACAATAAAACCATGGTGCTGGAAGGAAACCTGATGCCTAAACTGGCATTTTCAGGCGCTAAACTTTATCTGTTGGAAAAAGTAAAATAATGGCTCTCTTTTTATTGTAGTAACCTGTTTATCGGCTTAGGAAGCTGTAGCGTTAAAAAAATTAAAAATTGATCCGTTAAAAAATTCCCACTGTCTGAGTGCGGCCCGAATATAGAACTGAAAAAGTAATCTTGAATCCGCACGAGTTTTGGGGATTTTAGGAGCAAATTTTAATTTTTAGCGGAAGATTCCAGCCTTGAATTTTTGGTTCTTTTGTTTCAAGACAAAAGAACTTATAAAATGGATTGATAATTGGTTTAATGTTTTATCTATTATAAAAACAGATTGTCCGTCTAAACTTAAACGTCAATCATAATACTTTAACAAACATTGTAGCGTAGCCTCGATAAATTTTTGTTCTTTTGCAAAAAGTTTAATTAGTATTACATGTCAAAGTTCGATGAGATCCGGTTTTTTGATGACAGTGAAGTGAATGAAGCATTACTTGGAATTGCCCGTGATCCTATGATGAACGCGCTGATGGGTTTTACTTTTCCTGATACAGATAAGAAAATCTGGAGGGAGCAGTTTAAAAACATCCACTCTGTAAGTGATTTTCAGCACAATTTTATTGCACATACCATTCGACAGATCCTTACGAAAAGTTCCGAGGGCCTTACGACTTCGGGATTTGATAAGCTGGATAAGCAGACGCCGTATCTTTTTATTTCGAACCATAGAGATATTGTTTTAGATACTTCACTCATCAACCTGGTTCTTTTGGAGAAAGGCCTCATCATGACGGCTTCAGCGATAGGTGACAATCTTGTTCAGAAAACTTTTTTACATGACTTGGCCAAGCTGAACCGTAATTTTTTAGTTCAGAGAGGACTGCCGCTTCGTGAGCAGCTGAAGAGTTCCCAGATCATGTCTGAATATATTAAGGAACTTTTGCATAAAGAAAACCGTTCCGTCTGGATTGCCCAGCGCGAAGGACGTACCAAAGACGGAAACGATGTTACTCAGCAAGGCGTTTTAAAAATGCTTGCTATGGCTGCAGAAGATATGCCATTGGCAAATTACTTTAAAACCCTGAAGATCGTTCCTGTATCCATTTCCTACGAATATGACCCTACAGATTCCTTAAAAATGCCACAGCTTCTGGCTAAGCACAGAGATGAGGAGTACGTTAAAGGTAAAGATGAGGATTTTATGACCATGCTCAGTGGAGTTTTAGGTCAGAAAAAACGGATTCATCTGCATGCAGGCAACGTTCTTGATACGGAGCTGGATGATATTGCGGCCAATTCTGAAAACAAAAATAAGCAGTTGCAGGCAATTGCGCAGATTATTGATGAATCAATCATTCAGAACTATAAGCTTTGGCCAACCAAATTTATAGCTTACGACCTGCTTCACAATACCGATACCTATGCTGATCAATATACAGAACAGGAAAAACAGCTGTTTGTACGAAGACTTGAAATGCGCATTGACCCTTCTGATGCCATTTCCAAAGAGTTTTTTCTTACCATGTATGCGAATCCTTTGGTGAATAAAATCAGGTCCGAACAGAAACTTTCAGAATAATTTCTATAATAACGTTATAAAACCAGGTTCTCTGATTTTCAGCCAGAAGACAGGAGGTATTTTTTACTGCTCATAGTAAAATTAGTAGTACTTTTAGCTGATCATAATATCAACTGCAATACATTGTAGATCTATTAATTGTGATGCGAACCGCCAAAATTAATAACTTCTATCATCATGAAACTATTTCAGTACGATAATTTCCCACAAGTGACAGGCAGCAGAGTATCATTACGACAGATTCTGGAAACAGATATTAAAGATCTTATTGAGATTTCGTTTTATGATGCTATCCGCGCGGAAACTGTTCAGCAGGCAGCGGAAATGCAGGCAAAGATCAATCAGGATTATCTGGATGGAAATTCTATTCACTGGGGCATCGTGGACAATGAAACTCATAAAATTGTTGGTACCTGCGGGTATTACCGGGGGCTGGATAAAGGAGAAGGTGAGCTGGGATGTGTTTTATTGCCACAATATTACGGCAAAGGATATATGACTACCGGAATGACGCTGGCCATTGATTTCGGGCTGCATACATTAGGGCTGAAGCGTATATGGGCAGCAACAGATCAGCATAACGGCCCTGCAATTAAACTGCTGGAACGGCTTAATTTTGTGAAAACAGCAGATTTAAACGAAGGTGAAGTTGAGTATGAACTAAGAAAATAAATGCTCAGAGCGTACGATCAGTTACATCAATTTAGCAAATATTTATGTTAATGAAACGATAGAAAATATTTTTTTGTAAATTCAACGTTGAGGCGGCAAGATAGTTGTAGTGAACTAACAACCACACAAATTAAAACATATGAATTTACAATTAAACCCATGCCCAAAGGTGGAAAATCATCATGTTGACAGTTTTCGTCCGGATGTTCTGGAAGGCTTAAAAACCAGTCCAAAAAAATTATCTTCAAAATACTTCTATGATAAAACCGGAGACCGGATTTTCCAGGAAATCATGGCCATGCCTGAATACTATCTCACCCGCTGTGAACTTGATATCTTCAAAAATAAAACGGCTGATATCGCCCGCCTTATCGTTCCTGAAAATGAACCGTTTGATTTGATTGAACTGGGGGCAGGAGATGCAATGAAATCCACATTTTTACTGAAACACCTAGTTGAAAAAGGAATTCACTTCACCTATATGCCTATTGATATTTCAGGCAATATCCTTTCCATACTAAAAGAAAAATTGAGCCGTGAATTACCGGATTTGGATATAGTCGCTTTAGAAGGAGAATATTTTGAAATGCTTCAGAAAGCAGCCTCTCTGTCCGGCAGAAAAAAAGTTATCCTGTTTTTAGGAAGCAATATAGGTAATATGAATCCCGAAGAAGCTGAACATTTTTGTCACAGTTTAAACCATAATCTGACTTCTGACGACAGGGTATTGGTTGGTTTCGATCTTAAAAAAAATCCTCATACCATTTTAAATGCTTACAACGACCGGGAAGGTATTACGGCAGCATTTAACCTTAATCTGCTGTCCCGTATCAACCGCGAACTTGAGGCCGATTTTGATCTGAAACAATTCCAGCATTATCAAACCTACGATCCCATAAGCGGAGCCTGTAAAAGCTATCTCGTAAGCCTGCAAAAGCAGACCGTAAAAATAGGAAATGACAGCATTTCATTTGAAGAAAATGAACTCATTGATATGGAAATTTCGCAAAAATTTTCCGAAGAGAGAATTGAGGAATTAAGAGAGAAATCCGGGTTTAAACGGATAGGAGAGATCAGGGATTCAAAAAAATGGTTTGTAGATATCGTTTGGCAGGTAAAATAAAGAAATAGATATTGATTGTTAGAAGCGAACAAACAAACTATAAGCTTCATCATCAACCTGTCGATTTTCTTTGCTCATTTAAACAATACACCTGAAAACTAATAAACTTTGCGTTAAATAAAAATATAAATATCTACAGAAGCATGTATTTTTTTAATCTGCCAGAGTAAAAGAATAAGAAGTATATTTATTTTGCTCAAAGTTATAACCCATTAAAAATAAATAACATGACACTGAATATAGCGACACTGGATTTAGTGAAAAAGTATACAGATATCCGGAAACATTCCGAAGAAATCTGTGCTCCTTTGGAAATTGAGGATTATGTAGTGCAGCCCATCATAGATGTAAGTCCGCCGAAGTGGCATCTTGGACATACCACCTGGTTTTTTGAGACTTTTATTCTCATTCCCAATTTTCCTGATTATAAAGTTTTCGATACACAATATAACTTTGTCTTTAATAGCTATTACGAAACTATCGGGGCAAGAGTAATCCGTACCGACCGTGGAAATCTCAGCCGTCCATCCGTTTCAGATATTTATAAATACCGGCAATATGTGGATGAGCATATGAAAATATTTCTTCAGAGCAAATTCATGACTGAAACCGTTGAACCGCTCTTAGAATTGGGGCTTAATCATGAGCAGCAGCACCAGGAATTATTAATTACTGATATTAAATACATCTTGGGGCACAATCCGCTTTTTCCACCCTATAAAAAAGAATTGATCTCAAAAAAAGAAAGCTATGGAAAGACTGAAATGCTAAAGTTTCACGAAGGAGTTTATGAAGTAGGGTTCAAAGGAGAAGGTTTTTGCTTTGATAATGAGCTGGGCAGGCATAAAGTTTATCTTAATGACTTTGAAATTGCAGATCAGTTGGTGACCAACGGAGAATATCTGCAGTTTATGGAAGCTGGAGGATATACCGATTTCAGATACTGGCATGCCGAAGGATGGGATTGGGTAAAGCAGAGCGATGCGAAATCTCCCTTGTACTGGCATTTTATTGATGGAAAATGGATGAATTATACTTTAAATGGTTTGCAGGAAGTTGACCTTAATGAGGCAGTCTGTCACATCAATTTTTATGAGGCCTCTGCTTTTGCATCCTGGAAGGAAATGCGACTGCCTACCGAAGCAGAGTGGGAAGCAGCATCCGGTAATTTCAATTGGGGAAACCGTTGGGAATGGACCAATTCTGCCTATTTACCTTATCCCGGTTTCAAGAAAGAAGCGGGAGCAGTAGGAGAGTATAACGGGAAATTCATGGTCAATCAGATGGTTTTGCGTGGTGCTTCTGAGGCTACACCTGCAGGACACAGCAGGAATACCTATCGCAATTTCTTTCAGACCAGTCTGAAATGGCAGTTTACAGGAATCAGACTTGCTCAATAATTTTTGCCTATGATTACAATTGAATCAGTTTCAAAGAATTTTAACGGAAAACCTGCGGTAGACGATATTTCTTTTCAGGCCCATGATCAGGAAATATTAGTCCTTCTGGGAACGAGCGGTTGTGGTAAAACGACGACTCTTAAAATGATCAACCGTCTTGTAGAAGCGGATTCAGGAAATATTTCCATCAACGGTAAAAATATCCGTGATCAGAAACCGGAAGAACTGCGAATGGGAATCGGTTTTGTGATGCAGCATTCCGGTCTGTTTCCTCATTACACCATTCAACAGAATATTGCCGTAGTTCCCGAATTGCTGGGATGGGACAGGAAAAAAACAGAAAACCGGACCTATGAATTGCTGAATAAGCTTCATCTTTCAGAAGATATACTTTCACGGTTTCCCGGCGAACTGAGTGGGGGACAGCAACAGAGAGTGGGCATTGCAAGAGCTTTGATCGCCAATACACCCGTTCTGCTGATGGACGAGCCTTTCGGGGCACTGGACAATATCACCAAGGCTGACATTCATTCAGAGTTTAAATCGCTGGAAGAGCTTAAAAATAAAACCATCATACTGGTTACCCATGATGTTCAGGAAGCTTTTGAACTGGGACACCGCATATGCCTTATGGATAAAGGGAAAATTATCCAGACAGGAACCCCTGAAGAAATGCTTTATCGTCCTCAAAACGATTTTGTCAATGAATTTTTTAACGAAAACAGGCTTTTGCTTGAATATAAAATTGCGGTTTTGAAAGATCTTGCTAATTCAGAAAGCCTGTACAGTGAATTTGGTTTTACTGAAAATACCAGTGTCTGGAATGCTTTACAGAAATTAAGCTCGGATCACAGAAACACTGAATATTATGAAAGCCTGATCAGGGCATTCAATGAGTATAGAAAATTACAGATCGTATGACGCAGCAAAGTCTTTGGCAGTTTATCATAGAACAGCAGGAAAAATTACTGACCCAGGTTGTACAGCATCTGGGGCTTACCTTTCTGTCATTACTTTTGGCAATTGTTGTCGGTGTACCTTTGGGAATACTGATTGCGAGGAAAAGAAGATTCTCCAGCCCTGTGCTTGGTTTTGCCGGTATTTTGCAGACTATTCCGAGTATTGCCCTGCTGGGTTTTATGATTCCTGTTTTTGGAATCGGGGCCAGGCCGGCTATCGTTGCCCTGTTAATTTATGCTCTTTTACCCATCATCCGAAACACCTATACAGGAATTACAGAAGTAAATCCCACCGTTGTAGAAGCGGCTAAAGCAATGGGAATGAACAGAAGACAGCTCCTTTTTAAAGTGGAGCTTCCTCTGGCCATGCCTGTTATCATTGCCGGAATCCGAACGGCAGCGGTGATCAATGTAGGAGTGGCTACATTAGCATCCTTTGTGGCAGCAGGTGGTTTGGGCGAGTTTATTTTTGGAGGAATCTCACTGAATAACACCAACATGATCCTGGCAGGTGCTATTCCTGCGGCTTTGTTGGCGGTTTTGCTAGACCAGACCATTGCCATTGTACAGAAATCCGGCTACCGCTTATTTCAGAAACTGAAATATATAATCCCCGCTGTTCTTATTATTGTTGGGGCAGCTTATTTGTTTACTTCTGTATCAAAAAATAAAATTAAGGCAGGTTTTACTCCTGAATTTATGGGAAGACAGGATGGTGATCTCGGGTTGCGCTCGGTGTACGGGCTTCATGTAAATCCTGTTGTGGTAAACGATGCCATTATGTATAAAGCAGCCTATGAAAAGGAGCTGGATCTTATCAGCGGGTATTCTACCGATGGCAGAATTAAAGCTTTTGATCTGTATGTTCTCAATGATGATAAAAAAATATTTCCACCCTATTTTGCTGCACCCATTATCAAAACAAAAACACTGAATAAATTTCCCGAGCTGGAAGAAACTCTTAATCTGTTGGCCGGTAAATTTAATGACTCAATAATGACCGATCTGAATTATAAATCTGATTACCTTGACCAGACCCCGGAAAAAATAGCAAAGGATTTTTTAATTAAAAATAATCTGTATAAAAATTCCAGAAGGGGAAATTCCGGCACCATACGGATTGGATCGAAGATTTTTGGTGAGCAGTATATTCTCACAGAAATGTATAAAATGCTTATTGAAGGCTATACAGACTATAAAGTGGAAACAAAAACAGGGTTGGGAGGGACCAAAATCTGTTTTGATGCCTTAATGAATGATGGAGTTGATTTTTATCCTGAATATACGGGAACTGGACTTCTGGTCCTTTTAAAGCCTTCGGAGCAAACTATTAAAAATGTCACTGAGAATCCTGATAAAACATACACCTATGTCAATTCGGAATTTGAGAAACACTACGGTATTCAGTGGCTTAAGCCACTTGGATTCAATAATTCCTATGCATTGATGATGCGCAGAAAGCAGTCTCAGGACCTTCAAATAAAGAATATATCAGATCTTAAAAAATATTTCAGAGGCAGAAAATAGAATCTGATCTTTCCTTTAAAAACTGTAAATATTTGATTTATAATTAATAAATAAACCTAACACTTGTTAGTCGTACTACTACTACACTTTCTCAGATAAATCATAAAAAGCCCCTTTTATACCGTAACTACTTCTATATTTGGTGAAATAGAATAACATCAGATCACAAAATATTAACCATTAATTTACAAATCATGGCAGAAAGAAATTCAAGAGGAATCTTAAAATTTAATGGTGGAGAAGGGCAGAAACTGCTAAAACTTCACTACAGTGTATCACGTTCTACGGACGTATCAGGAAGAGTGGCATCAGACCCTTCTAATGCGCTTATCAAAATCACAGTGGAAGCTACAGAAAAATCAGATATTCTGGAAAGTCTTCTGAACGGAAAATACAAGCCTACAAGCGGAGAGGTTACATTCAACAAATCTCACGAAGAAGGAACACTTACTACTTTGAAATGGGAAAACGGATATGTAATCCAGCACGAAGTAGACTTCAATGCAGTAGATGAAAACAGTATGTACATCAGCTTCATAGTAAGTGCAGAACAAATTGACTTAGGTAATTCTTCTTACAAAGCAGAATGGCCTACTGCTTAAGAATATAATTTCTTAAACTTAAAAAATCAGACAGAATGGTTACCTATAAAATTAGGATACCATTCTGTCTTTTTTCTCTGTAAATAAAGTTGGTGGACTGATCTTTTTTTTGAAATTCAAAATCTCAATTCTGGCCATTTGCTTAAAATAGCATCAGCCGCAGAGACCGAACTTAGACCGCTGGTGGCCCCAGCGCCTGTAAGCACACCGATCATCAGGGAGCCATCGGTTGTAAAAACTGCAGATCCGGAATCTCCTGCAGCTGAAAAAGATCCTGCTTTACCCTTTACCATAATCACATTGTTGGCTGTCACTTCTGTTCCGTTAAAGTTTCTGGCTTTCAGTGAAGTGGTAATACTTGTTACTTCTCCCGTGGTGACTTCAGTTGTAATGCCGCTTTTCATTACTTCTTCACCCAGAAGAGGAGGACTGATATTAGAAAATCCTCCAATGATACTTCCCACACCATATATCTTTCCTATCGTAGCATATCTGAAGTATCCTTTTCTTGCAATAGCACAGTCCAGCCATGCATTGATAGTTACTGAATTACGTTGAAATGTGACATTTTCATAATAATAACTTTTCAGGGACGCACAGTTGTGGCAGTAATTCAGGGTTGTTTCCCATTTAGACTGCTGGCATACATCCGAATCCAGCTTCGTAGTCGTTCCTACCAACACATGAGCACACGTCATCAAATAAGGATTGTCATCCCCCGTTTTATTGATCATAACGCCTAACGTACCGTTTCCGGCGATTTCTTTTCCTCCTTGCATCAGTTCACCATTAGCCGAAATGCTTACCCCGCCGATCAGCGGATCTGTTTTTTCGTTTCTTGCTGCTAAAACTGAATCCGGAGCTGCTAAATTATTAGGCTGAATTTCAAACTCCACGACGTCTGTAGGATAACCAAAAAGATTAGCCGGAATTGGACTGCTCACCTTGGCTAAAGGCAGTTTCTTTTTCACCCCAAAAGTATAGCTAAGACTTGGGATCAGTTGATCGTTTACAGTTTTCAGAGAGACCCCTAAAGAAGTGATCTCGGGTCTTTTAAAATACTCTTCAACGAGTTCGGGGAGTCTTTTGGCCATTTCATCGTGCAGGGCCAGTTCTTCTTTATTGAGTTTCATGATCTGGTGGTTTTATTGGATTGATAGATAGAATAGGTAATAATTACTGTATTAAAATTCGGAACGGAATTTCCGTCCCGAACTCTAAGCATTTTCACTAAAACGTGGTGTTAGTTCAGTTTAATGGTTCCCGAAGAAGGAGCACCACCACCAGAAGGAGGAGGTCCGCCTGCAGAAGCCTGATCAGCCAGCATACGGTACTGTGCCGTTCCTTTTTCAGTTTTGATCGTTCCTGAAACCGTATACAGATACAGGTCCCCCGAAACAGCAAAGTCATTGGCCGAATTATTCACGTAAAAGTCAATATTTACAGTAGACATCTGCTTTGCCTTTTCAAGAAAAGCATCCATTAATGTGGTGATCTGAGCTTCCGTAAGCCCTTTGGATTTCATAGATTCTTTTGTTTTTTCATAAGAAGCAGAAGCGCCACCGCCACCGAAGAACCAAGTCCAGACGGATAAATTGGCACTTGCTGATGTTTTTTCATACTCTTTAACTTCTTCTTTGTAGCTGGCACTCAGCATGCTCATGGCCAGGTCATTCAGGTTTTTCACATCCTGGCTGGACATGGCAGATACCTGAAGAGAAGCTGTGATTCTTCCCTGAGTGAATGGCGGTACACTATAGGAAAGCCCTGTAAGCTGTCCTTCCCCTGCTACCTCGATAGAATAAGACTCTTTGGATTCTCCTCCTGCTTTTGAGGTTGAAATAACGCGTTCGAACGGATCTTTGAAACCCACTTCGGTCTGTGTAATTTGAATTGTTTCCATTGTTTTGTTTTTTGGTTGGTGTTTGTAATTACTTATTGAACAACTCAAAGGAACGAAGAAAAAGAACCGGATTTTAGCGTGTAAATAACCAAATATTATCGTCAGTAGAAATACTTATTGAGGATAATATATTGTTTATTAGTTATTTGCGGATTATTTTTTTAGCCAATCCTGTAAACATAAATTCTGATAAAACAATTCAGATAAACTGTAGAAGAATAATTTTAGCAGAGTGATAAAAAAGGCTACTCCAAATCATTAGGAATAGCCTTTTTATACAGCTTGGTGATTATAATTTATTGGATGACAATACTTTTTTTCTGTACCGTATGTGCTGAGAAATAACCCAAAGCCCCATTGTTAATATTGCTTGGAGGATTGGAAGGGGTAACGCCTCCGCCGGGCCCGCCGTCCCCTGAAATCTGCAGAAGGGCAGAATAATAGGTGAATATGTTATGATCGATGGACTGCATTTCTACATAAACAGTATCTCCGGGCACTACCTTATGGTCCGTAGGGTCATCATCATTATCCTCATTCGGGAGAAACAATGGTCTTTGGTTAACCATTCCGTTATTTACATTATCCGAAAATACCTCAAACGTTTTTTTCGTCATGTTATTGATCGTAAAACTGAAAAGATAACGGTTCCCTAATGCTGCCGGATCAGTAAAAACAGGTAAAAGGGTATAGGTAGTTTCGCTTCCGAAGGTAAACGAATCCTGTGTAAGGCCATCAAAGCTGACAACTTCAGGCATGGTACTTTGAGCCGTATACTGCTTTCCTTCAGCCTGTATGTTCAGGGTATAGGTTCTCCCGGTCACTCCGGTAAAAGCTGTGGTTATATATTTTCCGTCCCCTACATACTGTAAAGTTTCTGTCTGGCCTGTATTATCGCTTACGACAACCTTCGCATCAGTAACCGCAGGATATTGATTGTTTTGTGTAAAAGCTACAGATTTTGTGATTCTTACAATATAGGGTCCCGGCTGGTTCGTTATATTGCCTTCTATGACGATGTTTCCACTCTTGTCATCCAGATCAAGATCGATCTCCTTTTCACAGGAAGTTAGTAAAAACAGCGATAATATGATAAAAATGATATTCTTCATGATCTAAAATTTGAAATTATAAGTGATATTGGGTACCCAACGGAAAAGGGAAGTCTGCATAGCGCGCGTTGTTCCAGGGTTGTTCGGATTGTCTTCAAACGTAATCGTATAGGCATTTTCCCTGCCGTAGAGATTATAAATACCGAATGACCATGATCCTTTGAAACGCTTGGTAGATTCCGGTTCATAGGTAGCGCTCAGATCCATTCTGTGGTAGGCAGGCATACGGTCTGCATTCCTGCTGCTATACTGGAATATTGTCTGTCCGTTCAGCTCATATTTGGCAGTAGGAAAGGTAACGGCATTTCCTGTACTGTAAAGGAATAAACCGGATAAAGACCATTTCTTATTCAGTTCATAAGTGGCTACAACAGATAGATCGTGGGTTTTGTCCATTCTGGCATTATACCATTCATTATCATTGATTCCGTTTATTTTTCTTTCTGTTTTAGACAACGTGTATGAAATCCATCCGGTCAGTCTTCCGCTTTTCTTCTTGGCGATCAGTTCCAGTCCGTAGGCTCTTCCTTTACCATACAGCAATTCACTTTCTACATCAGCTGCCGTATCAAACGTGATCTGTGCGCCGTTTTTAAAGTCGATCTGGTTCAGCATGGACTTGTAATAAATCTCAGCGTTCAGTTCATAATTGTTATGATTGAAATTTCTGCTGTATCCTGCACTGATCTGATCGGCTATCTCCGGCTTTACGCTGTAGCTGCTCCCGATCCACTGGTCCGTAGGATTTCCGCTGCTGCTGTTGCTCAGAAGGTGCAGGTTCTGGGTGTTGCGGGAATATCCGGCCTTGATGCTGCTTACCTCATTGATACGGTAGTTGGCGGTAATTCTCGGTTCAAGATTAAAATAGGTCTTTCCGAATTTATCCTTTTCCAGAAATCGGCTCTCTGTAATCACCCCATTGTCATAGGTATTATACGTGTCACCGCCCAAAATACTGAACGCAGAAAGCCTTAAACCATAATTCACGGTCAGTTTATCTGAGACTTTAAAATCATCATTGATATACATTGCATTTTCCCACGATTTTCTTGGGTTTCTCGGAAAGCTGCTCACACTTGTACCGGAAGCACTGCTTGGCGTAATCGTATGGTGAATAGACTGAAGCCCGAAACGCACCGAATGCTTATTTCCGGCAAACCACGTAAAATCTTGCTTAAGGTTCCAATCCTCGATCTGAGAATTCAGGCCAAACGTATTATCATTGCTTTTCAGGCTGATTTTATAATTGTAATTACTGTAAATTAATGAAGTGTTGGAAAACAATTTACTGTTGATAATACTGTTCCATCGGAGTGTTGCCGTTGTATTTCCCCAGTCTGTTGAAAATGTATCGCCCAATCCCAAAACATCTCTTCCGAAATATCCGGATAAATAAAGACGGTTGTTCTCATTAATCTGATAATTGGCTTTCAAATTCAGGTCATAGAAATACAGTTTGCTGTCCTTATAATCATCACTCGTCTTAAGAAACAGATCGGCATACGTTCTTCTTCCGGAAACAATGAATGACGATTTTTCCTTCTGAATAGGGCCTTCCACACTCAGTCTGCTGCTGATTAGCCCGATTCCTCCATTTACATTGTAATCCTTGTTGTTTCCGTCTTTCATTTTAACGTCCATCACAGAAGAAAGTCGTCCCCCGTACTGAGCGGGGCTGTTTCCTTTGATAATGCTGGCGTCCTTCAGTGCATCACTGTTGAAGGTGCTGAAAAAACCTAACAAGTGGGAAGCATTATAAACAGGGGCTTCATCCAGTAATATCAGGTTCTGGTCTGTGGCACCGCCTCTTACGCTGAATCCACTGCTTCCCTCACCATTGCTTTTGATGCCCGGTAAAAGCTGTATCGTTTTCATCACATCTTTTTCCCCGAATAAAACCGGCAATTTTTCTATATTTTTAATGCTTAAAGTTTCAGTTCCCATCTGGGCCGAGGTAAGATTTTTATCCTTTTTGATCCCTGAAATAACGACTTCATCAATTTTTCCCACTCTTTCATCTCCTTTTTCTTCCTGGTCGAGTGGAAGATCCAGCTTGGTATTCTGTTCCACCTTTACCGGCAGTTCAAAATCACGATAACCCGGATAGGAAACGATCAGCGTATAACTTCCTTCGGGAAGCGACAGGGAATAAAAGCCATATTCGTTGGCAACCACAGAAACAGACGGATCTTCACTTACTTTTACAGTAACTCCGATCAGCAGTTCTCCATTCTTGTGATCCTTTACGGTACCGCTTACCGAGTATTTCTGCTGCGCCAGGGCCATGGAGCTGAAACAGACTACAGCGGCGGTGACGGCAGTTTTAAAAAACAATTTTTGCATTGAGTTTAAATTTTAATGTAGTAAAAATTCTGTCAAATTGTATGTTTAGGTTGAGTGATATTAAAGCTAATTGCAGAAAAGGAATTAGACGGATGAAACTTTAATGTTAGGCAAAATGGTTCGTAGTTTACTGTCAAACGTAAAAACTTAAACGATAGTACTGACATTGAAAAAATATTCTGCCGGACGCCAAAGCCGGAATAGATATTCTTCAATCTTTTACAGCTGATTTGTTTTTTGAATATTCTGAAGAGATGGGATGGCATTTATGAGACTGAATAGGTCTCTTTATAGTCTTTTTTTCCTGTATGTCAACAGGCAACAATTGATTTCGGTTCATAGTTTTAGGTGTGGTTATTCGGAAAAAGATATAAAATCACTCTTCCCAGGATACAAAAATAGCAAAATACCACCACCAGGCTTATATTTTATTGTCATCTTAATGTTAAATGATCACTTTAGGATAAAAAATGAGTATCACTTTAAACAGACTGTGAATGAAATCAATATATTTGTTCAATGATTCTCCGTATCCGGGGTACCTGTTTAGCACAGATTATTTAATAAATAGCTGCATAAAAGATGATTCCATTTCACGAACTTTTATTCTTTGTTCTGGCTGCATTGGTTTTAGTGATAAGTCCCGGCCCGAATATGATTTACCTCATTTCAAAATCAATTACACAGGGAAAAAAATCCGGAATTATTTCTCTGGCAGGCGTGGTTAGCGGCTTTATGTTCCATATTGTCATGGTATCTTTCGGACTTACAGCGGTATTACTGGCCGTTCCGGTTGCTTATACCGTTCTGAAAACACTTGGAACCGTTTATCTTCTGTATTTAGCGTACCAGGCAATAAGACCAAAGAGTAAAAATATATTTGAAGTAGATAAAAACAGCCCGCATGATGGTTCTAAAAAGCTTTTTACCGTTGGCTTTCTCACCAGCGCACTGAACCCGAAAGTCGCTGTATTTTACCTGTCCTTCTTCCCGCAATTTATAAAACCTGAATATGGTTCTGTTTTATTGCAAAGCTTTGAACTGGGAATTGTTCAGGTTTTTGTAAGCTTCAGCGTTAATTTTATCATCGTACTCACAGCCGCAAGGGTAGCAGCATTTTTCTCCGATAATCCATTTTGGATGAAGATTCAGAAATGGTTTATGGCAGGTGTACTTACTTATTTAGCGGTAAAAATGGCTTTGTCAAAGGCCAGATAAACTGAATTATAAAATAGGTCTTACTTTACTGAATGAAATGCCTTTGTTTATCCTGAAAACAGATAGAGAGAAATGTTTCTTTGCTTATCTTTGCTATAAATAATGCTTTTAGCTTAGTAAATCAGAATAATTTCTCATCATCAGCTATTTTTCAATGAAGCAGTCCATTCCCACTTACGATTTAAACAGCATTACGCAGCATGGTATTCTGATCGAAAGAATTGAAAAGCGGACAATGAGTGCCATAGATCATCTTTTTGATAAAGGTATTCACCGGGACAGTCATTATATTTTTGCGTTTTTGGAAAGTGGCAGAGCCAAAATGATGGTTGATTTTAAGGTAATAGAAGCACGGGATGCTGCTGTTTTCTTTTTATTGCCGGGGCAGGTTCATCAGGGAATTTTAATGGAACAGGTCACCGGATGGTTTATTGCCGTTAAAGCAGATCTGCTGCCCGATGCTGCAAGATCGGTTTTTGAAGAAACTTTGGTAGATATACAGCCGGTACCTGTTGATGATAGGTGGGTTGAAAAGCTCAATGCCTGTGCCGGGATGCTTCATATGTCCTGTACGGAAGAAATGCTGGCTACTAAAGAAGGATTTCTTGTTGTTCAGTCATTAATGAATGCTTTTACAGGTTTGTATTCCCTGATCTTTTTATCCGGTAACCATGCGGGAATATCCGGTGAAAGCCGTGCCATTCAATTGACCAGAAAGTTCAGGATTCTGGTAAGGAAACAATTTAAAACCCTGAAAAGTCCATCAGCCTATGCCGGCATTTTGAATATTTCACCAGGATATCTGACTGAGGTTATTCGTGAAGTAACAGGTAAATCTGCACAGCACTGGATTCATCAGGAAGTTTTGATAGAAGCGAAAAGGCTTTTGTCCTTCACTCAACTTAGTGTAAAAGAAATTGCATATGAGCTAGGCTATGGTGATCACACCTATTTTTCCCGCTTATTTTCTAAGGTTGAAGGCTGCCCGCCGACAGAATTCCGGGACAAATATCGAACTCAGCAGTAAACCACGAATTGTCCAACTAATACCCTGATACGGCTATCGGTCTGCATTCATTTTGAGACTTCCTTTGCATTAAAAATTATTTATGCCAAGTTTACCCAAATGGATTAATGACACTTTAGAAAATGTTATGTCCTCTAAATTTAAAGAATGTACCGTTATCCATACAGAAGCTGTTTCAAAAGATCTTCGCCTTATCCGTTTTGCTGCCGGTTTGGAAGACGTCCACTTTGATCCGGCTTACGCTATAGGAATAAGGGTCAACGAAAGGGATTACCGCAATTACTCACCCTTTAGTTTTAATAAGCACTCCGGAACTTTTGATGTGATTTTCCATCTTCATGATACGGATGCTGTAGGAAGCCGTTTTGCAAGCCGTCTTTCAGTAGGTGAAACTACAAAAATACTGATGCCAAGGGGAAAGCGTTTTTTTGAGCCCAATGCAGAAATTCATTTTTCCATAGGCGATGCAACTTCGCTGGGAAGCTCTCTGTCCATCAAAGAAGCAGCAGAAGAGACAGGTGGTGCATTTGTATGTCTTCATGAGCTGGAAGATCCCTCAGTGTTGAAAAAACTGGAACTGTATGGCTATCACGCTCCCAAAAATGATATTCAGAAAATCATGGAAGCTTTAAACGACTTTTTAAAAGAAGAAAAACAAGCCATTTACAATAACGAAGCGGTTTTCTATCTTACAGGAAATGGGAATACCATGTCCGTGATCCGGAAATTTCTTAAGGCGAAAGGGGTGTATGGGAAGTGTGTCAGGTCGCAGGCGTATTGGATGGAGGGGAAGAAAGGGTTATAGAACTACTAATGTTGGATGATTTTGCTTAATGTCATTCGAGCGGACTGCAGTAAACCTTATTCCTAATGAAAATGTAATCTTAAAGAATAATATGAAAATCATTTAAAGTTAATTGTTGGTTCATTTTTAAATCTATAATGTTTATAGATTGTCAGCTGTATCTAGCTATATAAAAATGTCCATTTTTCAGTTAAATTAAACCGCCTGCACTGTAGTGGCGGTTTTTTGATGTTCAAAAATATCTATCATCCCTTCAATAAACAGCTATGCCTGTTTTTAATTGGCAGTAATAAGACGTATGTGTTATTTTATCACATTAAAGGGAAATACCTGAGTTTCTAAAAATCAGTAAATTCCCTTAAGTTGGATATATTTTTATTTTGGACATTTGTATCAGAAGAAAGGGAGAAACGTAAATGAGGAAAAGGGGAAGCGTAGAAAAGTAAACCGGGAGAAAAGTTCTTAAAGATAAGAAGAATTGATGATCCTCTTAATTTAATAACCATTAAAACCAAGTATATGTCAGATACAGTAAATAACAAGGTCACTGATGCGGTAACGCAGACCAATGTTACGGTGCTGGGCGAATCGCCGGCTCAGGCAATGAGTATGTTGTACCAGATGGCCATGCATGCCAGCGGAATTTCGATACAGAACTCAGTAACAAACCAGCAGAATCTTAATCAGCTCAATCCAGCTATTGTAGCAGATGCCATTAAGATCTTAAAAGGATAATTTAAAATTTTAACACAATGGGAACGCAAAATTCAGAGGGAGCCAAATCTGCAGAAGAAGCGGTGATCTTCATCAACAAAGAGGTATTGTCGCCACCGGCGGCTTCGCCAATGACGGGCGCCGGAAAAGTGATGATCGATCAGTCGACGGGAATGATGGTTCAGGATCTTCAGTCTTTCTTAAAAGGATTTGAGCAGGTAGGTCTCATCGCATTGAGCAGACTGGCGAATAATTTACTGACCTACGGAACACCCAGCGAAAACAAACCGCCACCAAAAAACAATCTGAGTGAAGCTGATGATACAGGAAATGGGACTGGGAATGAAATGATGCGGGATCTTTTTAAAATAGTCAGCGATTATGCAGAAGTGAAAACGAAAATTTCTACCGCAATTTATGCCGTTAACAGCAATCTCAACGCCCCACAGCATATTGCATCTGCTGAAGATCCTGATGCTGAAGATCCTGAAAAAAAAAACGCCTGACATCAGGGACCGCCAATGAGAAACCAGAAGAACAAAACAGCATGGGAAATAGAAATCTTGAAGTTGACGGCGGGGACGGAAAATTGGTGCTGAAATCTATCAAGCTGGCTCAGCCACTCATAAAGCCTAAAATTGAAGAAGCAGTAATTCCTGCAGACCAACCTGAACAAGAGGAGGTAAAGAAACCTTTAGCTATACAGATCACAGACAAACTTAAAAAAATAGGAAATGGATTATTTAAAAGATAAAAGCAAAGATACGCAACCGGAAATCTATGAAAATATTCCTGCTGAGGGAGAGGAAAACTGGAGGACAGATCAGGAACCGGAAGATTGTATTCCTGTTGTGGAAACAAAAAATAATGCCGTGGGAATAGACATGAGTGCCATGCCGTTTGTTCTTAGCCATGAAGATGAAATCATTAACTACATCAAAGATAAAGCAACCAAAGAAACGCTTAAATCTTTAGCACCTCTGCTGGAAAAACTGGAAGAAGCAGTGAAACAGCAGGAAGCTTATCAGTCACCTGCTATAGCCAGCCCGGTAACAATGAACTATGATGAACAGTTAAAAAAGCTGCAGGAAGCTTCTGTGGTAAAGATAAAAGACAAAGAATTAAAGATAGCAGAAAGAATGAATAAGCTGCAGATAAGATTTGGCAATATCCGCAAATAATATACTAATCAAAAAAAATTACAGATAATATGAATGAAATCAACACCGCAGTTATGGGAATGTCAGCCTCCGTACCAGCCGCCATCTCAATGCAGGTAAGCGCGCATTCCACAGGAGTAATGCATATTAATTCCGCACTGAATCAACAACGGGACGCTATGTTGGGAATGAGTAATTACGTTATGGGAATAAAAAAGATGGGTTCCGGGAGATTAAAGCTTAAAGGTTCAATATCAGGAAGAGGCCGTTTTTAACTAATCCCAGACAACAATAACAATGGATGCGGTTTATTTCTCTGTAAAGATAGATACCGGTGACCTCAGCATATACAATCACGTCAATATTATTTCCACACCGGTTTTTAGATGCTCAACATACACAATCAGGTAATCCTCAACTACAGGCATATATCATGTTACAGCATACCTACAGCAGAAATTGACTTTTCAGGAATATAGACCTGGAAAATATCAACCGCATCCTTTTCCAGTATCATACCAGGATAGCTGGAGCTTAAAAATAAAGATTTAACTCTTGCAGATTTTACAGACCATGATTTCAACCCATTGTATCAGGAACCACCCATACAGCGGAAGCACAGTCACAGTCTACAACAATGTTTTGAAATCTGTTTTGCCGTATCATCTGCAGAGCTTAAATAATAGAAACTAGTTTAAATCAAATATTTTATTAACCGAGACCGGATCTCAAAAAACAATTACAACTATGGCAACAGTTAACGAACAAATTACAGACGCAGTAACGCAGTCTAATGTGAAAGTGGTGGGTGAATCTCCTGCAATGGCTTTAAGCAACGTGTATCAGACCGCTGCACATTCTACAGGAATCATGTTTGAAAATGCAGTGAACACGCAAAACCAACAGAACATTTTAGGACAGGCAGCCACTACACAGGGTATTATGCAGATTTACAGCATGGATACGGTAGCAGACGCTGTTTCAATTGCTAAAATCCTGAAACCTTAATTTTTACAAGACAAAAAATAAGCTTTACAAATCCGGCAGATCCGGTGTTTTTAATCCAAACAAACAATAATCATTATGGCAACAGTTAACGAACAAATTACAGATGCAGTAACACAATCCAATGTGAAAGTAGTGGGTGAATCTCCAGCAATGGCTTTAAGCAACGTGTACCAGACAGCAGCACATTCTACAGGAATCATGTTTGAAAATGCAGTGAATACCCAAAACCAGCAGAATATTGTGACTCAGGCAGCCACTACACAGGGTATTGCTCAGATTTACAGTAAGGATACCATTGCAGATGCAATTTCTATTGCTAAAATTCTGAAACCTTAAAAGTTTTTCAGCTCATACTAAAATCATGACAAACCGGAAATTCCGGTCGTTTTTTAACCCAAATAAACAATAATCATTATGGCAACAGTTAATCAACAAATCACAGACGCAGTTACCCAATCCAACGTAAAAGTGGTGGCAGAATCTCCAGCAATGGCTTTAAGTAATGTATACCAGACAGCGGCGCATTCTACAGGAATCATGTTTGAAAATGCAGTAAACACACAAAATCAGCAAAACATTGTAACCCAGGCAGCTACTACACAGGGAGTGACGCAAATCTACAGCCTGGATACAATAGCAGATGCTGTTTCTATTGCTAAAATCCTGAATCCTTAAAAAATAAGTTCAGAGCAAAAATAATTCTAACAGCCGGATGAACCGGTCATTTTTAAACCAAATAAATAATAACCATTATGGCAACAGTTAACGAACAAATCACAGACGCAGTTACCCAATCTAATGTAAAAGTTGTAGGCGAATCTCCTGCAATGGCTTTAAGCAACGTATACCAGACAGCAGCGCATTCCACAGGAATCATGTTTGAAAATGCAGTGAATACGCAGAACCAGCAGAATATTCTAACCCAGGCAGCCACTACACAAGGTGTTACGCAGATCTACAGCCTGGATACAATAGCAGATGCTGTTTCTATTGCTAAAATTCTGAATCCTTAAGACTCGGCTGACAGCAGAAAAAATCCTTACAGCCGGATGAGCCGGCTGTTTTTTAACCCAAATAAACAATAATCATTATGGCAACAGTTAACGAACAAATCACAGACGCAGTTACCCAATCCAATGTAAAAGTAGTAGCAGAATCTCCTGCAATGGCATTAAGCAACGTGTATCAGTCCGCTGCACACTCTACAGGAATCATGTTTGAAAATGCAGTGAATACGCAGAACCAGCAAAATATTTTAGGTCAGGCCGCCACTACACAAGGGGTTATACAGATCTACAGCATGGACACGATAGCAGATGCTGTCTCCATTGCTAAAATATTGAATCCTTAATTATAACATGTTTTTTAGATTTCCTATCAGGGAGTGCCTACGTGTACTCTCTGATTTTTTATGGAATAAATTATTATTTATCCAGCAAGATAATTTCGTCTGCATCAATAATACGGTTCTGTACAGCATAAATCACCAGTCCGGCCATATTCTTTACAAAGGTTTTGAGCATCAGATTGGTTTTATGCGTTTCAACGGTTTTCGGGGAAATGAACAGGGTATCTGCAATTTCTTTTGTACTCATCTGCTGGCAAACAAGTTTTAGAACATCAATTTCCCTCTCCGTAAGATCATCTTTTGAATAGGCATGAAATTCAGGAAGCTTGTTAGACAGCTGATGTCTCATCACTTCTACCTGGTCGTTAGAAAAATAATGGCCGTTCTCATGCACAGCATTAATTACATCCGAAAGCTCACTCATCTCTATTTCTTTGGAAAGAAAAGCATGTGCTCCCATTTTCAGCATCTGGCCCATAAAAGACCGTCTGTAAAAACTTGAAAGTACAATGATTTTCATTCCTGTAGAGCTGTTGGATAAAGCTGATAGTACTTCAAGGCCGCTGCCGTTGGCCATTCTCAGGTCCAGGATCAGAATATCGGGGGTATGCCTGTTCATTTCTTCCAGGAAAGCTGCTCCGCTGGTGCAGGTAAGCACCGTCCGGTATCGTTTATCTCTTTCTATATAATCCTTTAAAAGCTGTACAAATAGAAGGTCATCGTCTGCAATGCCTATCTTTATTTTTTCTGATTCTTTCATATTTTAGCTTGATTTTAATGTCGTAAATATCAACCATTGGGTTCCCTTTCCCGGCTTAGTCTTTAATTTATAAGCAGCGTTGATCTGCTGAGTCCTTGATCTTATATTTCTCAGGCCTATTCCTCCATATTTATTTCCTGTCTTAAAGCCACACCCATTATCTTTCACAGTTAAGACCAGGTACCGCGATGAAATCCTGAGCCTTATGTCCACTTTGGTAGCCTGTGCATGTTTTAGTACATTGCTGATAAGCTCCTGCACGATCCTGAACAGATTTAATTTGACTGAGCTGCTGATGATCCTCTTGCCATCAATTCCGGAATGATGGAAAATAACAGGTAAGCCTTCAACCTGTTCAAGATAATCTGCAATAAGATCTGAAAGTTCTATTTCATCCAGATCAGGTGGCGTAAGGTTGTGGGAAAGCTCCCGGATAAGCTGCATCGACACTCTGATGTCCCGGCTCAGATCATTAACACTTTTACCTGCCGTATTTAAGCGGATGAGGTTAAGCCTTGAAATAATATTATCATGGAGCTCCTCTGACAAACGTTCTCTGTCTTTTTCCTGAATATAAATTGTGTTTTTCAAACATTCTGTCTGGGCATTTCTGACCATCTGCATTATTTTTTTTTTATTTTTTTTGATGCCTTTCAGATAAGTGAACGTGAGTACCGTTATGAATAAGGTCATTAAGAACAGCAAACCGATCCCGATCCAGATCCATACAACTACTGCCAGATTCTGATTTTCCCGGTACGGCATCCCATATTAATGATAGCAAGATAAAAGCACAGCAAAAGCACTCCTCTGAAAAGCCAGATGGGTGCTACCCATTCCATATGGTTGTTGATCAGGAAATTAAATGTTGTGGAGATCACCGCCTCAATGGAAAAAAACAGAAATACAGCAACATTCATCATGAACAGGGTGGAGTCTGTTTTTGCCTTTCTGATTATCTTCAGGAAGTAAAATCCTCCAAAGCTGCAGATCACAATATTCGGGATAATATTAGAGTAAAAGGTAAGCGCCTCAATACTCTGGCGATACATAATGTTGAATGCCAGCAGTACCAATGCAAAGGTATAGATCAGGACCCTTATACCGGAAGGAATTTTGAAGAAATAGTTATTGTAAATTTCTGTCAGGGCAACCAAACTCAAAAACTGGCTTAACGAGTAGTTGTAAACATTGTATGCATTCAGTTTCATCAGTCTTCCGATGAGATCAGACAGTTCCAAAGCAGTTTCGCCCAGAAAAAATAGTAATAGCAGGAGCTTTTCTCTTATTCCGGTCATCAGAAAAAGAACAAAGCCGGCGATCAGTGTCAGATTGATAAGGATCTGCAGAAAAAGAGACAGGCTGTTATATGTGTCCATCACTTTTGATCAGGAGTTGGAAATTTTGCAGGCCGGATATGGAGAATGGCGGTCTGGGTGTAGAAAAGTCTTCTGCTTGCTTACTCATTTCATTCACTTCCAGATGTTTCACAGTAATGAATTCTATATGATAATCCGAGAGATTGCTTCCGCCTTTTAGTAAAGTAGTAAGTCCCAGAAAGCAGATGCACGACTGGTCCTCCTCAAGACCTAATTTCTCATAATCTGAAAAAGGAATAGAAATTAATCTGAAAAATGGCTTTTTCCTGTTCATCTCAAGCCATGTGCTGCCGAACATATTCCATCTGAAATTCCGGTTGATCGCAGATTCCCAGTCAATAGACGGTACCTCCAATGTTTCACTGAAATACCGCTGTAGCGGATCAACTGATCCACGAGTAAACTTTTTGACAAGAATATGGCTGAAATCTGCATCTGTATCGCTTTTGGAATCGATCAGGAAAAACTTCAGCTGGCCTTCATCAATGCCTGCATAAGCGTGTATAGCTTTGTTTTCTTCATGCTCCAGATGGCTTTTCCATTCATTAATTTCCTTTCCCGTAACACTGAAATGCGTCCCCTGATTAAGCGCGTTGAGGATTTCCTGTTCACTTACTTTATTCCCCATCTTATACAATTCTGTTAAAGTATTCCATTTCCTGATGGCATTACAGATGTTCTCAATTTCCATATATTAAATATTTACAATGATATTTCTTTATGGTTGAAATTTACGAAAAAATTGGATTTAAATCACATTGTTTGGAGATAGGTGTATTTATTAAATTTAAAATACCACTCGAGTAAAAGCATGCAAATAAGGGAAGATAATCTTATGAATAAAATTGTTTGCTGCCTAAATCAAGAAATGTGAATTTAATAGCTTAATACTAAGAGATGATGATTCATCAATTTAAGATTGTTGGTATTTTGTCAAGGTGTTGCAATAATGAATGTTTTGTAATACCGACTTTCTTTTAATTTTAATTCCCACATTCGTGTGAAATTGTTATTACTCCTTCGGTCTACTATAGTGAACTTCCGGTAACAGCAAACCAAAGGTGATGCGGTTCTGGATTTATCTGATATATTTTCTGACTCTACTGACTAATCATTTTGTCAAAAACACACATTAAGAAGTCCATTATTCTGAACTAGATTTCTTAACTAAATAATATTCATAAACGATCAATGGAACTTCCATTGATCGTTTTTTTGAAAATATAATATCAAGAATTTAATCCCGGATAACCATTTTTTTAGAACCCGTCACTTTTCCGTCTGTAATCATGCTGTACACATACGTGCCGGATTGAAGATCTGAACCTGATAGAGTGATCGTTCCATTGCCCTTCTCACGGAGTGGGAGGGATTTCACCAGCTGGCCGGAGATGTTGTATACTTCAATAGAAGCTGTTTTTGTACTTCTCGGAAGATAATAGCTGATGCTCGTTCCGTTTTTGGTGGGATTGGGAACATTTTGAGCAAGTTGCGCAACATCCGAAGAAGAAATATCAGTTGATGAAACGCCTTTATTTAATAGCAGCTCTTTCAGTTCCTCTACCGTATTTTCAAGATTTTTAATGCGGTCTTCCAGCTGCTGGATAGTTTCATCTGAGGTCGAAGCTGTTTTGTTGAGCGGTGTATTCGATACCATTACATTTCCACTCGCATCTACAACCAGGGCCCGGCCGCTTCCTGTGGGCAGATTTTCATGCCTTACCGTTCCCACCGTATGGAAATTGGCAGTTGGGGCAAGCGTAAGAATCCCTACACTTTTATCCTTGATCAGCATGGTTGATGTAGGAGATAGGCCAAACATAATGGACAACGGAATATTGTTGGTCAGTTTCACTCCTCCCGTTCCTGATCCGATCACAAAAGAACGGTTTCCGGTAGCAGCCAGGTCAATTCCGAATCCTCCGGAATATACATCCTTAAGATCAATACCCACCCCTAATGCAAATTGATTTGGGTTTCTGATGATGTTTTTCCAGCCCAGTGCTACCGATTTTCCGGCATTATTCAGGACAACGTTATCCTGTCCGCTCACGATATTGGCACCTCCGGCATTACTTAGGTCATTTCCCCAGCCGCTTACTATGGAGCTGCCTGCCAGTCCCCCAAGAATATTGGAGCTTCCGGTAATGATGCTTCCTTTTACTTTGGCAATATTGGAGTTGTTCACGGCGTCTACGATAAACGAACCTGCTTCATTAAGGATAGCCTGTCCCGGATTGGCAGATGCTCCGTTGGTTCTCAGGAAAAAAGGTCTTGGATCTACTGTGCCTGCATAATTTGCCGATGTGATTCCTGCGTTTCCGGTAATTTGCCATTGCTGGGCATTAGCAATTCCTGTCAAAAGAAGCATAGCTGCTGCCAGGCCACTTTTCATGGATAATAATGGTGTTTTCATAAATTTGGATTTTGATGGTTTTAGTTATCACTAAAGTATGAAATATTATCATTGAAATTAAATATTTGTCTCTTTTATGTGATATTAAAGATTTATTTTTTTGCTTTAAATTAAGTGATAAAGGGAAATCTATGCATTATAATTAATTTCTATACATTTTATTTGTATCATCTAATTAGTTTTGAAATCCTTTTCAATACGAATATAACTGAGTTGCAGCTTCACTAAATCTGAAAACAATAATTTGAATTCAGGAGATGCATCATGATGCTCATTTTTTTATAAATGCTATTAAAAAGAAACCAAACTGAATTGGCAAACATTGATTTAATTTTTGAAATAAATTTTATTTTTTTAAACAGGTGTTTAATTTCCTGTTATTGCGTTAATTAAGTGTTTTTGACCGGAATAATTCGAGCTCAAACGGAACTCTGAATAAAATTTTGGTATGTAAATTGTTGAATAGAGGGCTAACTAAAATTTTATTTTTAACGCATTAAATTGTGTGGAAAATATTAATTTATTATAAAGTCATATGAATAATTTAAATTTTAGCACCATTAATGGGAAATTCATTTTCTTGTTAATGGTTCTTTTTTACGGTATTGCGAACGCGCAATGTACAGCTTACACAGGCCAGGCAATGAATCCCGGACAGACTTATTGTCTTACCGGAAACCTTACTTTAGCTAACGATATTACCATCCCGCAGGATGCACTTCTCATTATTGAACCTGGAGGAATGCTTACTGTAAAAGGTGTTACGGTAAATGGTAATCTTGAGATCAGGGATGCTGCCAGTGTAAAATCCGAGGGGTCAATCATCATTGGAGTTTTCGGAAGTCAGAAGAACTCAAAAGTGAAGTTGGGAACAAAAGCCTACCTTTCCCTTACCGGTTCGGTTTCTCAGGGAGATCCTTCTTTCATGGGAACATTTCCCGGAGCTACTTCAACCATTGATATGGGAACATACAGCGTTGTGGAAATATGCGGAACTTTCAGCCAGCAGTCTATTACCTATCCTTTTATAAATTATGTTGGAGCTCCTTTGGGAAAAGCCTATTGTATTGCCAAAGCCCAGGCAAATGGAGGAGGAAATTCCATACTCAGTAACGACAGTCAGATTATAGCCATTGCAATGGATACGGTAACAGGGCTTGCTCCCGGAAATGCCAGCTTCTGCGGACCAAATGCTACTCAGGCTTCATGCCCGGGTCTTTGGCCTGCCGGGCTTCCCAGTGATAAATTTGCCTGTGGTTTTGCGGATGAAATCGTCCATGAATTAGATGATTACTGTACCAAGCCTGGAATCTCGGGAACCCCTGATGGCTACACCAAAATGGGGATCACCATACAGCAGAAAACCAATAATTGGCCTGAGAATATCCCTAATGGTTTTCTCGCATTGGAATCAAAAAATAAAGGTCTGGTTATCACAAGAGTGCAGCATGTCAGCCAGACTCCCCAGACAGAAGATGCAATCGCTGAGCCTAAAGAAGGAATGCTTGTTTATGATATTCAGGACAAATGCGTCAAACTGTACAACGGTACCCAATGGAAATGTATTGAAAGAAGCTGTAATGATTAACCTAATTTGATATAATATGAAACCTATAAAAAAGATAAGTATAGCCCTGACGTTGATGATTTTTAATGTTTTTTACACTCAGGTAGCTATAGGTAAAGAAACAATTGACGGCAGGAGTACCATACTGGATTTCAATAATACATCCACCAATACGAAAGGGCTTATTCTTCCGGCAACAAAGGGACTTCCCGGAGACAGTCCGGCAAACGGAACATTTGTATTTGATACATCAGATGATAAAGTAAAGGTGTACGAAAATAATATCTGGAAAGCACTCAGTGATGCAGGAAATTCTGCATCAGTAATAACTAATAGTTCGGATGAAACCGGAAATGGCGTAGTGATCGGTGCTAAAGAAGGAAGTGCAGACGGGATACTCGTTCTGGAATCATCTGACAAAGCTATGATTCTTCCCAAAGTATATTCTCCGCATCTTAATGTGAAAAATCCGTACCCGGGAATGATATGCTATGATACAGCCAGCAAAACGTTTGCTGTTTTTGACGGAACGGTCTGGAATTATTGGAAATAGTAATACGATAAGACTATTTAAAAAAAGCCCTGTATTAGAAAATAAACAGGGCTTTTTTATTTTTTTCTTCCATATAACAGGATTCTTTTGAAAGCATAAATAGCAGGGAGTTTTGGAAAGTTCTTACTGATACGCTGTTTAAATTCTGTTGTAAAGTTTTTTTGCTGTTCCTCATCAAGCCTTTCCAGGTAAGGGATCAAGGCCGATCCTGAGATAAAGTTGAACAAAGTTTCATGATCTTCTGCAATAATGGGATATACTTTCTGAGAAAGATTCAAATCTTGAATGTCGTTATCAAAAAGGATTTGCGCATATTCATCAATTGTCAGTACGGCAGAAGGACGGTTCCAGCTATTAAGTTGGGATTTAAATGGCTCTTCATCTGCCAGTTCAAAAAGGATTTTATTTAGTGTATTTCCAGGTTGATAAGGCATCTGTATAGCCAGTTGGCCACCCATATTCAGTTTGGAGATCAGCTTCGGGAACAGTTCCTGGTGATTATCAGACCATTGCAGGGCAGCATTACTGAAAATAAGATCCCAGCTTTCATAAGCATCAAGCATTGCTTCAGTCGTCGATATTTTAAAATGGAGACGTTCATTTTCCAGAGTCCTGGATTTTTCAAGCATTTCGGGAGAAGAGTCGATCCCTGTAAATACTGCATCGGGAAATTTTTCTGTAAGAATAGCAGTTTGTTCACCTGTCCCACAGCCGATATCTACTGCTTTCATGTTGCCTTCATCGGTGATCAGCTCTGCAAGGTCATAAAACGGTTTGAAACGGATGCTTTTAAACTGATTGTAAACGTCAGGGTTCCAGGGCATATTCAGTGAATTAAAATGGATCTTCAATTTAGCAATTCCTGAATAGAATAAGGAAATTAAAATATTAAAAGATTCTTAAAAGATGGGGAGTGGGAAGATGGGAGTGGGAAGTTACTGTAGGGAGAAAGGGTAATCAATCTTGTTTTTATTGAATATGTAAATTTTTATTAAGTTAATCTGAATTCGGTAAAGACCGGAGATCTAGTTACAGACTAAAAGTGCCTCCATCTCCCATCTTCCCGCTTCCCTCCTCAAATCCTTACAAAATCTGCGCGCTTTCTTTAATGCTGTTCATCACAAAAATACTTTTCGTTTGCCCGATCCCTTCAATTTCAGAAAGCTTATTCACAAAAAACTCATGGAACTCATCCATATTCGGAGCCAGGATTTTAAGCATGAAATCAAAATCTCCACTGATGTTGTAAAACTCTACAACTTCTTTCAGCTTTCCAACCTCTTCAATGAATTTCCCTGCTGTTTTCTTATTGTGAACATTCAGGGCAATCATACAGATGACCATCATACCCTTATTGACTTTTTTACGGTCTACTACAGCCGTGTATTCTTTGATAATCCCCTGCTTTTCCATCCGTTTGATCCGTTCGTGGGTAGGAGTAGGGCTTAAACTGATCCTGGCTGAAATATCACGCACACTCATTTTAGCATCCTTCTGTAATAAACGAAGGATAGAAAGGTCTTTTTCATCGGGAGTATAATGTTCTGCAGTCATTTGTTCTGTTTTTAAGCTTATTACTGATGGTGATGGTGTTTTTGTTCTTTTAAAATTAGTTAGAATACAAATTTGTTCCAAATTTACTATATAATTTTCAAATATGTTCTTTAAAAATTAATTTTGAAGGAAATTTGAATACAATGAGTACAAGGAAAAATTTAATATTAATATTAGCATCAGTAGGAACTTTTGTAGAGGCTTTGGATATTGCCATTATTAATTTAACGATTCCTTCTATTCAGGAGCAGTTTCATATCGGGGCGGAAACTGTACAGTGGTTGCAGACCCTTTATGTGTTGTTTTTCGGAGGTTTTCTGATCATTGGCGGTAAGCTTTCGGACCAAATCGGGCGTAAGAAAATATTCCTTATCGGAGCTCTTATTTTTATGCTGACCTCATTGGGAGCGGGACTTTCGCAAAGCTTTGAAGTCTTGGCCATATTCCGTGCCCTTCAGGGGTTGGGGGCGGCTTTGATTATGCCTTCTGCTTTATCCATTGTGACCAATACATTCAGGGAAGAGCAGGAACGTAACCGTGCCATCGGGGTTTTTAGCTCGTTTGCTGCAATCGGTTCGGGAAGCGGACTTTCAGTGGGCGGAATTATCAGTACTTATCTGAGCTGGCACTGGGTTTTCCTGATCAATGTTCCTATTCTTTTACTTACCCTGATTTTTGCCTATCAATATCTGCCTGCAGATGAAAAAAGTGAGGCAGGTCAGAAAACAGATCTCATATCAGGAATGCTGCTTGTTTTTGGATTGTTAAGTCTTACCTACGGAACCCATGAACTGGTTCATATCAAAGAAAACCCTTTAATGATTATAGGCTCTCTGGTGCTTGCTGTTCTGCTGTTGGTAGCTGTATTTATCAGATTAAAGTCTGTAACTCAGCCTTTGATTGATTTACAGTTATTGAAACACAGATCGCTGATGGTTTCCAATGCAGTTTTCTTCACATTGGGAGCTTTTTTCATAGGATTCCTTTTTCTAATTTCATTAATGCTTCAGAAAGATATGGGACATAGTGCAGCATCGGCAGGGCTAATGCTTGTCCCGTTCAGTATCATGTCTGCGCTTGCAGCAAAATTTGTGCTGCCTCATGTTTCCAAGAGATTAAGTTCTTCTCAAATGGGTGTTTTCGGCTGGAGTTTTATGTTGGCAGGTGCTTTATCTTTACTGATTTCAGTTTATACAGGACATCCTTTGGCAGTAGTATTGCTGGGAGCGGCCTGCATTTCAGGTATTGGAATGACGTTTTGTTTTACAGCGCTTTCTGTGATGGGAATTCAGGATGTAGAACCTTCTCATTATGGAGTGGCATCCAGTCTGAGCTCTACAAGTTACTTTCTGGGAGCAGGCATCGGACTTTCGTTTATGACTTTAATGAGCCAGATCTTTCCTTCTCAATATGCAGTTGGAGATTTAAGCCTGATCATCCTGGTTGGATATGCTTTACTAGCCCTCGGAATGCTGCTGTATTTCATTGTTAAAAGTTTAAAAACCAGACTGACAGAAATAGCTGTTTCGTAAATAAATTCATAATCTTAACGTAAGAATTACTACTTCTTCCTGGAGGAGAACAAGAAAACGGCTTTGTCGTTGATTAGATATCATGAAAGTATCTATTTCCTTTTCTATTGTGGTTGGCCATGTTGGCCTAGGAAACTGTAGCGTTAAGAAAATTATAATTTGATTCGTTGAAAAATTCCCATTGTTTGAGTGCGGGAAGAATATGGAACCGAAGCAGTAATAATGAATCCGCACGAGTTTGGGGATTTTAGAAGCAAGTTTTAATTTTTAGCGAAAGTTTCCAGCCTTGAATTTTTGGTTCCTTTTGTTTCAAGACAAAAGAACATATAAAATTGTGATATTTATTTGCTTATAAATATGTCCTGATAGGATCAGTTTTTATTAGTTTCTCCTATCTCTCAGCATATTCTCCCTTCTCTGAAAGTATACTTATTTAATGTCACAACCTCTCTGTACAAATTGGTTGGCATTGCTGATCATAAAGTAAAATGAAACAAGGTTCGTCTATCATAATGCAGCAGGTTTTTAAACTATAATCATTATGAAGAATACAAATATACATGAGGGTATCATTCTTATTCCCGATTTCAGCGGGTTTACTGAATTTGTGTTCAATACCAAACTTTATACAGGAGAATATATTGTAAGACAACTATTATCTACGCTGATCGATATGAATGATCAGTATTTTGATATCTCAGAGATTGAGGGCGATGCCATTTTATTTTACAGGTATGATAATCATCCGTCTTATGAACATATTTCAAAAATGCTCTGGAACATGCGGAATGCATTTAACCAAAAGATTAAAGCATTAAGTAAAGAGTTAAGTATGCCCATAGACATGTCACTGAAATTTATTGTACATTATGGGAAATTTTCACAATATACCATCGGAAGCTTTAAAAAGCTTTATGGTAAAACAGTAGTGGAGGCACACCAGATGCTAAAGAATGAATTTGCAGAGCAGCCATCTTATGCTCTTTTTAGCAATTCTTTTTTAGAAAACAGCGAAAACAATGAAGCAGAAACCAATACACAGAAATATCATCTTCCGGAAGGTGGAATGATCCATTATTTTGAGAATGCCAACTAACCTATTTGTTTTTAATCTTTTGAATTTACTATGCGATGTGAAAAAATCAGGATATCTTTTACGAGCTGAACTCGATTTAATATTTTTGATAGTATCCTTATTTGATACTATCAATCCGGGAAAAATAATGATAATGCTGCCGCACGAGTTTAGAGTTTTTAGAGAACATATTTCATTTTTAGCGGAAGGTTCTAAGTCTTGAATTTTTCGTCCTTTTGTTTCAAGACAAAAGGACATATTAAATAATGCAGAATGGCTTTTACAGAAAAAGCAGATCCCATAGAACCTGCTTTTTAAATCTTATTAATAGAAATAATTATTTCAAGGTGAACTTCACCTTCGCCTTAATCGCATCAGAAGAATTCCCGATCAGCGCCTCAAAATCTCCAGGTTCAGCAGTCCATTCGTGGTTATCTGCATTAAAATAGCTCAAAGCTGTTTTATCAATCGTGAAAGTCACTTCTTTCTGCTCGCCAGGATTTAAAAACACTTTTTCAAAACCTTTCAGTTCCTTTTCAGGACGCGGTATAGAAGCTTTGATATCACTGATGTAAAGTTGGGCAACTTCAGCTCCTGCTTTCTTTCCTGTATTCTTTACAGTCACTGTGAACGTGATCTTATCGTCGTGAGACATCACTGTTTTATCAGCAGAAGCTTTACCAAACTCAAATGTCGTGTAGCTCAAACCATGCCCGAAACTGAACAGAGGCTTAATCTTTTTCGTATCGTGCCAACGGTAGCCCACAAAAACACCCTCGTTATAGGTAATGTTAATCGGGTTTTTCTGATCTTTTCCTTTTCCGGCTGCCAGTTCGTCTTTCTGTCCCGGATATTCTCCCAGTTGGTGTGCTGAATTATCTTCCAGCTTCACAGGGAAAGTAAACGGAAGTTTTCCGGATGGATTTGCATCACCGGCCAATACAGAAGCGATAGAATTTCCGGCCTCAGAACCAAGATACCACGACTGTAAAACAGAAGGAACTTCTTTAATCCAAGGTATTGCTACCGCGTTTCCGGAAACCAGAACAACTGCAAGGTTTTTATTCACTTTGGCTAATGCGGAAATCAAATTGTCCTGGTTATAGGGAAGCCCGTAACTTTTTCTGTCGTTACCCTCACTGTCCTGAAAATCAGATTTGTTAAGTCCCCCAATAAAAATAACATAGTCGGATTTTTTGGCTAATTCTACAGCTTCGTTCAGTAATTCAGTTGCAGATCGGTCGTCTTTCAGGTCCTGTCCTGATTTTACCCCGTTATATTCTCCGCCAATATCCCCAACATAACCTCTTGCATACTGTACATCAGCCTGCTTTCCAAACCTGGTTTTAATTCCGTCTAATGGAAGGGTTTCATATTTTACTTTTAAAGAAGAAGATCCACCACCAACGGTCATGATCTTGATAGCATTCTCACCGATAACGGCAATTTTTTTAGCTTTATTAAGATCAATAGGAAGTATATTTCCCTTATTTTTCAGCAATACAATTCCTTCTTCCCCAATCTCCTTTGCTATGGCTTTATGTTCCTCAGAAGCAATATTCCCGAAAGGCTTGTTCCTGTTCATCGTAGTTTTGTAGGCTAAACGAAGTAATCTGGTCACTTTATCGTCAAGTTCCTGTGTTCCTACTTTTCCAGCTTTGATGAGGTCTAAATAAGGTTTTGCTAAATAATAATTGTCGTAAGCATTTTTTGTCCCCGCAGAAAGTCCGTTCGTCCAGCTCCCGAATTCAAGGTCCAATCCGTTGTGGATGGCCTGCTCTGTATTGTTGACTGCTCCCCAGTCGGAAATAACAACCCCTTTGTAGCCCCATTCTTTTTTCAGAATATCATTTAAAAGGTACTGATTCTGGCTGGCGTATTGATTTTTGTACATATCATAGGCACCCATGATCGTCCAGGAATCCCCCTCGGTTACCGCTGCTTTGAAAGGCGGAAGATAAATTTCATAAAGTGCCCGGTCATCAATATTGACATTGCTCGTATGGCGAAACATTTCCTGGTTGTTTAGAGCAAAATGCTTCACAGAAGTAGCCACACCATTGGATTGTACTCCTTTGATATACGGAACCACCATTTTTGAAGTTAAATAAGGATCTTCACCCATATATTCGAAGTTTCTTCCGTTCAAAGGTGTTCTGTAGATATTAACACCAGGTCCCAGAAGAATATCTTTTTTTCTGTATCGGGCTTCTTCCCCCAGAGCTTTTCCGTAATTCCATGACATTTTTTTGTTCCATGTTGCAGAAAGTGCCGTAAGGGCAGGGTAGGCAATAATCGAGTCATTCGTCCAACCTGCTTGGTCCCATTCATCCCACATCACTTCCGGACGTACCCCGTGAGGACCATCCGTCGTCCAGAATTCAGGAATTCCCAGTCTTGGAACACCTGGAGAACTGAATTTGGACTGTGCATGCAGCATAGCCACCTTTTCTTCCACAGTCATTCGGGAAAGAGCATCCTGAATACGCTGTTCTACAGGTTTTGATTCATCTAAATAAACGGGTTGGGTATGATTCTGAGCCATATATGAAGCGGCAATAAAAGTGAATAAACTTACAATGGCGGTTTTCTTGAACATAAAATGCCTTTTTATTGATTAACAACAAAAGTAAGTAAAATTTTTATTATCTCAAATTGAGAAAATAAATTTTAATCAATAATTTTTTTGATCCCGGACTTCTAAGTTTAAAGGTAGGAGAGTTTTAGAGTATGGGTTTGTATTCCGAGGTTTTGAGTTTTTTGTTATAACATACAATCCGCATTCCGAAATTCTCCAATTCTCAAACCTCTGTATCTGTAAAAAACCATCACATATTCCTCATTATTCATGATTTTACCACCCCTTCACCGCACCGCTCTTGAAGATTTCTTCAGCTTTTTTGGCCACTTCATCAGACTGATAAGCTTTCACAAAGTTTTTAACTTTGGCAGAATTTTTATTGTCATGCGTGGCAACGATTACATTGACGTATGGAGAATCTTTATCTTCACTGAATACCCCTTGTTTATCAGCATTTAGTCCTGCCTGTGATGCAAAATTGTTATTGATAATAGCGATAACGACTTCTTTATCATCCAGAACTCTTGGAAGCTGCGGAGCTTCAATTTCGAGGATCTTCAACTGTTTTGGATTTTCAGTGATGTCTGTGACTTTAGGAAGAAGTCCGACACCTTCTTTTAATTTTAAAAGTCCGTTTTTCTGAAGAAGAAGGAGGGAACGTCCTTCGTTGGTAGGATCATTCGGAATAACGATAGTACTTCCATTCTGAAGCTGGCTGATTGTTCTGATCTTCTTTGAATAGGCAACAATAGGATAAACAAAAGTATTCCCTACCACAGCCAGTTTGTAGCCTCTTTGCTTCGATTGTTCATTTAAATAAGGAACATGCTGAAAAGCATTGGCTTCAATATCTCCGTTGTTCAAGGCCTCATTCGGAACCACATAATCATTGAAAGGAATCAGTTCCACATCAAGATTATACTTCTCCTTGGCTACTTTTTTAGCCGCTTCGGCAATTTCCAGTTCCGGACCGTAGGTAATTCCTACTACGATATGGTTCGGATCGTCTTTCTTTCCGGAACATGCATTGAATATGAGAAGTCCAGCCGTTAAAAAGGCTATAATTTTTATCTGTTTCATTAGAATTTTTTATATTAAAAAGGTGTTGAAGTACTCGAGTCACCTTTTATTATTTAGATTTATATTAAATTTTGGGTCCTTTAACCTACCTGTGATCAAACTTTTTCGCTAATCTATCCCCTGCAAACTGAATAATAAACACTAATGCTACCAATAGCACTAATACCACGTTCATAATTACAGCATCATAACCGATATAACCGTATTGATAACCAATCTGTCCTAATCCACCGGCTCCAAGAGCTCCACCCATTGCAGAATAACCTACCAGAGTGATCAGGGTAATGGCTGCATTGTTGATCAGGGAAGGAAGTGCTTCAGGAAGCAGTACTTTCCGGATGATCTGTAAGGGGGATGCTCCTAAGGCTCTTGCTGTTTCAATAAGACCGTGAGGAACCTCAAGAAGGCTATTCTCTACCAGTCTGGCAATAAACGGAGCTGCTCCAACACTTAATGGAACCAAAGCCGCATTCACTCCTATTGAAGTGCCTATGATCACTCTTGTGAAAGGAATCATCCAGACAATTAAAATAATGAAAGGAATAGATCTGAAAATATTAACCAGAATAGAAGTTACCCTGTAATATACTGCATTCTCCAGCAACTGTCCTTGTCTTGTTAAAAATAGTAGAATTCCAACCGGAAGACCCAAAACAAATCCAAAAAATCCCGAAATAAAAGTCATATAAACCGTTTCCCAAAGTCCCTTTCCCAAAAGAGCAATTACCGAATCACTAAGCATATCCTTTTACTGTATTTTGAATTTTATTCTGGTTAAAATAATAGATGGCTTTCTGGTTTTCTTCGGTTTCACCCTGCAGCTGAAGCAGAAGTTTTCCGAAATTGGAGTCACCCAGATATTCTACATCGGCTTTCAGAAGTCTGTAAGGTATTTTGTATTGATCGTAAAGCATTGAAAGCAGTTTTTCAACACTTATATTTTCGTTGAGTTCTATTTCAACCAGCGGAAATAAACCGTCCTGAGGTTCTTTCTGCAGTTTTTTATTGAGTTCCTGGGGAATCGTCATGATATCTGAATTTATAAATTGTCGGATCACAGGATTTTCTTTATCCGAGATGATCTCGCTTAATGTTCCTTTTGCTAATAATTTTCCTTTGTCTATAACCGCTACATGATTGCAGACTGCCTTGATGACTTCCATCTCGTGGGTGATCAGAAGAATGGTAATGCCCAGTCTTTGATTAATATCCCTTAAAAGCTGCAGGATAGACTGTGTAGTTGCCGGATCCAGTGCGCTGGTAGCCTCGTCGCAGAGGAGGAGATAAGGATCATTCGCTAAAGCCCTTGCAATGGCTACTCTCTGTTTCTGTCCGCCTGAAAGACTCCTTGGATAGTCATTGGATTTGTCTTCAAGTCCTACAATTTTCAGCAGTTCATTAACTTTTCTGTTGATCTCATCTTTGCTGACATGGTCTAATTCCAGTGAAAGCGCAACATTATCAAAAACCGTTCTCGATGAAAGCAGGTTAAAATGCTGGAAGATCATCCCTATTTTCTTTCTTTCACCTGCCAGTTGTTTTGAACTTAGTGTAGTGAAATCTCTTCCGTTGATGATGATCTGGCCTTCATCAGGTCTTTCCAGAAGATTCACGGTACGGATCAATGTGCTTTTTCCTGCGCCGGAAAACCCGATGATCCCAACAATATCTCCCTTTTCAACACTCAGGCTTACCTGATCCAGTGCTTTGAAAGACTGCTTTTTTTGATGAAATGTTTTTGAAATGTTCTTGATTTCTATCATTTTGAATGTTCTTGTTAAAATAAAAAGGCCCTACAACGTGGTAAGGCCTTTAGAATATGGTATATCTATTTAAGGTCAGCCACGGGATTTCTGATGCATAGGCATACAGTTGCACATCATCATAGTTTTGATGGTCTGTTTCTTCACTGGCTGATGTTTACATCCTTGTATCATTTTATTTTATTTTCCTGAATACAGGTGCAAATATAGGACATATATTTTTATTAGTCCACTAAAACAATAGACTTTTTAATGTTTTTATTTTGTTTATTTGTAATTAATTGTTTTTCAGTATATTATTTTGTTTGAAATTTTGTTAATATTCATTGATACCGAAAATTGAGCTCATTTGTTAGAAACTGAATCCCATTGGCACCTCCGGTAAATTGGGTAAGTCAAAAAAAATCCCGACTTTTGTTCCCCTTCAATAATCCCGAAATTCATGAAACTTTGTATTGCCGAAAAGCCCAGTGTTGCCAGAGATATTGCCAAAGTATTAGGTGCTACCACGCCTAAACAGGGCTATATGGAGGGTAACGGATACTGTGTGACATGGACGTTCGGACATCTTTGTACCCTAAAGGAACCTCACGATTACGGTCCTCAGTACAAATCCTGGAATTTGTTTTTGTTACCTATAATTCCAGTCAGTTTTGGGATCAAATTAATTCCTAATAAAGGTGTTGAAGCCCAATTCAAGGTTATCGAAAGATTAGTAGAGGAATGTGATGAGGTCATTAATTGTGGTGATGCCGGGCAGGAAGGAGAGCTGATCCAGCGATGGGTTTTGCAGAAAGCAAAATGCAATAAACCCATTCAGCGTTTATGGATCTCGTCCCTGACTGAAGAGGCAATTAAAGAAGGTTTTGAAAATCTGAAACCGGCTGAAGACTATAAAAATCTCTATCTGGCAGGAAATGCGAGAGCGATTGGTGACTGGCTGTTGGGAATTAATGCGACAAGATTATTTACCAAAAAATTTGGAGGGAATAAAGCAGTTCTTTCCATCGGAAGGGTACAGACGCCTACATTGGCGATGTTGGTCCAGCGTCAGAAAGAGATTGATGCGTTCAATACCGAAGAGTATTGGGAGCTTAAAACAAAATACCGTGACGTAATTTTCAATGCAGCGATTGACCGCTTAAAAACCTTAGACCGCGCTGAAAAAGGACTTGAATATCTTAAACTTAATCCTTTTGAAATAGTCTCTTTTGAAATTAAGGAAGGAAAAGAAAAAAATCTTAGACTTTTCGATTTGACAGGTCTTCAGGTGGAAGCCAACAAAAAATATGGCTACTCCGCAGAAAACACCTTAAACTATATCCAAAGTTTATACGAGAAAAAACATGTGACTTATCCGCGTGTTGATACCACCTATTTATCCGAAAGTCTGTATCCGAAAATAGAAGGCATCCTTCGGAAAATGCATTTTTATCAGGATCTGGTTTCCCCGTTATTGGAAGCACCTATTCCGAAATCAAAAGCCGTTTTTGATGATACTAAAGTGACCGATCACCATGCTATTATTCCTACTGAAGTTCCGCCTTCCCAAAACCTGAGCCGGGAAGAGAAGTTGGTGTATGATCTGATTGCAAAACGTTTTATTTCTGTTTTTTATCCGGAATGTAAAATTTCAAATACATTGGTAGAAGGAAAAGTAGGAACTATTCCATTCAAAACGAGTGGAAGACAGGTTCTGGAACCGGGATGGAGAGCGGTGTATGCAAAAGAGCCCAAAGAAGAATCTGCTGATAAAGAAAAAGAGAAGGAAGAAGAACAGACTATTCCTGAATTTACCGTTGGAGAAACCGGGCCACATGACCCGATGATCCACCAGGGAAAAACCACACCGCCAAAACCATACACTGAGGCAACTTTGCTGAGGGCGATGGAGACTGCCGGAAAACAGGTAGAGGACGAAGAATTGCGTGAACTTCTGAAGAATAATGGAATCGGAAGACCGTCTACCCGTGCCAATATTATAGAAACCCTTTTCAAAAGGAAATACATTGAGAAGAAAAGAAAAAATTTGATCGCTACTCCAACCGGAATTCAGTTAATTGATACCATTGAAGACGAACTTCTGAAAAGTCCCGAATTAACAGGAGAGTGGGAGTCAAAGCTCCGTAAAATTGAAAAAGGAGAATATGAAGCCAACCAGTTTAAAGAAGAACTGATTCAGATGGTAACGGAGCTGACCGAGAAAGTGGTGTATGGAAAAGGAAAAGTGATTACACTATACGAAGAAAAAGAAGAAGTTAAAGAAAAGAAAAAACGTGAGCCTGCCGTAAAAAAAGAGCTTCAGTCCTGGGAAGAAACCAAATGCCCGAAATGTAAAGAACATCACCTTATCAAAGGGAAAGCAGCTGTTGGGTGCTCTGATTTCAAGAACTGTGGTTTCAAAATTACATTTGATATTTTCGGCAAGAAATTATCGGACAAACAGCTTTTAGATCTTGTTTTAAAAGGGAAAACTTCAAAACTGAAAGGATTTACTGCACACTCTGAAGCCTTAACAGAGGGAGTTTTAGCGCTGGGAGAAGATTTTCAGGTACAGCTTTCTTAAATTTAACGGAATAATTTATCGTACCAGCCACTGATGTCTTTTTTGATGGTATCATGGTATTTACATAATATCTGCGCCAATTCAAGCTCTGATCTTTCTGATTTGTAAGGATTTAAAGTCAGATAACCGAAAAAATTACCATCCTGATCAACGATTGCCGGCGGATATGAAGCATAGCTGCTCCACGGAGAATAGGTGCTGTATGAACTTCCATAGTTTCCATAACCGTTCCAGATTGATTTTGAGCTGAGTAGATTTCCATAATCACCGAAAGAATTCCAGATAGAGTCTTTATCAAATGTATCACAATTTAAGCATCCAAGATATTGATCTTGGTTGGAACCGCCATACAGGTGTAAGGTCTGAGTCTGAAAAAGACAGCAAATCAGTAGGCTTAAAAATGTGAAAATCTTTGTTGTGGTCATACAGATACTGTTTACTGCAAAGCTACTATAAATCCTATTATTTAACCACAAAAGTCACAAAAGCTTCTAATTCATTGAATACTTAATTCAAAATTTTTTACCGTCCTGAAAACAAGTATATAAGAAGAAAATCAAAAATTTTCATAGAAACTTAAGGATACTTTTATGCGCAATATATTTAGCTTAAATACTTAAGTGTTCAATAAACTTTTGTGGCTTTTGTAGTTTGTAAATTTTTATTCACACGGATCTTCCTGATAACACAGATCAATATTTGAATAATTTTTAAACCATTAAGATCAGTGAAGATGATAAAAATCGTTAAGGAAAATCAAATGATTTTTTTAGGTGTACTTCTTAAAAGCGAAGCTCTACTTACTATTCTTAAAAACTTAAAAAACCTTAATGGTTAAAAATTTTCTCCCGCAGATTTCTCAGGTGGCACAGATTTTTATCATGATAAATAAAAATATTAGATTTTTGGGGAAACTTAAGTGTACTTCTTGTGCGTTATGTATTTAACTTAAAAATAAACTTAAGTGTTTAAAAACTTTTGCATCTTTTGTGGTTAAAAGCTTGTTGAACTATTTAAAATTTCATCATTAAGAAGTAAACTTGTTTTCAATTTTTTGGGTTTTCTGAAAAACATTGGTGAACTTTGTACTACATTCAGATTAAAATATATTATTCATGACTCCGGAAAAAAAGAAACTCATGACAGACAGCTTCGGCCGTTCAGAAACATTGAAATTTTACAATGCCGAATTGCTGGAAGTAGACACCGATTTCGTCTCCATCAAAATTCCCAAAATGGAGATGATGACCCGTAAAGCCGGAATGTTCAATGGGGCTATGATCGCTTCTCTGGTAGATATTTCTTCAGGATATGCTTCAGTAAGCCATTATAAAGATGATTGTTATGTAGTTACGGTTGAGCTGAAGGTCAATTACCTTCGTCCTGCAATGGGAGATGCCCTCATATCGAGGTCTTATGTTGTAAAAGGTGGGGCAAAGATTATCGTGGTAAGAACTGAAATTTATGTTCTTGATGAAAATACGGGTTCAGAAAGCCATGTGGCGACTTCATTGGTAACCATGATGAGAATCAAATAAATAGAACCGTAGCTAAAAACATTCGGTAAATACAGGGGTTACCGGCTTTTTTTAGGATTAAATGGAACAGGATTTGTAACGTAAATATCATAACATTAAAAAATAATAATATGAACTTAATTATCAGGCTGTTCATTACAGCAATCATTGCATACCTTTTAACTAAGGTGCTTCCAGGTGTACATTTCGAAGGATTTTCCTCGGCAATTATTTTTGCCATCGTATTAGGAGTATTAAATATTTTTGTAAAACCTATTTTGGGACTTTTTGGTCTGCCGCTTACCATTATTACCTTAGGATTATTTGCTCTGGTGATCAATGCGGTAATTATTTTGATCGCTGATTATTTTATAGACAGTATGGTAGTAGACGGCTTCTGGTGGGCACTTATCTTCAGTGTACTGTTGTCTTTTGTGACTTCACTGGCCAATTCCATGTTTTCAGACGGAGACTAATAGTAAAAATATAGTAAAAAAATCGGCTGTCTCATTGAGACAGCCGATTCTGTTTTAAGAATAATGATCATTAATCCATCCAATACATTCTTCGTAGGTCTGAACCTGTGCCGGAGTCTGGATATAAGGAGCATTTGTAGGAGCATTTTCGGCGATTTTAGCCATAATTTTCTCCAAATTTCTACCTTTAAAATCAACTCTTGTTGCCTGAATCGAGCCATATTTCAAATGGTCTTTGTGAATGTGCCAAAGATTAGGTGCTCCTGCATCTACTTGGGTTGCTTTAAAATCGCCTGTTTCTAGTGTACTCATGATGAAAAGTTTAAATAGTTAATTAATAAAACGGAATGGATTATGAACTGCTGTTATGCTGTTATAAAATCACGATTCTGTTGATTTCACTGAAGTAAAATTCAGGATTTCCGGCAAGTGAAAGAAGAGGGAAAATACCCATCTTTAAAAAATAGGTGTTTTCCTGTAAAGCACGTCTCAATTGTGAATTGGAATTTTCTTGTTAATTCTTTCGTTCATTGGGATTTTAAGTATTAACTTTGGTCATCTTTGAATTAAATAACAGGAATGGATGAAATCAGAAAGATTCTATAGTTCCGTTAAAAAATGAATACCAACATATGAAATTTAAGTACAGTCTGCTGGCTCTGGCAGCTCCGCTCTTAATGAATGCACAACAGTTAATGACACCTGAAATTCTTTGGACTTTGAAAAAAGTAGGGGTACAGGCAGTTTCACCGGATCAGTCTTCACTGATTTATAAAGTGGGACAGGTAGATCTGAAAACAGAAAAAACAAAAAGTGAGAACTACTTTCTCAATGTTCTTAATAACCAGTCTTCCAAGATAGATTTCGGTAAAAAAAACCTTATTCAGTGGGACAAAAATGGAATTTATGCGCAGGAAGGAGATACGATTTTCCTTTCAAAAGACAACGGAAAAACCTGGTCAGAATTTTACACCATTGGTGAAGTTGATAATATCGTGATCTCTCCGGACGGTAAAAAAATTGCTTTCAGCAAGCAGGTTCTGGTAGAAAAATTAATGGGGAAAGACAAATACAGCGATACCCCTAAAACAACAGCCCAGGTATATACAGATCTGAATCACAGACATTGGGATTACTTCAATGAAGGGAAATACAACCATGTATTTGTTGTAAACACTACAGACAAGGCAGAATCTGCAAAAGATTTACTGGAAGGTAAAACCTGGGATTCCCCTCAAAGACCCTTCGGCGGAGCAGAAGATTTTATCTGGAGCCCGGATTCTTCTCAACTTTTATACGTTACCAAACCTAAAAGCGGGAAAGAGTATGCTACAAGTACCAACACAGACATTTTTGCATACGACCTGGCTTCAGGAGCAACAAAGAATTTAACAGAATCCAATAAAGGGTATGATGTTAATCCAAAATTCAGTCCGGACGGAAAGTCACTGGTTTGGCAAAGTATGACCAGAGATGGTTATGAAGCTGATAAGAATGATGTGAAAATTATGGACTGGAAGTCTGGGAAGACAACGAATCTTACCTCTGGCTGGGATGAAAGTGTTTCAGGAGATGTATTCTGGAGCGGTGATTCAAAAGCCATTTATTTTACCGCAGCATTCAGAGGTACAAAGCAGCTTTTCTCCTTAGATCCTAAGGCCGCAAAAGTACAGCAGATTACAAAAGGTGATTTTGATGTCAATGAGATCTTTAGCGACAACAAATCTTCACTTTTAGTAGGAAGAACAGATGTAAACCATGCAACGGAATTATTCTCTGTTAACCTGAAAAACGGTGAAATGAAGCAGGTGACCGAAGTCAACAAAGATGCTTATGCTAAACTGGCACAAGGTAAATCTGAATTGAAGATGGTAAAAACATCAGACGGCAAAGAAATGGGGGTATGGTTCCACTATCCGCCGAACTTTGACCCCAATAAAAAATATCCTACACTCGTATACTGCCAGGGAGGGCCGCAATCTGCACTGACGCAGTATTTCAGTACAAGATGGAACTTTTCTTTAATGGCAGCCAACGGATATATCATTGTTGCCCCAAACAGAAGAGGAATGCCGGGATGGGGAACACAATGGAACGAAGAGATTTCCAAAGACTGGGGCGGACAGCCAATGAGAGATTATCTGGCAGCAACAGACTTTGCGAAAACACTACCTTATGTAGATGGTGAAAGGATGGCAGCAGTAGGAGCGAGCTATGGAGGATACAGCGTATTCATGTTGGCTGGAATCCACGAAAACAGATTTAAAACATTTATCGCACATGATGGATTGTTCGATATGAAATCATGGTACCTTACTACAGAAGAGCTTTGGTTTGCAAACTGGGACCTTGGTTCTCCATGGGAAAAACCACTTCCTAAAGCATACACAGAATTCAATCCAAGCAACTTCGTTGAAAAATGGAACAAACCTATCATGATTGTTCAGGGAGGTATCGATTTCCGTGTACCTTATGAGCAGGGACAGGAAGCTTTTCAGGCAGCAAAATTAAAAGGCTTGAAATCTAAATTAGTCTATTTCCCGAACGAAAATCACTGGGTACTTCATCCTCAAAACGGATTGGTATGGCAGAGAGAATTCTTCGACTGGCTGAAAGAAACTTTGTAATTTAAACTAAAAATAAATGGTTAAAATGAATTGAATTTCTTTTAATTATTCCTGAAAATATCAATAGAAACGGGCTTTAGCCCGTTTTTTTTATGCGATCACCTGAAGGTTTTAGACAAATTATTAATGAGAAGTTTTAAGTTTTCTAAAGTGGGTTTATGAGATGCGGAACTCGGTGTTGGAAAATGTTCACATTTCACTTGCATAGCAAAATTGATCATTGACATTTCTCAATCTCAGCCTTAAACTTAACCTTAAAGTCTCGTGTCTGAAATCTGAAATCTAGAATCTAAAACCTTTCCCCTTTGTCCCGAGTTTTTATATATTTGAGTATGCAAAACAGAATTTCCTCCTTTCCGCCAATAATCGATGATCAGTCTGAAATTTTAATTTTAGGTTCAATTCCCGGAGTAAAATCATTGGAGAAACAACAGTATTATGCACATCCGCAGAATAAATTCTGGACTATTATTTTTGAATTGTTCAATGAAGAAGTTACTGAAAATTATCCTGAACGGATAAATATTTTAAAGAAACATCATATCGCAGTCTGGGACGTTATAGACTCCTGCGAAAGAAAGGGAAGTCTGGATTCGGAGATCAGAAACGAGGAAGCTAATCAAATCGCAGAACTTTTGGATCAACATCCTCATATCAAAGCTATTTTTTGTAATGGAGGAAAATCATACAAGAATCTGCAGAAACTTTTAGGTAAAAACTACAGACTGCCTATTTTTCAGCTTCCTTCCACAAGCCCTCTTCACACGGTAGCTTTTGATAAGAAACTGGAAGAATGGAATAAGATTTTAGAATTCCTGATTTAAAATTTTAGATCAACAGTTAGTTGTTGGTTTCGGCGCGGGGAGCATCGCTCCCGCGCCGAAACTTCCCCCCTGTCCTTAAATACACACATCAAAAGCCTAACGCAGATTAGGCAGATGTTAAATCCGTGGAGCAAATCTAATGAACACGCAAATACGTTCTCAAGCCTTTCAGCAGTTCCAGCTGATTTCTCGTCCTATCCAGGTTATGGTCAGTATATTTAGTAGCATAGTAGGTATTACCATTCAGATAATCAGTCAGAAAGCGGATCGCCTGAATATAGATGACAGTCTGCGCTGCATAATCAAGATTTTCAAGCTCTTCAAAAGTCAGTTTCTCTTTTAAATACAGCAGAAACCCGTCTTTTACAGTTCTGTAAATATGGGGATTAAAATTATGATCTGCATTTCCATTGTCCTCATCCAGTATATTGGAATAAGATCTTGCCATGTCACCGAAATCATACAGGATTGTGGAAACCGTTACTGTGTCCAGATCAATAACAGCCAGAGGTCTTGAATTCTCATCAAAAAGAATATTTCTTACATTGGGATCTCCATGTATAATTCTTTTAGGCAGCAGACCGTTTTTTTCCATTTCGATCCATTTTTGCGGAAGAAAAAGCAACTCGTTCATTGTCTTGATTTCCGGCTCAGCATTTTTCAACAGACCTTCATTTGCATATTGTAAAGATACCTGGTAATCCAGGATTCTTTTTTCAAAATTAATAAAATCCGGAATTGGGGGCTGAACGTCCGGAAGATGTTCAGGGTTTATCATATTTAAAAAACATCCTACAGCCTTTGCCGATTCATAAGCGGCTTTGATATCGGGAATCTTAAAGAAAGTCTTTGTATCTTCAATGAAACTGAGCATTCTCCATGATTCTCCGTCGTCATCTTTTTGAATAAAACTTCCTGATAAAGTGGCCTTTGGTTTTACGATTTCCAGCGGATAATTTCCCTCTTCCAGCATCCGGTTGATTAAAAGATGATTTTGACTGATGATCTCAGGAAACGGAAAAACCTGAATGTTGATCTTTTGAAGGATCCATTTTTCTTCAGAATCATGATCTTCTACCCAATAGGTGGTATTGATCAGTCCATTGGTAATAGGAGTGACCGTACAGTTTTCAGTTCCGGTAAATCCGGTAACGATTTGTTTTAATTCCATAAATCTTCTGGATATCTGTTTTTTGCGACTTCTGATGTCAGAAAATCTTTAATACTGCTTTTATCATTGGCATAGGTAACTCCTATCCACTGCGAAGGAGAAGCTTTCACTAATACTTTTGCCTTTCTCTCGTCAATCATTCTCTGTACGGCAGAAGGAATGTAAAACTCCTGCGAAGGCTCCGGATCTGATTGTACAAAATCATTAAAATACATTTCAAGAGCATCAAAAATATCCGGATGAAAAATGAAAAAATTCATAGATACCAGCATATCAGGAACTATTTCTATATCCTTTCCTTTTTCAGTATACATGATAAGATTTCCTACCTTCCGGATAGAGGTCTGTTCCTCTATTTTTACGAGATAATTTTCAGCATCTAAAGTACATATTCCCCGGGCTACATTTCCGTTTCCACTTAAAGTAGACCCTACCGGGTAGGCAGCCATTCCGAACTGCGATCCTGAAATATGCATATCAATTTCTTCAGCTGCAAGCTGATATGCCTCTTTTCCATAAAAATCATCCGCGTTAATCATAACAAAAGGGTCCTGCACCACATTTTTTGCACAGAGAACAGCATGGCCGGTTCCCCATGGTTTCTGTCGTTGTGAGAAGTCAAAATCCGGTGACAGGAAATTTTCTTTTTCCTGATACACCCAGTGAAGCTCAAAATCTGCTTTTCCGGATATGGTATTTAACCTTTCAATATAGCTTTGAGGAATCAACCTGTTCACAATAATAATAACTTTGCTAAAACCGGCTTGCAATGCATCATAGATGGAATATTCCATGATCGGTGAACCGTTATCCAATATTCCGTCTATCTGTTTCAGGCCTTTATAACGGCTTCCAAGGCCACCTGCTAATATGAGTAGTGTTTTTTTAGAATTCATCCGTCATTCCAAATACAGGTTTACGGGTTTTCCATTTTCCGTTGGTGAAATCCGGAATATCAACAGCCTGGCCTCCTTTAGCAATAGATTCTTCGCTGAGCGGCGTGATAGAATACCATAGAGCAAGATCATACACATCCATAGGGAATTCTATATTTCGCTTGATACATTCGATGAAGGTATTCATGACGAAGAAATCCATTCCGCCATGACCCGCGCCTGCAGCAGTATTTTCAAATTTTTTCCACATAGGATGGTCAAATTCCTTCATCCATTTTTCTGTATTCTCCCATCGGTGGCTGTGATTCATTGTTTTTTCAAAATAAATGTGCCCCTGGTTGAAATCTCCCCAGCCGAAATCCTGCCATAAACCTTCCGTTCCCTGCACTCGGAATCCAAGATCATAAGGTCTCTGCAGACTTGTATCATGGGTTAAAAGGATAGTCTCGCCATTCGCACATGCAATTTGTGTGGTGACAATATCTCCCTGATTGAATTTTACTTTTGCATTCGGATGATTTTCTCCGCCTTTCGGATGTTCCACAATGTATTTATGCAGTCCCACAGATTTTGAAGAGAATGAGGAAAGCCTCGTCAGGCGGTTGCCACGGTTAATATCCATCATCACTGCCACAGGGCCTAATCCATGGGTTGGATAAAGCTCTCCGTTACGTTTTACATAATGTTCCGTTCTCCAGTGGGCCTCGCTGAACCCCTTGTCCCCAAATTCAGCACCCGAATTGTAAGGCGTAACACCGTCATTGAAAAGAACTCCTCTTAAATCATGCTGATAGCCGCCTCTTCCGTGCACCAGCTCTCCGAACATTCCTTTACGGACCATATTCAGAACAGCCATGATATCCCTGCGGTAACAAACATTCTCCATCATGAAAATAGGAACCTTCGTTTCTTCATATACTTTTACAAATTCCCAGCAGTCCTGTAGCTTTATCGCTCCCGAAACCTCCATACCTACGATCTTCTTAGCTCTCATAGCTTCCGTTCCCTGTGGAAGATGCCATTCCCATGGAGTTGCAATGACAACAGCATCAATGGTTTTTAATTTTAAAAGATTCCGGTAGTCATAATCTCCGTTTGAAAATTCCTGGGCCGCAGATTTATTATTATCTTTCAGTATTTTCTGGGAGGCCAGAAGCATTCGTTTATCAGGATCTGCAAAGGCTACAATTTCTACGTCATTACGTTTTGCCAGCAGCTTTACATGTTCCTGCCCGCGGAGTCCTACACCGATAAAACCGACACGGATTTTTTTATCTGATTTAAAATCATTGGAGTAGGCAAATAAAGAATTAGGTAAAACCAATGCTCCAAAGCTTGCCAGGGCAGCGGTCTTAATAAAGTTTCTGCGTGAAGAGGTGGTGTCCATTAAAATTTTTTCCTAAATATATTAAAAAGTTGCGAAGTAGGGGGTATTGGATGCTGGTTTTGGGCTGTGGAATTGGAGATTTAAGATCCAGCGTGAAAATAAAAACAGCTGTCCTGATATGAGGAACAGCCGTTACAATCATCAATTTTTGATATAATTATTTTTCTGTGAAATATACTTCTTCGTACGGCTGGATCAGTACCCATCCGGTTCCTGAAAATTTCATCTGGAATTCTTCACCGCTTCCTCTTCCGATAAGGCTTTTGAAGGAAACATTGGTTTTCAGATCAGGAATTAAATTACCGGACCATGCTACTGTAGCATTAGGATCTGTGAAAACAGGATTTTCCGGGGTTACCATAAGAGTCAATGGTTCACCATGAGTCGTTATTGCAATATGCCCGGTTCCGGAAAGTTTTACCTGGAAAAGACCGCCAGCCATCATTCCTGCAACACTTTTAAGCATAGTGATATCACTTTTTACAGTCTGTTCGTGGGCAAGAACATCATTCCCATTCACGCATACGGACTCATTGTCGAGATAAAGGATGCGCACTTTCTTTCCGGCATCTGCCACATACAATTTGCCATTTCCTTCGGCTTTCATCAGTTTCGTTCCTTCACCGCTGATCGCTTTCTTTAAAAGATTACCGATACCTCCTGCCAGCATTCCCTGTCTTTCGAAGCTGATGCCTCCTACATAACCTACCATACTTCCTCTTTTGGTCCAAACCGCCTGATTGTTGAGGTTAATTTCCAGCATATGGGGCGTTTCAAGCTCAAAATAATCTCTTTGTTGTGGATTTTCTTTAGTTTCGTTGACGAAAGCTTCCAATGAATATTTGCTCATAGTGCAATTTTTTTTAAATATTTCCAAAAATAATCTTTTTTTTTCTTCAAGAATCACCGTAGAATCACGGTTTTATATTTGATTTTAAATAATACTTGACAAAGGGGTATTGAATGTCGTATATTTGCACACCGAAAATTACACTTGTAATTTGAATAATTTTTAAACCGTAATTTAAAAAAATGAAAACATCAGATTTTAATTTTGATCTTCCTGCGGAATTATTAGCAGAACACCCATCTGAACACAGAGACGAAGCCAAATTAATGGTTCTTAACAGAAAAACAGAAACCATTGAGCATAAACTGTTTAAAGATGTTGTGGATTATTTCGATGAGAAAGATCTATTCATTTTCAACAATACTAAAGTTTTCCCTGCACGTCTTTATGGAAATAAGGAAAAAACAGGTGCTAAAATTGAAGTTTTCCTTTTAAGAGAGTTGGACAAAGAAACCAGAGTGTGGGATGTTCTTGTAGATCCTGCAAGAAAAATCAGAATCGGTAACAAATTATTCTTTACTGAAGATGAATCTTTGGTAGCTGAAGTGATCGATAATACCACTTCAAGAGGAAGAACATTAAGATTCTTATTCGATGGTTCTTATGACGAATTCAGAACAAAACTGAAGGAATTAGGAGAAACTCCGCTTCCAAAATATATCAAAAGAGCTGTAGAGCCGGAAGATGCAGAAAGATATCAGACGATCTATGCAAAAGTTGAAGGAGCAGTAGCTGCCCCTACAGCAGGACTTCACTTCTCCAAGCATCTGATGAAGAAATTAGAGATCAAAGGAATCGATTTTGCTGAAGTAACACTTCATGTTGGTTTAGGAACTTTCAACCCAATTGAGGTAGAGGATCTTTCCAAGCACAAAATGGAGTCTGAAGAAATCATCATCGATGAGAAAAATGCTGATATCATCAATAAAGCGGTAGATGCTCACAGAAGAGTCTGTGCAGTAGGTACTACAACGATGAGAGCATTGGAAACATCTGTTTCTTCAAATAAAAAGATCTCTGCATTCAACGGTTGGACAAATAAGTTCATTTATCCGCCTCATGATTTTGGAGTTGCGAACTCGATGATCACCAATTTCCACACGCCGAAATCAACATTATTGATGATGATTGCTGCATTTGCCGGGAAAGATTTCATCATGCATGCTTATGAGGAAGCCGTAAAAGAAAAGTATAAATTCTATTCTTACGGTGATGCCATGTTAATTCTATAAATTATGTATTAATGTATAATGTACAAAGTATAATGTATTTTTTAGTGGTTTAAAAACTTAAGATAATACATAAGATTATTACTTTGTACATTGTACATCATACTTTTTACAATAATGAAAGATATCCGAGTTTTATCACTAGACCAGCTTAAAGACTATTTTTTGACTTTAGGGGAAAAACCGTTTCGTGCGAAACAGGTTTATGACTGGTTATGGAGTAAAAACCTCCATTCGATTGATGAAATGACGAATCTTTCGAAATCTCTCCGCGAAAAAATCTCCGAAGAATATACCATTAACCCCGTTTCTGTGGACCAGCTTCAGAGAAGCAAAGACGGAACTATCAAAAACGGTGTGAAACTTCACGACGGACTGCTGGTGGAATCTGTTCTTATTCCTACAGAAACAAGAACCACAGCCTGCGTTTCTTCACAGGTAGGATGTTCATTAAATTGCGAATTCTGTGCAACGGCAAGGCTCAAAAGAATGAGAAACCTTGAAGTAGCCGAAATCGTAGACCAGGTGGCTCTAATAGACAGCCAAAGCAAAATGTATTTTGACAGACCGCTTTCCAATATTGTTTTTATGGGAATGGGCGAGCCAATGATGAATTACAAAAATGTAGTGGAGGCTATCAGAAAAATCACCCAGCCGGAAGGTCTGGGAATGTCACCAAGAAGGATTACCGTTTCTACATCCGGAATTCCTAAGATGATCAAAATGCTTGCAGACGATGAACTCCGTGTAAAACTAGCGCTTTCGCTTCACTCTGCTATTGAATCCAAACGGAATGAGATCATGCCTTTCTCGGATAAATTTCCGTTGACGGATATTATGGAGGCACTTCAGTACTGGTACCAAAAAACAGGTTCTGTCATTACTTTTGAATACTGCGTATGGAAAGGTATTAATGATGGGGATGAAGATATCAAAGCTCTGATCAGGTATTGCAAACAGGTTCCTTCCAAAGTGAATCTGATCCAGTATAACCCTATCGGAGACGGAAAATATGACCAATGCAATAAGCAGGCAGAAGATAATTATGTACGCCAGCTGGAAAATGCAGGAATTACTGTAATGATCAGAAAAAGTCGCGGTGGAGACATCGATGCGGCCTGCGGACAGCTGGCCAATAAAACAACAGATTAAAATTTCCTTAAAAAAAATCAAAAATTTTCTTAATATTTTCCTAAAATCTTACCTTTACATAAAGTAAAAAAGTTTATATGGACTTCTTTATGAGTGAAGATGGTTTGGAAAACGTTTATGCATGGGCTATACCATTTCATGCTGCCGTTATTTTAGCTGAAATGATTTACAGTCACATTTCTGAAGCTAAGCTATACAGTGGAAAAGATGTTGCCACAAGTGTTTATCTTGCTTTAATGAATTTCGGGCTGGACCTGATCATGAAGGCTTTTGCTATGGGGGTGATGTTTTTCTTTTACAATCACAGGCTTTTCACATGGGATTTCACAGTTTGGTACTGGCTCATCTGTTTTACCATCACAGATTTTGCCTATTATGTGCTGCATTATGTAGATCATCATTCCAGGGCGTTCTGGGCCGTTCACATTACCCACCACAATTCAGAGTATTTCAACCTTACAACAGGTTTTAGAAGTCCCGTACTGCAGCCGCTTTACAGGTATCTTTATTTTTCTCCGCTTGCTTTTTTAGGCTTTAATCCGTGGCACATTATGGTGGTTTATGCCATAGGGCAGGTGTACGGGACCTGGGTGCATACACAGACTATAAAAAAACTGGGAATCCTGGAATATATTCTGGTAACCCCTTCCCATCATAGAGTCCATCATGCCTGTAACATCAAGTATCTGGACAGGAATATGGGAATGTGCCTCATCATCTGGGATAAAATGTTCGGAACTTTCGAGAAAGAGGACCCCAATGTACCCGTGAAATATGGAATATATCCAAAAATGCCGGACAATAAGCCTGACACCGTTCTTCTTTATGAATGGAGAAAAATCTGGAAAGATATCAGACAGCCGGGACTGAAATTTTCCGATCGGATCAATTATATTTTTAATTCTCCGGGCTGGAGACATGATGGTACGGGAAAAACAGTAAGACAATATCAGAAAGACTATTTGGAGAAGCAGTTAAAAAGACAGGAACAAAAACAAAAAATGAAATCGGCATGATTCATATGTATTTATAATTCTGAGTTTTATTTAACCACAAAAGACATAGAAGTTTTTAAACCCCTAAGTTATTTTCAGTTAAATGCTTTGCGCACAGGAAGTACACTTAAATTTTTTTAAAGTCTATGATTTTCACGACATCTGTTGTTAATTGGGGAATTATTCCTATCCTTTGGAGGGTGGCGAAAATTCAAAGAATTTTTAACGGAGTGGTTTCAAAAAATAAAATACTTCCGGTTTTCCTCATTCCCCGCAAACCCCTATTTTTGCCTTATGAAAAAATTCATCCTTCTCATAGCTGTTATTATCTTTCAATCTTCATTTTCACAGCAGACGGAATTTTTAAAAATAAGAAAATACAGAGTAGGTTATTTGGATGATAAAATCCAGGAAACATCAGGGCTGAGTAGTCTGAACGGTAAGCTGTATACATTTAATGACAGCGGCAATGCTCCGGAGCTTTTTGAACTGGATGAAGCTTCCGGCATTATCAAAAATACGTTCACAATCAATGCTAAAAATAAAGACTGGGAGGCTTTGACTAATGACGGAAAGAACTTTTATATTGGTGACATAGGTAATAACGCAGGAACAAGACGAGATCTTGAAATCTATAAACTTCCTTTTTACAGCAGCGAACCCAAGAACGATTCTATCACGAAAATTTCGTTCTATTATCCTGAGCAGACAGAATTTATTCCTCAATATACCAACAATGATTTTGATGCAGAGGCCATGATCTATTTGAATGGAAAACTTCACCTGTTTACCAAAGAATGGAAATCAAAATCAACTTCTCATTACACTATTGATCCCACGACCTCCGAAAAGCAGAAAGCAGAAAAAACAGAATCTTACAAAACGAATTTTGTGGTAACTGATGCTGCGTATTTTGATAAAAAGTTATATCTGGTAGGCTATACCAAGAAAACAGAGGTATTTTTGAATGTCTTTACCGAAACAGAGCCGGGAATCTTTTTTAAGGAGATCCCGAAACATTATTATCTGGGCAGTGCTTTAGCAGTAGGGCAAATCGAAGGCATTGCTGTTAATGAATCAGGAATCTATATTTCAGGGGAAAAATTCAGGTCAAAATTGGGAAGCGCACAGCCTTCGCTTTATTTTATTCCAAATAAAGAACTCAAAGATTAATTTTGTCCTGAAATTGCGTGAAAAAAATTATCTTTGTGAGAATTAATTAATATTTACCTTTCATTCACAGATTTTGGCAAACATCGTAGAAGAAATCAAACGACCGATCAATGAGGAAATGAAGCTTTTCGAGCAGAAGTTTTATGAATCGATGCAGAGCAAAGTGCCTTTATTGGATAAAGTAACGCGTTTTATTGTTACTACTAAGGGAAAGCAGATGCGTCCTATGTTCGTATTCCTTTGCGCAAAGCTGATAGGTGAGGTCAATGAAAAAACCTACCGCGGCGCCTCCATGATCGAGCTGATCCACACCGCAACTCTTGTACATGATGATGTGGTGGATGAAAGTTTCAAAAGACGTAATTTTTTCTCAATCAATGCTTTATGGAAGAATAAAATTGCTGTTTTGGTAGGAGACTATCTTTTATCAAAATCCGTACTGCTTTCTACAGATCATAAGGATTACGATCTTTTAGGAGTGATTTCCAGAACGATCCGTGAAATGTCCGAAGGTGAGCTTTTGCAACTTGAAAAAGCCAGGAAGCTGGATATTACCGAAGATGTTTATTATGAAATTATCCGCCAGAAAACTGCGACATTGATTGCGGCTTGCTGTGAAATTGGTGTTCTCTCCAATAATGCAGATGAAACTCTGGCTAAAAAGATGATGAATTTTGGGACCTATACCGGGATGGCTTTCCAGATTAAAGACGACCTTTTTGATTATTTGAGTTCAAACGTTATCGGGAAACCTGTAGGTATTGATATTAAGGAGCAGAAAATGACCCTCCCTTTAATTCATACTTTAAAAATAGCCGGTGAAAAAGAACGTAAATATTACTTCAATACCATCAAACGTTACAATAACGATCCTAAACGTGTTAAGGAGCTTATAGACTTTGTCAAAAATTCTGGCGGCATGGATTACGCCATAAAAGTAATGAAAGATTTTCAGCAGAAGGCTAAAGATATTCTTAATGAATTTCCGGATTCTGAACCTAGGAAATCATTACATCTTATGCTGGATTATGTCATCGAGCGAAAGTTCTGATACCGGATTAAAATCACTTTTCTATTATCTTTTCTCTGTCTCAGTTTTCTTATTGACAGTTTACGTCATTATTAGTAACTGGAACTTGTGTTTTCCCAGTTTTAAATATTTATTTTCTTGCGATTCTTCCACTTCATTTCTACTGCATTTGCATAATTATTTACTTTAATATATTGGTTATTAGTGTGTTATTTGTTTTTTTTGTTAGATACGTATCCAATACGTATTGCCTTATAGCAGGCCTGCGATGTCCCTTTCTTAGTTTTGCAGCAAATAGAATGAATAACAATTTAAAACAATAAAAAAATGAAAAAATTAATGGTAATAGGTACAGCCGGTATCTCTTCGCTTATGCTCTCGCAAGTAGGTATCAATACACAATCACCTACGGAAACACTGGATGTGAATGGTAATATACGTTTTAGGTCTGTACCACAATACAGTTCTTTATTATCAGCAGACCTTATTATGGTTCTGGACGCTAATGGTGTGGGAAAAAGATTACCGGTATCAGCCCTAATACCACCCGGAAAATATGTTTTGGACGATATCTATTCTATTGTTGCAGTAAACCCGATAAAAAGGAATATCCACGGAGTATGGAATGGTAGCCAGCAGATTAATAATATAGATTTAGAGATGACACAAAGTATTGTAATTCCTGCTAATAAAGATGTTCAGGTTGTTGTTAATTATTCGATCCCCTTAGGAATGGAAATTGGAGGAGCTGGTAGTGAGTGTGCAAACGATGCTTTATCCTACTATGGCATTAGATTTCTCAAAAATGGTAATGAAATGCAGGCAGGATCCAGGAAATTCTCCTTTCCTAAAGGCTCCAATGGTGTTAAAATGTCTACGGTAAGCGCAGCATATGTTGAACAGATTAAGAATACGACAAGCACTGATATGACGGTTACTTATACATTGAATGGTTATTTAGAACTTAAGTCAGGAACTGTTACAGGTACCGACAGTTCACCCTGCACCGTAAAATATAATATGCACGCTGCAACTGGGGAAAACTATAATTGGGGAAAAGGGACAATGACGGTTCAGCTTTACAAAAAGGACCTTTAATTTCGGAAGTTTGCTTTTAGCTTTTCGTTTATTCCATTCTCCTGCTTTCAGTAGAGAGCAGGATTTTTATCAAATTTTAGGTTATTTGTAAATAGTTTATATTAGTATTCATATTTTATTATCAATGAAATTATTCCCATGCCTTTTCTTTCTTATGCTTTCCGTGATTGTTTTCGGCCAGGCCAAATCTGAAAAGAAGAAGGTAGACAGCCTGCTGGATGTTTCAGCGGAGCAGGCTTATCAGGATCAGCCGGTTGCTGCCATAAAGACCGCCCGTCGGGCTTTGGCATTGGCAAAAGAAAAAAAATATTCCCAAGGAATCTGCAAGGCAAATATTTATATAGCCTATCCTTTATTATATCTTAATATGTATGATGAAAGCCTGAAATATGCTAAAGAAGGGAAGAAGTATATTGCGGAAAATGATTATACATTAAGGGCAGATATCAAAAACATCCTTGGAAGCATATATGTAACAATGAAGCTCTATGACAAAGCAAAGGAAGAGTTTTTGGAAAAAATAAAGCTCTCCCATAAAATTCCGGCCGAAGAGTACCGGTTAGAATACCTGAATGTTTCTTACCTGCAGCTCGGAAGCCTGTATGATGAAAAAAAAAATATTGACTCCAGCCTGTATTACCATCGCCTTTGTATTGAAGGGTATAAACAGCAGAGCAAAATTGATGAAGATTTTAACCATTATAGCTTCAGTTCGGCTCATTTAAGTCTTGCATTTGTATTCATGAAACAAAAAAAAATGGATTCTGCAGAAGCTCATATCCATAAGGCGGCTCAGATACTGGAGAAATACCACCATCCTAATAAGGAATATCTTTGGTATGTATCAGGAAAACTTGCTTATGAAAAAAAAGAATATGATAAGGCTTTACATTTCATCAATGAAGCCATTCGATATAACAAAAAGCGAAGCCCTACAGTTGACGTAAGGGATCTCTATCAATTTCTTGCTGAAATTTATGCTGCTATGAACAGACCTGAAAAGGAAAAAGAATATCTGAATAAATATATAAAGCTAAATGACAGTCTTAACCGGGAAAATGCGAAGATCATGGATTTTGTCATTCATAATATCCTTGATGAAAAGGATGATGAGCAGAGAAAGCAAAAAAATAAGGTCTATTTGCTGGTTGGTATTTCCATATTAGTGATTTTATTTTCCATGTGCCTGACTTACAGGGTGGTGCTGAATGATAAAAAAGCAAAGGAATCCCAACTTATGGAAAAAGAACAGCGTCTTCTGGAGAAAGAAAAAGAAGCTAAAGAAATGCAGAAAAGGATCAATGATTCTTTTGAAGAAGTTGTTTCTTTAGCTAAAGAAAATCACCCTGAGTTTTTTATCCGTTTTCAGGAAGTTTACCCGGAGTTTGTAGGCAGGCTGCTTTTACTTTCTCCCGGATTGAAAACTACTGAGCTTACATTTTGTGCTTTCTTATTTCTTAATTTTTCTACCAAGGATATTGCTGAATTTACCTTTACCTCACCCCGAACCGTTCAGACCCGCAAATATAATATCCGTAAAAAGCTTAATATTCCTTCACGGACTGATATTTATCTCTGGATTCAAAATATGGGAAATTCAGAACAATAATTCTGGCCTTTTGTTTTGTATTGATAAACAGGATTTTGTGATCTTTTTTTTGATAATTAAGCATCTAATACGTAGCGATTTTTAGCAAGGATATTAAGAATATTTTGTCCTTTTGTAGGGAAATAAAAAATCCAAGTAATGAACAAATTATTTTTATTATTCATGTGGTTTTCTTCCACAGCAATTTATTCTCAAATGGGAATTAATACATCAAATCCCCAGGCTACGCTGGACATTCAGTCGAAAAATGTTTCGGGGGCAACAAAAAACATTGACGGGTTATTGATTCCCAGAGTAGACAGGGAAAGGGCACTGAATATGTCTCAGGTTCAGCATTCCACACTTATCTATGTTAATGATGTTACTACCGGTGCGGCTGCCGGTCAGGCCTCTAATATTGATTCGGCCGGTTTCTATTATTTTGATGAGACTTCAGGTAAGTGGGAAAAGTTTGGTAAACCGGTAGTATCTGATCTTAAGATTCCTTCAAACGTTCTGTATGCCAGGAGAATAGGAACCTCTCTGAAATCAGGAAGTAATGTTGTAAGCCCTGTGTGGTTTGAAGCGACAGACCATATCAGTAATGAATATGTCACCAGAGTTGATAACGGAACTTTTGCTGTTAAAAAAACAGGTTTATATACCTTTGATGTCTGGGTAAAATTTTCAGGGATTCCTGTTGGGGGTGTTTCTATTACGGGAAGTGTACCTAATTATGTAAGCAAGTTAGGGGAATTTGCAGCTGCAGATAGAGGGGTAGCACTGAGGCTAACTGCTGGGAGTTTAATTATTGAATCTCAGGGATTCAGATGGCAATATGGAGGTGGAGATAGTTTTATGACTACAACAGTAAAGCTAGCGGCGGGAGAAGTATTTAAACTAGATACGACTACAAGTAAAAGTGGAACTTATACCCAATTACCAGGGGCACATATGTCGGTAATGTATACAGCAATACCATAGTTCAAAAGGTTCTAAAAACTATATAAATGATGAGAAAGATATAATGTAGAGACAATCTAAAGAAAATCAGTTTCCCTGCTGGTTTTCTTTTTTTGAAATTTTGTGGATCTTGTTGATTAAGATGATAAAGTAACTATTTAGTATTGTTAACCTGAGTTCGGGATAAGACATTTCTGATTTAATAAGGTAAGGAAGCCTGAAGCTGGAAGAGGGAAGTTATTAAGGTCGTGAAAAATAACGATACTTCGGTTTTTATCAATTTTTTAAGACTAGTTAATTCAATTTTAAGAAACTATCAGTCCAATAGTAATTTCAAGCCCCCCTCTTCCAGCTTCCAGCACATTAATCTTAATTTTCTTATCCAGAACTCTCAGGTGTTGTTAATAATATTGAAAGAAATTAAAAGTAAAAAATTATTGATATGAGTTATAATTTAAAGAATATTCATATAGGTTCATTAATTAAACAAAAAGCCATTGAGCTTGATATGGAAACTTCCCGTATCTGTAATTTCATGAAGTGCAGCGTGGAAGATGTGGATGAAATGTTCCTGCAGAAAGATTTGCCAACAAATATTTTGTTGAGTTGGAGTAAGTTGTTGGAATATGATTTCTTTAGACTCTATACTCAATACCTGATATTATTCTCACCTCCATCCAAAAGAAGTAAAAGCGAAGTTGAAAAAAAAGTCTCCCAGCTTCCCCAATTTAGAAAAAATATTTATACAGGTGAAGTCATTGATTTTATTTTAGAACTCGTCAACTCACGTGAAAAAACAAGAAAGCAAATTATAGATGAATATCGAATTCCTAAAACTACACTTTATAAATGGTTAGCAAAATATAATAAAATAAAATGAAGTTATTAAGAATTGAGAATTTTAATAAAATATGAAAAATCTACCTCCAAATTATAAGTTAATTTACCAAGATATTATCTCGAAAAAATATCCTCACAAAAGGGCTAAATGTAAGGGTTTACTAAGTAAGAAAGAACTATCAAGCCTGGATATTATCAAAGTGAACAGTATTATTTTTGATGGTGCAGATGCTGAGGCATTTAAATTTAATCAAAAATTACGTTCTTATAACAAAGCTACAGTATTAGAGATTTTAAACTATCAAAAAGTAAATAAATTAAATAATACTCAACTAGCAGAAAAATTTAACCTTAGTAGAAATACAATAAGTAAATGGAAGAAAGAGTTTCGTTAATCACCATAAAACTCAGGTTATATTACAATGAAAAAACTTTCCTCCGGTTGTCATGCCTCCTGTCTTATTAAGGTACAACACGAAAGAATAGCAGTTATCCTCAGTTTCGAAAAAATATATAGACTCAGAAAATAATTGACTTATTCCTGAGCTTATTGTAGCAGGAAAAAAGACCAAACAGTAGGGGGCAGCAAGTAAAGAAATTCCTAAAACGGCCTTATATATAATTAGATCAGAAAGTACACACAAACAGTATAATGATGTAAGATGTCATATGATAGAGAGAAACAGCCTGAACGCTATTAACGTTCAGGCTGTTTCTCTCTGATCAATAAAATTTTATATTTTCTGTATGGTAACATTCGTTACGTTGCCACTTCCTGTACTTCCTGTTTCAGTAGCTAAAACAGTAGCATTTTGATTGGGAGCTGCAGTAAAACGGACCCGGTAGCCTGCTGTAGGTATAATCAGTAATGTAGTGTAATTCATTAATTCTCCAACACTCCCAGAATTAGCAGCAGCATTATAATGACTGCCTCTTCCCAGATAATCTGCATCCGGAACAGGTCTTATTCCCAACAGTAACTGGGTTCCCGCTGCCATATTAGTGAAACTGGCCTGTAGTGTTACGAGATAATTTCCTGCCTGATTAAACGTTAAAATACCTGTTGAGGTACTATAGCTGTAATAAGGAGAAGTGGCCAGCGGAGCGGAAAATACTAAAGTACTAATGGTAGCAGTTGTCAAACTTTGATTAGCTGTAAGGCGGGCATGGAATAAAGAGTATGAATTAAAATTAATGGTCTTCAAAACACCTGTAGCATCAGCTACTACCACTCTGTCAGTTCCTCCGATTCCAATGTTTGAATTGATGTCCCGGATTCGTGCGTTTCCTGAAGCTACATCCAGTTTGTCTGTTGGATTCGTAGTCCCAATCCCCACGTTAGCAGTACTTGTTACAACAAAATCATTAGCTTGTTGTACAACAGAAGGTGCACCCGACAGCGGATTGTCTTTTGCTGCATCAACATGAAAAATAGCTTGTGGATTGTTTGTGTTTATCCCCACTTGTGCATAGATAATGCTTGACGTTAAGAAAACGCCAAGAAACGAAATAGTTTCTTTTCTCATCGATTTAATTTTTTTCTTTTGTGTGTTAAAATTATTTAACGTTATGTTCAGTGTCAAATTTTATACCATTACAGAAGGAATAATTAGCATCATGATAAATTTCAGCTTTTTTAGGACTGGATTTTACGGAACATGTAAAATATCTCTTATTTAATTTATATAGAAAGGCATTATTACACTATGTAAAGGAAATTATCATTTGAGCTCAATCTTTAAAAATTCAGGACTAAACCAGAAATGAAACAGTTAAAGATACTGATGTTGCCTTATATAATTAGATCAGAAATGCAGACAAATGTATAATGATGTAAGATTCTCATATGATCAAAGAACAGCCTGAATGTTATTAATGTTCAGGCTGTTTTCTCTGATTAATAGAATTTATATTTTCTGTACGGTAACATTCGTTACGTTACCACTTCCGGTGCTTCCGGTTTCAGTTGCCAAAACTGTGCAGTTTTGATTAGGAGCTGCGGTAAACCTAACCTGATAACCGGCGGATGGAACTATAATCATTGTCGTGTAATTCATCAGTTCACCAATACTTGCACCTGTAGCAACTGCATTATAATGGCTGCCTCTTCCTAAGTAGTCGGCATCTGGCACAGGCCGGATTCCTATAAGCAATTGAGTTCCTACAGGAGCACTGGCAAAACCAGCCTGTAAGGTGACAAGATAATTCCCTGCTTGGTTAAACGTCAATGTACCCGTACTTGTATTGTAGGCATAGTATGGAGAAGTTGCCAATGGAGTGGCAAATATTAACGTTGTAATGGCACCACCACCACCTGTATGATTTTGATTAGCCGCCAAACGTGCATGGAATAAGGAATAATCATTAAAATTAACCGTTTTTAATATCCCAGTTGCATCAGCCACTACCACTCTGTCTGTTCCGCCAACGCCTATATTAGCATTAATATCACGAATGCGGACATTACCAGAGGCTACGTCCAGCTTTTGAGTAGGAGCAGTTGTTCCTAGCCCTACATGGGCAGCTGAAGTAACAGAAAAGTCGTTCACCTGTTGAGCCGCGGTAGGAATCCCTGTTACCGCGTTATCCTTAGCACCGTCTATGTGCAGAATTGTTTGTGGATTACTGGTGTTTATCCCTACTTGGGAATACATAATACAGGTTGTTACTAAAACACCAAAAGCCGAAAATAATTTTCTTTTCATTTCATTTTGTTTTTAATTTTATATAAAATTATATAATATTTTATTCTGACGATCAATTTTTATACTATTATAGAAAGAATGATTGAAGTTGTAGTATATTTGATTAATTTTTAATCAAAATATTGAGAAATATGTAAGATATATCTCTTGCGTTTGATTTAGTTATATACTGAAGCTCTCTTACTCATCTTACTTGTAAGAACAAATAGGTGAATTATTTACCCCAAAAAATAAAATTTTGAAAAATGAAATGATTAGATAATAGATTTAATCAATTATTTTTACGGTCATAATAAGAACTGCTAAAACAATACAAAATAAAGCGATTAAAAATAGATAATCCGCAATGGTCTCATATTTACTTTCTCGCTTTCCGTTTTTGGTTCTGATCGCCATAAACGAAAAAAAGCAGCTGCAGGAAAATAACAGGCATGCTATACCTGCAAACTCATCCAGATGTGTATTCCCACTGATTTTAGTGATTTTGAGGGAAGTGATGATAATCAGGGAAAAACCTAAAAGATTGCTGGATGCATTCAGGATATGAGTCGATTTTTTTTCCATCATTTACAATTTTTTTACAATATAAAACACAATTCTTTTATTATCAAATTTTTAAAAAAGATTATTGAAAATTAAAATTAATTTAAAAATTGTATATTAGCGGCATACTTGAAGAATAAAAACTTTTATATCTAGCTATGCAGACAACCTATATTGAAACACAGCAAATTTCTTTCCGGGACTTTAAAAACCAGATACTTGAAGATTACAGGTTAGGAAAGATATCGCGCGAAATGTCTTATCTTGGAAGAAGAGAAGTGCTTACAGGAAAAGCTAAATTCGGAATTTTTGGGGATGGTAAGGAACTTCCTCAGCTGGCCATGGCGAAAGTTTTCAGAAATGGTGACTTCCGTTCAGGATATTACAGGGATCAGACTTTTGCATTAGCAGTAAATGCTTTAACGGTTGAAAGCTTTTTCGCACAGCTGTATGCAGATACAAGTGTTGAGAGAGAGCCGGCATCTGCCGGAAGACAAATGAACGGGCATTTTGCCACAAGAAGCTTAGATGAAGACGGAAGCTGGAAAGATCTTACGGCACAGAAAAATATCTCTTCGGATATTTCTCCTACAGCAGGACAGATGCCCAGATTATTAGGATTAGCCCAAGCTTCTAAAGTGTATAAAAGCGTAAAATTTGAAGGTTCTGAAAAGTTCTCAAAAGGAGGAAATGAAGTTGCGTTCGGAACAATCGGTGATGCTTCTACAGCAGAAGGACATTTCTGGGAAACGCTGAATGCTGCCTGTGCGCTTCAGGTTCCTATGATTGTTTCTATTTGGGATGACGGATACGGAATTTCAGTTCCAACCAGAAACCAGAGAGCAAAAGCGGACATTGCTGAAATGTTAAGCGGTTTTCAGAGAAAAGAAGGAGAAAACCAGGGCTGCGAGATTATTCAGGTAAAAGCATGGGACTATCCTTCATTACTGGATGCTTATGCCAGAGCTGAACATTTTGCCAGAACAGAAAGTATTCCGGTTGTGGTTCATGTTATTGAGGTTACCCAGCCACAGGGACACTCAACTTCAGGATCTCATGAAAGATATAAAAATGAAGAGCGCCTTTCCTGGGAGGCAGATTTTGATGGTATGGTGAAATTCAAAGAATGGATCCTGAATTATTCAATCGAAATCGAAGGAAAAGAAGAAATTATTGCTTCTGCGGAAGAACTGGATGCGATAGATGAAGAAGCTAAAAAAATAGTAAAAGCAGGTCAGAAAAATGCCTGGGAGAATTATCAGAAGACCATTACAGATTTAGTTCAGTCTGTTCTTCCGTTAATTGAAAACCTTAAAGGTCAGAATGTTGAAATCGAAGGGTATATTGCTCAGTTCAATAAATTGGTTTCAAAAGCTAAAAAAGATGTTTTCCATCTTACAAGAAAGGTTTTACTGACAACAAGAGGAACAAATTCTGCAGAAAGAACCCAATTGATGCAGAAGTATAATGAAGTTTTTGAAATAGAAAAAGATAACTATTCTTCCCACTTATATTCACAGTCTCAGTGGAAAGCTGAAAATGTGAAGGAGGTGAAGCCTGTTTTCTCAGAAAATTCTGAAGAAGTAGACGGAAGAGTAGTGGTAAGAAATAATTTTGATAAGATTTTCGAAAAATATCCTGAAACTTTAGTATTTGGTGAAGATGCCGGAAATATCGGTGATGTTAACCAGGGATTAGAAGGAATGCAGGAAAAATACGGCGAAGTACGTGTAGCAGATACCGGAATCCGTGAAGCTACCATTCTTGGCCAGGGTATCGGTATGGCGATGAGAGGTCTTAGACCTATTGCTGAGATCCAGTATCTGGATTATATTCTTTACTGCTTACAGGGAATGAGTGATGATCTGGCAACTGTTCAATACAGAACAAAAGGCGGTCAGAAAGCTCCGGTAATCATCAGAACAAGAGGGCACAGACTGGAAGGTGTGTGGCATTCAGGTTCTCCAATGGCAGGAATTCTGAACCTTTCTAAAGGAATTTTGGTATTGGTACCGAGAAACTTAACGAAAGCGGCTGGTTTCTACAATACAATGCTTCAAAGTGATGATCCTGCGGTGATCGTTGAATGTCTGAACGGATACCGATTAAAAGAAAAGCAACCTGATAACTTAGGTGAATTCACTGTTCCTGTAGGGAAAATTGAAGTAACCAAAGAAGGAAAAGATGTTACTCTGGTAACTTACGGTTCCACCTGGAGAATTGTAATGGATGCCGCAGAACAATTGGAAAAACTGGGAATCTCTGCAGAAGTTATTGATGTTCAGTCATTAATTCCTTTTGATTTAACGAATGAAATTGCTGAAAGCGTGAAAAGAACGAATAGATTGGTTGTAATCGACGAAGATGTGGAAGGGGGGACTTCAGCATTTATTCTTCAGCAGATTCTTGAGAAGCAGAAAGCATTCAGATACCTGGATTCGGATCCGTTGACGATTGCAGCTAATGATCACAGACCTGCTTATGCAAGCGACGGAGATTACTTCAGCAAGCCATCTTCAGATGATATGGTGGAAAGAATCTACGCGATGTTTAACGAAACCAACCCTCAGAAATATCCTGCGATATTCTAATTGAGATTTTAGATAAAATTAAGCCGCTTTCGGAATTTCTGGAAGCGGTTTTTTATATTCAATAAATGTTTTTTAAATAATGGTTGCATTAAAAATTATATCTTTGTTTGAACTTAAAATATAATTATGTACAATACGTTAGATATAGCACAAGAATATGGGATTGAAGAAAGAGCACTTAAATCATATCTAATTGAAAATAAAATACCTTTGGTTCAAGATAGTGGGATAAATGAAAAATATTTTCAAGCAGTCTTATCGTTTATCGAAAACACAGACAATAGAATTGAGCAAAAATTAAATAAAGCTCACGAAACATTTAAATATAATTCTGAACAAAATAAAATTTCGATATACCAAGATGATGCCATTTCATTCTTAGAAAAACTTCCTTCCAATAGTGTTGATTTAATTGTCACAGATCCGGCTTATTCAGGAATGAATAATAAGTTACAACTTGGAAAAGGAAGAATCGTTGGGAATTATTCTGAAAAAGGAAAAGAAAAAGGAAAATGGTTTGGTGAATTTGAAGATTCGGAAGAAAACTACACTAAGTTTTTAACTGAATGTAAGAGGGTTTTAAAAAAATCTACGGGGCACATTTATATAATGTTCGATTCTTATTCTTTACTAAGTCTTGGTAGCATTGTAAGACAGTATTTTGATGTAAAAAATTTGATTACTTGGGACAAAGTTAATATCGGAATGGGACATTATTTCAGAAGAAGACACGAGTATATAATTTTTGCAACAAATGGAAATACAAGGAAGATTAAAAATCGTAAATTTCCCGATGTATGGAGATTTAAAAGAATCCATAATTCTGAATATCCAACGCAAAAACCCGTAGAGGTTTTTCAAGCAATGATTCATGCAAGTGCTGAAGAAGGATTTACCATTTGTGATCCATTTCTAGGAAGTGGATCATCTGCAATAGCAGCTATAAAAAACAATTGTAATTTTATTGGGTGTGATATATCAGATAAGTCTTTAGATATTTCGAAATCTAGGATTTCTGAATATCTAAAGAATAACAAAGATATATTACAAAAAAATTCAATGGGAGTTGATGATAATATTTTTTGGGAATAATTATGGCAAATTTAAGTAAAACAAAAGCCCTTTTTGGGTTCACATCACCACGGACTATTGAAAAAATTATTCCTGAAATTAAAATACTCTGTCAAAATTTTGAAGGACAACAATGGTCTGGAAATGAAGATTTACAAGCTGAATTTTTTCAAACATTGTTTGATTCCGAATTTTATGAAGGAGAAACATTCCCAACAGATCCTGCTTTAGCTGCAAGAGATAGAATGACTAGAGCTCCAAAAGCTTTTGGTTTTGTTGATTTACAACCTGAAGTAAAATTAACCCAAGCTGGAGAATTGTTACTTGCTGAAAAAAGATTAGATGAATTATTCACAAGACAGCTTCTTAAATTTCAGCTACCTTCTCCATATCATACGCAATCTAGAACAGTAAGTTTTGCTGTTCGTCCTTATCTTGAATTAATTAGGCTTATCAAAGACCTTGGAAGTTTATCAAAAACTGAAATCGCACTTTTCTTTTCACAATTAACCAATTTTAATAAGTATGATGAGATTGTTGAAAAAATATTAAAATTCAGAAGAGAATCTAAAGAATATAAAGGCAGTCGAAAAATGTATATTAATGAATGTTTTGAAAATGAAATCCTTGAAATTTTTGAAGATGAAGTTGTTAGTAAAAAACTAAAAACTAGAGAGAGTTCTGATACATCTCTAAAAAAATTTATAAAAACAAAACGCGCTAACATGAAAGACTATGCTGATGCTTTTGTTAGATATATCAGAGCTACAGAATTAATAACTTTTCAAAAAAGAACATTTAGATTAATCATATCTCCACAAAAACTTGATGAAGTCGACTATTTATTAAATACTGTCTCGAGAAATCCATTTGTTTTTAAATCTCATAAAGAATTTAAGGAATATATTTTTAATCCTTTCACATTAAGCTTGTTATCTGACAACAAAGAACTTTTAATTGCTAAGCTTAAAACTCTTGGACTTACAGAAATTGATGAGACTTTAAATATTGAAAACCTTAAAGATATTTTTGATGAACTAAAATTAACTGTTAAGGCGAAAAATATTGAAGATAAAAAAAGAGAATTAAAAGACTACAAAGAGTTACCAGATATAATAGAAGTCTTCGAACAAATTAAGAAAAAAGATATTCCTGATCCACCATTGTTTTTGGAATGGAATGTTTGGCGTTCATTTGTAATGCTTAATTACGCTAAAAGAATAGATGGTAATTTTATAATGGATATTGATGGAATGCCTTTAAATACTGCACCCGGAAATATGGCTGATTTAGAAATTGAATTTGATGATTTTGGAATAATCGGTGAAGTCACATTATCTTCTGGTGCGACGCAATTCAAAATGGAAGGTGATTCTGTACCAAGACACTTTGGAAACGCCTTGAGAAAATTTGAAAAGGATACTTATTGTATTTTTATTGCTACAAATATACATGAAGGTTGTTTAGCTCACTTTTTTAATCTTAATAGATTCAACACAAAACATTATGGAGGTAAGACGAAGATCATTCCATTATCATTAGACAAATTTATCGAATTTATAAATATTGGTGTTTCAAATAAATTTTCTGATCCTATTAAATTAAAAAACTGGCTTGAAAATCAGTGGGTTTTAAATCAAACGATTGAAGATGAAGAAAAATGGAAAATTGAGATTGATAAACAAGTATTAATATGGGCTGTATAAGATTTTATTATATATATTGTGACTAAATGTTGATAAAAGACCATCAAACAACAGTCTTTTGTATTTTCTTACCTTCCGTAATTATTTTCAATTCTTCTCTTTTTCAGGGTTATAATCATGATATTTCGCCTCCCATTCTTCCAGCAAATACAAAATCGGCAGCAAGGCCAATCCCTTTTCTGTCAAAGAATATTCAACCCTCGGAGGCAGCTCTTTAAATTCTTGACGGATAACCAATCCATCGCTTTCCATTTCTCTCAACTGGTCCGTAAGAACTTTCCTGGAAATCACATTAATTCGTACAGCTAGTTCCCCGAAACGTAGCTTACGGTCTTTAATCACCAAAACAATGATCGGTTTCCACTTGCTTCCTAACGCAGACATTGCTTTGCCTAGAGGACAGCTATATTTCATCAGTTCATTCTTTACCATGCGTTACTTTTATGTTACTAATGTAAGTTACTGCGAAGTTACCACTATTTTTTTGATAAAAGATACAAAAACAAACTATTATTAGTTACTTTGTGTAACAATTATAAAATAGCAATTTAAAAATGAGCACAGAATCATTATTTAAACCTTTTGTTTACAAAAATCTGGAACTTAAAAACAGAATTGTAATGGCTCCTATGACCAGAGCACAATCTGATAATGGAGTTCCTACTCAAAATATCGCTGAGTATTACGCAAGAAGAGCTGCTTCAGAAGTAGGTTTGATTCTTTCTGAGGGAACCGTGATCAACAGGCCGTCTTCAAAAAATATGCAGAATATCCCTGATTTTTATGGAAATGAAGCATTGGCAGGTTGGAAAAATGTGATCAATGCTGTTCATCAGAACGGTGGTAAAATGGGACCGCAAATCTGGCATGTAGGAGATACAAGAATGTCTGAAGATTATCCGCTGGCTCCGATGGAGAAGGCTTCTACAATGACTTTAGAAGATATTCAGGATACCATTGCACAGTTTGCTGTTTCTGCAAAATCTGCAAAAGATTTAGGATTTGATGTTGTTGAGGTTCATGGTGCCCATGGCTACCTTATCGATCAGTTCTTTTGGGAAGTAACCAATACAAGGACCGATGAATATGGAGGGAAAACAATCAAAGAAAGAAACCGTTTTGCAGTGGATATCATTAAAGCCATCAGAGCTGCAGTAGGAGAGGATTTCACTATTATTCTCCGTCTTTCGCAATGGAAACAGCAGGATTACAGCAGCAGACTGACTGCAAATCCAATAGAAATGGAAAAATGGTTATTGCCATTAAAAGAAGCCGGAGTAGATATTTTCCATTGTTCACAACGCCGTTTCTGGGAACCTGAATTTGACGGTTCAGATTTAAATTTTGCAGGCTGGGCAAAGAAAATCACTGGGCAGCCGACAATCACCGTAGGTTCTGTAGGACTGAAAGGAGATTTCATGAGTGCCTTCGCCGGGCAGGGAACTGAAAAAACTGACCTTACCCAATTGATCAGAAGACTGGACAATGAAGAATTTGATCTTGTTGCAGTAGGACGTGCACTTTTACAGGATCCTCAATGGGTTCAAAAAATAAGAACCGGAAATACAGAAGAGCTTCTTGACTTTTCAGCAGAAAGTATGGCGAAACTGTATTAAGATGGCAATAGTGAACGGTCAATTTTGCTTCGCAAATTAATAGAATTAGCTCAGCGAAAATAAAAATTGACAGCGAAGCGAATTCACTACTAACCATTCACAAATTATATTTTTCTTTATTTTTATATTATAAATTTTCACCTATTTATTAAAAACCCGCTTTCAGAAATTCTGAAAGCGGGTTTTGCTTGTTCTTAACCCGGGCATTCCATAGTGTCTGAAATGCATTTCCAGCGGGATGGGAAACCGTTTGCCGGAGGAATATAACATGCCGTCGTTCCTGTAGGACAGTCGGGCGCATTTCCACCGTTAATTTTCTTTAGATCTGATTTTGCTAATTTTTTTATATTTTTCATAGATAATGATTTGTTTGGAGAATAAAAGTATACTATTTTCACTAAACAGAGAAATGTTGTATAAAATAAATAGCACAATAATAAAAAGACACCGCGCTCCAAAATCTTGGAACGCGGTTTTAACAGATTTAAAATATCTAAAATTACCGTAATAACCGGTAACAGTGATTGTTGATTATAAACCGATATTTTTTGTAGGCTTCAGCTTTTTAAGGATGCTTTTTGGAACAGCATTCTTATGAATTAAAATAGCTGTCGATTTGTATTCTACATACGGTCTTGTTACATACAGATAACCCTCAAAATCATTGGTTACACCCCAGGAGTTTTTAACCATATAATATTCTTTACCAGTCTGGTCTTTTGCCAATCCTACGATATGCATACCGTGGTCATCCGTTGTAGAAAGGTTGTTAAGAGCTTTCTGACGCATATCTTCCGTAATGGTTTTATCTTTTTTAGGCTCAGTGAACAGCGTTTGCTTGTTTTCAGCCGTAATCTGGTTCAGATCCATATCCGGAACATAGGCCACACCATTTTTGTAAGAGAAATAAGGTTCGGAAACATCCGTTGCCCAGCCCACAGAATATCCTTTGTTTACAGCGTTATCAATAATAGCTGTAAGATCTTTCATTGGAACATTCCAGTCAGAATCATGGCTCCAGTTATCAGGAATAGGAACTACAAATTTCTGGTAATATGGATAATCTTTGTAAGAAGAGATTTCGATATAATCTTCAGGATTGATTCCTACAACTTCTTTAGCGAATGTTTTAGGAGTATAATTTTTTCCTTCATACGTAAAGTTAGCCGGAACTTTTCCAAGATATTCATCCAGAATGGCATCTACGGAATCCATCCAGTTATCAGTAAGCTGTGCTTTTGATCCTGCTTGAACAAGGCTGTCTAAAACAGGTTTTAATTTTCCCTGCATTTCCTTGAAGTTATTAAGGGTCTGTCCAGATTTTAATCCCGTATAAACATCTTGAGGTACCGCACCGTATTTTTTGTACATGTTTACCACATCGTGCAGTTCACCGCCGTCTCCCCAGCTGATCGCTCCATTGTTCAGTACATATAGTTTAGCTTTATCGTGGTAAGAATTTCTTGCTGTGAAAATTTCAGCAAGATCTACAGGCTTTTTACCCATTCTCTGCATTTCGGATTCAAGGAAAGAATTTCCTGAGTAGCTCCAGCAGGTTCCTGACGAACCCTGGTTTTTTACTGATGTAGCTCCTACGTCTTTTAACGCGGTGAACTGAAAATTAGCATTTTGAGATTGATTGTTTTTTAATTTGTTGATCAAGTCATCTTGGGCAAACATCATACTTCCTGCAGACAAAACAAAAAGTAATGAGGCAATTTTGATATTTTTCATTACTATAAAAAGATTATTTATGTGAATAGTCGTTCATATTAAAGATTTGTTACAAAGAGAAAAGTTAAATTCGGAAGTCAAAAAGCCGAATAAAACTGAAAAAAATATCGAAGTAATAAGTTTATTTATTACCAGTTTATTCAGTATTTTGTTTTTTATCAAAAAAAGATTTAAATGTTTCCAACCCATTCAACAATTTATGCATCTATTACAGTATAAAGCCTGACTATGGAAAAAGAATTACTAATAGAATGCCAGCGTAACAGCCGCAGTGCCCAGCGGAAGGTCTACGAGAAAATGGCGGGCAGGCTGTACTCAGTCTGCAGACGCTATCTGAAAAATGATGAAGATATTGAAGAGGTATTGGCCGATACTTTTTACAAAATATTCATCAAGATCACCCAGCTTCAGAATCTGGATACTTTTGAAGGATGGGCTAAAAAAATTGCAGTGAATGAGTGCCTGCAGAAATTGAGAGCTACTAAAGCACAATTCATCTCCATGGATGATGATTTTGCAGAAACATCCGGAACCTTATCAGAAAGTATTTCATTTGAAAAAGATATTCTGAGCCTGCTGAACTTTCTTCCCGAAGGCTGCAGGGCAATTTTCAATCTGTTTGCCATTGAAGGATATCCGCATAAAGAGATTGCTTCCATGCTTTCGATAAGCGAAGGGACTTCTAAATCCCAGCTCAATTTTGCAAGGAAAAAACTACAGGAACTTTTAATCAATCAGAACATTTAAACTTTAGGAAAATGGAAAATAATCACGACATAGATAAAAGATTCAATGATGCTTCTAAGCTTTCAGAAGAACCGTCTGTTTTTCAGGGTTTTGATAAAGTTTGGGCGAAGGTTGAAGAAAAATTAGATACAAAAGAAGCGAAAAAGAGAATATTACCGGTCTGGCTCCCTTATGGAATTGCAGCCAGTTTAATTCTTGGTCTGGGAGCATTTTATTTTATCAGTAAAAATGGAACTGTTGAGAATTCAGCCTCTTTAATTGTAGAAAACAGTACTGAAATACATCCTGAAAAAAAGAATATTTATACAATTGACAGTACGGTTAAATCGAATATTGAAAAGGAAATTGGAATTTCACAATCATCACAGAGCCCCCCTTATTTAGCAAAAGATAAAGCTATTAAAGTCCCAAACAGCAAGAGTAAAACCTTAGCCGTTAATAAGAATGAGGAGAGGTATGCGTCACCAAAAAATGCTTACTCAACAGATGAATATTATATCAAAAAGAAAGAAGCCGGTAATGTAACTGTTGCCCCGGTAAAAGGAGGTAAGCAGGGAGATACTTTACGGACGCAGAATATTGAAGAAGTTGTTGTAACAGGATTTGCGCCTAAAAAAGTACAGGCCTATACCTCAAGTGCTGTTAGCGTACAGTCTAATTATATTGCATCAAATACTGTTTCCCAGGCACTTCAGGGAAGGGTCTCGGGAGTTCAGATTCAGGCTTACGGAACTAAGCGGAGAAAAAGTGATCAGATTGCTGATAAAATGAATACAATCAATAATGGTCTTTCAGGTAATAATCAAATAAGCATAAGAGGTGCAGCAAGTCTGAAAAGTACGAACGAACCTTTATATGTAGTTAACGGTGAGATAGTACAGCGTGATTATTTCAATGCATTGAATCCCAAAAAGATTGAAAGTGTGGAAGTTGTAAAAGGAACTGCTGCGTCAGCATTGTTCGGAAGCAGGGGAGCGAACGGAATTATTGTAGTAAAAACTAAAAGACTTTCCAGAAAGGAGAAAAGAAGGATGGAGGAAATACAGGAAACAATCAGCCCATACAAGCAGAATGCTGTTTCCGACAATGAAGGCTATGATGCATTTGAAGAAAACGCATTTGAGCTCACCAAAAACCAGCCGTTGTCAACTTTTTCTATTGATGTGGATAATGCAGCCTATTCCAATGTCAGAAGAATGATCAATAATGGACAAGCCGTAGATAAAAATGCAGTAAGAATTGAAGAAATGATTAATTATTTTAAATACAGCTATCCTCAGCCTAAAAATAACGATCCGTTTTCAATTAACACCGAATACAGTAATGCACCTTGGAATCCAGCCCATAGACTTTTAAAAATAGGTCTACAGGGAAAAAGCATTACCATGGATAAAGTGCCAGCATCTAATCTTGTATTCCTGATCGATGTTTCAGGATCTATGAATGAGCCGAATAAGCTTCCACTTCTGAAATCTTCTTTCAAAGTACTGCTGGATCAGCTCAGACCTGAAGATAAGGTTGGGATTGTAGTGTATGCCGGAAGTGCAGGAATGGTTCTGCCATCAACTTCTGCCAGAGAGAAAGAAAAAATAGTCCTTGCACTGGATAATTTGCAGGCAGGAGGAAGTACGGCGGGCGGTGCAGGAATTGAGCTTGCTTATAAACTGGCTCAGGAAAATTTCATTAAAAATGGCAACAACCGGGTAATTATAGCTACAGATGGAGATTTTAATGTAGGGGCTTCTTCCACTTCAGATGTTAAAACTTTAATTGAAGAAAAAAGAAAATCCGGAGTTTTTCTGACTTGCCTGGGTTTTGGAATGGGTAATTATAAGGATAATACGCTTGAAACACTTGCCGATAAGGGAAACGGTAATTATGCTTACATTGACAATCTTCAGGAAGCCAATAAATTTCTTGGAAAAGAGTTTGCGGGAAGTATCTACGCGATTGCTAAAGATGTTAAGATCCAGATTGAATTTAATCCTAAATATGTGAGCTCTTACCGTCTCATTGGATATGAAAACAGAAAACTTAGAAATGCAGATTTTGCGAATGATAAGATTGATGCCGGGGAATTGGGAAGCGGGCATACGGTAACAGCTTTATATGAAGTGATTCCTGCAGGTGTGAAATCTGAGTTTCTGCCTGAAGAAAATAAACTGAGATACAACAAAACTTCCCCTGCTGAAGATTTTAGTGATGAATTGGCAACCATTAAATTCCGTTACAAGAAACCAGACGGAGATACCAGTAAAGAAATAATGCAGGCTGTGAAAAATACTGATTATTCAACAATATCCGCAAGCCATGATTTTAAATTTGCATCATCTGTAGCCTGGTTTGGATTGGTTTTGAGAGATTCAAAATTGATAAGTAAAAAAGACCTTAACGATATCGAAACGCTTGCCAGAGAAGGGAAGAACAAAGATGAAGAAGGCTATAGATCTGAATTTATAAGACTTATTGAAAGTTATAAAGTAATTCCAAAATAATTTAAAAATAATATGCTGAATAACTTCTAGAGGTTGAGAATTGGGTTTTAACAAAATTTTAAAGGTATTTAACAAAAATTAAATATATTTTGATAATTTCACAGCTATTAAAAAATTATGATGAAAAAATTTAGTATTGCAATAGTAATTCTGGTATTAGGAGGCTGTACAACAAATAAAGTATCTACAGCTGAAAATAATTCTAAACCTTTAAGCATCAGAAAAGATAAAGATCAGGATGGTGTTCCCAATAAATTAGACCAATGTCCTGACATTGCAGGTCCTGTTGAAAATAATGGCTGTCCGTGGCCCGAAACAGATGGTGACGGAGTTTTAGATAAAGACGATGCCTGTCCTACCATTGCAGGGCCAGCGGAAAACAATGGCTGTCCTTGGCCGGATACCGATGGTGATGGTATATTGGATAAAGATGATGCCTGTCCTACAGTTCCTGGGATGCCTGAATATAATGGCTGCCCGAAGCCTAAAATGCAAACTGCTATGGAAGTATCATCTGGAAGTATTATTATGGAAAGTTCGTATCGAAGGAAATCTTTTGATATAAATGAGAAAGTTTATAATAAAACAAATTCTGCGGGTAAAAAAGGAACGAAAAAGCAAATAGATTATGATGATGAAGAGTATGCGTCCTTAGTTGAAAATCCTTTTGAGCTGACAGTAAGCCAGCCGGTATCTACTTTTTCTATTGATGTTGATAATGCCTCATATTCTAATATCAGAAGAATGATTAACGGTGGAGGTAATGTAGATAAAAACGCAGTAAGGATTGAAGAAATGATGAATTATTTCAGATATGATTATCCTCAGCCTGAAAGTAAAAGACCATTTTCGATCAATACGGAATACAACGATTCACCCTGGAATCCTGATCATAAATTGTTAAAGATAGGTCTTCAGGGGAAAAATATCCCGATGGATAATCTTCCTAATTCCAATCTGGTATTTCTTATTGATGTTTCCGGTTCTATGAATGAAGCTAATAAATTACCATTACTGAAATCTTCTTTAAAAGTGCTTTTAAATCAATTGAGACCTCAGGATAAAGTGGGGATTGTAGTGTATGCAGGAAGTGCAGGAATGGTTTTAGCTCCCACTTCAGCTAAAGAAAAAGACAAAATAATAGAAGCCTTAGATAAGCTTAATGCGGGAGGAAGTACAGCAGGCGGAGCAGGAATAGAACTTGCCTATCAATTGGCACAGGAGAACTTTATAAAAGGTGGGAATAACAGAGTTATTTTGGCTACAGATGGTGATTTTAATGTTGGAGTATCGTCTTCCACCGGTCTTGAAACCTTAATTGAAGCAAAAAGAAAATCAGGAATCTTTCTTACCTGTCTGGGTTACGGAATGGGGAATTATAAAGATAATAGACTAGAAACTCTGGCGGATAAAGGAAACGGTAATTATGCTTATATTGATAATATGCAGGAGGCCAATAAATTTCTTGGAAAGGAATTTGCGGGAAGCATGTACGCGATTGCGAAAGACGTTAAGATCCAGATTGAGTTTAATCCTGAATACGTAAAATCTTATAGATTAATTGGTTATGAAAACAGAAAACTGAGGAATGAAGATTTTGCAAATGATAAGATTGATGCCGGGGAATTGGGAAGTGGCCATACAGTAACAGCTTTATATGAGATAATTCCTAAGAATGTTAAATCTGCATTTGTACCTAAAGAAAGCAAATTAAAATATACAAAAACTTCAAATTCTCAAAACTTCGGAGATGAGTTGGCAACAGTAAAATTCCGGTATAAAAAACCGGATGAAGATAAAAGCGTTGAGATTAGCCAGATTGTTAAAAACTCTGATGAACCCATCACATCTGCAAGCCCGGATTTTAAATTTGCATCATCTGTTGCGTGGTTTGGATTAGTCTTGAGAGATTCAAAATTAATAAGCAAAAAAGATCTTAACGATATCGAAACGCTTGCCAGAGAAGGGAAAAATAAAGATGAAGAAGGTTATAGATCCGAATTTATAAGATTGGTTGAAACGTACAAAACCATTCAAAAATAGCTTTAAAACAGGCATTCAATAGGATGTCTGTTTTATTTTAAATTTAATTTTCAAAGATTATTGAAAATTCAAAAAATATAATTATATTTGTTATAGAAATTGAAAATTGAGAAACAAATGAAACTTTCGGAAGCAAAAGAAAAGTATATCCAGACATGGGGAACGTTTGCCACCAATTGGGGAATCAACCGTACGATGGCACAGGTACATGCACTGCTTTTGGCCACTGGCAAACCGCTTTCTACCGATGAGGTGATGGAGCAGCTGGAAATTTCAAGAGGGAATGCCAATATGAATCTCCGCGCTTTAATAGATTGGGGAATTGTAAGAAAAGAATTTATAAAAGGTGACCGTAAAGAATATTTCGTAGCAGAAAAAGATGTTTGGTACCTGTTCAAACAGATTACAAAAGAACGGAGAAAAAGAGAAATAGAACCCGTAGTTTCTTTCCTGGAAGAACTAAAAAACATAGAAGATAACGATTCTCAGGAGGCAAAAGAATTTATAAAGCTGATGGATGATTTTAGTTCCGTAACCGGAAAAATCAACAATATTATGGATCTGGCAATTAAAAGCGATGATCACTGGCTGGTAGGAAAAATTACCAACCTGTTAAAATAGAAGAGGAGTTAAATCCTTTTTTATTTGAATTTAATTTTCAAAAATTACTGAAAATATAATATTTATAAGATGTTTAATATAGTATCATACATCATTTTCCTTACGGTGAGCTCTTATATCACCATAGATGTGGGAAGGAGATGCTTTCACGCCGGAAAAGCTTATCTGGAGTATCTTATTCATGATAGCGAGATGTGTCTTACCATCAACAGAATACTTCTAGGATGCTACTACCTGCTAAACCTGGGATATATTGCTGTCAGTCTTGCATTTTGGGACCGGGTCAGCTCGACAGAAGAAATGATCGCAGTTACTGCTGCCCGGATTGGATATATAGCTTTGATCCTTTGTATACTGCATTATATGAACATTTTCACCCTTTACTTTTTAAGAAACAAATTAACCCTAAAATAATACAGCTATGATCACAACAGTTTTAACCGGGACGTACAATTTTTCAGCGTACATGATTTATCTGCCCATTGTAATTATCCTTACCGTATTGGTATCACAGTTTCTGTTCAAAAACTCAAAAACATTCATGATCGATATTTTTCACCAGAAAGAAGACATCGCGATGGCAACAAATTCACTTTTTAAAATCGGATTTTATCTCCTGAACATCGGATTTGCCTTATGTATCATTGAATTTTTTCAGATTGAATCCATAGAAAGACTGGTTGTTGCTTTAAGCAAAAAAATCGGAGGCTTTTCCATCTATCTCGGATTGATGATGCTTCTCAATCTTCTTTTGTTCCTGAAAGGACGTAAACATGCCATTAATAAAGAAAAACTTATCGAAAATGAAAACATTAATCTTTAAAATCTGGATGTATATTACCTTCAGATCCAACAATAAAAGAACCCGGGGCGATTTCCTAACCTTTTAAAATAAATGATCATGAAAACATTTGCGAAATATGACTTTTATATTCAATTGGCAATTTTAGTTTCTGGAATTATAGTCGAAAGTACAGGAATATTTGGTGGAGCATTTTATTTTGTGGTAGGTATTCCCCAGTTCGTTAGCTTTTTGATCAGGGCCTTTCAACCGGGAAAGAAATCTGTTTTATACACCATTTATGGGATTTTAATTCTACCGGTTTGGATCTCATTGTTGCTCATATTCGGACTCAAGGTACATCCAGACATTGTTCAATTGCTCCTGGTTGTCTTAATAGCCTCTTTATTTTACAGTCCGGTTATGGCCTTAATCTACATCTATGATAATTACAGACTTTACAAATCTTATAAATAATTGCTATGAAAACCTTAAAAAACCATACCCTGATCTACGACAATGAATGTCCGATGTGTAATATTTATTCTAAAGGTTTTACAAAATTTGGAATGCTTGATGAGAACGGGAGAGAAGCCTTTACAGAAATATCTGCAGCCCATAGATCCATCATAGATTTCAACCGCGCAAAAAACGAAATTGCCTTGATAGATCACCATAAAAATAAAGCTGTATACGGATTAGGCAGCCTTCTTCTGATCATTGGCAATTCCTTCCTTTACTCGAAAGAACAGTCAGGATAAAACCTTTGTACTGGTTTTTCAAAAAACTGTATTCATTGGTTTCGTATAACCGGAAACAGATCATTCCATCAGCAAAAGATGATACTGAACAGGCATGTATTCCTGATTTTAATTTGAAATACAGAATGGTATACATTGCCTTTGTGATTATCTTTTCAGCCTATATTCTAAGTGTATTTTCAGGAAAACTGGGATTTAATCTGAATCATAATTTTATGAGAGAATTGAGTATTTGCATCGGACAAATTATCTGGCAGACTGTATTTCTGAAAATTTATTTAAAAGTTAAAATCTGGGATTATCTCGGAAATATGATGACGGTTTCCCTGATCGGAACGCTGCTTTTAATTCCTGCTTTATTGACCAACTTCTCACCTTCTTTTTATATCATTTATTTCGGAATTGTTGTATTGATGATGTTGCTGGAACACTTAAGACGATGCAGACTCCTGAAATTGAACTATCTTCCTACCATTTCATGGATTCTGTTCAGAATAACAGCTTTGGCACTTATTATCTGGCTTACCTTTAAAAATTGAAAGCATGAACCATCTTGAACTTATTAAAAAAGTAGAATGGAAAGACCTCAGAACTCTCTCCGTTAAAGAAATGCTCATTGAAAACAATATCAGTCTGCCATGGTTTCTTATTTCGATATTCTTGGCTTATTATGAATATTACTGGCTGGCTCTTCCTTTTTCTGCATTCTATTTTCTGACGGCGCTCAGGCAGGTGCATAATGGTTTTCACAATGCTTTGGGGACCGGGAAATTTCTAACATGGCTCTCTCTGTATCTGAACAGTATTTTAATGATGGCATCTATTCATGCGGTAAAATTTAACCATATCAGGCATCATAAATTCTGTCTTTCAGAAGAAGATTACGAAGGCAAATCAGCCTCTATGAAATGGTATGAAGCAGTCTTGTATGGTCCGAAACATATGTTCATGATCCACTGGATCACCTTTAAAAAAGCCAATAAAAAGTATAAAAAAAATATGATGACAGAACTCGTTTCAATAGCGATTTTTATTTTTATAGTGTTTTATTTTCAGATTAATTTTCTGATCTATCATGCGTTGATCATGCTTTTCGGAGAATTTTTAATGGCATTCTTTGCAGTATGGACTGTTCATCATGACACCCATGAAAACCCTGATATCGCAAGAACACAGCGTGGATCCTGGAAAAACAAAATTACTTTCAGTATGTTCTATCATATGGAGCACCATCTTTTTCCTGCTGTTCCAACGATCAAACTACCGGAACTGGCTGCAAGAATAGATAAGGAACTGCCGGAACTGAACAAAAAACAGACTTTTTAAAAAAATAATAGCTTAGACAGCAAATGGGAAACTAAAATATGTATCTCGGAACAGGAATCCCGAAACTCTTTAAAACTAAAACTATGGTAACAATATATTTAGAAACCCTGATCAAAGCAGATATTCATAAAGTTTTTGATTTAGCCAGAGATATTGACCTGCACCAAAAATCAACATCAAAAACCAATGAAAAGGCAATAGCAGGAAGAACGTCCGGACTGATTGAAGAAAATGAAACCGTAACATGGAGAGCCAGACATTTAGGAGTGAATCAAACTTTGACAACAAAGATTATCAACATGGAGAGGCCATCCCAATTCACGGATGTCATGCTTAAAGGAGCTTTTAAATCGATGAAGCACCAGCATATTTTCAAACAGAAAAAAGGCAATGCGGTAATGATTGATATCTTTGAATTTGAATCTCCGTTGGGATGGATAGGAAAACTTTTTAACCACTTCTTCCTGAAAGATTATATGAAGAAATTCCTGTTGCAGCGGAATCAGTTGATCAGGGAAATAGCCGAAAAAAGTACAAGTACTAACCTTTAAAACGAAAAAAATGAACTTCCTGGAAGCAGAATGACGGAAATTAGCCATCATCAACTATGAGATAGATCCTGAGGTTTTAATGAAATACCTTCCCAAAGGTACAGAACTCGATTTTTTATCACAGAAAAATGTTACGTAAGCCTTGTCGGATTTATATTTTTAAACACAAAATTATTAGGACTTTCCATTCCTTTTTACAGAAATTTTGAAGAAGTCAATTTGATACCTTCCATCTCTTTGAATACGGAAACTGAACTTTTATTGAAAAGAAGAAATGAACTGGATAAAGCGCTGCGGCATTTATTGAAAAATTAAGGTTTGCTGATTAGTGATAGGATGTTTAATTTAGCAAAAACGAACGTCATATGCCCATTAAACAGAAAACTAAAGCCTTTTTTCTTTCATTATTTCTTATTTCCACCGCTTTTTTTTCACAGGCTCACAATGTATCAGCAGGTTATCACAAACCGGATGACCCGCTAGTCGTTCAGAATCTGGAGGAATGGCAAGACCTTAAATTCGGGTTGTTTATGCATTGGGGAATCTATAGCCAATGGGGAATTGTGGAAAGCTGGAGCCTTTGTCCGGAAGATGAATCATGGACCAGGAGGAATCCTGAGCATGGGGAAATCTATAATGAATATGTAAAGAATTACGAAAATCTTCAGACCACTTTTAATCCTACAGAGTTTAATCCGCAAAAATGGGCAGATGCTGCAAAAAAAGCTGGGATGAAGTATATGGTTTTTACCACAAAGCATCATGACGGTTTCTCAATGTTTGATACCAAAGAATCAGATTATAAAATAACTTCACCTAAAACCCCTTTCTCAAAAAATTCTAAAGCAGACGTTACCAAAGAGATTTTCAATACATTCAGAAAAGAAGGATTCAGGATCGGAGCTTATTTTTCCAAACCGGACTGGCATTCCGAAAACTACTGGTGGCCATATTTTCCACCGAAAGACAGGAATGTAAACTATGACCCGAAGAAATATCCTGAAAGATGGGAAGCCTTCAGAAAATTTACGTTTAACCAGCTTAATGAGATCACGTCCAACTATGGAAAGATAGATATCCTTTGGCTGGATGGCGGCTGGGTTCGCCCGTTCAAAACTATTGATCCCACTGTAGAATGGCAGAGAACCATTAAAATGGAACAGGATATTGATATGGATAAAATTGGGGCGATGGCAAGGAAAAATCAGCCGGGAATCATTGTGGTAGACCGTACGGTGCCTGGGAAGTGGGAAAATTATGTGACACCGGAACAGGCCGTTCCCGAACATGCCCTTTCCATTCCCTGGGAAAGCTGTATCACCATGGGAGATTCTTTTTCCTATGTTCCCAACGATAATTATAAATCGTCACAGAAAATAATAGAAACCCTTATCAAAATTATCTCAAGGGGCGGGAATTACCTGATGAATATTGCTCCCGGACCCAATGGAGATTATGATGCAGTTGTTTACGGAAGATTAAAAGAGATTGCCGGCTGGATGGAGAAAAACCAGTCAGCTGTATTTGCCACAAGAAGTGCGAAACCCTACCATGATGGAAATTTTTACTATACCCGTTCGAAAGACGGCAAAACCCTCAATGTTTTCCATATTGATGATAGAGCCGTTTATCAGGCTCCGGCTGTGCTCAGTTTCTCAATCCCAGAAAATTTTAAGCCTAAATCGCTGAAGGTCCTTGGAACAGATTCAAAACTACAGTGGAAGCAGACCGGAAATACAATAGAATTAAAGCTTCCTGGAGACAGAACAAAATTAAAGTATGCATCGGTAATTCAAATAACTAAATGATGAATCTTAATTTGATTAAAGTCACGGTCATTACTCTTTCGCTGAGTCCTGTTTTCTTCTATGCCCAGAAAGAGAAACCGTTGTACAAAGATCCAAAACAACCGATTGAAGCACGGGTTCAGGATCTGTTGAAGAGAATGACACCGGAAGAGAAATTCTGGCAGTGTTTTATGATTCCCGGAGATCTGGATCATGTACCCAAAGACCAGTATAAACATGGAATTTTTGGACTTCAGGTAAGTGCTGTAAATAAGGGTGGCGGGGCAGCCGGGCAGCTGCTGACCTATAATGTCGGTGAGGGTGCTGAAATGCTTGCCAGAAAAATCAATGCGATCCAAAAATATTTTATCGAAGAATCCAGACTGGGAATTCCCATTATCCCGTTTGATGAAGCTTTACATGGCTTAGTACGTGAAGGGGCTACCGCTTTTCCGCAGGCTATAGGACTGGCGGCTACTTTTAATCCTGAGCTCATGAAACAGGTGTCCTCTGCTATCGCAAAAGAATCAAGATTAAGAGGAATCCGACAGATCCTGACCCCAGTAGTCAATCTGGCCAGCGATGTGAGATGGGGCCGAACGGAAGAAACTTATGGCGAAGATCCTTTTTTAACCTCTGTGATGGGCGTGAGTTTTGTAAGCTCATTCGAAAATTTGGGAATCATCACGACCCCGAAACATTTTTTAGCCAATGTAGGAGAAGGCGGGCGCGATTCCTATCCTGTTCACTGGAGCAGAAGGTATCTTGAAGAAACCCATCTTATTCCTTTTCATCAAGCTTTTATCTCGGGGAAAAGCAGGTCGGTGATGACTTCCTACAATCTTCTTGACGGAAGACCTTCAACTGCCAATCATTGGTTGCTCACAGAAAAGCTGAAAAAAGAATGGAATTTCAAAGGCTTTGTCATTAGCGATGCCAGTGCTGTAGGAGGGGCCAATGTACTTCATTTTACGGCAAAAGATTATGATGATGCTTCGGCACAGGCCATGAATGCAGGGCTTGACGTAATTTTCCAGACAGAATACAAACATTATCAGCTGTTTATTCCTCCGTTTTTGGATGGACGGATTTCACAGGAAAGGATAGATGATGCGGTAGCAAGGGTTTTAAAGGCAAAATTTGAACTCGGGCTTTTTGAGAATCCGTATATCTCTGACCGGGAAATTCATGAATTGAAAATGATTAATCATAAGCCGTTAGCCGAAAAAGCAGCTCTTGAATCTATTGTTTTATTACAGAATAATAGGGGAACACTTCCTGTTTCTTCCGATGTGAAAAAAATAGCAGTGATCGGGACAGATGCCGTTGATGCAAGACTTGGAGGTTATTCCGGTCCCGGAAATCATAAAGTAAGTATGCTTGAGGGAATTAAAAACATTACAAAAGATAAGAATATAGAGATTCTTTATTCAAAAGGTATTACATGGGATCTGAAGGATTTTAAAACGGTTCCTGCCGATCTTTTATCATCTGAAAATAAGAAAGGTTTAAAAGGAAATTATTTCCCAAATACAGGCTTACAGAGAAAGGAGGCTTTTCAAAGGCAGGATGAGCAGATCAGCTTTAAATGGACCCTATACTCACCGGATCCTGAAAAACTACAGCCGGACAACTACAGCATCAGATGGACAGGTCAACTGAAGGCTCCTGACACCGGAAAGTATCAGTTCGGGCTGCGCGGAAACGATGGTTTCCGATTGTACCTGGATGGAAAATTAATTGTTGATCAATGGGAAAAATCAGGATATTCCACGAAAACTACCGCCATAGATTTTGTCAGAGACCGAAAGTATGATATCGTTATAGAATTCCGTGAAAGCCGTGGAGAAGGTAATATTGACCTGATCTGGAATTATGGGATTGATGACTATCAAAAAGACTTTGATGAAGCTTTAAAAACAGCAGAAAAAGCAGATCATATCATCATCGCAGCAGGTATTCATGAAGGAGAGTTTCAGGACAGGTCTTCACTGGCCCTGCCCGGGAATCAGGAGAAATTTATTCATGAAGTTTCAAAACTGAATAAGCCCGTAACCGTAATTTTAGTTGGAGGCTCTGCTATCAAAACCACAGCGTGGGAAGATAAAGCAGGAGCCATTCTGGATGTTTGGTATCCGGGAGAAGAGGGCGGAAATGCAGTGGCGAAAATTCTTTTCGGAGCGGAAAATCCTTCAGGAAAATTGCCCATTACCTTTCCGGCTGAAGAAGGCCAGCTGCCACTGACTTACAACCATCATCCGACAGGAAGAGGAAATGATTACTATGACCTTAGTGGTGAGCCGTTGTATCCTTTTGGTTTTGGACTGAGCTATACTACTTTTGAGCTTTCGGATTTGCATTTAAGCCAAATGAAGTATTCGGAAAATGATACTATTATTGCAGATGTTACAATCAAAAATACGGGAACAAAACCAGGAAGTGAAGTGATTCAGCTATATGTGAAAGATATTCTGGCATCTGTTGCAAGACCTGTTATTGAGTTAAAAGGTTTTCAGAAAGTGTATGTAAATCCCGGGGAATCAAAGCAGGTAACCATTAAAATTCCGGTCAAAGAATTCCGGTTTTTAGATAAAAATATGAACTGGACAGTAGAAAAAGGAACATACAGAATTATGGTCGGAAATTCCTCTAAAAACCTTCCCTTAAAACAGAATATTGAGGTAGAATAATTTCTTATTCAGGATTTATCCTTTTTTAAAGCCTGCTGAAAGAAGGTGAATGTGAAGGATAAAAATTATGGTATGATATATGTAATATTTACTTAAACCTGAATGAATTAATTGATAACTAATCATTTTAAAATCATTCTTAAAAGTAAAATGTCATGAAAAAGTTTTTTATATCAACCGTATTGTTATTAGTTTTATCAATAAGTGTGAATGCCCAGAAACGGCCACCGGCACCTCCACACCCATCCAAAAGTGAGCTAATCAGCAGTAAATCGCGTGAGCTGGACAAAAAATACAATACAGAAAAGAAACTGATTATGAATCATCCGCTTGCGACAAAAAAGATGAAAAGAGATCAGATGAAAGCTTTAAATGAAAGATACCGGAACGAGAAGAGATTACTTAGAAAAATGTAACACAGCAATTTTGCTGGTATAAATTTGAAATAGTAAAAAGGCCGTTTACATCTTGTAAAACGGCTTTCTTCATTTATTCTATAATTCTTTTTCGAATTTAGTTTTAATCTGTTTTAGTATAATTTTCTGGCCAGTAGTAAGTTAAGGAGGAAAGTTCCGGTCCAGTTACTGTTGTTTGATCCGTTATTTCCTATAAAGTCAATACGGGAAACAGAAACGGTAAGCCTGGTTTTTCCGCTGATATTCGCAAGACTTACAAAAGATGTTGTAAAAATGTCCGGAAAGCTGGAATTGTTCCCTGCTGTTAGAATAGGATACATATTGGTAACATTAAAAGGTGTACCCTGGTATTCATATACAATCATCATTCTGCTTGCATTAGAATAACTGGATGTATGAGCATAAGTTGTAGACGTTTTACTGATAATCCACCATGCATCTGTACCTGTTCCTGTATCATAAGATGTTGTAGTATGGTTGGACCAGTCTGCTACAGGAGCCGTTCCGTTAGCATGAGGAGGAATAGAAAGCTGTATCCCGTAAATTTCTACATTGCTCGGTTTAGGAAGAACAGTAAAGGACAAATCCCAGGTTCCTCCGGTGGTATTGCTGTTGTTCACAACTTCAGCATAAGCGCCTGTAGGAATCACAAAAGAAGCAACCGGAGTATTGTCGATTCTCAGAGTATTACCGCTGGATGCCTGAAGTGTAATACTGGATGCAGAGATATTCTTTATTTTATAAATTCTTCCTGTATAACTTGTTGTACCGGTTCCGATGACCGGAAGTGTAAAAGTAGCATTGGCTGCTCCGTTATACGTAAGGTAATGATCTGTAGCTGTAATAGTATAGGCAGTCGTGGTAATCTGCTTATAGTCGGCTCCCAGAGAGCCCGCAACAGCTAAAGTGCTGTTAGGTGTTGTTGTTTTAATACCAACCTGTGCGCTAAAGGTCAAACTCCATAGGAGAGAGAGCGAAATAATATTCTTTGTTTTCATTATATGCTTATTTTTGTTCAAAAATATAAAAAATATTATAAAATATTAATTTACAGGTGATTATTTTTATTTTTTTGATATTTAAGTCACAATACAGAGATTTTGTTCATGCTCTCTAGGCTTTAGATAATATTAATGATTGACATAAAAAAAGAGATTCAGAAATATCAAGTTGAACGGCAACCGGTAAAATGAAGTTAGCTTTCAGTGAAATATGAAATGACAGAACATATAACATCCAATATTTTTCCTTAAATTCGCATAAAATTTTTAAAATAATGAACTACGATATCATTGTCATCGGAAGCGGTCCTGGCGGTTATGTTACAGCGATCAGAGCAGCACAATTGGGTTTCAAAACTGCAATTATCGAGAAAGAAAACTTAGGAGGTATCTGCCTGAACTGGGGATGTATTCCTACGAAAGCTTTACTGAAGTCTGCTCAGGTTTTTCATTATATCAACCATGCTGAAGACTATGGTCTGAATAAAGTGGAAGCCAGCTTTGAATTTCCAAACGTGATCCAAAGAAGCCGTGGCGTAGCCAGCAAAATGAGTAAAGGAATCGAATTCCTGATGAAAAAGAACAAGATAGACGTTATTTTGGGTACGGCTAAAGTACAGAAAGGTAAAAAAGTTTCAGTTACAGATAAAGACGGTAAAGTAACCGAATATACAGGAGAAAACATTATTATCGCAACAGGAGCACGTTCAAGAGAACTTCCGAACCTTCCTCAGGATGGTAAGAAAGTGATTGGATACAGACAGGCATTATCTCTTCCGGAGCAGCCGAAATCTATGATTGTTGTAGGATCAGGAGCTATCGGGGTGGAATTTGCCGATTTCTATAATACGATGGGAACTAAAGTAACTGTTGTAGAATTTATGCCAAACATCGTTCCCGTAGAAGATGAGGAAATTTCTAAACACTTAGAAAAATCTCTTAAAAAGACAGGAATCGAGATCATGACCAATGCATCAGTTGAAAGCGTTGATACAAGTGGAGAAGGTGTAAAAGCGACTGTAAAAACAGCTAATGGAAACATTACCCTAGAAGCTGACATCTTACTTTCTGCTGTAGGTATTGCTGCCAATATAGAAAACATAGGATTGGAAGAAGTGGGAATCCAGACAGATAAAGGAAGAGTTTTAGTGAACGAATGGTACGAAACTTCCGTTCCCGGTTATTATGCAATCGGTGATATCATTCCTACCCAGGCTCTGGCACATGTTGCTTCAGCAGAAGGAATCACTTGTGTAGAAAAGATCAAAGGAATGCATGTTGAGAAGATCGACTACGGCAATATCCCGGGATGTACGTATTGCCACCCTGAAGTAGCGTCAGTAGGTCTTACAGAAAAACAGGCTAAAGAAAAAGGATATGAGATCAAAGTAGGTAAATTCCCTCTTTCTGCAAGTGGTAAAGCTACAGCTAACGGGAATACAGACGGTTTCATAAAAGTTATTTTTGATGCCAAATACGGTGAATGGTTAGGATGCCACATGATTGGAGAAGGAGTTACAGATATGGTTGCAGAAGCAGTAGTTGCCAGAAAACTGGAAACGACAGGTCATGAGATCATTAAATCTATCCACCCGCACCCAACGGTTTCTGAAGCAATTATGGAAGCAGCAGCAGCAGCTTATGGTGAAGTAATCCACATCTAAGATCAATTTAACCAGTAACTGTATTTTCAAAGATGTTTAAAAAACTTGCTGCAGAAGCATTAGGCCTTGGAGATATCGGAAAGATCATTCCTTCCCAGGACTATGATAAAGTAGATTCTGATGACTATATTTTGTCGGAAGATAATGAGAAAATTTTTTTCTTAATCAAATCCAAAAGAGATGAATACTGCTTTACCAACAGAGCATTAATTCATATTGACGGAGCAAGTGCTCTGGACAAAAAAAGGATTTTAAGAAGATATGAATATTATCAGTTTCCTTTTTCAAATATTGCACTGCAGACTGCGGGGACAATAGATCTTGACGTAGAAATTTCATTCCATATCGGGAATGTTCCATTGATGATCAGTGTGAGTAAGGGCCAAATCGATCAGCTAAAAGACCTTTACAAAGCTCTTTTGGCGATTCAGCAGGAAGTGCATCACAATCAGTCTCTTTTAGGATTCTCTGTAGACAGTCTTCAGAAAGCGATCACCACAGTGGCCGCAGGAAAGCAGGAGAATGTATCGAAAAGCCAGGAACTGCAGAATGTCAATGAATATGTTTTCAACTGGTCAAAAAACAGTTTTGAAAAGTACAACCAGAAAGACTTTTCAGCAATTTTTGAAAAGTATATTAATAACTAAAATATTAATAACTATATTTAAAGCTCAGATTTGTTCTGGGCTTTTTTTATGATAGCTGCAATTATGAAAAAGATAAATTTATTACTCCTTTTCCTCTGTTTTAATTTCTTATTTTCTCAGAAAGAAACATATTTTCCTGCAAAGTATGTCCTGAAAAACTCTAAAGATACCGTAAAAACCCAAATCCTGAATATTGGATTGTATGATAATGAAGAGTTTTCTCCGGCAACTTATATCCGGCAGATCACAGTTTTGAATCCTTCAGGCAAAAAGCTGAAAGTGAAAGAGAATGATATTAAATATTTGGAGATAAGAGATCTTAAAAAAGTTAAAAGAACATTTGTTGACTCAAGGTCTGTCCTTTCTAAAGATTCCGGGCTGGTTCAGGTGATGTATAGCGGGAATAAAACGCAATGGTACAGAAAGAGCTTCCACAACGGACCTATTTATACCTACGAAACAAAAAATACGGATTATCTGATCATGCGGAAGAATAAAAGTATTCATGAAATATATTTTAGGGCACCGGGGGCAAAGGCGCAATTGAAGGAAATATTTGGAGCGTATTCTGATCTTTCACTATTGATAGACGGAATGGTTGAGGATAATGATTTAATAAAGATCTTGGAACGATACGATAAAAAATAATATAGGCTTCTGTGAATAAATGAAAACATAGATGATATCTGTGTTTTTTTTGTAAATTCATGCGAAAATTTAAGCATGAAAAACAGATATATTATTCTTCCTTTTCTGTTTGCAGGGCTCCTGTCTGCGCAGACGAAAAATGACTTTGTAAGCCCCAATGAGAATCTTATTGCGGAAAATATCCTGCCCATTCCAAAAAATCTGAACCAGGCTATTAAAAAGTATTCTGAGAGTAGAAATGCAGGTATTGCAAGCGTTCATCCCAATGGAAGAGAAATTATTGCTGTGACTCGTTTTGCATCTACTAACCAGCTTCATAAAATTTCTGTTCCAATGGGAGCGAGAAAGCAAATCACATTCTTTGACGAACCTGTCGGAACTGCATCCTACGAGCCTGTAAAAGGAGATTACCTTATTTACACGAAAGATACGGGAGGAAATGAATTCGGGCAGCTTTTTAAGCTTGATCTGAAAACCATGGAATCCAAACTTCTTACAGACGGCGGAAGATCCCAGAATGGTGGAGTAACCTGGAAAAAAGACGGTTCAGGATTTTATTTTTCATCTACCAAAAGAAACGGTGGCGACAGAGATATTTATTATATGAATCCTTTAAAACCTGAAGATACACAGCTGGTGCTGGAAGTAAAAGGCGGAGGCTGGGGAATCTCTGATCTTTCCGAAGACGGAAGAAAGCTTCTTATTGCGGAATATGTTTCTGCTAATGATTCTTATCTGTATATATATGATCTGGAAACCAAAAAGCTTGAACCCATTACCGACAGAAAGGAAAAAGGAGTGGTGCAGGGGAATGCTTCTTTCAGTAAAAACCCCGACGAAATTTTCTATATTACAGACAGGGACAATGAATTCAGCAGACTTGCGGTTTTGAATTTAAAAACGAAAAAAAGCGAATATCTTACTTCTTCCATTCCCTGGAATATAGAAAATTACGATCTGTCAAAGGATAACACTAAACTTGCCTTTGTAACAAACGAAAGCGGAGTTAACAGGCTGTATATCCTTGATACGGCAACAAAAAAATATGCATCTGTAACTCAGATTCCGGCCGGTTTAATTGGTGGTGTGAAGTTTTCCAACGACGGAAGATCCCTTTATTTTTCGAGATCTGCAGCAGATTCCGGTTCGGATGTCTATAGAATGGATATGGCCAGCCAAAACATAGAAAGATGGACGGAAAGTGAACAAGGCGAAATGCAGCCTTCTGATATGTCTGTTCCTAAGCTAATCGAATGGAAAAGCTTTGACCAAATGAAGATATCCGGATTCTATTATCCTGCGGCCTCTAAATTTACCGGAAAAAGACCGGTGATTATTAATATTCATGGAGGACCGGAAGGGCAGTCTATGGCTTCCTCTATAGGATCTTCCAATTATTTTACCAATGAAATGGGAGTTGCCATGATTTATCCTAATGTAAGAGGTTCATCCGGGTTTGGGAAAACATTTATTTCTGCAGATAACTGGTATCTAAGAATGAATTCCGTGAAAGATATCGGAGCTTTACTGGATTGGATTGCCAAGCAGCCTGAGTTGGATAAGGACAGAATTATGATTATGGGTGGAAGCTACGGCGGTTTTATGACGTTGGCCACGGCTTATGAGTATGCTGATAAGATCAGGTGTTCCGTAGATATTGTGGGGATATCGGATTTTAATACTTTCCTTAAAAACACGGAAGAATACAGAAGAGATCTGAGAAGGGTGGAGTATGGTGACGAAAGGATTCCCAAAATGGCCGAATTCTTCACGAAAATAGCTCCTCTGAATAATATTGACAGGATCAAAAAGCCAATGTTTATCATTCAGGGAACCAATGATCCCAGAGTGCCCGTCACCGAAGCTGTCCAGATGAGGGATAAGCTGAAAGCCCAGGGAAAAACAGTATGGTATCTGGAAGCTAAAAATGAAGGCCATGGATTTAGAAAGAAAGAGAATGTAGATTTTCAGCGTCTTGCCGTGATCAGATTCATGCAGGAATACCTGCTGAAATAACAGCAGCATAAAAACTGTCCATATTCTGGATGTATCAAAATAAAACCACAAAAGTCAGAAAATTTATATGCTTAAAGTATTTGAAAATTCTGTGACTTTTGTGGTTTAAAATATTCTGTAACGACCATAAGAGTGTTGTACAGCGAAGAGAATGCGTTTTATTTCATTTCTTCATTAAGTTTATGGCTGTCTTCTAAGAAATGATATTTGACAATTTTTCCGTTGATCACTTTAAAAATAACAACAAATTCGGTACTGAACAGTTTGTCATATTTCAGTATTCTGGAGGATAACTGTCCTGCTACGGCTGCGTTTTCCCCTTCTACAGAAATAAAATCAATAGCAAAGCTTTCAGATTGTATGTTATTGTATAATTCATAAAAAAACTGCTCTATTTCCTTTTTGGTTTCTCTTTTTCCTGTCCATGGGAATTTATCCTTGTTGCCGGGCAGATCCCAGTCTACATAATCTGCAAAAAGGTCCACTATATTTCCTTCTTTCCTTCCGAACAGCAGATCATAAAATTCTTCAACCACATCTCTGGTGGAGGGTACTGAATTCTCTTTAGCGGCGTTGTTCTTGAAAATAGCAAGCCTTTCAGTATCTTCCGATGTAAAATCCGGATCTACATAGATATGAACTCTTTTAATCAGTTCACCGTCAAATTCAAAAACATTGCAAAATTTACCAAAATACGTATGATTGTCCGGCCATTCTTTACCAGACCTTGTGACTCCTTTTTCGTTACCTTCAACCACAATGACAGTATCTGAAAAAGTATACCTGAAATTTTGAATATCATGAGTAAGCTTCTCCAAATGCTTTCCTATGACCTTTCCGAAATTTTTAATTCCCTGTTTTCCTTTTTCAAACCCAAATTTAGGATAATACATTTCTACATCTTCAGCATAAAGATCAAAGTATTCATCATCAAATATTCCTGAATCTATCTTTTTAAAATAGGTTTCAATTTTGTTTTTTCTGATCTCATTTAAAGTCTTTTTTTCCATTTTATTTTACTTGTTAATTGATTGATATTTTTATTATTGTATTTTAAACCGATCGTTCCGTTATTGGATAAAAAAAATTATTTCCTTATTTGTTCCATTAAAAAATCAACCATTTCCGTTACTTCTTTTTTATTTTGCGTTAAGATATAATGACTCCAAAAACTACTGAAAGAAGCAAGAATATAACGGGCAATAACAGATGAAGAACTTTCACTTCTGATATCTCCTTCCGCACGGGCCTGTAATATGGACCGCTCTAAAATCGCCTGCAGCACCGCAGCATTCTTCAGGATGAACTGCTTAACCTTCTGGTCTGAAGGAGCCACTTCAAAAATAGTTTTTACAATAAGACATGCTCTGTTATCTGCCAGTGTCTGATCTACAACATCCCGGATGATATATTCCAGAGATTCAATTCCTCTATCTTTTACCTGTGACGCTTTTGAGTATTGATTTTCTTTGAAGGACGCATAATTCGACAGACATTTTAAAAATAAATCATGTTTATTGCCATAGGTATCGTAGATACTGCTCCTGTTCAGCTTCATGACAGCTACAATATCATGCATGGATGTCGTGTGGTATCCCTTTTCCCAAAAGAGGTTGCGCACTACTTCCAGTTTTTCTGTATAATCAAATTCCTTATTTCTTGGCATGAGACAAATATACAATTTAAACTGATCGTTCCAAATTAAACTCTCTGCTTTTTTGAATCAGATAAGAAGAACAGCTACCGGGTGTTTTGTTAAAATAATTCTAAAATACGCATGTTTCTTAAAATTAATCTGATTATTTCAGGCTGTTTTCTTACATTTATTCTATGAATTTTGAGAGAACAGGGCTGGTTTTGTCAGGAGGCGGTACCAAAGGGATTGCCCATGCAGGAGTTTTAAAATTCTTGAACGAAAAAAATATAAACATTGATGTGCTGTCATGCTGCAGCGCTGGATCTATTGTGGGATGTTTACATGCAGTAGGAAAAACACCGGATGAAATCCTGGAATTCTTCAATTCTGTATATTTTTTCAATTGGAAGCATTTTACTTTCAACCAGCCGGGCTTGGTTTCTTCCGTGATTTTCAGTAATTATCTTAAGCCTATTTTCCATGATATGAAATTGGGAGATCTGAAGAAGGAAGTGAAAATTGTAGCCACAGAACTGGTTTCCGGAACCCAGAAGATCTTTGATGAAAATTTTGAAGTAGTGGATGCTATTATTGCATCTTGTTCCATTCCGGGAATTACAACGCCATACATCATCGGCGACGAAATGTACTGCGATGGAGGAGTACTGAACAATTTTCCTGCAGATATCATCAGAGAAGAATGTGATAAGCTAATCGGTGTTTTCGTGTCACCACCGCATGATATTGATATTAAAGACCTGAAATCCATCAAAGCCATTGTTTCCCGTTCTTACGACCTTCTTTCCTATAGAGTTGAAAAAGGAAAATTCGATTACTGTGACTGGTTTATTTCTTCCCAGAAACTTTCCTCCTACGGAACTTTTGAACGCAAAAAAGACCGTCTGGAAGAAATTTTTAATGTAGGCTATAAAGCTGCAGAAGAAAGCTATGAAACGAGCAGTTTTCATACACAAATGAGACAGCTTGGTTCGTAATAAGCTTATCTATATAGTAAATTGAAATTATAATAAAACCCCCACAGATTACAAATTCCACAGTTTTACTGTTTTTGAAATGGTGTAATCTGCAGGTCAGTAATGCTTTTGTTGCTTGTCTATAATTAAGCTATATAATACTATTTATTGCTTCACCACAAACCCATCCTGGCGTACAATTTCCTGATCATTCTCATTACTCACGGTTAATGTGTAAGGTGCTTTGGAAGCTGAATCAGTAAGGTAATTTCTCCAAATCTGATAGGTGTGACCTTCATTTACAAAATTGAAATAGTAATTTCCACCAGAACCATCTGGGATCAGTTCACCGTCACTGATGATCATACTTGGCTTTGACGTGAGCCTGGCATTGGCTGACCATGATTGATAAAGATATTTTCCATTAGGCTGTCTGTCGATCCTGATTTTGAATTTTTTCGTTTTGATGATCACTGTTTTCGGGATTTGCTGAGAAGGAAGTATCTCGCTGGAAAAAGGAATAAAACTGGATGCTACCGGCTTTTCGATTGCATAAGCAAAAGAAAACTGAGCCATACAAAAGGCTCCTAATAAGATTCTTTTAATCATTGCACTATAGGTTATTGGTTAGATTATTAACCAATCAAATATGAAGCCATTTGGTGTTTATCTTAAGATGATTTCTTTGATCCAAGCATTCAGCTCCAGGGTGTTTTTAAGCGTTGTCAGGAACCATATATTAGTCTTATGTCTTTCCGAATATTGAGGTGAATATACATTTAAACCCTTTTTAAAACTAAAAAAGCTAAGGTGAACGTTTTTCCTTAAAAAATCAAGCCGCCTGTCCAGCCACTTTCTATCATCTGTAGAACCGGACTCGTGATGCCTGATCAATACTTCAATGATGGAAGTATCAATTCTTTCCGATTCTTTCAGCATTTTATCCAGGGCGTTGGTCAGTATTTCATCATTGATAAAATTAATGTTGGGCAGATTCTCGTCATTGTTCTGAAAAAGATGCTCAAACTCAATCTCCTGAAGCAAGCAATGAGCTCCATGCATGATTTCTGATGCTGGACTGTAATCGTTACTATCCTTTACAATAAAAACTGCTGGAATATCCATTTTCAGATGGGTATACGCTTCAATTTTATGGTGTCCGTCCAAAACAAAGGCACAGCTCATCATTGGATCCAAATGGTATAGACTGTAAAATACAACTGGCTTCGGACGGCCTCCTTTTCGGATTAGATCTACATAGTATTCAATTCTTTTGGGATCTATACTTTTACTTTCCAGCGTATACAGATAATTAAAATCCTGGAAAGGGTAGAACCAGCCGGAAAATCTCTTCCGGTCAGAAAAGTTTTTGCCATCAGGTAAAGGTCTGGCCATATAAAAGTTGGAATTGTCGAAAGGAATTTTACCCAGGTTAACCTGGTAGCTGCCATTTTCAAAAAGGGTAAGGAGATCCTCAATTCCAGTCATGATCTCAGCTTCTGTTCCATCCGTAAGAGCATGGTTAAGACTCTCAGCCAAGGTTATTTTCTCTTCTCCGGAGAGTTCTGATACAGCATAATATTCACCCACACTTCCTCTGGAATCCGGCCAGTTCACGGCCACAGGACGCCTGATGATTAAGCAGCTAGCAAAACCATCGTACAGAACTTTGATAATGTTCTGTCCGTGAGTGATGTGTATTTCCATGAGTAATTAAGAAACAGCCGTATAGCTCGCAAAAGCTTCTTCCAGACTGTCGAATCTGCCTTTAAATTCATCGATAGGGCAGTCCTGAAGAATGTTTCCCTTGTGAATCAAAATGACACGTGAGCAAAGCGCCTCCACTTCCTGCATAATATGAGTAGACAGAAGTACTGTTTTCTGTTGCCCGATTTCTTTCACTACATTCCTTATCTCGATAATCTGGTTAGGATCTAGGCCGTTAGTAGGTTCATCCAGAATCAACAGGTCCGGCTGATGAATGATGGACTGCGCAAGCCCAACCCTCTGTTTGTATCCTTTAGACAGCTGTCCGATCTTTTTTGATTTTTCCGGAGTGATGCCCACAAGCTCAATGACTTCGTCTATTCTGGCTGAAGATATTTGATGGATATTGGCAACGAACTGAAGGTATTCTCTGACATACATTTCCAGGTATAACGGATTGTTTTCGGGAAGAAAGCCTATTTTTTTCTTGCTTTCGATCTCGTTTTCGGAAATATTCATTCCGTTAAAGATAATTTCGCCCTGATCAATTTTCAATGCTCCGACAATAGATTTCATGAGGGTGGATTTTCCAGCTCCGTTCGGACCCAGAAGGCCAATGATCTCATTTTTATCAATAGAAATATTGATATTGTCTAGTGCGGTCTGTTCCCCAAATTTTTTGGTTAAATTGATTATTTGAAGCGGCATAATAAGTAATGTCTTTCTGCAAAAGTAAAAAATAAAAAACTCATTTCGTAATCTACGGTTGTGTAATATTAGAAATAATAGTGTTTATCTTCGGATTTATCTTAAAAATAAAAACTCATCCGGATGAATGAGTTTAGTAATATTGGAAAATAATATGATTATTTTTTTGATTTCTTGTTCTTACTGCCGCTGTTTGAAGCTGGTGTTGCGGTGGATGCCTGACTTGAGGAAGACCTTGTACCATTGATCTGTTGCATGGTAGCAGGCTTCTCATACATGGCGGATTTACCGTTCGTTCTTCCAAATATTTTATCTACCTGTTTTCTTGTTAAAAACTGTGATTTTCCAACGTACTTACGGTTTTTATTGATGTATTGGATAAACTGTACGGTCGGCTGACCATAATTTTTCTCGTAGTGAAGTTCAACAATATCATTAGGAAGTTCCAGGATGATGTTTTCGTCCGGGGAGGATATAAAGCCGTCCATAAGCAGTTTATACAGGCCGGATACATCGCTGTTCAGGTTCTGGAAAGAAAATGACCTTATGGTATTCAGGTTACTTGTATTAAGATCCTGATAGTTGATGGTAAATTTATCCTCTTTTTTATATAAACCTACGGAATTATCTTTGCCAATTTCCACCAAGCTTTCATTTTTCAGCACTTTAATTTGTGAGAAAACTGAAATACCGAACATGCATGTAATGAGTAGAATTATTTTTCTCATGTGGAAGGGATTTTAATGTTTTATAAATTTGTGTCTTAAAATTACTAATAAAAAGCTTTTAAACAATTTTATTATTTCAAGCAAAAGTAATACTTTTTTTTAATATCCGTGATGGTAAAGCTGTTGATATTATGCATGCCATTACATGTGGGAAAGTTTCCAAATCATTTGTTAGGGGCGTTTATAAAATTATTTGCATTTAGTGTCCATAGCTGACCACTTTTGAAATTTTCCATCCATTGGGAGTCTTTTTCCACACGTGAACAAACTTAAATGTACCACAGTTAGTCAGGGAGCCATTTTCAAGGCGGCAAAATTGATGAATTCCGGTTTGTACAGCTCCATAATCCTTAATGGGATATACTTCCACAGACTCCGGAACCAAAACTCTCCGGGTATAGAAGTAATTTTTAGCTACTCTGCTGAAATTGTCAACCGTTTCCTTATAGTCTGCCAGGCCGCCAACGTCATGAAAGAACTCAAGATCTTCGGTAAAGAAAGTCTTCAGCTTATCAATATTGCCGGAATTGGCAGCATCAAAGAGAATACTGTCTTTTTTATGATGGTATCATAGAGTTTTTTTGAAACAGGAATATAAGCTGTCGATTGGGAAAAAGCAGCTGTAACCATAGAGCAGCATAATACAATTGAAAATAAAATGTTTTTCATATTTAAAATTCGATTTATTAAACAATTTTCAAAGAAGCCTGCAATATTTGCTCCTCAGTTTACTCAAAGATAATCAATCGGCCTCAAAGGTTTTATTTTCAAAGACAGGATATTTGAAACTAATATGGAGCTGCAGGAGTATTGAATGTTGCATTATTGTGGCGAAGCATTAATTTGTACCTTTACTTTCTCATCATTAGAAGTTTAATATGTGTATTTTACATCAGGATCAGAACTTTATGATCCGTGAATTTTTACCGGAAGAACGGAACCTGTTTTGTGATCTTTTTGAAGATGAAGAGGTTACGGAATACCTTTCATACCGTTCCCCTGAGCAGTATACAGAAATGTTTGAAATAGCTTTGGAAGATTATCTTAAAGGACCGTTTGGCCGTTTTGGAATATTCAATTCTGAAAATAATGATTTTATTGGAATGTGTCTTGCCAGGAACTTTTCAGATGTACCCGGCCAGATTGAAATAGGATATACTTTGAGAAAAAAATATTGGGGAAAAGGTATAGCAACAGAAGTGAGCCGTACCCTCGTAAAATATTGCTTTTTAAAAACTGAGACAAAGGAAGTTGTAGCTGTAACTGATCTGAATAACATGGGTTCACAGAAAGTATTGGAAAAAGCAGGTTTTAATCGGACTGAAAATCTGCAAAGAACAGACGGTGAATTAGCTTATTATGTAGTTAAACGCAGTTAGATATGTGCTAATACATTGGAAAATAGAATGTAATTGATTGAATGGAACCCCCAGATACTTTTGCTGGGGATTTTCATTGCAATAATAAATACATAAGGAAATGACAGCAGTTGCCTTCCGGCAACAATTTAAAAACTAAATAACCTGAGTTCGGGATAAGAAAATACCTGAGACAAATTGTATTTTTATCGAAAAGGCAAACAAAGTAGGTTTTGTTGCATGTTAATAAGGAAAACAAGGGCATTCCATTCAGTAAAGTAAGACCAATATATTCCCTGTATTGCTTGCCAATAAGTGAAACGGCTCTGTCTATCTTAAAAAATCAAATGAATGTTTTTTAAAGCTTTGTCTATCCTTGCGTTTAATTTAATCCTTATCCCGAATTCAGGTTAAATAAAATCCGTAGCTGACAAATTTGAAAACCCGGTTATAAAAATTTCTTTTCCGTATCACAAAATTTCCTTTTCGTATCATCCGGTGGTAAGCATAATATTACTTTTGAAATAATAGAATTCATCATTACTATTATTATGAAAAAATACCTGTTATTCCTAATATCTTTCCTGATCCCGGGCTTATCATTTGCACAACAATATAATCCACTTACCTTTCAGGAAGCAGAAAAAAGATTACTGCCCCAGTTTAGAGCTATGATTAATGCTCCGATTCAGGATATTACCCTGGAAGAAGTAAAAAAAGAGCGTAAGACCCAGGCAGAAATGATCTGGCCGGAACTGAAAAACAAAGACAGCATTGATGTGACCCAATCTAAAATCCCGGGACTGAATGCAAAAGATCCTGGAATCCCGGTAACGATTTATAAACCCAAAAACGCGAAAAATCTTCCCCTATTTCTTTGGTTTCATGGCGGAGGTTTTGTGTATGGAACCCCTAAATGGGATCATCAGAGGTGTGCAGATTATGCTTTGAAAGGGCATGCTGTTGTTATCAATATAGATTACCGTTTCGCCCCGGAAAATCCTTTTCCGGCGGCACTTCACGATGCCTATGCTTCCCTGTTATGGGCCAGTAAAAATGCAGTGAGTATTGGTGGGAATCCAAAACTGATGGCAGTTGGAGGTTCCAGTGCGGGAGCCGGGATATCTGGAAGTCTAGCACAATATACAAGAGATCTGAAAGGTCCGGAAATCAGTTTACAGGTTCTGGAAATTCCTCCCGGTGATTTCGGGATGGATTACCCGTCTGTTGTTGAATTTAAAAGAATTCCCGGTGTTAAAAGTGATGATTTCCCAGTTTTAAAAGACTTCTATATAGGAAAAAATGGTAATTCAAAAGAAAAATACGTATTGCCTGGCAATATTAAAGATGTCTATAATCTTCCACCTGCTGTAATTTTTGTTGCCGGAGCAGATCCTTTACGGGATAGTGGAATAGCTTACGCTGACCGTCTGATAAAAGCAGGTATTTTCACAGAATTACATGTTTTTGCAGGCTATGCCCACGGAATGCCACTCCCGGAAAGCATGGAAATCACGCTGAGAATGATGAAGCAGTTTCTTAAATAATCAGGACAGGGATGAGACAGAAATCTGGATTTCAAACTGTCATAGAATAATATTCTATAGATCCGGATAAAGAAAAAATATTTTCCTTAATATTGATGTAATAACACAGGATTGACAGAAGTAACAAGAGCCCTTTTCTTCAGAAAAGCTGTCTGACTGTGAATCATATTTTAAAACTAAAATAATGCAGTACTCAAAAAAAATATCTTTAATTTTCGTTTTATTCTCTTCCATCGTATTTTCCCAGGTTTATAAAACTTCTTCAACAGTTTTACCAGGAAAGCAATTTCCAAGAATAGACTCTGAGAAAAAAGCAGAATTCCGTGTTTACTTTCCGGATGCAAAATCTGTAACTTTAGATGGAGGAGACGGGATGAAAAGTATAAAATCTTCCGTTGCCAAAGATAAAGATGGCTTTTGGAACATTTCTACGACACCTATGGAAATAGGCTTTCATTATTATTGGTTCAATGTAGATGGGCAACGGACTAATGATCCCAATACACAGCTGTATTTCGGGTACAGCCAGCCGACGAGTGGAATTGAAGTTCCTTCCGGGGAGGTTTTTTTCCAGGAAAAAAATGTAGAGCATGGGAAAATCATTAATGACAGTCTCAGTTCACAAATAACACAAAATAAGCGGAACTTTAAGGTATATCTCCCGCCCAATTATGGATCTAAAAAATTACCTGTTTTATATCTGTACCACGGTACCGGGGAAGATATTACAGGCTGGGAAAAGCAAGGTTACATTCTTAACATTTTAGACAATCTTTTCGCAGAAAAAAAGGCACGGGAAATGATAGTGGTGATGGACTATGGGGTTGCCTTGAATCCCGAACAGGAAAAAATGCCGGACAACTATCCCAGAACAGTGCTTTCTTCCAAAAATCTTGATAAAATCGTTACGCAGGAGCTGATTCCTTATATAGAGAAAAAATATAAAACTTCAGGTAAAAAAGCTATCGCAGGACTTTCCCGCGGCAGCTATCAGGCTATGCTTATCGGGGTATCCCATCCCGAAACATTTTCGGCGATCGGAGCATTTAGTCCTGTGATTTATGAAGGAACTGAGGCAGAACCTTTTAAAGAACTTCCCATCGAAAATTTAGTAAAGTCTAAGAAAAAGCCTTATTTCTTTATCGGAATCGGGGAAAAAGAAGACGCCATGTTTTTTAAATTTGATCAATTATTGACGGATTTCTTAAACCGGAATAATTATCCTTATTTCCAATACAAATCGCATGAAACCCGCCATGAATGGCTTACCTGGAGAAGATCTCTCTACCAGTTTACCCAGCAGATTTTCAAATAAAAAACATGATATTTGTCATGTTTTGAAATTTTATTAACTTACACCAATAAATTACCGTTGTATGGAATTGCTCCTTCCTTATCTGGAACCGGATGGTTTTAAACAAGGTCTGATGAAAGATTACAGATTTTGTGATAAAGATTTCCTGAACTCTACTGTTCTGGAGATGCCTGAGGATTTAGGAACCGGGAAGCTGATACTTTTCAACAAAAGGAATTTTCATTTTTTCCGCGGAACATGGAACTTTCATGAAGAAACTATTTTCCATTCTCCACATAAAGTCGGTGACAATGGAATGATGGATTTCCGGATCAATAAAGAAGGGAAGATCAGCAGTAATTTTATTAATAATGAAAAAGAATTTGAGCACAATACGACAGATATTGACGGGGTAAGAATTTTTGTCCCGAAAAGTCTCTTTCCAAAAGATAACGGACTGTTGAAAGAAAAGCTGGAAAATGCACAGCGCAATTATATGAGCCAGGATAAGCTCAAAACTATTTTCGATACTCCGTTTGATGATGCTTCCTGCAGTATCATTCTTGAAAGCAGGATTCTGGAGTTCTTGAGTTACTGGATTCATTACCTTCTTTCTGATGAAAAAACCTTTGAGCACAAGAAGGCATTTGAAGACAAAATAAAACTGGCGAAAGATTTTGTGGATACCAATGCATTTCAGGCTTTGGCGATAAGGGAAATCAGCCGTTACTGTGGACTCAACAGCAGTGATTTGAAAAAAGGATTTAAAGACTATACCCAACTTCCTATCCACCAATACATCATTAAGGCCAGGATGGAAACTGCCCGGTCCATGCTTCTGGAAACCGAAAAATCGGTAGGTGAGATCAGCGATTTTATCGGGTATAATAACCGGGGACACTTTTCCCAGCTTTATCTCCGTCATTTCGGAAAACTTCCTTCCGAAGAACGTCTGTAAAACTTAAACGCTTTTATGTGGAATATCGTGAATGTCTGTTATACCTGATATTTATGTGAGGTTGTATTCTTATACACTTTGAAAAAATTTCCTTTTCGTATCACGGAATTTCCTTTTCGTATCAGCACCTGTTCAGCATATCATTAATTTGGAGTTAAGATTAGTTCCTATGAAATTCCCTTTAACCAAGGCTCTTTTCATATCAACATTAACTCAATATGAACAAAATTATGCTGAACTTATCAATTTTAGTGGAAGAAAGTGCAAGAAGAAATCCCGAAAAACCAGTTTTAAGTCTTGGAGAAACTACAATCAATTATAGAATCTTCCATGAAAAAATCTGCCAGGCGGCCAATGCGTTTACAAAAAAAGGAATGGGCTATGGTGATAAAATCGCCTTACTTTGCCCTAATATTCCTCAATTCCCGATTATTTTTTTCGCAATACTAAAAACCGGGGCAACGGTTGTACCCTTTAGCATTTTTCTTAAACCTGAAGAAATTGCTTACCAGCTGTCCGATTCCGATAGTAAAATGTTTCTGTGCTTTGCAGGAACTCAGGAAATGCCTGTAGGAAAGTTTGGAAAGGAGGGATTTGATAAAAGCACCTCATGCAGAGATTTTATCAGTATAGGGAATCTCGCTGAAAATGTTGAGAATTTTGATGATTTCATTAAAGACGAAGAAACTGATTTTGAATCTTATATTACTTCATCAGAAGACACAGCCGTTATCATTTATACTTCGGGAACTACAGGGAAACCAAAAGGTGCAGAGCTTTCGCATATTAATCTTTTCACCAATGCAGAAGCCAGCACAACCATCATTGCATCTGCTGAATTTGAAGCCCAGCTTGTTGTTTTACCATTATTTCACATTTTTGGTTTAACGGTGATGATGCTTGCAGGAATCCGGAGATCACTCCATCTGATCCTGCTTCCAAAATTTGATGCCAAAATGGTTTATCAGCTCATTAGCCGTTTTGATATCAGAATTTTTGCCGGTGTTCCCTCCATGTATTGGGCACTTCTGAATGAAGAAGATACTAAAGAAAACGCCAATAGCATTAAGAAACTAAGAATCTGCATTTCCGGAGGAGCTTCCCTTCCTGTAAAAATCATTGACGAATTTGAAACCCGCTTCGGCGTTCCCATTATTGAAGGATATGGAATGTCCGAAGGTTCTCCCGTGGTGACATTCAATCAGCTGGCAGTGGGACGTAAACCAGGTTCTATCGGAACTCCGATCTGGGGCGTTGAGGTGAAAATTGTAGATGACGCATGCAACGAACTCCCGGCGGGTGAAAAAGGAGAGCTGATCTATCGCGGTCCCAATGTGATGAAAGCCTATTACAAAAGGCCTGAAGAAACTCAGGAAGTTCTGAAGAGCGGATGGATGTTTTCCGGAGACATCGCGGTAAAGGATGAGGATGGTTTTTTCTTCATCGTTGACCGTAAAAAAGAAATGATTATCCGGGGCGGAATGAATGTTTATCCCCGTGAAGTAGAGGAACTGATGATGCGGAATCCTGATATTTCCATGGTTGCGGTTATCGGTATCGATGATGAAAAACTAGGCGAAGAAATTAAAGCATTTGTGGTAAAGAAAAAAGAAAGCAACGCTTCCGAGGAAGATATTAAGCTATGGACAAAAGAAAGAATTGCCAAATATAAATATCCGAGAATCATAGAATTTATAGATAAGATGCCTTTAAGCGCTACAGGAAAAATACTTAAAAAGAATTTAAAAAAACAACTGAAATGAATTATTTTAAAATCACAGCCCTGTCCATTACATTATTGACGGTAAGCTGCTCAACACAAAATGTTGGAAACAACAAAACGGTTTCTGTAAGTCAAAAGGAAGAAAAGCTTACCGATATACAATACGGCTCACACGAAAGAAACGTAATGGATGTCTATCTACCGGCAAACAGAAGCCCGAAAACTGCCTTTCTTATTAACATCCACGGAGGAGCCTGGACGCAAGGTGATAGGACATATGATGGTAAAATTTCCGAATATCTTCTTTCACAGGGAATTGCTGTTGCCAATCTCAATTACCGTTATGCCAATCTTACCGATACTCATCTTCCTGAGCTCTTAGATGATATTGATAATGTTGCAAAATATCTTTCCTCCCGTTCCAATGAGTGGAATACCAGAAAAAACGGGTTTTCAATTTCCGGAGGAAGCTCCGGAGCGCATGTTTCGCTGATGTATGCCTACACCAAAAATCCTCAGATCAAAACCATTATAGAAATGTGTGGCCCTGTGGATTTTACAGATGTTCAGACTCTGACGTATGTAAAAGCAGCTAACCTTTTGGAGGTTCTGGATAAAATGTCAGGAAACAAAACAGTCTGGAATCCCGGTGATGCGATCCCGAAAGCTTACGCTAAAACCAGCCCTGTAAAATTTGTCAATCAGATTCCCACGATGATTATTCATGGTGATAAAGATGAGGTAGTTCCTATCCAGCAGGCTTATATTCTGGAAAAAGCCCTGAAAGCAAAAGGTGTTCAGTACAAACTGGTAGTAGTTCCCGGCGCAGGGCATCTTATCACAAAATTACCGGCAGATGAGCAGGTGGTATTCACCCATGTGGCGGAATGGCTTAAAAAGTATGGCACAAATTAATGATAAAAATATGAAGACTACATTTTTAAATACAAAAATTACGGTAGCCGTACTTTTTCTGGCAGCCCTCAACGTAACAGCCCAGAAAAAAGAAGCTGACACAGTAAAAACAAAAGATATTGATGAGGTGATCATGACCGGGGTATTTGATAAAAGGACAAGGATGAATGCACCCGTTGCAATCTCTGTTCTGAAAAGCGACGTCATTGAAAAACAGGTTCCCAACAGTGCTGCAGACCTGCTCAAAAATGTTCCCGGAGTATATGTCAACTCGTCATTAGGGGAGATCAGGAATAATGTAAGCTCAAGAGGAATCAGTGCAGGTTCTTCAGACGGTACTTTTGCTTACGAATATATATCTATGCAGGAAGACGGTTTGCCGGTAACCAATACCACCTATTATAATTACGGTCCCGACTTTTTTCTAAGAGCAGATGCAACCATTTCCCAGATTGATGCCGTGAGAGGAGGTCCTGCTTCTATTACAGCTGCCAATGCACCGGGCGGAATTTTCAATTATATTTCCAAAACAGGCGGTAATAAATTCGGAGGTGAAATCCGTGCCAAATATGGAGTTCAGGGAGCAGATAATTCCGGATATCACAGGATCGATGCCAACTTTGGAGGTCCTTTGAGAGATAACTGGTTTTATAATATCGGAGGATTTTACCGCTACGATTTGGGAGGCAGATATGCCGGATATCCTTTTAATAATGGAGGGCAGGTAAAAGCAAATATTGTAAAAAAATACAGTAAAGGAAGCCTGAAAGTATTTCTAAAGTACCTTGACGACAAAAACGGTTATGCCCAATTGATTCCTACGAGAAATTATACAAACCCTGAGCCGGCAGAAGGGTTCAGCAGCAGTTCATCCTTACTCATTCCGAAATTACAGTACAATTCCCCGGATTTTATTCATGGAGGGAATATAGATTATAACTCAGGCCGCCTCGTTAGCAATAAATACCGTTCCGTAGGACTGAACTGGGACCATAACCTTGGAAATGGCTGGAAGCTATTCCTGGCAAGTAAATATTCTGATAATGATGTGGTACAGAACAGCGTAGGAAATTCTTTTCTTACATCGCTGGATGATATGACTTCTTATTTTTTGGTTGGCGGGCTGGGAGTGGGAACCTATTCCTTTAAAGATGCGCTTACAGGACAGGAGCTTGCCAGTGTGAATGCTGCTCTGGGAGCTGGTGGATTGCCAGTTTACCAGATCACTAAAAATCAGTTGCCGGGTCAGTCCATTCAGAATAATTCATTTGTAATGTCAGCCCTTAATTTTTATGAAAATAAAGTGAAGGAATCAATGAACCAGCTGACCATTAATAAAAAATGGAACCATATGAATTTCTCATTTGGCGGTTATTACGGATATTCCGATGTATGGAGATTTTCCGGAATTAATGGGATAGGACTTACTACCTTAGAGAACCGTCCCAGAATGATGACATTAAGTTTAACAGGAGTTACTACTTTAGATTTTACAAAACCGGGGGTGTATCAGCTGACCAACAATGACGGTTTTGCACAGGCAGCCGGAAGTACGGGAGATTTACTTGAATTCAAAGCTAAACAGCAGCAGGGAGCCGTATTTTTCGGGCATACCTGGGATATTACAGATCACCTGACACTGGATTGGGGAATACGGTATGAAAAAGTATGGATCAAAGGAGATAATACCCGAACTTACCTGTTTTCAGATAAAAACGGAGGTACGGATAGCAGCATTTATACCCTTTACAATAACAATGCTTTGACAAAACTTACTAACGTTGTTTATAGCAGACAGCTGGAAAACTTTTCCTATTCAGCTGCGGTGAACTATAAATTTAATAATAACCTTGCCATATATGCCAGATATTCCAAAGGAAGCAAATCTCCGGATCTCGATATGTTCTTTGCGGCCAACAGACCTGAAACCATTGGTTTACTCGATCCGCAATCCAGAAAAACGCAGCAGATAGAAATGGGATTTAAGGCTAAAACAACATATTTTGATGCTTTTGTAACCCCTTTCTACAGTTTACTGAGCAATGTTCCCTACAGCTTTCTGGCAGATGACGGGAAAGGTGGGTTTTATACAACTCCTTCCTTGTATAATAAAAACGAAACCTATGGAATTGAACTGGAAACCAATATAAGACCGACCGATAATTTCAGCGTCAGGGCTGTGCTTACACTGCAGGACCCGAAAGTGAAGGAAGGTTATTTATGGAACCTGGGAAGCGCTCCCGGCCCTTCGGATGATACCGTATTGTCATATTCAGGAACTACGATTGCCTATACACCGAAAATTATGGCCAATATCACTCCCAATCTGAAAGTCGGTAAAGCATTCGGATTTGTAACCTGGAATTATATGGGGAAAAGGGAAGGCAGTAATACCAACGTTTACAAATTGCCAGGATTTTCACAGTTTGATTTAGGACTCGGGTATAATCTCAATGAAAATATAAGCATGCTTATTAATGTGAATAATGTATTTAATAAATATGGGGTAATGAGCTATCAGAGACCGGGAACCCTTCAGCAGCAGCTTGCCGGCTTCGAAAACTTTACCCAGGCTGAATATGCCTCTGCAGTGGCTAATAATACGCCTTATTTTACAATTGCCATTCCACCCACATCCGGATATTTTACGGTAACTTATAAATTTTAATCCCATGAGAAAGTTCTTACAAATATTTTTTGCAGTTCTGCTTTTTATTATCCTGATATTATTGGTTATTCCCATGATTTCAGTGTATCTGAAAGCACCCATGCTTCTGAGCGGTTACAGCAGTTCGTTTGCCATGCAGTTCAATTCACAGTTTGTTGTTTTTGGGTTGGTTTTACTATTCATCTGCTTTCTTTTTTACAGATATGGAATGTACTGGCGGAAATTACTGATAGCGAATTTGGTCCTTTCCGTTCTGTTTTTTATTGCCCAGACTTACTTCACTGCCGTCATGTTTTATACTGCAAAAAAATACAATACCCAAGTTTCTTTTTTTCAAGGATTAAAAAGTTCTGGTATGCCGGTAAAACCTACGGAAACCTATACTTATCTTACGATTTATAATGAAGAGCAGCATATAGATGTTTTCCGTCCGGAAACAAAATCTTCATCACCTGCAATTCCCGTTATTCTTGTCCATGGTGGTGCTTTTATTGAAGGAAACAGAACCCAGGTAGGTTATGCTGCCAATTGGTTTAAAGATCATGGATACACCGTTTTTTCCATTGATTATCCTTTAGGAAAAGAAGACCGGCACAATTGGGAATCTGCTGTTAATTCAGTCGTGACTTCAATGGGATTTGTGGTGAAAAATGCAAAAAAATTCAATGTTGATCCGAATAAAATAGTTTTGGTGGGTGGCTCTGCGGGAGCAGCTCTGGTGATGCAGGCAGATTTGGGATTGAGGAAAGGTTTTGCAAAATCTTACGATTCCCCGCAGCCTCCGGTTCCGGCTGGAGTTATTGCTATTTATCCGCCTGTCAGCCTATCCGAGCTTTGGCAGAAAATAGACGAAAAAAAGAATATTGACCTCAAATATGCAGCCAGAAAATATCTCGGAGGCTCACCCACTGAATTTCCACAACGCTATGCACAGCTGAATTTAATAGACCAGCTTTCCGAAGGAATTTCCCCGACGTTCATTATTGCAGGAGAAATAGATCATGTTGTAAACGTAGAAGCGACAAGGAAATTTGTGAAAAAAGCGGAAGAAATGAAGCTTCCTGTTTCCTATGTTGAAATTCCTTACGGGGAACACGTTTTTGACGCCAATTCCAATTCCATTGCCGGACAGATTGAATGGAATAAAATAGAAGAGTTCCTAAAGATTAATCATCTGGAAAACTGAGGAGCATAATAATAAAATTTGTCTGATGAATTACTGATGAATGATTTGTTTCGGCTATTTGGCTTTAGTAAATAATACAGCACTGTATGTTGACATACAGTGCTTTTTTGGACAAGAACTTGTGATCTCGCTCATAAACTAAAAAGAATAAGCAGATAAATTGGAGTAATAATCTAACAATACATGAGTGTTTTTTAGTGATAAACTGGTATTCAGATGTAAAGCGCTGACTTTCCGGTATGGCAACAGAGGAGAAGAAAGATCACTCTTTTTTAAACTCTATTTTTAGACCTCCGTATATTCTGGCCTTCCTATTCAGGAAGGCTTTTTATATTTAATATCTTTACTTTTTAAATTGTCTTACTGTTGTTATATTTCGATTTTTTATTTGAATAATATAATTGTTAAAATGTGTTATTTAATGCGAAAATGTGTGAAATTCTTTATTATTTTGATTAATATCATGTTTTTATGATGTAAATCATAAAAATAAGTCATGTAGGATTGTAATTTTGAATACATCACAAAATTAGATATTATGAAATCTACTACATCACAGCAGCATAAGGCAGATATTTTTGTCGTCACACAGAAAAAAACTGAGGAATTTCAGGAACTTTCATAAAATCAATGTCTTTTCTCCTTTCAGATACGTTTAACCCGGCACAGCCGGCATTCCCTTACCGGAATCCACGTAGAAACGGCAATAAAAACGATCAAGCGGATGGAGAAGGACAATATTCTGAAGATCATCAACAGAAAAATTTGTATTAATTGTCCAATAGGATGCGAGTCATAAACAAGAGAATTATTCCGTTGTAAATCTGAAATATCAAACTGATTAAAGATCTGAATCATTCCTTAATGGAAGTTATATGTAAGCTGTTCAGCTTAATGACGTGGGAGCTCCGGAATAAGAGCAGGCTTCAGATCTGGTACATCAGGAAGAGGAAGATCATCTTCAGGTTCAGGAAACGGAACTTCAAGAAGAGGTTTTGCAGAGGATTAAATCAAATAATACATCATGCCATATGAATTTCAAAATCTATATGACATTGTAATCCGGAAACTATCAGAGATATTGTCTGAATAGACTCTTCACACCAATATTAATATTATGAAAGCAGCAGTTTTTCACTCTCCCGGCACCATGACCAATCTTGCAACAGATGATATGGCTGCTTACAGAATGGGAGAAATGCAGAAACCGATTACTGAATAATAAAAAATTTTTATTCAAACAATAATAGACAAACCAAACAAAAAAATATGAATATGAAGACAATCATTTTAATGGTATTTTGCCTAGCGAGTTTAACAGCCTGCCGTTGTGATGTAGACGAGGATGAAGCACAGAAGAAGAACGATCTAAGATTAAAAAGCGACACTTTAAAAGCTAAAAAGTAATGAACAGGGATGGGGCCAGAAAAAGTATATGGCAGGAAGAAATTAAAAAATTTTCTTTAGAGCCGGCCTTGGAAAAACATTATGATGTTGCCATCGTTGGAGCCGGTATTACCGGCATTTCTGCCGCAATAAGATTACAGAAAGAAGGTCAGAAGTGTATTGTTCTGGAAGCAGCCAATATTGGTTTTGGAACGACCGGTGGAACCACAGCTCACTTAAATGACTTCTTTGATACCACCTATGCCCAGGCCATTAAGGATTTTGGTTTAAATAACGCAAAACTCCTGAAATATGTGGGCATTGAAGCTAAAAATATCATCAGGAATAACATCAGGGAATTTAACATCGACTGTGATTTTGAAAGCAAAACTGCCTACCTTTTTGCTTTGGACGAAAAGCAGGAAAAACAGTTGGAAGATATTGTAAAAGGGGCATCACAGGTAGGGCATCAGATGACATTTACCAATGAGATTCCTTTTCCCTTTTCATTCAAAAAAGCGGCTGTTATTCCCAATCAGGGACAGTTTCATCCCATTAAATATATCAGGAGCCTGGCAAAGGCATTTATCAGTATGGGTGGGATGCTCGTAGAAGATTGTGTTTGCGAAGGGCATGATGAGCAGGAGAAATCAGTAATCTTAGAATCTTCAAAAGGAAACGTCAGTGCAAGCCATGTTATTTATGCTACCCATATTCCTCCAGGAGTGAGTATCCTTCATTTGATGAATGCTCCTTACCGAAGTTATGCCATTGCATTCAGTCTGAAAGGGGATCATTATTCTAAAGATCTCGGATATGATCTTACTGACCCTTATCATTACTACAGAATTCAGGAAGTAAATGGTGAAAATCTGCTTATTGCCGGAGGTGAAGACCATAAAACTGGGCATACGGAGGATACCGGAGAATGCTTTTCAAAATTAGAAAACTATGTGAGAGAGCATTTTGAGGTAGATACTGCCGTTTACAGCTGGTCCAGCCAATACTATGAGCCCACTGACGGGCTTCCCTATATCGGAGTACTGCCGGGATGTAAAAATATTTATACAGCCACGGGATTTCGGGGAAACGGGATGATTTTTGGAACGATTGCGTCACAAATTCTTGGAGACTTAATCTTAACCGGTTCCAGTAAGTATAAGGAACTTTTTGATCCGGGAAGGATAAAGCCGATGGCAGGTTTTACCAATTTTGTGAAAGAGCAGGCCAGTGTAGTATTGGATTTTGTAAAAGATAAACTGTTTATTGAGAAAATAAATTCCCTGACAGAGCTCACTGAAGGCGAGGCGAAGGTTGTAAGATATGAAGGTGAATCTTACGCTGTATATAAAGACAGCGGAGGGAAAATACATCTTGTTAAAAGTACTTGCCCTCATATGAAATGTGAAGTACGCTGGAACAGCGCAGAGATAAGCTGGGACTGTCCCTGTCATGGTTCCAGATTCAATGTCAATGGGAAAATGCTTACAGGTCCTACTGTAAAAGATTTGCATAGAATTGAACTTTAGATAAAAGCTTTTTACAGTAGAATATTAACTGTGATCGTTTAAAAGCCACCCCGGGGTGGCTTCATTATTTGGTGTGATATGATATTAAGGCTGTCCGCTTCCTCCCGCAGCGCCATAGATCTGGCCTGTTGCAAAACTTGCATCATTGGCGGCCAGCTGAACAAATATAGATGCCAGTTCGGCAGGCTGGCCGGGTCTTCCCAATGGGGTATCACCACCGAATTTTTCAATATTTTCCTGGGTTTGTCCGCCACTGATTTCAAGTGCAGTCCAAACCGGTCCGGGTGCGACACCGTTTACCCGTATTCCTTTCGGGCCTAATTGTTTGGCCAGAGACTTTACATAGCTTGTTGTTGCGGCCTTTGTTTGTGCATAATCATACAGGTCAGCCGAAGGATCATAGGCCTGTACCGACGATAATCCTATGATGCATGAACCGGGCTTTAAATGAGGTAAGGCCGCTTTAATAATCCAGAACGGAGCATAAATATTGGTTTTCATGGTTCTTTCAAATTCCTCTGTACTGATAACTGGAATCGACAGGGTTTTTGGCAACCTCAACAATTGATTTGGCCAGATCGCGGGGGTCGAAAGACGACGGAGGGGTACTCAGTTTTATCCCTGAATAATTAGCTGCATGCTCTATTCCTGAAGACTTCTGAAATCCCGGATATAAGGCACAGATATGAATGTCAGGATAATCGGATACTTCTCCCTGAAGTGTTTCTACCATGCCCCGGATCCCAAATTTTGAAGCGGTATATGCTGTTCCGTACGGCGCAGGCATCCATCCGCCAATGGAAATATTATTAATAAGAATTCCTTTTTTCTGCTTTTTAGAAATTGGCAGTACAGCGTGTGCAGAATGCATATAACCCAAAAGGTTGGTTTTAATGATCTGGTCTACCACTTCAATTGGAGTTTCTTCAAATTTTCCAAATGAGAGAACTCCTGCATTATTTATCCAGTAATCGATCCGGTTATTCAGAATAAATGCCTTTTCTGCAAGGTGGTAAGTCTTCCGGAACTGAGGTATCGGTAACAAGGGTAAGCACTATGCCGCCGTATTTTTTACAGGCTTCTGCTGTTTCTGTAAGGGCTTGTTGACCCCGTGAAGCAAGAACCAGGTCAGCGCCTTCTCTAGCGAAAGCTTCTGCAGTCGCTTTTTCTACACCACTGGATGCTCCTGTGATGACAACTGTTTTCCCGAAAAAGGGAGGTTTCTTTTTATTTTTCATACTATATTTTTTAGGCAAATATTATTGTTGTTGAGTTGTATTTCTTTTTGGATAAAGAATTAAACGGATGGATGGGTTATTGGTGATAAACAGCCGTAACCAATCCAGTGCTAGCCTGATTTTGCTTCTGAAACCTACCAGCGGAATGATATGGATAAACAGCCATGTAAGCCAGGCCAGGAAACCTTTGAAAGAAAATTTGGGAAGATCCACCACGGCATTGAATTTTGAAATGATCGCCATACTGCCCTTATCATTATATTTGAAGGGAATGAGTATTTTTTCTTCTTCGATCCTGATGAAATTTTTAGCCAGATTTTTAGCCTGCTGTATGGCCACCTGGGCAAGCTGGGGATGTCCTTTCGGGAACTCTTTATCCGTTAATTGAAGCGCGATATCTCCTACCGCATAGATGTTCTCCATTCCTTCTACCCGGTTGTATTCATCAGTTAAAATTCTTCTTCCTTTTCCTATTTTGTCTTCCGGAATTCCGGGGACTTCCCGTCCTATAACTCCGGAGGTCCAGATGAGGGTTTCAGTATCTATCGATGTTCCGTCTGACAGAAGCACCTGGTTGTTGATGTAATCTTTTACCGAAACATTAAGAAGTATTTTTACACCAAGCTCCTGTAAAGTCTTGTAGGAAGTCTCCTGCGCCATTTTACTCATCGGGGATAGCAGAGTAGGCAATGCATCGATCAGATACAGATTGGAAAGGCTGAGCTTGATCTCGGGATATTCTTTTTCAGCAATATATTTTCCCATTTCCGCGAGCATACCTGCTAATTCTACACCAGTAGGACCACCGCCTGCTATAACCAAATTCTGTAATTTTTCTGCCGTTTTAGGGTCTTTATTTCTGGCAGCTTCTTCCAGGTTGAGGAGCATATGATTTCGCAGATAAAGTGCCTCCTCGATACTTTTCATGGGCAGCGCACATTTCTGTACATTATCCATTCCAAAAAAGTTGGATTCAGTTCCCAATGCAATCACCAGATAATCATAGGTTAGGTTTCCCGTATCTGTTTCTATGGTATTGTTCTCGGGATCAACTTTAAGAAGGCTTCCCATGTGAAAATTCACATTCTTGTATTTAGAAAACAATCTCCGGAAAGGATAACTGATATTGGAAGCCTGAATAAAAGAGGTAGCCACCTGGTAAATAAGTGGAGGGAAGAAATGATAATTATTCTTATCAACAAGCGTAATAAGAAATCTATTGTCATTTTTTAAGGATTTAATAAGATTAATTCCGGCAAATCCTCCACCAACAATAATGATATGCTTTTTCATGTTGATTAATATTTGGCATTGTTTTGATTATCCTCCAATAATGGCACCAAAAAAGATCAATGATGTTACGGCTTACTTAACAGGGTCTGGAAACACCATACAGCAACACTTATAAAAAAGTTATTGATGTAAGCGGCAGATGTGATTCCTGCTATCATAAAACATTGTTTAACACTTACCATCAGGCATGCTAATCTTTTATAAAATTAGTAAATGCTTCTTGTTTATATTATTATCCTGATCATAAATACTGGTTTCTGTTTGATGTTTTTCGTAACAATAAATTAATATGGCTTGCTTTTTGATATTGGAAAATCACCAATTTTTACTATGATGTTCATTACTTAACAATAAAATTTTAAGATATGATAATCAGTGAAGACCTTTTATTAGCTTATGGAGGTGAATATGAAAAATATTTGCCTAATGAAACTATTTTTAGTGAAGGAAACTTGGCTAAATTTTATTTTCAAATCGTTAATGGTATTGTGGAACTCAATAACTACCATGAGGACGGTAAAGAATTCACACAGAATATTCTTTCTGATGGGCAAAGTATTGGAGAATCATTACTTTTTAATGATAAGCCGTATCCCATGAATGCGGTTGCTAAAATACAATGTACTGTACTGAAACTTTCTCAGCCAGATTTCTTTTCACTCATTCATCAAAATAAGGATGTGATGATGGATATGTTTAAATGTATGGCAGACCGGCTTTATTACAAATATTTAATGCTTTTTAATATTTCATCTACGGATCCACAGTTTAAAATCAAAACGGTCATGGATTATTTAAAGGCAACGCAATGTAATGATAATAGCCAGACTTTTCAGGTGCCCTATACCAGACAGCAGATTGCTAATCTAACAGGGTTACGTGTTGAGACGGTCATAAGAACCGTTAAGAAAATGGAAAGCGAAAATATGGTAAAAATTGAAGGCCGGAAAATACTTTATTGAGCTTTTACAATCGGTCTTTATTTTTATTAATATATTAATCTGAAATATTTATAAATAACGCTATATGATTCATATGGCGTTATTTGTGAACTTCACAGTAGAAGCATAGTGTAATTCGGCAGCATTATCATGTAATATCCCCCTTTTTATTGAGATTGGTCATTCTCAAGGTGTCATTTTCCATTTGTAATTTTTTAATTGACAAGTATCATCACACAAATTAGCTGAAAACAGGGATTTTTTGCGGTTGTGATTTTGCAGATCTTTGTTAAGTCATTTCAGGACACAAAAAAACACAATGATGAAATTTTTCCTTTTGTCGGGGAAACATATATAAAACGATGACACAGGCTACTCTTTATGGCTTTTGCATCCATCTAAACCTTAAAAAAACATGAAGAAATTATTTACGTCAGCGGTTTTCGCCCTGATCATAAACATTCACGCAGGTGCACAGCAAAAAATCTATTTTGATGAAAACTGGGAAAAAACCACTCAGGACAAAATGGAATTTTACCGTGAAACTGAGAATAAAGGAAAGCTTACTTTAATCAGAGATTTTTATAAAAACGGAACCCTTCAGATGGAAGGCCTTGTTTCGGATGCTACGCCAGGCAGTGAAATCTATGAAGGCAAAATTACCTGGTACAATCCTGAAGGTAAAGTTCTGAGCACAGGAACATATTCTGCAGGTCAGCAAATTGGCCCTGCCAAGACCTTTGATGAGCAGGGAAGACCTTTGGAGGATCTGATTTATAAAGCGGACGGTACCTTTACAGGAAAAATATACAACTATAAAAATCCGGAGGAAATGTCTTATTATAACATCATTACAACGTATGAAACTCCCGATAGTTTCAAAACAATTGTGTTTGATGAAGATATTAAAGGAATCCGTTATGAAGTCATCAATGAAGGTAAAGGGTTGTTTGAAGCTAAATTTTATGGAGAAAAAGGAAAATATATTGGCTCCAATAGTTCCGGAGATTCAGGGGATAAAGTGACTGTGGAGTATTATCAGAATCCGATGAGGGTCTCCAAAATCGAAAAGCAAAGTAAAGACGGAAAGGTAACGGAAGGCACCATTTACTCCCGAAAAGGGGGAATTTTGCAGGAAGAAAAGAAAAATAAAAAAGGAGGCTATCAAAAAACGTATGATGAAGCGGGTAAGCAGATAGGCAGTCTTACCTACATGTATGATAAAGAAATTGATTATTACAAGCCGCAAGATGGGGAAGAGTATCTGTTTAATTATGAGTTTTCCGGATTCACTGCTGTTAATGTTTATAAAAACGGGTATGCAGTCCTGAATAAATATTTTGATGAGAATGGGAAATTATCTTCTGAACAGATCTTGGAAGATGAAGTAATCCAGGAAATCAGATATTACCATCCGGATGGAAGGTTAAAAGGTTCTGTGACGTATAAGGATGATATGCCTTATAATGGTACGCTGTACGAGGGACTTATGGAACAGCAATATAAAGACGGCATTTTAGTGCACTCGAAATCTTTCAGGCTGGAAGGGAATCTAAAAAAAACAGAAACCAAGATCAATGCAGATCAAACTGCGTACAATTCTACCATTTATGATGAAAATGGAGCTGTTGCCTATACTTACAGCCATCCGGTTGAGCAGGGTGATGGCTTCACAGCGCAGATTGTACAGTATGTCAAAGGAAAACCTGCCAATAAAGCAGTTGTAAAGGAGGGCATCCTTGAAAGTGGAAAACTTAAATACAAATCTGAATCCGGGTTAAAGGAACTGGAGCGCAACGGAAAATGGATTATCGTAAAAATTTATAACACGGAAGGAAAACTGATTCAGGATTCTAAAGTACTCGCAGAAACGCAGGAGCCGGATGGTTACAATTCATTAAATACACAGATCACTGAGGCCGACCTTCAGTATGAATCTTTTGAGACTGTATAAAACTTGAAGATCAATTATTCAATTCTGCTGTATCTTTATACATTCCTTTAGAATATTATTTGATATTATGAAAAATGAAATCTCCAAAGTCGGTAGACTTTGGAGATTCTATATTCTGTAAATATGTAGTGGTTATCTTGTTGACCAGTACGGCAGACTTTGTAGATTGCGGAATAAAAACTTCTGATATTATCGGAAAATTTTAAAAAATTATTGGAGAAGATACCAGATTCCAACACCAATTGCGGCATAAGCGGTAACGGTAATAATATCGGCTATTGGTTGTGAAAATCGTTTTTCTGCAATTTTCTCGGCATTGATTTGGTTCTTATGGAATTTCAGAATTTTTTTAGGATTATGAACCGGGTGTGCCACCAGACTGTCACTTTCCCACTTGTCAACGATTACTTTATAACTTTTGCCTTCAACGTCAATTTTAACATTTTTACCGGATGTAAGTTTCTCCTGAATATTGATAGGAGCAGGTGCTTGTGGTGTGTTCAGACTTTGGGACGCAGCTGTTGTATTTTTCATTTGCACAACTGTATTTTGCTTATTGTCGGCTGCTGGATCCACTTGTTTTTTTACCTGGTACGTATAGCAACTGGTAAGAGAAAATAATATAATGGTGAAATAAAGATTCTTTCGCATGAGCCAAATTTAAGAATTAAACGGAATATTTAGTGCTTTCTTTTGAAAGATCCTGTTTTAAACAAAAATTTCTGCTAAGCAAAGTCTGCTGACTTTGTGCCAGTAAAATAAAAACAATCCCTTTAAACATGTTCCAAAGTCAGGAGACTTCGGAGAGCAGGGTATTATAAAAAAGTTGCCTGATTATACTTATTAAAATTAAAAACAAATTCATAAGCGGTGAAATAGAAGTTTGATTGGAGTCCTTATAGAAAAATAAAATTTATTTGCTCTTCAGTATTTGTTCTTTATCCAAGAAATCTCTTTCCTCGGAGTTGGAAGAATAAGTCAAACACTTTTTTACTGATATTAAAAATATTTTATATGTATGTGTTCGAAAAAACAGTTTTCAATTTTTTTATGGCTCGAGTCCAGGACCACCACATGAATTATATGGAACGCATGTTAATTTATCATTTACAAAACATAGCCTGACACAATCTGCACCTCCAACAATTGTTTTTAATTCTGCTTTTGTAAGCTTTTTTAAATTTTTCATATTTTAATAATATTTATGTTTGTAGAACAAATCTGAAAAATAATTATTAAATAATAGTTGAAATTAACAAATTTTAACTTACAAAATTATATATTATTTTTCATTATGCTGTGTCCGGATAAGTATTAAGCCTTATTGGTGGGCGTTCACAGTGTAGTTATCGTTAGATATAAGCGTGAGGAAGTAAAGCATCTATTGTGCCAGTATTTGATGTTATGAAATCGGTGTGAAAGGTTTTGTTTGGATTAAATCTATATAAAAGCAATGCTAGGATTAAATCGTATATTAAAGTATATCGTCACCTAAAAATTCATTAATATTGTTTAAAATCCTCAGAATGCAAATTGCAAGTATTGTGAGTGAACGGTAATTTTAAGACCTGCTACTTATACCAGATCAAAAAAGATGAAATCCATAAGAATATCTGTATTTATTACTTTCTTTTCAATAACATTAGTTTTTTCGCAGACTTCTGAAAGAAAATTCGTATCTATTAACAATAAGCAAATAGCATATAAAACTTTTGGACTTTACGAAAGAAAAGCTAATGAGCCAATACTAATCTTTGAAAGTGGTCTCGGTTCAGGAGGTGGAGGCTATGGAAGTTTATTTCCTTTCATTCAAAAAAGTTTTGCAGGGATAGTTTATGATAGAAATGGAATTGGAGAGTCAGAAATCGATACTTCCATAAAAACAGATGAAGATGTTATCAAAAGACTTCATGATTTATTAGGTGCCTTAAAAATAAGCCCGCCTTATCTATTAGTAGGACACTCGATAGGTGGACCATTTATACGTTTGTATAGCTCAATGTATCCAAATGAAGTTTGCGGCTTATTTTTCATAGACCCGACAGATTTTATGCTTACAAAAGAAGAAGACAACAAAGTCAAAATGAATACATCAAGCTCGACAGGGTATAGGGAATTATTTGCAATAAACCTTAAAAACATCATAAATGACACCTTAACATCAGATGGTTTTCGGAATGAGGCAACGAGAGAACTGAATGAAAATTCACCGGAATTCTTTAAAAAATACAAATCCTTACAACCTCTTAAGGACATTCCTATAACCGTAATGATTTCATACAACAAGCATATTGAACATTATGAAACAGAAATGAACGAAAATCTGAAATTAGGGATCAACTTAATCCCATGGTGGAAAGAATTAGATGAATTAAGAATCAAGCATTATGCTGAGATGATAAAAAATAACAGCAATAGCCGCCTTATCCTGTTGCCGCGTTACAGCCATGGAATACATCAGCAAGACCCCAGAATTGTAGCAGAAGCCTTGATCGATACGTACAAAAACTGTCTGACTTCCTTGAAAAACAAGTAGAAAAAAACAATGCCTACAAGAGTTTTAAATCAGGCAGGCTATTTGAAAGAGGCTGTCTCAAAAGTACCCCCTCTCTCGGATTCCTGTCTGACAACTTTTGTTGTTTAGGAGATTCTCAGAGCGTTAGTTTACCTTTTGAGACGGTCTCTCAACATTAAAGTCTATTGAAGATATTGATATAATCGTTTATAAAAAATGGCGCCAAATTACATTGTTTGTGAGCTTGACTACCAAATTTACCTGATTACGATTACCGGGGTTTCTACAATCTACTAATTTTTTAAGATGGTTTTTATATACCCTTTCTTTAATTCGTTGGGGAAAAGATCTAGGTGGTTTTTAAGGCTTCCCGGGCTCTCCTGACAAGAAAAGATTGTCAGAAATTCATTTTCAATGGCATTTCGAGTGTATTGATTACCTTCCTGGTAAAGAAGATTAACTACATTTATAATTTCCTGAACATACGCCAATCCATCCTCTGATTCCGAACTATTTTTTTCAATACATAATTCGGCCAATTTCTGCAGTAACTGATAGTCAGCTAAAGTATTTTCCTCACAGGCAACATCAGGAATGAGATTAGCGGCTTCAGGTGCCCACTGGCAAATAGTGCTAATTATTTTTGTCTTCATTTTTTACCAATTAAATTAATTTTTTTATTCAAGAATATTTGCAATAATGCATGAGATACAGTAAAAGCTTATTTCCATCTATCACCAAACTCATTCCAATGAAGTGGTTTTAAATTAATCGAATGGTAATCAGTTATATATATTGTGAATTGATTTAGGGTGTAATTGAAAGGATATCAAAATGATAATATACCCTCTCAAAATGAAACTGTGTCAATTATTTCTACTTTCAAAGGAAATAGGTTTAAATTCCATATTTTTGTAATTATTAAAAATGTCATCGGCATTTTTCCTTTCAATTATAATATATAAACTTAAGCTTGAGAATATAATGCATGAATCTAAAATAACACCCATTGAAACAATATTGTCTCCTATACAACGTTTTATGCACCAGGAAAAATCAGGAGGTATTGTATTAGGAATCAGTGTGATAATAGCATTGATCCTGGCAAACTCACCATGGGCTGATGGATATCATCATTTTTTAGAGGAAAAATTCGGATTTCGGTGGGCTGGTAATACGTATTTTGAATTAAGCCTTCATCACTGGATTAACGACGGTTTAATGGCCATTTTCTTTTTTGTGGTTGGTCTTGAATTAAAAAGAGAGCTTGTAGGGGGAGAACTTTCCAATCCTCGAAAGGCTTTGTTACCTATTGCTGCTGCATTAGGAGGAATGGTAATACCAGCTGGTATTTATTTGCTTTTTAATCCAACAGGCGAAGTACAAAGTGGATGGGGTATACCCATGGCCACAGACATCGCATTCGCATTAGGTGTGCTTTATTTACTTGGTGATAGAATCCCCTTTTCTTTAAAGGTATTTTTAACAGCACTTGCAATTGTAGATGATCTGGGAGCTGTTTTAGTAATTGCTTTTTTTTATACTTCAGATATTTCGCTTATATACTTGTTAGCAGGAATGGCCGTTTTACTTGCTATGTATATAGGTAACAAAATGGGGGTCCGGAATATTTTTTTCTATGCTATATTAGGCATTGGAGGGGTATGGAGTACCTTTCTGCTATCGGGGGTGCATGCTACTATTGCTGCTGTATTAACTGCTTTTACTATCCCTGCCAATGTAGAAATTAGAGAGAAAATTTTCAGTGAAAAAATTCAAAAATATTTAGAGAGATTTAAAAAGATTGATCCTGATAACAGCAAACCAACCCTCACCAATGACCAGCTTCATGTTTTAGAGGAGATTAGCAATACTACCACGGCAGCAACGCCTCCTCTGCAACGTTTGGAGCATGCAATGCACCCTGCAGTAACTTTTATCATCATCCCTATTTTTGCCTTAGCAAACGCGGGCGTTTCTTTAGTTATAGATTTAGACCAGCTATTAAGCACAAATGTGGCCGTTGGGGTTGCATTGGGTTTGCTTGTTGGAAAAGTCGTTGGCGTAGTGGGCTTTACATTGCTACTGGTGAAATTAAAAGTAGCCCCTTTTCCTGATGGAATGAATATCAGAAATCTTTTGGGCCTGGCCTTGCTGTCTTCTATTGGATTTACTATGTCTCTCTTCGTCACTTCTCTTGCATTTACTCATGAAGAATATATGACACAAGCAAAAATAGGTATTTTTGTAGCTTCTATTATTGGGGGTATATTGGGATATGTAGTATTAAACAAACGGTCTGATAAGTAATAATCTAGGGTTTTAATTTGAAGATTATAATGATGAAAGAATTTCTTTATGACAACTGGACAAATAAACTGATTCTGATTTTACATTTGCTGGCAGTCAGCGGTTTAATTTTAGATTACGGGTTCAACTTGACAGATTCAATGGAAACGGTGGCGATGACGCTTTATTTTTCCGTGCTGGCAATTGGAATGTTATATACCATATTTAAATATTATTATTTCAGAAATAATTCGATTCTAAGTGTTTTTATTTTTGATTTACTGAGTATGATCTTTATTTTATTCTGTATTTATAAACAGTTTGCAGATGGAGGTACTGATTTTATTACTCACTGGCTAAGGTGGGCTGTAATACTGAAAATTGTCAGGGGTGTTACAGGTCCCGGTCTAAATTATAAACGGTCTTTTCTTAATCCGGCTCAATTATTTATTGTTAGTTTTTTAGGGTTGATATTAATAGGAGCATTGTTGTTAATGCTTCCTAAAGCGACTAATCATGGGATTAGCTTTATAAATGCATTATTTACTTCAACCAGTGCAGTGTGTGTAACTGGTTTGATTGTTGTGGACACCAGCAGTTATTTTACGCAATTTGGACAAACCCTTATTATGCTACTGATCCAGGCCGGCGGACTAGGAATACTGACTTTTGCCAGTTATTTTAGTTATTTTTTTAAAGGTGGGTCTACCTATGAAAACCAGATTGCTTTGAGTGACATGACGAACTCTGAAAAGATAGGCGAGGTTTTTACTACCGTAAAAAGAATCCTAATGATCACTTTTCTGGTAGAATTTACAGGTGCTTTATTAATTTTTATTAACCTGGATACCAGCCTGATTCCTGAATTTTCCGACAGAGTCTATTTTTCTGTTTTCCATGCTATATCAGCATTCTGCAATGCAGGATTTTCTACCCTTCCCAACGGAATGATGGAAGGAGGATATGTTTTTAATTACCCGCTTCAGTTTACCATTGTGCTTATCTTCGTTTTTGGAGGGCTTGGTTTTCCTATCGTAATAAACTCTGTCCGATACGTCAAACATATTTTAACCCACTATGTTTTAAGATTTCTGGAAAGGGAAAATAAGCGTAAGCCTTGGATATTGACCTTAAGCAACAAAATTAATCTTATTACCTCAGTTCTTTTAATTCTTGTGGGAACAGTTGTAATTTACTTTAAAGAATTTAATAATGTTCTCTCGGGACACTCCGGAATAGGAAAAATAGTTACGGCACTGTTTACGGCAACCACACCTAGAACTGCTGGATTCAACTCCATAGATTTCAGTGAACTGCATTTTTCATCAATTATTATAATTATCTTCCTTATGTGGGTTGGGGCTTCTCCGGCATCTACTGGTGGAGGTATTAAAACCAGTACTTTTGCGATTGCTACGCTCAACTACCTGAGCCTTGCCAAAGGAAAAAACAAAATAGAAGTATTCAGACGTGAAATTGCCGATATATCCATAAGACGTGCCTTTGCCGTTATGAGCTTATCTCTGATAGTTATTGGTGCCGGTGTCTTTTTAATATCTCACTATGATAATCATATTCCTCTCCTTGATATCGCATTTGAATGTTTCTCAGCATACAGTACAGTGGGATTAAGCTTAGGTATTACGGCAGACTTAAGCAGTACAAGCAAGGTGGTTCTTATTGGAATAATGTTTATAGGCCGGGTAACGATGCTTACTATTTTAATAGCATTCTTTAAGAAAGTAAAGCACGGAAATTATACTTATCCTTCTGACGAAATATTAATTAACTAATAATAGATAACAATGAAATTTATAATAATTGGACTGGGCAATTTTGGTGGTTCATTAGCCGAAAAGCTAACACAACAAGGAAATGAAGTAATTGGTGTGGACTTTAGAGTGGAGAAAGTAAATCTATTGAAAAATAAGCTTTCCCATACCATTTGTATGAATGCAACTGACCAGGCGGCTATTGCTCATTTGCCATTGAAAAATACAGATGTGGTCATGGTTTGTATAGGGGAAGATGAGGGTGCCAATATCATGGCTACAGCAAACTTTAAAAATCTAGGTGTAAAGAGATTAATAAGCCGCTCGATCAATCCACTTCATGAAAATGTATTACAGGCTATCGGAGTTAGTGAAATTGTGAGACCGGAAGAAGAATCTTCCGAAAGGTGGGCTAAGAAGCTATGTTTAAAAGGAGTTATTGATTCATTTGAACTTAATAAAAATTATAGTATTGTAGAAATACTGCTTCCCGAAAAATATATTGGAAAATCTATTGAAGAAGTGAAATTCAGAGAAAACTATAATGTTCTGGTATTAACCACAATAAAAAATACACGGGAATCCAGCTTTTTTGGTAAAAATAAAATGGTTCCAACAGTCCAGGGAATACCTGACCCACAGACTATCCTGACAAAAGATGATATTATTGTTATCTATGGGGCCAATGAGGATCTTCAAAAATTTGCCAAAGAATAGAATGAGTATCCTGTTCTTCCAGATTTGATTGAAGATCCGGGCATTTGGATTGGTTATCAATTTTAAGGTATTAATTACCTTTTAAGATTGATTAAAAAAATAAGGCCGTAAAATGTCTTCAAAATTATATAGCCCATTTCCCTTTTTATTAAGGTTTTCTGCCACGAATAATGCTCCGCTCCCAAATGCTTCTCGCGAAATAGATTCATGAACCAGACGTACGGTTTGATAAGGAAAACCAAATATAACTTCATGCTTGCCGACAATTCCGCCCGCTCTTACGGAATTGATGCTGCTGGTCTCAATGTCTAAGGTTTCCGCAATTTTTACGGCGGTACCTGATATTCCGGCTTTAGCTTTAAAGTGCTCTTCAATAACTTCTATATCAACACCAGGCGCAATATTTTTAAGTAATGAGGCAGCAAATAATAGATAATTAACGCCCAATGTAATGTTTGGCGACCAGAAAACTACCGTGTCAAGAGAAAGTTCCTTCAGGAATCTTTTTTCATTTTCTTCGTAATGTGAAATAGCAGAGATAATTTTAATATTTCTCCTGGACGCTATTTTTCCATAACTGTAGATGCCTTCTGCCGTCGAAAAGTCAATAATAATATCTACAGGCTTTTTATTTAGTAACGCTTCCAAATCCGTATTCTGTTCTGAGTAGATCAAACCGGGGTCCGCAACCGAAATTCCTAGAACTTCTTTAGCAGACGTATGCTCAAGTATTCCACTTTTCCGCAATACCCATTCTAAAGAAAAATCTGTGTGTTGCAGTATTACATTCGCTACGGCTTTACCAGCCTTTCCAAATCCTATTAATCCTATTTTCATACTTACAATTTTATATATTTTATTAATTGGTAATTCTAATATTTTTCAAAAGTAAGATACAATAAAAATTACAGATCGATTTTAAGGCTATTAACCAGGGTTCAAATTCTCTTTAATTACAATAAGATCAGCTGTAATATTTCTTCTTTAGCCACAGACTTGCCCTGACTAATAGTATAAGTACCGGCACTTCCACCAATGGGCCGATAACCCCTACAAAAGCCTGCGGAGAATTGATGCCGAACACTGCGATGGCTACTGCGATTGCCAGTTCAAAATTGTTTCCTGTTGCTGTAAAGGCTATTGAAGCATTTTTATCATAGGGTATTTTCAGTGATTTGTTTACAAAGAAACTCGCGAAAAACATTAGGACAAAATAAATTACAAGTGGTATCGCTACTTTCACCACATCCATTGGCAATTCTACTATTTTTTCGCCTTTAAGACTGAACATTAAAACAATAGTGAATAACAAGGCGTACAGTGTTATCGGTGATATTCTGGGTACAAATTTTCTATTATACCATTCTATACCTTTTGATTTAACTAAAAAGTACCGGCTTAAAAAGCCTGCTAAGAACGGAGTACCTAAATAAATAAGTACACTTTCTGTAACATCCTTCATGGAAATACTTACATTGAAGTTAGCAAGACCTAATTTACCGGGCAGTACATTGATAAATAGCCATACAAAAAAACTGTAGGTAAATACCTGAAAGATGCTATTCAATGCGACTAATAAAGCTGCATATTCTCTGTTGCCTTTCGCCAGATCGTTCCAAACGATTACCATTGCAATGCATCTTGCCAGACCAATAAGAATTAACCCGATCATATAGTCCGGTTCATTTCTTAAAAATATAATGGCAAGAATAAACATTAGAATAGGTCCTATCACCCAATTTAACAAAAGTGATATACTGATTACCTTTTTATCTTTAAATGCGGTTGGTAAAAGGGAGTAATCCACTTTAGCCAAGGGAGGGTACATCATCAAGATCAGACCTATTGCCAAAGGTATATTGGTAGTACCTACGGAGAGGTAATCAGTAATTTCTGAAATACCCGGAAATAAGAACCCTAAACCCACACCGATTGCCATCGCAAGGAATATCCATAAAGTCAGGTATCTGTCGAGAAATTTTAATTTTAGCTGCATAACTGTTTTAATTTATTCCTGCTGTTTTACTTCTTCTTTCCATGATAATTGTATCACGCCAGGTGTCTCCCAGCTTTCCTATTTTTTCGCGGTAGCCAACGAGCCTAAAACCAAAGCGTTGATGAAGCGCTACTGTTGCCTCATTTTCAGGGAACATTCCGCTCTGAAGCGTCCAAATTCCATGAACTTCACTATCTTCAATTAATCTAGCCATCAAGGCTTTCCCAATTCCTTTTCCTTTGTGTACATTGGAAATATAAATACTGACTTCCGCCACACCTCCATATACACAGCGGTTACTTACTGGAGAAAGTGCAGCCCATCCCACAACAATATCATTAACGATGGCAGCCAGCCGGCTGTGCTTTAATTTACTTTTGTCCCAGTCTTCCCATGCCGGAACTGAAGTTTCAAAAGTGGCATGTCCCGTTTCAATACCTTCTTTATATATTCTTGAGATATTTGGATAATGTTCCTTTGCGATTGCTGTTATTTCCATTCTATTTGCTTATTTGTGAAAAAATATAGAACATTTCTGTAGCGATCTGCAGGCTCCTTTCTGTATATACCTGTGTCTGTTGTGGAGTATTATCCGAGGCTTTTGGATCATCGTATTTTATCGGAAATCTAGCTTCTGCACCGATCACTAGCGGACAGCCTTCATCAGCATTGTTACAGGTCATGATAGCCCCAAATTTATTTCTAGGATTAAATTCGTTGCTGTATTCTTTTGAAAAACAGATCACCGGGGTTTCATTTTCTGCATATTTTATGGCATAAACAGGATTTTCTGCTTCGCTGAGTTTTTGAATTGTAAACCCCTGGGTACTCAATGTTTCACCCACCTTTGGGAACATGGCCGTTGCTTCAGTCCCTCCCGAATAGCAAAACACATTGCTAACCCCAAAATGATAAGCCATGGTTTGGGCCCAGATCTGGGACAAATGACTTCTCCGGCTATTATGGGTACAGATGAAATTTAACCGGATAGCTTCACCAATTTTCACTTTGTCTTGTATATAATCTGTTAATGGCTGTAAAACTGTTTTTCTTTCTTCGGAAATAGTATCAATTGAAATGGATTCAATTGTTCTTAAAATATTTTCGTTCATTTTTAATTCTTAAAATTAATAGCCTTTCTTAAATTTTCTATATATTACGTCGGGTAGGGAGTATCTTCTCTTCTATAGCCTTTGTCGCTTTTCAATATCGTATCCAAAGCGTATAAATTCCACACCGATACTGTCTTTATTGAATACAGAACTGCTTTCATTGATCGTCAGCATGACATGCACTCCTCGCATGTCATTATCCTTAGGCTTTCTAATTGAACCGATATTGACTGTATGACGATAATCAGGAAAATCTTCACTGCCCGAATTAAAATGATAGTAGGGCTTGCCTTGTAACCTGAAGCAAATTTAACCTGAGTCGCCTATCAGGTCACTCAAACAATAAATTATCTGGTTTCTTTTCTCAACATCTTCAAAGAAAGCTTCCAATGCTGGTAAATTGGCGCGTCTGTTGCTGAATAACGCAATTTTTATAGTCTGTTTTTTTGTTAAAAGATTAACAGCAGCCTCCTCCAGGAGTACAAGATGTATTTTGATTTCCGGCCAGTTCAGAAAGGTTTTTCTTTTGTTTTTCAGAAGGTATGCCGCAGGCATCCTGAGCAAGACAGGCCGTCGTTTTACTTTTCAATACAAAAGTTTTCCCGTTGAATTCCAGATCATATTTACCAATCGTGTTACTTTGATATTCTACTTCAATCTCATTATCTTCAATTCCTAATTTTTCTTCAGAAAGTCTGATAATATTCAGTAGTTTGCCTGGTTTTAAACGATGCTCAAAATCATCTGCATTCCATAGCTGAAAGTTTACAGCTTTTTCCTCACGGATTACTCCACCACAGTCAATGAATTTTTTATTAATCTGTCCTACTTCGGTAACATGAAAATGCTCTGGTACAAATGTGCCGTCTTCTAATTGAAATTCAACATTTTCTAATGTTGGAAGAATTTCTTTAATTTCTGATAGTTTCATTGTTATATATTTTATAGTTATAATGCAATATTGCGATGTCTTTAAACAAAAATTTTTAACAGCATTTAAGCTGTATCTTATTAAAATAATACTTGAATTTTGAGCTGTAAACAAGAATGTGTAAAAGACTGATAACGATTGCTCCCGGTAATAAGTTTATTGCTATAAATCTGAAAATGCCAAAGCTCTCAATCTGCTGAAAATTTTTCACTAATCTAATTCCTTTAGAATCAAAATCAATTTTGATTACTAAAAACACAGCAATAGCCGCAAAATGGAACCCGTTTACGAAAAGATGAATCATATACTCCCAACGGGGAAGTCCACCCATAAATTGTCTACTGTCTTTTTCCACATAAACGTCAATCAGTAATGTAATGATATCAGTAACTATCAGAACGCAGCCGAACAGAAACAGATCGTTATTTTCAATATTAATAAATAAGGAAATAAGAATGCCTGTAAACAAAAAAGCTCTTATCGTATGCGTAAAATGTTCAAACCGGCTTTCTTTGTGCTGATAGAGCAGGTATTTGTAGAGATGTAGATACACACCATCATATACAGCCAGTAATGAATAGCTGATCAGTAATATTGAGGATATAATGAAAGCAACTTCCATCATTAACAGCATTTTTGGTTGGTTACGGTGAATATTATCTTTGAGAAATACTCTCTCAAGATATCGAAAGTATTTTCGTCAATACAGTAGCATACAGAGTTACCTTCAATATTTCCTTTTATCAATCCTGCATTCTTTAATTCTTTCAAATGCTGTGATACTGTTGGCTGTGCTAGTGGCAGCTCATTGACAATATCTCCGGTAATGCAGGTATTGACTTTCAATAAATATTCTATAATAGCAATTCTCGCTGGATGGCCTAATGCTTTTGCTATAACTGCAATCTGGTTTTGGTGGTCTGTAAAGTGATCGGTCTTCGTTGCTCCCATTCTTTTATTATTATATTGCAATATTACGATTTTAATATTGTTTTCCAAATAATTTGAAAAAAAAAATTAAAGTTTATTCTTTTGCTTTATAGTAGGGTCATTTTTGATACGGTGTATTTGTTTTTGGTAAGGTTAAAGGCGTTATGCCAAACATGGCACCTATCTCTTTTGATGTTGTAAAAACAGTTTGAGTTTAAAATTAAGCTCAAATAGTTCAAGGAATACTATATAAGAATTCAACAAATAACCGTAAATTAGTTCAATATTTTCCGTATAATGAGCCAGCAAATATTATCTTCCGAATTCATTTCTTCTCAAGAATTAATGGATAAACTGTATCAGAACGGGATCAGAAAAACATATCAGGAAGGAGATGTTATTCTGGATGAAAATGCTTCCATACGTTCCATTCCGATTGTAATGAAAGGATTGTTAAAAGTAATCCGGACGGAAGAAGACGGGCGAGAGATCTTACTCTACTACATTAAGGCCGGTGAAAGCTGCATTATGTCGTTTCTTGGCGGGATGCATAACGAAAAAAGCATTGTAAAAGCCGAAGTGGAGGAAAAATCCGAAATTCTTTTTTTACCAATGGATAAAGTTACCTTATTCATCAAAGAATATCCGGAATGGCTGGATTATATTTTCAGGTTGTATCATAAACGTTTTGAAGAATTACTTGATATCATCAATGCCATTGCCTTCAAAAAAGTGGATGAAAGATTACTGAATCTTCTCGATAAAAAATCTGAAATATCCCAGTCCAAAACCATTATTATCACCCACGAACAGCTTGCCAATGAGCTTGGAACAGCCAGAGTAGTCGTATCAAGACTCCTGAAACAGCTGGAAGATTCCGGCAAACTGAAACTGGGAAGAAACAAGATCACCCTTTCCGATTCTATTTAATTTTTGTTGTGTAACAAAAGTAGCGGTACAGATTCCCGGATATATCCATCTTTGTTTCGTAAAAGTTGAAAAATGGAAATTTTTGGATATATAGCATCGGTTTTTATCGGTATTTCATTAGGATTAATAGGCGGTGGCGGAAGTATTCTTACCGTTCCTGTTTTGGTTTATCTCTTCGGGGTTGATGCTTTTTTGGCGACAGAATATTCACTTTTTATTGTCGGAATCAGCAGTATGGTTGGTTCTTTTTCTTATTTTAAAAAAGGATTGGTTGATTTTAAAACTGCTTTTATTTTTGGGGTTCCGTCAATTATTTCCATTTTTCTTACCCGAAATTTTCTTCTTCCTTTAATTCCTGATGAGGTTTTCAGTTTTGGAAGTTTCATTGTGACCAAAGACATTTTTCTTCTTTTACTATTTGCGGGTTTAATGATTATCGCTTCCTATAAAATGATTCAAAAAAGGGCAATGCTTAAAATTGAAACAGTCCCTTCACAAAAAAACAATACACTTTTGGCAGCAGGCGAAGGTTCTGTTGTCGGGATTTTAACAGGTTTGGTAGGAGCGGGCGGCGGATTTATGATCATTCCGGCATTGGTCAATCTACTGAAAACACCGATGAAAGTCGCCATAGGAACTTCCCTGGTCATCATTTCTTTAAATTCTCTGATCGGTTTTTTTTCATCAATGAATCACGTCAGGATCGAATGGAATTTATTAGCAACCATCACCGCAATTGCCATCGTTGGAATCCTCATTGGCTCGCAATTATCAAAGAAAATTGATGGTAAAAAACTGAAGCCTGCATTTGGCTGGTTTATTCTGGTGATGGGAATTTACATTATTATCAAAGAACTTTTCCTTTAAAACTTCTTGTGTAACAAAAGTGGCTGTAGGAAGAAAGTAAAACATAGAAATTTGTATCAAATAAAAAAATATCAAAATGCAAATAGAACAGATTTATACAGGATGTTTAGCTCAGGGAGCATATTACATCGTTTCTGAAGGTGAAGCGGCAATCATTGATCCTTTAAGAGAAACCCAGCCATACATCGACAGAATGGAAAAAGACAATGTAAAACTCAAATACATTTTTGAAACCCACTTCCACGCAGATTTTGTTAGTGGCCACGTTGATTTAAGTAAAAAAACAAATGCACCAATCGTTTATGGACCAACTGCAAAACCAGAATTTGATGCCATTATAGCTGAAGATAATCAGGTTTTTGAAGTTGGAAAAATCAAAATCAAGGTTTTGCACACGCCCGGACACACGATGGAAAGCTCTTCCTTTTTATTAATCGATGAAAATGGAAAAGAAAAAGCTCTTTTCAGTGGAGATACTTTGTTTCTCGGCGATGTCGGTCGCCCGGATCTGGCTCAGAAAGCGGCGAATATGACTCAGGAAGAACTGGCAGGACTTCTTTACGATAGTTTATACCAAAAAATTCTGCCATTGGACGATGAAATTATCGTTTATCCCGCTCACGGTGCAGGTTCTGCCTGCGGAAAAAATATGCAGAAAGAGACGGTCGATACATTAGGAAGTCAAAAGAAAACCAACTATGCATTAAATCAAAAAGATAAAGAAAGCTTCATAAAAGCTGTTACAGACGGGCTTCTTCCGCCACCTGCCTATTTCGGGATGAATGTAGCGATGAATAAACAAGGGTATGATAGTTTTGATGAGGTGTTGTCTAAAGGTATGCATGCGCTTTCTCCCGAAGAATTTGAGGAAATAGCAGAACATTCAGGTGCTTTGATTCTGGATGTCAGAAATAATGATGAATTTGCAAAAGGCTTTGTTCCTCAATCCGTTAATATAGGATTAGACGGAGATTTTGCACCTTGGGTCGGCGCTTTGATTGTAGATGTAAAACAACCCATTTTATTAATTACGGATGAAAATAATGAGGAAGAAACGGTTACGAGACTCAGTAGAGTAGGGTTTGATAATGTTTTAGGTTTTCTGAAAGGCGGGTTTAAAGTGTGGAAAAACAGCGGAAAAGAAACGGATACCGTAAACAGAATTTCCGCAAATCAATTTGAAACTGAAATCAAAAATAAAAAGGTTACAATTATCGACGTTAGAAAAGAAAGCGAATACCAGGCAGAACACGTTGATGAAGCCTACAACAAGCCGTTGGCTTATATCAATGAGTGGATAAACCATATTGCGCCGACCGAACATTTTTATCTTCACTGTGCAGGTGGTTACCGAAGTATGATGGCGGCAAGTATCCTTCAGGCAAGAGGCTTCCGTAATTTTACCGAAATTGAAGGCGGCTTTAAAGCCATCTCACAAACCGGTGTTCCCAAAAGCGATTTCGTTTGTCAAAGTAAAATGTTAAACTCTATTTAAACAAAAAGTAATTAATGTTAGATCTAATAAAAGAACCTTGGCCGTGGTATATTGCAGGTCCGCTCATCGGTCTTACCGTTCCCGTACTATTGATTTTAGGTAATAAATCTTTCGGGATCAGTTCGTCATTGCGACATATTTGTGCAGCGTGTATTCCGGCAAACGTGAACTTTTTCAAATACGATTGGAAAAAAGAATCCTGGAATTTATTCTTCGTATTAGGAATTTTCTTCGGCGGAATGATTGCTGCCCATTTCCTGATGAATCCCGGAGAAATGACAGTCAATTCAAACCTTAAGACCGAACTGGCAGCCTACGGAATTACAGATTACAGCAACTTAGTTCCGACCCAACTGATGAATTTTGAAAGCTTATTGACGTTAAAAGGATTCATTATGATGGTCGGCGGCGGATTTCTCGTAGGTTTTGGAACCCGATATGCCGGAGGCTGTACAAGCGGACACGCCATAATGGGACTTTCCAATCTGCAATGGCCGTCTTTGGTGGCAACAATCTGCTTTATGCTCGGTGGTTTTTTAATGGCAAATGTGATTTTGCCAATCATTCTTTCACTCTAAATATATTTATAATGACAAAAGAAAAAGATATACGTCATCAGGACAGCATTTGTGCCAACGAAAGCCATCTTCAGCACAAATGGTATCACAATTTGAAATATTTAATCGTTGGTATTTTATTCGGGATCGTATTTGTAAAAGCTGAAATTATCAGCTGGTTCAGAATCCAGGAGATGTTCCGTTTGCAGTCCTTTCATATGTACGGCGTGATTGGAAGCGCGGTTCTGACAGGAATGATTTCTGTATGGCTGATTAAAAAATTCAAAATAAAAACAATTTACGGAGAAAAAATTTCAATTGCTCCTAAAACATTCAACAAAGGACAAATCTACGGTGGATTGATTTTCGGATTTGGCTGGGCAATTACCGGTGCTTGTCCGGGACCTCTTTTTGCACAAATCGGAACCGGAGCTTTTGCGGTTATTATTACTTTAGTGAGTGCTGTTTTCGGAACCTGGGTTTATGGTTATTTCAGGGATAAATTGCCGCATTAATTTTTAGAGTGACTTTTGAAAAATTCTGCAATAGCAGGAAGTAAAGACCTCGGGAATTCGTGTCCGGAATCACTCTGTTGCAGGATAAAAATTATGGAAATCAACTTTTTCGTTCAATTAAAATTATGAAATGTTTGATTAAAAATGATTTTTTATTGTTGACTGTGAAGCTATAATGTTACTATTTTTTCTTTTAATTTTTATATCTTTTAGAGGAATTGTTAACATTGCTTACCATTATTCGATAAAATAATCCTTATTTTTAGATAACCTATTTAATTGATATGTCCTACAATCTAGCCGAAAATCTTACAGGTCTTACCGAAAATGAAGTGGAAGCTTCCAGACAACGATATGGATATAATCGGTTGGAAGCTATCCGTAAAAACACCTGGTTTGATTTGCTCATTGGTATTTTAAAAGAACCGATGCTGATTTTACTGATCATTATTTCAGTCATTTATGTGATTGTGGGAGATTATGGAGAGGCTGCTTTTATGTTTGTGGCAATTGTGGCGGTGACTGCTATATCTTTTTATCAGGATAACCGCAGTAAAAAAGCTTTAGAGGAACTTGAAAAACTTAATGAACCTTTAAGTACGGTCATCAGAAATTCGAAGGCAGTAGAAATCCCGACACACGAAATTGTTGTGGGTGATTTATGCATCACCGAGGAAGGAAGGATTATCAATGCTGATGGAGTAATTGTACACAGTAATGATTTTTCCGTGAATGAATCTTCGCTTACCGGTGAAAGTTTTTCAGTTTTTAAAGATAACAAATCTGAGGATAACCTTGTTTATAGCGGAACTGTGACGGTTTCGGGGTTAGCTGTTTTTAAAGTACAAAAAATAGGAAAAGAAACACGTGTCGGTAAAATTGGAGAATCCATACTGAATATAAAAGAAGAAATTTCGCCATTGCAGATCCAGATCCGGAAGTTTGTAAAATGGATGGCAGTTGTCGGGATCCTTATTTTTTTGATGGTCTGCATATTCAGTTATATCAAAACAGGAGATATGGTCACGAGCCTGCTTAGTGGATTAACGCTAGCAATGTCTGTACTTCCCGAAGAAATTCCTGTTGCATTTACAACTTTTATGGCTTTGGGAGCCTGGAAACTGATGCGTCAGGGAATTATTATTAAGCGGAGCAGTATTGTAGAAACCCTGGGAAGCACCACGGTTATCTGTACCGATAAAACCGGTACTATTACTGAGAACTCAATGAAGCTTCAACATTTATACAATTACCTATCCGATAAGATTTATGAAGAAAAGGAATTTAAAAATGATGATTTAAGTGAACTGATTAATTATGCAATGTGGAGCAGTGAGCCAGTCCCTTTTGACCCGATGGAAATTACTCTACACAAAACGTATGAGGAAACTCAAAAGAAGGATGTAAGAAAAGAATATAAGATGTTTCATGAATATCCGCTTGAAGGCAAGCCGCCCATGATGACTCATCTTTTTGAAAACACAAATACAGACAGAATTATTGCAGCGAAAGGTGCTCCCGAAGCTATTTTAAATGTTTCAAGGCTTTCAGAGACTGAAAAAGAAAAGATAAGAGACGTTATAAAAACATTTGGACAGCAAGGTTATCGTGTATTGGGAGTTGCGAAGTCCCATTTTGAAGGGAACAATTTCCCAAAAAACCAACAGGATTTTGATTTTGAATTTTTAGGGCTGACCGTTTTTTATGATCCTCCTAAAAAAGGAATAAAGGAGGTCTTTCAAAGTATTTATGATGCGGGAATTAAGGTAAAAGTCATTACAGGCGATAATGCAGATACAACGAATGCTATCGCTCTGCAGGCAGGAATTAAAAATGATGCTCCAGCGACCAATGGAAGTGATATTATAGGACGTTCTGAAGAAGAATTGATGCAGATTTCAGAGGATACGGTTTTGTTTACCAGAATGTTTCCCGATGCGAAGCTTGAAGTAGTAAATGCCCTGAAAAAGAAAGGTGAAGTGGTGGCCATGCTTGGAGATGGTGTAAACGATGGTCCTGCGTTGAAAGCTGCTCATATTGGTGTTGCAATGGGAAATAAAGGAACCGAAATTGCCAAATCAGCTGCGGCATTGGTTATTACGAATGATGATCTAGAAAAACTAATTATAGGAATTGCTGCAGGAAGAAGAATTTATACCAACATTAAAAAGGCGATCCAGTATATTATTTCCATCCATATTCCTATTATTCTGACGGTTTCTTTGCCGCTGTTTTTGGGATGGGTATTTCCGCATATATTTACTCCGGTTCACGTTATTTTCCTTGAATTAGTAATGGGACCGACCTGTTCCATTGTTTATGAGAATGAGCCTATGGAAAAAAATACAATGCAACAGCCTCCAAGAGCTATGGGAGATACTTTTTTAAGTTTAAATGAATTGGGAATCAGTGTTATTCAGGGTTTGATGATTACCTTTGGAGTTTTATTTGTGTATCAGTTTTCGGTTCAAAACGGAGGTGATGAAGAGAAGACCAGGGCAATGGTATTCAGTACCTTAATCTTTGCCAACATATTACTGAGCTTTGTCAATCGGTCATTCTTTTATAGTGTGCTGGAAAGTTTCAGAAACCGTAACCCTTTACTCATCGGTATTTCTGCTTTAGTACTAATGATGCTTTTAGTTATATTATACGTAAAGCCAATTTCTCTATTCTTTAAAGTAACAGCGCTCAATATAAATGAATTGGGGATGGCTGTTTTCATTGCAGCAGTTTCTGTTTTATGGTTTGAGGTCTATAAATATGTAAAAAGAATAGGAAAAGTAAAAGGATAGTGACGACCATCATTTTTTAGGAATACTATATTTTTGAAATTTACAGGAATAAATTAATAACCACGAAAATAAAATTAATATTAAAACAATGATAGGAAATCAACACCCATGGCATGACGTTTCACCAGGAGAGCATCTGCCGCAAATAGTTACAGCAGTTATTGAAATACCCAGCGGCAGCCATACAAAATACGAAATCGACAAACTATCAGGACTGATAAGACTGGATAGAATTCTTTTATCTTCGATGTATTATCCTGCCAATTACGGGATAATACCGCAGACTTACTACAGTGATGGAGATCCGTTAGATATTTTGGTCTTATGTTCGGAAAGTCTTGTTCCGCTTACTCTGGTTAATGCAAGGGTAATAGGAATAATGGAAATGACAGACGAAGATAAAAAAGACCATAAAATAATAGCCGTGGCTGAAAATGATTTGTCCTTATCGCATATCAATGATATTGAAAACCTGCCTGCTTACACAATTAATGAGATTCAGAATTTTTTTGAAGAATATAAAAAATTGGAGGGAAAAGCAGTACAGGTATTTGGGTTTAAAAATAAGGAAGAAGCTTTCGACTGTATTGAAGAAAGTTTGATGATGTATGTCAAAGAAATCAAGCCTAAAATAAAAGAGGATTAATGTAATATAATTCTTTGATTTTATAATTTCATACCCGGCATCATAGGGATAAAGAACCAGCATACCAACGAAATGATGATTATACAAATAATATTAAGTACAAATCCTGTTTTCATCATCGTCTGAATTTTTATGTTGCCTCTTGCAAAGATTATTGCATTTGGAGGAGTTCCCATGGGAAGCATAGATGAGCAGCTTGCACTTAATGTCATTGGAATTCCTAGTAGAAGGGGATCAATGTGTAAAGATAGGGCTAAAGTAGTCACAACGGGCGAAAGGATCATGACTAAAGCCAGATTGCTGATTACTTCACTTAAAAATATGGAGATGGCAGATATAATTATTATAACTAAAAGCAGATTACCTGTAGTAATGTAAGCCAGTCCGTTGGCAAACTCATTGGCTAATTGTGATACCTCAAGAGCATTGGCCAATGCAATTCCTCCTCCAAATAGCAGCAGTATGTCCCATGCCATCTTTTGAGTATCGCGCCAAACCAGTAATCTTTCAGGTTTCCTGTTTTTCTTATTACCGGATGGAATTAAGAATAAAAGAATGGCACTCAATAGGGCAATAACCGTGTCATCCAGTTTTAAAAAAGTTTGCCATTTGTTCACCAAATCTTTTGAAATCCATAATAAAACAGTAAAAATGAAAATCAGCAGGACTCGCAATTCGGGTCTGCTTATTGTTCCCAATTGAAATTGGGCTTTTTTTATCGTGTTTGAGGCTTCATTGTTGTGTTGGATATTATTAGGATACATTATTTTGACAAGTACTCCGTAAAGCATTAATAATAAAACTAAAGTCAGCGGCAAAAAAAGCACCATCCAGTCAGAGAAGCCAATGGTGTAATTGAATCTGTCTTTAATATATCCCACATAAGCAACATTTGGCGGGGTGGCAATGACAGTACCCAAAGCAAAATTGGAGGCATAAGCTATAGAAAGGAGAAGTGCTAAAGAAAAGTTTTGAGTATTTTTTTCACTTTTATTATGATTCTGGACAACGTGGATGACTGATACAGCCAAAGGATACATCATAATGGTCGTCGCGGTATTACTGAGCCATAAACTGAGGAAGCCCGTTGCCATAATAAAACCAAGGATGATACGGTTTCCATTGGTTCCTGTGATTCCTATAATTCCCAGAGCTATTCTTTTGTGAAGATTCCATTTTTCGATGGCTATTGCAATGAAAAAACCTCCCATAAATAAAAAAACGATTGGATCTGCATAGCTTTCAGCGACTTTTTTTATGGAAGAAATACCAAAAGAAGGAAATAAAACAAGAGGTATTAAAGCGGTAACAGCCATCGGCACCGCTTCAAATATCCACCAGACAATCATAAGAACAGCGACAGAAAGGACCTGATTGGCGTGATGAGATAATGCAAAAGGATTAGTTATACAACACAACACACTGAGTAAAAACCCAATGATCAGGCCGATTTTTTTTCTGTGGATCTTGTAGTAGGTTGGCATGGCGGTCAGAATGGATCATACTTTTGAATGGATTAACAACAATTATCTTTTTTCTTTTTCAGCTTCTTTTTTCTTTTTATTAAAATAGCCTCTTAACAAAAAGTTATTCTTCGCGGCGGCTTCTATTTCCCTGAGTTCATCGATACCTTTCCCGATATTGATAATCGTGGAATCAACGGATCTGCCAAGTTTGGGGTTGTTGGTAAGCTTCGATAACACATTCTCATCATTATTTATTTTTGAGGTAAACTGTATAAGATCATCAGAGCTTTTTTCAAGGTTACGGACTATCTTTTCTGTTGAAAGAGCCAAAGTATCATTGGAAGATAGCTGAGAAAGCACATTATTTTTATTATTTAGTTTTGTGGTGAAAATACTGATTTCACGAGAGCTGTTCTGTAGATTAGAAATGCTGGTTTCAATATTATCGGACCATTTCTTATCGGTAAATATTTTTGCAACCGTTCCGTTTTTATTATTCAGTTTGGGCGTGAATTTTGCCAATTCCTGAGAGCTAATCTGCAGATTTTCTATGGTTCTGTCTATTCTCGCAGCAAAATCTTTATTAGTCATTATTTTTGTCAATAAACTATTCTTGTTATTCATTTTAGCACTGAACTCGACAAGTTCATCAGTAATTGCTTTAGCGTTGTCGGCGCTTTGTTTTACACTTGAGAATAGATCATCTATTTCAATGGTTTTATAAGAAGTAATGATGTCATTATCCTTTACCATGGTAGTGGAGGTGGTGCCGGGCGAAATAATGAGAATTTTATCACCCATTAATCCGTCTGATGCTATACTGGCAACCGCGTCGGTTTTAATATATTTTTGTACATCCTTTCTGATTAATAACCTGACCAGAACCAATGAATCTGAAATGAAATCTATTTTGTTGACCGTTCCGATGTTGATACCGGAAAGACGCACGTTACTGCCCTGCTTTAATCCGCTGACATTCTTGAATTCTGAACGCAAGACGAAATTAGAACCAAACAAATTTCTGTTGACCCCAATAAAGTAGATGGCTGTTATGAAAAGAAGGATGCCTGCTGTGACAAAAATTCCCAATTTCCAGTTGTTTGATGACTCGTTGCTCATGGCTGTTTTTGTTTATTTTTCAAAAAAAGATTTTACCCAGTCATCGGCATTATTTTCTATGTCTTTATAGCTGCCTTCAGCTTTTATTAGACCGTCCTTCAGGACGATGACTCTGTCACCCGTATATTTTGCACAGGTTAAATCGTGTGTTATGATAATGGATGAGGTATTATATTTTAGTCCGATATTTCGGATGAGCTCAATGATTTCACGGGCTGTGATGGTATCTAAACCTCCGGTCGGTTCATCATAAATGATAATTTCCGGTTTAATGATTAATGCTCTTGCCAGTCCTATTCTTTTTCTCATTCCTCCGGACAGCTCTGCCGGCAATTGGTCAATAGCTTCTTCCAGTCCTACGTTTTGTAATGCTTCTTTAACAGCAGATTCCATTTCCTGTTCAGTAAGGTTCTTTTGGTTATGCTGTAATGTGAAAATTAAATTCTCCCGGACGGTCATCGAGTCATATAAAGCTCCGTTTTGAAACAGAAAACCAATCTTCATCCGGATCCGGTTAAGGTCTTCCTCATTGAGCTTTGTTATATCTTCTCCAGATATAAATATTTCTCCTTTATCCACTTTAGTAAGACCGACCAGGCATTTAACAGCAACCGATTTACCAGAGCCTGACTTTCCTAATATGACCAGATTTTCTCCTCTTTTAACGGTAAAGCTAATGCCGTTCAACACCTTATTACTGCCATAAGATTTGTAAACATTTTTAAATTCTATCAGTGATGTACCGGTTGCTAACTGGTCATGCCTGATGGGCAAATTTTTATTATTTTCCATTACAATTCAAAAAATAAATCAGTTACCTGCACTGCTATCAAATCAATGATAAAGATCATCAATGAAGCAATGACTACAGCTGAATTTGCAGCTTTTCCCACGCTTTTTGTCCCCCCCGAAGCATTAAATCCTTCATAACAGCCAATAATCCCGATAAAAAAACCGAAAAAAAAGGTTTTGATGATAGCCGGTAAAATATCTGTGTATTCCAGGGATTCAAATATGTTAGAAAAATAATGCGCTATATTACTTTCGCTGTGCATATTGATCCCGATAAAACCGCCCATGATTCCGATCAGATCAGCATATAGTACTAAAATCGGAATCATTAGTGTTGTAGCCAATGTTCTGGTCACCACCAGATACCGATAGGGGTTAATCGCTGAAACTTCCATGGCATCAATTTGTTCCGTTACTTTCATAGATCCCAATTCTGCACCAATTCCTGATGAAACTCTTCCGGCACAAATCAAAGCCGTAATAACAGGAGCAATCTCCCTTATTAATGACAGCGAAACCATACCGGGTATCATAGACTCGGCTCCGAACCTTGCCATAGCCGGACGCGACTGTATAGTCAGTACCAGTCCCATGATAAAACCTGTTATCGTCACTAATGCTAATGACTGATAACCCACAACAAAACACTGTCGGATAAACTCTTTCCACTCAAATCCCGGTTTAAAAATTTCTTTAAAAAAGCGGCTGGAGAATGAAGCTATATTGCCTACAATACTGAGGTTTTTTTTAAAATAGGTTTCCACGATGTGATGTTTATAATGTTCATATAGTTAGATTGTCCATTATTGATATTTGCAGAAATATTTTCAGCCGATAGACACAATGTACAATCCGGAACGTTTAAGAGTTAGTAATGAATTATAGATTGTACTCATAATCTACTTTTAATTCATTTTTTACATCTTGTATACCAGGTGTTTTCCAGACAATGCGTCCTGCTTCTTCCTTTTGATGCCAGGTGTGTACCGTCCCTGTTAATGTGACCGTTGCCCCGGAAACTGATACGTTGATTTCACTATTGTCAATTGAGCTTCTGTCAAGGGCCTTTTCAATATCACTCTTTTCAACAGTGTTCCGGACTTCCGGGTTAATAATAATGTTATTATAAATACCTTTAACTCCGGGAAGATACTTTACTGCATGTTCTGTAATATCCCGTAGATAATCCCAAGACACTTCACCATCTAAATCTACCCACCCGTTTTCCACTTTTACCGATATTTTTTCTTCGGGAATGAATGAGTTCGCTTTAAATGCAGCAATAATTTCACCGGCAATTTCTACATCAGTTTTTGATCGTGGATCTGATAATTTTACTTCGATATCTTCTACCAAAATTTTTACTCCCGAAACATTTTTTGTGGCATGCTCCGCCTGTAATTTCTTTGCATAGCTATCTACAGTTCCTGTAAGGGTAACGATTCCGTCTTTTACAATGACTCCAATCTCTGCTGAATGCAGCAAAGGCTCCCATTTCATGGCATCCTGAACATCTTTTTGTAATTCTGCATCTGTTTTCATTTGATGATAAGTTTTATATTTCAAAGTTCTATAAACTTTATAGAAGATAAAGTGATGCAGATCACGATGAAGTATGACATTGGTCAGATCAAATATTTGGCAGTCTGTTCTTTATTATTGAAATTTGAATAATAGAATTAATAATTTTTTGGCTGACCGATACTAATATTTGGAGGTGTCCAACGGATTTGTGGGTTATTAGACCCATTAGAATTCTATAGTAATCTAAAAAATTAAGAAATGAAAAAATCTGTTTTAACAATCACACTGAACCCATCTGTAGACAAGAGCAGCAGTGTTTCAAACATTATTCCAGAAAAGAAATTACGTTGTAATTTTCCTAAATATGAGGCCGGAGGAGGTGGAGTTAATGTATCCAGGGCATTAAAAAGATTGGGGATCTCATCAGATACTTTTTTTACTTCGGGCGGCAGAACCGGAAGGTTGCTGGAAGACTTACTTCAGGCCGAGCAACTGAATATACTCCCTCTCCATATTAACGCAGAAACCCGGGAAAATTTTACTGTTTTAGATACCTCTAATAACAAGCAATATAGGTTTGGATTCCCTGGAGAACTGTTAACACAAGAGGAGCAAAATGAAATTTTAAATAGGGTAGAGATAATGAATCCGCTTCCGGATTTTGTAGTAATCAGCGGCAGCCTGCCGACAGGAACTGATTCAAATTTTATGAAACAGCTTGTTAATACGTGTAAGGGTAGTAAAGTGATTATTGACACATCAGGAGAAGCTCTGAAAGCGGCGGTAGAAGAAGGTGTATTTTTATTAAAACCCAATATAGGGGAACTTGCGGTTTTAGTGGGAAAAGATAAGCTGGAAGAAACTGATGTAGATCAAGCTGCCCAACTTATTATTTCGCAGGGCAAAGCTGAGATTGTTGTAGTGTCATTAGGATCTCAAGGAGCGATTTTATTTTCAGCAGCTGAAAAAATTCAAATTGAGGCACCTCATGTAGAAGTGAAAAGCACTGTTGGTGCCGGAGACAGCATGGTTGCCGGAATGGTTTCTGTTTTGGTGAAAGGAGGTGATTATAAAGAAGTCCTTTCCATGGGAATCGCTTGTGGATCTGCCACTACAATGGCCGAAGGAACAGGACTTTTTATAAAGGAAAATGCAATGCACTTATTTAATGGAATTTGGAAGCATTTGTAATAGACACAACCGAATCTGAAAGTTAGGGGTTAAAAACGATTATTGTCCTTACTTCCAAGTAAGGATTTTTTGTTTTCTTTGCTTTCTTTGCTTTATTATTGTAGAGAATATCTATATTATGCTGCAGACATTCCCCCGTCAATTATCTGAGTTGTTCCTGTAATGAATTGGCTGTCGTCACTGGCAAGAAATAAAACCAGTTTTGCGATTTCAATAGGTTCGGCGTAGCGTCCCAATGGAATTGAAGTTTCAAATTGCTTTTTAACCTCTTCAGCGTGTCCCGGAGCAGAATTTTCTTCTATAGAGCGCATCATTCTGTTATTTACGGGAGATGGGTGAACCGTATTCACTCTGATTTTTCGTGAAGCTGCTTCAAGAGCTGTGGTTCTCATAATACCTACCACAGCATGTTTACTGGTGACATAGGCGCTTAACCCGGCAAACCCCAATATTCCGGCAACAGATGAAGTCATAATGATGCTTCCGCCATCGTTCATCTGGGGTAAAACATATTTATTTCCCAGCCATACACCTTTAACATTGACGGACATGATTATATCAAAAATGTCTTCGGGATAATGCTCAATTGGCTTTACAACTCCTTCAATACCGGCATTGTTGAAAAACACATCTATTTTTCCAAATAGTTTTATGGTTTCAGCCACGTAGTGTTCAACTTCAGCTGCTTTTGAAACATCAGCTACGCAATATTTTATATTTTCGCTGTTTAATTCTTGAACAGCTTCTTTTAAAGAATTTTCAGAAAGGTCTACCAGCATTACTTTTGCTCCTTCTTCTAAAAATATTTTAGCCGTAATTTTTCCTATGCTTCCGGAGCCGCCAGTTATAACGGCTACTTTATTTTCTAATTTTTTCATGAGTTCAGATGTATTTAATGAATATATTTTGGCTTATTTTTCTTACAGTAATCCTCCCTTCATAAGGAAATAGTAAGAACATTTTTCCTGATAATGGTAAGGAAATTAAAAATTGATGTAATATAAACTGATAGCAGACCTGTGGAAAAAATTATCCTCCACAGGTCAAAGATTAATCAGCGGTTAATAAAAATCATACTCGTAGTTAATTTCCAATTCATTTTTTACATTCCATATACCACGGGTTTTCCAGGCAATGCGGCCTGCCTCTTCTTTTTGATATAAAGAATTTGCTGTTCCGGTTAAAGTTACTGTAGTTCCTAAAACAGATACTTTAATTTCACTATCATAAATTGAGCTTCTTTTCAGTGCGTCTTCAATATCTTTTTTTTGTATTGCATCGTCTAATTCTGATTTGACTTTAATTTTGTTGATCAAGCCCTTTACACCGGTAAGATATTTTACTACCCTTTCTACCTCTTCTTTTTGATAATGCCAAGGTAATTCACCTTCTAGAGTAACCCAGCCATCCTCAACTTTTACCATTATTTTGTCATCGGGAATAGAATAATTGGATTTTAAGGCGTCCAAGACTTCTTTTGCGACTTCGGCATCAGCTTTTGTCCATGAACTTGGAAACTTTACTTCAATATTTTCAACTATCGCTTTAACCCCTCCAACTTTTTTTGCGGCATTTTCTGCCTCAGCTTTTTTTGCATAACTGTCAACTATGCCGGTAAGGGAAACTACACCGTCTTTTGCGATAACGCCAATTTCCGCAGCGTCTAATAAAGGCTCCCATTTAATGGCATTTTGAACATCCTTTTGTAATCTTGAGTTTGTTTTCATTTTAATTTTTTTTTGGTTAATAAATGTTTAGAGTTTGCTAATTGAAAGAATCATATATAGTTAAATCAAATTTTCATGTCATTTTTTATCGAAATGTTTTCCGTACTGTATTTTTTGTTGATATTTTCTTTTGGTATAGCATATTTTTCCATGGTCAGCCTTGCCATTAAGTAGCTGATGGTGGATTCAGCTCCCTGATTCAGATTGATGTAATGATCTTCCACACCATCATAACATCCTCCGGTGCAGGGATTATATACTATTTGGTTTAAATGGTTATTTCCTAAAAACCAATCAAAAGCATTGAACATCTTATATTTGTAATCTTCAATATTAAAATTGCTGTAGAATTCACTTAGTGCAATGATGGTATAGGCTACATCAATGGGCTGCTCTCCACCTGTATGGGCAGGATTAATTTCCTGGCCATTATGCATCCAGCCTTTATTAGAGATTACTTTAATCGCATCCTGAGAAAATATTTTTGACAGCAGAAAATTAAAGGAATCCAAAGCAATAGATTGATATATTGGTTTACGGATTGTTAACCAAGCAAAAAGCATTGCCTCAGGAAGCACACTGTTGGCGTATGTGAGATAACTTTCATACCATTGCCATTGATCATCAGTTTCATGTTTATACATTTGAACTAAACGGTCGGCAAGTTGTTCTATAAGTTGAATATTTAACGGATTCCCATTTTTGGTATTCGCAAAATATACTCCTTTAATAATGAATGCCATTGCCCTGGTCGAGTGAACGTATTGGGCTTGCAAAATTGCTTTATTAAACAGTTTCTTAGCCTTGACAATTAGTTCTGAAGAGATAATATCCTGCATCGAAATTAAGTATCCCAATGCCCATATTGCTCTTCCAAAAGAATCTTCAGGATTACAACTGCCGTTTTGTTCGGTAAATTGTTTTTTGATATCAACATAATTTAAAAAATAACCTTCCTCCTGAAAAGTAAATAGTATAAAATAAAAGTAGATATTGATGTAATTCAAATCATTTTTTATTTTATAGATTCTATAGAATTGACACATAGCGATCAATGCTCTCGCATTATCATCTAAAGTATATCCCGAATCTTTATCCGGATGATTTATAATTGAAAACTGAAGGATCCCGAAATCAGTCGTCATTTTTCTTAAATGATTCAAATTGATTTTGGGCATTTTATATTGAGTATTTAAATTGGAATTTGTAATTTTTTTAAACAGCTGAACATGAGCTATTGCAGAATTTTCCCAAGCCGTAGGAGCCATCTGATGTAAACCGTTTAATGCAATCTTATTTCTTAATAATTCATCATCCAATAAGGTATTTACCTGTTTGGCGAGCTGCAGGGAATCATTAAAATCAATGATAATACCTGCTCCTTTTTCCAGTACTTCCAGAGCGTGCGGAATAGGGGTGGAGATAATAGGGCAGCCACAGCTGATAGCATAGGAGAATGTGCCGCTTACCGCCTGATTGGGATCTTTGGAAGTAAACAGGTAAATATCCGTCAGCTGCAGATATTCCAGTAAAGTATCAAGAGCCAAATATTCATTAACAAAAGCTACATTTCCGGATAACTGTAATTCTTTGATTAGTAATTCTAAACTTTGTCTGTATTTTTCACCTTCCTGTTGCACAACACACGGGTGGGTTTTACCGATAATAAGAAATAGTGTTTCAGGATGTTGCTTAATAACGAAAGGCAGAGCTTTTAGTGTTGTTTCTATGCTTTTCCCAGAACTCAATAAGCCAAAGGTTGAAAGTATTTTTCTGTGCTGATAACCGTATTTTTCTTTTAAAGCTTTTTTATCAGAATTCTCTACCAGATGTGTACCGTGCGGTATGACGGTAATTTTTTCTTTTGCTATAAGATAATCATCCTCTAATATTTTCTTGGCAGCCTGAGTCATTACAATTAACATATCTGTAATTTCAGCGATGCTCCGAATATATTGTTGTGTTTCCCTGTCCGGTTTCGGCAAAACGGTATGGAATACCACTACAGAAGTTTTCTCAACAGATTGCAGGAGCATTAATAATTCTTTTTCATTGCCTCTAAATAAACCGAACTCGTGTTGCAGAACAACTAATTCGATTCGATCGGAGGCATTAATATCCTGGATTAATCTGTAATAGGAATGAGGGTTTTGTGTTTCTAAAATATAATTAACATTCTCATCATAATCATGCTTTCCATTTTCCAATGCACATATTTTAATATCAAAAGATTCCGTAAATTTATTGTTAATTGCCTGTATCAAGTCCTGCGTATAAGTTGCAATACCACATTCTCTGGGTGGAAAGGTGCTGATCATCAGCAGTTGAGGTGCTTTTTTTGGGACAGGTTTTAAAAGGAGTTGTCTAAGCAGTCTTTTTCTTCTATTTAATTTATTTTTCATGGGATAAGTTTTTTATAAGTTGTTAATTCTTTCAGCAATTCCGAAAGAGACACCGAAGCACAGGCAACATGCTCGTCTGCTGCGCCGTAATAGATATATAGTGTATCCTCACAAACCAATGCTCCACTGGGAAAACAGACATTATTAACTTTTCCGTGCAGCTCGTAATTGTATTCAGGTTTAAACAATGGGTAGGGTAAACGGGCTATTTCGCAGGTAGGATCCTCTAAATCTAACAGTGCCACACAGGTACAGTAGACATAACCATCAACGGTATCATGAACTCCATGATAGATCAGCAGCCAGCCTTTTTCTGTTTCAATGGGAGGGCATCCACCTCCCACATAGCTTACTTCATGGTCATATTTTGATGAAATGAGAATGTGATCGCTGAACATCAGTAGAAAGTTATCCCAAAAATTATGGGTAAGCTCACTCAAATCATAAACAGAAACAACTTGAATATCAGGTTTTATCCGATGTAAAAAATAAAGCTTACCATTAATCCGCCTTGGAAAGAGTATTATATTCTTATCCCAAACCAATACTTTTTTTTCGAGTTTTTTTGAGACTATATATTTCCCGTTGAAACGAAAGTACTTTTCATTTAATTCGCCTTTAGATTCCGCTAAAAACTTAAATTCTTCATAGGAATACTGCGGCACAATCAGCCCTCTTTTTTCCCATATCACCAAATCTTTTGATGTAGCTAATGCACCTAAGGCATTGATACCGTCGTAAGCAGTATAGGTGAGGTAATACAGGTCATCAATTTTTACGATCCGTGGGTCTTCCACCCCTTTCCTTTCATAATTATATTGTGGATACAAAAGCGGGATTTCCATTCGATTTTCAATGGTTACCGGTGTTTTTAACTGACAATAACCAATGCTTGAATAATTGTCTTTGCTCACCGCTCTGTAAAATAAGTGAACAGAATCATTTTCACGTAAAACGGCAGGATTCAACACTCCTGAACTTTCAAATCCAAGGTTAGTCTTTTCCAGGATGATGCCTTCTTTTTTTACACTGATCATAGCAGATTGTTATTTATTTGACAGTAGTTATTTTTCAATAAATCCCTCCTGCTGCATTTTATTGCGAAGGGTACGGGCAATTTCGTTCGTCAGTCTTTTTACGCCTTTCGGATCATACGTTTCTGTAATTCCTGACCATATTATTTTATCATCCTTAATAGAATAAATTATAGTTTCAATAATGAATTTTTTAGTGATGGTATAATAGCCGGGAATATTATAATACATCCAGTTTCTGTAGTAGTAGGTAATGAAATCATTATAATACATAGGGTACATGTAATATTGCTGGGGAGTATATACCTTTTCTTTATCCACATCAATCAAACGCATAGTTATAGCAGCATCAAAACTGTCTTTTTTTATTTTACTCCGTAAAGCCTGTTCATCTTTTGCATTAAAATTTTCATCCAGATAACTGTAAGAAGTGATGCCTTTTCCGTCGAGGTATTTCGCCATTTCATCTTCAGCACTGCGGCGATTGGTTTCATTTGTTAATAATGCCATCACCAGTACTTTTTTCCAATCTGTAGGATGGATATGTTTATCCGGATCCCGCCAGCTGCTTGCTATATGAGTGGAGCTGCAGGAATTGAGAAGTACTGTACATGCAAATGCTGTAAAAAGGATTATCCTATGATAGTGTGATTTTTTCATGATCATATTTTATTATTAGTTCATTCCAAAGGTCCTAAAACAGCATCGGAAATAATATGACACGCATCACTGTGAAAAATGATGTTGGTCAGTTCATCAATTCAACCTTTTATAAGAGTTAAATCAAACGTTGGTTACAGAAGTGATTTACATTGATTTCTTTATAGTAAGTGATCTGGGAGCCTTGATGAAACTTAAATTAATTTATAGCTGTATCATTTTTTTTAGTGACCGGAGTCATTATCTGGCAAGAAGGTAATTTGGAAATTTGTGGCATAAATCTTAGATTATGAAAGCTCTTTTAACCTTCACCATTATTCTTTGCTGTGCAATGATCACACGGGCTCAGGATTTGAAAATGACCAGTGAGATTGCTTCTTCACTTAAAGACAACGTTATTCTCTCGAAACTGCATTACCCAAAATCGGTCATTCAGTTTTATGCCAGAAACGACTCTGAATATGCTTGGCTACACACTGCACAGAAGTCAGATCAACCTGAAACAGCAATGTTGCTGCTGGAGTATTCCTACCGATTCGGACTGTCTTTATCTGATTATCATTGGGGGGCAATTTCTCTTCAGAAATTAAGAAAATTGAGAGATGCTCCTGTAGAAATAAATCAAAAAGAGAAAGCTGAGTTCGATATTCTGATGACCGATGCTCTTATTACTTTCATCAATAATCTGCATTTTGGAAAATACAATCCTTCCTACAACTCATCATTTATTGATACCAACGAGATTAATGGATTTCGCTCAGAGAATGTATTGTTATATGCAAGACAGCAAAAAGATTTTCTTAAGGCGATTCTTGAAGTTCAGCCTAAGGTTAAAGCTTATACGGATCTTCAAAATTATTTGAATGGACTCTATGAAGAAAACGATTGCTTGGCTCCTCAAACGGGAATTGAAAAGATTGTTATCAATATGGAGCGCTTACGATGGATCAATACAAGGGATCAAGCGTATATATTAGTCAATATTCCTTCCTATACATTAGAATTTCACCAGAAAGACAGTATATATGATTTTAAAGTAATTATAGGGAAACCATCTACCAAAACGCCGGTTTTGAAGAGCAGTATTAATTATTTTACGACAGCCCCTGACTGGAAAGTTCCCCAAAGCATATTCATAAAAGAAATGCTTCCAAAAATTTTAAAAAACAAAAGTTATTTAACAGATCATCATTATTCAGTGTATGATAAACAAGGTAATAAAGTCGAAATAACTTCGTCAAAATTAAAAGAGATCCGTCAAAATCCTTATAAATATAGTGTCAGACAATCATCCGGATGTGATAATGCATTAGGAGCGGTGGTTTTTAGATTTGAGAACTCTTATGGAGTATATCTCCATGATACTTCTCAGAAACAATTGTTTAATAAAGATGAAAGAGCTTTCAGTCATGGATGCATTCGTGTTGAAAACGCTAAAGAACTCGCTTCTCTCCTTTTAAAAAATGATGGCTCTGGAAATAAGATTCCCATTTTAGAAAATGCGATGGCTGGCTACCAAAGAAAAGATTTTGTTTTAAAGCAACCGGTTCCCATCATTATTACTTATCTGACTTGCTTAATAAAAGATGGAAAACCTGTACTCTATAAAGACATTTACCATTTTGATGATTCACTCGAAAATAAATTTAACCAAAATAAATAATAAAATTATGAGAACGATTGTAGTACCTACAGACTATTCAAAGCCGGCAAAAAATGCTGCAGTTTATGCACTCCATCTGGCTAATGCTCTAAAATGTAATATTGATTTGTGTCATGCATTTGCACTGCCGGTTGAAAGCCCTATGCTTGGGCAGACTGCGTGGGCTCTATATGAATATCCGGCCTTACAGGATGAAAACAGTAAGGAGATGAAAAAATTGGTAAAAGTACTTGAAAATAAAGAGAAAACTTTATGGGGAGATGAGGCTTTTCCTTATCATCCGTCGATATATTATTCTTGCGAGGGAGGTGATGTTGTGCAGGTAATAAATAATACGGCAGCCAATAATAAAACATTGCTTATTGTAATGGGGATGCAGGGAGCCGGAATGCTTGCCCGGTTTATTTTTGGAAGCAACAGTCTTAAAATGATTGAAAATACACAACATCCGCTCCTGTTAATTCCCCAAAACCATAAATATAAGGGAATGAAAAAGATCGCTTTTGCAACAGATCTGAAGAGAAAAGATATAAAAATTGCTCAATCATTGATTAAGTTTGCCCAATATTTTGATGCCGAACTCTTAATTACCCATATTATTCAAAGCAATAATGATGTGATTCAGGATACTGCTTATGAGCATAAAAAAGAAGTGTTTTTAAAGGCCTTGGATGGTAAAGTTTGTTATAACTGCATTTACAGCGAAAATATAGATTACGGTTTAGATATCCTGAAAAATAAAGATATTGATATCTTGGCAATGGGACATGACCACAGGAGTTTTCTCGAGAGATTTACCAAGAGCAGCCATGCTGCAAGACAGGCTGCAGAGTTAGAAATTCCACTGTTAATCATTCCGGAAACTGATCATCTGTTTTTTTAATCTAAAGAATTCCTCTGGGCTCCGTCTCGGGGAATTTTATTTTAGATTTCAATTTTTTATTCGTATTTATTGAGAATAATTAATAACAATTTAATTTGTTAACATTTATTTATATCCAAATACGATTAGTTGTACTAAAATTCATAACTTTATATGATATAGTGCTATATAAAATATGGAAAGTGCAAAACTATTACAAGCCATTATTGAAACGGCCATTGACGGTATTATAACTATTGATAATAGAGGGAGAATAGAAAGTCTGAATCCTTCTGCACTAAAAATATTTGGGTATAAAGAAGAAGAATTAACAGGTAAAAATATTTCAGTACTGATGCCTGAGCCTGATAAAAGCAGACATGATGATTATTTGCTCAATTATCAAAATACCGGCGAAAAAAAGATAATCGGAAAGGGTAGGGAAGTAAGAGGATTAAGAAAAGATGGCTCCCGATTTCCCTTCAGGCTTGCCGTAAGCGAAGTACAATATCAGGATAGGGTGATTTACACAGGCTTTATCCATGATCTATCTAAAGAAAAAGAAGCGGAAGAATTTCTTAAAAAATATACAATCGAACTTGAAGAATTAGTTGACAACCGTACAAAATCGCTGAAAAAAATGCTTCATGAATTGGAAATGGCAAAGGAAGAAGCTAATACATCTTTGGAAAAAGAAAAAGCGCTGAACCGTATGAAAAGCCGCTTTGTATCAATGGCATCGCACGAGTTTCGTACCCCTTTAAGCTCTATGCAGCTTTCTGCCGTACTTATTGAAAAATATCTGCAAACTTCCGATAATATCCAAATATTAAAACATCTCCATAAAATAAAAAATGCAATTGGCAGTTTAAATGGTATTCTTAATGATTTTCTTTCCTTAGAAAAATTGGATACCGGAATTGTAAAACCTCATTATGCCTCATTTGATATTGTTAAGTTTTCAGAAGAACTTACAGAAGAAATGCAGCTCATCACCAAAGAAGATCAAATTATTATTTACCAGCATGCCGGATCGGAAAATGATGTAAATCTGGATCAAAACTTATTAAGAAATTGTTTAATGAACTTAATGAGCAATGCTATAAAATATTCAGGAGAGCATACGTTGATTGAATTCTCTACAGCAATAAGTGAAAATCAATATGTATTTTCAGTAAAAGATAATGGAATAGGGATACCTGAAGAAGACCAATCCGGACTTTTTCAGCCATTTTTCAGAGCCCATAATACAGGAAATATTCCCGGAACAGGATTAGGGCTCAATATTGTGCAGCGGTATGTAGATCTCATGGATGGTACGATCCGTTTTGAAAGTAAATCAGGTAAGGGTGCAGAGTTTATCTTATCATTTCAGAAAAAATAATTAATAATACTCCAAGTTAGTTCCATGGAAAGAATACGCATATTAATAATCGAAGATAATGATGATATCCGAGAAAGCACTTCTGAGATCCTTCAGCTTGCCAGTTATGAAGTATTTCAGGCTTCTAACGGTAAACAGGGAGTAGATCTGGCTATTAAAAAGATACCGGATGTGATATTATGTGATATTATGATGCCGGAGCTTGACGGGTATGGGGTGCTACATCTTTTAAGCAAGAGAGAAGATACTGCGCTTATTCCTTTTATTTTTATAACGGCGAAAACGGATAGGGTAGAAGTCCGAAAAGGAATAGAAATGGGTGCGGATGATTATCTTACCAAACCTTTTGATGATATAGAACTCCTCAGTGCTATTGAAAGCCGATTGAAAAAGAAAGAACGCCAGAAAAGTCTTTACAGCAATATTCTTACACAAATGACCAATTTATTTCATGGTTCACACGGACTTGATGAATTAAAGAAAGCTTTTGATGAACGAAAAGTGAAGTCCTTTAAAAAGAAGCAGATTATATACTACGAGGGTGATACTGCCAATGCTGTCTATTTAATTATATCCGGTTCAGTGAAAACAACAAAAATGACCGAAGATGGAAAAGAACTCATGACAGGAGTCTACAGTCCGGAAGAATATTTTGGAATCACTTCATTATTTGCAGGAAAAGAATATAAAGAGACAGCTGAAGTATTGGAGGATGCTACCTTATGCTCTGTTCCCAGAGAAGTTATTGATCAATTGTTTTATAAATATCCTGATGTGGCAGAAAAATTCATCAAAATTCTTGCCCAGAATGTTATTACCCACGAAGAGCAGTTATTACAGCTTGCTTATTTTTCTGTGAGAAAAAGAATGGCAGAGGTACTGCTTAAACTCCATGCAAAACATCCTCACACCGACAATTTTGAAATTTCCAGAGAAAACCTTGCTTCTATGGCGGGAATGGCTATTGAAACGGTAAGCAGAATTCTAAGTGATTTTAAAGAAGAAAATTTAATAGACAGGAGTGCCGGGAAGATTACCATACTTGATAGGCTAAGACTTCAAAAGCTTAAAAACTAATCTCTATCACTTTTTATAATGATTTCATGCATTCGTCAGTTCTGTGCAGTTGAATACATTTGAACATTGAACAGATAGTATGAAAGTCATCGTTTATCATATCAGCCAGGAAGATAAAAAGCTTCTTGCTTTGGCTAATCGTAAAAAGCATAAAATTACGATTATAGTAGATCCTTTAAGTGAAGCTACGGTCCATTTTGCAGAAGCAAAAGACACTGTCATAATCATTGATCAGGAAACCCCGGTTTCAAATAGTCTTATTTTGAAGCTTATATCCTTTGGGATCAAATATTTTATATTCAGATTCCAGGAACAGGTTCCCGTAGATGTATCAATAATTCAGAATTCAGGATTGAAATACATTACCATTCCAGATTCAAAATTAGCCATTTCCTCAATAATTGAAATTCTTGATACCTGGGAAAAAAGTGATTAACATCATCTCAAAACGCAACGACAGTCATAATTTAAAAATTATTTCCATTATACCTTTGGAGTATAAACCTTAAAATAATTGTATTATGAAAACTTTAGAAAAAACCAATCCATCTCAATCATTAGAATCTCTGATAGAAGATTTTTGGAAGAATGATGATCTTGTTAATCAGTCGGTTAAATCAGAACCAACAGTGAACATTATTGATAAAAACGGTGTCTATAAGGTGACGGTTTCGGCTCCGGGATTTAAGAAAAAAGATTTTAAAGTAGCCGTTGAAGACGGATCACTGATCATCAGTGCTGAAACCAGTGCAGAGAAAAAAGAAGAAAAAGAAAATTATGTAAGAAAAGAATTTTCAGCTTCCTCATTTGCCCGCAGTTTCCGTTTACCCGACAATATTACTTTGGGCCACATAAAAGCCAATTATAAAGGTGGATTATTAAATATTACGATTAATAAAAATAATCTGGATAAAAAGGAAGTAAAAGAGATCAAAATACGCTAAAATTTTTTAGTATTAATTCATAAAACCCTGTTGCGCATTTAGGAGATGATTCAAGTGTCAGAGCCGGAATAAACCAGATGCGCAACAGATTTATAAAAATAAAAAAATGGATACTATCATTCTAAAATCTCTTGGAGGAGCTGAAACAGTTACGGGATCTAAACATTTATTAAAAACCTCGGAACTTAATATATTGATTGATTGTGGATTGTTTCAGGGTATTAAATCTTTGCGTGCACAAAACTGGGAATCGTTAAATGTCAATGTTGCTGAAATAGATATAGTAATTCTTACCCATGCCCATCTTGATCATTGCGGATATATTCCGCTCCTTGTAAAAAAAGGGTTTAAAGGTAAAATTTATATGACTGAACCTACCAAAGAATTAGCAAAATTGATTTTACTGGATAGTGCAAAACTGCAGGAAGAGGATGCAGAAAAAGCAAATTATCATCATTATACCAAACACAATCCCGCAAAACCGCTGTACACGATAACTGATGCTGAAAGGTCTTTTAAACAATTTTTTACGGTTAAAGAGAATCGTAGTATTAAATTAAGTGATCATATCCAATTCAGATTCAAACCCTGCGGACATATCATTGGGGCCTGCTCTTTAGAAATCGTATGTTTTGAAAAAACGATCATTTTTTCAGGAGATATTGGACGAACTAATAGCGCTATTTTACCTCCACCTGATTTTTTCACCAAAGCAGATTTTATAGTAATGGAATCTACTTACGGAGACAGACTTCATGATAATACCAATTTGTATGATAAATTGGAGCACTGGATCAATCTCACGGTTAAAAACCATGGTAATATTATTATTCCCAGTTTTGCTGTAGGCAGAGCACAGGAGCTTATTTATATTCTTTATCAACTCAAAGAACAGAACAAAATACCCCGTAACCTCCCAATAATAATGGACAGCCCTATGGCTGCTTCTGCAACAGATATTATGGTTGAATATGCTGAATACACGACTGTCGATAAAGAAAAATGGCTGGAAATTATTGAACAGATGAATATCAATAGAGAGTACACAAATACAGAGGAAATCGTTCATGACAAGCAAAGTAAAATAATAATTGCCGGAAGCGGTATGATAACGGGAGGGCGTGTCCTTGAATATTTAAAACATGATATAGGAAACAGCCGGAATACTGTATTAATTGTTGGATTTCAGGCAGAAGGTACTCGCGGAAGAGCATTGCTTAATGAATCTCATGAATTAAAAATTCACGGAAAATATTATCCAGTGAAAGCAAATATAGTAGAATTAACGGGGTTATCTGCCCATGCTGATCAATCTGAATTAATAGAATGGATAAGAAAATATAAGAATCCTCCTCGACAAATCATGCTGGTTCACGGTGAATCTTCCGCATTGGAAGCATTAAGAGTGAAAATTCAAACAGATTTGAAAATACCGGTTGAAATTTTAATAAAAGATAAAGAAATCCTATGTTAATTATATTTCTTAAAAGTACTTATAGCCTTCAATGGATCCTACAATAAAAAATAGTTGCAGAAATTCTATATTTGGAGTTTCAGCAGTTCAATTATTTTATCTTCTTCAGTCAGAAGAACAGTAAGGTATACAATTGATGAGGTCGAAAACGGAGGGAAAATTATGTTAAACATTAGGAATAAATGAAGATAGTTATCATTTTCACCAACCATTTATCATGATGTATGATGAAATTTTTATATAATGGTCTTCATGTTGAAAATATTTTTTATTTTTGGTGAAATTGTAGCCCTTTATCTATGAGAAAAACAAGTTTTAAATTAATTTATGCAATCGGTTGCATTTTTTATATTGTTTTATAAGCTCAGCAATCTGTAGAGGTGGCTAACCCTCTGGTTTTTTCCAGAAATGAAATATAAGATGCAAAAGTAAAATGGCTTCCCATTCAATAGATCGATTATGATGGTGGTGGAAAAAATGAAGAATTACTCTGTTCAAACCCCGGAAAGCAGGATTTTATGCGGAGTTTGTCTGGCAGAAAAAAGGACAGTTTCAAACGCAGAAAAACTGGGAGAATATGCTTCAGAAGCAAGCTTATATTATTGCAAACCATTGGTAGTAAAAATGGTAGAATGATAAAGAGATAAGTTTAAGGGGCGTAGAGTTTGAGTGTTCGTAATACAATATTCTCTTTATAAATTTTTAATGATAAAAATGAATCTAAAAATATACACATTTGCAATAGGATTACTGACGGTGAGTTATTCTGCTCAGGTGAAAGATACACTGGCAGAGAAAATGCTGGTCTATCAGCTTCCTAATGGCGGTTGGGGAAAACAGCTGGAAGATAAGTCGGAGGTAAACTATAATCTGTCTATTGATAAAAACCTTTTAAAAAAGATAAAATCTACCGGTGATGAACATGCAACCATTGATAATAACGCAACTTCCAGAGAGATCAATGGATTGATCAAAGCGTATTTAGACACAAAAAATCCTGAATATTTAAAAGCGGCAGAAAAAGGAATCAGTTATCTTCTTCTCATGCAGTACGATAACGGAGGTTTTCCTCAGTATTATCCCAACACTGGGCTTTACAGAAAACAGGTGACTTATAATGATAATGCGATGATCAATGCTCTGACAGTTCTGTACAATGCGGCGGAAGGTAAGAACAACTTCGATGTGATCTCTTCCTCATTAAAAGAAAAATCAAAAATTGCAGTTCAGAAAGGGATTGGATGTATCTTAAAAACGCAGGTTCTGCAAAACGGGAATCCTTCCATCTGGGCAGATCAGTATAATGAGATTACTTTACAGCCGGATAAGGCAAGAGCTTTTGAACCTATTTCATTAGCTACGGGAGAATCGGTAGGGATTATTAGGTTTTTGATGCAACAGCCGGTAACTCCCGAAATAGAAAAATCCATAAAAGCTGCACTAGAGTGGTTTAAACAAAATAAGATTGAAGGTTATAGCTATAATGTCACCAAACAAAACGGAAAGGCAATAAGAGTTTTGGTTAAAGATAAAAATTCTGTTATCTGGGCCAGATTCTATGATATTCATACCAACAAACCTTTGTTTGGGGATCGGGATGGCAGTGTAAAGTATAATTATAATGAAGTTTCAGAAGAAAGAAGAAACGGCTACAGCTGGTTTGGGGATTTTGCCGAAAAACTGCTCGCAAAGGAATATCCCAAATGGCTGGAGAAAAATAAAATAACGGAATAATTAATTAATTTATGCTATAACAAATAAGTTGTGATACCCCTTCTTTTATCACATCTAAAGACCAAAGAGAATATCTCAGAAACGAGATACTCTCTTTGGTATTACTACTATTATTACAGTCTCATATTAAAATGCATCACAAACGTTTCCTCCTAAAGTAGCCCCAGCATTTGCAGTAATATCAGATTTTACATCAGCTACATTCAGCTTATTAATAGTATAAGGTGGAGTAAATGCTGTTCCGCTTCCTGCAGTGTTTCCGGTAACATTGATGAAGCTGCTTCCTGATTGGGTTACAGCTGTAAATCCGGTCATTAAACTGATAGGTTCTTTTACATTTTCAAAAACATTTCTTTCCACCAGGATATTAGCCTGTACTCCAGCAGCAATACATTTATTGCTTACAGAACTGTTGAAATAACTGTTCAGTATATGTATCTTACCGAATCTTACTCTCGGCATGCGCTCTCTGCATCCCGGTGCCCACCAGCAGCGTACAAAAGTTACATTCAATTTTCCGATATCAGCAGTGGCGCTGTCACTTGACCCGATAAGGTTAGAGAATCTGTGATCATTTGTTCCTCCTGGGCCTCCTGGTTTTGGAGCTTTCAGATAATGGAACTTGGTATAGGAAACTGTAATAAAGTCAGATTTGTTTTTGATGTCGAAATTTCCGTCTACACCATCTCTGAACTCGCAGTGGTCTATCCATACATTTCGGCAGTCGTCAAGAATGGCGTTGTCCCAACCGTCTGTATCATACGCTCCGGGACCCTCGAAAATAAGGTTTCGGATAATGATATTGTTACATCTTTTAATATTGATAATTCCTGAGCCGTCTTTGGTTTGATCGGTAGAAACAAGTCTGGCGCCTGTAGCCCCGTAAATTGTTTTTCCGGTCTGATCCTGAAGAGATAAGCGTGTAGTAATGGTGATGGTTCCGGTTACCTTGATCACTTTTACAGCTGTGTTTTCAATTGCAGCCTTTAACTGAGCATACGTGGAAACAGTAGTCTCTGCTGCGGTTCCGCCTCCGGTAGTTCCTCCGTTTTGAGAAGCCCATCCGGGAGCTACACAATTGGCCAAAGGAATAATCTTTTGTGCCAAGGAGTTTTTAATATTGATTTCGCTTTCTGCCAGGTCATTATTGATTTCTTCGTGACCACATCCGGCCAGGGTAAAAGCAGAACTTAGAGCTGCCGTAAAGAAGACAGCTTTGAACCTTGTTTTCATAGTTTATATTTTGTGATTTGTTCTGGTTTAAAATTATTAAGTTAATATTTAATTATTTTATATTTTAATATAGCTATATT